>NZ_WHNP01000099.1 GCF_009362735.1 Paraburkholderia franconis | reverse complement strand
TTGCGAGAGATCAGTCCAGGAGCGCCAGACTCGCGGTATCGGGCCACCAACCGCCGTACTTGCCTCGTCGTCAGACCCAGACGTTCGGCGGCACGCCATGGCTTGAGCCGCCCCTCCGTCACGTCCTGAATGACCTTGAATCTGTCCAGTTCCCGCATCGTCATTGTTATCCGTTCTGTCACAGCCATCGATATCTAGAGCGCCCGAAAACGGCGGGTGGCTAGCATACGACGGCATCAAAAGCGGACATTTCTATGCGGCTAAAAGCGGACATTACCATCTGGCCGCTACATGCAGATGTCGAGGCTTTTTTGAAATGTCGGGGCTGTGGCTAATTAGAAATGTCGGGGTTGAGGTCGGTTTTGGGTCTGGGTGAGGATTGGTTTTGGACTCCTTCCTATCTCTCCAGGGAGGTTGTTTTTAGCACCGAGCCTCCCGGGCTCCAGTGTGTCCCCGTTACCGTCGCATTCCAGTCCTCCAGTGTCACCTCGCGCGGCTTCTTCGTAGCGGGCCGCCGCGCCTTCGCGCGCACCGGTTCACCGCGGTTCGTGCGTGACGGCGAGCCCGATGCGCGGCGGTTGTCACGCTGCGCCTGCAGCGCCTGCGCGACCCGCAGCGCGTGGCCCAGCCGCTTGTGCCCGACCACGGCCCCCTGGTCGATTTCGGCAAGCTCATCGAACGCGATACAGGGCAGCGCGACGCCACCGGCACGCAGTTCAATGCGTCCGTCCGGATACTCCCACACGTCGATGTAGCGGCCGATCAGCCGGCGGGTAGCCGGTGTGTCCTCCAGCAGCCAGATCATGCGGTCATTCAGCACGGTCAGCGATTCCGACACCTTGCGCACCACCCGCCACGTCAGGATCGTGTCGAGATTCTCGTCCTCGCGTAGCGGCCGGTGCGCGTCGAACGTGCTCCGCGGTGGCTTCGCAAAGCGCGCGTTGTAGGCGGCCATGAAGGCGGGCGCCCAGGCATTCGCCGCTTCCATGGTCTGGATGCCGCGCAGCCGCAACTCCTTCACGAGCCGGTCCTGCAGCGTCAGGTTGGCGCGCTCCACGCGCCCCTTGGCGGGGCTCGAGTTCGCGCAGAAGGTGTCGATATTCAGCTCGTACATCGCCCGGCCAAACTGCGTGATGCCGCGCGCGCCGGTGCGGCTGTACGTTGGCCGGAATACGCTGGCACGGTCGCTGTAGAACGCCACCGGCTTGCCATGGCGTTCGATGTACGCCCGCGTCGCCTCAAAGTAGCTGAAGGTCGACTCCGTGGCCGTGAAGTGCAGCGTCATCAGGCGGCTGGTCGCATCGTCGACATACACCAGCAGCGTGCAGGCCGGTGCCCGCTGCTCGAACCAGTGATGGTCGCTGCCGTCGATCTGCACCAGTTCGCCGAAGCACGCGCGTCGGGCCCGCGGCTGGTGAATCTTCGGCGGGCGCTGCTTGCGCGGCACCCACAGGCCGGCATCGCGCATCCAGCGTCGCACGGTCTCCTTGGCCAGCCGCACACCGTGGCACTCGTACAGCTTCTCGCAGGCCAGCGTCGGACCAAAGTCGGCGTAGCGCTCACGCACGAGCGCCATGGCCCGCGCACGCAGATCGATGGGCAGTTCACGATTGCTCGGCTGGCCACGCTTGCCCGACACCAGTCCGGCTGGACCATCGGCCTCATAACGCCGGCACAGCCGGCTGATCTGTCGCTCACAAAGATCCAGCCGCTCGGCTGCCTGAAAGCAGCGCAGGCGGCCTTCAATGACCGCCTCGATGACCTTGACTCGTTCCAGTTCGCGCATGCTCGCCGTGATCAGACCACGCCCATTCATGATTCACCCCCGGGTCGACGCATCGCGACAGCGTGAGCCTAAGGGGGCAAAAATCGGACATTTCTAATTAGCCTGAATCGGACATTACTAAAAAGCTTCTACACTAAATAAAACGTTAATTCGCTTTATGTCAAATAAAGCTCGTGAGGGAAATGCGAAGCGCGGCGGGCCAACCTCACCCGCGATGTTCCCTCGCTCGGAAACCCGCTATCCGACACGAGCCAGTTCTTCAAGCAACGCGGGCCGTCGCAACTCCGCGCATAGCTGGACGGCATCGAGCACTTCGCGACGCGAAGTCGACGTTGCCTCCTCGCCGAACTCCCGAATATCAACACGGGTGACGCCGTCCGTACTTCCATCGTACAAAACCTCTACTGGGCCGGAGCGCCAGCCTGTTTCTTTAAGACCTCGTCGAATCGTCACGCGTCGCGAGTTTGCGCGGGAGAGCGACCAGTACCAGCAGTGCCGCGAGCAGGACGCTTCCTGCAATCATATAGAGAGCAGTCTCCATACTTCCGGTCAGTTCCTTTACTTTGCCCACGAGGTACGGACTGATTGCTCCGCTGAGATTGCCGACGGAGTTGATGAGTGCGATCCCGCCAGCTGCGGCCGGACCTGCCAACACTTTGGGGGGTAACGTCCAGAATACGGGGAGACAACTGATAGTTCCGACCGCTGCCAAGGTCAGGGCCAGCAAGGAAAGACTGGTCACATGGCCAAACCACCCCGACAGAGCATACCCGATGCAGGCGGCAACCAGCGCCGTCCCGAGATGCTTGCGGCGTTCTCCGGTACGATCCGAACTCCTCCCCACCAAGATCATGGCAACGCATCCAGCAGCATAAGGGATCATTGTTAGGAAACCGATCGACATTTTATTGACCACTCCGGTCTGCTTGATGAGTTCGGGTAACCAGAACGTCAACCCCCACAGCCCGATAAGGGCGAACAGGTAGACCGATGCGAGAAAGAGCGTTTCCGGCTGCCGGAGAGCCTTGCCGAAATGATGTTCGCGACTCGCGCTGGCTTCGAGCGACAGGTTGTCATTGATCAGTCTGCGTTCGTCGGCCGTCAGCCACTTCGCATCACTCGGGCGATCCGTCAAAAAGAACAAGACCGCCACTCCGAGGGCGGCCGTTAATGCACCCTCGAGCAGGAACAGCCATTGCCAGCCGGGAAGTTTTCCGAATCCATCGAAATAAGTCATGACGAAGCCGGCGACCGGACCGCCGATTACGCCTGACAATGGGACGGACGCCAGAAACAGTGCGTTGATCTGCGCGCGCTTTTTCGGGGGGAACCAGTACGTAAAGTAGAGCATGACGCCCGGCATAAAACCGGCTTCAGTCGCGCCAATGACAAAGCGCAGCACGTAGAACCAGGTCTCTCCTCGCACGAACATCATCAGTGCCGAAGCAATGCCCCAGGAGATCATGATTCGGGCAATCCATTTCCTGGCACCAACCCGCTCAAGAATGACATTGCTCGGGATCTCGAAGAGGAAGTAGCCGATGAAGAAAATCCCGGCGCCGAGGCCGTATGCCGCGTCGGAGAGGCCAAGATCGCTTTGCATTTGCAGCTTAGCAAAGCTGATGTTCACGCGATCCAGGTACGCGCAAATGAAGCAGATGGCTAGAAACGGGACTAGGCGCCAGGTGGCTTTTCGATATACGGTCGCCTCCAACGAAGTGCTGACTGTAGTGTCCAGAACTCCGCGATCACTTGCGTTCAACATGTGTGTCTCCTAATGCTTTTGAGCTTCGCCGGCGGCTCGGGCCGGCGAAGCCTTTTTTTGTCAATCAGATGTTCATCGGTGTTCGTGACGGAATGCTCCCGTGTCATCCCGTGACCGATGCGGCGTATTCCTTCCAGTGGCCAATATCAGCGAACCCGGGCCCGCCGTTGTCCGGGTGCACCTTGCGGCCAAACCCGTTGTGAAGATCCAGTCCCCGTTGAAACCATTTGGCTATGGGATCGTCGTCTTCGAGCACCTTGAAGTCAGTGGCGAGTCGCCCCCATTGGAATGCGGCCATCACGATGTAGTCCGCGTGCCCGGGTGCCTCGCCCGCCAGCCATGGCTGCTTGTGTGCATCTCGAAATAAGACCATTAACGCCAACAGCGCGATCTCGCTTTTCTGCAGTGCAGCATCCGCTTCGTCCGCCGCCCCCGAATAAGTACAGTCGCGACCAGTTCCACGGACGCAACCGCATTTCCGCGCTATTAACCCCGTTATTTTTGTTTCATGTTCACTGTTCGCGTTTGAGGATCTTTTTCAGGCCCTCTTTTAGCGCTTCCATTCTAGCTTCTCGCACAGAGCGCACCGACGCATCAACTGCATCCTCCTCAGTTGGCTCGAGCGTTGGAGAAGAGACACTTCTGTCACGCGGCGGCGCTTTGTCGTCGGACGATGCACCGACCAGGTCCTGATACGTGCGGCTCTCGGCCAAGGAGTCGGCACGCTCACGATCAATTTCATCATCCCTCGCGACCGCGTTCACTTCCGAAGCACCTGCGTGGAGCGTAGTCCGCGCGCGAACCAAGGAGTCGACAATGTAGTCTGGAAGTACCCCCACGAAGGTCCGCTTTTTTTCGTATCGAATACGCGCTTTTATGTCCGCTTCTTTCAAGTCAACATTGACATCTTCCACGTGTAACCCATTCCACCTCTCACAGTCTTTTTCGCTACAGCGAAGCGTTATGATGTCGCCGGGCCCTCGCTTCCAGAATAAAATCGTAGGATCGTCGGGGTCGGGCATAGTCACAATCTTAGGCAAAGATCTTCGTCTACCCAACGCCTTAGCAATCTCATTTTCGTAGGTACGTTGGTATTCGGACGAAGTAAACACAGCCCCCATATATTTAACGCCCGCTTTCTGCATTGGTTTCGGCGGATTTCTCGGCAGAAGACCGGTGTAAAAATCTACTTCTCCGTAGTATGTTCTCTCACCACCGTGCCGCCCTTTAATTGCATTATTATAAATTTCACCTCGAGTAGGAGTTACACCTTCTTTTCGCATTTGAATCGAAAGATCCCGAAAATCCAATCCCTCGTTATGCGCCTTGGCAGCTTCATAGAGATATTTCAACAACTGAATCCGAGTAACCTTCGCAACTTTCCTTGCGCCTCGTCGTTCGTCGCGAGCCCGCTCAGACCTTTCACGCGTAAATCCACCAGCTAATTTACTGATTCTCCGAGCGACAATGTTGAATAGGCCTTCGCCAACGCCCTTCGCACGCCCACACGCTATCGGTGCGATCAATATGCCCATTTCCGGCCCATCCTCTACGGTAAGAGGTTCCCGAATTGCTGCAGAGTTTCCTTTCCCCCGGTCGACAAAAACATCATTGGCTAGAGCTCGATACTCGAAGTAGTCGGGCGGAAGTCCAAGCCTCTGCATTAGCTTTGATTGAGATGTACAGGCTCTGAACAATACCTTTCGATACAAACTGGCGCTTTCGCCAAGAAGCGACAGCGCGATACCCAATACGGTACCTGTTGCCTGATCAACCACTATCGCTATCGTCGGACGCCCGATCGGAATACCAAACACTGCATCGACAATTTCAAACTTCGCCGTCGTACAGTCCATCACGATCATATCGCCAGGACCGAGTACAAGATCAGCAGCCGTACCTCGGCCCGCAGCATAGTGATCACGCCACTCTCGGTAACCGACGAGGCGCTTTAGAACCTTTACTCTTCGTTTATATACCCTGGCATAATAGCCAAATTCACCTGAACTCACTGCTCTGCTTTCGCGTACCGGATATCTCACGCGCGTACCCAGCGCAGCGGAACCGTTATCCTGATGCCAGAACAGCCGATGCATCACGATACGTGCTGTCTCGTATGTGAGCCCCATCCGGATTACGAGATGCCAGATTGCCCACTGAATATGACGAAGCGCCCAACGCGTCACCGCATGGCCTACTTCTTCAGTCGACTCGCCTCGTTTCTCGAATACATTTGGCATGCCCCTCTTCTTTGTTATCGGGCCGCGTGACCGGGTTTTCGCTGAGGGATAAGGCCTAAGAGCCAATGTGTTACACCCGAAGTTCTCGTATATTGTTATAAGCATGTACAATCTGGCAACCGAGACTTTTGACTTTTTTGCCTGCTCCCGAACTATCGTTCCTCTCCTCGACCGGCTTGCATAAAATTCCATGCGGCCTTTCGGCTCTATCAGCTTACCCAGCAGTCGAATCCGATACTCGGCCACTTGACGTGCCTTGAGTTCCTCTGCGGGATCTTTTTTTTGCTCGCCCATCTCCTTGGGCCGGATAGATTCCTCGATCTCGATAAGCCGCCCCGCAGCCATCCATGATTGAACCGCCGCCAGTTCGTATCGCTTCGAAGTCGAAGTCGTTTCTGGACACTCTCGCCATACCTGCCGGATAAAGACCGAATTATCCTTGCTACGGAAATGCGTTACCCGATAATAGTGGCTTCCCCTGATGCCTGGTATGCTACCAACCAACAGCTGCCCTTCCCATACATCTGGATCCATGTAACCTCCCACATGCGACTTCCCGGCATGCAGCTTTGGTTCGGCTTACTCGGAGCAAGAGCGAGCTTGAGAGAGAATCAGAATTTCTTCGCCCACTGGATTGTTGATTTTCTCTTCGATAATCCGTGCCCTATGATCTTACTATCCTCCCAAGGCGGGCGGGCTTCTGAAGGATCAATCAGTTGAATATCTGTCCACGCACGGATTGGGAAAGATATATCCAGAAATAGATATCCGAGATTGACCGCTGCCGAAAACAATCCGTAAATCACCTCAACATCCTTTTTCAAAGATTGCGCAGCTCTTTGTAGAATACGTGCAACCGACTCACCTCCGTAGTTCTTGTAAATCCAGTTTCCGAGAACGCGCGCTTCAATCGACGATGAATTGAAATCAGTTTTTCGACCCCATAGAAAGATTTGCTTTGCCGATTTACCGGCCACGTCGAGCGCCTCGGTTCGCGAGAACAGAAAATAGAGGAAGCCAGCATCAGACGCTTCGTCACGCTCCAACGTGATTCGCCTCTTGACTTTTGCATCCGTCAAATCACTTGCGAGCTTGTGCGACCCAATCAAATAGTGCAACTCCCCTGCGGCACTTTCTGCCGTTACGACGACATCCATGCTTATTACGTCACGGCTGCGAAGAATCGGCTTCTGGTCAGTTAATCCTGAAACATAATCGTCCAATAATCGCCGGGCTTTCGCGAGAGGCCAAGGATATTGATAACGATAGCTCAGCACAAACGGTGAAGTTTCCATAACATACATCATGTCGAGTTCACCCCTACCCATACAATGGCACAACGCGCCGGTTTTTCGACTTCGTTTTATATAGTTTGTTGTCGCTGGCGAATCGCGATTGCTTCTTAATTTTCCTATGTAGTCCGGACCGGATGGCATTCCCAAGGGATCGGCCGGCAAATGCGTACAGGGAAAGCGCAGTCCAAATCGATGCATGGCATGGAACCGTGTGATCGTCCGAAAAGGAAACTGCTGGGTAGACGCAAGCAGCTCATGCCATAAGGCGTTATTTGCTCATTTTCCGGCTTCGGACTTCGATTCTTTCCGACAATGCAGCAGTGCGTTCGGCAACGCGGCGTCTATAGTCATCCGATCCGATATATTCCTCATACTTCTGAAGCGCATTTCGGTCGACACGTTTTCCGCAATATGCTCGGTTTATAATTCGCACGGCCTCCAAGACTGGCTGCATGTATTTTTCTGCAATTTCCCGCACGTATTTTCGCGTCGGCACGACAACCCCGTCTTGCGCCATACATGCTAGCAGCGCGCTAAAGTATTTCCTGATGTAGCGCCGCAAACCCGCCGTATAGGCCTTCACCTCATACGCGAGCCATTCCGGTGGCTCTGGATCTCCGGCTGTGACACGCCATCGCCAGAACGCATTACATATATTGTTCATATCCTCGTCGTTCAATATCGGAAGTAGCGGTATCTGACCAAGCGTCATCAGCTTTTCAGATTGCGACATATGCGCCTCCAGCACATCCAGGAGCAGCATGGTTCCCACACACATGATTGGGACGCGGGATTCTTCCTGAACGCCTACCAGGAAATCCAACATGCTTAGCCGCAGTCGCTTGTCGACCCGCCCCCAAAGTTGTACGTCCTCGATAATGAGCAACCCGACCAGATTCGACGTGAGCATGACGGCGGTTCGGGTTACATATTGCGTGGAGCTACCAAGGCGACGTTCGAAGACACCGTTATTGCCACAGATGTCGTCGACCTCCGAGGCAATCCCGAGCGCCAATTGCTTAACTGTTGCCCTTCCCGCAGCCGATATTCTCACGATCATAATTTCTGGCCAGCGGCAGGGCTTCCCACCAAGCGCCGTATGAAGGACGCCTCCGTCGCCCACATACGAGCAGACCCGATTAATCAAGCAAGACTTCCCGCTGCCCGTAGGACCAAACATCACGATTCCGCCCGTTGACCCTTCATAACCACCGCTCGAACGAAGGGTTATAGGAGAACCCGTCAGGCAAATTCGATGAAGGTGATTCATGAATTCGCCAGTAAGAGGATTGGTTTCGCCATACTTCCCGCGAAGCACCCTCATCATGGTTTGAAATCCGTCAATGTGTTCAAACGCCGGCACAAAAACCTCCTTGATTTGATCGCAGAATTCAATTCTGACTTCCTTGGGGAGCGTCATGAAGTCCGCTTGTCTTGCTTTTGGTTCATTCGCCAGAAATTCCAATGCGGTTGCATCGTCCGGATACCCAGGAAAACACAGAATCGTAGGATTTCCTGCATAACGAGGATTCATCTCATCCGTACGATAAGTTGCTGGCCTTAGCCTTCCGGGCAATGATCCGGATGCCACCCAGGGAGATTGAACCGCTCGCTCGACCCTTTTTCGCTGCGACCGCTCACCGATTGCGCTTTCCATTGCTCCGCTCCTTTCTAAGGCGACGGTACTGTGCCGCTCTCTCCAGATGCCACCGGACCGCACTCAACACCTCTCGTCTTGTCAGGTCATCGAGTGATTCAACCCCGGATTCCGACAGAATTCTTCTTAGATATCTGTATTCTTGTGATGACCGCGGATACAACTCCTGATTGTGCCAGATATGCCGCAAAAGTCTCACATTGAAAATCAATGATTCTTCCGAAAATTTTTCATATACCCATCTCGACATCGGCATATTTTCGAGAGATTTCTTAGGTATATACATTCCACCAAATCCGGAAACCATAAGAGAAAACGTTATTTTTCTCGGCCTACGTGAATCATCACGCAATAATCGGACACGATCTTCCATGTATTCAGCGAGTTTCGCGTCGAACCGCGGTGACGGATGCAATCTCCATTCGCCGATGGATCTCTCTCGGCTCATACCGTCTATCTTGTTTTCAAGCCATTCAGAATCAAATTCCCTCAAGTATTCATATTGCAAGCTCGCTGAGTCAATAAGATCGTCAAGATCACCCGTTGAGTTATTGGCGACACATTTTTCAAAGTCGCTTCGGTATGCTTGTATCGTCGGCTGTGATGCTGTCCACGTACCCAGCTTCCCGATGTCGATAGCGTCTTGCACACGATCGAACAATAAAGCGAACAAGGTAGCGTTATATGTTAGGGACGGCGAAGGCGGCACAGCACTCGAAATAATGCCCTTCAATCTAGAATTGGCCGTTTGCGGAAAATTAAGAAGTTCTCTTGTTTGTCGACTGACATGCCCCTCCAAAAAATGGATGAATTGTGGGATCGTTGAGATGCCGATATCTCGAAATCGGGCTTGATACGCCGCAGCAACCTGGCCCCGGTTAATTTCCGAGTCGGCCAGAATGGTCAGAAGGTCTGACTCGACTTCCGCCATGCGTGCCAGGAAGTCGAAGTCCCTTTGTGAAACCGGCGGGATGCATGGGACGGCTGGCCGACCACACATACATGTCTCCGATGGAATAATGACCTTTAGCGTCGTACCTACAGACCACTCGCACTCGCCGCATCCCGATGTCAAGTAACAGCGGTGATCAGGACACACGTAGCTCCCCGCTAGACAGTGCGTTCGATGCAGATAGGCAAATCCGTACTGTTGCTGGTCCGACATCACGCATTCCTTGCAGTAGCGGATTGCCTGGCGACTTTTCCCGAACCAAGAAGCGCCACAGCGGCACCCCCGTCACCACGGATGCCAGAGATTAGCTCTTCGTAGGCCTTCGCCATTACAAACGGCTTTATTGACGGGATACCCGTGTGATGTCTTATCAGATATTCCTTGTCCTTAATCGATAACGCATCCGACACGCTGTCGAGGCCGGTCGGATTAAACGCCTTGAGTGTCGTGCTTCTTCCCGTCAGAGCATTCCAAGTCCTTGTGGTCCCGGTATAACCGTTCAAGAGCGCCATTCGATGGATCCATCCAAGAACGCTTTCCTCCGGCATCAAAGGCGCAAGAATCATGTTCCACCTCCTGATCATTAACGGTGCGCATCTCCGTCAAGCAATTCATCAATAAGCTGAGCCGTAGATGGGAGCTCTTCACGGTTAGCATAGAAGGAACGCTCTGCGGGGTGACCTAATAGCAGCGACCTCGCGCTTAGTGAGCACCGACCGCAGCCTCCATCCTCATCCAGGATTCCGGCTCGCTCCAAAACATGAGCGCGCAAGGCTTTGTCCAGTTCAGCCATCCTCGCAGGATGACGTGCTCTCGCACCGACCTTACGTCTGCTGCCGGGCATAGCTTCCTCGTACGCCTGCGGATCCGTGCTTTGAAGGCTACGCGCCGCGTAACTCAAGCGCTGGAGGATTTCGGACCTCGTTGCATCGGGATTCGCGGCTCTGTAGGCGTCGATCTGTTTAACGTAACGGTCCGTGTTGGGTGGCCCCAATCCAGTCCGCCTCGTCGTCCCCGTACGGGGGTTTGTTGCGCGATTTTCGGGGCACCGATGTGTGCTCACTGCACGCGAGAATGCTTCCAAAGACCCAAACAGGAAGTCGATAAGTATTGCGACGTTGTACGCGGACAGAACCCTGCTGTTCGGACGCAGATAGTCGACCAAAGAAATTTCACCCGACGCCGTCAACAGTCCAAACTTGTGGAGAACACTACTCCCATATCTCTCGTATATTTTTTGTCGAAACAAGCTTCGGCTCAGACGGCCATATCTCGTCATCCCCAAGCGCTCGACCTGCCTCTGGAAAACAGAGCCAATATCGCAAACATCCGCGAAATACGGCATGTCCCGTTCAAGGCATTTCGTCAAGATGGATGCGACGCGGACATGCACTTGTAGTTCTGGCGAGTCGTGAGCAAGAAGTGGCACCGCAGCCTTGCCGCACGAACATTCGACGGACGGGAACCGAAGTCCCCGACGGAAAGACTGAGACTGAGGACAGGTCCCGCAGCCGGTCGTCAGTGAGCACCGATGTTCTGAGCATGCGTATGTGTCTCGGAAGGTGTGCTCCACGTGCCGATAAGAAAAGCCAAGCACCGAAAAATCGTAACGTGCACACTTTGGGCAGTAATATCCCTCTACATTTGTTTGTAGATAAGCGCCTCTCGACCTGTGGTAATCGAGCGCGCGGCAGCGGCCAGCTTCACCCGATACCAAAGCACACACCGCATCGCGCTCCTCTCGTGACATCGTCAGACGCATAAGCGCCGGCAATGGGGTCCGCGTCTCCCGAATCTCGGCTGCGTCACCCAACACTCCTTCGGTCGCCGCTGCCAGGTTATTCAAATTAGTGACAGAAAAAAACGATCGAATTGGCCGTAGCCCCAAGGATTTCACGAACCCCTCGACTGATGTAAAGCCATTTATGATCGCAGTCCGCATCAAGAAGCTTGGCGGGGTCTCTCTCGGGGGCGCCATAGGGAGGATCATACGTAACCCGATCAGTATGTCGAGAAATCAGTTCCGTAAGCTTTTGGACGGACGGCCATCCATGTCCGCAAAGCGAAAGCACGCAAGAATTTTAGGCAAGCGCGGCGCACGTTTTCAAGGCGCCTCTCTGGACACGCTGCACACGCTTCGTACCGCCTCTCATGCTTGTGGCTTCGAAAGGAATTGATAGTTATCCAGATCGTTCGCCATTAGCGTCAACCAGGTTTTTTCGAGACGATCCGGTATTCCGACCACAGCGTACTAAAAACTTGGCTGGATGAACCGAAGCGATGTAGCAGTGTCTATTTTCGTGTGCGTATCGATCACCGCTTCACCATCTTTAAAAGATCTATTTTTTGCTTGTCAATGTCCATGTTTCCTGGTAAATATTTTTATTGTTATTTGACGAAACTCATACTTGACACTATACGAGTTGCGCTCCACTTTCATGCAACTTGATTGCCCAAGAAATTTCACTTTCGCGAATCTTGATTGTCGACCGTGAGGATCGAATCATCTCCCGCAGACGGTCCACCCATCGACCGCTCGTGTGCAGTCGATCAAGCGCGTCATCCTGCGGTGAACGGAGTGGTTAAGGCCAAGTCGTGACGGGGCCTCGATATGCCGGATGTTTGCGAATGGCGGCTGCCTTTCCCGTTACAATTTTGGCGCCGCAACAAAGTCAGCTGTTATTTGACTACTTCATTCTTATGCGCGCATTCGCCGCCGGCACAAGCGATGATTTGCGTTGTGCGACTGCAGTCCCACGGACCTGCGGATGGCTCGGACGACCGCACGCCGACGCCACGAAAGCAGCGCGCTTGCCTCACTACTTCCCGTAACTTTCTTGGTGACAATTGACCGCGGAAGTCTATTTTGTGATGCCGAATGCGCTAGCCATCTGCCTCGCGCGCCGTACCTCGTCGCTGTGCAGATAGGTCGAAGTCGTCGAGATCGACGCATGGCGCAGGTTGTCGCGTACCGCGGTAAGTTCGGCGCCGTGCGAGAGCGCAAAAGTCGCGTGGGTGTGACGCATCCAATGAGTGCTCGCGCGGCGGAGCTTGTTCGCAAGGGGTAGATGATCAACTGCCACGAGCCCTGAAGCCTGCAAAAAGAAACGATGCAGCACCGCCCACAGCCGCGCACTGCTAATCGCTCCAGCGGCTTCTTCGTCCAGGTTTCCAATTAGCGGTGTATCCGGTCGCCAGCGCGCGGGCGAGACGGGCAGCCCCCTGGCGAGCAGGTAGTGCGAAAGCGCGTTCCACGCCAATGGCGGTAGTGCAACCTTGCCAAGCTTGCTGCCTTTGCCTCTCACGTGCAGCCAGCGTTCCCCCTGCGGGGTGAGCTCGATGTCGCGCAGTCTCGCCCCCACCAGTTCGCCCGCACGTAATCCGGTCGCAAAGCCGACATCAAGCACGAACCGCAAACGTTGTGCTGCCGACTCGCTCCAACCATACGACCATTCGAGTCCATCAGCGATGACGCGGAGCAGCGCCCATTCGCCGTCAGTGAAGGCCCGTGAATCGTCAAGGTCGCCCGTCCTGGCGCCCTCCCGTACCTTAACGCCGGCAAAAGGATTGGCCAGCACGTACCGCTGTTCGACCAGCCAGCGAAACAACGCGCCGATGATTGAAAGCGCGTGAGCGACCGAGCGACCCGACAGGCCACCGACAAACGGCCGCCACTCGGACGAGCTGCGGGGTCTCTGCGGTCCTACCCACCGGGTTGCGGGCGTCGGTCGTCGCAAAAACGCCCGATATGCCACCGCATCTTCCGTCGTCAGCGACGACAGCGCCTTTCCCCGTTCGACAATCGCCCACAGGATCAGGCGTTCAGCCTCCTTCCGGTACGTGCGCTGAGTCGCCACCGATTCGTGCAGCGACAGCCAGGCCTGCACCGCTGCGTAGTCGTTATCGGCGGACAGTACGCAGGTCGCACGGGGCGCGCGAAAAGAACCGTTGGAGCCATCGACTTCGTGCGGAAGGCGAAGGCTTTCCCACGGCGCCACGATGCCGGTGCGGGTCGTCTCGATGAGCACGCGGGCACGCGCGGTCAGCGCCGGATGCGCCGCAAAGACTGCCTCGATCCGCTTCGCACTGGTAGCGCCCAGTCCGGGGATCGTTTTCCACCACATTCGACGTCGCGGGATGCGCACGGTCAGATCGGCTAGCGTTGCAATACCCTGCGCCCGCAACGCACGTGCAGCCCGCTCGGAGAACCAGCGCTCAACCGGATCCGAAATTTCGGGTTCTGGCGGCTTACCGTATCTCAGTATCTCGATTGCATGCGAGACCGCCTTCGCGCGCCGCATACGCTCGGTGACCGGGTGCTCAAGCAGTTCCACAAAATCGTCCCGCTTCGCTCGCCGCGCGACCGAAACCAGAGCTCGCCGGATCTGCCCCAGCACGCCGCGGGCCGAACGGCTTTGCCCGAGGCGCCCCGGCAGATACCGTTCGACGGCCCCTCGCGTCGACATGCCGGTGTACCAGGCCCTCAGGACGGCGATTTCGTCCGCATCGGGGAATCCGGCCGGCGCGGCCCCTTGGAGAGCCGATGTCAAGAGGCGCGTTTTCATACAGCCTAGTTTAGGCCGAAAAGGCGACTATCCCGATAACAAAGGTTATCCCAATAGCGGGCAAATCCCGCCGGTTTTCTTCAAGCAACCGGAAGGCAGATCGCGGTCATTTGGGTTTTGGTTACGACTCGGGGTCGAGGTAAGCGGAGTAATTGACGGCCACCACGCAAGACAAATCCACCTACTCAATGACGATGCCGTTTAGCCAACGCCCAGCGTTCGCTGTCAGACGCCACCTTGTCAGCACACATGTCTCACTCGACAAGATCGCCCCTCGAACATTCGTATAGCGCGTAATAGTGCTTTCGGCCTACTCGCAACACATCGAGCGCGTCGACGTGGTCAACCGAGTGCCCGTGGACTACGATTTAGTCACAGCACGGGGAACGTTCGTCGCGCTGAGGAGCACAAGATGACGACTGCACTTGAGCGCACCAATGCTGTCATCGGAACCGGCGAGTTCTTGCGGACGCTCGCCTCATCCGGCAATGCAGCTCCTGCGGGCGATGTCCAGAGAATCGCGGAACGGCTACTTCGGCACTACCCGCTCGACGCAGACCTCGCGGTTTCCGCCGTGGCGCGACCGGACCTCTGGGAGGATCCGGACCATGCATCATGGCAGCAGGTCGCACAAATCCTTTCACCGATAGAAATAGGGTGACGCTATGACAGACGCGGACGTGCCAGCAGCGTTTCCCAGGGAGACAGCGCCGCCCGTCGTCTCTGGCGCCCAGCCGAAGGTTTGCGCCCGGCTGTCAAACGGCGTCTATGTTAACGGCCAGTCTGACGACGAACGCGAGGAACGTTGGCTTTTGTGCGAAGACCTTGCGAACCAGCTTGTTCGCGTCGCGCGCAACGAAGCACTGGCACACCCAGCGCAATCACCGACGCAGACGCTTGAGCGGGTCCGTGTGTCAGTCGCGCGCAAGGGCTGGGTGTCGCCCGACGAACTCGAATGGCTCATTCGGCGCTTGAACGAACTCCTCGGCTGGTAACAGATCAACCGGCTTGGCTGTGTGCGCGGCCTATCCCACTCCGGAAATCCCGAAACCATGACCTCTACATCGAGCCGGGCCAATTCCAGTCCCCCTAGTTTTGCGAGAAACCTTCGGGCGCTCGGGGAAATAGTCAAAAGGCAACGCGTCAGTTGCGAGCTCAATCTCCTGGACGCCGCCGACTATATGCACCTTTCAGTGTCCGACTTGAGCCACCTCGAAGACGGGCAGCCCATCGATACCGGCAAGCTCATCAAGATACTGAACGAACTGGGCATGGTCATGCTCGTCCTGAAGAAGGCCGACGCAATTGATGCATTGAGTGCCATAGGCGAAGATATCGACTGGCCACAAGGCACTGCCGAGCCGCCTCGACCTCGCAAGCAGGCCGTTTCGGCTCCTGCGAGCCCGGAGAATACGACTCCGACATTATTCGTAGACTTTGACGGGACGCTTCATGTCGGCGCATCGTACATCGACGAGCATGGGCTCATCACGCTTGACTCCGGCGCCCCGCTGCTCGAATTCGCGCCTCTCCTTGTCAAGATCCTTGAACCGTATCCGTCGGTAGAAATCGTGCTAACCACGTCGTGGACACGAAACTTGCCACCTGAGAAGGTAATTTCCTTCCTTCCATCCGAGCTGGCTCGTCGCGTTGTTGCGACGACTCGCAGCAGTACTGCCCGCCTGGGCTATATCAAAGACGGCACGGACCGCACGTACATCATTTGCACGTTCGCGAGTAACAGGCGGCTGACCAGATGGCTCGCCCTCGACGATCGCGCACACGGTATTGAGAAATTTGAGCGGGTACCTGGTGAGCTGCAGAATCACTTCGTGTGCCTTGACCCCTCGCGTGGCATCAGCGATCAACGCGCGTTGGACCGGATTCAGGAATGGCTGGTGAGCGTTCACGCGCCACGAATCGATTGAAACGAGCACGCTACGCTGGAGGGGCAGCAACCCTACGGTGTCTCCGAGTAACGCAAGCGATGAAGTGGTACTGCCTATCCGGCAAAGCTCCTGTTCTCTTCATCACGGAGGTAAGAGGCAAAATTGTTCCTCTTGGGCGTGTTATCCCGTGTATCAGGCAAAAAATTGCTGGTTGTCACATGCACGTCCCAGGTCATCACGGATTGGTCAAATGAAAACTCCGAACAGTCCCTGGCGGGCGCGGACACCCGCTGAGTTGGAAGCCGAAGTCGGGAACAATTTGAAGACGCATCGAGTGCACAAGAACCTGGACCAGGCTACTGTGGCGGCACGTGCCGGCATCAGCGTGCGCTCGCTGAGGAACCTCGAAAATGGCAATGGATCGTCGCTGCGCACGCTTATTCTTGTGCTTCGTGCCCTGGGCCGCGAGACATGGCTGGACACGATCGCCCCGGTTCCGACCATCAACCCCACCATGCTGACGCGCACAGCTGCGCCTCGTCAGCGGGCAAGTAAGCCGCGGTCGAGGAAATCTGAATAAGCGTGCGTGGCAAGCACATCTCGCTCGCCAGGTTGTCGGCAACCCTGCGGCTTGTTCGAACACGCTGGTACATGCGAAGGATTCAGACGGAGTTCGAATGCGATGGCGTATTCGAGAGCGCGCTCACGCGGCTCGATTCATCGTAGCGCCTGGCCTGCTCCCACGTGTATTGATCTCTCCATCTAGCAGCACCTGAGGGCGGCCGGTCGGCTTCGGGCTGTGGGAGAAATTCGGCTATTGCATTGGGACACATGCCGCCGCGCCGCTCCAGCTTGTCACCCAGTGTTGCCACTCGCGACCAAAACTCCGACCGACGCACCCAGGGCAGTCGCAATTGCAAACCCTGAGCGCGTCCGGGCATCGGTCCGGTGCCATCTTCCTCGACTTTTCGACGGGACACTCCATGTCGGAGCCGCCCTCTGCTCGAATTCGCGTCGCTGCTGCTGTGCTCGTCGGAGACCCCGTATCAGCAACCGCGAAAGTCTGGCCCAACCGACCACTACGACCAGTTTCCTCAGCGGGGACGGTTACCTCGCCGCCCCCTGTCGGACTTCCAACTTCCATTGGTGTGCAACACGTGAGGCGCTTTCCCTCAGGAGGACCGAAGCCACAACGCCCCGTCATTTGCCGCGAACTTGAACATTTCCCTCCATTGATCGTAGTGCTCGTAGAACGACTCATCAAGCATGCCCCTCGCTCGCGCAAGCGGTTCCCAGTAAGCGAAGTCGGCGGCAAGCTTTGCCGAGACGACCGGCCCAAAAAAATCGCCTCCTCGGAAGAGCTCCCGAAACGACCCCGTCTGATCGGCACCAGGCGGCCTCTTCTCGTAATTGGCGAAATCCGCGAGCCGCGCGAGCTGTTCATAGAAGAAGAACCTGCGTCCAAAGGAGAACCAGCAGTGCTCTGAGCACTTGTACGTAGCGCCGACTTCAAGCCCCTCAGTCAGATATGGCAAATCGGTCCACGCAGGGACGGTAATGAAATCTTCGCCGTCTCCTACATAGAGATCATAGGCAACTGGCCCATCCAGCCTTTTCAGCCCCTTACCCGCAGCAAACAAGACGCTCACGGCCTGCTCCTCAAAATAAATAGTTGAAAACGATAGCGGACTGCCCAGCCGCGCACTGTTGGTTGCGACAAAGCTTGACCTCTAACTGACGCCAAGCGGATTCACCGCAAGCTGTGTCCGCGAATGAACAAAGTGCTTTCGGATATTGTTCCGCAACGACGGCTCCGCTGCTCCATTCGTCAAGAGACCGCATACACTGGAACGCAACGGTACGGCGCGACCGACGAATGTTGATTCACGCCTCCGCCGCGCCGGCGCAAATTGTTGCCGCGCTACGTTGGCGCCTCGCATCTTCGACGCGAGGCGCGACGTGTCAAAACCGAGCGCAACACCCCCTGCAGCCCAGTCGAATATTCACGCTTATCCATGCAAAGCCGCGGGCAACCCGACGTAGCAATCACGCGCTACGGAGAAAAACCAGTCCGTCCTCAGAACACCATTCGAACATCTCTCGCATCGCGACGAAGATGTCATAGAACTCCTCGTCCGCAAACGTCTTCGCCCGCTCGTCCCACTCGGCGAAGTGCGCCGCCAGTCGCTCTGAAGCCTTGGGGCCAACCGTGCCATTCTGCGTCCACACGAAGAAGTCCCTGAAAGAAACGGTGCTCCCTTCCGCCATGGCTTCCTCTCTGGTGCACCCCACCAAGTCACGCAATCAACCAACCCAGTCGCGGCAGACGGTCCAGTGGGGAAAGCCGAAAAACATAGTTTCCGCGCAGCGGTAGGTGGCGTTGACCTCCACGCCGTCGGCGAGTTGCGGGGCTCTCGGATTTCCCACCACCTGAATGAAGTCCTCCTCGTCGAAATCCAAATCCTCATCAGGGAGGTCGGCACCACCCGCGCATGCGTGCAACGTAACCTCGTCAAGCTTCGTCAGCCCTCTTCCTGCATAAAACAGAACGCTCATCATCTACTCCTTGCATGATTCGATGCGGTGCAACCAGGCGGGTGCTCATCCGCATGTTCGGCTTTCCTACCGCGAATCAATTCGCGGCAGTTTTATGGCTTCGATTTCAAAACCGAGCACCAAGGGTATAGAGTGGCCGGCCCAGGATGAGGCACTAAAAAATCTCCCACTATATAAATGGAAAGTTCTCCAAGTCCAAAATAACTGGCAGCCAACAAAGGAAGTTTTTCTAGTTAAAAAATAACTTGTATAAAAATATGCAAGCTTTGATCATTCCATCGTTTCAGTGGCGGGCCGTGCAACAGGAGTCCGAGTATTCGGCCCAATCCATAGGTAAATTCGACGGTCAAGCAAGTGGACCAGTCCAAAACCCATCGATCATCCACCGCCTCCCCGGCGGCCCAGAGCGAAGGGCCTGTTCATGCGGCGGTATCAAAAAGTTTCACGCGTTTTGAAACCCGGACGGCGTGGCTTCTCTTGCTGCCGGTAACCGGTGCGGGCCCCGCCCCAGGTCTCGCGCGGCACCCCGCAGGCCTTTGCTGGCGGTACTCTGTCCTTCGATGCATACCGCGACGCGCTGATGAAGCGTCACATTGAGCCCACTCCATGACGACGTAGCGCAGGGGACATCCCCCGGACGCGCCCAGCGTCCGCCCGGCAACCGCACATGTGTCTCCTGCTTCGCGTGCCAATGATCCGTCCCCGGCAAAATCTCATCGCCTTAGTTGCGCATATCACGCCACATTCGAGCGAATTAGAAATCTCACCGATTTCGCGCCGCCATGCTGCCTCAGAGGTGGCTCCGCTTGTTCGGACAGGGTCCCGAGATTTTTAAGTGGAATTGTTGAGGCAATCAAGCTGCCGATTTTATCGCTGGCAGCGTGGCGAAGTATGCTTCATCCGGCGTCTGATCGGCCAGCCTCGAATGAGGCCGATTCTGGTTATACCAGTTCAGGTAATTGCCGATTGAGCGACGCGCGTGGCCTATCGAGTCGTACGCTTTCAAATAGTTGAGTAGCCCAGCGGAATCGCACCGTCAGGCCCTCCCAGAACTGTACGTGAGCCTCTCGACTCATACAGCTCCTATC
>NZ_WHNP01000098.1 GCF_009362735.1 Paraburkholderia franconis | reverse complement strand
GAATGTGGTCGGGTACATCAAGGGCAAAAGCGCAATTCAGATAGCCCGGAAGTACGGAGCACGGCAGCGAAATTTTACCGGCGAGCACTTTTGGGCCCGAGGCTACTTCGTTTCTACGGTGGGGCTGGATGAGCACATGGTGCGAGCGTACATCCGCAATCAGGAAGAAGAGGATGAGCGATACGACCAGATGAAGCTGGTCATGGAGTAAGCCGCCACCGGCGGCTCACGGTTTTATGGGCGCCTTTGAGGCGCTCACAATTTCAAGCCACCGGCTTTGCCGGTGGTATTTGACTGCCATTTTAAGCACGAGACCTACGATTTTCCCGATTAACGATTAGTCTATGCGAAACCTGATGCTGGGGCGGGGCCAGTCAGTCACTTAGCTATGCCTGGTCCTGGCGGGTTTCTGAGCGGGAGTGACGGCCGCTCGCCCATTCCGGTAGCGTATCCAGAGCAGCCCCTCGCTCGCTTGAACGTCGCGATCCAATTGCTCGACGTCGTGTACGACCGCCCGATTTCGTCCAATATCCTGTACCGCGTGCCGCTCAGTGAGATGGATCATCGGCCCCCCGTATTCGCCTCGAATCGTAT
The DNA here is from genome assembly GCF_009362735.1 of Paraburkholderia franconis. GTDB lineage: Bacteria > Pseudomonadota > Gammaproteobacteria > Burkholderiales > Burkholderiaceae > Paraburkholderia > Paraburkholderia franconis. Next base: position 19,493 of record NZ_WHNP01000098.1, on the reverse strand, counting down.
CGATTTGCTGCCTGGTGAGGTTTTGGGCCGACACGAACGCCTCGGCCTCACTGGCGGACCTCTGTCGAATCGCGCGCAGTTCGGCAAAATATGTCCGGACGACGTCCGCTGCCTGGTCGAATGTTGGCGAGTAGTTCAGCATCTCGATCGAGGCGAAGCGCTCTTTCATCGCAAGGGGGGGCGCATCGAGGGCGTCGGCAAGCGCGTCCAGATGCCTGTACATGAACGGTCGCGCATGCCGCAGCGCGTTCGGTTCCCGCTCTATGACCATCGACAGGTCGAACAGATCGCGCGCGGTTCCCTGATTTCCCCGGTGATACATCTTTTTCGCGACAATCTCCGCAGCGGTCTCGACGCGAACGGGACGCTGGACAAGCTCCCACGTTTCAAAGGCGTGTTCGTCAGGCAGCAGGTTAGGGGAGGCAACGAAGTCGATCTCGCCCTCATCCAGATGCAATTTCACGAAGTTGGACGCCTCCGTATATTGTGAGTCGCATAAGGCATCAGCGACATCGCTGAGGCGCGGCGTCACGTATCCGAGCGCCTGGGGATCGGACACAAAGAAATCAATGTCCTTGCTCATGCGGTGCCCGTAACGCAGCATCAGGACTGTGCCGCCACCAAACGTGAAAAACGGATTGGATACGCCGCCGTGCTTCGAAATCTCATCGACAAGCGTCAGTGCCTTCAGGAGCAAGGACTCCCACGGGCCCGCCGGAAGCTCTTTCGGCTGGGTCATGCCCACAGGTCCTTGCGGTTAATGGAATGCCGCTGCGCGAGGCGCGCAACGTTCGCCCATATCTCAGAGGGCGCGCGGTGCTCCATTTGGGCTGCTTCCTCAACTGCCATGACCACATAATCGAGTGGCGACTCGTCGAGGAAGTGGCCAACATGGGCTTCGAAGCCCGATGGCACCTCGGCCGTCGCGAGCGCCCGTTCCAGCATGTCCGCCGACAATTCTCCGCGATAGCTGACGCTGGCGTTCTTCGCTGCCATCCACAAGCCGCGCTTACGCTTGCGCGCATCGACGCTCGGAGAAAACGACAACCCGAGGACGCCCAGAGTCCGTGTGACCCGTTCGAAGCCGAGGTCTTGCAGGCTGCCGGCTTCCAGCGCCTGGATCGTGCGGCGGGACAGACCGGCCATTTTCGCGAGACGCTCTTGCGTCAGGCCAAGTGACCGGCGCCGTTCGCTAATAGTCTTGCCGAGTGTGCGGATGTCCATGATGGTGAGCCTCCGGTCCTAGTATATATGACGGAGGGCTGAAAGGCGCAAAATATTGCGCTTCAGCTGCGCACCTGGAAAGAGCGTCAAGGGATTACTTGACATAAGGTTAATTAGCAACATGCGAACGATCGTTCGTTTGTTCCGGAACCCGATCGGATGGCGTGCCATGTCGTTGCGTCGCGCAGTGCAAATCCGCGCGCAATCAAACCCTTACAGGTATTCCCCGACGGGTTGTCCACAGGCTAGTCCACGTTTTCTGTGCATCACTTTCATCAAGATGTCATGCGACAGGAAGAAATCGTCCTCGAAAAGGCGATCTGCGCGTCGCCCATACGGGCGCTGGAGCATGACGGCACCGTGACGCAGCACTCACCAGGCCTTAATAGAGAACGCCTGCGCTATCCACGCGGGCGTTTCCGTGGACCCGCTACCGCGCCCCAATGAGCGATTCCGAGGTGCTCGGCGTCACCATCGAATATGCTCCGGGCTCGAGGAATTCAGACAGAAGATGGCTGACCGCTTAGCCGAGGATCAATCCTGCTTCACGCAGCAGGGCAACGATGGTGCGTGCGGGGGCATGAAGGCGGACCATCAGGTCCTGCACAAAGGCGACGACCGGCAGCGCCGGATGGCCGTCTTCAAAATATTCGAGCAGGCGCTGAACCTGGTTGGCCGGAATGTCCAGCCGCACGCGCTCCGAGCAGACACGCAGTGCACTGACCGTCAGGCAACCTTGCGGATTCCACCGCAGCCTTGATAGCCCTTCTGGATGCGGCGCCGGCAAGACCCGAAAGTGCTGATCGGGCAGTTCCATCAGATACCCCCGGGCGGTCAGCTCACGCAGATACTGTCGGACTGCGACCTTCTCCGCATCCTCAAACGTCGGTGCCACGGTGTAGCGCATGTCCAGCCAACGGAGCACTGTCAGCATGGAGAAGTCGCGACCGCTCGTACCTCGCTGCGTGCCCGGACGCACGAACTTGCCAAAGACGTCTGCCTGCCAGATACGCGGGTCACGACCAAATGACGCCTTCCCCACCACATCGATGTCAACGGCATCCGGCCAGCGATCGCAGGCTAAGCCCAGTTGCCGTTCAAGAGAGCGGATCTTGTCCGTAACGCTCATTTGCCGGTAGGCTGCATCGGTAGCAAGCCAGCCGGCGTCCACCCACGGCGTGACTGGCACAGGTATCGACAGCTTCATGGGCGCCTTTTCGACCTCGCCAAACAACGCCATTTCTACGGGGCGCCGCTCGGGTTGCACGTGAATCGTGCGATTGCTGATTGCCGGGTGCCATAGCCAGATCTTGTTAGTGAGCCCACGCAGCACGACTTCCCGAAGCTCGCCAACGCTAACGATCGCGTATGGTTTGGGGATCGATATTTCAAGCGCCGCATAGCCGAGCGCCTTGACGCCTGGGCGCGTTGTTGCGTAATACAACGGTTTGATCGCGATCTGGATGATCAGCGGACCCGCCAGCGTCTCCGCATAAAGATCTACCGGCACACCGTCAATCCTCGAGAGCACAGACACTTCGCTGCCCCACTCCTCGATCATGCGGCGCTTGCCTTGTTCATGACCGTTCTGTGTGAGCGGCGGCGCATCGACGAACCGGCTCTCCACGAGCAGTTGCAGCGCCGCGGCGTGCAGCGCGCGCAGCGCGCCGAGTTCGCACTCAGCACCACGCTCATGCCGAAAAAAGGCCTGAGAACCGGGCGGTCGGCACAGCGTCACCTCGTCGCCACAGCCGGCGCAATGGAAGATCGCCGGTCCTATGGCAGGCAGGTCACATGCTGCGACCACCTTGTCCGATCCGTTTCTGGCGAAGGCCATCCGCGAACCCGCCATTAGAACTCCTCTGTGTGAGCCGCCAGGTGGAGACATCCTGACCAGATTGTGAAGGAGTTCTGCGACATGCACTAGATTCGCGTGCAGATTTGCCGACAAAAATCCAACGGTATATGCCGTGCAAGTGGATGCCTGTGTCCGCACCACTGTTCCCGTTCGACTTCGCTCGGAAGTCCTTCGAGCAACCGCGCGCGTTGAGAACGCAACGCATCACCATCTGCGTCTCGCGCATTGCGAATCCACAGTAGAACTTCGCATTTCTTCCACAGGACTGCCGCATTTCTTTCATCTACGTGTCTCGGGCAACTGCCAGCCTGCGCCAGGGACGGAGACGCATCCGCGTGTGCAGGAGACGACCTTGCAGGCTGCGCGTGCGGCCGGTTGAACGGCCGGGGCCGGAGCGGCGGTGAATTCGCAGACGGAACTATCTATCGAAAGGTCGTTGACTCGCGTAGGTGGCCGGGGCGTCGATCCCAGTCTCTCCTCATTCAGACCGCGACGCTTATTGCTCGATCTTCAACACGGCACGCGTCACGAAAACAGCGACTGCGTCGATAAGAATCTCGCCTGGATTCTGCGTTAGTGCAACCCGATATCGAAGACTGACGTGTTGGCGCCGGCCAGGAATCGCGGCCCGTTCCTGCACCACGACCGAGGCCGCTGACGTTGTTGGATCGACACCAGGCCAAACGTACGTCGGTCGAGACAGTGCGTGCTCGATGTGTACCCTCCCGGTCGTCGAGCCCGCACCCACGACCGGCGAGTTCAGCTCGATCCGCGCGATATCCCCGATCTCCGGCGATTGATTGGCGATGTGACGAACACGCCGTCGTATTGAGGTAGTCTCACAACGCCTGGTGCGCGCAGATCGATTTTCCTGATCACGTGATTCTTGTGGGGCCTTTCAGTGGCGATCTGCAGCAGGTATGCCGGAGTCGCCGGGGCCGTCGGCGCACATAGGACCCAGACAAACCGGTTATCCGGCGTCACCGACACGGCCATCGAGAGCAGGTATCGGTCCGTGCCGGGGTTCGCGGGATCGACGACGTGCAGCGCACTGGTCGGATGACCGGAACGGTCCCGTTTGTGGCGTTTGCGACATAGACATGGGCGCTATCCGGTGGGACGGCGATCCCCAGGGCGCCCTGGCCGACTGGCACCATGCCGACGAGCGTGGTTGAGAACGTCGTGCCTGTCGTGTCCAGCACAGCGACCGTGCCGTCGACCGAGTTCCACATACGGTCGGGTCCCATCAGGTGACGCCGCTACTCCCTGCGAGCCGTTGCGAACCGGAATTTCCGTAGCCCGCCGACTACCTATCGCCACGGCGGCGATAGGTCAATTCTCGCTGACTGCGGACCGCGGCCACGAGCACCAGGTCCAGCTCAGGCACAAACCGATATAGCGCAAGATAGCCATTCGCTCCGGTCGAGATAATTAACTCGCGCATTCCACTGTGGCTAACAGGCCGTCCAATGAGCGGGCTCGATTTCAATATGTCGAGCGCGCTTACGATGTCTTCTATGCGTTGTGCTGCGTGTTCCGGGGCGTGTTCAAAAAGGAAGTCAAAAATCCGATCGAAATCTTGTTGTATTTCGGGCGCGAGAATCAGTCGCGCCATTTCTTTACCTTTGGCAATTCCGCAGCACGGTTTGCGGCCCGTTCACGAAGGTAGCCACGCATGTCCGCCCACTCGATGCCAACACCCATCTCCAGCATGTTCGCAATCCGGTTGTCGCCTTCCTCAAGGAACTCACGACGCAATTCTTCGTTAGCGACCCTCTCTGCGATTGCCTCCAACATGAAACTATGAGCCGTCGTACCAGACTGCTCCGCGAGCTTGGAAACGCGGTCCCGGAGGTCGGGAGGCAGGCGAAGGGTTGTGGTAGACATGACAACTCCCAGAATGTGTCACACTTGTGCTACATCCTACGCTGTTTGAGAAGGCGATGCAAGCCGGGAACGGCTCGCTCACCCTCGATGTAGCGCCCTGGTATGCGGTTCGAGCATGATCGTCGCCTCTTGCGTGCAGCCGGCCGACATAGCTGTGCCTGAGCATAGCGCAGGCCGTCGATTGTCTCCACGCCCTGAAAGCGCTGGCAAAAAAAATGGCCCGCACCTGTGCAGACCCGTTTCGGGCGAGGCACAGACAGGCGGCCAGTTTCCCGCCAGCCCCGCCTGTGCCCCGCTTTGCGGCCACGTGTCGTTAACACGCGCCACGTCTACATGATAGTCGCGGCGTCCGCGCCCGGCAGAGTTTTTATCCGCGTCACGCGCGCGCGTGCGCGTCGGGTGGCCGGTTCGGGAAGCCAGTATCTGCCGGATGGTGGCCAGCGATTGCTCGGCAGCCGCGCTCGGCGTGAGACGGTACGGTACGCTGAACCGGGGCGCCGTCACCCCGAGCGTCCGGCACACCGCTGCCGAGCCGCTACCGTAACGACATTTCGGTTGCGATTTTCAGCGATCGCCGGATCTGGGGCTTTTCAGGCACACTACGCGCATTTCATTCAGAGTCGTTTCGTATGTCCCGCTCGTTCAAGGCTACCGCCGAACAGGAAGCAGTAATCGATGCGGTCGTCCACGGCGGCGACCTGAAAATCAAGGCGTACGCCGGGGCGGGCAAAACTTCGACACTCGGGCTGGTGGCGAATCATCTCGCTGGCAAACGGGGCAGCTACCTTGCCTTCAACAGGGAGATAGCTGAGCACGCGCGCCGACGGTTTCCGCCGCACGTCAGTGCCCGCACAATGCATTCTGTGGCCTACGCATCAGTGTCACCGCCCCTTCGCGCCCGGGCGGGCCTTCCGCCCGAGCCACCGCACGAACTGGCTGCACGATGCGGCCTGGGGCCGGTACAGGTACCGACGATCACCGGTAAGTCGATCGAAGTAACGCCGTTCGAGCTCGGCCGGATGGTTATCGACGGGCTCGGCCGGTTCTGTCGTTCGGCGGACGCTGCCCCTGAGGCTGCACACATCCCTGTTGACGAAAAAGTGCACGAGACGGCTGTCGGGTCACTGCGCGAAGCCTTGCTTCCATTCGTCGTGCGGCTCTGGAAGGAGAGCATAGATCCACGCGGGCGCAGTGCCGTGACGCCAGACGTGGCGCTAAAAGTGTGGTCGCAGACGTCACCCTATCTCGACGTCGACTTCATCCTGTTCGATGAAGCACAGGACAGCGATGGCGTCATGCTTTCGGTGCTTGACCAGCAGCGTCACGCGCAGATCGTCTACGTCGGCGATCCATACCAGCAGATCTATGGGTGGCGCGGTGCGATCAATGCGATGGCCGCGATCAACGCGCCCGAGCGTGCGTTAACAGAGTCATTTCGCTTCGGCCCAACGTTTGCGGCGCTTGCGAGTCGCCTCGTCGGTTTGCTTGGCGAGCGCACGCCCATTCGCGGCCAGGACACCATCGGCTCCATCATGGTAGAAGACCCGAACATTTCACCACCCGTCGACGCTGTTTTGTGCCGGAAGAACGTGACGGCAATCTGGCACCTGGCCGCGGGCGTTGAGGCGGGGCACAAGCCGGCGATCAGGATGAGTCCCGCCGAAATCGAAGCGTTTGCCGATGGTGCTGACCTGCTACTGGCTGGCAGGCGGGCATTCCGGCCGGCCGCATTCTCGTTGTTCGAGACGTGGAGCGACGCACAGTCCTTTGCTCGCAGCGCCGTGGGACGTGATCTGCTACCGATAGTGCAAATCGTCGACGGATGCGGCACTGCGTATTTGCGGGCGCTCGCACGGCGTATCAGGCCGGAGGCCGGCTCTGACTATGTAATCTCAACCGTGCATCGCGCGAAGGGACTTGAATGGAAACGGGTAAAGGTCACCAATGACTTCCGCTTTAAGGTGGTTGACGGGCGCATGACACTCGACGACGACGAGATGCGCCTGCTCTATGTGGCCATTACGCGTGCACAGCATCTTCTGGATATCTCCGAACTGAGAGCGGAGCTTTTACACTTGCTGGGCCGCCGCCGTTGAGTCCTTCCGCGCGCCGCTTCGCCGGTTATTGCTGCAACTGCAATTGATGTAAACCAGACCGATTCCGTATCACGATCAGGCATCAGGACACGATCACGAACACGGATGTGATCGATTACGACAATCTACCCGACAGCAGCACAAGGCACGACGAGCGGGGGCACGGAAATCGGCGGAGGCAGTATTGTTGGGTACAGGTTAGCTGACACTACCCTCTCCTTTTGACCTTGAGAAACGGACAGCCTCGTTGCCCGTTTCCGTCGAGCAAAAGCATCCAGATCTGAACCCCCTATCTTTGCATCCTGACTTGCAACTCCCTTCGCCTTGTCAGGCTCGCCTCGGGCCAGTAATCCTTCGCGGAGTAGTACCCGCCGACGGCCGGGGTACTGGTGGGGAGCACCACCCACGGCTGCTTCGAGGACACAAAAATATGGATGTCGGGTGGGAGGCGGTCCGGGTCATCTAACGTGCCGACCCGCACGAAACACACCGCATCACCCGGGCCCGCGTAGTGGCTCCAGACTGCCATACGACAGATCGGGCAACGGGCGATTTTCTGCCCCTTTCCGCTCTGCGACGGTGTTACCACGATCTCGGGCGTGCCAGCGAGAAGCTTCACGCGGTCGGCTTCGATCATCGCATTCAGCGCAAACGACGCCCCCGATTCGCGCTGACACCAGCGGCAGTGGCAGCAGTGAACGAACATGGGACTGCTGCACAGGCGATACCGTACCGCACCGCAAGTACAGCGACCGTCCAACTGGAAGTTATCCATGACGCACCCCCATTCGAGTCCGGGAAAAACGTGCACGGCCATCGTAGGTGGTGTAGTCCGTTATCGCAAGCAGTCCGGCGGCGGGCGACATTTTCAGACTGCCCGCCCGGGTGCAGTCTGCTGCACGGCGCGCCGGAATTTTCGCCAGCGGAGACCCCGCGTGGTGCGTCCCTCGATGGCGCTCGGTCCGTGATGTCTTATCGGCTTAGCCTGCCACCGGCCACTATGGCGTATTGCCGACGGAGCGCCGGGAGGTGTTTATTTATCTAACCTGGAAAAGTGAGTCGGTGGGTGTTGAGGCTTGCAGCGGCGGATCGTAGATGTGCGGAAGATGCAGGCAGTGGTTTCCCGCCAGGACGGCGCGTAGCCTGTTGAGACGGCGGTCTACGTCCAGCCACTGGGTGGCGTCCATTAACGACGCGTCGGACAGTGCATAACTGATTTTGGCGTCGAGTTCAGTGAAAAGGATCGGTAGCAAAGACGGCGCGGAAAGATGATGCCGATTCACGTACATGAATATTCCTCTTTTCTGTGATGCCCGGGGCACTCTAGCACGGTCGCGATCCTGAACCTCCGCAGTTGTTGCACGCTAGTAATTCCCCTTATTGCCTCGCGCCTCACACGGCTGCGAGCAACGTCTCTTGCCGAATGCCCCTTTGTGGTGACCGTCCATGGCTACCATGGTGTCGACCTTGGAGTCCTTTCCTCTTATGAGCCCTGTGCTCGCGGCCTTCAAATGGGCACGGGGCGATCGCGCCGGTTTCAACGCGAACGCGACGGATTGCGGCGAGCGCGGACATTTCAATATGCAATCCTGATTAACTATCACAGTTTGATTTGTGCCAACTCTCGAACGCCCGTTGCCGCCGATCGATAATGATTCGCCGATGACAATTTTTCGACAAGCTCTTCCGGCAAGGACCGGATCAGCGGTCAGGTGCACGGCACGACACCGTCTATATTCACCTCGTCGTCGGCACGCGATTGCTAACTTGTTTGCTGATCGGCGTTGCCGGCGTTCTTTTAATGCCAACCCCTTATCACGGAAACAGGCCGCTCGTCGTGTGGTCGATGCCATCCGCTAACATGGCATCGATAAAGGCGCGAGCCCTGCGGTCGACGCAAGTGAGAGCGATGCTCTCCGAATCGTATAAAAAAGGATCAGCAAATTGGCCAACTACCTTTTGTTTCGACGTCCTTGTACGCAACCACCAGGTGATGCGATATCTCGGTGCGACTCCGTCGGAAAATCGGATCGTACGCGGCTCCAGGCATGCTTCAATGATATATCCGCGATAACGTCCGACGATGTGATCTTTCACCGACTATAACTCGTTTAAATGCGATATCCCTGGTGCTAACCGGCACCATGGCGGGCTAGTGGGTTACTGATGTACCGAACCGCATAGTCGGCGATAGGCGAGTACGGCACCAGACAGAGACTGGACAGCACGAGCGTTCCGACCTTCTTCTTCAGACTCCAGAATGGATTCGCCACGATCGCATGCAGATAGGCGTGCGAATCATTCAACATCCAACGCCATCGGTTCGTCAATGGCGCCTGATAGACACTCGAGCAGAAATGGGCCTTTTCATGCGCGAAATCGTGGAACTCGGGAGGCAATTGCATTCCTAACCGGCGCGATGCTATGTCGCGCAGGGTCGCCCACCGCGCCGTGAACGCTTTAGGCGCCTTGTCGGTCTGCTCGGAGTTGGCAAACGATACGCCTCGCGCTCCGTCATAATTTACTCGGTATCCGCCAAGTGACTTCGGAATGGTCGATATCGGGCCAACGAGGGCTGCGCCATAGATCGCGTAGAAATCTGCGCCATACCGGTTAGTGGCCGCTTCCGGAATGGGAAAAATCTGCCTTAGCACCTTGACACTATACGCATTGCCCGAGGCAGGCGGTGATGGGTACAGCCACCCGCCCAGCAGAAGATCCCGACAGTCACCATTGATTCCCGAGTGAGGCACAAAAATGCCTGTACATCTGCTCATCGGATCGATGACGTCGAGGCGGAACTGCACTTTCGCCGGATTGTCCCTTTCGAAACGTTGCATCACTTCAGCTACTGCACCCGGATATAGCACATCATCGGAGTCGAGGAACAGCACGTAATCAGTTTCGACGAGCTGGACACCCAGGTTGTAGGCGGATACCTGTCCGCCGTTGTCCTTGAAAACGGATGTGATGCGCGCGCCGTATCCCTCCATAATCGCGCGCGACCCGTCCGTCGATCCGTCGTCGATGACCATGATGTGCGTGTTCATGTAGTCCTGCGCGAGCGCGGAATCGATAGCCTCTGCCAGAAACTGTTCGTAGTTGTAGTTGCAGATTACAACGGTCATTTTCTTCATAGTGACTCACGCAGGTTGAAAGAGTACAGCCCGATATCAAGGCTGAACGGAAATCACAGATCGACGAAGCACGATCCGGCTGTGCGTTGCCTTGCAAGCCAGGCTTACTGCGGACGCACAACGCAATACACAGCAGATGTCTCCGTGCCTCTCGGCCATGACCATCGACGCGACGCGGCAGGGGAACGCATTAGCATCGCGCCAGCCGGGACTCAGCGGTCCCGATGGGACATAGCTTGCTACCTTGCGCACCGCTCAGGGTCGACCAACATTCCGCTGTGGTTCATCCGCTCGTCGCGTAGCAGGAACGAACGTGTGAATGAACGGGCCTGGTACATGTTTTCCGCCGAAAATCTGGCGCCATCTATTTAGCATGATTTGGCTGACAGCCTGGCAGACCAGACACCTACGACACGATCTCGTCCCTGAATGTCGCGGTTTTGGCCGATAAGGCGGACTTCAATACGCCTGCCCCCCACAGTCGCAGAGCAATCAGTCACGCGTCATGTCGGTACTTGTATGGTATTCAGCGTTTGCAGCCAATAGCACTCGACTTTGCGACCGAAATGTCCAAGCGTCGCAAATGCCTGGTATCCTCAAACGGCCTGTTGCCTCAGCCATGCCGCTGAAGATCGTGGAACCCGTGCGCGACCAAAGAGTTGTATCCATGTGGAACATCACGTCTCACCGGGGCTCTTTGAGTGAAAACAAGCTGATGCCACATACAAGCGAATGTTTCACGTGGAATCACTTAGGACTGGGATTCCGTCATCGAAACATGTGCGGCCTTTTCGAAACCTCATTGTCTGGCGGCGAGGTATTCGAGCGCACAAACACGTTATTCGGCCCGTCACTGCATGCGAATATCTCTGCTCACGTCGCACTCCCCGCGCTACCACATTGGTCGCAGACATCGCTAACGACGAACCAGGCTATGCTTGCAATAACGGAGGACACGTCCATGTCACGTCCGAAAAGATGTGTTCGGACCGATCCGGCTTTGCCACCAAACGATGCCATCAATCCCCGAATGACCCAGAAAGAAATTGTACGCAACGGTCCTGGCTTCCAAAGACATCTGAAAGACAAAGCCAAGTCTCTGCTGCCGGACATACTGTTCCTCTCACTTCTTCATCGAAAAGAGATAGGTCGATTTCCGAATCTGATTCGGCCGCGCACATTCAACGAACAGATTCTCAGGAGAAGCCTGAAACCTGATCCTCGATACGCTCCACTGACGGACAAGCTAGGCGTACGCGAATACGTGGGCAGAGTGCTTGGAGAAGAGTTTCTCGTGCCCTTGATTTCGGCGCCCGAGGAATTTACGAGGGTCCTTTTCGATTCTCTTCCGAATTCCTTTGTCATGAAAGCAAATCACGGGAGTTCGTTCGTAGAAGTCGTGCACGACAAATCAAAGGTCAGCTTTGAGCGACTGCAACAGCTTGCCGGCCGATGGCTGTCGACCGATTTCTACAAAAACGCTCGTGAGCGTCACTACAGGGACATTGCGCCACGACTGTTCTTCGAAACGCTTCTTCTCGACAAGAACGCAGAGATTCCTGCCGATTATAAGGTGCATTGTTTTGCCCGAAAAACGGGACGCCCCGAGATGTATATCCTGCACATCAGCAATCGCTTTGGCCAAGACCCCCGGGGCAACATCTATGACGTGAACTGGAATCATCTCGACGTAGAGGTCGGCGGATATGCCCGTAGTCCTGCACCGGAGCCACCTCCTGCCAACCTGACTGCGATACTTCATGCAGCCGAGATGCTATCTCAAGGTTTCGATTACGTACGAGTGGATCTCTATGCTCCGGACAACGCAATTTACTTTGGTGAATTGACTTTTACCCCTGGTGCAGGTGTCGTACCTATCTTCCCCGACAGTGTCGATCTTGAGTGGGGCAAACTTTTCAGGTCCTTGGGATCGTCATATCGTGCGTTCATTTGACCGCTTCTCCAATGGGATTGCAACGCGGATGTATGCGCAAAGAACCGAAGTTTGAACAGCCAACGAATACCTCGACATGCCGAGGCCTTGTCAGTCGTGAGCAGACGTCACCAGCGCCGGGGACGAATATGGGCCGGGACCTTTATGGATCCATGCAGGTCATGATGGCGTGGGGCGATAAATGGCTTTCCGGAGGGAAGGCGCCATTGAAGCCCGCGAGGCGATTTTGCGCGAGAGCGTGTGACATGTCACCAGCGATGGGCGGAGCCACTTTCCCGTACTCGGTCGGCTTTCCAGCGGCGTCGACTGTGCTAAATTGTCCCGCTCGACGTCGCGAGGGATAGCTTGTGAACTGGATGACCCGCCTGTTAAAAAGTGCGCGAACGGAGCTGGAGGCACCCAAGCCATTAAATGAAGCCGCTGTTCACGGTACGCAAGAGACAGCGGCAACGACTGCGTTGATGCGGGCTATGGAATCGACCGTGCATCAGCGTCATTCCGACGGGCTGGCGACCCATCGGCGCCTCACAGCCGAATTGGCGACACATCATGCAAAAGCCGCACTCTTCGCAACCTGGCGCCGGCAGATTTCCGAGCAGAGGGAGTTATTAAGGGCGCTAGAGCTGGAGGCCGAGCTGATGGCCTATCTCCTCGATCGTTATGCAATGGTGGACGGCCGCTACTATCGCACCCTGAGTGCATTGGAGCGGACCGAACTGCTCAGAACGGAGCTGCCCGGGGAATCAGCCGGGGTTGCTTGCGACAGGCAAGAGCCTACGGTGCCGCTGGAGCTTCCCGACGGCTCGTTGTGGAACGACTCCCAGGCCGCCCAGGCAGTCAATCTGAGCACTGAGGAGCTTGAACGGGCGAACATGCAGTTGGCTCAGCAATGTGCCGCTGTAAATGCCGGCATACAGGCGGACGAAAGCGCGGAGCAACTCGAGCGGCAAACTACTGCGCTTCAGCACTCGGTCGAATTGAAGCAGTCGGAGACCCAGGCGCTGAAGTCGATGTTCCTCAAGTATGGTGCTGTGCGCGGTGTCCTGCTCAGCAAGATGTCCGAGCGGGAAAGCCGAGACGTCTTTTTGAAAGGCGCGCGGGACCTGGCGCGGGTGAAGCTGGACCAGGCGCGCGTGGCGGAGCATGAGGTGCAGGCGAAATCGTTGGAACCAGCAGGGAGTGAATTAGCACCCGCAGTGCGCGAAAACGGCAAGGCGTACCTTCGAACTCGTCCAAAGGGAGGTTGGCAGGCCAAAGCGTCGGGGGACATGATTGAAAGCAAGCCCGTCGATAGCCTGTTTGCTGGCTGGAGCGACGTGCACCGGCGAGTCTCTCTGCAGCAGGTGGCGGACAAGCTAGGCATCAAGCGTCGCGCAGCCAAGAAAATTCTCCAGGACGCGGTACAGCGGGGAGTACTCGTCGCGCTGCCAAATGGCTGGTACGAGGTCGCTTCTCGCCAGCCGCCCACCTAGGTCTTATTCTCAACACGGCAGCCCGTTCGTGCGATAAACACATCGCACGCGAGAATGACTGCGGTGCGGGCTCCTTTCTTAGGCATCTGGTCCGAGGTGACCAAGCTTTACCGAGCCATTAGGCAGTTGATACATGCGGTCTGATAAATCCTCAGTTTCCCGATTCGTTGTGCAACCTTCGCCGGTGCACGGACAGGGTGTCTTTGCCAATCAGGATATCGGTCGAGCCGAGCTGATTGCCGAGTACAAGGGCGCACGCGTCCCCTGGCAACACGTCGTGCAACGCGCCTCCAGTTATGGCAAGACCCCTGGCCACACCTTCCTGTTTGATATCGGTGATGGGACGGTTATTGACGGAGCGCGCGGAGGCAGCAGCGTCCGCTGGATGAATCATGGTTGTGAGCCGAACTGCAAGGCTTATATCTTCGACGGACGCGTGTTCATTTACGCGCTGGGAGATGTCAAACGCGGTGAAGAACTGACGATTAATTACGGGCTCGTCGTCGACGGACCACAAACCGTTGAACTTCGAGAACTGTACCGGTGCCAATGCGGCTCGCCCAACTGCCGCGGCACCATGCTCGCTGAGACCAGCCGGTCGAAGCAGGTAGGCAGCGATACGTCGAGCGGTTTGAAGCCGCCCGAAATTCGCGTACTGGAACGCCCCAGCGCGACGACGATTATCGTTTCGTGGTGTGAAGCGGGTCGCTGCCACTATGGTGAACAGGTCTGGATTCTGAAAAAGGCCGTTCGCGACGGGTACTGCGCACTGTCTTATGTTCCGGTGAAAGCCGGCGACCGTGTGTTTGTGCCGCGCGGAACACCGCCACCCCTCAATCATGACGCCTGTATCTCGCAAAACGCCGTGCCTGGTTTGCCGATTGGCTAACCTGCTTGCCGCAAGCTGGCGCGACGGTCAGGTCGAGGCCGGCGGAAGCAATTGCTGCATGGCTACCCTGATATCCGGCATGTCGTTGAGCGCCACCGCCGCCCTGCGAGATCGGCGAATCTCGTTCATCGTGCAGGTATTGAGCGGCGAGCACACTGGCACGCACGTTGCGTTGGTATGGGTAAAAGGCGCTGTGCGTGTGGACGCGCCTTCACACAGGACCGAGTGGACGAGATGAACAATACCGGAGAGCAATCCTTACGTTTCGTAGTGGAAAAATGGCTTGGTTTCAACCCTCGCAAGACCGCAAGAATCACCGCGTTTAGTCGTACGGTCTCGGGCGGAAGGCGCTATGTGTGCGTTGAGACTACGCACGACAGTGAGCAACTCGCACTATTTTTCTTTCGTCACGGCGACGGCTGCTGGAGGGTGTTCCCCCTGCTCCGACCATCCCGCAGATGACTTTGGAGCGATCAACGGCGTAGCGTTAATGCGATGCATCGCCTCGCTGCAATAGTCGGTTAAGGGCGTAGCTCATCGAGGTGGATCATGGACACTGATCCGTTTATCCGCCGCGCGGTTCAGCAGGCAGCAGACAATCGTCTCGTGCTGAATGCACTGC
Organism: Paraburkholderia franconis; assembly: GCF_009362735.1. Taxonomy (GTDB): domain Bacteria; phylum Pseudomonadota; class Gammaproteobacteria; order Burkholderiales; family Burkholderiaceae; genus Paraburkholderia; species Paraburkholderia franconis. The sequence goes on along the minus strand of NZ_WHNP01000098.1, from coordinate 4,354 downwards.
AAGCGGCGCTGCGGACGCTCCAGCGACATAGCGGCATTAGCTGCCGCGCAGAGGGCGAGGTGTTTCCGCTGCACTTCGAGCCGGAGATTCGCCTTGTGTCGTCTGCCGTCGAGCTGGTGAAGAGCGGCGTCGTTTCCGTTCCGCCGCCGCCCGGGCTTGAAAAGACCATCGACTTCGACGAGGACGAGCAGCCAGGCGACGAAGCCAGGGTTCTGCACGCATTGCATGTCGCCCGGTACGTGCTCTCGATACACAGCGGTATGGGAGGCGTGTTCGACGGCGAAGAGCACATTCTCAATTTCAGGCTGCAGACCGATCTGCTGACGGACGCCATGGAGATGATGGGTGTAGACATGTCGAAGCCCCTGCACGCGCCCATACTACGAGGCGACCCACACGAGGACGACGATGACGACGCGTGAACGCTTCGAAGAGCACCTTGCCGCGCTGCTGCAGCGGCATCCCGTCGGCATGACTACCGAGCTGAGCGATTGCATCGTCGCATACCGGAGCGGGCACGGCGGCGTCTACACGTTCCTCCGCGAAGACGGAAGCGGCCAGGTCGACGAGTAATTCGACCTCGATGACAACGCGTGGGAAGAATGGCGCCCGTCGTTCGAACGTTGGCTTGATCAGCCGAAGACGCGGGAAATGAAGCTCGCGGGAATCATCGGCAGGCGCGCAGATGCGCCCTACCGCTCGGGCCGCTCGCCGAACTGGATCAACTCAAATGTCACCAGCAGCAGGAGTTCGTCGTCGGTAGCATCGCGCGCGGGAGTTCTGGCGTCGACTCCCTCCTGCTCGGCGTGTTCGAACAGGCGGCACGCTTCGCTACGTCGGCTCAGTGCCACCATATTTAAGAAGCCGGCAGGCTGCAGCATTCCTCGCGCACACCACGCCGCAGGACATCTCGCCATTCCGTAACACACCGGAGTCCGAGCGCAATCGCGAATACCTGTGGCTCAAGCCCGAGATCGTCGTCGAGGTATCATTTCATGAATGGACGCCCCGTGGCGAACTACCGGGAAGCAAGATTTCTTGCGCTGCGTCACGACAAGCTGGCGCGCGAGGTGACTGTCGAGCCTGCCATAGACCCCGATCGCTTGTCCTGGACAAAGGCGCCCGTAGAGACCGTCGGCCGTGTCATGGCTGCTGGTAGCGACCTGTAGCGTGTCCGCGTCCACGCTATGAGGTATCACGTTCTGTCGCCGAGCTTCGCCCCAGGTGGCCGTCACGGCATTTGACTCGTTAGCGCCAGTTTGAGAACGGAGCAAATTTGGACATTTTCTACTACTGGAAAGACTTCGTATCGGATCTAAACGAAGGGCGTATTGGCACACTTGGAGCTGATACCGACAAGCTGACCGAGCTTCAAGGGCGGCTGCCGCGCAAGGTGTGGACCTTCATAACGCCCAAGGGCATGAAGGGGAAGATCAGGGTTATCGGTTCTATGTGGATTACCGACGAGCGGCCCGCGAACTTCGTGCCCAAGCGGCGGCATAACCTGTTCTATGACGCTGGTTCGCCCAGGTCGGTTCTGTTCACGGACTCAGGGAGCCCCGAGAAAATCGAGGAAGTCAGTTCCTATTTGAGCAACCGGTTCAATCAGGCCTTCAGATCCAACTTTCACGGCGAAAAAGGCCTTCTCGCCATGGAAGCCGATATCGTCCACGGTCTCGAAAAACTCGTGCGAAACTATGAGACCGTCCAGTTTATGGACGGAATAAAAGAAGCCGCACGGCTGAAAGCAAGCCCTCCAGTCTCGGGCTGCAAGTGAACAGATGCTCCGGGTGTGGTGACTGGTGACTGGTGACCGGAACCAGCATCTGGCGTTTCATCCCGCCGACCGTCGTTGTTTCCTGGCCCATGTTGTTCGTGCAAAATCGGCTTCCGTCGCACATGCGAAATGCGCCGCACAGGACACAACTTGCAACATCACCTCTCGCGGAACGGTTACAGTGTTCAGCGCCCTTTGCCGATGCTCCGCATTGACGCGGCATTACGCACACTGGGGGAATTGATTTGGCAAAGGGAGGAACTGATGGAACTCAACGGGGTCGTCGACGAAGTGCTGCCGGACAACAAATACCGCGCACGTTCGCGAACGGCGTAGTGGTGAGCGCGTATGCATCGGGCCGCATGCGCAGAATCACGTTCGCATTCTTGCCGGTGACCGGGTCACGCTGGAGTCGCCGGTCTACGATCTGTCGAAAGGACGGGTTAACTTCCGGTACGTTCCGGGCAAAATGCGACAATTGGGTCAGGCAATATTGCCCGGGATTGAGAATAAGGATGGACAGTAAAAATATTTTGCCTGTGGCGCTAGCCCTGGCGTGCCTGACTCTGACAGCGTGTGGGTGGCCGCGTGAAGGTCCGGACGCATCGGACATCGACAGTGCAGTACGTCGGGCGCTGGATGCGGCTAACAAGGGAGGGCTGAATGCGCTCGCCGGTAATCCGTTGCCGACGGCTGACAGGGTTGCGCTGGTGAAGCCCGATGGTGACTGTGCTGAACAGGGGAGTACGGGCGGTAGCCGCGCATTCACCTGCAACGTCAGCATCGTCCTGCGGCCCGATGAGACCGGCGATGAGGGGACAACCCTTCACGCGGAATTACAGTTCGCAAAGGACAGCAGCGGTCGCTGGCAAACCGCCGATATCGACCGCTCGATTGTTGTGGGCACCGCGAAATCGTTGATCGATCAGGCGAGCCACGCGCTCTCCGGACAGGCGGCGTCGAAACCACATAATCCTGAATGAAACGCCGACTCGCTGACCCGCGGCGGCGCGGACGGCTCTTCTGGTACGATCGCATCACGATAGATTCCGCTTGATGCATGGCAATTTCGTCCCAACCGAGCCGCATCCTGGGCAAGGCGGACCGGAAGGCGTGTCACCAAGACGCGGCTATCGCCGATGCTTCTCCCAAAAGTCGTGCCCTGCCACTCGCTGCCACCTGGCGCCATGACCATGTGCAATGGTCACGGCGGGGTCGACCAGATGAGGGCCTGCTCTCGAGTCGAAGGTCGGCATAACACGAGCCGGGCAGTCTGCCTGGCCGATGACCATCGAGACTCGCCGCTTTTTTCAAAAGCGCTTGGTGAGCGTCGGCACCGTCTACGACTCCCTTTGGTCAGGGCGGGCCATGGCGGTACCGGTCACTTACAAATAGATGCCTTTGGAGGGCACCAGATCAGGCTGCTGCGCGGGCGCTGTTACCGGCGCGAATCGAACTGGCGCGGTGTCTCGTTAATTCGGCTTCGTCGCGCTTTTTCGTCCTGCTTTCTTTGCCGCGGCGCCGACCAGGAAAGCGTCACGGCTTTTTGCCTGACTGATCCACGCGGGCGGTCGTCCGGCTCCCGACCACGTAGCGCCCGAAACAGGATCCTGATATTTGGGGTTGAGTGAACTACTACCTTTGTTTTTTGCACCCTTCAGCGCAGTTGTAGCTTTTGCTTTCTGAACGGAAACAGCTGAAGTGTCCTTACTGATCAGAAATTTGGATCGATCTTTTGCTTCCTTAATCCAGGCGGGAGGACGAGCGTGACCGCTCCAGGTCGCGCCCGAGACCGGGTCGCGATACTTCGGCGGCAGTTTCCCGGGTTTCCCGTTAGCAGTGGAATACTTTCCGGCCATTGGGGCCCGTTTAGCTCGACTCCCGCTCGCCCCAACAATTTCCTCGACCGTTACGCCCGCAACCTTCATCTGTTTAAGGATTTTCTTGACGGCACCGTCTTGCTTTTTGGCCATCGCATTGGCCTGACTTTTCAACCTTGCAATTTGCCGTTCGATAGCAGCTAAGGTGGCCATGTATTCCCCCTTTTTTATACAGCGCTCCATTGCGCCAGTAGCTGAATTATAGAGCCAGATTCGCGCGGGTGATAAGGGAATGATTGGCGAAATCGAATGTCGTTTCATCGGTTAGCCTACTCAAGTCTTAAATAATGCTAACCGTCGTGAGGATCAGTGTGGATTTGAGGTGACCACTGCGTGTCAGGAAAATCCTGAAACCTGGTGCACGTTTTTTTCGTGTAGAGTTGTGACTTTCGAAGTGTAACGGCAATGTCCCGGGCGTAGTTGAAGGTTGAAGGCGGCGGTTCCCCGTTGGAAATCCGAGAGAATCGGGTTTCGACGACCAACTTCCCGGACAGGGGACCAAGGAGAACCGCCAAATGAAGCGTACCAAGAAGAAGCCCCAAAGCGCCAGCGCGCCGTTGCACGTGGTGCCCAAGCAGGACCCGGACGGGCTGCGCGCCTGTTTTGCCGAGAACAGTCAGCTCCTGTTGCCCATGCTCGATCTGATTCAGAACACCCGCGCCAGCATCGACGAGTTAATGCACGAAGCCGGCCGTAG
>NZ_WHNP01000097.1 GCF_009362735.1 Paraburkholderia franconis | reverse complement strand
GCAGCGTGGCCGTGAGCGCGCCGTAGCCCGACCACGTCGACGTACAGGAGATCGTGTTGGTCTGCACGCCGGCGTTCACGGGGAAGCTACCCTGCGTCTTGATCGCGCCATTCGAATCGGCAATCGACCACACCACGGTATCCGCGTTCGGCGCGTTCGTCGTGATCGCGAGCTTGAACGGCGTGTTGTTCTGAAATACGCGCAGGCCGTCGCTCGTCGGCGTGTCGGCCGTGATCAGGCCGTTCGGCGTGCCGCCCGCCTGTTGCGTTGCCGTGCCGCACGAAAGCGTCGAGCTGCCGACGGTTGTTTGAGCCTGCGCGTGTTCCGCACCAAACGACGCGAGGATAGTTGCCGATGCAACCCCCAGAAGTTTCCAATATCTCATCATTGTCCGTAGGTTTAGCTGAAGGCAGTTTCCACGAGGTCCGGCATCGTTCGAGGCCGTCCCACCTTCGCGTTATCGAATAGGAGGAGAAGTAAGCCGGAGGGCACAACACGCTTAAACCCGCAAACCCGCGCCGCCATCGTGTATTACGTACTCCTTACTGCCGAACTGAATCAGATGCTCCGGAGAATCATTCCTCGCAACGGAGCAGTGCTCGCCTTACGCACCTCTTGCATGAACTACAGTTGACATGTCAGCACGTGCCATCGATCCGCCCTATGTGCGCCGAAACTCGCACAGCGGCGTGATGGGAGCTCAGCAGACCTCGTGTATGACACGCGTCGGATGACGGTCACGGCGGCTATCGTCTGCTTGGTGACACACATGTCAGTGCACGCATCCGTCCGCCAATCGATCAGGATGACTGACGGATCAGAAACCAGCATTGCGTTTGACGACACGGCGCCGTCAGCGAACCTCAACGGTTCGATGACGCTGACAGCAATCCTGCAATTGAACAGCCAGGATCCGTGCGTCGGCTCTCCGCAGTGAAGCACCGGCGCAGGAATTGACAACCAGACAATTAGATCCCGCGCATTTTTCACCGCGAAATCATGTCTGGCTAACGCAACGCCCCTCTTCGGTAGCTGTTACTCAATGCGCAGCGGCTAAGACGCTGACGGAGTCACTTACGGAAGAATTTTCGGGCAGGCGAATTATAAGCGGTTCACGCGGCTGGTGTTAACCCGCTGCATTGCAGAAAAGGACCGATTTCAATAATGCCCGGTAAAGTCGTCCTCTCGTTTTCTACATGTCCGGCACATAGAGGCGATCCGCCTCAAAACTCGGGACAAAAGACACGTCTGTCATCGGTCTGGATACTTTTTACGAACGGCACTTTTTTAATATTAATATAAAACGCCTCCACGTTCGATCCCTCTATATTTTTACACTCTTCGAATACTTGGAGTGCAAATCGGATCGTCCCCGCGTGCCAATTTCCAGCGAAGCGTCGCTGCCCTGCCTATGCACGGCCTGCTTCCTTTGTAGCCCACCAACCGGAACGCCGTCGAATAGCCTTGCGTCTCCCGAATGTCCGGTGGAAACCGGCGTGGTTTCTGATACCGGTGCGGCGATAGATGCGCGATGCAGGGATGCGACGGCCGGTGTTCCAGTGCGGCACGATGCCGATTTAGCCACCGCGTTCACGACAGGCACCGGCGCATTTGCACGCCGCTGGCATGCCGGGCAAAATCGCTACCAGACAAAATACGAGGCACTCGTCAAAATCGGCTGCCGCATCATCTGCTGGCGGCAGCTTCGAAATCCATTGTCTTAGCGTTTCTAACTAATTGACCTTACCTAACCAGCCGTGGAAATCTGGCGGTAACAACCTCCAAGGTCGCTCGCAGCAAGGCTGCCGAAAGTCTGCCGTTCGCGCGCGATGGCGGACGGGCAAGTCTTTCATCGATGGTGCTTGCCCACCCAGACCGCCATGCACAGTTCGCACGTTGTTACCCCATTGCACGCACCGGCTGACGATGAGAGTCGACATGCAAGTCGATAAATATTGCCCGCTACTACGTAGCCTCCGCGCCCACCGAACAGACTGACATTGTGCATGCACCGTGGCACCGTGGAGAACGGGAACCAGTTCTTCCCAGTTTGCCGCGCGCCTGGAACTGGAACCGGAAGGCATGCGTGGGCGACTCAAGGTCCCAGTCGCTCGCTCCGTGCTACGCCCGCGAGCTCGCGCAACAACACGGATGGCCGTGCACAATTATGTGCCGCGCCAGTTCCTCCAGCCATAGTCGAACGTCGCAGGCACGCGAAATCGGGTTTTCCGAAAGCGGGTGCGTGATGCTCCCGCAAACCGGTCTACGCGATCTCTAAGTCGATCGCGTCGTCAATCGGATTTGCGCCGCCCGGTGCGACCGGCGCTAGCGCGGCCGCCCGATCACCGCGGCGACCGCGGCAGCTGCCGCCCTCCTCGCGTCAACCGCCAGATTTTTTGACTCGTGGATCTGTGCCGCCGCCAATCCACACGCCGACCAGATACCGGCCGGTGAGCCCTCGGCGGTGTTCTGATTTAGCCACGTGCCACAAGACCTGCAGCGATACTGGACGTAACGGGCTATCGGCTTTTGAGGCGTACCAAAAACACCAGTCCCGACACGCAAGAGATCTCTGTGCGGAAGGAGCCTTGAAGGCATCCCGACCAACGCCTGGCAAGCAAGGCACGCTTCCATGGTTGCCTCCTGTTCGGCACCCGTTCTGCGTATGCATTCAGCATACCTCCGTGCCGAAAAAAGCGAAAGCTTCTTGCTGCCCGCGCCTGACGACGCCGGCAAGGCACTGTGCCGGGCGCTGTGAATTTTCATCCCTATGCACCCGTCGGCCCGCCGCCAGGCAACGCTGAACAACACGTCAGACGCAGCGTTGCCGGTATGGCGTCGATTTATTTCGGCCTCTGAATCAAATTTGGCGACATGGCAGTTGAAGAGTTCCATCTTTCGGAGCTTTCGCCCCAGTCTTCACGCCTTATACCGCCTTTCAGACGGAGTTATCCATTGATTGCAACAACGCTTTTTTTGCAATCACCAGATTGGCCAGCGCAAACACCATGTCGCAGTGCGAACCATTTTGTGTCAGTCCTCTTTACCGGGACTTCCTGTACATAAACAGGTTCGGCTTTGTCGCGGTAAGGATCGAGGGGCGAGCGAGATTGTTATACACAAGTACTGCTTATATTGCGAGGTCGTAGAATTGCTCAGCGGCGGACGGATGGGTTCCGCTAGCACACTTCATCTGCCCTTTCGCAATCATGTGCATAACTTCAATGCCGGCCAGAAGGATCCGGGCACAGCGAAAAGTCTTGAACCCCAGCGTGCGTCGCTTGATTGCCCGATGGTCCTGCTCGACCACGTTATTGAGATATTTGGACTGGCGGATATTGATGGGCGCTTCACGATCGGCATTGATCGCTTCGAGCGCGGCGAGATTGGCGCCGCTCCTGTCGATTGTCACGGTGTCGGGTTCCCCGTTCTGATCGATCGATTTCTCGAAATACCGGCGGGCTGCGGCCTTGTCACGATGGGCCCGTAGCAGGAAATCGACCGTGTTGCCTGTCTTGTCCACTGCGCGGTATAAATATTTCCACTGCCCCTTGACCTTGATGTACGTTTCATCCATGCGCCAGCTCTTGCCAACCGGGCGCTTGCGACGGCGAAACGCTTTCTCCAGTACCGGCAACAGCTTCACGGCCCGGCGGTGCACGGTCGAATGATCGACCGCAATCCCACGCTCGGCCATCATCTGTTCAAGATGGCGTAGGCTCAGCGGATACGCCACGTACCACCGCACGCACATCAGGATACGTCGAGCGGGTCGTGCAGATGCTTGAGCACCTTTGCCACGGCCGGATTCAGCGTTTTCATCAAGCTTTCATTCGTTCGTCTTTCCCGCTCATCATAGTGCAAAGCGGACGAACCTTGGGTGAGCTCATTGAAGTGACGCCATGCGACAAAGCGCGCGGCGAGCTGGTTGCGATAACGCGAGGCGCGCAGTAAATGTCGCTTGAGCGCGAAGTGCTGCCGGATCGGGCCGAAGCTCGACTGGAACGCCTGGGTGCGTTGAGGGACTCGGAAACCACGCATCCGACGCTCGCGTTCCCGCGTGGCTGATGACTGTTTTCGGCGCGGCTGTTCACCCGGGCGCTGGCTTTGACGAATACATGCTTGACGTTCGCCAGCTCGGCGATTTCGGCTTTCGCGGCCCGATAGCCGCGTAGTTGGCCGGTCACAATCTTGCGCGGTGCTTCGGCACAGCAGGCGAGAACGCGCTTGAAGAACCGTTTCGCCGCGGTCCTGTCGCGGCGCTTCTGGAGAAGAATATCGAGTTCGACGCCGTGTTGGTCGACAGCACGCCACAGCAGCCAGGGTTCGCCGCGCAGCGTCACGAACACCTCGTCGAGGCGCCATGTCGCGCCAGATTTGCGCCGGAAAGCCTTAACGCGATGCGCAAAGCCCGTGCCGAATTTATCGCACCAACGCCGGATCGTTTCATAACTGACCACGACGCCACGCTCGAACAGCAACGCTTCGATGTCGCGCAGGCTCAACTGAAACCGGAAGTACCAACGCACGCGCAGCTAATGACTGCCGCAGGGAACCGGTGACCGTGATAGAGCGATTTGGTCTTTGTCATCTGGTCATCTTAACTCGACCGCCCTTGCCAACGTGACAATGCCCCACGTGCCATTCGACAACATCGGCCGAAGTCTCGACCAAACACTTCGAACCACCGCGTCGCTTTTCCAGCAGATCGACACCGAACTGATACCTGAGACTCGAGCAACCCTGTCAGCCGCCCAGAAATCGTTCAATGCCGCGAACGCGACGCTTGCGCAGGATTCTCCGCTCCGGTCCGACGTGCATCAGGCGCTGACGGAACTGCGACGCACACTTGCTTCGCTCAATTCGCTCGCCGACTACTGCAACGACATCCGGAATCTCTTGTGTGGGGCAAGTCTTCATCGTCTGCTCAGGGTAATTGAACATGCCGGTAGGATCGTCTGAACGATCGCACCGGTTCCTGGTGGGATACACGGCTGATATGCCGCTGCTCTGCGACGTTGGCATACTGATGACAAGCCTGTCAGTCATGCCTGGAAGCCACCGCGCGGGGCACAGTCGGAGTCGTCCACGCTGCCATCCACGCCGCACCGATTGCGCTTTCCGCTCATCGGGTTTCCCCATCGCATCAGGCAGGTTCGAGACCATTGAAGAGACATGCAATTCGTTTGCGGTCAGGCTGTGCGCGCCCTCCTGCGTCCGAGCGATGGCTCTGATGCAGCCTGGTCCTTGACCACCTGATCATGTTCAGCACGCAGCACGTCCACGAATGCTGACGCCAGCCTCTCGCGCGGACGATGTGGAGGAAACAGCAGCCAGGTTGGAAACAGCACGGCTGGCGAGAACGGGCGAATCGCGATATCCGGCCCCGCAAAGTCTCGCGCCACCACGGGGTGAGCAAGCGTTACGCCCATTCCGCAGCGAACCATCTCGCAGCAGATCGCGGAGTATTGCGCCTCGATCGCCAGCACGCGTTCGACGCCAGCACGCACGAATACTTCATCCATTTGCGCACGCGTGCCATCTCCATGACAGAGCGAGATGAACGACTCCCCTTGCAGATCGGCCGGCTTGATCACCGCCTTCTTCGCCAGCCGATGCGTCGCTGGCATCACGCAGACGGCAGCAACTTTCGACAGAAGTTCGACATCGCAATTCGATGCCTCGCTGATATAGACGGCCACGCCGAGATCGCAGAACTGCGACGCCGTCCAGTGATTGACCGTGCCCGACGTATTCACATGCAGCGATACCGTCACGCCGGGATACAACGCCTGAAAACGCTTGATCGCGTGAGGCACGAGCGTGAGGCCCGCCGAAGGCATCGCCGCGATGCGCAAACGTCCGCTGCCCAGGTTGCGGATCTGCGCAGCGGCATTCGCGAGCCCCTGAAGACCGACATACGCGCGCTCCACTTCGCGAAAAAACGCGGTGCCCTCGCTGGTCGGAATCAGTCTCACACCGCTACGCTGAAACAGCAGCAAGCCCGTCTCGCGCTCGAGCTGCGAAATCAGGCGGCTTACGTTCGGCTGCGACGTGAAGAGTTCCTTCGCCGCCGCCGTCATCGATCCCGCCACCATGACGGCACGAAACGCCTCAATGTGTTTCAGGTTCATCGGTCGGTCTCCAACCCATATCAACCATGTATAGATTGCTATTTTATTCGTATTGGACGATATGACGATTGCGGGACAGACTGTGCTCCATCGACACGCCGCCAGAGCGTGCCCTCCCACACCGTATGGAGATCGTCGTCATGCAAGCAATGCTGCGTCGCCGTTGTGGTTCCACGATCCGTGTCCTCTCCTCTGCCCTGTCCCTCGCCTGCCTGATCACCTCCCTGCATGCCCACGCTGAAACGACTCTCTACGTCGCGAACGTCGGTGGCTCCAATGAGCAACTCTATCGGCAGAAGGTCATCCCGCCGTTCGAAAAGGCGCATGACGTGAAAATCGTCTACGTCGCTGGCAATTCGAGCGACACGCTCGCGAAGCTTCAGGCGCAGAAGGGTCATCAGCAGATCAACGTCGCGGTGATGGACGACGGCCCAATGTACCAGGCGATGCAGCTCGGACTGTGCGCGAAGGTCGACGATGCGCCCGTGATGAAGGACCTCTATCCGCTCGCGCGGCTCGGCCCCACGGCGGTGGGCGTCGGCATGGTGGCGACGGGCATCGCCTACAACGAGCAGGCGTTCAGGAAGCTCGGCCTGCCCGCGCCCGGCTCGTGGCAGGTGCTCACCGACAAGCGCCTGAAGGGAAAGCTCGGCGTGCCGCCCATCACCAACACGTATGGCCTGCATACGCTCGTGATGCTCGCGCGCCTGAACGGCGGCGGCGAGAAGAACATCGACCCGGGCTTCAACGCGATGACGAAGCAGGTCGCGCCCGATGTGCTGTCGTGGGCGCCCACGCCCGGCGAAATGGACGGGCTGATGCAGGCGGGGGACGTGATCCTCGCGCCTTACGGCAGCGGCCGTGCGGTCGCGCTGCAGAACACGGGCTTTCCGCTCAAGTTCGTCTATCCGAAGGAAGGCGGCGTCGCGCTGCAAGTCGCGGCCTGCGCCGTCGCGGAGAATGCGCAGCCCAGGCTCTCGCAGGAATTCATCCAGTACCTGCTGAGCCCCCAGGTGCAGGCGATGCAGGCGGAAGCTATCGGCCTCGGCCCTGTCAACAAGACGGTCAAGCTGACGCCCGAAGTGGCCGCGCGCGTTCCATATGGCCCGGACCAGGTCAGCAAGCTAACCGCGATGGACTGGACCACGATCAACCAGCATCGCACGGAATGGACGGAGCGCTGGAACCGCTCGGTCGAACGATAAGCGCGACGCCGATCAGGCAGGCCGTCCGCATCTGAACAGGACTGACGCTTATGACCTTCCTCACCCTGCAAGGCATCTCGAAGCGCTACGGCGACTTTACCGCCGTCGAGCAACTCGATCTGTCCGTCGAACGCGGCGAATTCCTGTCGCTGCTGGGCCCGTCCGGCTGCGGCAAGACGACCACGCTGCAGATGGTCGCCGGCTTCGTCACGCCGAGTGCGGGCGGCATCACGCTCGGCGGCCGCGACATCACGCGCGAGCGGCCCGAAAAGCGCGGCATGGGCGTCGTGTTCCAGAGCTATGCGCTGTTTCCGCACATGACGGTGGCAGGCAACGTCGGCTTCGGCCTCGAGATGCGCAACATGAGGCGCGACGAACGCGCGGTGCGCATCGCCGAGGCGCTCGATCTGGTGCGCCTCAAAGGGCTCGACGCGCGTTATCCGAAGGAACTGTCGGGCGGCCAGCGCCAGCGCGTCGCCATCGCGCGGGCGCTCGCGATGCGGCCCGAACTGCTGCTGCTCGACGAACCGATGTCGAATCTCGACGCGAAGCTGCGCGAGGAAATGCACATCGAACTGCGCGCGATCCAGAAGCGTCTCGGCATCACGACGATCCTTGTCACGCACGATCAGGTCGAAGCGATGACGATGAGCGACCGCATCGCCGTGATGCAGCGCGGGCGCATCGCGCAACTGAGCACGCCGTACGATGCTTACGAGCGCCCCGCCACTCCGTTCGCATCGACATTTCTCGGCCGCACGAACACGCTGCCGGGGGAAGTGCTCAGGCGCAATCCGCGCTGCGCGGAAGTCGACGTCGCAGGCACGACGCTGCATGTGCCGCACGAAGGCCGCGACGTGCAGGGCGCGGTGCACGTGTACATCCGTCCGGAGAAAGTACGTCTGGCGAATGGCGACGCACGTATGCACGGACGCATCGCGACCCGCGTGTTCATCGGCAATCAATGGCTGCTCGAAGTCGACACCGAGCTCGGCAAGCTGCATGTCGCGCAGCCGAACTACGGCGCGCCGCCGCCCGAGGAAGGCCGCGAAGTCGGTCTCTCGTTCACCGACGACGATCTGCGCGTGCTGACACGGGAGAGCGCCCATGGCAACGCTTGATGACTCGCGCGCGGGCGCCGCGCCGTGGCTGCTGTCGGCGCCCGCGCTGCTACTGTTCGGCGCGCTGCTTTTCGTGCCGCTCGTGCTGACGCTGGTGCTGTCGTTTCGCGTCTTCAGCGACGTGACCGGCGTGCAGGCCGCCTACACGTTCAAGAACTACGTCGAAGTGCTGAGCGATCCGTACTACGGCGAGATCTTCCTGCGCACGGCGGGCCTCGCGCTGGCCGTGACGCTGCTGAGCGTGCTGCTCGGCGTGCCCGAGACGATCGTGCTCGCGCGCATGAAGCGGCCGTGGCAGTCGCTGTGCCTGCTGATCGTGCTCGGGCCGCTCCTGATTTCGGTCGTGGTGCGTACGCTCGGCTGGCAGATCCTGCTCGGCAACAACGGCGTGCTCAACGACGCGCTGCAGGCATTGCATATCACGTCCGAACCGATCCGCCTCGTCTTCACGATGACGGGCATGATCGTCGCGCTCACGCATGTGCTGGTGCCGTTCATGGTGATGTCCGTGTGGGCGACGCTGCAAAAGCTCGATCCGCAGGTCGAATGGGCGGGACTGTCGCTCGGCGGCTCGCCTCTGCGCGTGTTGCGCCGCGTGGTGCTGCCGCAGATCATGCCCGGCGTGCTGTCCGGCTCGATCATCGTGTTCGCGCTGTCCGCGTCCGCTTTCGCGACACCCGCGCTGATCGGCGGCCGCCGTCTGAAGGTCGTCGCGACGGCCGCCTACGACGAGTTTCTCGGCACGCTGAACTGGCCGCTCGGCGCGAGCATCGCGGTGCTGCTGCTGATCGCGAACATCGCGATCGTGATGGGTTGCAGCCGTCTGGCCGAACGCCGCTTCAAGCACATTTTCGAGTGACGCGATGAGGATGACGCAATGAAACAGAACGGATTCTGGGGCCTGCTGTTCAACGCGCTGTTCCTCACTTTCATCCTCGCGCCGCTCGTCGTCGTGCTGCTGGTAGCGTTCACCGACAAGGGCTTCATTTCGATGCCGTTCGACAGCGCGTCGCTGCGCTGGTTTCGCGCGATCCTCGACAACGGCGACATCGTCTCGGCGTTCTGGCTGTCGGTGCGGCTCGCATTCGCGGCAGCGACGATCGGCGTCGCGCTCGCGGTGCCCGCCGCGCTTGCGATCGCGCGTTACCGCTTTGCGGGCCGCGCCGCACTGATGAGCTTCTTCCTCTCGCCGATGATGATCCCTGCCGTCGTGCTCGGCATCGCATTCCTGCGGTTCCTGTCGCTGCTGAACCTGAGCGGCTCGTTCTGGGCACTCGTCGCGACGCACGTGATCATCGTGCTGCCGTACGCGCTGCGGCTTGCGCTGTCGTCGGCCGTCGGACTCGACCGCGATGCCGAGCGCGCCGCGCTGTCGTGCGGCGCGAGCCGCTTCACTGCATTTCGCCGCGTCGTGCTGCCGATGATCCGCACGGGCGTCGCGGGCGGCTGGGTGCTGTCGTTCATCCAGAGCTTCGACGAGCTTACGATGACCATCTTCGTCGCGACGCCCGGCACAACCACGCTGCCCGTCGCCATGTACAACCAGATCGCGCAGACCATCGATCCCCTCGTCGCTTCCGTGTCGGCGGTGCTGATCGTCGGCACGGTCCTGCTGATGGTGCTGCTCGACCGCATGGTCGGACTGGACCGCATCCTGATCGGAGAAGCTCGATGACCCGCACTCCATCCGCCATCCCCGACGTGCTCGTGCTGGGCGGCGGGCTGGTCGGTTCCGCCGTCGCCTGGGGCCTCGCGCGCGAAGGCGCGCACGTGAGCGTGCTCGATCAGGGCGACGGCGCGTTTCGCGCGTCGCGCGGCAACTTCGGGCTCGTCTGGATTCAGGGCAAAGGCTATGGCCTGTCGCCGTATGCGCGCTGGTCGCGCAGCTCTGCGACGCGCTGGCCGGCGCTTGCCGCGGCGCTGCTCGACGAAACGGGCATCGACGTCGCACTGCGTCAGCCAGGTGGCTTTCACTTCTGCTTCTCCGACGACGATCTCGCCGAGCGCGCAAAGCGGCTCGGCACGCTGCAACGCGAGCTGGGCGACTACCCGTATCAGCTGCTCGATGCGCGCGAGGTGCGCGAACGCCTGCCGGAGATCGGGCCGGATGTGATCGGCGCGAGCTACACGCCGATGGACGGGCACGTCAATCCGCTCAAGCTGCTGCGCGCGCTGCATATGGGCATGCAGAGGCGCGGCGTGAAGCTCGTCAACGGCGAGGAGGTGCAGCGCATCGCGCCCGAAAGCAGCGGTTTCGCCGTGCAGGGCAAGCGCGGCACGTATCGCGCGGCGCGCGTGGTGCTGGCTGCGGGCCTCGGCAATCGCGCGCTTGCGCCGCACGTCGGGCTGCATGCGCCTGTCGCGCCGAATCGCGGCCAGGTGCTGATCAGCGAGCGCGTCGCGCCGTTCCTGCACTACCCGACGCTCAACGTCCGTCAAACGGACGAAGGCACCATCCAGTTCGGCGATTCGATGGAAGAGGTTGGCTTCGACGATTTCACGACGACGCCCGTCCTGTCCGATATCGCGCGACGCGGCGTGCGCGCATTTCCGTTGCTGAAGAACGTGCGGCTGGTCCGCACCTGGGCCGCACTGCGGGTCTACAGCCCGGACGGCTTTCCGATCTACGACGAGTCTGCGCGTCATCCGGGCGCATTCGTCGTCACGTGCCATAGCGGCGTGACGCTCGCCGCAGCGCACGCTCTGCGCGTCGCGCCGTGGATCGCTGGTGGCGCGATGCCCGACGAAATTCCCGCCTTCTCGGGCAGCCGCTTCACCGAATCCGCTGCTCACATTCCCGCTCACTGAATCCGCCATGACTTCCACACCGCTACCACTATTCAAGGCCCTGCCCGGCGCCGACGCGTCCGTCGACATCTGGTTCAACGATCAGCCGCTGCGCGTGCCGGGCGGCCGGTCGGTGGCCGCGGCGCTGCTTGCCGCCGGCATTGCGCGCTTTCGCGCGACGCCCGTCTCGGGCGCGCCGCGCGCGCCGTATTGCATGATGGGCGCGTGCTTCGAGTGTCTCGTCGAGATCGACGGCGTGCCGAGCCGGCAAAGCTGCATGGTGACCGTGCGCGATGGAATGCGCATCCGTTCGCAGGAAGGCGCGCGCGATCTGCCGCCTGTCGCTGTATCACTGGAGGATGCTCATGGCCGCTGAATACGATGCAGGGCTCGTGTCCGGCTTCGCCGCCGAAGCCGTCGATGTCGTCGTAGTCGGCGCCGGTCCCGCCGGCATGAGCGCGGCGACACGCGCGGCGAGCGCGGGGCTATCCGTCGTGCTGCTCGATGAGCAGGATGCCGTCGGCGGGCAGATCTATCGAGCGATCGGCCGCGCCGACGTGCGCCGCAAGGAGATTCTCGGCCCCGACTACGCGGCGGGCGCCGCCATCGCCGATGCGTTCGCACGCTCCGGCGCGCGGCATGTCGCCCACGCGTCGGTGTGGCAGGTCACGCGCGAATGTTCCGTGCATTACCTCAAAGACGGCAAGGTCGGCAGCTTCGACGCGCAGCGCGTGATTCTCGCGACAGGCGCGCTCGAGCGTCCGTTCCCGATTCCCGGCTGGACGCTGCCCGGCGTGCTGACGGCGGGCGCCGCGCAAATCCTGCTGAAAAGCGCGGGCGAAGTGCCCACTGAGCCACCGGTGCTGGCGGGCTGCGGGCCGCTGCTGTATCTGCTCGGCTGGCAGTACGCGCGCGCCGGCGTGCCGATCCGCGCGCTCGTCGACACGACGCGTCACGAGGACCGCTGGCGCGCGAAAAAGTATCTGCTGTCCGCGCTGCGAGCGTGGCCGTTTCTGAGCAAGGGCTTGCAACTGATACGCACGCTGCGCGATGCAGGCGTGCCCATCCACGAAGCCGCCGACGATCTGCGTATCGGGTCGACGAAGGACGGCGACGGCGTCGAGCGCGCCGCCGCGCTGTGCTTCACGTCGCAGGGACGCGCGCACCGTGTCGAAGCCAAGGTAATCCTGCTGCATCAGGGCGTCGTGCCGAACACGCAGTTCACGCTCTCGTTGCGCGCGCAACACCACTGGGACGCAGCACAGCTGTGCTTCGCGCCTTCCGCCGATGCATGGGGCGAGCTCGACGTGCCCGGCATCTTCATCGCGGGCGACGGCGGCGGGATCGGCGGCGCGCTGGCAGCGGCCGAACAGGGTGCGTTGAGCGCGCTCCAGGCCGCGTGCCAGCTGGGCGCAATCGATGCCGCCACGCGCGATCGCGAAGCCGCACCGCATCGCCGCGTGCTCGCGCAGGTGCTGCGCATCCGTCCGTTCCTGGACAGCCTGTACCGTCCGCGCGACGCCAACCGCATTCCACGAGACGACGTGATCGTCTGCCGCTGCGAGGAAGTGACGGCGGGTGACGTGCGCGGCTTTGTCGAGCTGGGCTGCCTTGGCCCGAACCAGGCGAAATCGTTTGGACGCTGCGGCATGGGACCGTGCCAGGGACGCATGTGCGGCCTGACTGTCACCGAAATCATCGCGAATGCCCGCAAGGTGTCGCCGGCCGAAGTGGGCTACTACCGCATCCGTCCGCCGATCAAGCCGCTCACACTTGGAGAACTCGCCGGTGAATGACACCGCCATGTCCACCTCCGGCTCGCCGCGCGAAGCCGATGTGCTCGTGATCGGCGGCGGCCTGCACGGGTCGAGCAGCGCGTTCCATATGGCAGTGCGCGGCGCAAAAGTGATCGTGCTCGAAGCCGACTACGTCGGGCGGCATTCGTCGGGCGTCAACGCTGGCGGCGTGCGCACACTCGGGCGGCCGCTGCCTGAAATTCCGCTTGCGCTGATGTCGCGTGAAATCTGGCACACGTTGCGCGACACGATTGCCGACGACGGCGGCTTCGTGCCTTCCGGGCAACTCAAGATCGCGGAAACGGACGCCGAGCTCGACGAATGTCGCGCGCGCGTCGTGCTGCTCGAAGCGCACGGCTTCACGCACGAGAAGCTGATCGATCGCGCCACCGTGCGCGAACTCGAACCCGCGCTCGCACCACACGTGACGGGCGGCATCTGGGTCGAGCGCGACGGCTACGCGTTGCCCTATAAGACCACGACGGCCTTTCGGCTCGCCGCGCAACGACACGGCGCAGAGTTCTTCGAAGGCACGAGCGCCCGCCGCATCGAGCAGCGCGGCACGCGTTGGTTCGCGCACACGCCGCGCGGCCTGTTCAGCGCGGAGAAGCTCGTGATCACGGCGGGTGCATGGGCGGGCCAACTCGCCAAGCAGGTCGGCGAGCGCGTGCCCGTTCACCCCGAAGGCCTGATGCTGATGGTCACACATCGCGTCGCGCCGTTCTGCCGCGCGACGCTCGGCGCAACGGGGCGTCCGCTGTCGTTCAAGCAGTTCGACAATGGGACGGTCGTGATCGGGGGGAAGTTGATCGGCATTGCCGACCTGGCTGGCCGGCATGGTGAAGTTGACTTCGCGCGCCTGGTGCGCAGCGCAAATACCGTTGTCGACCTGTTTCCGCATTTGCGGCATCTCGGCATCAATCGCGCGTGGGCGGGCGTCGAAGCCTTCACCGACGACTCGCTGCCCGTCATCTCCGCGAGCCGCCGCGCATCGAATCTCGTCTATTCGTTCGGCTATTGTGGCAGCGGATTCCAGCTTGGACCCGGATGCGGACGGCTCGTGTCCGAACTCGTGCTCGACGGCGAGGCTTCGTTGCCGCTCGACGCGTTCGCGATCGACCGCTTCACCGTGCATGACACGCCGGATCAGGAGGCAAGTGCCGTCACACACTGATTCACGCGCCCTGCCCGGGCGCGCCTTCCTGCCGCGCGAAACTGCGGCAACCAATCCCTTCGACCATGCAAAGGAGCAAACCAGCGTATGTCCGATATCGTGAGAATCGAAACGAATCAACGCATGAGCCGTGTCGTCAAGGCGGCGGGACTCGTGTTCGTCGGCGGCCAGACGTCGAACGACAAGACGCCGGACGTGAAGGTGCAGACTGCCAGCGTGCTCGATAAGATCGAGAGCTTCCTGGAGAAAGCAGGCATCGACAAGTCGCGCCTCGTGTCCGCCCAGGTGTGGCTTGCCAACATCGAGCGCGACTTTGCGGGGATGAACAGCGTGTGGGATGCGTGGATACCGGCCGGCTGCGCGCCGACTCGTGCGACCGTTGAAGCCAGGCTCGCCGCGCCCGAGTTGCTTGTCGAAATTGCGGTTATTGGCGTGGCATAGCGTCGGGCGAAGAACCCGTATTACGGCGCAGGGGAGTCGACGGTTTCGCACTCGAGTGCGCTGACAGACTGCTTTGGATGCCGCGTCATGCTCACGAGCCGGACGACGATGCGCTCCAGAACAACGCGATGTGTCAAATTATTTCGCACGCTTATTATCTCAGCCTGCCTCACGCCGGCTGCGGCGCAGTTAGCATCCCGACGTGCCCGGGCGCCGAGATTATTTCCTCTCGAAATTTCAAGGAACAGACAAAATCAGTCCGAAGGTTGTGCTCGTGTCGGCAGGGTATGGCAAACTATGCGCATGGTTCATGCACATCGGAGATGCACATGATTGATACGCCTGTGGTGCAACCAGGTGCCGTCAAGCGGGCCGCTAAAGCACATGCCCCATCAAAGGTTACGCGCAAAGCTACCAACGTTTCGCTTCCGACGGATCTGCTCGAGCGCGCCAGGGAACTGAACGTCAACGTTTCGCGGGCGAGCGAACGCGGCTTGCGCGAAGAAGTTCAGGCGGCCGAGGCTCGCGCTTGGGCGGAAAAGAACGCGAATTTCATCGCGGAAATGAATGCGCGTATCGAGCGTGACGGCTTGCCCCTGGAAGAGTACCGGATGTTTTGATGGCGCGTTTTGACCTTTACAATAACCCTTCGTCAAGATCCAGGGTCAACTCACCGTTTCTGCTTGACGTGCAAAGCGACCATCTCGGCAATCTCATATCGCGCGTCGTCATTCCCTTGACGCGCGTAGCCGGCAATTACACGGCGAGCAAGGTTGCGCAGGATCTCTCGCCCATCATCGATATCGAGGGAGAACAGTTCGTGCTGGAAACGCCGTTGCTCGGCGCGTTCAGGACGAGTGATCTCGGCCCTGCTATCGGCACGCTCAGAGATGAACAGGACCGGATCAGTGCTGCGCTCGACCGTCTATTCGGCGCGTACTGATCCCACTTCATCAGCGTCTACAACGAGAAGGACCGCCCGACGCGCGTCGGCATGTCGGTGACGCTGCGCTTGCTGCCGCCCTCGAACGATGTGCAGGATCAGGCAAACCTTATCTTTCCTCTGTTTGCAGACAACCGGGCGTCCAAACTGCCGCGTTTCATGTGCTGCGCAGGCAGAATCGGAGTACGGCGGCCGAGCAATCCTTTGGTGACCATCCGACGCATTCTCGCCGCACGCAGGGCGCCGACCCTCGTAAGCCCCACACTTACGCGCGAGCGACATTAGCGATCGGATTGTCTGGAACCGGACTACCGGTCCATCAACCTTAGGTTCGTTGGCCTCGTGCTCTCACGACGTGCTCCATCGCCTCGCGCAGCGCAAGCAGGCCGCGATGGTCCACATCGTCCTTGCGGGTGACCACTGAGATCTGCAGCGAAGTGCCGAGACGCAAAATCTCGACGGGGTACATCTCGCATACGCCGGGGTCCATGATCTGCACGACCGACACGCCAAGCCCTTCGCTTACCATCGCGACAATGGCCGTCACGCTGTCGAGTTCAAGCGCGCTGCGCTTTGCGGGCATCAGCCGGCGCACGTAGCGCGCGGCCATGGCGCCCGTCGTCGTTTGCCGGTCATAGCGAATCCAGTCGTAGCGGGCAAGGAGATCCTGGGCCGTCGCGCCCCGCTCCTCCGGCGGTGCAATCAGCAGCAACTCGCGCGTGAGAAGCGGCGACCATGAAAGCCCTGCCACGCGCCCCGTCTCCGGCTGTGCGACCACGGCGGCGTCGAGCTGACCGGCCTTGACGTCGTCGGTGAGACCGGAACTGCGCCCGCGGCGCGGGCGCACTGCGAGTCGCGGATGCAGATCGCGCAGCCGGCGCATGGTGCCCGGCAACAGCACGGGCTGGATTGACTCGATGAGGCCAAGCCGCAGCGTGCCCTCCACCGCCGTCGTGTGGCGCCTGCGCATGGCGTCGATCTGATGGAGCCCGTCACGCATGGCCGCCATCACCTGATGCGCCGCCTCGGTCGCGCGCACCTGCAAGCCTGAGCGATGAAAAAGCGGCTGACCGAGGTACTGCTCGAGATGCTTCATCTGCATGCTCACCGCGCTGGGCGTGAGATTCATGACGGTCGCCGCGGCCGCGAACGAGCCTTCTGCAAGCACGGCTTCAAGCGTCGAAAACGCTTCTAGCTTCATCAAAAATCCTTATGAGAGCCTTGAAATAACGTCACTTTTGCTCACTATCCGCCGCGCCTATACTTTTTTCAAGATTCGCGCGGCCGGGCAGACCTGACAACGGTTCGGCCGCGCGCCCATTACGGAAACCATGGAGACAGCGCCGTTGAATTCCTCTTCTCGACTTTCGAACCGTCCCACGGCATGGCTTGCCGCCGACGCAGAGCGTGAGACCTCGTGGATTCAGCGTCTTACCGCACAGGAGGTCGACGGTTTCGAAGTCGCCCTCGCGCACGCGAGGAAGCTGAACCGCCCGCTGCTCGACATGACACCCGACGACTTTCCGCTGGGCGACGCTGCACGCCACGCACTCGAGTGCGCGATTGCGACGACGCAAGGCCGCTGGGGCATGTGCCTGCTTAAAGGTTTTCCCGTCGACCGCTGGACCGAAGAAGAAACGCGCCTCGCTTACTGGGGGATGAGCCTGCACATGGGCGTCGCGCGTACGCAGAACCGCGCGAGCGAGGTGCTCAACGACGTGCGCGATGTCGGTTCGACCTACAAGACGACGAATGGCCGCGGCTACAACACCAGTGCGTCGCTCGACTTCCACATGGATTCCAGCGACGTGGTGGGTCTTCTGTGCCGTCGCACCGCACGCAGCGGCGGCGAGAGCAAGGTCGTGAGTTCACTCGCCGTCTACGAAGAAGTCATGCGGCGCCGTCCGGACCTCGCGCAAGTGCTGCGCGGTCCGTTCTACTACAGCTATCAGGGCGCACAAGATCCGGCACAGCGCCCGTGGTACTGCTGCCCGATTGTCGGCAGCGAGCCCGAGTGGTTTGCCATGCGCCTGAACCGCAAGAACGTAATTGCGGCGCAGAGGGATTTCGATGACGTACCGCGTCTGACCGCCGCGCAAACGGAAGCGCTCGACCTGCTCGACGAGCTGATGCCCGATCCACGCTTCTGCTTTTCAATGTGGCTCGAACGCGGCGACCTCCAGTTGCTCAACAACTACGTCACCATCCATTCGCGTACCAGCTTCGAAGACCACGAAGATTTCGACATGAAGCGGCACCTGCTGCGCCTGTGGCTCGCAGTGCCGGGCGCGCAGCCCTTGCCATCCAACTGGCGCGAGTATTTCAGCGACGTGCGGGCAGGCGCCGTGCGCGGGGGCCTGCGCGGCAGCCATCGCACCTCCCAGTTCGAAGCGTACGAAAAGCGTCAGGCTGCGTACATGAGCATGCCGCTGTCCGAATGGACGCCATTTGAAGGCGAGCCACAAACCGCCTGATTCGCGCAAGCCGCAATACCGCTCGCGCGGCTCACCGCGCGCGGCCACCAAGGAGGCAGTGACTTTGAACGAATCGCGGGGAGGCCGGGCCACGAGCCGGCTGCGACAGATGCTGAAGGATGGGCCACTCCTGGCTGCGCCTGGCGTCTACGATGGCATCACCGCACGGCTCGCCGAACAGGCAGGCTTTCGTGCTTTGTACATGACGGGCGCGGGCACTGCAGCCACGTACGGCCTGCCGGATTACGGCCTGCTCACCATGACGGAGATGGTGGCGAACGCCGCGCGCATCGTCGCATGCACGTCCGTGCCACTGATTGCGGATGCGGACACTGGCTTTGGCAACGAGCTCAATGTGACGCGTGCCGTGAACGCATATGAACAGGCGGGCGTCGCCGGCATCCACATCGAAGACCAGGTGTCGCCGAAACGCTGCGGGCATCTGGACGGCAAGGAGCTGGTTTCCGTAAAAGAGTTCGTCGCGAAGATCCGGGCGGCGCTTGCCGCGAGGCGCGATCCCGACTTCGTGTTGATCGCGCGTACCGATGCAAACGGCGTGAATGGCCTCGACGACGCCATCTCGCGCGTGAACGCCGCACTCGATGCCGGCGCAGACCTGGCCTTTGTGGAAGCACCGCACGATCGCGACCAGATTTCGGCGATTGCGCGCTCCGTAAGGGGACCCTGTCTCTTCAACGTCGTGCGTGGCGGCAAGAGCCCGGACATGTCTCTCCCGGAACTCGAAGAACTCGGCTATCGTCTCGCGATCATGCCGAGCCTGTTGCTGGCGAGCGTCATGCAGACATGTGAGCGCGAGCTTGCCGCTCTCAGGGAAACTGGCGTTCCGCCTGCCTCGAGCACGGCGCTCACGGCGAAAGAACGCTTTCGGCGCATGGGCGCCGAGGAGTGGGATGCGCTGCGCACGCGCTTTCTCGACCCACCTCGCTGAAGAGCTGGCCCCATACGACAATATAAGGACAGGAGACAAATGTGATTTCACCGGCATCCATCGGCATGCGTCTGGACGCATTGCCGATCAGCGCGTTTCACCGGCGCATGCTGTGGCTGATCGCAGCCGGCATGTTCTTCGACAGCTTCGACATCACGCTTGCCGGCTCGGTGCTTGGTGCGCTCGTACACAACGGCATGTCGAACCTGACGCTCAATGGCTATTTCATTTCGAGCACGTTTATCGGCATGGCGGTCGGCGGCACGCTCGCCGGCCTGCTCGGCGACCGCTTCGGGCGGCGCTTCACGTATCAGACCAACCTGCTCGTGTTCGGGCTTGCGTCGATTGCGGGTGGTCTCGCCACCTCGATGAACTGGCTCATCCTGTTTCGGTTCATCATGGGCATCGGACTCGGCGCGGAGATCGTGGTCGGCTATTCGACGCTCATCGAATTCACGCCACCGCGCGAACGCGGTCGCTATTCGGCCCTGCTTTCGCTCGTCACGAATACGGCGCTCTTTGTATCGTCTCTCACCGGCTATTTCCTGATTCCGCTTGCAGGCTGGCGCTCGATGTTCTTCATCTCCGGCGCGGGCGCCCTGCTCGTGTGGATTGCGCGCAAGTCGATGCCGGAATCGCCGCGCTGGCTTGCAACCGAAGGACGACTCGACGAAGCCGATCGCATCGTCACGCAGATTGAAGAGCAGGTGCACGGCAAGGGTTATCGCGCGTCTGGGTTTGCGCAGACGGCGGATGGAAGTGAGCCCGCGCCTCCGCTCTCGGTGCTCTTCACTCGCGAGGTCAGGACGCGTACGCTCGTGGGCTCGACGATATCGATTGTAATCGGCATTGCGATCTATAGCTTTGTCACGTGGGTGCCGACCTTCCTGCTCAAGCAAGGGGTGAGTCTTTCTTCGTCGCTTGGGTACAGCATGGTGATGTCATTGGGCGGACCGGTAGGTGCGGGCATTGGCGTACTGTGCACTGATCGGTTTGGGCGGCGGCGATGCGTGGCGATCGCGTCGCTCGCGGGCGCGGTGATGGGCGTTTGTTATGCGCTCTCGACCTCGCCGTGGATTGCGGCGGTAATTGGCTTTCTGCTTTTTTGCTGCCTTTACACGATTGTGGCGTTGGCCGTGGCCTGCTATATCCCGGAGCTGTTCGGCACACGATACCGGTTGCGAGGCAACGGGTTTTGCGCCGTGCTCGGCCGGATCGCTTCTTTTTGCGCGCCTGCGATTGCATTGATGACTTATGAGGCCGGGGGCATCCGTTATGTTGCCTTCAGCGTAGCCACGTTGCTAGTGCTGCAGGCACTGGTCGTCACGGTGTTTGGCATGGAGACGCGGTCCCAGTCGCTTGAACTCATCGAAGATCGGAATACGGCTGCGCACGCTGGGAACTGCGCTGCTGCGGAGGCTGCCGTATCAGCTTCGCGCCAATAGATCCAGTTACTTGCGCTGCGCGGGGCACTGTCAGGTTATTGGAGACGTGGCGGTAGAATAAAGCGATGAAAAAACGAAATCGCTTTATCACGGCCACCGCTTCCCTGCTATCGTCATCAGTTGCGCGGTTCGCAGGTACTTCCGGTTCAGCTGAGTCAGCGCGACATCGAGGAGTTGTTGCTCGAGCGTGGCGTCGTGGATACGTACGAAACGATCCGCGTAAGTGCGCTGTGATCGCATCGTCCACGCCACCGCTTTCGCCGCTCCCGTGTTGTGGGCCCTCGACGTTGTGAGCGTCGCCTAGCAGGTTGTTGAAAAGCACCTCGTCATGAGGACCGAAGCGATGATCAGGAGTGTTTCGTGTGCAATTTCCAACTGAAATCCGGATGCGCCGATCAGTTTGCGCAGGCAACGCGCCTGCGCGGGGATGCCAGGCCTCGCGGGCCGCGCGCATCGGCGGCTCATTGCACCGCTCCGGTATGCCCCGCGCCCATTATTCGCGCCATGCGCGTGAGATTGCTCGCGACCATTGTCAGCTTGAAGTGCTGGTCGACCCGCTTGATGCCGCGATACACCGTCTGCCGGATCCGACCGACC
>NZ_WHNP01000096.1 GCF_009362735.1 Paraburkholderia franconis | reverse complement strand
TCGCCTCGTCGATTTTCACAATTGGAGTGCTAATAAAATTGCGCACCGAATCTACAGCTTCACCGACGGACGAACAGGCGTTAAGGATGATGTCGACGCGCATCCCCTGCGCATTGGCCATGTACGAATGAATTCGACTTGCAACTTCCGGAGTTACATGGCCGGCCGCCCGAACGTCACTGAGCAAGCTGTCATCGACGATGTTGATCACCCGCGCATCAGGAATTTGCTCACTGATTTGCTCCTTGATCGGCTGGACCGAAACTGGTCCTGTGTGAACCACTGCGATGGTTGTCATRGTCTGATTCGACTCGTAAACGTCATTGATTAAAAGTCAGATGGCTCAGGTRTGCCCTAGAAATCGGCGACCTTACCCCACGAGGAATTGGCGAATCGGCCAGGCCGATACGGTATAGGATCAACGATCGGCTCCACACCGCTGGCAAGGTCCGCGATCAAGTGCCCCGCGCCGGGGCCGATGCCAAAGCCGTGGCCCGAAAAGCCCGCAGCCAGGATTAATCCGGGCACACCCGGCAACTCGCCAATACCCGGMACGCCGTCCGGCGTGCTGTCGACGAAACCGGCCCACGCGTGCGTGATGYTGGCTYYGCGAAGTTCGGGCAGCAGGTCGACGGCGCGGCGGTGGGTTTCGGTGACCGTCGCCCGATCAGGCTTCGGATCCAGGATGCGTACGCGCTCCATGGGTGTCGGCGCATCGAGCCGCCACCGCGTGAGCGTTTCATGGCCACCCCGGACTCCCTCCAGACCGCCCGGAAGGAGGCTGCGCCAGCGCCTGGCGAACATGGGCATGAACTGCGGGGCAAATCGCAGGAACTGTGGCGTCACATCCACGCGCGCGCGACCACTGATGGCCAATACATAGCGTCCGTCGTTCCGGCGAGTCACCGATACGCCGGAGGTGAACAAAGCATCCGGCAAGCGATGTTCGACAGGGGACACGCTCAGGATGGACTGGCGGATCGAGGCCTGAGGAAATCGGATGCCGAGTTGACGGCAGAACGCGGRCGCCCACGCGCCACCCGCGARCACRACAGTGCGGGCCTTGATGACGCCGGCTTCGGTTACGACGCCGCAGACACGTCCGCGCTCCAACTCTACGCCGCGCGCCGCGCAGTGTTGCGTGACGCTGCCCCCGAGCTTCATSAGYGCRGTTGCCACGGCCGGCGCKGCYTTCSCYGGRTCSGCCGTGCCGTCGCTGGGCGAGAAGACGCCGCCTTTCCAAGRYCGGCCAGTCRMCTTTCCGCGCTCGGCGGCTTGCCGGCTATCGAGCATGTAGGTCGTCACTCCCGCCGTCTTTGCAAAATCGCRCCAACTGGCCCAACGAGCGAGCTCGGCGTCGTCATTGCTCAGATACAACAGCCCGCAGCGATGAAAGCCCGTATCTTCGCCGGACTCGATGGCAAATCGTTCCCARAGATCAAGGCTTTTGCTCGCCATCGGCAATTCGCGTGCGTCGCGGTTCTGTTGCCGGCACCAACCCCAATTGCGGCTCGATTGTTCGGCGCCGATCCTTCCCTTCTCGACGAGAGCGACGGACACGCCGCGCCGGGCGAGGTAATAAGCGGCAAATACGCCGATGATGCCGCCTCCGATCACGACCACGTCGGCAGCGGCCGGTAACGTCGGTGAGGTTTGGATTTGGTTCAGCGGAGGGGACATAATTAACCTCGTTCGCTTGAATCCTGGACGGTTTGAACAACGTAGTACTTCACCACGCGATCGCTGCTTTCCCATCCAATCGGCGCCCCCTTTGGCACGAACAGTGCATCGCCCACGCCGAGCGAGAGCACGCTGCCGTCAGGCGCGGCGAACCGCACGCTGCCGGCCAGAAGATGCATAAACTCGTTCAGGCGATGAGGGCGAATGATCCGGTGATACGGCGTCGAATCCCACGTACCTGCCTTGTACTCGACGTCGTCCTCGGTGAAGACATTGTCGCTGCGACATTCGGGAGCCGGCCCCAGCAGCACCTCCGCCGGCAGGGTTGCTGTTGGCTTGAAATCGGCGTCGGCGCGTAAGGGGGTGAGACCGGTCTTCGTCGGCCGCTTGCAAGCGGCGGCACAGAACACAAAACGCGTGCGGGATTCGGCGCTCATGCGAAGCGCGGTACCGCAACCGACGACGGCGCCCGCTCCTGGACCGAGCACCAACGGCGGCTTCCCGACCGTTTCAAGAGTGAGTTGTCCGTCCACCACGACAATCGTTTCAATGTGGGGGAAACTTGGGACGCGGAGCTCACCAATGAAGCTGGCCCGGCCCGCGATGATCGAGTCGGGTCCTTCCCACGCGATTTCACGGTTTCGGCCAAAAGGGTCGTCAGTTCCGAACGCCGCCCTGTGGAAAGAGGTTGAAAGTGGTGCACCGTCGGCGCGGTGCAGCACAAAGGCCGCTGTCATTTTTGCTCCTGCGTATTGCGCAATTAACGACTGAAGGAAGGGAATGTAGTATTGAGCTGCTGGCCACGGAGCCCTCGAGGCAAGGATGGCATTAATTTCCATGCTGCGAGGCAGCCCCGAATTTGAGGCTACATGCGATATGGCTTCCACGCACCCAGCACTCATCAAACCCATACTGACCACAAATGCGACGAACATCTCCAGTGCCGCATCTTTCAAACGTTGCCCATAGACTCGGGCGACATGTGATCAATTAGGAAGTTCAATGTACTTGCGCTCGAAATCGATCATGGTTAAGAGTCTTATCGTTGCAAATTTAGTTAAACAGATAAAGCCCACCCCTGTGCTACCAGGCTGCCTCCCCTATCGAACATTTAACCAGTGTAAAAAGTCAGGCGGTCACTGATTTGTGCAATAGAAAAAACACAATCCAGTTGTCCTAAAGTCCCTAACAGCACATCCTGCGGGCGAATCTCGGGGACGACAGCTGTCGCCGAACTCGAAATCCGTATCCCGCCTCATGAGGTCCGAACAGCAACGTGTGCCTCCGGCGACATCGACTGGACTTTCATCCACGCAATTCCGGGGTCGTGCGTTCGTTCTCCGCCGCCCATGCGGTGCGTGTGTTCATGCCGTCACCGGGTTGGATGTCTGCGCGACCTGCAATTCCTTATTCGACCGGTGGCAAAGGATCACGGCGCCCGAGGGCAGCGTTCTGGCAGGGGGAGGCGTAACGTTGCACTTGCCGTCGAGTCGGACGGGACAACGCGCCCGAAAACTGCACAGTTCGGTGGAGTCGCTGGCGGGCCCCATTGACGGCAACGCAGCGCCTGTGAGCGGGCGCCGTGAGTCGAGCCAGCCCGGGCGCAGCGCCGGCACCGAATCGACGAGTAGCCCTGTGTAGGGGTGGTGCGGTGGCGCGGCGAGTACATCGCGCTGCCCCGCTTCAACGCATTGACCGGCATAGAGCACCATGACGTCGTCGCAGATTGCTCGAACTGTCGAAATATCGTGGCTGATGAACATGTATGACACGCCGAGTTCTCGCCGCAGTTCCACGAGCAGGTCAAGAATCGCCGCGCCAACTACAGTATCCAGTGCGGAGGTCACTTCGTCGCAAAGAATCAGCGCAGGGTCGGCCGCAAGCGCACGCGCCAGGTTCACGCGCTGCTTCTGGCCACCCGACAGACCGCCCGGCTGACGCCTGGCAATAGACGCCGGCAGCTTCACCAGATCCAGCAGTTCGAACATGCGCTTCTGTGCCGCCGCGCCGCGCAGGCCGTGATAGAAGTTCATCGGCCGAGCGAGGATGTCGGCGATCGTGTGGCTCGGATTGAGCGCTGTGTCGGCGTTCTGGAACACGATCTGCACGCGGCGGTACTGATCGGGCGTGCGCGCGGAGAGCTTCTCGGGCAGCGGCTTGCCGTCCAGCAGCACCTCGCCCCGGGCACGATCCACCAGTCCCGCCACCACGCGCGCAAGTGTCGTCTTGCCCGAGCCCGATTCGCCGATCACGCCGAGCGCGCTGCCGCGCGCGATCTTGAGGCTCACATTGTCGAGCACGCACACGGCTGGTATGCCGTTCGCGTCGGTCCGTCCATACCCGGCATTCAGATTGCGGACCTCAAGCAGCGGTGGCAACGAATCTGTGGCCGCGATCGCAAGCTCTGGCTCCGGTCGGCGGGTTGCCGCGAGCAGTTGCCGCGTATAGTCGTCGGCCGGCGCATCAAGTACCTGCCCGGTCGTGCCGTTTTCGCGCACGGTACCGCCGTTGAGCACAACAATACGGTCTGCCATCTGCGCGACAACGGCAAGATCGTGCGACACATAGACGGCCGTCGTGCCCAGTTCGCGGATCACTTTCTTGAACGCGGCGAGCACTTCGATCTGTGTGGTGACGTCAAGCGCAGTCGTCGGTTCGTCGAACACGACGACCGCGGGATCGGTAATCAGCGCCATCGCCGCCATCAGCCGCTGCAACTGCCCGCCCGACACCTGATGCGGATAGCGCGAGCCGATCGTTTCCGGCGCAGGCAGCGCGAGCGAGCGGAACAGTCCTACGGCCTTCTCGCGGGCCGCGGCAGGCGTCATCAACCTGTGCAGCAGCGCAGGCTCGGTCACCTGGTCCATGATCGTGCGGGCCGGGTTGAAACCCGCCGACGCGCTCTGTGCGACGTAAGCGACGGTGCGCGCGCGCAACCCGCGACGTCCGGCTGCATCGAGTGACAGCACTTCGACGCCGCCGATCTTCACCGAGCCGCCAGCAATAGAACAGCCGCCTCGTGCGTGCCCCAGCAGCGATAGCGCAATCGTCGTCTTGCCCGAGCCTGACTCGCCAATCAACGCGAGCACCTCTCCCTTCTTCACGGTGAAATCGACCCCCTTGACGATCTCGACGACCGGGTCGGGTGCTGAGCCCGCGACTACGCGCAGGCCTTTGACTTCGATCATGTTCATTTGGCGCCTCCATGCGCGCGGGCGGCATGCCGGCGCAGGCTGTCAATCAGCAGGTTCACGCCAACCGTGAGCGTCGCGATTGCAACGGCAGGCATCAGTACAGCAGGCGCTCCTTCCGCCAGACCGCCGATGTTCTCGCGCACCAGGGAACCCCAGTCCGCATTCGGTGGCTGCACGCCGAGGCCGAGAAAGCTCAGGCCGCTGAGCAGCAGCACGATGAACACGAAGCGCAGGCCGAAGTCAGCGAGCATCGGATGAATCATGTTAGGTAGCACCTCGACGCGCGCGATGTAGAACAGTCCTTCGCCGCGCGCCTTTGCGACCTGCACGTATTCGAGCGTCATCAGGTTGACCGCAAGCGAGCGCGAGATGCGAAACGCGCCGGGAATGTAGGCTAGCGCGGCGACCATGATCAGCATCGGCACTGACGAACCGAACGCGGCGATGACGACGAGCGCGAGGATTTTGCTTGGAATGGAGATCAGGGCGTCGAACAGTCGGCTCATGATTTCGTCGACCCAGCGCCCGGACACGGCCGCAATCAGCCCGAAGAACGTGCCGATGCAACTGGCGAGCACCGTCGACGCAAGCGCCAGTCCCACGGTGTATTGCGTGCCATACAGCACCCGGCTCAGCATGTCGCGGCCCAGATAATCGGTGCCGAACAGATGCGCCGCGCTGTACGACCCGAATACCTCAGTGGACGTCACCGCGCCCCCCTTGTACGGCGCAACCAGCGGGCCGATGAACGCAACGCAGAGCCAGAACACGACGATCACCAGGCCGACCAGGCCCAGCAGCGAGAGACGATTCGCGAGACGGCGCAGCGGACCACGCTTTCCGACGGACACTGCGGCGGGCGCGTCCTCGAGCGCATCGGCACAAGGGCGGGTTTCTTCGCCAGGTACCGAGTACAGAACGGTCCTTGCATGGGATGTGTTGGGTCGGTTCATCGTTGACGCAGCCTCGGATTGGAGATGATCTGACACAGGTCGGCGATGAGTACCAGGGCGAGATACGCCGCACAGAACACCATCACGCAGCCTTGCACCAGCGGCATGTCGCGGTTCGTGACGGCATCGACCATCAGGCTCGCGAGTCCGGGATAGTTGAAGATCGACTCGACGATCACGACACCGCCGAACAGATACGACAGACTCAGGGCAACCGCATTGGCAATGGGGCCAATCGTATTCGGCAACACATGACGCAACACGATGCGGACGGGCGACGCGCCCTTGAGTACGGCCATCTCGACGTACGACGCGTTCAGCTGGTCGAGCACCGCGGCGCGCGTCATACGAGCCATCTGCGCCACGATCACGCAACACAGTGTCATCACGGGCATCGCGTAAATTCGCACCAGCGCGCCGAACGACGTGACCTCCGACAGATATGACAGCGCCGGCAGCCAGCGAAGCTTGACAGCAAAGATCAGCACGGCGATCGTCGCAATCAGAAACTCGGGCACAGCGACGGTCGACAACGTCAGCACGTTGAGGGCGCGGTCCAGCAGCGAACCGCGATACATTGCCGACAGAATGCCGATCGCCAGCGCGATGGGCACCGACACAGCGGCCGTCAGCCCTGCAAGCATGAGCGTATTCGGCAGGCGGGTTGCGATCAGCTCGCTCACCGGCAAGTTGTTCGACAGAGACATGCCGAAACTGCCGCTTACGACGTGCAGGAGCCACTGGAAATAGCGCTGCAGAGCGGGCTGGTCGAGACCAAACTGGTGACGCAAGGCGGCCACCTGTTCCGGCGTGGCCGCCTGGCCGAGCGCCTGCTGCGCCGCGTCGCCGGGCAAAAGGCCCGTAATCGCGAACACAATGGCCGACACCAGCAGCAGCGTGACCATCGCGAAACCGAGGCGGGCGGCGATGAGTCGTTGCGCGTTTGCTTTCATACTGGAAACGCCTCCTGTACAGAAATGGTGCGCCGCGAAGTAGCGGCGCGACTGAAGACGTGGCAGGTCAAGACTCGAGCCAGACGTGTTCCGCAAACGTGAAGCCCATCAGTCCGGCCAGCGGAATTGAGCCAAGCCCCTTCAGCCTGGTTGTATGTCCGTCGAGTGAACTCACGAACAGTGGAATGCCAATACCGCCGGCTTCATGCACCATCACCTGCATGTCGCCATAGATCTTCTTGCGCTTCGCATCGTCAGGCTCGCCACGTGCGGCGATGAGCATCTGGTCGAACTTCGGGTTCTTCCAGTTCGCTTCGTTCCACGGCGCGTCCGACTTGAAGAACTGCGTGAAGAGCACATCGGCACTCGGCCGCGCGTTGACGTTGCCAAAGCTGAGCGGATGCTTCATCCAGTGATTCGACCAGTAGCCGTCTGCCGGGACCCGGCTCACCTGGAGGTTGAGGCCAGCGCGCGGCGCGGTCGCCTGTAGCAACATCGCGATTTCGACCGATCCTGTAGCCGCCGGCGACGCGTACAGTTGCAGCGGAGCGTTGCCGAGTTTCGCCTTCTGAAAATGGAACCTGGCCTTGTCCGGATCGAAACTCCGTTGCGGCAGACCCGCAAAGTAGTACCTGTTCGTCGGATCAATAGGCTGGTCGTTACCGATCGCGCCGTAGCCACGAAACGCCGCGCGGAGGATCTGCTCGCGATCCAGCAGATACATCATGCCGCGGCGGAAATCCTCGTTGCCCGTGATGCCGCCTTCATCGCGCATGATCAGGTCCGTGTACTGGCCCGTTTTCGTTTCGAGCACTGAAAACCCAGGTGTCCCCTTGATCCGCTGCGCCGAGTTGGGCGTCACCGCATTGATCAGCTGCACGTCGCCTGAAAGCAACGCATTGACGCGCGCCGGTTCATCGCCGATGCCGATGAGTTCAATCTCATCGAGATGCGGCAGTCCTGTCTTCCAGTACGTCTCGTTGCGCACGCCTACGGTACGCACGCCCGGCGAAAATTCCTTGAGCTTGAACGGACCGGTGCCGACAGCCGTCCTGAAATCTTTTGTTCCGTCCTTGATGATCATGAAATGCGAGGTCGCCAGGATCACTGGAAGGTCGGCGTTCGCTCCTTCGAGGTTAATCGTCAATTCGTTCGCACCCGTCGCCTTCACGTCCTTGATTTGATCCGCGAGCGTCTTCGCCTTCGAGGCGGTCGCCGGGTCTTTGTGGCGCATGATCGAGTAGACAACGTCGGCAGGCGCGAGCGCCTTGCCGTCGTGAAACTGCACGCCCTTGCGCAGCTTCACGACCCACAC
Source organism: Paraburkholderia franconis (assembly GCF_009362735.1). Classification (GTDB taxonomy): domain Bacteria; phylum Pseudomonadota; class Gammaproteobacteria; order Burkholderiales; family Burkholderiaceae; genus Paraburkholderia; species Paraburkholderia franconis. The sequence goes on along the minus strand of NZ_WHNP01000096.1, from coordinate 13,477 downwards.
GGTCGCGTCCTTCGTTTCCAGCGACTCTGCGAGCGCCATTTTGGCGCCAAGATGCGAATCGAGCTCGGTCAGACCGTTGTAGAACATGTTGGCGCGCACATAATCCGTGCTCAGCGCGCCCTTCGCAGGATCGAGCGTATCCGCAGTGGACGCCGATTGCGTCGCGACGCGAATCTTCCCGCCTTTTTTTGGACTCTGTTGCGCGAATGCCGACCCGCTCGCGGCCAGCAGTCCCGTGCAGGTCATCGACAGCATCCCGCCAGCCGCCATCGCGCGAAGCAGATTGCGTCGCGACACGCCTTTGCGCGTGAGTTGTTGAAGTTCATCGCCGACGCTGGCGCCAGCGTCGCGCATATTTATCTTGTGCATCTGTCTCCTCCACAAGGGAGTTGTTCGTCAGTAGAAGACGTCTTTGATCCGGAAGTACGCGCCGACAAGCGGCAGGAACCACGGTTTGCCCGTGTGCCCCGGAATCGCGGGCCACTCGAAGTCTCGCCATGGGTTCGCTTCTGCGTTTCCGGCGATCACCTCGGCCATCACCTGACCCATGTGCGTTGACATCTGCGTGCCGTGGCCACTGTAGCCCATCGAGAAATAGATGCCGTCGTGTTGGCCGGCGCGCGGCAGACGGTCAGCCGTGATATCGACAAGACCGCCCCAGCAATAGTCGATGCGCGCATTGGCAAGGCTCGGGAACATATGCGCGAGGTTCGCCTGCAGGATACGGCCGCTTTTTTCGTCCGATGGTTGCTCCGATGCCGTAAAGCGCGCACGTCCACCGAATAACAGGCGCGAATCGGGCGTGACGCGGAAGTAGTTGTGCATCAGGCGGCTCGTCGTGTATGAGCGCCGGTTTGGCAACAGCCGGGTGAGGTGCTCGGCAGGCAACTGTTCCGTCACAATGATGAATGAACCGACCGGTGCCATGCGCCGCCGGTACCAGCCAAACGGCCCATGCCGAGATGGGCCCGTCGCGATCAATACGTGCTGCGCGCGTAATGTGCCGCGCGCGGACTCGATCTGGTAAGCGCCGCGGTCCTTCGCAATCGACGTGACGGCCGCGTGCTCGAAAAGCCGCGCACCGTTGCGCACGGCCGCATTCGCCAGACCGACCGCAAACTTGCCCATATGCATCTGCCCGCCGTGCTTATGCAGCAGGCCCCCGAAGAAACTGTCCGATCCGACTTCGCTGCGAATACGCTCGCGCGGAATGATCTCGACATCGGGATCAACTTCGCGGCGGATCAGCTCGGCCGTCTGCTCGAGGTGCGCCAGATGTTGCGGCTTCGCGGCCAGTTTCAGCTTACCCGACGCGAGATAGTCGCAGTCAATCTGTTCCTCGCGAATCAGCCGCTCGACCGTAGCAACCGCCTCGGCATACGCGCGATAGCAACCTTGCGCGCGCTCAATGCCCAATTGCTCGCGCAGCGCCGCGTAGTCGTGCGCAACGCCCGTGTTGCACTGGCCGCCATTGCGACCCGATGCCCCTCCGCCAATGCGACCGGCGTCGAGCACCGCAACCGTCGCGCCGCGCCTGCCGAGTGCCAGCGCAGCGGACAGCCCGGTGAACCCGCCGCCAATCACGGCAACATCGACATGGCCATCGACGGGACCCTCACAAGCCTGCAACCCGGCAGGCGCCGTGTCGAGCCAATAGGAGTCGAGCTTCATCGGGTGTCCTTGCATAGATGAAGGCAGGGGATCACAGACCGAGTTGCGTTGCGAGATCGCCGATGGTGTCGACTTCATAGTACTCGTAGTACGGCGCGTCCGGCTCGTGACCGCGTTTGACGAACGCCTTGTGCCTGATGCCCATGTCATGCGCCGTCATCAGGTCGTAGCGCGGGCTCGACGACACATGCAGCACGTCCTCCGGGTTGCAGTTCAGCTGGTCGAACATGTACTCGAATCCCTGCATGCGCGGCTTGTACGATTGAGCCTGCTGCGCGGTGAACACGCGGTGGAACGGCGCACCCAGCTTGTCGACATTGCTCTGGATCTGATCGTCCGAGGCGTTCGAAAGAATCACGAGCTTGTACTTCTTCGCCAGCCTCGACAGGCCTTCCGGCACGTCCGGGTGGGGGCCCCACGTCGGTACGGCGAGGTAAAACTGCTCCGCTTCCGCTTCGATAAACTCGACATTCATGCGCTTGCACGCGCGGCGTACGGCATTGACGACGACGTCGCGATACGGCTTCCACGCGCCGAGCACCTCGTCGCGGCGATAGCCTGAGAAGAATGCAACGAATTGCTCCAGTTCCGCGCCCTGAAGGCGATTACCGTAGATCTCGCGGGCCATGTCGCCCATACGGAATTTCGTCAGCGTGCCGTAGCAGTCGAACGTGATGTACTTTGGTTCGAAATGAATCATGGTCTCGGTCCTATCATGTTGTGAACCCGCGTGGGTTCAGTGGCGAAAACAGGAAGTGCATTCCTGAACAGAATTTAAGCATCGCAAAAAAGAAAGTGTCGTTGGTTCTGGCGGGCAAAACGTGGGTTAGACGCTTTATAAGAGGCCGAAACAGCACAGTCTGCCGCGTCCGTAGCACACCGTTCTTCCTGCGCGCCAGCTTTGCAGTAACCGTTCATGACCGCATGTCGATCAGGACGCTTTTGAAGCGCAGATTTGCCTCATAGGCCTGCCGTCCCAGATCCTTGCCAATGCCCGAGCGCTTGAACCCACCCGTAGGAATCGTGAAATCACTGGTTCTCCCGTAACGATTCACCCATACCGTGCCTGCTTCAATACCACGCACGAAGCGCAGTGCCCGGCCCAGGTCTGCGGTGTGCACGCCGGCAGCCAGGCCATAGTCGGGGTGCTGCGCCAGAGCCAGCGCTTCTGCTTCCGTATCGAACGTCTGCAGCGTCAGAACCGGGCCAAACACCTCCTCCCGGACAGCTTCGGATTGCTCATTGACGTCACAGAGGATGGTTGGCAAATAGAATGCGCCGCCTGATTCCCCGTCCGCGCGGTGCCCGCCGCAGCGCAAAGTTGCGCCGCTGGCCACTGTGCGTTGCACAATTGTCTCGATGCGTGCAGCCTGGGTTTCGGAGATGATCGGCGATAGAGTCGTGCCGCTCGACCATGTTGCGCCCGCCCTAAGTTCCGCGAAGATCCGTTCGATCCGTTCGGCCAGGTCCTCTGCGATCGACCGCTCCACCAGAAGACGTGATCCCGCAACGCACACCTGCCCGGCGTTGCCCGCGACCGCTGCTGCTATGCGGCGCGCTACATCGTCGAGACGAGGCGCATCCGCGAAGACGACCTGCGGACTCTTGCCGCCCAATTCCAGGGTAACCGGCTTCGTTCCAGACTGGGCGCATGCCGCCATGATCGCGGCCCCGGTGCGAGTGGAACCGGTGAACGTCACTTTTGCGATGCGCGGATGACGCACAAGTGCATCGCCGGTCGTGTGACCGTCGCCCTGGATTACATTGAAAACACCGGGCGGCACGCCCGCTTCGACGGCCAGTTCCGCAAGGCGCAGCACCGAAAACGGCGTCGTCTCCGACGGCTTCAACACCACGGCATTGCCCGCCGCCAGCGCCGGTGCGAGCTTCCACGAGGCCATCACCAGAGGGAAATTCCACGGCGCGATCGCGCCGACGACTCCGTACGGTTCCGCGATTGTCATACCAAGGTGGTCGTGATCGGTTGCTGCGACATCGCCTCCGATCTTGTCGGCGAATTCCGCGTAAAAGCGGATGCCCTCCGCTGTGAAAGGAACGTCCCACGCTGCGGCCTCGCGGATCGGGCGGGTGGATCCGAGCGCCTCCAAAAGTGCCAGCGTCTCGACATCGGCGGCGACAAGATCAGCAAAGCGGCGCAGAATCCTTGCGCGTTCGCGCGGCGCAATTTGCCCCCAACCACTTTGGCGCCAGGCGGTCCATGCATTCTCGACGACGCGATCCGTCATTTCAGCGTTCGCTATCGGAACCGACGCATAGGCGACGCCATCGGAGGGACGAACCACTTGCAGCGTTTCCGTGCCTTCGTTGATGTATTTTCCGCCGATGAAATGCCCGGAACGCACCGCAACCTTGCCGGGATCGAAGCTGTCCATTTCGTCTCCTTTTGACTCGTGCATCTGACGTTGAATTCGTGCTTTAACTCAGGTGGAAATCCTACCGCTGTCGACCCGGCACAACTCGCTGACTGAAGGGCTGATTCAGCAGATGTGGCGCGTTTTTTTCGCTTTGGCACTGCAGTTTGCGTCGATTTGCTTTCCGGCCGGTCAACGTTATGGACAACAAAGCAAGGCAATGCGAGAGTTGCGGCGTAAGCATCTAGCCAAGGAGAGAGGCATGTCCGGCCGAAATGAAGCCCAGGTCGCAGGTCACGAAATTGTCTATCGCCCTTTTTCGCTTCTGGACGTCGCGGGCGCGCGCGCCCTTTCGAGTGAACTGGGGTGGCCTCATCGCGTGGAAGACTGGCAATTTGTCGCTGAGGCGGGCACGGGATTCGTCGCGGAAGATGCGAGCGGAACGCTTGTTGGTACGGGGCTCTGCTGGAAGTTCGGACATGACAGCGCGTCGCTCGGAATGGTTATTGTGTCTCCGCAGCAGCAAGGCCGGGGCATCGGCCGCAAACTCATGGAGCTGCTGCTAGAAGAACTAGGCGAGCGGACCGTTATTCTTCACGCAACTGCAGAGGGCCGGCATCTGTATGAGAAGCTCCGCTTCGAAGCGATTGGAACAGTTGATCAGCATCAGGGAACCGCATTCCGGCCGCCACTTGTTTCGCTCCCTCCAGGCGAGCGACTGCGCCCGCTCGGCTCGAACGATACCGCGCGCCTGATAGAGTTGGCGTCGCGTGCGAGCGGCCTCGACCGCGGGACGCTCCTGCCGGCGCTCCTCGAAGTTTCACAAGGGATCGCACTCGCCCGTGATGGCGATCTGATTGGTTTCGCCCTCATCCGACGCTTCGGACATGGTTTCTCGATCGGTCCGGTCGTGGCACCGGACTCAGACGACTCCAGCCGTGCCAAGGCACTGGTCAGTTACTGGCTCTCGCTAAACGCCGGCGCGTTCGTCCGTATCGATACACCGCATGAATGCCAGCTCTCGGCGTGGCTGGAAGCACTCGGACTTTCACGAGTCGGTACGGTTGTGAAGATGGCGCGCAACGGTGCGCTTCGCGCAGATGCATCCTTTCGGCAATTCGGTATTGTTAATCAGGCGGTGTGCTAGTGAATGAGCCAACCCGATTTGACCCGGTTGCGTTTGCGCGACGCGTGCACCAAACGCGGCTCTCTGGGCGAGGCTTTACGACCGTTCGAACGGGCTACCCGTGATTTCCGCGGACCTGTCGCGATGGCCGGATGCCGCGACGATTCCTCCCCAAAGCGCGGCGCCGGAATGTCACGACTGACGTCCGGTCTTGCCGGAGCGCGTACCGTGAGGTTGACCCCGCAGCGAAGTTGACAGTCAATGGCAGTCATCAACGTGCGCAGCCCCGTGGCTTTTCAGGTTAGGCGACTGATGCTGCAGACGTTCTGCGTCAGCGGCGGCTTTTTCGACGATAGCGGCGTTCCGCCGTGTCACCTTGGGCAACCGTCTGTTTGATCTGTCTGACATCCGTTGCTGAGCTTGCAGTTTTTATTACTTAGTAATCCAAATAACAAATTTCCGCTGACAATTTGGTCAAACATGACACTACTCTACAAAGCCGATCCAGAACGCGGCAAGCAATGGGCACGGCTTTTTGCGGTAAAGGCACCCGATATTCCGTTTCGGCCGTGGCCCGACATCGGCGAGCCAGAGTCCGTACGTTTTCTCGCCACCCGGCAGCCTCCCGACGATCTGGTGCGCACGCTACCCAACCTCGAAGTGCTCTTCTCGGTGGGTGCAGGCATCGACCAGTTCGACCTGTCCGGAGTACCGCCGCATATCACTGTCGTGCGCATGATTGAGCCGGGTATCGTCGAAGGAATGGTCGAGTATGTCACGCAGGCCGTGCTGACTATCCATCGCGATCTGGACGGCGTCGACTGTTATTCGGGGTCGAAGCGCTCGATGCATTCCTCGCATGCACCGATATCTTGATCTGTCTGTTGCCGCTTACCGCTGCAACGTGACGTCTGCTCGACAAGCGCATATTCGCCAGGCTGCCGAAGGGCGCCTCGTTCATCAATGTCGGGCGCGACCCGCAGTTGAACCAGGAGGACCTGCTCGATGCGCTGGCGAGCGGCCAGTTGCACAACACAATCCTCGATGTCACCGACCCCGAGCCGCTGCCCGAATCGCATCCGCTTTGGGACCATCCGCGCGTGCGCATCACGCCGCATATCGCAAGCGCGACGCGGCCGGAGACGGCCGTCGATGTGGTGCTGGACAACATCCGCCGCTATAGCGAAGGCCTGCCAATGCTTGGGCAAATTGACCGCGATCGCGGGTACTGATGCTATCAACAGCGTATTTCTCTCGATAAATCTCGAGCAAGCACAAAATGCTGCGCGTACCTCGCAAAAAGCCGCACTTGCGTTTTTTCACGGCTTGTTTTGCGAACCGGCGGAAGGGCCTCTCTCGTAGTATTGGTATGGTCCAAGCCCATTCCGAGAAGAGAACTGCACCATGTCTATTCCATCGCTCATCGAAGCCGACCGTAGGCATCTGATCCACCCCGTCGTCAGCTATCGCGCGCATGAAGCGCGCGGCGTCACCGTGCTGGAATCTGCACAGGGCGTGTTCCTGCGCGACATCGACGGCAACGAGCTGCTCGACGCCTTCTCCGGCCTCTGGTGTGTGAACACCGGCTACGGCCATCAAAGCATTGTCGATGCCGCCACGAAGCAGCTGGCCCGCCTGCCTTATGCAACGGGCTACTTTCACTTCGGCTCCGAACCGGCCATCGAACTCGCCTCGCAGCTCGTCGAACTGTCGCCCGCGTCGCTGCAGCATGTGTATTTCACGCTGGGCGGGTCCGATGCCGTCGACTCCGCGCTGCGCTTCATTACACATTACTACAACGCGACGGACCGCCCGTCGAAGAAGCACCTCATCGCGCTGCAACGCGGTTATCACGGCTCGTCGTCGATCGGCGCGGGGCTCACGGCGCTGCCCGCGTTCCATCGCCACTTCGACGTGCCGCTGCCAACGCAGCATCACATTGCATCGCCCTACGGGTACCGCAACGACTTCGCCGACGACGCCGCGCTGATCAGCGCCAGCGTCGCGGCGCTCGAAGCGAAGGTCGCGCAACTCGGGGCGGACAACGTCGCCGCGTTCTTCTGCGAGCCGATCCAGGGATCGGGAGGCGTGATCGTGCCGCCTGTCGGCTGGCTGAATGCGATGCGCGAAGCGTGCCGCAAGCTTGACATCCTGTTCGTCGCCGATGAAGTCATCACGGGCTTCGGCCGCACGGGGCCGCTCTTCGCATGCGAAGCGGAAGGCGTCCAGCCGGACCTGATGACGGTCGCGAAGGGCCTCACGGCGGGCTATGCGCCAATGGGCGCGGTGCTGATGTCGGATGCCGTCTATCAGGGTATCGCCGACGGCGGCGACGTCGCAGCGGCGATCGGTCACGGGCACACATACTCCGCGCACCCCGTGAGCGCCGCCATCGGACTCGAAGTGATGCGCCGCTATCACGAAGGCGGGCTGCTTGCAAACGGCATCGCACGCGGGCCGCGCTTCGCGCAGGGGCTCGACGCGCTGCTCGCGCACCCCCTCGTCGGCGATTCGCGGCACCGCGGCCTGCTGGGAGCGCTTGAGCTGGTGTCTGACAAGGAAACCAGGCGGGGCTTCGAGGCGTCGCTCAAGCTGCCCGACCGTATCGCCGCGGCTGCCTACGCAAACGGCCTCGTGTTCCGCGCCTTCGGCGACAACATTCTCGGCTTCGCGCCCGCGCTGAGCTACACGGAAAGCGAGTTCGACCTGCTGTTCGAGCGGCTCGAAAAGACGCTCGACGACGTGCTCGCCCAAACCGATGTCCGCTCCGCGATTAAGGGTTCGGTTGAATTCAAACGCACTGCGGCCGCGTGATAGCCTTGATCGAACCTGGACATGTCGGCGCGACCAAATCACGATGAGTACGGATTGCAAACTGGACCGCATCGATCTGCGTATCCTCTCGCAGCTGCAGATACGAGGGCGTATCACCAACGTCGAACTGGCCGACGCGGTCGGCCTGTCGCCCAGTCCCTGCCTGATCCGCGTGAAGCGTCTGGAGAAAGCGGGCTATATCGTCGGGTATGGCGCGGAGATCCAGCTCGAGAAGCTCGGCGATGTGCAAATCGTGTTCACCGAAGTCACACTCGCCGACCATCGCCGCGAGGACTTCACCAGGTTCGTCAACGCAGTCAAGGATGTCGACGAGATCATCGAATGCCACCTGGCGAGCGGCGGCTATGATTACCTGCTGAAGTTCGTCACGCGCAGCGTCAGTCACTATCAAAGCATCATTGAAGGGCTGCTGGAGCGCGATATCGGTATCGAGAAATACTTCAGCTACGTCATTATCAAGACTCCGTTCGTGAAGACGCACTACCCGCTCGAGTCACTCTTCTCGCAGAACGATCATTAGGACGCGCCGGTCGTTCTGACGTTGCGCGACCCGTGCGACAACGATGATACGGACTGCACATCTGGTTTTAAAACGTGGTTCAACAGTTCGTTGATGACCATCTTCTTCCCGGTCGTCCATCGTCCGTCGTCGATCTGCTGATCGTTGGCCTCAGGAAATCGCGCCTTTCAACCTCGCCTCGCAACCAGCCGTTACGAAAACCCATTCATTCCCGAACATTCTGGACGAAGAGACCCATATGACCCGCAACTACCACATCGCAGTGATTCCCGGCGACGGCATCGGCAAGGAAGTGATGCCCGAGGCGCTGCGCGCGCTCGACGCCATCAGCAAGCGCTATGGCATCGGCCTCGACTATCAGCATATCGAATGGGCCAGTTGCGACTACTACGCTCAGCACGGCCAGATGATGCCGGACGACTGGAAGGCGCAGCTGAGCAACGTCGACGCCATTCTGTTCGGCGCAGTCGGCTGGCCCGACACGGTGCCCGATCACATCTCGCTGTGGGGTTCGCTGCTCAAGTTCCGCCGTGAGTTCGACCAGTACATCAACCTGCGCCCCGCGCGGCTGTTCGAAGGCGTGCCATCGCCGCTCGCGGGCCGCAAGGCGGGCGACATCGACTTCATGATCGTGCGCGAGAACACGGAGGGCGAATACTCGTCGGTGGGCGGCACGATGCTCGAAGGCACCGAGCGCGAGTTCGTGATGCAGCAGTCGATCTTCACGCGCAAAGGCTCCGAGCGCGTGCTGAAGTTCGCATTCGATCTCGCGCAGCGCCGCGCGAAGAAGATCACGGTCGCGACGAAGAGCAACGGCATCTCGATCAGCATGCCGTGGTGGGACGCGCGCGCCGCCGAAATGGCCGCGCACTATCCCGACGTGAAGTGGGACAAGCAGCACATCGATATTCTTTGTGCACGCTTCGTGTTGAATCCCGACCGCTTCGACGTGGTAGTGGCGACGAACCTGTTCGGCGACATCCTGTCGGACCTGGGTCCCGCGTGCACCGGCACGATCGGCATTGCGCCGTCGGCCAACATGAATCCGGACCGCACATTCCCGTCGCTGTTCGAGCCCGTGCACGGCTCCGCGCCCGATATCGCGGGCAAGGGCATCGCCAATCCGGTCGCGATGATCTGGTCGGCGGCGATGATGCTCGATTTTCTCGGCAACGGCCAGGGCAAGGAGCGCGAGGCGCATGACGCGATCCTCGCCGCCATCGAAGCCGTGCTCAAGGACGGCCCGCATACGGGCGATCTCGGCGGCAAGGCCAACACGGCGGAAGTGGGCGCGGCCATTGCGCATCGTCTCGCGTGATGGGTCGCGCGTGAACTGCAAAGGAGTGTTCTGATGACACAGCAATACGAGTTGAGCGAACTGATCCGCAGCGACAATTTCATCGACGGCAAGTGGGTGGCGTCAGCGGGCGGCAAGCGCTTCGACGTGACGAACCCGGCGACGGGCGAAGTCATCGCGCAGATCGCCGACAGTGACGCCGCCGACGCGCGCGCCGCTACGGATGCCGCCGCCCGCGCGTTCCCCGGCTGGCGCGACACGCTGCCGAGGGACCGCGCAGCCGTGCTGCACCGCTGGCACGCGCTGATGGTCGCGAACGCCGACGCGCTCGGCCGCCTGATCTCGCTCGAACAGGGCAAGCCGCTTGCCGAAGGACGCGGCGAAGTGATGTACGGCGCGTCGTATGTTGCGTGGTTCGCGGACGAAGCGACGCGCATCTACGGCGACATCATTCCGCAGCAGCAGCGCGGCAAGCGGATGAGCGCGATCAAAGAACCCGTCGGCATCGTCGCCGCGATCACGCCGTGGAATTTCCCGCTTGCGATGATCGCGCGCAAGATCGCGCCCGCGCTGGCGGCGGGCTGCACCGTCGTCGGCAAGCCCGCCGAAGACACGCCGCTCACCGCGCTCGCGCTCGTGATGCTCGCGCATGAAGCCGGTGTGCCGGCGGGCGTGCTGAACCTGATCTCGGCATCGCGCGAGAACGCGGGACCTGCCGTTGGCGACTGGCTCGCCGACAGCCGCGTGCGCAAGATCACGTTCACGGGGTCGACGCCTGTCGGCAAGTATCTGGCGCGAGAATCGGCGGGCACGTTGAAGAAGCTGTCGCTCGAACTGGGCGGCAACGCACCCTTCATCGTGTTCGACGACGCCGACCTCGATGCCGCCGTCACCGGCATGCTCGCCGCGAAATTCCGCAACGGCGGACAGACCTGTGTATGCCCGAATCGCGTGTATGTGCAGTCGGGCGTGTACGAGCGCTTCGCGGACCTGCTGGCGACGCGCGTCGCCGCGCTCAAGGTCGCGCCCGCCACCGATCCCGCCGCACAGATCGGCCCGATGATCAACGCGCGCGCCATCGACAAGATCGCGCGTCATGTCGACGACGCCGTGAGCCGCGGCGTGCGTGTGCTGACGGGCGGCAAGCGCCTGCCCGAACTCGGCCCGAACTACTACGCGCCCACCGTGCTCGCCGACGCGTCGCCCGACATGCAACTGAGCTGCGAAGAAACCTTCGGCCCTGTCGTGCCGCTGTTCCGCTTCGACCACGAAGCCGAAGCGATTCACGCCGCCAACGACACGCCGTTCGGCCTCGCGTCGTACTTCTACAGCCAGGACGTGCGGCGTATCGACCGCGTCGCGCGGCAGCTCGAAGCAGGCATCGTCGGCATCAATGAAGGGGCGCTTGCGAGCGAAGCCGCGCCGTTCGGCGGCGTGAAGGAGTCGGGCTATGGCCGCGAAGGCTCGAAGTACGGCCTCGACGATTACCTGTCGATCAAATACCTCTGCCAGGGCGGGCTCGAATGAACGCGCACGCTTACCCGATCGAACTCGCGTTTCCCGACATCGCCGCGCACGAGCGCAGCGACACGGGCATTCCGTACCTCAACACCTTCGATTCAGGCATCGCCGGCCCGCACGTGATGATCAACGCGCTCACGCACGGCAACGAAGTGTGCGGCGCGATCGTCGTCGATGCGCTGCTGCGCGCGAAGCTGCGGCCACGGCGCGGCAAGCTGACACTCTCGTTCGCGAACGTCGATGCGTATGCGCGTTTCGATCCGTCGCGCCCCGACGCGGCGCGTTTCGTCGATCAGGACTTCAATCGCGTGTGGACTGCGCAAACGCTCGACAACGCCGCACTCGATTCCAGCGAGCTGCGCCGCGCACGCGCGATGCGGCCCGTGATCGATACCGTCGATCTGCTGCTCGACCTGCATTCGATGCACGAAAAGAGCAAGCCGCTGATCGTCGCCGGGCCGCTCGACAAGGGCATCGCGCTTGCACAGACGCTCGGCACGCCAGCGACGGTGATCTGCGACGAAGGCCATCCCGAAGGACGCCGGATGCGCGATTACGAAGGCTTCGGCGATCCGCACAGTGTGAAGAACGCGCTGCTGATCGAATGCGGGCAGCATTCGGAGGCGGGCGCCGTGGCCGTCGCGCGCGATGTCACGGCGCGCTTTCTGGTGCTGTCGGGTGTCATCGGCGAAGAGGATGTGCCGCCAGGCTGGATCATGCCGCTGCCCGACGAAATGCTGATCGTGCGCGTGACGGAACCCGTCGTCGCGACGAGCCTCGACTTTCGCTTCGCAGATCACTACACGGGACTCGAAGTGTTTCCCGATGCGGGCAGCGTGATCGGCTGGTCGGACGGCCAGGCCGTGCGCACGCCGTATCCCGATTGCATGCTCGTGATGCCGTCGCTCAGGCAATTGCGTCCGGGCGTGACGGTCGTGCGGCTCGGGAGGATCGAGCGGCGGATCGCGAGACACAGTGAGCAATGAGCATTGCTGTCATTCCAACCATCGTCAACGGGCACACGAGATGAAAGTCCAGCAGATCAAACAAGGCATTGCATTGCAGGGGCTGGAAGACTGGGGCACGGCCGGTCTTCCGGGCACGCCGGAGATCAGGGTATCGGGCGTGCAGAAGGTGATACGCGGCAGCGAGGCGATCGACACGGGCATCTTCGAATGCACGCCCGGCACCTACCGCCGCTCGGTCAAGCAAGCCGAGGTCATGCACTTCCTGAGCGGCCGCGGCCGCTTCACGCCCGACGGCGAGGACACCGTCCACTTCACGGGCGGCGACACGCTGTTCTTCGAAGCCCATACAGAAGGCACATGGGAAGTCGAAGAAACGATGCGCAAGGTCTATGTCATTTTCTAACGATCCAGATGGTCAGCCTTGGTTACGCTGATGCCACGCGTATTGAGACAGATCAGATGTACATACACCTGCGATAGCCTCCCCGAACACGTGCCCAGTCGCACGTGTGCACAAACCGATTTGACTCAACATGGCAGCACGTGTCCGAAAAATTCCGCAGACGGTGACAGGCAGGCTTTCCAATGCGGCTCTTACCGACCTGTCGCTTCGCAACTATCTGAGTCTCCATGCTCTGAGTTCGAAGCACGGCGCCGCATTCCACTTAGGGACTGTCGTTCGAACGATGTTCGCGTCCTTCTATTTGTTTGACGCTGGCTTCGGCGACGGGAATCTGTCTATATACACCGACGCTGACTCGAGCCTCGGCGAACTGGCAACCTCGCGAAACATCGAATCTAGTCAAATACCACCGGCAAAGCCGGTGGCTTGAAATTGTGAGCGCCTCAAAGGCGCGCATGAAACCGTAAGCCGCCGGTGGCGGCTTACTCCATGACCAGCTTCATCTGGTCGTACCGCTCATCTTCTTCCTCCTGGTTGCGGATGTACGCTCGTACCATGTGCTCGTCCAACCCCACCGTGGAAACGAAGTAGCCTCGGGCCCAAAAGTGCTCGCCGGTAAAATTGCGTTGCCGACCGCCGTACTTCCGGGCTATCTGAATTGCGCTCTTGCCCTTGATGTACCCCACCACGTTCGATACCGCTTATTTCGGCGGAATGCTCAGGCACATGTGAACGTGATCCCCCATCAGGTGTCCCTCGACGAT
>NZ_WHNP01000095.1 GCF_009362735.1 Paraburkholderia franconis | reverse complement strand
CCAGCCATACCAGCACCGCGCACCTGCGCGAGCGAACCGCGCAGTTTATCCGCCAGCATAATCAGGCAGCGCGCCCCTTCAAATGGAGTTTCCGGGGCTACCCACTACAAACCGGCGCAACGTAATCGAGGGGACCGACGTGCCAGCCATACCCACCAAACATTACGCGGCCGAACTTCAGCGTCAACTACGCACCTTGCTCGGCCATGACCAAATTGTTACGCAAGCCTACGGACGTCACCTGCTGATCAAACGTCTGGACGATGAGGAGCCCACTGTTGTGGCGCGCCTCACAGAGYTCGGCCGCAATCGTTATGGCGCTGCCTTCCGCAGCCATAGTGGTCGTTGGGAACCGCTGCCCGGAACCGGCTCGCTCGAGGAGATGGCCRATGTCGTCGTCACGCTCYTGCAGCCCTATTTACAGCCGGATAATTAATCAAGCAATTTACGGGATGTTGTACTAGCCTCTGAAGGAATGACCGCAGCGCTCCACTCGATTGCTAAAGATCGGAGGGGAAACGAATGAGCGACATCTCAATGGTCCACGCTCCGGCGTCGGGCATTGGCGTCGTGACGCGGGCCTATGCGCGCTTGCTCATCGCCGGGTTTGCGCTGCTTCCGGCTGGCGCGATCGCGTATCTTGCCGGCATCCAGGCGCCGTCCCTCACGTTCGAGAATCACCCGTTCCACGAAGTCGCGATTGCCGCCGCGACGGCCGAAGGCGCGTTCGTTACGTACGTCACGTGGCGCTGCTACCGTTCATCGGGCGAACCGCTGCTACGCTGGCTGACGCTCGGCTTTCTGGGTTTTGTGCTGATCTATACGCTGCATGGCGCGTTCACGGGACTGGCCCACCACCATCTGTGGCTGTTTCTGCTGTACGGACCCGCCTCACGCCTGGCGATGGCCTTCCTGCTGCTGGTCGGGGTACTGTCGTTCGGGCGCCCGCCCGACGACGCTGGCACGCGCACGAACATTCGCCTCTGGGGAACATGGATTGCCGCGTTCGTGCTGATTGACGCGCTCGTTGCAGCGGTGGCCAGTTCAACGATCGCCAGTGTGGGTCTCATACGCTCGCTGGAGTCCGCCGCGCTGCTCTTTTCGGCGCTCAACGTCACCGCGTTGATGGTCCGCCGCATCCGTTCGCCGCTGATGGTCACGTTCGGTATCTCGGTGACCTGGTTCGCGCTGTCATCGCTCGCGTTCCTGCTCGGGCGGCCCTGGAACCACATGTGGTGGCTCGCCCACCTGATCTTTGCGGGCGGCTTCTTTTTATTGAGCTACGCCGTCGTCCAGGCCTTTCATACCACGCGCTCGTTTGCGACCGTCTACAGTCAGGAAGTGATGATCGCCCGGCTCGCCGCGGCGAGCATCCGCACCGAGCGCGCGCTCGAGGAACTCCAACGGACCAACCAGAAGCTCGAACACCTTGCCGCCACAGATCCGCTGACCGGCGCCGTGAACCGGCGGTACTTCATTGTCCGTGTGGAGGAGGAGATCGCGCGCGCGAAGCGCGACGGCACGCCGTTCTCGTTGCTGGCGCTCGATCTTGACAACTTCAAGGCGATCAACGACGGCTACGGACATCAAGCCGGCGACGTTGTCCTGCAAAGTTTCGTGCAGAAATGCGTCGAGGTGATCGCGCCATACGAAGGGGTGGCGCGCATGGGCGGGGAGGAATTCATGATCCTGTTGCCCCAAACCAGGCTGGATGTTGCGAGTACGATCGCCGGCCTGATTCGTGCAACGATCGCCGGCACGCCGTTCGGGGCCGTCTCCGGAAAGCACATCGCCCTCACCGTCAGCATCGGCGTCGCGCAGTTCGGCCCGGATGGCGGCTCGCTCGATGCACTTTTTCGCACGGCCGACCAGCGGCTCTATTGCGCAAAAGGTGAGGGGCGCAATCGCGTGGTGGCTGCGTAGTCGCAACGTTATGCGCTTATCCAGTGGTGAGCGTCAGATGGGGTAGCCCTCCGCCTTGATGACGCTCTATAGGACATCACCACATGCGGCGCCTCGATCGCACCCGTGCGACAGGAGACTTATGCAAGCCAGGGCGATGATCAGTACCTTGCTTTCGCATATTCGTCGGCGCCCCTCCGGCGGGCGAACCGGCGCGGTCGCACGCATTGTCCAAACCGTGCGCACTCATTTGGGCATGGATGTCGCGTTCGTCGCGGAATTTATCGGCGAACGGCTCGTGTTCCGGCAAGTCGACGCCGCAGCGACCGCACCGATGGCGGTGGGTGATTCGTGCTTACGCGCGGAGAGTTTATGTGGCCGCGTGGTCGACGGCCGTCTGCCTGGCCTCATCCGCGACACCCTGCGCGTACCCGCGGCCCAGAGGCTCCCGACCACGACGACCTGGCCTGTCGGGGCACATCTGAGCGTGCCGATCCGACTGCAAGGCGGCCGGGTCTACGGGGCCTTGTGCTGCTTTAACCACGCACCGGACCTTTCATTGAACCAGCGGGACCTGCAGGTGATGGCGGCCTTCGCGGAACTCGTGGCTCACGAGGTCGAGCGTGAGTGGGACGTTACCCACGAGCATGACGAAATGGTCGCACGCATCCGCCAGGTCCTGACCAAGCATGAACTGTCGGTCGTGTATCAGCCTGTCTATTCACTGGACGATGAACACGTGATCGGCTTCGAAGCGCTTGCCCGCTTCCGTCATGGGTCGCCAGACGAATGGTTTGCGAGCGCCGCGAAAGTCGGTCTGGGAAAAGAGCTTGAGCTCGCTGCAATTCGCCAGGCACTGGAAGGGTTACCACGACTTCAACCGGCTTATGTGGCCGTCAATGTCTCCCCTGACACCATTTTGTGCGGCGAGCTCACCAGGGTGTTGAGAGGAATGCCGGGCGGGCGTGTGGTGCTGGAACTCACGGAACATAGCCATGTGGCGGACTATGGAGCGCTAATCGAAGCCCTTGCACCGCTCAGGGCGGCGTCAGTACGCCTCGCGGTTGATGACGCCGGTGCCGGTTTCGCCAGCATGCGTCATGTCCTGCGCCTGCATCCCGATCTCATCAAGCTTGACGCAAGTCTGATTCGTGGCATCGAAGACGACTCGAGCAAGCGTGCCCTGACATCGGCAATGGTCGTCTTTGCCAGGGAGACGGATAGCGTCCTCATCGCTGAGGGCGTTGAGACTACCGCCGAACTGGCCGTGCTGCGGTCTTTGGACATCAAAATGGTGCAAGGGTATTTGCTTGCCCGCCCTATGTTGTTGGAAAAGGCCGCGGCATTGATCGATACCCAGTCGGCTTAACATTCGTGGCGCTGGAGCAGGCAGGCGTGTCTGGAGGAGACGGTGTCTATACAATAAAGCGTCAACTCATCAGGATGACAATACACGTTGACAATCAGCTGAACCGGTGAATTCTCTTAACGCCCTCCAGCAAGGGAAGAAATGCGCATCCCGGGCATCAACTGGAGCCGGTGCGCTTCGAAGGGAATAGCATGCTGGGATTCAGGCGTGGCATGAGTCGCTCCGCGCAGCCGGCAATCGGAAAGTCGAAGGTGCCGCGCAGGTTGATACCCTCGAGTGAGGGCGGACAAATGCCGCAGAAAAGATGCAGCAGTAGCGGCAGCGGCCGATCCACCGAGAAGAAAGGTGGAAAGCACTACTGAACGATAAAGTGAACGCAGCGGGCGAAGCGGCGGACAACCCTTCTTCGATGATCGCAAGGCGACGATACGCGCAGGAGTTCACGGCTTAGCCCGCGTGTTCGCGCGGTGTTGTCAACCGGACAGGTGATTTTTCACTTACAGACGCCGCAACTGTCAGCGTTGACCTCGACAGATCGGAAACGGGTGTTCCGAGCGGTGGCTACTCTCTGTTTATCGGACGTTCCGTGAATGCATCCAGCAAGTCGTCGGGAAGCGGCGCGTCGAAATCGTCGGCGACATGGATCTTGCCGCGCAAGACGCCGATACATCGGGTCGCCTTCCGGCCTTGACCGGCAGCAGCCGGACTGCAGGCTTGCCCGCTCTGCAAATCACAACCTCTTCTCCAGACTCTGCCGCATCAATTAGCTGCGAGGGCGCTGTCACGTTGAGTTGTTCGCGACGCAATGACGGAGAGGGAGCCCGTGCTCTCAGAAAGCGGACGAACCTTGGGTGAGCTCAGTGAAGTGGCGCCATGCGACAAAGCGTGCGGCGAGCTGGTTGCGATAAAGGGAGGCGCGTAGCAAATGTCTCTTCAGCGCGAAGTGCTGCCGGATCGGGCCGAAGCTCGACAGGAACGCTTGGGTGCGTTGAGGGACTCGGAAACCACGCATCCGACGCTCGCGTTCCCGCGTGGGCTGATGACTGTTTTCGGCGCGGTTGTTCACCCGGGCGCTGGCTTTGACGAAGACATGCTTGACGTGCGCCAGCTCGGCGATTTCGGCTTTCGCGGCCGGATAGCTGCGTAGGTGGTCGGTCACAATCTTGCACGGTGCTTCGGCACAGGAGGCAAGAACGCGCTTGAAGAACCGTTTCGCCGCGGTCTTGTCGCGGCGCTTCTGGAGAAGAATATCGAGTTCGACGCCGTGTTGGTCGACCGCACGCCATAGCAGCCAGGGTTCGCCGCGCAGCGTCACGAACACCTCGTCGAGGTGCCATGTCGCGCCGGGTTTGCGCCGAGAAGCCTTAACGCGATGCGCAAAGCCCGCGCCGAATTTACGCCGGATCGTTTCATAACTGACCACGACGCCACGCTCGAACAGCAACTCTTCGATGTCGCCCAGGCTCAACTGAAACCGGAAGTACCAACGCACCGCGCAGCTAATGACCGCCGCAGGGAACCGTGACCGTGATAGGGCGATTTGGTCTTTGTCATCTGGTCATCTTAACTCGACCGCCCTTGCCAACGTGACAATGCCCGCTCAGCGGGTCTTATGACAGAAGCGGCGAGGTGCTGGTCGTTGCCCGTTCTAATCGGGATGCTGTCAGGATTCGACCGCCTCTAACCCTTGATGCGGTAGCCGTGACGTCAGCGTCGACTCAAGATCGTCAAGCTGGCGAGACAGAACCGATTCGACCGACGTCGTAGGGGTTTACGCAGTAGTTGCGGCAGCGTTCTTCCTTCTCCGCGGGGGGCTCGAGGACTGCGTCGCCGCACTGTCGCGGACGCTACATCTTCGACCTCAAGTTTGCGTGTTGTCAGCCGCTATAGCAGAAGATGCCCGGTTGTCGAAATAATCAGAGCGGAGGTCGATCAATGAAAAACCGTTTGTTAGCGTCAATATTGGTAACGGCTTTGTGCATGCCGGCCTTCGCATCCAGCGTTGCATTCGCACAAAGCGACGGACAATCGTATGTCGAAGGCACCCGCGTGCCGAAGGGTTATGCGCGCCCGCCTTTTCACGTTAACAAGGCGCACCGGGCGTCCACCATATCGGTCGTCGGGCTGACGCCCGCGATGATACGGCACGCGTATGGCTTCGACACCATCACGAACCAGGGCGAGGGAATGGTGATCGCGATCGTCGACGCATATGACGACCCGAAGATCGAATCGGATCTCGCCGTCTTCAGTTCGACCTTCTCGCTCCCTGCCTGCACGACGGCGAACGGCTGTTTCAAAAAAATCTATGCGAACGGCAGCAAGCCCAGAAGCGACTCGGGCTGGTCGCTCGAGATGGCGCTCGACGTCGAATGGGCGCACGCGATCGCGCCGAATGCGAAGATCATCCTGGTCGAGGCGGCGTCGAACAGTTTCAACAATTTGATGGCGGCGGTCGACGTGGCCGTCCGAAATGGCGCGTCCGTTGTCTCGATGAGCTTCGGTGGCAGTGAATTCAGTTCGGAAGGCAGCTTCGATGGCCACTTCAGCACGACGTCAGGCGTTACTTTCGTCGCGTCTTCGGGCGACAGCGGCAACGGTGCGGAATATCCGGCGGCGTCACTGTATGTTGTGTCAGTGGGTGGCACGACGTTGTCTGCCGATGCGTACGGCAACTATGTCGGCGAGACCGCGTGGAGCGGCAGCGGCGGCGGCCTGAGCGCCTACGAGCCCGAGCCGTCCGGGCAGGCCGCATGGCCCGTTCCGTACGCGGGCCACCGCGGCATCCCCGACGTCAGTTATAACGGCAATCCGAATACGGGATTCGCGGTTTACGACACGGTCACATACCAGGGCCAATCGGGCTGGTTCCAGGTCGGCGGCACCAGCGCCGGCGCACCGCAATGGGCGGCGCTATTCGCTATCGTCAACTCGATGCGTGCGGCGGCGGGCAAAGCGCAGGTCGGCGGTACGTACAACCTGCTCTACACCGCGGGGCAATCGGCGTATGGCAGCGACTACCATGACGTGACGACCGGCAGCAACGGTAGCTGCGGCGCAATCTGCAACGCCGCCGGCGGGTACGACTACGTGACGGGGCTCGGGTCTTCACAGGCGGCGAAGCTGATTGACGGGCTCGTCGCACTGCCGTGATTGGCGCCGTGTCCGCACGACGCCCCGTCTTTCGCGCGGGGTGCACGTGCGGCTGGTTCCTGGAATAGGAGCGTCGAATGCACCAAGGGACGCCGTTAGTCACGTGCTTTAAAAAAGTGCTTGTTTTAAAGCGATCGTTGATAATGCCATTATTTACCCTCAATTATTCTGATTTTAGCGTGTGCTTTAACAACGTGAAAATGTTTGGCGGACTTCTGATGATAGGCGCTCTCATTCCCCGAACCGGGGCTGTGGTTCGAACTCGACGAACAGGAGCGCATTGTTCTGGTCGAAGCGTGGTATCGCGCGGCACACATCAAGCTTCCGAATGTCACCGCACATGCCGCGTTCCACACCATCATTGAAAACCAGCTTGCGATGAATCTCGAACCGGTGGTCCAAGCCATGCATCGCCTTACGAAAGAAGGACTGACGCGACACGATGCGGTTCACGCGATCGGTTCGGTGGTCGCCGAGCATCTGTTCGATATTTTGAGCACTGGACAGAGCGACGATGCTGATGCTTCGCAAGCGCGCTACCTCGCAGCCGTGGAGCGTCTGACCGTAACGAGCTGGCGTCAAGGCGGGCCATAGCTACTTGCACTTCATCCATGGTTCGAAGCGAGGCAGTATTTCGCGCGCAGCCATGTTGCCTGCTCCTCGCTCTTGCCTTAGTTGTACTTCAACGGACTCTCTGAGATAACTCCGGCACTTCATCGGTAAGCAGATTTTGGTACATAAATGGCATTTGGAATGAGAAGGAACACGTCTGCTCCGCTTTACGTTGTGTTGTTGATAGCCGTCGTCGTCAGTGTAGATTTACTGTTCTTCAGGACTCGATTCTGGGAGCGGCTCCAAGTGAATATCGGCATCGTCCTGGTGTTTGCAGCCTTCTATTTAAGACTCTTAAAAGCCCACCGCGCCTGCCCCTTACGTCATACGTTGAACATTTGCCTGGCTCGACGACCGCTATCCCTGCGTCGCTAGGGGCCAAGTTGCATCTTCGGTCAGGGTGCGGTCGGATAAAAAAATCAGCCCCCCAGCTCCGGCGTCCTTGATAAACGCTTCGCTCGCAAGGGGCCGATCAGGAAAGCCTTGATCTGATCGGCGGCACGCGCGATTGCGCTACTTTTAAACCGCTGCGTCTTTCAGCTTTTTCAGCGCTCGCGCCTCAGTCTTTGCCATGGTCGTGGTTGATTCACTCTCGAGTTAGGAGGCGCTTGCTACTCAGTTTATGCAGCAAGCAGGTGCATTCTATGACGCGCCACGATCGCTGTGTCAAGAAAATGCCTTAAAACATGCTCTCAAATCATTTTTTCCACAACACAATTGGCCCGGTGTAATTCAAGGACGGGCGGCATCTACCATTTTCCCGCTCTAGCAGGCCAGAAAAAGGTGAGGATTTCCAGGAGTCGGGGTTCGGGGGTCGGTGCCAACCTCTGGACGAGTCGGATGGTCACAACGCAGAGGACGATACGGGGACCTGTCCATCATCGACCAAGCCGACGCTGTGAACCGACGTCGGCGCCGGACAGGGCATTTTCCGCGAACAGCTCCCGGTGGAAGCATGCCGCCGTTTGCTTGCGACGGATCCAATTGTCCCGGATGTGGTGAGTGACTGGCCGGACGCGGGCAAGGCAGCCGGGATCTGGGCCGCTGGGATATCGGGTGTTTGGGTGTTTTCCGGTGGTGCTGTTTCCTGACCGCAAGGTTCATGGCGCTAACGGTCGCGCATACCCTGTCGCTCGAACTTGTGAAGCTCATGCATGAGCTCCTGGATCCAGTGACGTTGATAGTCGGAGAGATGTAGTGACTGGAAAAGCGTGTGAAGCCGGTTGCGCCAGTACGGCGTCGTGGTGGCGTCGGCAGTGCGTCGGAAAAAGATCGCGCGCAAAACCAGACCGAGATGCATGATGTCCTGCTCGATAATCGTATCTGTTTGCACCGCTGAACCGACTCCCCGTGAATGACAGCAATCCTGGAATAACCGGGGCGAACGCTACACCGCTCGCTGAACCATGCCAATCACCTGTACGTTGTCGTTTTCCCCTCGACCGTCGCTGGGCATGCGGGACGCTACCCGTACGACGTTCATAAGCCTTCACTGCTGCGGGCAGGTTAGCTCTTCCGTCGGACTTCTTTTGGGTGAAAGCTTTGGGGTGAGGATTGGAAGGTGACAGGCCGTGGCACAAGGGTACCGCTTTCCTTACCAGATACGGATTTGGTGTTGCTACAACATGCTTCCAGCCGAGTGCGCCCATCGTCATGGATGAATACAGCCTTCAAACTGGCTTGCGAGACCGACCGGGAATAAAATAGCCCATCTCGTCGACACGACTGAAATCGCCGAGCGGCGCGCAGGGAAGAAATAAGATTCGCTCGATATGAGGCGACGTTTCTGCGCGGTAAGTGAGGCAAAAAGGGGTGCTCACGTCGCATATGCCTACTTGCCGCTTTCTGAACGCAGGCTGAAGGCTAACAACAACGTAACCCAGACCAATGTCCAGCACTGCCGTTCTTCTTGTGGTCGCCCTGGTGGCATGCGTCGCAAGCGGCCGCCGTGCTTGGCAGCCTCGCGCGTCATCGCATCGCGGGTCTTGAGCGATGGCTCGCCGCGCACTGCATTTTATTTGTCGCATTCGCTGTGCTTGTTTCAAGGCGCGGTCATTACCCGCCACCGGTCGTACTCACTACCTGTAGCTGCGTTCTTGCGGCCGCGGTGCTGATCCTGCAAGGCTGCCGTCGCTTTGCCGGTCGTCCGACTATCCGGAGGTATGAGTACCTTGGCCTGGCTGTGTCAGTCGGCGCGGTGTTTTATTGGGCTGTGTTTGCGCCCAATGAGAACGCGCGAGCAGCTGTGATGTCGGGCGTACTCGGCTATACACGAATGGCCGTGGGCTGGACGATCTGGAATTCCCACACGGTGCATCGGCGTCAGTACGGGCACTGGCTGGTCATCATGGCAGCGGCTGCAGGCACCGTGGTACACGCGTCGAGAGTCGTTCATTGCATTTTCTTCGCCAGTCCGACCGCAAGCGTTCTACAGCCGTCTGCATGGAATATCTGCTTCATCTCAGCCGGTGTCCTTTCGCTGCTATTGCTTTCCATCGGCCTCGTCATGCTGGTGAACGACAGTCTCGTGGACCATGCGCAACGCCTCGCAACAGTCGACGAGTTGACAGGTCTACTGGCACGACGCGAGCTCCTGTTGCGCGGAGGAGAACTTTTGAAGGCGGCCCTTTCTTCCCGTTCGCTCCTCTCGGTTGCCATCATTGATCTCGATGACTTCAAGGTCATCAACGATCGTTACGGGCATCCGGCCGGTGACCGCGTCCTGAAGAACTTTGCAATTGACGTGTCGCGGCAGCTTCGCCGTACAGACCTTTTCGGGCGACTCGGCGGGGAAGAGTTTGCAATTTTCTTCCCGCAGACTGGACGGGAACAGGTCGCCGGACTGATTGAATCCGTTCTGTCGTCGGCCGGCGTTAGCTCAACACACGAAGATGAGCCTCGCTGGAGCTTCAGTGCCGGTATCGACGAATGCGTTTCTGGCGATACGCTCGGCGACCTGATAGGTCGCGCCGACGCGGCGCTATATCGCGCGAAGCGGAATGGGAAAGGGCGCGTTGAACTGGCAATTTCGGATTCCCTAACTGCGGCGTGATACTTCACGACTGAAAAGTGCAGTCGTCGTCCTTTAACAAACCGTAAAACAGGCGCGCGACATGCTCGCTGCCAGAGAGGATTGACACTAGCGTCTGATTGGTACTGTGTGGCATAGTGCGGCCATCGCTAAACCAAGGGGGAAAATAATGGCGACGCTCGAACAGGTACAGGCACGCATCGCAAAGCTCCAGGCGCAGGCCGATGCTCTTGCCGATAAACAGTCGTCCACCGTCATTGCAAAGATTCGTGACCTGATGGAGAAGCATGGCTTGACCATCGCGGATATCGATGCACACATCGGCGGCAAGAAACGTGGCCGCAAACCGGACACCACGGCGAACGCCAAACCATCAGCAGCGAAATACCAGGATCCGAAGACAGGTGCCACCTGGTCGGGACACGGCCGCGCGCCGGCGTGGATCGCGAGCGCGAGGGACCGTACGAAGTTTCTGGTTGACGACAGCGCGGCACAACCTGTATCTGCCGGTACAAAGTTGGCGAAAGCAGGCAACTACGTGCGGGGTCCCCAGGCTCCGAAATATCGCGATCCCAAGAGTGGTGCGACCTGGAGTGGCCGTGGTCCGGCGCCGGCATGGCTGGCTGGTGCAAAGGATCGCTCGAAGTTTCTGATCGCGGGCGCGGAAGCGGGATCCTCGGCCTCGAAATCGGCTACGGCTACGAAGGCTCCGGTGAAAAAAGCCGCGACGAAAAAGGTTGCAGGTAAAAGGTCGCGTCACAGAAGGTCGCCGCAAAGAAGGTCAAGGCGGTGACAAAACCGGCGCCTGCCAGGAAGGCCGCAGTTGGCAAGGCGGTGGCGAAGAAGCCCGTGACGACGAAAGCGCCGGAGAAAAAGGCACGGCAGACTCCGCAAGCGGTTGCACCGACCAGCGATGTGACCTCGGCACCGGTCTCGGCCTGATTGCCGCAGCGCACCTGTCTCAGAAGTTCCGGTATGAGCAGGACGTCGCCGTCCTGCTTGAGCGGTCCGGGTGTCGTTTGCATGGGTCCGTCGTCGCGTCGCCGCCAGCCTCACCGCCGGCAAGCAAGCCTGCACCGTCTGCCTATGCGCAAAAAGGAGGGCGGCTGCGTTGTCGGGCCGCCTGTTTGTACAACAGCCTGGCGCGCGTAGTGATTCGTGAGCACCGTGTGGTGTAGCATTCGGGCGAGCATCAAAACAGACTTCGTCCCTCTGATGGCCAGAACGATCCCATTTGCAAGAACGAACCAGGCGGCACGCGCACGCCGGAGCAAGACAATGCCGCTACCCATGCCGCGCGCCGAGGTGGACCGTGTCTGTCTGCAGGTGCATGTCGCGCTCGATGCGATGCGGCGGGGAATGGGCAATGTCAATGCCGCACAGACACTGTGCCAGGTGATGATCCTGACCGGCCTGCTGGCGGAAGCTGGATATGGCGACGCGACGTTTGAGCAGATGCGGGTGGCGGAAAGCGTCGTTTCCGCCGCATTCGACCGAGGTCGCGATTCCAATCTGTGGGGGCTCGACGACGACGGTTTCCGTCAAATCGCCGCGATCGTCGCGACGTACGACTATCAGATGCAGCTCGCGCCGCTCGCTGCAATCGCCGAGGCGAGCGACCGTCTGGAACGTTTCCGTGCGGGCGAGTCGTTCGATCAGCTGCTGCGCAAGCGCGCGTAGCCGCTACTTCCACGGAACAATCCGGCATCACGCCGGAAGCGCGTGCCGAATCAATCCAGCACGCGATCGACCATCCATCGCTTTACCGTGACGCGCGCGGCAACGAATGGAACGGACCCAGCGACATGCCAGGCTGGTTGCTCGCTGCATAGAACACCGGCGCGAATCCGGCCTTCTTCGGGATCGAAACGAAAACGCAGGACCAGGCCCCGTTCGAAAAATCCGTCCGTCCCTGAGCCTCAAGCCGACCCGCGTCAGCCCGACCTTATGTGGGCCGCGGTGTAGCCGTGATGCAGAAGCAACCAATCAAGCGCCGCGTGCTCGCCCTCGAGAGGCGGGCAGGGCAGCTTCACCGCAACGCTTCCAGACGGCGTTGGCAGCGGAAGTCATCTCCACCGCGCCGATAGCTCTGCATGGCCTTCGTGCGGTCCGGGATGAATCCGTTGTCGTCCGCGCCCCACAGGCCTTCCCAGAAAAGCCCGAGATTGCGTGCCGCGGCCCTGTGTCCCAGTTCAATGGCCTGCTCGTAAAGCGAGCGCGCGCGGCTCACGTCAACCTGCATGCCCCGTCCGAGCCGGGTGCTGTCGGCCAGCGCGGCGGCGGCCATGCCGCGCAGACGACCGTCCGCAGTTTCATCCTTCATCACGTCTTCCAGGATTGCGTTTCCTCTCTCAAAGTCCGCCTCTCCACCTGTCGGCGTGACCAGGGAAATGGCCATTGCCATTCGCCAGGCTGGATGGCGATTGACGCCAATGCGCTCCAGTAACCAGCGGCCCAGATGCGGGGCATGGCTTAATGTGCTGGTCAGTAGCGCATTTGCGATGGCGGCGAGCGACTCGGGTGACAGGAAGCCGGTCTTGTTTGCTGCAATGACGTGACGGGAGGCACGGAAGCGCAGGTACCTGTCGAGCTTCATTCCGGCACAACTGCCATGAGGCTTCGTGCCAGGCCGCCAATGCGATCAATTGGCGAGGTCATATGGTGGCGCGGCGCGAAACTTGCTCAGCTACCCTTGCGCAACACCATACATTGCGAAAGACGGAGAGCGGGCATGGCAGCTAAAGGCAAGATGAGTGACAAGGCGGGGCGAGACCGGCAGGCACAGCAGAATGACGAGGAAAGGACTGTCCCGACCGATGTTTCCGGGTCTTCTGATGAAGGCACAACGGTGCGCGAGGCGCGAGTGTGGGAGGATGATCTCTCACAAATAGCACACAAGCCGGACGATTGAGGATCACGCCACGGAGCACGGCTGTGCCGAAGTCAGCATGTCCGTCATGGATCGCTGATTGAGCCCTACGTTTGTGACGCACGACCTGTGAAACAGGATCAGTAACTATAAGAGATCGTCGTGACTATAAAGCCGGGCGCATCACGTCGTTTCGCAAATCCGTTGTTGATAGATAAGGAGTGCTATCGTGAATCCAACCCATCGGTCCGCCATTGAAGGCGGAGCACAGGTCACGCGCACGAGCGCCGATCCGGCCGACGGGCCCGGTCCCGATGTGATGGCTGCCGCGACTCTCGACGGCAATACCGTGCTGAGCGCAGACGGTGACGACGTCGGCAAGATCAAGGAGATCATGCTCGACGTGCGCACGGGCCATATAGCGTACGCGGTGCCGGCAAGCGGCGGGTTTCTCGGTATCGGCGGCAAGCTGCTCGCGATCCCGTGGGCCATGTTGACGCTCGACACGTCGCGCGAACGCTTTGTAGTGTCGGCATCGTCCGAGCAGATCAGGAACGCACCTGGCTTCGACAGGGATAACTGGCCCGCGATGGCCGATCCGGCTTGGGCCAACACCGTACATGCATACTACGGCGGCAAGCCATACTGGAGAGGTCGCACGGAACTACCCGTCGACGAGCGCGGCGACATGCGGATCGGCGAAAGCGTCGCGGATTCGCCTGCGTCGCCGGAGCGAGGGGACGTCAAGCTTTAACACTGGCGATACGTGCATCGCACGGCCTCACGCGAGCGCCTCCGCACGTACTATTCAAGCCCTGGCTGGGTCCATGCGACCACGCAGGATGCGGACAACGGATACCGTAAAGTCCTGCAGACGAATAAAAGATAGGATGCTGGCCTGCCTGGGATAAAAGGCCCTCTCGGTTCAAAAAAAGCAGTCTGGCGATGAGCGTGCGAGACTTGATGACCAGGTGCGCGGTGACGGTAAGCTCCGACGACACGATCGAAGCCATCATGGGGAGCTTTGAGCAGGCGGGGTTTCATCACCCCGCGCGTGACTGGACAACCCGCCCCGCTATCGTGTGGTGACCTGATATGAACGACAGGCGGCGAAAGATCATGCATGCGCAGAGGCAACGCCTCGAAGCGCTGAAAGTCAAGGTCGATGAGCTGAAGGCGGAAGCCGGGAGCATCCGGAGCGAACTGGAAGCCGTCCGTGACGACGAACAGGAAGCTTTCGACAACATGTCCGCAAGCAGGCAATCCGGCGAGCCCGGGCAAAATGCGGAAGCGTCCATCGACAACCTCGACACGGCCATCTGCGCGCTCGATGAAATTGAAGACCTGACGGACTTCGTCGATGCCATCGAAGCGCTCGGCGATGCGGAGAACGGATAACGTGTCCACGGTGGTTGCCCGGCCTGGGCAGCGCGAGAGACCCGGCATCAAGGAAAACGCCGCCCGGCGCTCCAGGTCGCGTCGTTTATGAAAGGCGTGTGACTGATTCCCAAAACAATCCGGTCCCCTGACGTCAACGAAACCGGGCCCGATGCGTTTTGACAGTGGACGACGCAATGATTCGTCGCCTTCCCCCCACTGGAGACTCCAATGAAGAAGCTTGCTGCCGCCCTGATTGCATCGCTGTTTGCTACTGTCGCATTCGCCCAGGCGTCCGCACCTGCTGCGACCGCACCGGCAGCCACCGCTACGGCTCCAGCCACGGCCGCCACGACGCCGGCGCCTGCACACAAGACGACGAAGCACATGCACAAGGTGAGTCACCACGTGACGCACAAGAAGGCGGCGCAATAAGACACGGCCTCGGCGCGAAGTATCAGAACCCTGCTTCAGCAGAGTTTGATGCTTTGCGCGATCGGCCCTAAACAGGCAATCGTGTAGACCTCGTCAAGGTGTTCGCGGCAGTCGTGGGCGCGGCCCGCATTGGTCTCTCTCAAACAACGCTGCCTGATGCGAATGCGAGCACCTTGCCGCCAAGGCATTCGCGGCGGCCCGTGGGCGGGGCCGTCAGAGTGGACAAGCTGGCGCTAGTGCCTCTCAGAATCCCGCAAACGCTGCCTTATGCGAGCGCGAGTGCCTTGGCTCTTCACGTCTTGCGTCGCGCATCGAATGCGCACACCGTTCAGCTTTCGATAGTGAATTTCCGCGACGAGGGTTGTGGGCGCGCTTGACGCTTTTCGGCCCTGGCGGGACAAGTTCCGCCAGCAAGTGAGAGGGTAGATCAAAGAGGCGTGAACTGACGGGCAGGTCGTCTTGAGGTTTGTTCGACGCCTGCCTATG
This sequence comes from Paraburkholderia franconis, assembly GCF_009362735.1. Taxonomy (GTDB): domain Bacteria; phylum Pseudomonadota; class Gammaproteobacteria; order Burkholderiales; family Burkholderiaceae; genus Paraburkholderia; species Paraburkholderia franconis. The sequence goes on along the minus strand of NZ_WHNP01000095.1, from coordinate 6,362 downwards.
TCTGGGGACACGAAAGCGCGCGACGGCGCGGGCGGGCAGGCGTTGGAAAAGGACGAATACCCCTGGTCGAAACCTGGCATCGCGGCGCACATCAAACTTTCAATTGTCACGCCGCGCGCATACCCTTTGCACGACATCCGGCGGTTTTTTTGAATCGCGCTTTGATGGTAGTTTTCGGTTTTTCCAGGGTAGCCGCCGGCAATTCCAAGCGGCCTGAAGCGGGGTAGCGACCGGCTTTCACGCCGGTCAGAACGGAGAACGGAATGAAAAAAAGATGGTGGGCCAACTGGCTGCGCTGGTGTTGTGCGCTACGCCTTTTATGTCGGCGGCGGCAAAAGATACGCAACTGAATGTGTACAACTGGTCGGACTACATCGCCAAGGACACGATTCCGAACTTCGCGAAACAGACGGGCGTCCAGGTCAAGTACGACAACTACGACAGCGACGACACGCTGCAAGCCAAGCTGCTCACGGGCAACTCCGGCTATGACATCGTCGTGCCGACCAGCAACTATGCGGGCAAGCAGATCGCAGCGGGCATCTTCGCGCCGCTCGACAAGTCGAAGCTCCCGAACCTCAAGTACCTCGACCCATCGCTGATGGCGCTCGTCGCGGGCGCCGATCCCGGCAACAAGTACACGGTGCCCTGGGCGTACGGCACGACGGGCCTGGGCTACAACGTGACGAAGGTGCAGCAGATTCTCGGCAAGGGCGTCGCGCTCGATAACTGGGACATCCTCTTCAAGCCGGAAAACATCTCGAAGCTCAAGGCGTGCGGCGTGTCGGTGCTCGACGCGCCCGACCAGATGTTCGCGGCCGCGCTGCACTATATCGGCAAGGACCCGATGAGCACGAACCCGGAAGACTACCGCGCCGCGCTCGCGATGCTGAAGAAGATCCGTCCGTACATCACGCAGTTCAACTCGTCGGGCTACATCAACGACATGGTCGGCGGCGACATCTGCTTCGCGTACGGCTGGTCGGGCGACGTCGTGATCGCGAAGCATCGCGCGCTCGAAGCGAAGAAGCCGTACAAGATCGACTACTACATTCCGAAGGGCGGTGCGCCCGTGTGGTTCGACGTGATGGCGATTCCGAAGGACGCGAAGAACAAGGAAGCCGCGCTCGAGTGGATCAACTACATCGAGACGCCGCAGGTCCACGCGGCCATCACGAACGCCGTCTACTATCCGAGCGCGAACCTCGAAGCGCGCAAGTACGTGGACAAGGATGTCGCGAACGATCCCGCCGTGTATCCGCCGGCGGACCTCGTCAAGACGCTGTTCCTGTTGAAGCCGCTGCCGCCTGAAATCCAGCGTCTGCAGACGCGGCTGTGGACCGAGTTCAAGTCCGGCCGCTAAGCCAGTCCAAACCGGACGGCTGTGCAGGAAAGCATCATCATAACGCCCTCGGTATCCAGAGCCCGGGGCTTTGTGACGCCGCGCTAGCAGACGCCATCCTTTCGGTGTCGCGTGCGCCCGCCTGAACGGGGCGCAGTTGCTCGCCTCGCGGCAAGGCGAGGGCGGCATGCGAAAGCCGGCGCCCTGATGCTGGATGATCGTGCCGATCGTCGTGAAGCCGAGTTTTTCGTAGAGCGCTGGCCAGCTGGCGTCGCGTGTGCAGCACGGTTGTCCATCGGCCCGGCGTGTACAGCAGCCGGCCTATCAACTCGCTTCCGATGCCTCGCCCTTGCTGGGTCGGGGTGATCGTACTTCTCGTGCAAATTCTGGCGGTAGGAGCGGAGAAGTGGTGGTTAATCAATGCTTGCAAGTCATTCGAGTCGCGCGCGACGCGTATGCTCGCAAAGCCTTGCAATCTGCGCCGCATTCTTGCGATCGACGGTTATCGGAGACGACACGGCGCGTCCGTCAACGTATCCGGAAATCCACTCCCATACTTCGAAGCCCCAGTACGGGCAGGCTTCAAGCGGTTTGCCCAGACGTCCAGCGAGGAAGCCGTTTTGCCACGGTGTGCTGTTCATCAATCGCCCTTGATGAAAAGTTCTGGGCAGTATTGCAGCGATCCTTTTCTTGTGTTGTGCGTTGCACCACGAAGATTGTTAATTTAATTTGAGCGCGCTTCATCGCTTTGAGCGCCTTGTCTTTCATGGCGAGAGAGCCAGGCATTTATCGTGGCTTGAGTCTGGGCGCAACAGCGCATTAAAAAAACAACCGGCCGTCTCCGGGAGCTGCGGGCGTTGATCGCTTGATTTATCGCGATGAAGATCTTATCGCTCGTTGCGCGACTGCATGTGAACGGCCTGTTACTCCGTTCACAGACTCCTGACACGCCGACCATAAGAAATGTGACCCGCGCGGGGCGGGTTACGCGCCAGGATAATGTGCGTCCCGATTACACAGGCTTGATATTTGCGGCCTGCTTGCCCTTCGGTCCCATCTTCACGTCAAAGCTTACTTTCTGGTTTTCCTGCAATGACTTGAAGCCTTCAGCTCTGATTTCCGAGAAGTGGGCGAACAGGTCTTCACCGCCTTCGTCCGGAGTGATGAAACCAAAGCCCTTCGCATCGTTAAACCATTTCACTGTACCAGTTGCCATTTTTGAACCTGTAGACGTTGAAAACCGCATTCGCGAACGCGGTACGGCACGGAGCGGCCGCCCGCGACGGAAGACTTTTACCACGTCGGGATGGGACCTGCCAATCAGCAGGTCCACGGACAGCACACGGTCTGCTTTCCGGTGGCCCCAACCGGCTCAGGCGCTGGTTGTTCAGGCTAGCGGCGGCTGCATCGGCTCGGCGACGGAATCCGTCGTCGATCGTCGATCCGAAATGGAGCGATTGTTCGCGCACCGGGCCCATGCCACCTCGATGCGCCTTATGCGTCATGGCACACGCGTGCTTGGCCCGCTACCACCGGCTCACAACAGGACCGCTTGCTGCAAAAGTTCCAGCGCTTTCAATTCTTCCAGTCGACCCGTGCGCGCTTTACCAGCCAGCGTCTTGATCAATGCTTCCGCTATCGGTTCAATACCGTGAAGATTGTCCAGGCTGGTCACGGAAGTGAAGGGGCGCGGTACAGGGTTTCGCTGCGATACGGCGGAGGCAGGGAACGACTCAAGGGTTGCCGGTGTGGCTGCCGCGGCCTCGCCATCAGTTTTTTCAGGTGAGCGACCGGCAAGGTCGTCGCGGAAATCACTTACATGATCCTGCGGGCTGACGACAATCGCCTCTTTCTCGCCTGCCACATCCGCCGAAACAGGCGAGGGGCCTTCCGGATCGCCCAGGGCGGTCGCCCGCGCGCGCGCCGCGTGCGCCTTCGCATCGACCTTCCCTGGCACGCCATCGTTTGTTGCGGCCGCAACCGGCTCGTGTTGTTCGGATACGCGACCGCGCGAAGCAGGCGTAAGCATACGCGACACCGACTCTGGAATCTCGGCTTCGGAGCGCGGCGTATCCAACCAGCCAACTGGCAAACCAAGTCGCTCCGTGAACCGGTTTGCTTCGGCACTGTCCATTCGTTTCTTGCCGTATAGCCGATGGTTCATGTTGGATACACTCATCGCCATGACCACACCCAGTGTTACTTTCGATCCCTTGCGACTCGTGAGAACGTGGAGATTGGCGCGCCGGATGCTTTCTATCTCGGCGCTGTCGTGTAATGCCAGCGGTTGCTGTTGGGACGTTTCGGCAGACGTCTTGCGTTTCGACGGCGAAGCTTTTAGCGGCGCATGTGATTCAGGCTGTCCGGCCATTTCGCTTTGACGATTCTTGACGGCTCTGGGTGACCCGCCAGCTGCTTTCCTTGGCATTTGCGCTTCCTCGGACAAACTAAGAAATGGTTGTTGATTGACGTTCAGGGCAGAAGCCGGCTCAGGTGCTTCCGACTCCACGTCGGGTCCGTCGTGCGCTTGTACGAAGTCGAGCGGCGACTTCAGACGGGCGATGGTCTCGGCCGCGAGCGCAGGATTGGGATGGTCAAAAAAACCATGCGGCAACCCAAGCGTGGTTTCCATATGAAAAGCGGTCTCGGGCGTGAATCTTTCGCCCTTCATCAGTTCGGCCACGCGCGTCATGTTCGATTCAAGTGCTATCGCGATATTCTCTGCGCCCACCGCATCGACGAGGAACTGAAACGATCGGGTTTTGAAAATGGAGGCAGTCTGAGTGAAGTCTCGAGGAGGGGGCTTCACATACGGTTGTCCCTGCCGGTTGGGCGGGGATTTTATTGATCGGTCATGCAAATATCTAACATGTGGTGTATCCTGGGCATATTGACATGCAGGAGTCGCCATGCCGAAGCGGGATGCGCGAAACATGCCGGCCGAAGCCCAGAGCGAATTGCGCGTGCGGGTAATCAATGCCGTGCTTGACGGATTGAGCCAGACGAAAGCAGCGGAGGTATTCGGCGTGTCGCGCTGGTCGGTCAACCAGTGGATGGCGATACATCGCGCTGGCGGACCGAAGGCGCTGGCGCCGAAAAAGCGTGGACGCCGTAAGGGCGAAGCCGGCAAGCTCACCCCTGCGCAATGCCGCAAGTTGCATGGCTGGCTGACGCGCAAAATGCCGGATCAGTTGAGTCTGCCGTTCTACCTGTGGACGCGGGCCGCGATCCGGCACCTGATCAGAGAGCAGTTTGGCGTATCGCTGAGTCTGGCGTCGGTCAGCGGCTACATGAAACGTATGGGTTTTTCGTCGCAACGTCCTGTCCGACGGGCGTATGAACGCAACGAACCCGCGATTCAGGCGTGGTTGAAGGACGAATACCCGAAGATTGCCGCGCGCGCCAGGCGCGAACATGCCGCGCTGTACTGGAGCGATGAGACCGGGCTGCGTTCGGATGATGTGCGTGGCCGCAGCTTCGCCCTGAAGGGGCAAACACCCATCGTTCGTGCAACCGGGAAGCGGTTCGGCTGCAACGTGATCTCAGCGATCACCAACAAGGGCGAGCTGAACTTCATGGTGTTCGACTCGAACCTGACCAACGACGTGTTCATCCGGTTCCTGCGGCGGCTCATCAAACAGTCACGCCGCAAGGTCTTCGTGATCGTCGATCGCCATCCGGTTCATCGTTCGAAAGCTGTTCGTGAGTGGCTGGCCAGGCGGGTCGAACAGATCGAAATGTTCCTCCTGCCGACGTATGCGCCAGAGCTGAATCCGGACGAATTGCTCAATGCGGACATCAAACGGGGCGTCGGACAGCGACGCCCGCGCGACACCGAAGCGCTCAAGCAGGACGCGCGTAGTTGGCTCTATCACAGGCAGCATCAGCCGCAGATCATCGCGAGATTCTTTGAGGCGCCCCATGTCGCGTACGCCGCCGATGGCATCATTTGAAATGTTAGATATTTGTGTGACTGATCAATATTTCGTGGCGAGGTTGACGTTGGCCGCTATCCCGGGATCCCGCATATCGCCCGCGGGCTTGACTCATAAGGTAGGGCTCCATGCGATCGTTGGTCTGCTGAATGTTTTCATTATAGACGGGGTGATGTCGGCATTTGATGCATCAGTAGCGGTGACATAAGCAGCCATGGACAACTATAAGTTACCAGGGGACATCTTTGAACACTCGATTTGGCCGGCTCGGAATCGTGGAAACAATCGCGATCGACTCGTGGCAGCCAGTGGCGTTGAGTTGACGCATCGTATTCGACAAGGCCAGTTCGCTCTCGGAAGCACGGCCTCAAAGATGCCGCTGCACACGCTGTGTGGAACGCTATTCTGTCTGCCCGATAAACATACCTTTCTATATCAACAATCTCTTCCGATCTCCCTGTTTGCACCAGGGCTTCCATCGGCTGGTCCTGGCACGCTCGGCGCATCGGCTTGACGTGGGTTTATCGCGCGCTGGTTGCGCCGCCTGTTCTACTGGCGCGCACGGCATCCGATGGTACCGGATAGCCCGATCTGCGGCGGCAAACCCGTTGTGGACCGGCAAGGAGGAGAGTCGCGCCAGACCTCAGTGGCGAAAAGGCGGATCGGTATCCGGCACGAGACGAAAGGTGAGCGTTTTCAGGATCCCTCACGAAGGCCGCCGCGGTAGCGTACGTCATTGCGTACGTCATGTGTGTACATAACCGCTTCGCAGTTCCTGCCGTTACACTGGCGATGTCCCGAAGACAGTTGAAGGTTGGGACGGCGGGTGCGGCATAGGTTAGGCAACCTTCCGATCGTGGTCAATCGATTTTGAGGTCGATCGTTTCAAGGCGGCAGCGAGAATCCAGAGCTCGTTCACGCCGAGGATTTTCCGGAAGTGCTTCTCAGCTTCCAGGAAGCCTGCGGCCGTCCAGCGCAAGGCCATATCGGCGTCACGATAGCGCTTCACGCGCCCCGCGACACGGCGCACCGCGCCGTTCGGATTCTCGATGATGTTGGTCGTCGACAGGCCACGCATGAGCGCC
>NZ_WHNP01000094.1 GCF_009362735.1 Paraburkholderia franconis | reverse complement strand
ACAGGGTGGCTCCCGCGCGCTTTGCGCATGCGGCATAAGGTGACCGGCCTGCCCGGCCGGCACGGATAGAAGGTCGACCAGGCCATGGCCGGTCCCATCACCCACCCTGACCTGAACGACATTGGCATGCCGATCTGCACCACCCGTTACCGGTCGTCTACGGCCAGCCCGCGTCTGGTCGTAAGAGGCGACCGCGCGGACTGGCCGTAGACGACGGATCGGTCAAGGGACGGTTTGCTTCGTATGACAGAGAGTTTTTATATTGCAACGTGCTTGACTTCCGAGGCCCCATAGAAGGTTTTTTTTGACTTATCCCACGCCGTTTTCCACCCGGCCTTTTCTCGTTGCCTTTGCCTACGTAGCAGGCAACGATGTCGAATCCCCAGTGGCGCGCGGCATCGAGGTAGCGTGGATTGAATACCGGCGCCTGGCCAACCAGCCGCTGCAGCACCGCGGACTTCAGATTGTCTACCATGACCTTGCGCGGGCAGCCATGGAAGGCCGCGAACGCGTGCTCATGGCAGGCGAGGAAGTGCTCCATCGTCTGCGAGACGGTAAATTCCAGATACATCAGCCGGCTGTAACACAGCACCATCACGGATCCGCGAGGACGCACCGTTCGACAAGGTCTGCTATATCGGCTGAGGCGTGACGACGGGCGTCGGCGCTGCGGCGAATCACAGTGCCCGTTTTTTCACTCGGCGAGCGCTCTGTGTTGGTCCGTCCGCGATCTGTCGCCTTAGCTTTCCTGGTTGAAACAATCTCTGCGAGCGATCGTCCCATCGAGACCGGCGATAGCGTAATGTCCGATCTGCTCGCGCTGGCAGGGGTTCGCGACAAGGTCGACCATCGGTTGACATCCGCGCGCCGCGCGGCACAGGGATGCCGACGGCCCAACACATCGAATTCGATGACTTTGAAGACTTGAGGGTGAGCGGTGCGACGACCGAATCCGTCACTGCCTTCGAGGATATCGCACGGAGCCGATCTTTTAACGGAGGTTTGGCGTGACCACACCAAAGGACCCCGAACAGCGTTCTGAAATGCTAAAGGATCTTAAGCGCTAAAACGGAGGATCATTCGACTTCGGTAATCAGCGTTTTCCTCTTAACTGGACCTCCGGCCAGCCCAAAGTTGGCTGGCGGCGCATACTGAGGCCGATGCGCATTTCGTGAAACGGACAGGCATTTCATTCTTCGCGTCCTGGAACTGTTGACGTTCGAAAGCATCGCTCACGTCGCGTCACTGTGCGATGCCCAGACCCCATATTTTGAGGACCTGCAGGCATTCTGAGCCTTGTGCGCTTTTTTTCGGGTTACGTTACGATCTCCTAGCGGGCCTGGAACTGGGTATCGGTGTAAGGCCGCGGCCTGACCGGATTCCGGATGGAGATGCGTCTTGTACGACAAGGGGAGAATCTCGTCCGTCGAACTCTGATTACGCATCAACTGGCTCGGATGTGTATTCTGAAAGATGCCGTCGAGCAGCGATACTGCTTAGCGGGTTCGCCGATTACTGACATCGCCTGCCGTGCAACGTCGATGGGGACACGGCTGCAGAATGTTTGCCCGACTTGCTCGCATCGTGCCGCGGCCCCGTGCCGTCCGGCGGATGTTGATAACTGGTTGTGTGCGAATCATGGCGATATGTTTCAGGCGCAAAAAATGCTTGGCGCCGACACCTGACCCGCCGATCGGGTGATGGACTCACGCTTATGAAAAAGACAGGTACACCGATGGACTGGTTTGCGAGCCCAGTGGTCGACGCCAGTGTCGAGGCCGCTTGGGAATGCCTGATTCAAGGTGGCAAACCGTCAACGGGGACATTACGCGGAGTCGTGAATGAATCATGGCGCCGATGCCTGGACGGCCGGGTGGATCCTGGTACGATGTGCGCTCCGCCACCGGTGGAAGAAGGTCAGCTGTTTGACTTGCGCACCAGAAACGACCAACTGATGCATGTCAGCGTACCGTTTATCGATCAGACAAACGAGTTTCTTTCACAGACGGGGACCATCCTCTTGCTCACGGATCCGGATGGGATGATTCTCGAACATGCTGGCGACGCGCGCCTTCTCGAACCAGCGGGAGAGATTCACTTGGTCCCGGGTAGCACCTGGAACGAACTCACTTCCGGGACCAACGCGATCGGCACTGCCCTGACGCTGCGGCAGCCGGTGCAGATTCATGGGTCCGAGCATTTCTGCTCAGGGATCAAACGGTGGACGTGCTCAGCCACAGTAATCCGTGATCCGATGGACGGTTCGGTACGCGGCGTTCTGGATGTCTCGGGGCTTGCTCGAACCTACAACCGGCATAGTCTGGCGTTCATAGTCTCAATGGCCGGGCGTATCGAAGGCAGCCTGGGTAAAGTCGCCATGGAACGACGACTGCGGCTGATGGCGCGCTGCTGGACGTATTGCTCGGGACGTACAGACGGCGTGATTGTCGTCGACGATCGGGGACGCCTCGTCAGGGCGAATCCGCAGGCGCCCATCGCGTTTGCACGACTCGGTATATCGGGCAGACTTGAGAGCGCTTTTCCCATCCCGGACATCGCGAGGATCGCCGCGGGCGCGAAGTCGACGCAAGGAGCGGCGTGGCTGCGCCTCGCTCAAATCGAAACGGTTTTGGAAGGGGGCGAGACGCTCGGCTTCATGCTGATTGCCCCAGCCGTCAACCGGCACGCCGCCTTGCTGTCCGACTTGAAACCCGCTGCATCCAAGCCTGCGCCGGCCTTCTCCCGCATTATCGGCTCGAGCCCCGCACTGAATGTGACGCTCCAGAAAGCGAGGCAACTTGCGAAAGCATCGGTCCCTGTGTTGCTCGTCGGTGAATCGGGCGTGGGCAAAGAACTGTTTGCGCAGGGTATCCACGAGGCTAGCGATAGGGCCGACAGCCCCTTCATCGCGCTGAATTGCGGCGGCATGTCCCACGATCTTCTAACAAGCGAACTGTTTGGTTACGCGGAAGGTGCGTTTACCGGTGCGTGTAAATCCGGCATGACGGGGAAAATCGAAGCTGCGAATCACGGCACGCTGTTTCTCGACGAAATCGGCGAAATGCCTCTCGACATCCAGCCATTTCTGCTGCGCGTGCTAGAAGAGGGGGAGATATATCGACTCGGCGAGAACACGGCTCGCAAGGTCGACTTCCGCCTGATCGCCGCAACGAATCGCAACCTGCGTGCAGATGTCAAAGAGGGAAAATTCCGCATGGATCTTTACTACCGGCTGGCTGTAACCAACATTACGATCCCACCTCTACGTGACCGCAAGGACGACATGGAAGAGCTGATCGAACACTGGCTGCACGTCTTTCGTAAACGGTACGGCCTGGTCGACGCGGTATTCGATGATGACGCGCAGGCCTGCTTGTTGAGCTATTCATGGCCTGGCAACGTGCGTGAACTGCGCAACGCGATCGAATGTGCGGTGCTCATGGCCCGAGACGGCACGATCACCGTGAACGAGCTTCCGCTAGAAGTACGCGCCAACGCGTCTCCTCGTGAAGATGTGACGTCGATGCCTCCCCTCGAGGTCAATTCTGCTCGCCAAATGTTCGGCTCGCTGGAAATGGCAGAAGCAGAGGTGATTCGAGCAGCGATCCGGCATAGCGAAGGCAACTTGACCCGGGCGGCTGCTCAGCTTGGTATCGCGAAAAGCACGCTGTATATGAAGATGAGCAAGTATGCCTTGAAGCGGGAGCCAGCAAGCAGACGGCGCAGCACTCGATGACGTAGGCCTCTCGAATTTGCGCCGGTGTGAATTCCAATCCTTTACACGCGAGCAACCAACGTTCACGTTCTACTCGCCGCGCCGGACGGTAACTTGCCAACCTTCGAGCGAAGAGGGCAGCCGGGCATCACAGTTGCGACCGATTGACGGGTTGCACGTCTGAAAGCGCCAATCCCTCATTGTCTTTTCCTCGATGTCGTTGGCGTAACACATGGCTGTTTCCAGCTAAGGGCGTCTTTTTCTGATGTCGAAGGCAGAGGCTCGAGGCATTGCAAGCGACGTTAGCTTGAAGACTTCCGGCGAGCGGTCAGGATGTCGTCGGTGAGTCCGTACTTCGTGACCTTTTGATACAGCGTACTCTTCGCGATTCCAAGTTGAGAAGCCGCTTCCGTAAGATTACCCCGACACTTCTGTATCGCGAACCTTATCGACTCGGCTTCTGCCGCTTCGAGTGACCGCGGCTCCCGGGGCACGGTCCCGGAGCCTTCGTCGTGAGGCTGATCTTGTGCACCTGCGGATCCAGAGGGTGTCTGTAGCTCGGCTGGCAGATCGCCGATCCGTATAACGCCGTCGCATGCCATCAGCACAGCGCCTTCAATCGCATTACGCAATTCGCGCACGTTGCCGGGCCAGGCATAGTTCATCAAACACTCAAATGCCCTGTCATCGATTACGACGTTGTTGACGCCAAAGCGGTCACGGGAGACGGCTAACCAGTGCTCGAGCAGTTCCGGCAGGTCTGCCGTGCGTTCACGCAGTGGGGGGATCGAAATATTGGTAACGGCTAGCCTGTAGTAAAGGTCGGCGCGAAAGCTCCCGTCGGCGATTTCCGCTCGCAAGTCGCGATGAGTTGCAGCGATCAACCGGAAGTTAACCTTCCTGGGGGTGTTTTCACCCAGTCGAAGGACCTCGCTTTCCTCCAGCACGCGTAGCAGATGGGGCTGGACATCGAGCGGCATTTCTCCGATTTCGTCCAGGAACAGCGTGCCGCCATCCGCCGCTTCGATCTTCCCCTTCATGCCTGATCGACGTGCGCCGGTAAATGCGCCTTCCGCATAACCAAAAAGCTCGCTAGTCAACAGGTCTCGGGACAAGCTGCCGCAATTCAGTGCGATGAAGGGACCCTCGGCCCTCGCGCTCGCCTGATGGATGCCTCGCGCGAAGAGTTCTTTTCCCACACCTGTCTCTCCGAGGAGCAAAACCGGAACCGTAGCTTTGGCGAGCTGCTGCGCTTTCTGAATAGCCGCGCACAACGGAGAACTAGTGCCGATAATTTGCGAAAACGCTGGGGTGCGCTCCGATTCAACCGATGATATGGGATCGGGCCGCAAGGGCGCGAGCCGTATGCTTGCCGGAGCAATCAACATGAAACCGAGCGTATCCGATCCCTCCTTGACACGCTCGATTCGCGCAATGCGCAGCCACTTTGGCCAATGCGGCGGTATGGATCCCTCGGCAATTGCTGCGATGTCCGGGATCGGGAACGCGTCTTCCAGCGAGCCTGGGACGCCAATACGTGCGAATGCAGCGCGCGCCTGTGAGTTGGTTTTTATCAGACGCCCGAACTCATCGACTATCGCCACGCCGTCTGTTCGTGCCGAGCAGTATGAAAGGCTATTTTCGAGCAGACGCAGATGACGTTCCAGCGTGACCCGGCCGAGGCGGCCCTCAATCCGGGAAGCGAGCGAGACAATAAACGGTAGACTGTGCCCACTGTAGGTATGCGCAAGCCCCGAAACATCGACTCCGCCCAGCACGGTCCCATCTTGCGGATCGCAGATAACCGTTGCGGCGCATGTCCACCGCTTCATCGCAATGCAGAAATGTTCGGCGCTATGGATCTGCACTGGTTGCCGCAAGGCAAGGGCGGTGCCAATCGCATTGGTCCCGCCGGTGCGTTCGGTCCAGCTTCCACCTGGTACCAAGCGGAGTTCGCCTAGAGGGCCAACGATGCGTGAGTCACCTGCCAGATCGAGAATCGTCCCATTCGGATCTGTCAGGACTAGTACGGTCTCTGTCCGGGACAGAAGCTCGCGGGTCTGTTCGATAAGCGGCTCAACGGCATTCAATAGTCGACTGTTCCTGACTCGCAGGTCATAAACACTGTCTTCATCGAGCGGTGGAGGGCCACTCGTCGCGTCAGGGTCCACGCGACCCTCCAGGCATCGATGCCACGAAGCATCAATCACCGCACGGACAGCGCTGGTAGGCGGGGCGCGTCCCTCAATCATGCGTTCCCATGCCGACATGATGCTTGCATCCTGATCAGGGCGGGAAAACCAATCTACTGAAGTGCTGGTCCTTCTCATTACGCCTCCTGTCGGAGTCCTGCCCGAGCTGAGAAAGTCAGTGTGTTGCTCGCCTGCGATCGCGTTTCATTACCGGAGTGCTTATTAACGGTTACCAGCGTCGTCGCAGCGTGGGTGAATGCCGGTCGGAAGGTCCGAACGAATCGCGCGCTCGACCAGCGGTTTCTTTTCTTTGGACCGGTCTTCGGCTGTGTTGCAGCTTGCGGCTTTATGCGTCTAATTGTGCCGAGGGCTCCGTCTGAATTCTATCCGTTTGGCGTACGAAAATCGAACGTCTCACGCGTATGCGATTCTTAAATGGGGATCGAGCGACCGAAAATCCTAGCCGAATCAATGACATGGGGTCATCATTGTCTTGTTGGCACGGTCTATGCAGTTAAGAGGCTATACCGCTGCTCCTGTGATTCACCGCGTCAAGCGCCCCGGCAAACATTAGCCCGACGCCTCAGGAGCGACGCCTATAACGCATTCATGCCGGTGGCGACGCGGCATCTCCTTGAACCGCCGCAGCAGGAGGATATCGTGACCTTGCAAAGATCTGAACTTAAGAGCAACGGCAATGCCGCGCCCGTAGTTTTGGTAGTGGATGACGACGCTCCAGTACGTGAAGCAATATTAGAACTGCTGAATTCCGTTGGAATTGTGGTAAAACTTTTTCCGTCTGCCCAAGACCTGTTGGATGAACTTGACGAGTTCAATAATGGCGGCCCTACCGACGCGAATTGCTTGATTCTCGACGTTCGCATGCCAGGAATTGGCGGGCTCGAACTTCAAAATCGACTCCGCGCGGTCCACTTCAATGTGCCGATAATCTTTATTTCCGCTCATGGTGACGTCAGGATGACGGTTGATGCTATGAAGGCTGGTGCGTTGGATTTTTTGAGCAAACCGTTCCGTAGTCAGGACATGCTCGAATCAGTTGAGGCTGCGATCGAATGCGACCGCCGTCGTAGAGAGATCGAATGTAGGCAAAAAGACCTTCTTGTTCGGTATCTGTCTTTAACGCCCAGAGAAAGAAAGATATTGGCTCTGGTAGCAAAGGGATTGATGAACAAGCAAATCGCGGCGGAACTATGTGTCAGTGAAATAACAATCAAGGCAAATCGATCGCATTTGATGCAAAAAATGAGGGCGAAGTCTTTTGCGGAACTGGTTCGAATGGAAGCAAATTTAACGGACGCCGCTTCAAAACAACAAAAGTACGCCATCGCGTACGACGACCATCAAATTATCAGGAATTCGTTACTATTAAATTTGAGTTGACACCAATCGGACTACCGAAGACCGACGGCAGTATGCTCCGAATGTCCGACATTTCAGGAGGCTAGGTTGATCGCTATACGGGGAGGCGGTGTGCTCGTGCCGCGTGCAGCACCCCTTCGCGCTAAGTGTTGTCACGGCGTTAAGGCTAAGATAGAGCACGCATCTCGGCCCCTATTCAATACTTAAGGATATTGATCAAACTCTTATGTGTTGTGCGGAAACTCCTATGGATAATGGATTTTTCTGCGCCTCTGTCTAATATTAAGTCGCGGGAAACACATAAATTTAAGTTTTCGACGGAGTGGGATTAGTAAACCTAAATGAATTATTTCGTGATTGTTTAATCGATTGTCGATGTGCTGCTAGATCGAGGATATCGCTATGTATTGCTCTTTGCATCGTTGGATTTTCATTGGCTCAAACGCTTACGACGAGTATGTTTTCGTACCGTGGCTTAATAGAAATGTTTATCTTCGGACCGTCGATCTATGCCGTGTTTGCCTTCAATAGGCGCGATATCAGACGTGCCCGAGAGCTCGGCGGCGCGCAAGCTGTATGCAGCGTCGCTGCCGGTTCCTCAAGGACGAGCCAAACCACACGTACTTCACCAATGGCATCCTCCGACTTACGGTGCCGCAGCGGGATGCGGATGCCAATCGAGTTCGGGCTGAGCGGGGCGGACCACGTCGTCTTCTTGCGATTGCGATGCGATCCGCACCAGGAAAAATGGCTAGCCGCGTGCCTGTGCGAAGACAGCCAGTTGCCATTGTGTCCGACTGAGTCCGGGAGCGTGTTGGTGATGATTCTGTGGCGGCAACGTATGTCCCTTCGCAATACCGATCTCATGGCGGCAAGCACTGCACCGGTAGATACCCGCGTCGCGTGCCTGAACACCGGGATCGTGCAGAACTCGTATTCCGCAAGATCTTTTTGTTGTCGGCGACACTGCGGCGCTACTGAAGCTGATTGCGCGTGAACGTTATGCAGTAACGGTCATTTGAAATAGATCGGGGGCGATTGATTGCTCTTTCAAATCTGTGGACCGATCGTGCGTATGAGCTGTTTTTAAACGCAGTTATCGGATTTGCGAGCATCAGCACATACTGCAAACGCAAGCGTGCAGTGCTGTAGAGGGTGGACAAGGAGCCGTTCCGCTGGAAGAGGGCTGCTCTGACAAGATCTCGGAAAGTTGGCTAAAATGGCCGCGCTACACATCTCGCTATGAAATTTTTCCGGACTCTCTTCCTCCTGCTGCTTTGCGCGATGCTGCCCATTACCGGGTTGGCAGCCAGCGGCACGGCCGGGGAATGTCCGATGCAACAAACCATGTCGATGGACGACGGTATGTTTGTCGCCATGACCGGGTGCGATTCAATGAAGTCGTCTTCAACCGTCAAGCCAAAAGGCGGTTTCTGCAAGATGACCGCCCAGTGCCAGTTCGGCAGTCTGTACTATCCCACTGTAACCGCAACCGTCAGCCATCCCACGTCCGTGGGAAGCCGCGTTGTCTTTCACTATGCGAAGTCGCTCACCGTCCGTGAACCGGGTGGCCTGTGGCGACCTCCTCGAGCAATCTGATCCCCTGCTGACTGGTTCACCGCGTCTGCGGTGATGTCGTCCTGCGTCCAGGACGTGGATTCCCTTTTTGGGTTTCCGCCGTTGGGATTAGAACATGCAACCGAAATCGATCGGCACGCCACCGCGCTGGCGTGCACCACTGCGCGCGCGCTCACTCGCCGTCGCGCTGATGCTTGCGTGCGCCACTGCGCACGCGCAGAACGCGTCCTTCACGCTTGAAGCCGCTTTGCAGTACGCGACCGACCGCTCGGCTGCGATGCAGGCAGCGCAGGCATCGGAACGAGCCAGTTCCGAAGTTGCCGTCAAGGCCGGCCAGTTGCCGGACCCGACGCTCAAGGCGGGCGTCGACAACCTTCCGGTCACCGGCCCGCAGAAATACACCATTGGCCAGGACTTCATGACGATGCGCCGGATCGGCATCGAACAGGAGTGGGTGTCCGGTGAAAAGCGGCGTCTGCGCTCGACACTGGCGAACCAGATGACCGGTCGTGAACACGATGGCTATCTGCTGCAACTCGCCAACGTGCGTCAGCAGACGGCCGGTGCATGGCTCAATGCCATCTATGCAAAGAAGGCCGTGTCGCTGCAGCAGGAACTGCTGGACCACATGAACCACGAACTCGCCGCGACGAAAGCCTCGTACCGGGGCGCGAAGGCGACGGCCGCAGATGTTGTGCAGGCTCAGGCGATGCTTGCGCAGACGCAGGACCAGGTGCTCAAGGCCGGGCAGACGTACAAGACTGCCCTCATTACGCTTTCGCGATGGACGGCAACCCCCGTCTCCGACGTCACGGGTGAGCCGCCGGCGCCGGAGTCGTTCGTCTCGTCGCTGCCGCCTGAGGAACTGAAACAGGTCCAGCCCGCGCTTATCGCAGCGTCCGACGACATCGCCGTTGCCGATGCTGACACCGCAGTCGCAAATAGCGAACGCAGCCCCAACTGGACCTGGGAGGTGGCGTACCAGCAACGAGGCGGTGCGTACTCGAACATGGTGTCGGTGGGCGTCAGCATTCCGCTGCCCATCAACCGCAAGAACCGTCAGAACCGGGATGCAGCCGAGAAGGCCGAACTCGCCACCAAGACGCGTCTGCTGTACGAGGACACGCAGCGTCAGGTTGAAGCGGATATTCAGGCCCAGTCAGCGACGCTTGCAAGCGGCCGGGAGCGCATCGCCAATCTCGGCCAGTCTCTCCTGCCTGTGGCTGACCAGCGTGTGCAGCTTGCGAATGCCGCTTACCGGTCAGGGACAGGCTCGCTTGCCGATACGTTCGCGGCACGCCGCGCGCAGCTCGATGCACAGCTTCAGGTGCTTGGCCTCAAACGCGACGTATCCCAGACCTGGGCCCAGCTCGAATATCAGGTCGTGCCATCGACGATGGCAGCTGCGCAGTGAAGGAGAGAACATGAACAGGAAACAGCTAGCGCGCGCGGTCGTCGCTGTATTTGCAGGTGCAACTCTGGCCGGCGCGGGCTATTTCGCTGGTATGCGCCACACCATGACGGATTCGTCGGCCAGTCCAGCCGTCGCGTCTGCCTCGTCTTCCGGCGACAGGATCGACCCGAAGACGGGCCGCAAGGTGCTCTACTGGCACGACCCGATGGTGCCCGCGCAGCACTTCGACAAGCCCGGCAAGTCGCCCTTCATGGACATGCAGCTCGAGCCCGTGTACGCAGATGAAGGCGGTGGCGCGGCGGGCGTCAGGATCGACCCGGGCCTGCAGCAGAACCTCGGCATCCGCTATGCGACCGTGCGTCGGCAGGACACAGCTGAAGGATTCGACGCCGTCGGCACCACCCAGTTCGACGAGTCGCAGGCCGACGTCGTGCAGTCGCGCGTGACAGGCTACATCGACCGTCTGTACGCCAGTGCGCCAATGCAGCGGATAACCAAGGGCGCGCCTGTCGCATCGCTTTTCGTGCCCGACTGGCTTGCGCCGCAGGAAGAATACCTGTCGCTCAGGCACGGTGGCATGGACACGAGCCTGCTGGAGGCATCGCGTGCGAGGATGCGTGCGCTCTCGATTCCAGAGAGCCTCATCGCCAGCCTCGACCAGACGGGCAAGGTGCAGACCCATGTCGTTCTCACGTCGCCCGAAACGGGTGTCGTCAGCGAACTGAACGTGCGGGACGGGGCCCAGGTCACTCCGGGCCAGACGCTTGCCAAGGTTGCGGGTCTCTCGAAGCTGTGGCTCATCGTTGAAATTCCCGAAGCCCTCGCGCTGAGCGTCCAGCCGGGCACGACAGTGGATGCCACGTTCTCCGGCGACCCGATCCGGCACTTCAACGGGAAGATTCGCGAAATCCTCCCGGGCATCAGCACCACCAGCCGCACGCTTCAGGCGCGGCTCGAAATCGACAACGCTGCGCTGAAGCTGACGCCGGGCATGTTGATGCGTGTGCGCGTCGGCGCACAGAACAGGAAGTCGAGGCTGCTCGTGCCTTCGGAGGCGGCCATCACGACGGGCAAGCGCTCGGTGGTCATCGTGAAGAACGCGGATGGCCGTCTGCAACCCGTGTCCGTCACGGTCGGCAACGACATCGGTGACGAAACCGAGGTGCTCGGCGGCCTGAACGATGGAGAGACGGTCGTCGCATCCGGACAGTTCCTCATCGATTCGGAGGCCAGCCTGAAGTCGGTGCTGCCACGTCTCGAAGGCGCTACAGGCGCTGGCGCAGGTTCTCAGGCACCGCCGTCCGCGCCCGTTGCAGCTACGGCTGCTGTGCAGACCTACGAGACAACGGGCAAGGTCGAGCACGTCACGGGAAAGGACATCACGTTCTCGCATCAGCCCGTCCCTGCGCTCGGTTGGCCCGCGATGACAATGGCGTTCAGCAAGCCAGCCTCCGATGCATTTCCGGACGTCAAACCTGGCCAGTCCGTTCATTTCGTCTTCAAACAGTCGGATGACGGTTACCAGCTCACGAAGGTCGAACCGGCGGGAGGCACGAAATGATTGCGCGCCTTATCCGCTGGTCGATCCATAACCGGTTCCTCGTGCTGCTCGCGACGGTGCTCGTCACCGCATGGGGCGTGTATTCGGTGACCGAGACACCACTCGATGCGCTGCCGGACCTTTCGGATACGCAGGTCATCATCAAGGCGTCGTATCCGGGCAAGGCACCGCAGGTCATCGAGGACCAGGTGACCTATCCGTTGACGACAACCCTGCTTGGCGTGCCAGGAGCCAAAACCATCCGTGCGTATTCGTCGTTCGGCGACGCGTTCGTCTATGTGCTATTCGACGACAAGACCGATCAGTACTGGGCTCGCTCGCGTGTGCTCGAATACCTGAACCAGGTGCAAAGCCGCCTGCCTCCGGGAGCAACGGTTTCACTGGGGCCGGACGCAACGGGTGTGGGCTGGGTGTACGAATACGCGCTCGTC
Organism: Paraburkholderia franconis; assembly: GCF_009362735.1. Classification (GTDB taxonomy): domain Bacteria; phylum Pseudomonadota; class Gammaproteobacteria; order Burkholderiales; family Burkholderiaceae; genus Paraburkholderia; species Paraburkholderia franconis. The sequence continues at coordinate 9,427 of NZ_WHNP01000094.1, read as the reverse complement.
GACAAGACCGGGAAGCATGACCTCGGGCAACTCAGAGCGCTCAATGACTGGTTCCTGAAGTTCGAACTGAAAGCCGTCCCGGACGTTTCCGAAGTGGCGAGCATCGGCGGGATGGTGCGGCAGAATCAGGTCGTGCTGGACCCGGACAGGTTGCGCGCGTACGGCATCACGCAGGCGATGGTGGCCGATGCACTCGGCAAGGCGAACCAGGAATCGGGCGGTTCCGTCGTCGAGCTCGCCGAATCCGAATACATGGTCCGCTCGTCGGGTTATCTGCATACGCTGGACGACTTTCGCAACGTCGTGCTCCGCACCAATGATGCGGGTACGCCCGTGCTGCTTGGCGATGTTGCCCGCATCCAGATCGGGCCTGAAATGCGTCGCGGCATTGCGGAGCTGAATGGCCAGGGCGAAGTGGCGGGCGGTGTCATCGTCATGCGTTCCGGCAAGAATGCGCTGACGACCATCGACGCGGTAAAGGCCAAATTCGCGGACCTGAAGCGTTCGTTGCCGCCAGGCGTCGAAGTGGTGACCACCTATGACCGCTCGCAGCTCATCGTACGCGCGGTGGACAACCTGAAGGACAAGCTCATCGAGGAGTTCATCATCGTCGGACTCGTGTGCGCGGTGTTCCTGTTCCATCTGCGCAGTGCGTTCGTGGCGATCCTGTCGCTGCCGCTTGGTGTGCTCGCGGCGTTCATCGTGATGCGCTATCAGGGCGTCAACGCGAACCTGATGTCGCTCGGCGGCATTGCGATTGCCATCGGCGCGATGATCGATGCGGCCATCGTGATGATCGAAAACGCGCACAAGCATCTGGAAGCGTTTGAGCATGCGCATCCCCATGCGCCCATCACCGCTTCGCAGCGATGGGAACTGATTGCGGCATCGGCGGCGGAGGTCGGACCAGCCCTCTTCTTCTCGCTGCTAATCATCACGCTCTCGTTCATCCCGGTGTTCTCGCTGGAAGGTCAGGAGGGCAAGCTCTTCTCGCCGCTGGCCTTCACGAAGACATACACGATTGCCGCCGCTGCCGGCCTGTCGGTGACGCTCGTGCCCGTGCTGATGGGCTATCTCATTCGCGGGCGCATTCCGCACGAGACGTCGAACCCCATCAATCGCGTGCTGGTTCGCCTTTACCGGCCCATGATCGAAGGGACGCTGCGCCGGCCCTGGTTTGCGATCGGACTGGCTGTGATCGCCCTCATTCTGACCGTGATCCCGATCTCGCGACTGGGTGGAGAATTCATGCCGCCACTCGACGAGGGTGATCTGCTCTACATGCCGACGGCGCTTCCTGGCATCTCGGTCGAGAAGGCGTCCGAACTGCTGCAGCAGACTGACCGTCTCATCAAGACGGTCCCTGAAGTGGCGACCGTTTTTGGCAAGTCCGGCCGCGCCGACAGCGCGACGGACCCGGCGCCACTGGAGATGTTCGAAACGACGATCCAGTTCAAGCCGCGAAGCGAGTGGCGACCCGGCATGACGCCAGAAAAACTGGTCGAGGAACTCGACCAGACCGTGAAGGTGCCGGGGCTGTCGAACGTCTGGGTGCCGCCGATACGCAACCGTCTGGACATGCTGTCGACGGGCATCAAGACGCCCGTCGGCGTGAAGATCTCGGGACCGGACCTGGGGCAGATCGACAGCGTCGCCGCACAAATCGAAGCCGCGGTCAAGGACGTGCCGGGCGTGACCTCCGCGCTGGCGGAGCGGCTCAACGGTGGCCGCTATATCGACGTCGATATCAACCGGCTGGCGGCGGCGCGCTATGGCTTGTCCGTCGGTGATGTCCAGGCTGTCGTGTCGTCGGCCGTAGGGGGCGACAACGTCGGCGAGGTCATCGCAGGCCGCGAGCGTTTCCCCATCAACATCCGTTATCCGCGCGAGGTGCGCGACTCGCTCCAGCGCCTGCGTCGGCTGCCCGTCGTGACCGACCGGGGCGCGCAGATCCAGCTGAGCGACGTCGCTGACCTGCGCATAGCCGATGGTCCACCTATGATCCGCAGCGAAAATGCGCGGCTTTCCGGCTACGTGTACATCGATATCCGGAACGTCGATCTTCAGTCCGCCGTAAGAGCGATGCAACAGGCCGTCGGGCAGAAAGTGGCACTGCCGCCAGGCTATTCGATTGCGTGGTCGGGACAGTTTGAATATCTGGAGCGTGCTGCCGCGAAGCTGCGCACCGTTGTTCCCGTGACGCTCGCCGTGATCTTCGTGCTGCTGTTCCTGACGTTCAACTCCGCCGCCGACGCGCTTCTGCTGATGTCGACTGTGCCGTTCGCGCTGGTCGGTGGATTCTGGCTTATCTGGATACTGGGACATGCGGTGTCGGTCGCGACTTCCGTGGGATTCATCGCGCTCGCGGGTGTAGCGGCTGAGTTCGGCGTCGTCATGCTGCTTTATCTGAAAAGCGCTCTGAACCGGCGACTCGAACTCGGTGAGCCTCTTGACGAGGCCACGCTGCTCGATGTGATCCGTGAAGGCGCGGTGCTGCGCGTACGGCCGAAAACCATGACGGTTGCGGTCGTGCTCGCCGGTCTCATTCCCATCATGATCGGCCATGGGGCCGGCTCCGAAGTGATGCAGCGCATTGCCGCACCGATGGTTGGCGGGATGGTGACTGCGCCCATCCTCTCGATGTTTGTCATCCCGGCAGCCTGGTTCCTGTTGCAGCGCCGTCGCGTTGCGCGAAGCCAGGACACGCGGTTTTCTCATGCAGTACCTTCTGGCGCGAAAGTGCCATCAATTGAAACAGGAGAACTTTAATGAAGAAGATGATTGTCGCGTTTTCGGCTGTCGCGGCCGTAATGACTGCACCTGCATTCGCGGATGATGGTATGGCCGGAATGAGTATGTCAGGAAAGCCTTCGGCAATGAAAGCACCGTCCGGCGCCGCGATGACTGATGCCGAGGTGAAGAACGTCGATGCCGCTGCGGGCATGGTCACGTTGAAGCATGGCGCGCTCGAAAACGTCGGCATGCCGCCGATGACCATGGCATTCAAGGTGAAGGATGCTGACATGGTCAAACGGGTTCACGAAGGCGATAGAGTCAAGGTGCGTGTGGAAAATGTCAAAGGAACACTGACTATCGTGGCGATGGAAAGGCAATCGTGATGCGGTGCTGAAACGGTACCCGCGGACCGACCGCTCACGGTCGGTCTGCGGTTCGCGTTTTTGAACGAGAGACAGGCGCGGGGCGACCGGGCACCTGGGACAACACCACGCGTCCGCGTGGGCAGACAAAACCGCACTCCCGCAAGAAGAAAGAACTCGCAGCAAACCATTATCCCTTGATGGAGAGACGGTTTTGCAGCGCCGTAGACGCCGTTACTGCATAACGGGAGGGCGTTTCTGCGAAGACTTCGAAAGTTGCGCCGCCCGTCGGCAAGCGAGCGGATCAGTAACATCGAGTCGGATGCCGGTGTCGTTCTGCTTGAAAGAAGCCGCAACGGCGTGGTAACCACCGAGGCAGGAGAGGCGTTAGCGCACCTTGCCCGCCTGATACTCCGACAGCACAGCCTGTTGCAGGAGAACTGCGCGACATTGGCGCCGGTACGCGAGGTACGTTGCCGATTTCCTGGTCGAAAAAGTCCATGTCGCCGTGCGCTGATTTCATGTTTAAGCCAACGACATTACCCGCCGGCGTTCACCGTCGCTGAGATCTGCTGCCCTCGCATTCCGGCCACTCGGAGCCGAACTCTAATGGCGGCCTGAAGGCGTCATCAGACGCTAGCTGTCTAGTTGGCCTATACTTGCTCCATGAATGCGAAGCCGGTCTCTGAGCGTGCACGGTAGGTGGTACGCCTGAATTCGGCGGTCCGTCGTTCCACATATTTCGCAAAACGTGATGCCGCCAGTCCTGGCGGCATTTTCGTTTCTGCGCTGCCCGCTGCTCTCACAAATAATGAGGTTCCAGTTATGTCCTACGCAGAGCGCCCTACCATCCTGACCGGGGACCGGACCACCGGCCCGCTTCATCTAGGCCACTATATCGGTTCGTTGCGCGCCAGGGTGCAACTGCAACACGAAGCAAGACAGTTTTTGATTCTCGCGGATACCCAGGCGTTGACCGACAACGTCGGCCGGCACCAGAAAGTAACCGCGAATGTCATTGAAGTCGCGCTCGATTATCTTGCCGTTGGAATCGACCCGACGAAATCCACCATTCTAATTCAGTCGCAGGTACCAGAATTGGCGGAGCTGTCTCAGTATTTGCTTAACCTCGTAAGTGTCGCGCGTCTTGAGCGCAACCCCACAATTAAAGAGGAGATTCGCCTACGCGGTTTCGAGAGAGACATCCCGGCCGGCTTTCTCACGTATCCGGTCAGTCAGGCGGCGGATATCACAGCGTTCAAGGCAACGCAGGTGCCGGTGGGCGATGATCAGCTGCCGATGATCGAGCAGACGAACGAATTAGTGCGTCGTTTTAACAACACCGTCGACCGGTCTGTACTTGTCGAATGCAAGGCTGTGCTCTCACAGGTCACTCGATTGCCCGGTATCGATGGCAAAGCCAAGATGAGCAAATCCTTGGGGAACGCCATTACTCTGGGAGCCACTGAGGACGAAATTACGAAGGCGGTGAACGACATGTATACCGACCCGAACCACTTGCGAGTTAGCGATCCAGGTCGGGTGGAGGGTAACGTTGTGTTCGCGTTCCTCGATGCATTCGAGCCCAACGTACAGAAAGTGGATGAACTCAAATCGCACTATCGTCGCGGGGGCCTGGGCGATAGTGCGATCAAGCGAGTGCTAAACGAGCAACTCCAGTCACTTATCGAACCGATTCGAGCGCGCCGCCGCGAGCTAGAGCGAGATCGCGGCGAGGTGCTTGCGATCTTGCGTCGCGGTACGATGCGCGCGCGGGAAGTGGCCGGCGAGACACTGTCCGAAGTCAAAGGCGCTCTGGGTTTGAGCTACTTCCGGAGCTAAGCGATGGCTTTCGACGTGTCGCAACTGCCCACGATTGTCGAAAGCGGCAGCTGCGCGTAGGAAACCTGACGATCGAATCTCGCGTCGGCGCGATCGTGAGCGGTTGAATATGGTCGCGCAGCGCGCGACGATTTAATACTTCGGTGATTTTCAAGCGCGTATTAGTGGGGGGCGCTTCATGCTCACAAGCTCTATCAGCTCATGCCGATCCTCTGTGGATGAGACGGCAACAGTCAACCATTTCCCATCAGGGTATGGTCGAGCTTCATCATAGAGCTTGACCAACTGCGGGCTCCAGGAGTAACGACGCTCGTCAAACTTCTCGCGCTCTGCTCGCCCCAAGACTACCAGAACCGATAACTGCCTGTATTCAGGAAGCAAGGTGCAGAAAGCCTTGGTCTTCTTGTAGCGTAGTGACCAACCGCGATTCTTCCCGCCATAGAGCCAATCTGGCGCGAAAACGCCGGGGTAGGATGCATCGATCCAACTCTGCAACTCGGTCCAATGTTCGAACGCCTCCGGCCCGATCCAGTTGCGTAGAGTGCGCTCACTAGGCGGTGCCGACTTATCGGTGATCCGGTCGCCGATTTGGGGGGGCTGATTCATGTTGCTTTCCTCTTCCTCATTTTGGGCGGAATGCTTTTGATGTGCAGGTGGTTTTCTCGCTGACGATCTTACATGAGCTTCTCGCAAGTGATTTGCATGTATGTAAGCCGTTTTATATCCTCTGCAAGCCGCAATGCAGTATCGAAAGTCTAACCATCCTCGCTCCAGCGGGGCGCAACGCTCAAATCCGTGGCCGCAATGGCTGCGGCTTCGACAAAGCAGATAGGCGGGATTGGTACCGGTCTCAAGGTTGAGCGTACCGTTACACGGTAACGAATAATTGCTTTCGGCGACTCTGTTCTGTCGTAATACTAGCGTGGATAGGACACCAGTCGTTAGCGGGCGCCCCGGACACATGCCGCACTGTCTTTAGTACGTAATACTCGGGCGCGTATCCAGGCCCGCGCGGCATGTCTGGAAGATCATTTACGCCGGCCAGCCGTTACGCAGTAACGAGAGCGGCTTGAGCCCTGCTTCACGAGAACCGCCTGCTGCGTGCGTTATGGGAGCGGTACGCGCCCCGCTATCCGATGGGGGACCCCTTGGGCTAACTTATAAAAGATCTTTGTGTATTATCATCAAGCGCCGGATTTCATCCAGCGCTTGTTCAGGAGTGGCAATATTAGCGAACCCCATTAACAGTCCAATGGGTGATCGGCGGCGTATATGCCACTCACTCAGGGCCATGACCGCCAGGCCATTAGCATTTGCAGCTGCGGCCAATGCCTTATCGTTGTATTTTGAATCTAGATATGCGAGCGCGTGGATACCTCCTGCGCGGTCGGACACTTGCAATGCTTCGCCGAACACCTGAGCTAGAGCCTGAATCAGGAAATCACGCCTCATCGCGTAAAGCGAGCGCATTTTCTTAATATGGCGTGCAAAGTGGCCTCGGTCCATGAAGTCTGCCACCGTCGCCTGGTAAAGAACGGGGCTAGCGCCCTGCAAGGCCATCGTGTTCCGGAATTTGTCAATTTCCGATTCTGGGACCACCAGATAGGCTAAACGTAATGCCGGATACAGCACTTTACTGAAGGTGCCGACGTATAGCACGCGCCCTCCGTGATCAAGGCTCTTCAGAGGCGGGGGAGGACGGCCGTGGTATCTGAACTCACTGTCGTAGTCGTCTTCTACGATCCAGGCGCGCTGGGCTTGCGCCCATTCCAGCAAGGCTAATTTTCTGGGAAGCGACATCGGAACGCCTAAAGGGCTTTGATGCGTCGGAGTGACCACCGCGAATCTGGCACTGGTGGCTTGACGCCGGCCTGCTTCCACATTCAGACCATCGTCGTCCACAGGAACGGGGATCAATTGCATCCCGACATCTTCGAGAAACTGTCGGGCGTGTATATAGCCCGGATCCTCGAACCAGCCGGTGTCGCCGGGATGGAACAATGTGCGCCGAATTAGTTCTAGCGCACCACGATATCCGGCGGTGACGAAGACCTGATCGGGTGTGCAAGCAATGCCGCGCGAAACGGCAAGATACGCGGCGATAGCGCGGCGCAGCGGCTCATATCCATTTGGATCGTCGTTGACCATGTCCCCCACGCTCATCGCGCGCAATTTGCGGCCAGCAAGCCGCACCCAGGTCTTCCGGGGGAAAGCGTCCAGTGCAGGCAAACCCAGCTGCAAAGGCCTGAATCCGGGTGCTACCACCTGATTTGATCGGCGAAGAGCGGTTGACCCGACTGGTGTGGTAGCGCCGATGCGGCCATCTAGCTGCGGAGACACTACAGTGCCTGCTGGCCCGCGACCTATCAGATAGCCTTCACTGACCAGCATTTGATATGCCGCTTCGACAGTACCGCGCGCCAGATTGAGTTCACTCGCGAGACTTCGAATTGAAGGCACACGATCGCCTGGGGTCAGTTTGCCGGTTGCGATGGCATTTCGAAACCGCCAATAGAGCTGCAAATAAATCGGCGATTCCTGGTTTGTCAGCAACTTGAAGTCGGGTAAATCCATGGCAATGTCCCAGTTGGGTCGATACTTCTTGTGCCTATTGAGTAGGACACCGTTGTTCTAAACTGGCGACTCGGTAACACGGGATTCGCCATGACATCAACATCTTTACGTCATATCAACGACGACCACGATTGTATAGCCTGCTATGCCGTCATGCTGGAGTTGCGACCGAAGCTCAACGGTCCGGAACCGCCTTGTTCTCGATACAGGTTTGGCGAACGCGTTTGCTCAGCGCTTTTACTTCCGACAGGGGTTGCTGGCAACGGGATTGCACTTTGTTGAGGCGGTTGATTGATGAGCACTTTTCTCCTGTTGGAATGCAGCCCGCACGGTGAGCGCTCACTAGGTGGTCAGCTGGCACGCGAGGCTATTGAACAGTTCCAGTTCGGACGCCCGGACGTTCGTCTCGTAACGCGCAACGTTGCGACCGATGGGTTGCGCGCCATTTCAGCAGCGTACGCGCAGGGTCTCGTTGAGTCATGGGCGCATACGTCGGATGCTTTCCTGGATTCCGAACAGTTGATTGTTGAACTCGAGCAAAGTGCTTGCGTGCTGATTTCCACGCCTACGCATAACTTCGCCGTGCCTTCAGCACTGAAGTTGTGGATCGGTCACGTTGTGCGTGACGGACGCACGTTCAAACGGGGGACTAGAGGGAAGATTGGGTTGCTCAAAGATCGCCCTACACTGGTTCTTGTTCGCTCCAGCACTCCATGCGTTGGCGAAAGAGCGAGTCAGCCTGATTTTCTCACGCCGTATCTACGCCATGTTTTTTCTGTTATCGGAATCCATAGTATTGATCCGGCAATAAAATGTTGAAATCAAGCCGCATAACGGACAGGATCATGCTGGAAGTATCGCCGGATGCGTTCGGGTTGCTTCTGCACAACCCTGTAATGGTGCGCGGTGGCCTTGACCAGTTGCAGCCTGGTACGCGTTGGCGCCCGCCGTGTGACGCTTTGCTTGAGGTCGGCGTTGGCCATCTCGTTGGGATTGAGCTCAGGGCTGTAGCTGGGCAGATAGAACACCTCGATCCGGTCGCGGTGCCTGCCCAGCCAGGCCTTCACGGCCTTGCCGTGATGGACACGCAGATTGTCCAGGATCAGGAAGATCTTTTTCTTCGCCCCGGTGATCAGCCGTCGCATGAAGTCGATCAGGATGCCGGTGTTCAGCGCACCGTCGAAGATCTTCCAGCGCATCTGTCCTTTATTCGTCACGCTGGAGATGACCGACAGGCCCGCACGCTTCGCGTTGACCTTGAGCACCGGTGTCTTTCCCGTGGGCGCGTAACCGCGGCCCCGAACATCGTCGGAGCGCAGTCCGGTTTCATCGCCCCAGTGGACTTCGGCTCCTTCCGCCTGGGCCCGCTGCGCAATGGCAGGATAGTCTTCATCGAGCCACTTCCTGATCGCCGCCGGCGATTGCTCATAAGCCTTCTTCAATGGCTTTTGAGGGGTGAAGCCCCAGCGCGACAGATACAGCCCCATCGTACGAACCGGCACACGGATGCCGAACCGTTGTTCGATCACTTCGGCCACGCTCTGACGGGTCCACAGGGCATACGGCATTTTCAACTGGTCAGGTGTGCGGTCCTGGATGATTTTCTGCACGACCCGCTCCTGATCTGCGCTCAGGCTGCGTCCGGTACCCGACGGACGACCGCGAGGCCCGACATCCACGGCACGCCAGCCGCCCGCCTCGTACGCCTTGCAGGCCGCAATCACCGTCGTGGGCGACATCTCGCAACGCAGCGCCACCTCTTTCAACGCTACGCCTTCGATGCGCATCTTCACCGCGCGGCGACGGCGTTCATTCAGTGCCGCCATCGGCAAGGTTCGGGAGTCGATTTTTTCCATAACACTTCCGACCATGTGTTGCGCTCAAAGTTTCAATATTTTATTGCCGGATCAATA
>NZ_WHNP01000093.1 GCF_009362735.1 Paraburkholderia franconis | reverse complement strand
CGCCGATCGGATAGCCACAGCGGCTGTTCTTCTCGATGCCCGATTTGCGCAGCACCGCAAAGAACGCATTCGCGATGTCCTCGCAGGTATTGCCCGGCTTCGCGGCCGCCAGCCCCATTTCGATGCCTTCGACCACGGCCTTTTCCGCATCGATGAAATGCTGCGGCGGCTTGCCGAGATACACCGTGCGCGACTGCGGGCAGTGATAGCGCTTGAAGCAGCCGGCGATTTCGAAGAACGTGCCCGCGTTCTTTTCGAATGGCGAGTCGTCCCACGTCAGATGCGGCGCGGCGGCATCGGCGCCTGTGGGCAGCAGCGGCACGATCGCGGGATAGTCGCCGCCGTAGCCGTCGATGCCCGTGATCCCCGCCGAATAGATATCGGCGACGAGATCGCTCTTGCGCATGCCCGGCTCGATCCGCGCGACGATACGCGCGTGCATCTTCTCGACGATGCGCGCGGCAATGCGCATGTACTCGATCTCGCGCGGCGACTTGATGGCACGCTGCCAGTTGACGAGCGCCGTCGCATCGCGCCACGTCGCGTTCGGCAGATTGCGCTGCAGCGATGCATAGGCCGCGGCGCTGAAATAGTAGTTGTCCATCTCGACGCCGATGCGGCGCGTCTGCCAGCCGCGCGCCTCGATCACTTCACGCGCGAGATAGTCCATCGGATGACGCTCGGTGGACTGCACGTAGTGATCGGGATAGCCGATGATGTTCTCGCGCTTCATGAACACGGTGCGCAACGCGCCGTTCGCGTCCTGTCCGCGGCCGTACCAGACGGGCTCGCCGTCGAGTGCGAGCAGCACGCATTGATGCACATAGAACGACCAGCCGTCGTAGCCCGTGAGCCACGCCATGTTGGTCGGGTCGGTGACGATCAGCAGATCGATCTGCGCCTTTTCCATCTCCTTGCGTGTCTTCGCGATGCGTGCGTCGTATTCGGCGCGATCGAAAGGCAAACGAACCGATGGTCCCTTGGCAGGCGGGTCCTGTTTCGTTGTATCTGACATCTTTCTTTTCTCCATGCACGAACTCGTCGCAGAAGTGGCGTCCCACGCACCTGAATGAGGCACCAGCAGGTATTGCTGGCCGCAGTCTAATGCTGCGAAAAACAGGCTCTGAATGTGCTAGTTCAATCTTCGTCGGCAGATCGAACGAGGGCACGATGGCTCGTTGCATCGATCATGAATTGTCTTGCGATGCGCTTATAGGTGTTGTCCCTGATGCGCATGCGCGCTCTTCCTCATTGCTCTTTGCACCATGGCGCATCGGGCTTTTTGCGGTCCAGAAAGAATTGTTCTAGAGCAATCGGATCGCGAATATGGCTTTGTATGCTGGTTCGCATAGCCGCTCTTCCTGCACTGCCGCAACACGCACTCACCGCAAGCAGGCGTGATGAACGGAACCCGGACCAATATGAAAACCGCGCGAGTGACCCCAATGCCAAGCGCTTCAGGAATTGCCCAGGAGACTCTTTCGCCGGATGTGCAGGCCGCTGGTGACGCCTCTCCCATTCGCGAGAAGACGCCGACCACCAGGCCGCTGATCAGGATCGATCGCATCACGAAGCGCTATGGCGCGCTTACCGTACTCGACGAGCTTTCGCTCAATGTGATGCCGGGCGAAAAGCTCGCATTGATCGGCCCATCGGGATCAGGGAAGACCACTATTCTTCGCATCCTGATGACTCTCGAAACGATCGATGGCGGCCATATCGAAGTGGATGGCGAACAGCTCTTCCACATGCAGCGCGGTGGCCAGATGGTCCCCGCGAACGAGCGTCATCTGCAGAAGATGCGCGAGAAGATTGGAATGGTCTTTCAGCACTTCAATCTGTTTCCGCACAAGAGCGTGCTCGACAACGTGACGCTCGCGCCGATCCTGACGAAAGGCGAAAGCCGCGAATCGGCTGAAAAGCGCGCGCTGGAACTGCTCGACATGGTTGGCATGGCCGACAAGGCGAAGAGCCGGCCCGCGCAACTTTCAGGCGGACAGAAGCAACGTGTCGCGATTGCGCGTGCGCTGGCGCTCGCGCCCAAGATCATGCTCTTCGATGAAGTCACTTCGGCGCTCGACCCGGAACTTGTCGAAGAAGTACTCAATGTGATGCAGAGGCTCGCCAAAGAAACCGACATGACGATGCTGCTCGTCACGCACGAAATGGGTTTTGCGCATGATTTCGCGGACCGCGTGCTGTTTTTCGATCGCGGCAGGATCGTCGAAGAAGGCAAGCCCGAGGACATATTCAGACATCCCGAACACGAGCGGACTCAGGCGTTCCTGCGCAAGATCATCGCCGCCGGTCACAGGATCTGATCGACCCGCATCGCCTATCGCAAGACCACCACGCACATCACGCACACCACCAGGCCTTAGGAGCCAAAAACCATGAAACTGAAGGCGATTCTGATCACGGGGACGTTGTCGGTGCTAACTCTGGCCTGTTCGGCAGCCAATGCAGAGGACAAGCTGACGCAACTCAAGGAGCAAGGCTTTGCGCGCATCGCCATTGCCAACGAACCGCCGTTCACGGCAGTCGGCGCCGACGGCAAGGTGACGGGCGCTGCGCCCGACGTTGCGCGCGCGGTCTTCAAGAAGCTCGGCGTCAACGATATCGTCGCGTCGGTCTCCGAGTATGGTGCGATGATTCCGGGCCTCGCAGTGGGACGGCATGACGCGATTGCGGCCGGACTCTTCATGACGCCACAGCGCTGCGCGGCTGTCGCGTACTCGGAGCCTGTGCTTTGCGCAGTGGAGGCGTTCGCTGTCAGGAAGGGCAACACCAAGAGCATCAAGAGCTACGATGAAATTGCCAAAGACCCGAAGGCGGTGATCGGCGTCGAGGGCGGCACCACCGAACAGAAACTGGCGACGGCCGCTCATATTCCGACGGACCGCATCGTCATCGTGCCCGACGGACAGAGCGGTCTGAAGATGCTTCAGGACGGCCGCATCGACGCGTTTGCGCTGCCGTTGCTCTCGATCAGCGATCTGCTGTCGAAAGCGAAGGACGGCAGTCTGGAGTCGATCGCGCCCGTGCAAGGCACGCCGGTGCAATGCGACGGCGTGGCGTTCCGCAAGCAGGACACGGCGTTGCGCGACGCGTTCGACGTCGAGCTGAAAAAGATGAAGGCCTCCGGCGAGTTCGCGAAGATCGTCGAGCCTTACGGCTTTTCGGCAAAGGCGGCGATGTCGACGAGCCGCGACAAGCTGTGTTCGGCGTCGAACTGAGTCTGCACAAACTGGCTGGTGTGCGATTCACTCGCGCGCTAGCCAGCTGCCTAGCTGCCTTCGAGGTGTGCTTATGAACCACTGGTCCGGCTATCTGACGCTGATCATGAAGGGCGCCGTAGCGACCGTCGAACTCACGGTGATGGGGGCGGTGCTTGCGCTCGTGATGGCGTTCGTCGCAGGCCTTGGGCGCCTGTCGCCATTCGCTGCGGTACGCGCGCTTGCTACCGCGTATATCGAGTTCTTTCGCGGCACATCGGTATTCGTCCAGCTGTTCTGGGCTTATTTCGTCTTGCCGATGATCGGGCTCACGCTCACGCCGCTACAGGCGGGCGTACTCGCGCTCGGCCTCAACGTAGGCGCGTACGGCGCGGAAGTGGTGCGCGGCGCGATCGTCGCGGTCGGCCAGGAGCAGCGCAGCGCGTGCATTGCGTTGAATCTGTCCGTCTATCAGCGCATGCGTCATGTGATCCTGCCGCAAGCATTGCCGTTGATGCTGCCCACTTTCGGCAACAACGCAATCGAGTTGCTCAAGGGCACGGCAGTCGTATCGCTGATCTCGCTCGGTGACATGACATTCCAGGCGCAGGTGGTGCGCTCGCAGACGGGCAATACGCTGATACCGTTCGCGACGATTCTCGCGCTTTACTTCGCAATGGCGTGCCTGATTTCGTTCGGCATGCGCAAGCTGGAACGCCGGATGACGTTCGGTCTTGACGGCATGAGGAGATAACGGCATGGAATGGGACTGGAGTTTCGCACTCGGGATTCTGCCGATCCTGTTGCGGGGGCTGGAGATCACCGTGCTCGCGACGTTGCTCGGCGCGATCGCCGCAGCCGTGATCGGCATGGTGTTCGCGATCCTGCGCCTCGCGCCGAACCGGGCAGTGTCGCGCACGACGACGGCCGTGGTGAGCTTCATTCGCGGTACGCCGTTGCTCGTGCAACTGTATTTCGTGTTCTACGTGCTGCCGGATATCGGCATCCGTATGCCCGCGCTCGCGGCGGGCGTGCTCGTGCTCGGCGTGCACTACGCGACTTACGCAGCGGAGGTGTATCGGACGGGCATCGAAAACGTGCCGCGCGGGCAGTGGGAAGCTGCCAAGGCATGCAACCTGAACGCGCAGCAGATGTGGCAACACGTGATCCTGCCCGAAGCGGTTCCGCCGATGTTGCCCGCGCTCGCGAACTATCTGATTTCGATGTTCAAGGAAACGCCGTTGTTGTCGGCGATCACCGTGCTCGAACTCATGAACGAAGCGAAGATCATCGCGAACACGGACTACCGTTATCTGGAGCCGATGACGCTGGTCGGCGTGCTTTTTCTGTGCATCAGTCTTGTGGCCGTGGTCGGCGTAAGACTGCTCGAAAAACGCTTTCCCGCTCTGGGGCACTGACCGATGGCCATCGTCATTCATCCGCTGGACGCAGTCCTTCAACTGGACACACGCGCTGACGACAAGCGCATCGGCCTTGTGATCCTCGCAACCGATCACACAACGGAGCCCGATTTCGCAAGGCTCGTCGCAAATGAGCGGATCGGCATCTACACGAATCGCGTGCCATACGCGAACCCGGTGACGCCTGACAACCTGCGCGCGATGCAGCCTTCGCTGACTGCGGGCGCAGCGTTGATCCTGCCTGACGAAGCGCTCGATGTGGTGATGTACTCGTGCACGTCGGCATCCGTGATGATCGGCGACGAGGCGATCGAGCGGGCGATTCGCGCGGCGAAACCCGACGCACATATCGTCACGCCGACGATGGCCGCCGTGACCGCGCTGAGAACGATCGGCGCGCGGCGCATCAGCGTGCTGACACCTTATACCGTCGAGACCAGTCAGCCGATGGCCGAATATTTCGCCGCTAAAGGCTTCGTGATCGACCGCTTCACGTGCATCGGTCTGACCGACGATCGCGACATGGCGCGGATTTCGCACGACGATATCGTCGCGTTCGCGCGCAACGCGATGGCGCCGGAGTCGGACGCGCTCTTCATTTCGTGCACGGCGGTACGGGCAGCGGCTGTCATCGGGCGAATCGAGGCGTTGCTTGACAGGCCTGTCGTGAGCAGCAATCTCGCGACCGCGTGGATGTGTCTGCGTCTTTGCGGCGACAACGAACCTAAACCCCGCCTGGGGCAACTGATGATGTGGCCGCTACCCGCTGCGGACGCGCTACTGGAGGCGTGACATCACGACGAAGCGTCGGCTTGCGATAAAGTTCGCGCCGGTATAATGGGCCAACCAATCCAAGACCGGCCTTCGATGTCGAGCATCGCCAAACTCTTGTCCATCCTCGAGTTGTTTTCCGAGTCACGGCCGCTTCTATCGGCTGAACAGATCGCCGCTCAACTGGATTGTTCGATACCCACGGCATACCGGTATGTGCGCGAGCTTGTCGAGTCGGGCATGCTGTTGCGCTTTGCGGGCGGCGACTATGGACTCGGCCCGCGCATCATCAAGCTCGACTATCACTTGCGTGTTTCGGACCCGTTGTTGAAAGCAGGGCAACCGGTAATGCGCGAGATCGCCGATCGCTCGGGATTCGATGTGGTGATGTCGCGCTGGTATGGCAATGAGCTGGTCGACACGCATCGCGAAACACATGATGCAACGCTCGATCTGCGATATGGCCGCGGCCGCCCACGGCCGCTTTTTCTGGGCGCGGCACCGAAGGCAATTTTGTCGACCTTTCCGAAGGCCAAGCTTGCCGCTCTATTCAACGAGTACGCCGCAGAGATTTCATCGAGCGGTTCGGGCGACTCGCTGGAAGAATTCCGCTCCAACCTGCTGAAAATACGGCGCGCAGGCTACTACCTGTCGAACGGCGAACTGGATGAGGGCGTATCGGCGATCGCCTCTCCGCTTTTCACCGACGATTCGGGAGAAGCCGTGGGTGCGCTCGCGCTGGTCGTGCCGAGCCAACGCCTCGAGCTTTTGAACTTCGATCGGCTCGTCGAAACGGTGAAGGAAGCGGCGGCGCGTACGTCTTCGCGCGCGCGGTCTGTCATCGAAGGGTGACGGCAAGTCTCTTCTCAATGCCGCTTTTCACCCGATCCCCATTCGCTTCGCCATTTCCGCTTCCCACTTTTCGCGGGGCCTGAATCCGGGCAGCGTGCGCGCGTGCCGTTCGACGGCTGCGAGAAGCTCGTCGTCGGGCAGCGAGAAATCGACGGGCACGCGCATCGGCTGGTCCACGTACCACGGCGTGTCGATAAAGATCTCTAAACGGTTCCCTTCAGGATCTCGCGCGTAGCACGAGATCGCATTGCCGTGCGTGACAGGGGCGATCTCCTCCAGCTCTTCGTCGATGAAGCGCTGGTGAAAACGCCTGAGCGTGTCGAGACTGTCCGCTTCGAAAGAGATCTGATTGATCGGATTGAACGCAAGCGTCTCGGGTCGTCCGCTCGCCAGCACGATCTGGTGATGCACGGCAGGGTCACGGCTCAGAAATACGAGCTGGACCTTGCCGTTCGGCGTCGGAAGGCTGCCGCGATCCGTCACCGTGAATTCCAGAACGCGCGAATAGAAGTCCTCGCATCGCTCGAGATCGTGGACGTAGAAGCCCATGTGGCTGAGCGAGAGTCCGCTTCGCCTTGGTGTCGACGATGTCATGACGTCCCCCGGTTGTAATGATAAACCATGATAAAAATCAAACTGGTTTCGCCATTTAGTGCAGTGTATTATCAAAATGCGATAAACGCACGAAATTGTTCGCGTGCGTGCCCGCAGACAACCCCAGCTTTTTATCACGGGAATATCATGAAACTTGCGAGCTTTTCCACCCACGAAGGGCAGTCGTTTGGCGTCGTGCGCAACGGCTCAGTGTTCGATCTACGCAAACGCCTCGACGGCCGCTTCGCCGATCTGAAATCGTTGATCGCCGCCGATGCATTCGACGAAGCACGACGCGTCAGCAGTACGGGCCGTGGTGATTATCCGCTTGCCGAGGTGACGCTCGATCCGGTGATTCCGAACCCTGAGCAGATCTTCTGCGTGGGGCTCAACTATGCCGAGCATGTCAACCAATCGGGAGACGACGGAGAACCCGGTCATCTTCATGCGCGTGCCTGCATCGCAGGTCGGCGCGGGACAGCCGATGCTGCGTCCACGCGAGTCCGCGCAGTTCGATTACGAAGGTGAAATCGCGGTGATCATCGGGCGCGGCGGCCGCCGCATCGCCGAAGCGGACGCATGGAATCACATCGCGGGCTATAGCTGCTACAACGACGGATCCGTTCGCGACTGGCAGCGCCATACGGGCCAGTGGGGACCGGGAAAGAACTTCTATCGCACGGGCGCGTTCGGCCCGTGGATGGTCACGAGCGACGAGATCGAACCGGACGCCAGGATGACGCTCGTCACGCGCCTGAACGGTCAGGAAGTCCAGCGTGCAACGACCGACATGCTGATACACGGCATCGCCAGACAGATCGCCTATCTGTCGATTTTCACGCCGCTGGTTCCCGGCGATGTGATCGTCACGGGCACGCCGGGCGGCGTCGGCGCGAGACGCAATCCGCCGCTGTTCATGAAGGCGGGCGATGTCGTCGAAGTGGAAGTCGATCGCGTGGGCGTGCTTTTGAATCCGATCGCCGACGAAGCTTGATCATCTTCGTCCGCAGGCGCGCGATGCGCCTCGTTCATCGGGATGTCTCTACATGGCAGAACTAGCTAATGCATCTTGCGCCGGCGAATACGATGTCGCTGTGATCGGCCTGGGTCCGACAGGCGCCACACTCGCGAATCTGCTCGCGCTGCAAGGGGTGCGGGTTCTTGTTCTGGAGCGCGATGCGGATATTTTTGCGTTGCCGCGTGCGGTTCACTTCGACGCGGAGTGCATGCGCGTCTTTCAGACCATCGGATTGTCGAGTGCGTTGCTGCCGGATCTTTTCGTCGGGCCGGGCATGAAGTTCATCGACGCCGACGGCAACGTGCTGATCGACTGGCCGCGTCCGACCTGCATCGGTCCGCTCGGCTGGTGTGCGAGCTAGAAGTTTCATCAGCCTGATCTCGAACGGGCGCTGCGCGCACAGCTCGTCCAGCAGGAGAACGTCGATATCCGCCTGCGCCATGAGGCATTCGCACTCGATCAGACGGACAACCATGTTGAGATTCGTTTCGAGGACATGGCCACGGGCCGGCTCGGACGTGTGAAGGCGCGTTATGTGGTCGGCTGCGATGGCGCACGGTCGATCGTCCGGCGTTTCATGGGCACGGAACTCAACGACCTGAAGTCACACGAGCGATGGGTGGTCGTCGACGCATTGCTGAAAACGGAGCGCCCCGATCTCGGCGACCATTCGATCCAGTATTGCGACCCCAGGCGTCCCGCAACCTACACGCGCGGGCCCAGGAATCGGCCGCGCTGGGAACTGATGGTCATGCCATCCGATGACATCGCGAAGCTGCAGACGCCCGAGTGGCTCTGGGACAAGCTTTCGCGCTGGATCACGCCGGACAATGCGAAGCTCGAACGCTCCGCTGTCTACACGTTTCACTCCCTCGTCGCAAAAGGCTGGCGCAACGGCCGATTGCTGCTGGCCGGCGATGCCGCCCATCAGACGCCTCCGTTCATGGGACAAGGCATGGCGGCGGGGATTCGCGACGCGAGCAATCTGGCGTGGAAACTCGCGGCCGTCATACGCGGTGAAGATGGCGACGGCCTGCTCGACACATACGAATCGGAACGCTCGCCGCGTGTGCGCGAGTTCATCGAAACAGCCGTGAAGCTCGGCGCCGAGATCCAGTCGAAGCGCGATGTAGCGGGCGCAACGCATGACGGCGTGCAGCCCGTGTTTCGCAACTTCGTCACGCCTCAACCACGACTCGGGCCAGGCGCCCACTTCGGAAATGATCAGCCGATTGCGGGCAGCATCGCACGGCAGCCGCTTCTGTCGAACGAGCGTCTGCTCGACGATGCCGTCGGCTATCGACACGCGCTCGTACTCAGCCCCGAGACACTGGCGGCGCATCCGGAACTCGATGAGCTAGGGAACTCGCGAGCGTCGCGCTGGTGACGGATGGCGCGCCTGCCTTGCGCGAGTGGCTGGCCGAGGCGGGTGCTGTCGCCATTCTTGTGAGGCCGGACCAGTACATCCACGGCGTCGCGGATGATGCCGCCAATCTGCACGCATTGCTTGCAGATGCCTTTCCACGGCTGCAGGCGATGAGTGCGTAAGCGCTGCGTGCGTCCGGAGCACGTACGCGCGGGTCGAAATCCTCGTCGCCGATTCTCATATTTCAACCGTATAGTTGATATGCACGGACTGCGTAAGCCGCATGAATTGACGCCTGACGCCCGTAAATAACTCGCTCGGCCCTTATTCGACGGGGATCAAGGCGCATATCAAGGTAAACACGTAGGTCGCAGTCGTTGACTCCTCATGGTGTGATGTCAATAATTCAACTCATGAGTTGAAATTTTGCGCCGAGGCGGGCGATCGGGAAATCACGGTTTCAGCCGTGAAGCGATTTCCGGGCGAACGCGGCTTGGATACGGAACGCACGGATGCGGTCCGATCCCCGGCACCCGCCTTTCCAGTGTGTCCCGTCTCGATGCAACGCCCTGCATGGGACACATACGTTCGAATGACGCACGGCGGACGCAAGCATCAGTACCGATCGCAAACTGCACGAATAGTAGTACTAATTAAAAGAGAGCCGGCGTAGCCGGTTTCAGGAGACAGACATGAAGCATCGGGTGGTTGCTGCCAGTTTTGCTGCGTTGTTCGCAGGCGCGGCGCACGCGCAAAGCAGTGTCACGCTGTACGGCATCATCGACGACGGCATCAGCTATATCAGCAACCAGGGCGGTCACAGCACGGTGAAGATGGACAGCGGAATCGCGCAGTCGAGCCGCTGGGGATTGAAGGGCACGGAAGACCTGGGAGGCGGTCTGCGTGCTGTCTTCACGCTGGAAAACGGCTTCGATCTGAACACGGGCATTGCGGGACAGGGCGGGTCGCTCTTCGGCCGGCGCGCATTCGTTGGCTTGTCGAGCGACACGTTCGGTACGCTGATCGCCGGTAACGACTACGACTTCATCTACGACTACGTGACGTACTACACGAACGTCACGCAGTTCGCGCCGTCGTACTCGTTCCACCTCGGCAACGACATCGACCGTCTCGCTGGCGAACAGGTGCACAACATGGTGCGCTACGAGACGCCGACCGTGCATGGTTTCGGCGCCGGCGTGATGTATGGCTTCAGCAACGCAGCGGGAGCGTTCGGCGGCTCGCCGTCTTCGGCGCGCGTGTTGAGCGTCGGGCTCAAATACAGCCCGACGGGAAGCTTCAACGCACCGTATTCGTTCGGCGCGGCGTTCACGAAAACGGACGGCGGCAACAGCGGTCCGGGCACGGGCGGCACGATCGCACAGGTCGCGCTGGGCGCAAAATCGATCTATACCGCGGCCTTCGGCGGGCTGGTGAAACTCGGGGACTTCGGCATCAACGGCGTGTACACCTATACGAACGCATCCGACAGTCCGCGAGGCACCATCACTGCGAACGCGTACGAAGCCGGCCTCACCTGGCAGGCGACGCCGTATTTCCAGTTGGGAGCGGGCTTCGCGTATGTCGATGAGCGCAAGCTCGGCAAGTTCGACATTGCGAGCGCGGGTCTCGACTATCGCCTGTCGAAGCGCACCGACGTATTCACGTTCGCCACTTATCAGCACGCGTTCGCGGGTGCAAGCGTCGCGGGCAACTTCCTCGCGGTGACGCCGTATTCGATGTCTCCCAAGCTGCCGAACGGCGTGGGTGCGTCCTCGTCGCGTAACCAGACGGCCGTGCAACTCGGCATCCGTCATCTGTTTTGAAAGGAGAGCGCGTCATGAGCCGTCCTGTGAGCACGAAAGCGTTGCCCGCGCTCGATGCATCGTCGAAAGTGAAAACGGCCGCGAGCATGTGGGTCGTATGCGGTGCTGCGATCGGGTTGATGTTCGGATTCGGTCCACTGTTTTTTAGTGTCATCGGCATTTTCCTGAAGCCGATGACGGTGACGTTCGGCTGGGGACGCTCCGACGTCGCTATGCTGCCGATGCTCGCGATGGCGGGCACTGCGCTGGGCGCGCCCGTCGCCGGCTATCTTGCGGACCGCATAGGCTGGAGCAAGGTCATCGCGGGCGCGATAGCGCTCTTTTCGATGTCGCTCGGCGCGCTCGCTTTGGCGCCCGCCAACCATGCGTATGTCGCCGTCGTCGGCTTTCTGATCGGCTTTCTCGGCGCGGCGACGACGGCGGCGGGCTATCTGGCCGTATTGCCGCGTGTCTTCGACAAGCGGCTCGGCATGGCCCTCGGATTCGCGATGATCGGCACGGGGCTCGGCGGGTTCTTCGCGCCCATCGCCGCGAACCGGCTCGGCGTGATGATGGACTGGCGTCATTCGTTCGCTGTGTGCGCGTTGGCCGCGTTGGTATTCGGGATCGTTGCTCATCGACTGCTGTTTCGAAACGTGCGCATCGAGAAAAGTGCCGGCGCGAGCGTGCAGACTGCTTCGCTCGAAGCGGGACTCACGCTCGGAGAAGCGGTGCGCGGCTATCGCTTCTGGCTGCTCGCCGTCGTGATGTTTGTGATTTCGAGCGCGATTCTCGGTGGCTTCGTGCACCTTGCCGCGTTCGTCAGCGATCGCGGGCTTGGCCGCGATGTCGGCGCGCAGGCGGCGGGCGTCGTCGGTGCGGGTCTTGCGATTGCCCGAGTCGGGCTCGGCGCGCTGCTCGATCGCGTGTTCGCTCCGTTCGTGGCCCTCGTCAGCTTTGGCATCGGCGCGGTGGGCTTTGCGATCTTCCTCACTGACGCCGCGCAGATGCCCGCGATGATCGTTCTGGCGGCACTGTTGCTCGGTATTTCGACGGGCTCGGAAGGCGATCTGATCCCGTTCCTGGCGCGCAAGTATTTCGGCAAGCGCTCGTTCGGCTCGATTTACGGCTGCCTGTTCGGCGCGGCGACGCTCGGCGGCGCGGTCGGCCCGTTCCTGTATGGCCTCGCTTTCGACCGCTTCGGGTCATATACGGTCGTGCATGAAGTGTCGTGTGCCGCGTGCATTGTCGGCGCGGTGGCGATCCTGCTTCTCGGGCGCTATCCGGCAGTGCCAGCGGGAGACGAGCAGTGAAACGCCCCGATGCCGCCAGCACGCGATCGCGCACTTCGGTGATCGTGGTTGGCGGTCCGAGAGGGTTGAAATTTTCTTCGGCTCGCATGCGTTATCGGTGCGCGATCCACAGGGACGTTTGCTGATTTTCGGCGTGCCGCTCGCGCTCGATGCACGCACCGTCAATGCGATGCCTGCGCGCCTTCAGCATGCGGTCTTCCTGTGCGTCCATATTCAGACAGAGACGTGGGAGACACAGGATGGCCAAGTCCATGACAACGGCAGCACTGCCGCAACGGATCGACGAGCCGCAAGCCGTGAGCACGCGCAACAAGGCGTGGATCGTGTTCGGCGCTGCGCTGGGTCTGACCTGCGGGTTCGGGCCGTTCTTCTTCAGCGTGGCCGGGGTGTTCCTTAAGCCCCTTGCAGCGTCGTTTCACTGGGGCCGTGCCGACGTCGCCCTGCTGCCGATGCTCGCGATGTTCGGCAACGCAGTCGGTGCGCCGATCGTCGGCTACATGGCGGACCGCCGTGGCTGGGCGAAGGTGATCGGCTGGGCCATCGTGCTGTTTTCGCTGGGGCTTCTGCTGCTCGCGCTCGTGCCGCCGAATCATCTGCTGTTCGGCATGGTCGGCGCGTTCATCGGTATCTGCGGAGCGGCGACGAGCGCCGTAGGCTACGTCGGCATCTTGCCGGGCGCGTTCAACAAGCGGCTCGGCATGGCGCTCGGCGTTGCGATGCTCGGTACGGGCATCGGCGGGTTTGCGATGCCGATGATCGCCGTGACGCTCCTGCACTATGTCGACTGGCGGCAGGCGTATAGGGTCCTCGCCGCGGGCGCGCTCGTGCTCGGTTTTGTCGCTCACCGGATCATCTTCCGCAATTACAAGGCAGTCAGCGCGCATTCAGAGGCACGAACCGAACGACTGCTCGATGAGGAACCGGATGACGGCATCGAGCTGACGCTAAGGCAGGCACTCCGCAGCTTTCGCTTCTGGCTGCTCGCGTTCGTGTTCTTTCTCGTGTCGTGCTCGGTGCTGGGCGGATTCGTGCATCTTGCGCCGTTCGTGTCCGACCGTGGACTGGGACGCGACGTCGCGGCGCAGGCAGCCGCCGTGGTCGGCATCGGACTTGCCGTTGCGCGCGTCGGCATCGGCGCCGTGCTCGATCGCGCGTTCGCGCCGCTGGTTGCGTCGGTCGCTTGTCTTGCCGGCGCTGCTGTTTTCCTGGTGCTCACGACCGACTTCATCCGTCTGCCCGGCATGGTCATGCTCAGCGCGCTGGTGCTCGGTCTCGCGACGGGCAGCGAGGGCGACCTGATTCCGTACCTCGCGCGCCGCTATTTCGGCAAGCGCCATCTGGGCGCGATCTACGGCGCGCTGTTCGGCATTTCGACGCTCGGTGGCGCAATCGGTCCATTCGTCTACGGGACGGTGTTCGATCACTTCAAGTCGTATGCGCCGATTCATGAAGTATCCAGCGTGCTGTGCCTGTTTTGCGCAGGCGCGATCCTGATGCTCGGCCGATATCCGGACCGGGCGGCGTCGACGACGCTGGCGCCGCGCGCCGCACATTGACAACGGAGACTTGGCTCCAAAAAGCTATACATCGGCCCGTCTGCTGGGCGATAATGACCCAACGATTCAACCAACCAGTTGATTGACTGGAGGAGCATATGACAAATTCTCTGAGCGGCGCCTTGCGAGGCGTACGCGTTCTCGACCTGACGCATGCGCTGGCTGGCCCGTTCTGTTCGCAGGTTCTCGGCGATCACGGCGCCGACGTGATCAAGGTCGAGCCGCTGGAAGGCGACTTCTTTCGCCGCATCGGCCCGTTTCGCGACGACGACCGGGAGCGCCACTACGGCGGACTGTTCCAGTCGTGCAATCGGAACAAGCGGTCTATCGCGCTGAACCTGAAGAGCGCCGAAGGTCTGGAGACATTCCGTACGCTGGTGCGCGGCGCGGACGTGCTGGTCGAAAACTACCGCGCTGGCGTGCTGACGAAGCTTGGCATCGGCTACGAGCAACTGAAGGAAATCAACCCGCGTCTCGTCTACACGTCGGTGCGCGGCTTTGGCGACAGGCCGGGCGGCGCGAGCCCTTACATGGACTGGCCGGCCTTCGACATCGTTGCGCAGGCAATGGGAGGCTGGATGGGCATCACGGGCGAAGACGAACAGCATCCCGTGAAGGTCGGCGGCGGCCCCGGCGATACAGTGCCGGGCCTGCATGCAGCCTTCGGCACGATGGCCGCGTTGTGGCACGCAAAGGCGACGGGGCAGGGGCAGTATGTCGATGTCGCGATGACCGATTCGATTCTCTCGATGTCGGAGCTTCTCGTCAGCCAGTACTCGTATCGCGGCGTTTCGCAGAAACCGGTGGGCAACAATCTGCCGGGTCTCGCGCCGCAAGGCACGGTGCGCGCGAAGGACGGCATGATCGCGATCGCGGCGCCGCACGATCCGCAATGGCTGCAACTGTGCAGGCTGATGGGCCGCGACGATCTGGCGAAGGACCCGCGATTTGGCTCCGAAACGCTGCGCTGGGAAAACAATGACGTACTGACCAGCGAAATCGAAGCGTTTACCACGCGCTACACCAAGACGGAGCTGCGCGAAATGTTCGGCGGGAAGGTGCCGTTCAGCCCCATCTACACCGCGGAGGAAATTTTCGCCGATCCGCATTTTGCGGCGCGCAACATGCTGCCGAAGGTCGAGCATCCGGGGCTGGAAGGCGAGGTCTCGGTGCCGGGCGTGCCCGCAAAGCTTTCCGTCACGCCCGGAGCCGTGCGGCATCGCGCGCCGAAACTCGGCGAGCACACGCGCGAAATCCTGCGTGAAGCAAACTTTGCCGACGCTCAAGTTGAGCGCTTGATCGCGGAAGGCGCGATCGGCGCGCCAGTGTAAAATCGAGCCCTATGTCCACACGCCCCGACGACGCCGCGCTGCCGGCTCCCATCGAACGTCCGGCCGGTCGACGCCGCAAGGCGCCGCCCGTTGTCCGTCACGAAGACAAGCGCCTTGCGATCCTGCGTATCGCTGCGCAGCTTTTCGCGCAGAACGGGTACGAAGCCACGTCGCTTGACATGATCGCCGACCAGATCGGCATGCATAAGGCAACGCTGTACCACTACATCAAGAACAAGGAAGAGGTGTTGTACTTCTGCCTCGTGAAGTCGTTCGAGAATCTCGATGAAGTGGTGGAAAAAGTGCGGGATCGCAGCGAGCCGCCGTTGCAGCGGCTGCGCTACTTCGCGCAGAGCCTCGCACATGCGCAGAACAGCGACTTCGGCCGTTGTCTCGTGGTGGTGGGTCTGCGTCCGCTGACGACGGAAGCGAGCCTCGATATCCGCCGTTTCCAACGCCGGCTCGATACCACCGTGCGCGACCTGATCACGGAAGGCATCGCTGCGGGAGACATCAAGCCGTGCGTGCCGGCGCTGCTGTCGGCGATGCTGTTCGGCATGCTGAACTGGGTGCCGCAGTGGTATCAGGAAGACGGAAAGTACAGCATCGACGAAGTCGTCGAGGCGTTCATGAACATGCTGATTCAAGGCATCGCGGCCAAGCCTCAGCGCTAGGCGCAGCACCACGCAGACAGGCGGGCAGGTTCCCGCCTTTTTTGTTCCCGCCTCATTTATAAAGCACCTCGAATCGCTCGCGGCCGCCTGCAACAGGCGGCCGCGCTTCGTTTACAGCTTGCGGGCGATCAGTTCCTTCAGGATTTCGTTGGAGCCGCCATAGAGCCGCTGAATGCGCGCATCCATCATGAACTGACAGATCGGGTATTCGGCCATGTAGCCATAACCGCCGAACAACTGCACGCACTCGTCGATCACCTTCCACTGCACTTCCGAGCACCAGACCTTCGCCATCGCCGCTTCTTCGGCCGACGGCGGGTTGATGCCCTCCACCAGACGCTGGATCAGGCTGTCGATGAACACGCGGCCGATGCGCACCTGGCTCACGCTCTCGGCGAGCTTGAACTTCGTGTTCTGGAAGTCCCACAGCGTCTGGTTGAACATCTTGCGCTGCTTGACGTGATCGAGCGTCAGTTCGATCGCGCGTTCGGTGCTGGCGATTGCGGTCACGGCGATCGTCAGGCGCTCCTTCACGAAGCTGTCCATCATCTTGCCGAAGCCGTTGCCCTCGACGCCGCCGAGCAGGTTCTCTGCCGGCACGCGCACGTCGTCGAGGAAGATTTCGCAGGTATCGAGGCCGTGCTGGCCCATCTTTTCGAGAATCTTGTTGACCTTGAAGCCGCTCACCTTGTCCTTCTCGATCATGAAGAGCGAGATGCCCTTTGCGCCGGGGCCGTTCGTGCGCGCGGCGACGATGGCGAGGTCGGAGCGCGAGCCGTGCGTGATGAACATCTTCGAGCCGTTGAGTACGTACTCGTCGCCCTCGCGACGCGCCGTCGTGCGAAGCGTCTTGATGTCGGTGCCGCAATCCGGCTCGGTGGCCGCGAACGCCAGCAGCTTTTCGCCGCGGATGATGGGCGGCAGCCACTTGTAGATCTGCTTGGGCGTACCCGTCAGGATCAGCGTGGTCGGCGCGCCGATCACGCCCGGCACGTAGCCCCAGGCGGTGTCGCAGGCGCGCGCCTGCTCTTCCATGATCACGACGTCGTGCGCGTAATTGCCGCCGTGACCGCCGTATTCCTCCGGATAGCTGACGCCGATCAGGCCCAGCTCTCCGGCTTTCAGCCACACCGACTTGTCGATGTAGTGCTGCTTGCGCCACTTTTCCTGGTGCGGCGTGACTTCCTTTTCGAAGAAACGGCGTGCCGTCGTGCGCAGCATGTCCAGTTCTTCCGTCATCCACGGCGAACGATAGTTACCGAACAAAGATTCCACGGTGTCTCCTTGTGATCCGCGTCTTAATTGATCAACCTGACGGTTGGCTAATTTGCAAAAGGCGAATGGTCTTCTAGCGCAACGGCCTTTCAGGCAGTATTGTCGATCAATGTGCAGAAAGTCAACCGTCGAGTTGGTTGACTTTTTTATAGGCGACTTCTATAGTCGATTCCACGCCAGCGAAATACCTCAAAAGACAGGGCGAATCATGGAGACAGATATGGCGGACAACCTACTGAATGCCGTTGACTGGTCGGGCTGCGGATTGCTCGGCAACTGGAAATCACTTGCCGGCGGGCGCATCGACGTCGTGGAGCCCGCCACCGGCCTGCAACTGGCGACGACGGGCAAGGCCAATGCGGACGACGTGCGCGCAGCGTGCGTGCTGGCAGCCCGATCGCAAGCCGCGTGGGCGGCGATGCCCTATCCGTCGCGCGCGGGGATCTTTCGCAAGGCCGCCGCGCTTCTCGATGCGAACCGCGCTCAATACGCCGAATGGATCGTGCGCGAAACGGGCGCGATCGGACCCAAGGCCGGTTTCGAAATCGAGTCCGTCGTGCATCTGCTGCATGAGGCAGCCGCGATGCTGACGCAGCCGCCGGGACTCGTGCTGCCGAGCCAGCCGGGCGTCGTCAGCATGGCGCGGCGTGTGCCGCATGGCGTGGTCGGCGTGATTTCGCCGTTCAATTTCCCTTTCCTGCTGACGTCCCGCGCGGCGCTGCCCGCGCTCGCAACCGGCAACGCGGTCGTGCTGAAGCCGGATCCGCGCACGCCCGTCTCGGGCGGCGTGCTGCTCGCGCTCTTGCTGCAGCAGGCCGGCTTGCCCGAAGGCGTGCTGAGCATGCTGCCCGGCGAAGCCGATGCGGGCGAGGCGCTCGTCACCGATCCGGACGTCGCGATGATTTCGTTCACCGGATCGACGGCGGTCGGCCGCCGTATCGGAGAGCTTGCGGGCAAGCATCTGAAGAAAGTCGCCCTCGAACTGGGCGGCAAGAACTCGCTCATCATTTGCGACGACGCGGATTTCGATCTCGCCGTATCGGGTGGCAGCTGGGCCTCGTGGCTGCATCAAGGACAGATTTGCATGAGCGCGGGCCGTCATCTCGTCCACGAATCGATCGTCGACGCCTACGCTCAGCGCATGGCCGACAAGGCCAAGCAACTGCCCGTCGGCAACCCGCATACGGGCAATGTCGCGCTCGGCCCGATCATCACGCGCAAGCAGGTCGAGCGCGTGCAGCAGATCGTCGACGAATCGGTGCGGATGGGCGCAAAGCTGCTGGCCGGCGGCAGCGGCGACGGCCGGTTCTATCAGCCGACCGTGCTCGCGGATGTCATGCCTGAGATGCCCGCGTTCCGCGACGAGATTTTCGGGCCGGTCGTGTGCATCACGCCGTTCGCTTCGGATGACGAAGCGATTGCTCATGCGAACGACAGCGAGTACGGCCTGTCGGCGGGCATCTACACACGCGACGTGGGCCGTGGAATGGCCATCGCCGACCGGCTCAGGACGGGCCTCGTGCACGTCAACGATCAGACCGTGAACGACGACGGCACGATGCCGATGGGCGGACGCGGCTCGTCCGGCAACGGCTCGCGTCACGGCGGCCCCGCCAACTGGGACGAGTTCACCCAATGGCGATGGATCACGGTGCGTCAGACGCCGCCGCAATATCCGCTCTGACACGCGCTCTATCGAAGTGACGGCGACCAACTGCGCGCCACTTCCCTGCATCAGGACAACTAGCCAACGCTGCCCGACCGCGCTTCTCGCACGCTAGCCACCGAACGCGGCAGGGCTTCCTTACCTCTGCCTTCTGGAACCAACTGGAACCATCATGAAGATCGTCAAAGTCGAAGTCATTCCCGTCTCCACCCCGATGAAAAAGCCGATGATCATGCCGAACACGCGCATCGAGGCGATCGATAGTGTGATCCTGAAGCTCACGTGCGATGACGGCACGGTGGGCTTCTCGGATTCGGGCGACACGTCGTCGTGGTACATGGGCGAGATGCAGGGCTCGATCATGTCGATGATCTGCGACGTCATCGCGCCGCGCGTCCTGCTAGGCGAAGATCCGCGCAACATCGAGAAGCTCGTCGGCAAGATGGACCTGCTCGTGCGCGACAACAATCAGGCGAAGGCGACCGTCGACTTTGCGCTGCACGATCTCAAGGGCAAGCTCCTCAACGTGCCCGTGTACGAATTGCTCGGCGGCCGCACGATCTCGGGCGCGGCGATGGGCTGGGTGCTATCGGCGGGCACGCCTGAGCAGGTGGCGGCCGAGGCGATCGTCGCGCACAAGCAAGGCTTCCAGTTGCTGAAGATGAAGACGGGCTTCGGCAGCGTCGAAGACGACATCCGGATGGTGTACGCGGTGCGCGAGACGGTGGGCAAGGACATTCGCCTCACGGTCGACGCGAACGGTTTCTGGAACTACGAAACGGCGCTGCGCACGATCCGCCGACTGGACGACGCGAACCTGGAGCTGATCGAGCAGCCGCTGCCGCATTGGGATATCGAAGGGATGGCGCGCCTGCGTGCCCAGGTCCGCACGCCGATCTACGCAGACGAGGCGGCCAAGGAACTGCATCACATCAAGGACATCATCGACCGGCGCGCGGCCGATGGCCTCTTCATCAAGTTGCAGAAGGCAGGCGGGCTGCTGAAGTCGCAGCGCTGGCTGACGCTCGCGCGGCTCTCGGGGCTGCCCGTGATGTGCGGCTGCATGATCGGCTCCGGTCTGGAACATAGCCCGTCCGCGCATCTGTGGACGAGCAACCAGTGGGCATCGCAATTCCTGAACGAGTCGACGGGACCGCTGACGATTCACGGCGTGTGGGAAAGCAAGGACATCGCGCCGGGCACCGACATCGCGCTGAACGTGCCGCGCTTCGAGAACGGCTACACGTACCCGAACGAAGGGCCGGGTCTGGGCATCGAGCTGAACGAAGAGTTCCTGGTGCGCAACCTCACGAAGGGTAAGGAAGCGCGCGTGGTGGCGCTGTGATGATGGAGCGCAAGGGACCTCTGACGGGCATTACCGTCATCGAGTTCGCGGGGCTCGGTCCCGCGCCGTTCGCGGGCATGATGCTTTCGGATCACGGTGCGCGCGTGATCCGCATCGATCGCGCGGCGAAGCGGGCCCCGGTTCGCGACAGCGGCGCGGGCGCGTTGACCGCGCGCAGCAGCGACGTGCTCGCGCGCGGGCGCGAATCGATTGCGCTCGATCTGAAGCGTCCGGAGGCGACGGAAATCGCGCTGTCTCTGATCGAGCGCGCGGATATCGTGCTCGAAGGCTTTCGTCCAGGCGTGATGGAATCGCTCGGGCTCGGTCCGGACGTGTGCCTCGCACGCAAACCGTCGCTCGTGTATGGGCGCGTGACGGGCTGGGGGCAAACGGGGCCGCTTGCGCAAGCCGCAGGGCACGACATCAATTACATCGCGTTGGCGGGCGCGCTTCATTCGACGGCGCGTCGAGGCGGGCCGCCCGTTCCCGCGCCTGGCATGATCGGTGACTTCGGCGGCGGCGGCATGCTGCTCGCGTTCGGCGTGCTGTCGGCTCTGCATCAGGCGAAGCAGAGCGGGCAAGGCCAGGTGGTCGACGCTTCGATCTGCGAAGGCGCGGCGCTGCTTGCGTCGCTGATGTATGGCTGGCGTTCGGCAGGCATCTGGCACGCCGAGGCAGGCACGAACAACGGCGATGGCGGCGCGCATTTCTACGATGCGTATGCGTGTGCCGATGGCAAGTACATCTCCATCGGTTCGATCGAGCCGCAGTTCTACAAGCTCTTGCGCGAACTGGTCGGACTGGACGATGCGGCGTTCGACCAGCAGTGGGACGAATCGCAATGGCCGGCGCTCAAGGAGCGCGTCGCCGAAGCGTTCAGGCAGAAGACGCGCGCCGAATGGTGCGGACTGCTCGAAGGTACGGATGTGTGCTTTGCGCCCGTGTTGTCGCTCGACGAGGCGCCGCGCCATCCGCATTACGAGGCGCGAGGCACGTTCGCGACGGTCGACGGCATTACGCAGCCGGGTCCCGCCCCGCGCTTCAGCGCGACGCCAGCAGCGCCATGTCATCCCGTCGGTGCCGTGGGCGACTCGACGCGCGTGCTGCTCGCGGAACTCGGCTACTCGTCAGATGACATCGCGCGCCTGCTCGATGGCGTCGCGCAAGGTGTGTAGCGGGCCGTGTTAGTGGATAGGTGGAGACAAAGATGAAAATCGTGGTGCCAGTCAAGAGAGTGGTTGACTACAACGTGAAGGTCCGCGTGAAGTCGGATGGGACAGGCGTCGATATCGCGAACGTGAAGATGTCGATGAATCCGTTCGACGAAATTGCCGTCGAAGAGGCCGTGCGCCTGAAGGAAGCGGGTGTCGCGACGGAAGTGATCGCGGTGTCGGCAGGCGTCACGCAGTGCCAGGAAACGCTGCGCACGGCGCTGGCGATCGGCGCGGATCGCGCGATCCTGATCGAATCGAATGAAGACCTGCAGCCGCTGGCTGTCGCCAAGCTGCTGAAGGCGCTGGTCGACAAGGAGCAGCCTTCGCTGGTGATCCTCGGCAAGCAGGCCATCGACGACGATTCGAACCAGACGGGCCAGA
>NZ_WHNP01000092.1 GCF_009362735.1 Paraburkholderia franconis | reverse complement strand
CCGTCGCGCGTTCCATGATCGGATGGATTTCGGGCGGTGCGTTGTACGGCGGCTTGCCCGCCTTGAAATCGGCCTTGAATGCGTCGAGCTTGTCCTGAAGCGACATGATGGGTCTCCCGTTCGTTACTCAGTGGTATCGGTTAAGGTCGGCGAGCCGTGGGCTCGTCCTGGGTCTCATCATCGGAGAACGAGCGTCGCGCCGGTAGATAGCTCGGGCGAATAACACCCATTCTTCGAAGGCATGGGCGCACGAGGTTCTGCCAATATCAGGAGCGTGATTCACCGGCCTATCAGCGTTTTGTGAAAGCGCTCAGACCGGCTTAAGGGTGCCGTGCCTGCCCAAAACATCCAGCGGCGACAAAGCGAGGGACGCCTCCAGGCGGCATGCCGTCCGACTGCGATCGGCGGCCGGTGGTCATCTATGAACGACCGGTCTTGAGGAATTCGAATGGGTGTACCCGATCCTGACTTCGTGGCGCGTACCGAGCGTCAGATCCGTACGCCAACCATACCAGCAACGATGACTGCCGCCCACAGCGATGTGACGCCAATCAACGTCCAGCTAATGGCATTGGCTCGAGGCATGGAAACGCCGTGCGCCAGCATGACCGTGCGCAGGCCGCAGACGATGTGACTGAGGATCAGCCATACGCCCAGAGCATAATGCGGGATCAGGCGCACATCCCAGGAATCGGCGATGAGACCGCCCGGCAGTCCGGTAGCCCATGCATAGTCCGTATCAGTGCCGAAGTATCGCGCGAGGACAAACACCGCGTTGATATGCGACGCGATGAATATCACCAGATAGGCACCCGATGCCGTTTGCAGCGTGCCAAGCAGATCCCGCTTCTCCCCCAGCTTGGGCAACAGCAACACAAGGCCGCTCACGATCTGGAACACGAAGAGCGCGATCAGGATCGGTTCGATCCATCCGGCGCGGTAGAGATGACGCAGGACCAGCATGACCGCCTTATGCGTGTCCGCGCCCAAAATGCCGACCGCGTGATTGCCAAGGTGCGGGAAGAGGAACACGAGAATGATCGCGGCTGATGCCACGCCATGCATCACTCGCACCGGCGCCAGGCGGCGCACGGCGGGTGCATGCTTATCGACGGCCGGGTTCGTCAGCAAGGCCAGCATGGCGGCGCAGAGCACGGCGGCCCAGATACCGAGCCACACCCTTGCGTCTGCGCCGTTAATTTTCATCAGATAGAGAAAGACTCCCACGATGACAAAAAGCGGCGGTGACGCAAACGTGAAATGCGCGAGACGCTGAAGAATGACATCGCGTGACGTTATCAGCGGTTGTCGCCCGAGCGAGTACAGGCTGACGAACGCGCTTGCCGGAACGGCGAGAACGACGGCGAGCGCCGCGAGAGCGGAAAGCGCATGATGCGCAGCGGCCGCGTCATAAAAGCGGGCGAGATACCAGGGATAGCCCAGCGCCAGGACTGCGGGGGTCAAGTGCCAATGGGCGTAAGTAGCCCGCGAGCTGGTTGCGGATACGACACGGGTCATGGTCGGAACTCCGTCTGCACTGGCGGGGCGCAAGACCAAAGCCATGCGTCGCCAAAGAGGTTTGCTGGTCGCCTGGTCTGCGCTTTGCACTGCGACCAGAATTGAAGGAGCGTTCTATACGCGGCTTGGAATATCGATACCCTTCACAACGGCAGGACGCTCAAGGAATGCGTTGAATGCGCGCATGACATGTGGAAAATCGGTGATACCGACCAGATCGCTCGCCTCGTAAAAGCCCACCAGATTGCGCACCCACGGGAAGGTAGCCATGTCGGCGATCGTGCACGCGTCCCCCATGATCCAGGCGCGCCCGGCGAGGCGCCCGTTGAGCACGTTGAGCAAGCGGCGCGATTCGGCGACATAGCGATCGCGCGGTCGCTTGTCCTCGTAGTCCTTGCCGGCGAATTTATTGAAGAATCCGATCTGACCGAACATCGGGCCGATGCCGCCCATCTGGAACATCAGCCATTGGATCGTTTCGTAGCGGCCTGCCGCGTCTTTCGGAATGAACTGCCCACTCTTGTCCGCCAGATACAGCAGAATTGCGCCCGATTCGAACAGGGCGAGCGGCCTGCCATCCGGGCCTGCTGGATCGAGAATCGCGGGAATCTTGTTGTTGGGGTTGAGCGAGAGAAACTCGGGCGACATCTGCTCATGGGTATCGAAACGCACCAGATGTGGTTCGTACAGTAGCCCGGTTTCCTCGAGCATGACCGAGACCTTGACGCCGTTCGGCGTCGGCAGTGAATAGAGCTGGATGTGTTCAGGGTGCTGTGCGCGCCATTTGCGTGTGATCGGGAAGGCGGAAAGATCGTTCATGGCTGGACTCCCTCGAAAGTGCAGTGGCGCGGCGACAATGACCGCCATGCGGCGCGGCCTCATCGCGAGCGGCGTCACCGCACATCGTGGGCCCTCTGGAAGGGCTATCGGTTATACCGTGTTGTCATCTTGCGGCACGATGGCCCACTGGCACAGAGCCATAAATCGCCTGTTTTTATAGGCCATAGCGCCGGAGAAATGCCCGGGATCAAATCGTGAGAACGCTCAGATGAGCTTCAGGATGCGCCTTCCGAGTTTTTCGGCGGTGCTTTCCGAGTCGATATTGGTGAAGCCGAGCAGCAAGGCCGGTTCTACCTGCTTGCCGATGCTCCAGTCGGTCAGCGCCTGCGCATACATGCCGTGACGCCGTAAACGCTCGGCGAGCAAGCGATCCGAGCCCCGGCCCCGCATGCGCAGTACCAGATGCATCCCTCCCGGCTGAGGATCGACCCGCATGTGCGCTCTCAGGGTTTGCTCCAGTCCCGTTGCCGTGACTTCCCTGCGCTCGGCGTATAGCTTTCGCATGCGCTGGATGTGACGGGCGAAATGACCTTCTGTCATAAATCCGGTGACTATGGCCTGCGTGAGTTCGGGCCCGCCGCCCGAGAAAATCTGGCTGATCCGTTCGAACCGTTCAACTTGCGCTTCAGGCACGACGAGGTACGCCAGCCGAATGCCGGGAAACAGAACCTTGCTGAACGTGCCTGCATAGAGCACGCGTCCGTCGCGATCCAGGCTCTTGAGAGCGGGCAGCGGACGGCTGACGTACCGGTATTCGCCGTCGTAATCGTCTTCGACAATCCACGCCTTGTTTTTCGACGCCCATTCAAGCAGTGCCAGGCGACGCGGCAGCGACAGCGACATGCAGCGAGGACTCTGATGCGCAGGTGTCACAACGGCGGCACGCGCACGTGGTGCAGTGGCAATGCCGTGCGCGACGATCAGTCCTTCCTCGTCGACAGGAACGGGAGTGAGCGCAATGCGTGCGTGTTGCAACAGCAATCGGGTGGGCGGGAAGCCAGGATCTTCGACCCAGACCCGATCCCCCGCTTCGAGGAGTGCGTGGACGACCAGCTCCAGCGTGTTGCGATATCCGGAGGTGACGAACACCTGTGACGGGGAGCAGTTGATCCCGCGCGCCACCTGAAGATAAGTGGCGATCGCACTGCGCAACGCCTCCAGACCATGTGCAGGTGGATAGACCATATCCGCCACTCGGGTGGCTCGTATGCAACGCGCCCCCAGGCGGGCCCAGATCTTTCGGGGAAAGGCGTCCAGCGCCGGCAGACCCATCTGCAGGGGCAGCATCGACACGGGGCGCATGTTCACCGCACCTGCAGGGTAAGCGGGTGGCCGGTCTGAAGCCGCCGGCGCCGGCATGCGCAGCTTCAGGTCAGGCGCGACGAAAGTGCCGGCCTGACCGCGAGGCTGGAAATATCCCTCCGCGATCAACGTCGAATAGGCCGTCTCAATGGTTCCTCTGGACAACCCCAGTTCCCTGGCCAGCGCGCGAGCCGACGGAATGCGGTCGCCTGGCGCCAAAAGACCGTCCGTCATTGCGTTGCGAAACCGGGCGTAGATCTGCCGGTAGAAGGGCTCTGCGGAAGTCGTGTCGAGTGGGGAAAGCGTGCCTGTTTGCGAGCGAATCATGGCCTGGTGAGTTTGCCGAATCTTGGCTCTACGCGATAAGCCATCGAATTCATAGTATAGGCTCCAGTGGCACTGTGCCGCTGTTACTTTGGAGCCTATGATGCCGATTCTTACCACCGACATGCTCGACGTCATCCAGCGCGCGATCCTTTCATTCGTCGCGACAGTCAACGAGGATGGATCGCCGAATCTTTCGCCGAAGGCGTCGCTTGTCGCGCGCAATGACACGCTGTTTTTCGCGGATATCGCCTCGCCTCAGACCGTCGAGAATCTCCGACGCAATCCGGCAATCTCGATCAACGTGGTCGATGTCTTCGCCCGGCGTGGGTATCGCTTCAACGGGGCGGCAAGTGTGCTGGCTGCCGGCGATCCTGCTCGGGCATCAGTCGCCGAGTGGGTCTGGCGAACAAACGGCTCAGACTATCCGGTGAATCATGTCGTGCGCATCGACGTGAGTGAGGCGCTGCCGTTGCTGTCACCCGCCTACCGCTTCGGAGGCGCGGCATCGGAAGACGCGCTTCGCGAAACGTATATGGCGAAATACGGTGTCCGGAAACGGGATTGAGGCGCGCCGTAGTAGCCCATTGGCGAAAATCTTTCGGATCACTGCTGTCGGCGCCCGACAATTGACCGGGATCGGTATCCATCGTGTATGCCGGATCTGCGCGGATGATGCACTCCTTTGAACTGCGTCGACGCGCGGATCTAGGCGCCAGTTCGGCGGGCCCCCATGGTTCAGGATTTTGCAAACACTATCGGCCCCATCTTGGAACACGTCGCTCGTCGGTCTGCTGCTGCAGTCTGTACCAGACAGCAGTCGGGCCACAACCGGTCATCCGCCAGCGCATTCGGCCGGACGCGGGAACGTCAGGTACGCCCCAGACAGCTGCCGTTCCGGGAAGCGAATCATAGCGCCGTGACGTCGCGCCCTGTACCGGTGTCAAGTTTTCACCGGACAATGGAAAAATCGGACACGGGCAGTCGGAATTCGAGTTCACACCCACCTGGGTTGTGGGGATGGACCTCCAATGATCCGCCATGCGCTTCGATGATGGATCGGCAAATGGCAAGGCCCATGCCCATGCCCG
This sequence comes from Paraburkholderia franconis, assembly GCF_009362735.1. GTDB lineage: Bacteria > Pseudomonadota > Gammaproteobacteria > Burkholderiales > Burkholderiaceae > Paraburkholderia > Paraburkholderia franconis. Next base: position 16,799 of record NZ_WHNP01000092.1, on the reverse strand, counting down.
CCTGCTTGGTCGTGAAAAACGGATCGAAGACGCGGACCAGCATGTCGTCCGGAATCCCAGACCCATTATCCTGTACGCCCACCACAATTTCATGCTGCTGGTGCGACGAGGTCAGAATGAGTTCGCGACGCTCGGGGGGCGTTTGAGCCATCGCTTCAAGTGCGTTCGTGATCAGGTTGAGCACGACCTGTTGCAACTGTACGCGGTCTGCCTCTACCGTTGCAGTTCCTGCTTCGAGCCGTGTCGTGACTGTCACACGCTGCTCATCGATCTCCATGCGAAGCATGTTGAGCACGTCATGAATTACGTCGTCGGGTCTCAGCGGTGCCCGCAGTGAAGGCGTCTGTCTCGCGAGCGACCGGAGCGCCCGTATGATTTCTTCGGCCCGCTCGCTTGTCTGCTTGATGTGAGATAGCCCCGCCTGTACCTCGGTGAGATCAGGAGTCGGTCGGTTCAGCCAGCGCAGGCAGGCATTAACCGATGCGCCAATGGCGGTCAACGGCTGATTCACCTCATGGGCGATGGATGCCGCCAGGCTACCCATGACAGTAAGATGCGATGTTTGCGCGAGCTCGGCCCGCGCGGCGCGCAGACTCATTTCCGCGCTCACCCGGCGGTTGTTTTCGTTTATCAGCTCTTCGTACAGGCGCGCGGTCTCGAGCGAAATCGCGACCTGTGGCGCGAGCACAGCCAAGTCCGCGACTCTGCTGCTGTCGAACACACCGGGAGCGAGGTTGTTCTCCAGATAGAAGATTCCAATCAGCGCACCACCGCGCACGAGGGGCTGACAGAGCACGGAGCGCAGAGAGCCGCCGTGCCTCTCGTGGGTCAGGAGCGACGGGGCATCGACCATCGCGTCCGCCAGCACCAGGGTCGCCTGGGTTCGCACCACACTGTTGAGCACCGTGAGGGGCAGCGCCTGCTCGGTGGGCGCGACAGTGCCGATGGTCACGGCAACCTTGCCCTGAGAGACGCGCGCGGATGCTTCGATGGTCGGGCCTTCGTCGCGAATCAGCAAGAGAACCCCGTACTGCGCGCCGACGTGAACGATCACGTTTGTCATCAACGTTTCGATCAGCCGGTCCATGACCACTTCTCCGGACATCGCCTGCGCAGCATTGATGCCGAGCTCCCAGTTGATCGTTGCGCCGCTGCCGCTCTTCTCGGTAATGGACCGCGTGTTGTGCTGCATCGCGACGAGATCAGGATAGCGGATGGCCAACAGTCCTGCCTTGTGATCGGCGCCCCAGCGCCGGTAGCAGGCGTGCGCGGTGCGCAAATGCTGCCTGCCGGACGAATGCAGTCCAGTCGCTTCGCACATCATGCCGGCGAACTCGTGGGCGAGCGCCTGCTCATGAACAAATCCTGCTGCCGCAGCGGCGTCCGCCGATTGCTCGTAGGACAGCAGCGCCTCGAAATAATCACCGCGCAAACGCGCGAGTTCCGCATCGATCAGCAGCAGCTTGTTCCGGAACGTCAATGCGTTGAGCGCCGCCCATCGATCAAAGCGTTCGCGATGCGCAGACAAGACTGTCACTACGCTCTCCAGATCCGTCGCGGCGCTTTCCGAGTGCGACATTGCGAGCGCGATGAACAGGTGGCAATCGGCGACGTTGATGTGTGCAGGGGCGGACCATGTAAGTTCAGCGGCGTGCTGCAGGCTCGCTAGCGCATGCTCGAAATCCTGAAGGAATAGCGCTGCCATGCCGTCGTACAGCCAGATCCAGAAAAGCGTCGGTTGTGAATTGCTTTGAGCTATGCGCGTTGTGACGCTCGACGCTATGGCGGCGTGTTTGTCGCCGTGTTCGCCGTGTGGCGGGAGCGCATCGCCACTGCGCAGCCGGAGGGTGAAGTGCCGCTGCGAATAGAGGATCAGTTCGATATCCTGGTACTGGACCAGACGCGTCAGCTCCAGTCCTCGTTCGATTTCCTCCTCGACGAGTTGCAGGTGCTCTCCCATCACCAGCAGATCAGACGCAATGTGATTGCACGCGTAGCAGGCCATGCCGATGTCGCCTGATGCGCGGCCCAGCTTCCTGGCCTTTTGAGCATGGCCGAGCGCGTAAGAAAGTGGCCGCGTCCACGCGCTAACCTGGTCGAGGGCGACTAGCGTGGCAATCCGCTCACTTTCGTAACCGTGGCGATTTACGATGGTCAACGCGGCAAGCCCATAGGCGAGTCCGTCTTCATACTCGCCATAGAGGCTGGCGATGAAGACGCCGAACCACGACAACCCATATGGAGACTCAGCCGTGACGCCATGGTCGAGCGTCAATTCGACCATCTTCGCGACGTGCAGGAAGCTGATGCCGTCAGTCACGAATAGCGACGAGATGAGGGTCGACAGAAGGCCCATCACGGTCTGAATCCGATGGTCATCCGTTGCGGGCAACGTTCCAAGGCTTGCAATCGAACGACCCTGCAGCGCAGCCCGGACGGTGTCATAGCTGGCGCGCAACTGGGCTCGCGTGGGTCCGCGTTGCAAATTGACGTCGAGCAACGCGAGCCCCGAGAGCGCAGCCGTGATCGCACCTTCGTAGTCCGAGCGTACCGTCTGCAGGATGGCTTTCAGACGATGTACGGCAGCCTTGTCAATGGCAGGCAAGTGCCGCCTCAGCAGATCATCAATCTCGCTTGAGGCATTCGCGAGGTCAGCCTGCGCGAGCAGGCATTCGCAACGCGAAAGGGTGGCCGCATATGCGAGCGCGTAGTGCGACGACCACCATGACGGCTCCATCAGATCGAACGCGGCATTGATGTAGCTGGCCGCCTGGGCCAGTGCCGCGGCGCTCCTCGCACGCTTGCCTGCCACGATCTGCACACGGACGAACGCGACACGTTCATCTTCCGTCAGTGCATGGCCCGACGCCCGTTCGATCTGATTGCAGATCTCAAATGCGTGCTCGGCCAGCTGTTCGGGCCAATACTCGATCATGACCGATGCAATCCGCGCGTGGGTGCGCGGCCGAACTTCGGGGTCGATGATCGAGTAGGCCGACTCGAGCACCCGATCATGCTGAAAGGCGTAGCCGTCATGTTCGCGGATCAGTAGTCCAGCCTCGACGAACGGGCTCAACTGCTGCCTGATGGCGGGCACAACAGCTTGTGCGATGCGGGCCAGCAAACCCTCTTCGCACCGGATGCCGATGCAGGCCAGTTGCTGGAGCAGTTCTGAGCCCGCAGCGGGCAGGCGGGCGAAGCGTCGGAGCATCAGGTCAATCACGTTGTCCGAGTATCGCCAGCTGGTGACCTCCGTCTCGCTCCAGTGCCATCGGCTACTCTCTATGTCATACGACAGGATGCCGTCGTCGACCAGCGTTCTCAGCAACTGATAAGAGAAGAACGGGTTCCCGCCTGTCCTGGCGTAGATTGCACGCGCAAGCGTACTGATATGGCTCGACGATTCGCTCAGCGCTGAGCCGATGAGTTCACCAAGTTCACCAACGGCGAGCGGGCCGACCTGGATGTGTGTGACAGGAACCGTGCCGGAATGGCTTGCGTCAAGAAACGAGTCAAGCTGTTCAACCAGCTGTGCGCTCTGGTCGCGATACGCACCGAGCAGCAGGACGTTGTCCGGCGGCCGCGTGGCAAAGGCTTTCAGCAGCCCGATCGTCGACGCATCTGCCCATTGCAGGTCGTCGATGAAGACGACGAGAGGCTGACCGTCCTGTGCGAAGGCTGACAAGGTCCGCAGAATGGCGCGCTCTGCGCGCGCCTGAGCTTGGCCGGCCGGGACGTTAGACAACGGTATCGTGGCACCGATTATGTGCTCCACTTCGGGAACGAGTTCGGCGATGGCCTTTCCCTGACCCTCGAGCTGGCTGATCCAGCGCTCCCGTACCCGGGCAACCGATGGCTCGTCTTCACCGAGCAGCGTCATTGTCATCGACCGGATGGCCTGTGAAATCGACGCAAACGGTATATCGAGCTGTAGCTGATCGCTCTTGCCGCCAGCAAAGCGCAGGCCTTGCTGGCTGGCCTCGCGCGCGAGCCATTCGACGAGCGCTGACTTGCCCGTGCCCGCACCGCCCGCCAGTAACACGAGCTCCGACTTGCCGCGCGCGCTGACGCGCGCGAGCGCCGCGCCCAGCGTTTCCATCTCCCGTTTCCGGCCGAACAGCTGTCCGGATATGTTCAAGGCGGGCGCGAAGCCCTTGACATCGAGAGGAAACGGCGCGATGGCGGCATGCGTACTCCATTCGCGGCGGCAGCGCAGCAGATCGGACAGAACGGAGGCCGCCGAGGTATAGCGATCCTTCACGTCCTTGGCCATCAACTTCAGGATGATGTCGGCCAGAATCGCCGGAACGTCGGGGCGCCGCGTCTGCACGGGAGCCGGTTCGATGGCGACGTGAGCGTGTTGCCACGCGGCCGGCGATTCAGCTTCAAACGGCCTGGATGCCGTCAGCAGTTCATACAACGTGATTCCGAGCGAATAGAGATCAGCCTTGGCGCTCACGCGCGACGGGTCACGGCGTGCCATCTCTGGAGAGAGGTATGGCTGCGCCGTCGCAGCCGGCTGGCGCAGCACAGATGATTTCGCGTCGAACACGCTTGCGTGGCCGAATCCCGTCAGGCGCAGCGCTTCTTCTCCGTCGACGAGAAAATTCTGCGGGCGGATGTCGCCATGGAGCACGCCGTTCGCGTGAGCTTCGGCAACGGCCCGCGTTGCGCCAACCGCAAGTCCGAGGAACGCCGCGATCGGCATCGTGCCATTGACCAGTGTCGAAAGGACTGTCGACGTTCCGCTGCCGGGAAAGACCAGGAACATCTGCTCCGCGATCAAGACCGTTGCAACTGGGACTGCGGCCCAGGACGGCTGCAGGCGATCGGCCAGTTCTATCTCGCGCTGAAGCTGGTCGCATCCGCCCGTCGCGGCAAGGTATGCGCTGCGCGCGAACCACCAGGTTCGCGTAGCCGGGTCGAACACGCGGTGGAAGGTGACTCCGTCTGCACAATCTATTTTGACGCGTTCGGTGCGCGCGAGCCATACATGGTCAAAACGCAGTTCCGGCGCGCCGTGCTCCCGTTGAATAGAGACGCTTACGGCGGCGTGGGCGTTCGGTGTCGTCATTTGAGCGCTGTCCGCTGGTAGCTGATTCAGGATTCGCGCAGGGCCAACTCAAGTACCGGACCAGATGCTTAATGATAGGACCGGTCACGTAGGCCGCTACGCATATTGCACAGCCCTGTGTGCACGACGCCTTCTGGCTTGCAGTGAGCATGGCGCGCCGATCAGGGCCCGTGTCGACCGGGCGGGTTCAGTGACCGGTTTTTCGAATGCCAAGCTGCTGCGCCATGACCACAAGGTCCGCGAAGGTACGGGCCTTCATCTTGCGCATCGCCTGCTTTCGGTGGATCTTGACGGTCACTTCGCTGATGCCGATTTCGCCGCCGATCTGCTTGTTCAACAAACCCGCGACCACCAGTCCCATGACCTCCGATTCACGAGGCGTCAGCGTCAGATAGTTGGCATGGATCTCGTCGATCTTTTGCAGGTTCTGCCGGCGCACACGGTCCTTGTCCAACGCCGCTCTCACAGCGTCGAGCAGGTCCTGATCCCGGAACGGTTTGGGCATGAAGTCCTCGGCGCCGGCCTTCATCGCTGCGACGGTCATAGGGATGTCACCGAATCCTGTCATGAAAATGATCGGTATATGAATGTCCATTTTCCCGAGCTTTGCCTGTAGATCGAGTCCACTCGGACCGCGCAGCCGCACGTCGAGCAGCAGGCAACAAGGCACGTCCGGCAACCGGAACTCGAGCAGTTCCGCTGCCGACGCAAAGAGCGCCACGTGCACCCCGATCGAGCGAAGCAGGCTGCTCAAGCTCGTACGCACCGCCTCATCGTCGTCGACGACCAGCACCATTTCCTCCATGTGTCCGCCGGCGCCAGCGGGCCCAGGATCCTTGTGTGTCATCGTCTATTTCTCCAAAGTCCGCCTGCCAATAACGACACATCGGCAGAACTGTTGTTCGTCACGACCTGCGACATTGGGGATCCGAGCGCCGAATGCCCCGTTAGGTAAATGCCCTTGCTCGCGCTGAGAGGGAGCATGCGTCGCACGATCTTACTTCGTCATGTCCTGTCGGGTACTGTCAGGATTTCCTGATAATTCGGTAAGAAACGACCTCATCTCGCTTCCCATCGCATTCGTCTTCAGTCACCGGGGCAGCGCTCCTAGGATGTCGAACGCGCGTGCTGACCTGCTGGGGACGGGAAAACGCTCCCGGCTTCCAGGGCGTGGCCAATCCGATCGTGCCTGCACATGTTGTGTTCGCTTAAAACAGCGTAGTGACAGGCGCCCCCATCCCTGTTGCACGGTCGTCCCAGTCCGAACGGCAACGCGATGCCAAATTATGGATTAGTTGCCAGGCATCCGCGCTTTCCAGTGTGTGTAACGCATTCCCGACTGTCGCGCATAGTGACAACTGCCAAGGCGTCGAGAGCGCCGCTTCTTTGCCCGGCCACCCTGCACGGGGCCTCATCAGCAGGTGATACGAGCCGCGGCTAAGCACACTCAGGCAAGGATGCCTGGGACTCCGATACCGTCCCGGGGGATTATCCGACCCACACCAAGAGATCATGGAGACGAGCCAGACTCCGAAATAAGATCAGTGCCACGACGCTCCGATCAACCGCACGACGCCAACACCGGGTTCTGCGCGTTGCTGGGGATCTGCATCGGCTTACCCGATGCAACGTCGACCTGACTCATTCCGCTAACTGGGGGTCTTGCACGGCTGCCTTCACGCAACCGTGTCGATCCCTCGCATCCTCGAGAACTGGAGCTACTTCATGGCTTATGAACTGTTGACGCCCGACACGTGCGCGCTCGCGCTTATTGACCATCAGCCGCAGATGTTTTTCGGCACGCACTCGCATGAACGCACGACCGTCCTGCATAACGTGCAGATCCTCGCGAAGAGCGCAAAGCTCTTCAAGGTGCCGACCGTTCTGACGACGATCGCGTCCGAATCCTTCAGCGGCCATCTGCTGCCCGAAGTGCAGTCGGTGTTCCCGGAGCTCAAGCCGATCGACCGTACGTCGATGAACTCGTGGGAAGACAAGGGCTTCCGTGAAGCGATCAAGGCGACGGGCCGCAAGAAGATCGTGATCGCCGGCCTGTGGACGGAGGTGTGCGTTGCGTTTCCGACCGTGCAGATGCAGGCCGAAGGCTTCGAAATCTATGTGCCGACCGACGCATGCGGCGACATCACGGAAGAAGCGCATGAGCGCGCCGTGCAGCGCATCGTGCAGGCCGGCGCGGTGCCGATGACGTCGCTGCAGTTCATGTGCGAACTGCAACGCGACTGGGCGCGCGGCGAAACGTACGAAGGCTGCATGGACATCTTCAAGGCGCACAGCGCATACGGCATCGGCGTGCGCTACGCGAAGCAGATTCTCGGCGAGCACGCGAGCGAAGCGGGCTGAGCGGGCTGATCGCCCCACGTATTCCCTGTTGTGCCTCACGCGCGGCGCCGCTGTCGCCGCGCGTGGGAGACGTTCGACCCCAGCCTGACCACGTTTGACGGAGAGCGACGATGACCGCAACCATTCAGCCCGCCCGCATTGCGGACCTGGTGATCTACAACGGCAAGATAGCGACGCAGGACGACAAGCGCTCGTTCGTGACGGCGCTCGCCGTGTCCAAAGGCAAGATCATCGCGAGCGGCAACGATCACGACATGATGCAATGGGCGAACAATGCCACACGCCGCATCGACCTGAAAGGCCGCACGGTCATTCCCGGCCTCAACGACTCGCACCTTCACGTGATTCGCGGTGGCCTCAACTTCAACCTCGAACTGCGCTGGGACGGCGTGCCGTCGCTGCACGACGCGCTCGAGATGCTGCGCGCGCAGGTCGCGCGCACGCCGGCGCCGCAATGGGTGCGCGTGGTCGGCGGATGGAACGAATTCCAGTTCGCGGAAAAGCGCGGCCCGACGCTCGAAGAGATCAACGCGATCGCGCCCGACACGCCCGTCTTCATCCTGCATCTTTACGACAGCGCGCTGCTGAACGCTGCGGCGCTGCGCGCCGTCGGTTACGACCGCGACACGCCGAATCCGCCGGGCGGCGAGATCCAGCGCGACCGCCGCGGCAACCCGACGGGCATGCTCATCGCGCGCCCGAACGCCGGCCTGCTGTATGCGACGCTCGCGAAAGGCCCGAAACTGCCGTTCGACGACCAGCTGAATTCGTCGCGTCAGTTCATGCGCGAACTCAATCGGCTCGGCGTGACGAGCGCGATCGACGCGGGCGGTGGCTATCAGGCCTATCCCGACGACTACGCTGTCATCATGGAACTCGCGAAGCGCGACGAACTCACGGTGCGTATCGCGTACAACCTGTTCACGCAGAACGCGAAGAAGGAAATCGAAGACTTCGCGAAGTGGGTCAAGGTCACGAAGCCCGGCGACGGGGACGACTTCCTCAAGGTGAACGGCGCGGGCGAAATGCTCGTGTTCTCCGCAGCGGACTTTGAAGACTTTCTCGAGCCGCGCCCCGATCTGCCGGAGGCGATGGAAAGCGAACTCGAGGCGGTCGTACGCCTGCTCGTGCAGAACCGCTGGCCGTTCCGTCTGCACGCCACTTACGACGAATCCATCGAGCGCTTTCTCAACGTATTTGAGCGCGTCAACGCCGACACACCGTTCGACGGCCTGCACTGGTTTTTCGACCACTGCGAAACCATTTCCCAACGCAATATCGAGCGCATTGCGGCGCTTGGCGGCGGCATCGCGGTTCAACACCGGATGGCGTATCAGGGCGAATACTTCATTGCGCGTTATGGCGCGGAAGCGGCAGCGCGCACACCGCCCGTGCGGCAGATGCTCGCGGCGGGACTGCCCGTCGGTGCGGGTACGGACGCGACGCGCGTCGCGAGCTTCAATCCGTTCGTGTCGCTGTACTGGCTCGTGTCGGGACGCACGGTGGGTGGCACACCGATGTATGCCGCTCAGGACCGGCTCGACCGCATGGAGGCGCTGCGCCGTTACACCGTCGGCAGCGCATGGTTCTCGAACGACGAGACGCGCAAGGGCGCGCTGGTTCCGGGTCAACTCGCCGATTTCGCCGTGCTGTCCGATGACTTCTTCACGGTCGACGAAGAAGCGATCAGGCATCTGACGTCGGTGCTGACCGTGGTGAACGGCCGCGTCGTCTACGCCGTCGACGAGTTCGAAACGTTTGGTCCGCCGGCGCTGCCCGTCAGCCCGACGTGGTCGCCCGTTGCCGAGTTCGGCGGCTATGCGCGCTATCGTCCGGCGGCGGCGCCGCTTGCGCAGTCGTGCAACGACGCATGCGTCAACCTGTGCGGCGTGCATCGTCATGCGCATGCATGGGCGTGGCGCAGCAACGTCCCCGCCAGCGACGCGAACTCGTTCTGGGGCGCGCTCGGTTGCAGCTGCTTTGCGTTCTGAGGCTAAAGCACGCGATGAACCGCTTCTCCGCCACCGACCTTGCGCTGCTGTTTCTGCGCGTCACAGCGAGCGCGCTCGTGCTGTTCGTGCATGGACTGCCGAAGGTACTCCATTACGCGAGTCAACTCGACGCCATCGAAGACCCGTTGCACCTCGGCAAGACGCTGACGCTCGGCTTTGCAATCTTCGCCGAAGTGGTCTGTCCGCTGCTGATGATCGCGGGCATCGCGACGCGGCTTGCCGCGTTGCCGATCATGCTGGTCAGCGCGATCGCGCTAGGCCTCGTGCATCGCGAATGGACGCTCGGCCAGGGGCAGTTCGCCTGGATGCTGCTGATCATGTTCGGGACTATCGCACTCGGTGGCGCGGGACGCTACCGGATCGCACTGCCCCCGCATGCCTCTCGTCAACGGCAAACCTAGAGAACAGTGTGATCTATCACTGTGTGGAGAGAACCGCATGAACTGCTATATGACATCCGACTGCACCCGGCTCGAGCATCGGCGCCATCTACTTTGTACCGCAGTGTCGAACCGGGGTTTTGCCGCCTGAACTTCCGCGGGCTGATTCTCGGCGCGCCGTAGAAAGACTTAGTGGCCACACAGCCACGCCATTCGATTGAACAAGAGGAAACCATGAAGTTGAAGTTCGTGACCGCGCTGTTGGCGTTGTCTGTCGTGACGGGCCGCGCAGCGGCTGCGGACGCCGCAACGTCATATTCCCCGCCTGTCGAAACGCATGCCGCGCACGCTTCATCCGGGGCCGCGCAGGCGAAGGCCGCGCTCAAGGCGCAGCGCAGATCGATGAAGACTGCCGACCGCGAGCTGGCGTCGGACGTGCGCAAGGCGTTGTCCCGGTCGGGAGACGTGAGCATGTCGCATATGTCCGTGCTGGTCAACTCGGGTGCCGTGACGCTGGCGGGCTCGGTCCCGGAGGCGAGCCAGATCGAACGCGCGCAGCAGCGCGCGCAGAACGTCAGCGGCGTGACAGGCGTCACGAGCCGTCTGACGATCGAAACAGCGGGACGTTGAACGTGCCGTACATGTCAAGGCGCCCGTCGATCGACGATGCGGCGCGTGAGGAGCAGCCATGCCATATCTGATTTCGTTGGGCGCGGGCCTCGTGGTGGGCCTGTTGTATTACCTCGTGCGCGTTCAATCGCCAGCGCCACCACTGATTGCACTCGCGGGCCTGCTCGGGATGGTGATCGGCGAGCATGCGATTCCGTTCGTGCAGGCCCAGATCCGCACGCCTGAGGCGCAAATCGAGAGCGCGGCGACCGTTGCCAGCACCAAGCCGAGCGTGTCATGCAGCAAGGACCAGTAAGCGCGGACGCGCGGCTCGCCGCGCCTTTGCTCGATCATGTGCTGGGCGAGGATGCGTGGCTGGCGACGATTGCAGGCTATGTGGATACGCTCGGCTTCGTCGCGCTGTTCGGTCTTTTCACCGCACACGTAACAGGCAACTTCATCCTCATCGGTTCGGCGTTCGCGGGCGCGGGAACGGGGTTGGTGCTCAAGTGGCTCGCGTTTCCCGCTTTCGTCGCGGGCATCGTGTTCGCCCGTGTGCTGGACAACCGGCTGCTGTCGCGCGGACATGGCATGCGCGCCTGCGCGTTGTACGCGCTACAGGCCGTGTTGCTCGCCGCCTTCATGACGGCAGGCGTGCTGGCCGCGCCCATCACTCATGCCGACGCGCCGATGACGATCGCCTGTGGCCTGCTCGGCGCGGCGGCAATGGGCGTGCAGAACGCGCATGGCCGTCTGACGGCCCGTTCGGTCATCCCAAATACGGTCATGACGGGCAACGTCACACAGGCCGTGATCGATGCATTCGATCTGCTGTTTTCAAACACGGATCAAAAGACGCGGCACGCGGCGCGCAGCCGGCTGTTGCGCACGCTGCCACCTGTCGGCGGATTTGCAGTGGGTGCGGGCGCCGGGGCGGCGGGCTATCTGTTCGCGTCGTTCTGGGCGCTGCTGCTGCCGCTCGCCGCGCTGTGCATGCTCGCCGCGCTGTCGCGCACGACAGGCGCGACGCGACTGGGAACCTGATTGCGCCGCGATTCGCAAGTTTTATCGCGGCGGCATCCATCACCAGCAAGGAGTGTTTTATGACTACCGTCAAGATGTATCGCATGTTGCGTGTCGCTGTCGTGTCGATGGCGGCGCTCGGTGTGGCCCTGATCGGCACGCCCTCGTTCGCCGAAGCCGACCACCAGAATGCGGGCAAAATCAGCCCGGTCGTGTCAGTCGGTCCGCAGTACGACACCACGCACGTCTATGTCGCAAGCCAGGACATCGACGCATTCGTCGACAGCTTTGTCGGGACGTTCGGCGGCAAGGCTTCGCAGCGCGCCGTCTTCACCGTGACGCCGACGCCGAGCAAAACCGCGTCGCAATACATACAGACGCCGGTTGGCATGTTATCGGTGTTCGCGTTCCAGACGCCGATTCCGTATCCGTTCGGCGATGAGCGCACGGGCTATCTCGTGACCGACATCGACAAGGCCGTGCGCGCGGCGCGTGCAGCGGGCGCGGACGTGATCGTCGATACGTTCGACGATCCGATCGGCAAGGACGCGATCATCCAGTGGCCGGGCGGCCTCAACATGCAGCTGTACTGGCACACGAATGCGCCTTCATATGGGCCGCTCGAAACGGTGCCGGACAATCGCATCTACGTATCGCCACAGTCCGCGGACAACTTCATCAAGCGGTTCGTGCGCTTCTCGCATGGCAAGGTCATGTCGGATGACCGTCATGCGGATGCAGGCGAGATCGGCCGTCCGGGCGAAACGATCCGCCGTGTGCGTGTCACATCCGGGTTCGGCAACATGCTCGTGTTTGTCACCGACGGCAAGCTGCCGTATCCGTTTGGCCGAGAGATGACGGGCTATCAGGTCGCCGATCTCGACGCGACGCTCGCGAAGACGCAGGGCGTCGGCGTGAAGGTGTTGTCGCCCGCGAACCGCACGGTCGAGGGACGCACGGCAATGGTCGAGTTCCCCGGCGGCTATGTCGCCGAAATTCACGAACTGTCGAAGTGATGGGGCGTTCGTCGATGAAGCGTGCAATGTCGATGGCGGCCACATTCGCCGCACTGGCCATGTGCGGGTTAGCTGACAGTGCGAAGGTGTTGGCTGCCGAAAGCGCGGCGGATACGGGCGCGGGCGCTGCGCCCGCATGCACGGCGAAGCGGCCGTCGGCGCTCTCGTTCAACCGCTGGCAGGAAGACTGGTCCGTGCTGGCGAATCCATGCGTGCAGCACAAACCGTTCGATGCGCTCAAATACATCCCGCTTGGCAACGATCCGTCGACGTATCTGTCGCTGGGCGCGAACCTGCGTGAGCGCTTCGAACTGAACAACACGCCGCTGTTTGGGCTCGGTAGCACGCGGCCTGACAGCTATGTGATCCAGCGTGCTGAAGTGCATGCCGATGCGCGCATCGGTCAGCACGTGCAGGCGTTTTTTCAGCTCGAAGACGCGCGACCCTTCGGCAAGAACATGGTGACGCCCGTCGACAAGAATCAGCTCGACATCGAGCAGGCATTTGTCGCGTTTGTCGATGAGGTGGGCGGCGGTACATTCAAGGCACGGGTGGGGCGTCAGGAGATGGCGTTCGACTTGCAACGGTTCGTGTCGGTACGCGATGGCCCTAACGTGCGCCAGGCGTTCGACGCGGTATGGGCTGATTATGAAATCGACAAGTGGCGCTTCATCGGCTATCTGTCGCAGCCGGTGCAGTACCGCGACGTCACCGCATTTGACGACGTGTCGAACCGGCATCTCACGTTCAGTGGCGTGCGCGTCGAGCGCGCCCATACGGGACCGGGCGATCTGTCGGCATACTGGTCGCGCTACAACCGTGACAACGCGCATTTTCTCGATGCGACGGGCACCGAGCACCGCGACGTCTTCGATGTGCGTTACGCCGGCAAACTTGCGCCGTTCGACTGGGACGCGGAATCGATGCTGCAGACGGGCCATGTCGGCAAGAGCACGATCGGTGCGTGGGCGTTCGGGGTGCTGGGCGGCTACACGTTCGCCTCGGTGGCAGGCTCGCCGCGTGTCGGCTTGCAGGTCGATGGCGCATCGGGCGACCGGCATCCTGGCGATGGGCGCGTCGAGACCTTCAATCCGCTCTTTCCGAACGGGTACTACTTCACGCTGGCGGGATACACGGGCTATAGCAATCTGTTCCACGTCAAGCCGTCGATCACGTTCAAGGTGACGCCCAAGGTCACGCTACTCACGGCGCTGGGTTTCCAGTGGCGCGCGACGACGGCGGACGCAATCTACGGACAAGGAATGGCCGTGGTGCCGGGCACTGCGGGGAAGGGCACACGCTGGACAGGGATGTATGCGCAGATTCGCGCCGATTATCTCGTGAGTCCGAATGTTGCGCTTGCGCTCGAGGCGGTGCACTTCCAGGTGGGTGACTCGATCCGCCCGCTCGGCGCGCGCAATGCTGATTACGTGGGCGTTGAGGCCAAATTCGGCTGGTGATTACGGTTCAGTTCGGTCGAGTTCGACGTCGCAAAGCACATCCGTGGAGTGAGATATGGCTTCTCGACTTGACGACGATATAGTCCAACGCGCGCTGATAGCGCTTTTGGTACCCGAATCGTTAAAGCCGGACCAACCGGCGACCGAATACGTCCGAATGAAGAAACTTCGCCGACGCAAACGCGCGGCGATCAGATCATTCGAGCCGTTAATCGCGGAAGCGCGCCCGGCTCATGTTTCGATTGTCGCGCAACTTTCCTCGCAAACCCTGAGTGTTTACTGGAGCGACCCGCAGTCCGGCCACTACGCGGACCAGGTATGGCGGTTAGGCATCGCACATCGACCGTCCAATTGTGTATTGACCGGCATGCCCATTCACCTCGGCGACACTGTGTTTCGGCCGCATGCTTCCGAGACACGCGTGCCCGTCAACCGTCATCGCATGATACTGGCGGCGGCGGTTCGCCCACTGGACGAGGTTTCTTGACGGGTACAATCTGGATGGTTCGATCCGGGCGGTTCCGCGGCCGAGGTAAGCGCTGCGGCCAGTATGCCGACCGAACCTGGCGGGCTGCTCCCGCGCGTACGCACTGCCTCATCGTCGTCGCCGATCAGAACCATTTCATCTTTGTGCCCGCCGCGAACAGCCGTGTCACCGTCTAACTCTTCAGGGGGTCACGGCGTGCTGCAATCTGGTTACGGACGTCGGTCAAACAACATCGGATGCGACTACAGCGCCTTGCATGTACGTACCTTACAAAAAAACAATATCCGGTTGGGTTCGTTCGCTGCGGGGTCCGTGCTTCGATACCACAACCAAGGTCTTGTGAAACATAACACTTTCGTCGTAGTTTCTACCACGGGGCTGCCGGGCCGTGCAGCGCCGTCAACTCGGCATGGGGAATTCACAACACTGCGATTTAAGTGCGGCTGGCACGTGCAAAGCCAGTTTTGCAATACCAACGTATGATTTAGCCAAGCTGTGGCTGACAGTATGCTGACGATACACGGCTGCTGATTTGCTCAATAAATGCCGGCAATATCGGAGGACTTCGTGTGACTACCGTTCCCGTCGTCGCGATCGTAGACGACGACGTTTCCGTCAGGGAGGCCATCGGACTACTGGTACGTTCCTTTGACTTTGCAGTCGAGCTGTACGGAAGCGGGCGGGATCTGCTAAGCGATACGGCGCTCGACCGGATCGCCTGCATCATCACGGACATCCACATGCCGGTAATGAACGGCTTTGTGTTAAGTGATGCGTTGCGGGCGCGGGGCTTCAATATGCCTATCATCTTCATGACCGCGTTCGCAGGTGAAGGGTACGAAGAGCGTGCACGCGAATCGGGCGCTGCCTGTTTCCTGAACAAACCCTTTAAAGACACTGATATCCTGCGGTGCCTCCAGAACACGCTCAAGCTTCCGCCAGATTGATGCTGCAAAGCCGTGGGAACATCGATGCAACAGCTACGGGTCAGATATGGATACCGGGCAATCCGCACGACGGCCATACGCTAATCGCAGTTTCCATATCGCTCCCCGACGGTACAACCATCACTGCGGATTGAGGGCAGGGATTCCCGTAAGATCGAGTTCATTGGTTTTTCTATTATCCGTTCTCCATAACTTCTCCGTAATCCGTGGACGATGGGAGTAGTACGTCGAACTGACATCTTTCTCGGGTGCGTCCGGGTGGATCAACGAGCATTTATCTGTCCGCTGCACCGCTCCGGTCGTTTGACACGCTTTTGCAGGTCGCGGCCAGCTTCATCGGCGTTTTCTGACGGGCTATCGAGGGTGATCTTGGAGGTCCAACTTTTCGGGACGCGGGTCGCGGTTGTAACGATCCTTGAATTCGGTCACAGCCCTGTGGATCTTTTCATGGCCTTTCGCGAAAAGGCGCTGGAGATTACGAGGGCGAAGGTCGCTTCAGGGTCGTTCAGGGACCGCCGCATTCGGCGCGAGTCGGCCACAAGGACGCATTCGCTGGCAGTGAGCGCTGACGTTCGCCGCCGATGTGCGAATGTCGGCAAAGCGACTCATTGCCGCCTAACGGATGCGATAACTGAAGGTCAGGTATGCCAGTCAGCCGCCATGGCCTGTCTCGCAGAGGGCAGGGGACCGACGGCGGGCTTTTGACATGACATGACGGACAGACAACAGACATGACAGACAGCAACGTAACAGGCATGCGTTGGGCCGCTTGCGCCCGATGAACGCGGCCAGCTCCAATGTCCCACCGGCAGGGCGTCCGCGGCTTCATCACCGATGGCGGTGCAAATTCGTGAGTGACTGTGACAACCGTTTCCCGTCCCACCGGGGCCTCGTGCAATCCGGCGCCAATCCAGACGGCCTGGCGCTCACGACGGATCGATCGACGCCGCCAATGACTTACAACAAGACTGCCTGCTGCAGAAGTTCCAGGGCTTTCAATTCGTCCAGTCGTCCCGTGCGCGCCTTACCCGCCAGCGTCTTGATCAACGCTTCTGCTATCGGTGCAATACCGTGGAGATTGTCCAGGCTGGCGTAGACAGTATTAAAAGTGACTCCGTTGCGCTAATAATTCTGTCATCCATTGAAAGGCTTAGATCAAGAGATAAATACTCCTCTCTCAGGCTTGCCCTGCTTAGCTGAAACGGCTTCAGCCCTCCACCGCATCGACGCATATGAGCATGCATCCGGTTTTTCGCTCGCCTGGTTGCAGAGCTGATCTGCACCAGTCATCCATCGGGATCAAGGCGAGGGCCGGTGTGCTGGCTTTCGCCCGTGGCTCTGGTAGAGCCCCAGAAAACCATCGGTACCAGACCGGTGTCCATGGGAGTATTCACCAATGATCGGCTTGCTGCGTCAGCAGTGCCAGGCTC
>NZ_WHNP01000091.1 GCF_009362735.1 Paraburkholderia franconis | reverse complement strand
GAATGTGGTCGGGTACATCAAGGGCAAAAGCGCAATTCAGATAGCCCGGAAGTACGGAGCACGGCAGCGAAATTTTACCGGCGAGCACTTTTGGGCCCGAGGCTACTTCGTTTCTACGGTGGGGCTGGATGAGCACATGGTGCGAGCGTACATCCGCAATCAGGAAGAAGAGGATGAGCGATACGACCAGATGAAGCTGGTCATGGAGTAAGCCGCCACCGGCGGCTCACGGTTTTATGGGCGCCTTTGAGGCGCTCACAATTTCAAGCCACCGGCTTTGCCGGTGGTATTTGACTGCTTCAGGTTTCGAGAAGGGCATTTCAGTTGCGGTGACGATTGGCGCCGCAGCTCGAAACGCGGTGGTGCCGCGATTCATTCAATGACGAGGCGTGGCGGCAGTCTCTCGAGCCGCCACCGCAAACATTACTCAAACGTCCATATTGTCCGGCTCGAATTTCTCCTGGTCTTCGATCCCGGCGCGACCGATGGCTACGTGCGCGGCCGGCGGTTGCGACCGCTGACCGATCGCGCGCTGACGCGTCGATTTGCGCAGTATTGGCCGGCGCATCTTTCGCTTCGAAGGCGGCAGGATCGGTCCCGTTGTTTGCACGAAGGATACGCCCGGCGGATTGCTCCAGTCGGAGCCATCGCGTGCCGCCGCGGCGTCGTGACTAAATATGGCGCTCAAAGCGACATGGCGACCCTGATCCTAAACCCATACACGGGACAGGGACGCCATCCGGCTGTTGATCGGTGGGAAAACA
The DNA here is from genome assembly GCF_009362735.1 of Paraburkholderia franconis. Taxonomy (GTDB): domain Bacteria; phylum Pseudomonadota; class Gammaproteobacteria; order Burkholderiales; family Burkholderiaceae; genus Paraburkholderia; species Paraburkholderia franconis. The sequence continues at coordinate 38,987 of NZ_WHNP01000091.1, read as the reverse complement.
CACCAGCCATCATGATGTCGGAAAAAGAACATGGCCATTGTGCCCGTTTGTCGTGCAGTTTCGACGCGGACGTACCGGTCATTTAGTGAACTGGTTGAACGGAACCGGGTGACGTGAATCGAGGTGGCCGGTGTCGGCGCAAGCCATTTGTCGACCAGGGAGTGCAAGGACCGGGGGCTGCTATTCATGATTCCCTCCTCCGTGTTCCGTTTCTGCTTCAAACTCTCAACGGAAACCTGAACCATGGACAGAAATATGGCGACGGGAATTAACGCCGTGGTCAAGGATATGTCACGTGTTTGTCTCGCCGTCGCGAGCAATCTCAGTGAGATCGATGCACCGTATGTCGATCGCCCATCACGGACTGATCTCCCCTGCAAGGAGTCGCCTTAACGGAAAGTCTTTCGCCTGTGTCTGAGCCGTGTCTTGGGCTGACCAGGTGAGCCGACGAACCAGGTGGAAAGTGATCGCGTCGGCAAAGCGGCGTCACTTCGAACAAGGCGCAAGCGTGGATTCGACGTCGACCTGCCAGGTACAACGCGATCGAAGGAGCGTTCAGCTTCGTGTACTGAGAGAATTTCTGCAGCCGGCGACTTACGGACCTTCGTCCGCGCTTTCAGGCAGACATTCGAACGTCGGCTCAGCTCGGGTAACGGACGTCCACCGTTGATCAAGCTCGTCGCATCCTCGACCAAATCGGCCATGCGCTGCGCCAGGAATTCGCAGACCAATGCGCTTGCCGGCTAGACGAACATATCATCGGCACTCGCGCTTCGATGTGCCTTTTTGCGGCGCCACGTCGAAACGCTGCAACCGAAGCGTCCGCTGAACCAGCGGGAAAACGCGCTCAACGATGAGAAGCCCACCAGCGAGGCGACTTCAGACAGCGGCCTGTTGCCGCTACCGACATACCGCATCACCATCTCTACCCGAACCGCATCGACGATCGACAGATAGTTCTCGCCGTACTGTGCGAGATGGCGATGCACGGTCCTGCGATCCATGCCGAGATGCTGCGCGATCCGATCGACCGAACAGGCGCCTGACGGCAGCAGCGCAACGATCAGCTTCCTGATCTTGTCGGGCATCGTCGCGCTGGACTGCAGCAGCATCGAATCCAGGTAGCGGCGCACCTGCTGCGCCATTACGGGATCGTAGGCGGGGATCGCGGCATCAAGATCGGACGCGAGACACGCAATGCCGTCGAAGTCCTGGTTGAATTCGACGGCTGCGCCAAATACGCGCGCGTGGATCGTGGTGCCGGCCGGAGCATGATGCGTGAAACAGACGGCGCGCGGTTTCCAGGCGGCGCCCAGCACCATGTCCAGTACGCGGTACAGGACCCCCAGTACCAGTTCCGTTGCCTGGCGCATCGAACCAGGTACGCCCACAATGTCCTCGCGGATGACCACCAGTCCCTCCGATTCCTCGATGCGCATCACCACTGCCTCGTTCTGCAACCGCAGGTAGTGCGCCGCGGATTCCAGCGCCTTTCGTAGCGTCGGCTGTTCCCGCATCACAAAACCGAGCGCGCCGAGGTTCGAGATGTGGCGGGTCTCGGCCATGCGCAGCCCCAGATCCTCGACGGCGGCGGCCCGAGCCGATGTCTCCAGCAGCCGCGCTACCGCCTCGGCCGGAATCATGATGTCGGGGTCGAGCAGCACAGACCGCTCAATTCCCGCGTCGCCCAACTGCTGATAGGGATCGAGGCCCACCGACCGGGCCACCTCGACGAAATTGGTGAGGGCTGCACTGCGAAGCAGATAGGACATATCGTTTTCCCGTGGTGTCCCAAAATGTAAATTCTTTGACCCAATCCGTCAAACGTCACTTTGCCGAAATCCGATACTTGTCCCCGTGGGCACACCACTCCGATTCTTTCAGAAAGAGGACACAGGCAATGAGCAATGAGACGACCCGCAGCGCCACGTCAGTGTGCGATCAGCTGCGCGCCACGGGCAACTGGAATCCTGCGTGGGATGCCATTGCCGAACTCGATCCCGTTTGGGCCGAGAAATTCATGACGATGGGCGCGCATACCGTGATGTCTGGTGTGCTTGAGCCCAAGGTGCTGGAGTTCCTTGCCATCGCGGTCGATTCGTCCTGCACGCACATGTATGCGCCGGGCACGCGCCGGCATATCCGCAAGGCGCTCGAACTGGGTGCCACAAGGGAAGAGATCGCCGCGGTTTTGCAGGCCGTAAGCGTCCTTGGCATTCATTCGTCCAGTCTCGGCGCACCGATCCTGCTGGAGGAACTGGCTGCGTTTGAGCAGGCAAAGAGCAAGGGTGCGCAGGCCGCTGCCTGACGCTACCCAACACCTACCCATTCTCAATGAGGAATACACATCATGCATTTCATGGACGATTCGCTGCTGCCTGAAAATCAGGAGAAGCTCGTAATTCAGGTGGCGCCCTACGGACCGCAATGGATCCCGGGCGATTCGGACGATATCCCCGTCACGATGGACGAGCAGGTGCAGAAAGCCGTCGACTGCTACAACGCAGGCGCGACGGTGCTGCACGTGCACGTGCGCGAAGAAGATGGCAAGGGCAGCAAGCGTCTGTCCAGGTTCGACGAGATGCTCGCCCTTCTGCGCGAAGCGGTGCCGAAGATGATCCTGCAGGTCGGCGGCTCGATCTCGTTCGCGCCGGAAAGCGACGGCGAGATGGCCAGGTGGGCGAACGACGACACGCGCCACATGCTCGCGGAGCTGAGCCCGCGTCCCGAACAGGTGACCGTCGCGATCAACACGGGCCAGATGAACATCATGGAGTTGCTCACAGAGGCCGACATCGCCGGCACCTCGTTCATGAACCCCGCGCTGCAGGCGGCTTACCGCGACATGATCTCGCCGTCCAATCCGTCGTGGCATGTCGAGCACATCAGGCGGCTGCTTGCCGCCGGCATCCAGCCGCAGTTCATGTTGGGCAATCTCGCGCAGCTCGAAACGCTCGAGCGCCTGATCCGCAAGGGCGTCTATACCGGTCCGCTAAACCTCAATTACGTGGCCATCGGTGGTGGCGCAGCAGGGCTGCATCCGGCCGACATGCTGGAGTTCGCGCGCCGCACGCCGGACGGTGCCGTGCTCACGATCGAAACGCTGGGCCGCAATGTCGTGCCGATGAACACGATGGCCATCGCGCTGGGCCTCCATGTGCGCGTCGGCATCGAGGACACGCTGCTCGGCCCGGACGGCGAACGTGCGACCTCCGTGCAGCAGATCGAGCAGATGGTGCGCATTGCACGCGAGCTCAATCGTGACGTCGCAAGCGCGGAGGAGGCACGTGGCATCTACCAGATCGGTACCCAATGGAAGTCGGCTGAAGAGACGCTGGACAAGCTGCGCATGGTGCCGAACCGGGCATCCGAGCAGCGCGGGGTGCCGGCACGCAAGGTCGCCTGACCGGCATGACGGGGTGCAACGCAGCAGCAAACTGGGTTGCGCCTCGTATGCAATCCAACCCTTCAGGCATGGAGACAGATGATGTTCTGGAAGAAAAGCCCTGCTGCCGTCCTGGCGTCCCTGCTGGTGATTCACCTGCTGGCGCACACCGACCGCAACATGCTGCTCGGGTTCTCGCCGCAGATCATCCGGGATCTGGCGCTCAGCCATACGCAATACGGATTTCTCGCCGGAGCAGTGTGGGTGCTGAGTTTCGGCGTGATGGCGATGTTCATGGGTACGCTCGCCGATCGCTTCAGCCGCCCCCGGATCATCGCCGCCGGTTTGCTGATCTGGAGCGCCTGCACGCTGGCGTCGGGCCACGCCCAGAGCTTCGAGCAGATGGTGGTGGCCCGGTTTTTCGTCGCCAGCGGCGAGGCGGCGCTGGTCCCTGCCGCGGTGGCCCTGCTGGCTGAGCTCTTCTCCGGGAAGCGGCGTGGCACGGCGATGGGGCTCTTCTTCATGGGCATTCCTTTGGGTGTCGGCTGTAGTTTCCTGCTTGCTGGCAGCTTTGGCGCCACGCACGGCTGGCGGTCCACGTTCTATGCGCTGGGCGTGATTGGATTTGCGATCGCGCTGCCGCTGGCACTGCTCAGGGAAGACCGAAGCGCGCACGCACCGCAGGAGCGCGGCGCACCGTTCCTCGAGCAGGCGCTCGCCGTGTTGCGCACCGTTGGCGGCAACCGTGCACTCGGTTTCACGATTGCTGGTTTCGTGCTGGTGCACCTGGTTTTTGCCAGCTTCTCCTTCACGCAGTTGTGGCTCGTTGACGAGCGGGGCATGAATGCGGCTGGTATTGCCACACGGCTCGGGGCATTGCAGCTGGTATTCGGCACGCTTGGCGCGACAGCCGGGGGCGCAGTGGGGGATCGCGCGGCGAGAAGCCTGCGCGGGGGACATGCAAGCTTCATGGCGTTGCTCGTCCTGGTCTGCGCGCCGTTGATGCTGTCGTATCGATTCGTACCGGCCGGCTCACCCCTGTTCTATATCGGCATGTGTGCCGGATTTTTCCTGCCGATGGCGGCCTATGGCTCAGCCCTTACGGCCATAACCGGTATGACGCCGGCAATGATGCGCTCGACGGTGACCGGCTTCACGATGTTGCTGATCAATGTATTTGCGCTCGCCATTGGTACGGTAGTCATCGGCATGCTAGCTGACCATTTGGCGCGAGCAGGGAGCACCGCTCCGTTGACTGGCGTCCTGTTCGTCAACGATGCGCTTGCAATCAGCTCGGCCCTCTGGTTCGCCCTTGCGGCGCGCGCCTCAGGCGGGCAGCGCGTTCCCGCAACCGAACATGTTCAACCTGTGAGATCTTGAGAATGCAAAACCAACGTCAGAATCTCGAAGGCCGCGTCGCGCTCGTCACCGGTGCCGGTCGTGGCCTGGGTGGGGCCATTGCCATCGACCTCGCCCACGCGGGCGCGCACGTCGCGATCTGCGATATCGACATGCCGGCGCTCGAAGTGACGCGCGCAGCGGTGGAAGCAGTCGGCGTGCAGTGTCTCGCCCTACGCTGCGATGTCTCGTCGAGCAGCGAAGTCGCCCGGCTGTTTGCCGCCATCGCGGAGCGCTTCAGCACGCTGCATATCCTTGTCAACAACGCCGCACGCGTGCCGAACACGCCGGTCGATACCGGGCGTCGCAATGAACACTACGCCTATATCACCACGCCCGTGCCGCGGCAGTCGCTGGACTTTACCAGCACCATCAGCGACGAGGAGTGGCATCGCTACTGGGACGTCAATGTGCACGGCCTCTTCTATTGCACGCGCGAAGCGCTCAGGCTGATGCAACCGCAGCGCGACGGCAGGATCATCAACATCGCGTCGATTGCCGGCATATCGGCGATGAGCGCGCACAGTCCGCACTATTGTGCGACCAAGGGTGCGGTGATTGCCTTCACGAAGTCGGTTGCGGCCGAGGTGGCCGGCGCCAATATCTTCGTCAATGCGATGGCGCCGGGTGGAGTGGCCACCCCCGAATTTACGGAATACTTCGAGGCCGCGGGTGAGGAGAAGTGCAACCAGTTCTGGCAACTGGTACCCGCCGGGCGCCTGGGCACGATGCATGAATATGCCTCGCTGGTGACCTACATGGCTGGCGATCACTATCTGGTCGGCCAGATCATCAGCCCGAACGGCGGCGTCGTGATCTGACCGGAGTGCCACATGAATCAGAGCAATTCCGTCACCGATCCTTGCATCAATATCTGCAGGATGGACCCGAATGGTCAATTCTGCCAGGGGTGCTGGAGAACACTCCGTGAGATTGGCCTCTGGGATCGGATGAACGACCAGCAGAAGGCCGAAGTCGCCGCATTGCTCGCGTGCCGTCGCAGCGGAATGTTGCGGGTGGCGTTGACCGGCGACTCCGCTTTAGAGAACGAACCGCCGAAATGAATGGAGACCTCATGAAAGGTTTGATGTTGCAGAAGCAGTTGCTGGTTTCCTCGCTGATCGTGCATGCGGATCGCCATCACGGCGATACCGAAATCGTGTCACGCCGGGTCGAGGGTGACATCCATCGCTATACGTACCGCGACTGTCACCGCCGCGCGCGTCAGCTGGCCAATGCGCTTGCCAACCTGGGCGTCAAACCGTCCGACCGCGTCGGAACGCTGGCGTGGAACGGCTATCGCCACATGGAGCTGTACTACGGCATCTCCGGCATGGGCGCGGTGATGCACACGATCAACCCGCGCCTGCATGCGGACCAGATCGCCTACATCGTCGACCATGCGGAAGACCAGTACCTGTTCTTCGATCTGACGTTCCTGCCACTGGTCAAAGCCATCGCCGGCCGCTGCAAGGCAGTCAAGGCGTTTATCGCGATGTCCGATCCCGCGCACGTGCCCCAGGACTCCGGCATCGCCAACCTGCTGTGCTATGAAGACCTGATCGAAGGAAGTTCGTCTAAATACGCGTGGCCGAATTTGGACGAGGATACCGCCTGTACGCTGTGCTACACGTCGGGTACGACGGGCAACCCGAAGGGTGTCCTGTACTCGCATCGCTCGTCGCTACTGCACACCTGGGCCGCCGCGTTGCCGGATGCGCTGAACTGTTCGGCGCGTGATGTGGTCCTGCCGGTGGTGCCGATGTTCCATGTCAATGCGTGGGGCCTGCCATACGTCGCGTGCATGGTCGGAGCGAAGCTGGTGTTCCCCGGCGCGGAACTCGACGGCAAATCGCTGTATGAGCTTCTCGAAGCCGAACAGGTCACGTTCGCGGCCGGCGTGCCGACCGTATGGCAGGGCCTGCTGGGTCACCTCGAACGGGAAGGCCGGACATTCTCGACCCTGAAGCGCACCGTGATTGGCGGCGCAGCCTGCCCGCCCGCGATGCTGCACAAGCTCCAGGACAGCTACGGCGTGGAGGTCCTGCACGCGTGGGGCATGACCGAACTGAGTCCGCTCGGCACCATCGGCACGATGAAATACAGGCACCTGACGATGTCCCGCGAGGAGTGTTGCGCCGTGCAGTCGAAGCAGGGGCGCGCGGTGTTTGGCGTCGACATGAAAATCGTCGACGCGAACGGGCAGGAACTGCCTTGGGACGGCGTGACTTCGGGGGAATTGCTCGTGCGCGGGCCGTGGGTCGTGCGCAACTACTTCCGCAACGAGGGCGGCAATCCGCTGCGCATCGACGCCGACGCGCATGGCTGGTTCCCGACCGGCGATATCGCGACGATCGATGCAGACGGCTTCATGCAGATCACCGACCGCAGCAAGGATGTGATCAAGTCCGGCGGTGAATGGATCAGCTCGATCGACATCGAGAACATCGCAGTCGCACATCCGGCGATAGCGGGCGCGGCCTGTATCGCGGCAAGACATCCGAAGTGGGACGAGCGGCCGCTGCTTGTCGCCGTGAAGCGGCCCGACGCACGGGTGACGACGGAGGAACTGCTGGCGTACTTCGAAGGAAGGATCGCGAAGTGGTGGATGCCGGACGCCGTCGTGTTCATCGAGGCGATGCCAATGGGCGCCACCGGCAAAGTGCTGAAGAACCAGTTGCGCGAAGCGTTTCGGGACTATCTGCTGGTCTGATGTGTGGGATGACGGTTCTTTGCATTGAGTGGGATGGAAGTCGTTACGAGGTGCTTAGACATACTAAAGAGGAGACAAGATGAAGTTGAAGTGGTTAGCGGCAGCCGTGCTGGCTGCAACGGGAAGCGTCACATACGCGCAGTCGTCGGTGTCGTTGTATGGCGTCATCGATTCCGGATTGTTGTATCAGAGCGCGAATGCGGCGAACTTTCAGTCGAAAGTGAATCTCGGACATGTCTACGCACTCAAGGACGGCGGGATCTATTCGAGCGTCTGGGGTCTCAAGGGCAGCGAAGACATCGGGGGTGGCTACAAGGTCAACTTCAGGTTGCAGGGGGCGTTCAACAGTTCGAACGGCAAGTCCGGGCTGGCCGGCACGCCGGGCGCCACAGCGATGTTCAACCAGCAAACGACGGTGGGCGTGTCGAGCCCGCTCGGCGCGATCGACATGGGCCGCCAGATCGTGCCGATGATCTATGCGATGGCGGATACCGACGTACGGAACGCCCAATACTTCGGCAGTATCCTGACCGCATGGCTCGGCATGAACCAGGCTGCGGGCTGGCAGGGCCTCAGCACGAACGGCCCGATCGGCGCGCTGTATGACGACAACGCGATCGTCTACCGGTCGCCGAAGTTCTATGGCGCGTCGCTTGCGCTCGAGTATTCGCCCGGCGGCGTCCCGGGCCAGTTCCAGGGCGGTACGCGCGAGTCCGCCGTGCTGCAGTTTTCGAACTATGGCCTGAACCTGGCGGTGGTTTACTACAACGGGCACGACACGAATCCATTCACGCAAACTGGGCCCACGACAATCGTCACGGCGCCGTCGACGGGCCTGGCCAACAACCGCTTCTGGTATCTGGGCGCGCAGTACACCTTCCGCGATTTTTCCGTGTCGACGTCATACAGCATCGGCAAGAACCCCGCGAACAGCGGCCAGGCCAACTTTGAGATGATTTCCGGGGGGCTCGGCTACAGGTTCAGCCCGGTTTTGAAGGTCACCTCGGGCTTCTATTACCTGAAGGATCGTAATCACTCGTCGAATCAATCGGATGAGTTCGCGCTGGGCGCCGAATACAGCCTGTCCAAGGCCACCCTCGCCTACGCGCAGGTCGGCTACGTCAACAACCGCGGCAATATGAGCCAGACGATCACCTACGGTGCGCCCGTTCCGGAAGGCAGGTCAACCACGGCGGCGATGGTCGGTATCCGCCACAGCTTCTGATTCCTCTCACACAGACAACAACTGGAGCATGCAATGAAAGCAAATTGGGCGCTCGGGATTGCGGGCAGCGTATTGATCGCCTCAGCATCTGCTCATGCCTGGGCGCAAGCGGGCGCAAACGAAGCGAGCGCCGCTTCGAACGGATCCGCGATCGCGGCTTCGGGCAGCATGACGGCGAAGGACATCCGGAAAGCCGATCGTGCGCTGCGCCACAAGGTCTATTCCGCGATCGTCACGCACAAGGAGGTCAACACTGGCAACATCAGCGTCATCGCGAAGGGCGGTGCAGTGACGCTCGACGGAACCGTGGTCGATGCATCGCAGATCGACAAAGTGAACGAGATCGCGAAAGGCGTTCCGGGCGTCACAACCGTCACCAACAAGTTGACGGTCAAAAAGCCATTTGGCGGGCAGTAACCGTCTCCGGCCATTAGCTCTGGCCGGTTGATGCGAAGCCGCAGCACCATTGCACCGGGCTTGGCCAAGATCCGACAGAGTCCGATGTGATGTCGGGGCGGGCCCTTAACGCTCAATCTATTCCTATCACTCGAACGACGTAGCGGAATTCCGCAATAACAATGCCTGCCGCGCCGGGAAAGAACCTGAAATTGACCGTTATCGCCGCGCCGATGTTTACGGTATCCGGTCCGGAGCTTGTCATGGCGACCTGCCGGACCGGAGCGATCGGCACCTTGCTCTACAGGGGCCTTGGTAGTGACTTGCCGTGTACGCGAAGGCGTGATGTCTTGCTCTGAACCAGCGCACCACTGAGGGGTAACGCGCAAAGGCTGAATACGATCAAGACGGGACTGGGTCCCAACGACGCCGCGTTCAGTGTCAATCTGATCGTCCGCAAGACCGACCCGGCGCGGCCTCGACGGCGGCTTTCAAAACTGCAACGGCCATTCGCGTGATCACGTCAACCGGCGGTGAGTTTGTTCGACGCCTGTCCATGTCAGCAGGCCCGGAAGCGCGCGACAGGGACATGCGGGCAAGCGTTGAGTAAACCGAAAGGGAGGAAACCGTATGGCGGGAGTGGGTCGGGTGCCGACTTTCGCCGGCTGCATGGCTGCGCAGCCTTGGCCAGATCTGACGTTGCCTGTCCGATGCCGTCCTGCCGTCCCGACTCATACAGATCACACCAACGTCAGCGCGCCCCACCCGCAGGACTCTGCGCGAACCCCGAACTGGATGAATCCACGATGATCGTACACGACAGGAATAGACCGTATGAAAGTGAGCGCAGCATATATTCTCCGCGGACGTGGCTATTTGGGCTTCCGTAGATCCGCGTTTTTTCACAGACACCGTGACGGAACTCGACCAATTTTTTCGCGCCGTCAGACGCATGCGCATCTTCGTCGGTGACGTATCGATTTGCTCACCGTGTGCGCCCTCAAGCAGTCGTTACACTTGGGTCGACAACGCGACCGGTCATGATGCCGGGTCGCTCGCACGTCGACAACTGCCCCGACGCTCGCGAGCCTAGGGGCTAGGCTTATGTTCCACGACTGCATAAGGGTTTGCTGCGCTGACGATCCGGGTCACAACCGCGTAGGTTTGCGGGAGCGCCCGCGGTTCAACCGGCAGATGGGAACCACAGTTCGAGCTGCCCCAAGGGGACGTTTGCGCTGCTCTTATTCTTCCAGCGATCATCGATGACTACGTCCTGTCCGATGCTCTTCTTCACCGCCTCGGCAACCCGCTTTGCAATCGGCCCCGCCGATTCCTGGAACACCAGGAGCTTCATTTGGTTATCTCCCTTCGGTTGCAGTCGGTTCTTTTTTTCCGCCGTATTCACGACGTTCTCGATTCCAGGCGCGCCGACGCCGGCGTTGCGGATGGCTTGTCGCGCCGCTTCAGCTTTGTCTCGCTGCGTCTCGGCGAAAATCTGGATATAGACCTGCGCACCTGGCAGACTCGCCACCTGGACGGTGGCGTCGCCACTCGGAGCTGCGCCGTCTCGCGACGCGTAGGCCTCTGACTCCCTTCTCGCACCGGCGGTCCTGAAGCCTTGTGCAGGATCATATTCCTCGTTCACCTGCGATCTGCCTCGGTCTAGCGTCGCGCGCAATTCGGGAGAGAGGTTGCCTTCCTTTTCCAGAGCTACCATGACGGCAACTGCATTAACTCGTTCCGGCGCACCTACCTCCTCTGCGAAGGCAGGTAAAAGCTTGATCACGAGATCGACGTTCTTCTGTTCGACTGAGATCTTGAGTTCTTGTTTGCGCTGCGCCTCTGCCTGTTGACTCGAAAACCAACCCCACACACCGACGGTCAGCGGTATGGCTATGGTCGTGGCAATCCACCGGACGTTATCGCTGGATAACAGGCGTTCGACCGCTGACGACGGCTTCGACTTTTCCTGCAACTCCTGCTGTACCGCGTGCCTGAACTCTTCTTGCGCACGTATGCGTTCTTTTTCATCGTCGGACAGCATGCTTTGTCCCTGGGTGAGTGAAACGACCGTTTGGCGGTTGCCCGACGCGCCGCAGACGAACAGCGCGGCGGCGACGCGGTCCTGTCAAATCGACCACGCCTGCTCCAACGACGCCTGATCGTTATTGCTGGGAGTCAGATGCGCCTGTGTCCTTCTTTGAGTGCTGCGCTGCTGAGTATGCAAGAACTGCAACGGGTCCGAAGGCCGCGCGAACAACGGCCTTGAGTTCTTCAGCCCGTTCCTCGCTGGTCCAGATGATGTCCTTGAGGAAAATGCCGCCTTTTGTCCCCGCTCTTGTTTCCGAGGTCGTGTTGCTGTCTGCGTTTGCCTGACTCCTCGCGAGCGCTATGTAATCGACCAGAGGATAGGCCACGCTCACGCTGCGATTCAGATCATCCAATTCCGTCTGCACTTGCGCGAAGCCTGTTTTTATGGCTGTCAGCGCATCGGTGGTCATCGAGTGAGACAGGGCGCTTAGCCGCTCGGCGATGCCGCTACCCTGGTCGTCCCCGGTCGAAGCGGGTGCCGTCGTGTTCGCTGCCTTCTGGTTGAGGTCGCTCTTGGTCTTCTCCTTGAACCTCGAAAAGTCGAGCCATTTGAAAGACGCAGCGATCGCAGCGCCTGCTCCGGCCAACCCGAGCCCCGGCGCAGCCCCACCCACCTGAAGGTTGGGAATGACCAACACGACTAACGCAGCGATGATGACCAACGCCACGAAGATTCCCAGCGGAATAAAAAACCATTTTGCGGCCACGAAGACCGATTCAACAGCCTCGCCCGCGTCCTGGGCCAACGTAGCCGCCGCGCTTTCGGCACGCTGGATGGCTTGCCTCACATCAACAGCGAGACCGGCTTGTATCTCGTCCCAGACTTCGTTCACCAGCTTCTGCGCGACGCTTTCGGTGCTGAACGCCCGCAGTGTCTGCTGACCCGAGATCAGCGTCTGCCAGATGTTCACCTGCTTTGTCAGCGCAAGTCGCATCGACGCGGACCATCCATAGCGAGCGGCATATTCCTCTACATAAGCCTGCTCGTCCTTCGCAAGGTCTTTCTGCGCTTCCGGCACCGCGTCCAGCGTCTTCATAACCGCGCGCCGCCAGAATTCAAGCCCTTGCTTGATCGCCCGGATCGATACGCTCGGTAGCTCTGGGTCCGTGCCCTCGGCTTGCGTCGCCGTGGCGGCCGTACCCTTTTGCGCCAGGTATGCGTCGTCCAGCTTTGAACTCAGTGCTACGACATCGTGCTGCAGCCGAATGACGAAGTCCGGCCTGAACGCCCGCTCCCATGCTCGCTTTACGCCGTCAGCGCGCGCCGTTTCTACGGTAGCTGTGTGTCGCTCCTCGAGAAGGTCCTGATTGTCCTGCGGCACCTCTTTGTGCCCACACAGGTGCGGGAGAGAACGTTCCCAGCCTAGGGTCTCATTCGTGATCTGCCACGAAAGCAGCGCCATCGATCGTCCCGCCTCATAGGCGATCAACTCGAGGTCATTGTTGGGCAACATCCCACCAGCGTAGTAGTGTTCGCGAAGAAAGCCGTCCCAGGCTTCAAGGAACTTTCCCACCAGAATGGTGAGCTGCACTTTGGGTTTCGCGTCAGGTGCCTCTTGAGCGAGCGCGTTTACAAGGGAGGTTTGCAGGCCTTTGATGCGTTCGCTGTCCAGGCTGTCGTCAGGGTTGACGTAAAGCAGTGCGAGACAGTTGATGGCGCGTCGCGTCACGTCGTAAAGCTTGAAACTGGCTAGCTTGACGTCCTTGTCGTCCCGAGCGTCCAACAAGCTGAACTGCGTGTAGTCAGGTCCGTCCGGCGAAGGAAACAAATACTTGGGCAGCGACTCCTGTGGCGCGTAGAACGTCTTTTCCGTACCGATGAGCGGGAAGACCTGCGCATGAATCAGTGCAATCCTCGCGAGCGAAACGCGCCAAAGGCTCGCGACGCGCATGCCGCGCTGCTCGACCTCCCCGCGCTCCGACTCAATTTTCCCTCTCAGCTCGACAAGATTCCAGCCGAGCGCGAACGCACGCCGTACCGCCGGAAAGATCAGAGATTTGTCGGCTTCCCTCTCGATCGCTGGCGGGGCGGGTCCGTCACGATTGGCCGCCGGATCCTGTACCTCGGGATTCGTATCGCCTTCAGCCATACTGCCTCCCCCGCAACGCCTCAACCGTCAAACGGTGCTCATCCGACGAAACCGTCCGGGTCAAGTCGCCCCAAATTCTGAATGAAATCTACGGTGCCTGACAACAAAGTCAAGATCTGCTTTCATGCCGGTAACGAATTCTGTTCGCTATCCAACATTTCGTTCTCTAAACATACATTGACGCTATAACCGCGACCTAACATGGATTCGTTCGGCGGCGTCATGCAGGGCAAAGCGAACTGGTGTCCGGACCCGACAGATAGCCATAAGACGATCCTGAGCCGCTAGTTTTCAGTGCAAGCGTGCCGGTGCCGCAGTAGCAAGCCGCTACTTCGGCTTAGCCATTGCTCCTATGCGAGGCAGACATGTTGAATGGATTGAACGCCGTCGTCGACATTTCCCATCACAACGACCCCGTCGACTTCAAGGGGCTAAAAGCCGCGGGCATCGTCGGTGTCATTCACAAGGCCACCCAGGGACTCAACCTGCCGGACCAGACTTATGAGAAGCATCACGATGCTGCGATGCAAGCGGGTTTGCTCTGGGGCGCGTACCATTTCGGTACTGACTGCGACGGCGTGCAGCAAGCCGTCCACTTCATTGAAACCGTCGGCGATACGAAGAACACGGTCCTGGCGCTGGATTTCGAGTCGAACCCAACCGGACCTAGCATGAGCCTGGAGGAGGCGCGGGCCTTCGTCACCCACGTATTTTTGGTCACGGGCCGTTATCCCGGCTTCTATTCTGGACACGACATCAAAGAGCAATTGGGCACCAGGAGCGATCCGGTGCTCGCCAATTGTTGGTTTTGGCTCGCGCAATACGGGCCTACGGCTGTGGTGCCCCCGAACTGGAGCAAGTGGACGCTATGGCAATACACCGATGGATCGCTCGGGCCGGATCCTACCGAGATTCCGAACATTGGACGGTTCGACAGGGACCTCTTCAATGGCTCGGAGGCAGAGTTGAGAGCCTTCTGGGGACATTAGGGCGGCCGGCGCGTCGTCAGCGGTTTGCCGCATGCGTCCTTTCCAGCCTGATCGTGGCATGTGTGGGTGCGGGATGTGCCACTCAATCTGGCACCGCGCCCTGCACGCCGCCGTGCATTACTCACATTACGGCCGACAGCCAGGAACTCACACTACCTGTTGGCAAATCTGCGCAGCCACTCGTGCTGCTGGGCGCCTTGCATCTCGACTCGGAAGTCATCCGCTACGTGTTTCGTGCGGCCGCAGGCATGCGCTTGGAATGGTCATACAGCGGCCCTTCAGTGCATGTCGTGCTGACCTATCCCAATGGCGATACGAACGGACCATTGGCACCGTCGACCGTGGCGTTGCCCGACACCGGTCTCTACGTGCTAGCGCTACACGGCAATACCATGGCCGATGACGCTGATGGTCCGTTTGTCTTACGTCTCAAACTGCTACCTTGACGGGTCGTGTTCCACCCGAACCCGCCCGTGACGGTACGGTATTAGGAACGGATCTATCTGGTACGCCCTGCGGCCACAACCGGGCAACTGCCTTAAGCAGTGGCTCTCGCCCCTCGGCACATCCGGGCGCGGCCGCACGCGAACTGCTGCCCCTCGCGCAACGCTCTTGCCTATTGCACAGGGATCGGCAATTCTCGGGCCAATAGTTGCCGTTCGCGAAACGAAGAAAGCCGTCATTCCAATGTCCGGTTCGCCCCCCGCAAGCAGCCAGATGCCAGTGGAGGTGAAAATGCGATGGCGACCGCGCGCCCGCGACGCGTCGAGTCGGAGAGTCCGCAGTGATCTGCGGCCGTCTCTTCTCTCCGACTTTCTTGAGACGTCACAACACTCTTTTATACAAATTGCCTGGAGCCGCTCGGCTTCAAATTACTTGTGAACAGGTTGCCGCCCACCTTTAATACATGATGGATGCGCAAGTCGGCGCACACAACGGGGGATGGCAACTGAGAATACAATCCAATGAGATACGTCGGCTCATGCCTGATTCCTTGCGGCGAACCAAAAGCTAAAACAGTCGCTTTTTCGCTGCTTGCTACTTTACGTCGCTTCTCGTCGAGCGAAGCGGCGCGGTGGCTATCCGGCTTCGGAACGAACTCGTGGGGACAGCAACTATGGCAATCGACCGAGACGACATCAAGAAGACCATTGCGGACGAGTGCAAAGCTACAAAGCGCTCGACCAAGTTGTGGAGTCTTCTGCACTATGGCCTATCATTTTCAGCTATTGCACTGAGCGCCGCCGCGGCCAGTGTGCTGAACTTGAACCACCTGTTTTCCCTTAGTTCTGAGCTTCGGCACGATTACGCCACACTATTTTCAACAATAGCTGCAGTGTTCGGCAGCATAGCGGTCGCCGGCAATTTCGCAAGTAAGTGGAGTGCTTCGCGAATGGCACGGAGCGGACTCGAGCAATTAAGGTATCAATTGTTGGATACTAGTTGCGACCTTACGGCAGTGCTGGCTCGGTTGTGCCAGATCCGAAGAGATAAAGACATCGCATTTACCCAGCAGGTAGGCCGCACAAGCGCTCAGCAGCTGCCCGCATCATTTGAGGCTGCGCAGAATGCACCGGTCGCGCCTCAGCCCGAGAACTCAAAGCCGATTCCGATCTCCGATAAACGCGCTTCTTAATCACAAGGGTTCGCGGTC
Source organism: Paraburkholderia franconis (assembly GCF_009362735.1). Taxonomy (GTDB): domain Bacteria; phylum Pseudomonadota; class Gammaproteobacteria; order Burkholderiales; family Burkholderiaceae; genus Paraburkholderia; species Paraburkholderia franconis. Next base: position 23,046 of record NZ_WHNP01000091.1, on the reverse strand, counting down.
TCATCGCAGTCCTTCGCGGGGACGTTCCTTGGCGCAGCAGCCGTCGATATGAAGCGTTTATAAACCCAGTCATCGATTCTTTCACTCAGTCCAGGCTCGCGCCGAAATTACGAGGAAACGCACAACTTCTTCATATTGCTTTCGTCATCGACACCATACATCGTACGAGGCTGCCCTATCCTTCGATAGAGTCCCGTTCCTCGCAGTGATACTCGTTGTGCCATTGAAAATGTAGGGAGCTGACATGCCCAAGACCATTGTGTATTGTGCGGATGGCACCTGGAACGGTCCAGGCTCGAAGGCAGACCAAATCGAGAACGATCCACCGGGCGAGAGTAATGTCTACAGGGTGTATCGATGGCTCCAAGGATCTGCGGTCAGCAAACCAGATGGGGGTCTCGGGCTCGAACGACAAGAAAAGAAATTAACCCGGACCGATGGGGACACCGAGCAACTGGCGTTGTATTGCCACGGTGTCGGCTCAAACAAGCTGCTGCCGGACATGGTAGTGCTCGGCGGAACTTTAGGAGGTGGGTTAACGACTCGCATCAGACTCGGATACTCGTACATTTCAACGAACTATGAGCCAGACGATTCGATCGTCATCGTCGGATTCAGCCGCGGGGCCTATACCGCCCGGGCACTTGCGGACATGATTGCAACGCGCGGTCTCCTGCGCCCCGAGATGGCGAAAGATCACGGGCCCTATAGTCACTCAGCGGTGGCCTGGATCATGTACAGGGAAAGGCAGGTTGCAAATCGGGACTCGGCATCATCAGATCTTCGGCAGAGGATAATTAAATGTTCACAGCATCTGCACGAAAAACTCCTGGAGACCTTTGGCCGGAAATTGACCGATGCGGACTTTGTGCCTACGAACGTAACTGCTGTCGCGGTTTTTGACACCGTCGGATCGATGGGAATTCCGGCATACGATCGCGGCGAAGACACACTGATCGACGAATACGAATTCGACTCTGAAGAATTGCACCCGAAGATAGGCAGAGCGTTTCACGCCGTGTCGCTAGACGAACAACGCGAAAACTTCGACCCCACTCTTTGGATACCTGACGCAAGACTCAAGCAGGAATTGTTTGCCGGTGCGCATAGCGACGTCGGAGGTGGCTACAAAGACGACGATGGATTGTCAGACGTCCCCCTGAAATGGATGATCGAACAATTGACCGAAGTAGGCCTGAAGTTTGTTGACTCAGCGGCGATGGAGCGCGACGGACTGGCTCCTAACGCACTCGGAACGGCGCATCAACCGTGGCGGGATTTTCTCTTCAGCAAGCTTGGACACCAGACGCGCCAGTTTCCGGACGGCTACGTGACGGTCAACGAAGCAGTGTGGCGCCGGATGGAGGGAGGCGCAGTCCGTTCCGATCCGGACCTCCCCGCCCCTTATGATCCACCGAACCTCCCCTCAGGCATCGCACGCCAATGATGGTCATACGCGCCTCGGCAGGTCCGGTTGAAAAGGAGCGTGCGCCGCTTCTAGTTGCCATGTGTACTGCGGCGGCGACACATTCTTTACGGCGCGTAACTTTAGGCTTAAATCCTTGAATTGCGTAGCCATTCGGGGGATCGCCGCCGTTCACGATCGAGCGGATATGCGATTCGGATGAGGCCGTTCGCGGCCATGGGACTAAACCGCTCGCGCGGTATTCACTCCGTTTGAACATGGTGGTTCGTCATAGGAAACCTGCACGGTTTCCTATGTTGGGAGATGAGGCGGTTTGCCTCGTCTCCCAACAGGAGCCCAGCCATGACTACTGCCAGCCGAAGCGTCAGTCCGCTACGCCAACGGATGATGGACGACATGCGCATGCGCCGACTCGCGCCGAAGACCCAAGCCAACTATTTGCGTGCGGTTCGGGATTTCACCATCTTCCTCAGCCGCTCGCCCGACACAGCTACAGTCGAGGATTTGCGGCGCTATCAACTGCATCTGGTTGACCACGGCGTGTCGCCGATTTCCCTTAACGCCGCCATCACCGGCCTGAAGTTCTTCTTCGGCACGACGCTTGGTCACGAGGAGTTGATGGCCAAGATGCGTCCGATCTATCTCCCGCGCACCTTACCCGTGATACTCAGCCGCGATGAAGTGAGTCGACTGATAGCGGCAGCGGGTAATCTCAAGCATCAGACCGCGCTCGCGGTCGCCTATGGCACAGGATTGCGCGCCAGCGAAGTGGTGGCCTTGAAGGTCAGCGACATCGACAGCCAGCGCATGACGCTGCGCGTGGAGCAGGGCAAAGGCCAGAAGGATCGATATGCGATGCTGTCACCGATCCTGGTCGATCGTTTGCGGGTCTGGTGGCGCGTCGCCCGAGCCCAGGGCAAGATGCTCGACGGTGGCTGGTTGTTTCCCGGCCTCAACCCGATCGAATCGCTCAGCACCCGCCAACTCAACCGCGCAGTCCATGCAGCAGCACAGGCTGCCGGAATCGACAAGCGCGTATCGATGCACACCTTGCGCCATAGCTTTGCCACCCATCTGCTCGAGCAGAAGGTCGATATCCGCGTGATTCAGGTCATGCTCGGGCACAAGAAGCTTGAAACGACAGCGCTTTATGCCCAGGTGGCCACTGATATTCTGCGTGAGGTAGTGAGCCCTCTTGAGAGTTTGCGCACCGAATAAGTCGACGTCGTGGCGCATCGCGCGCTCGAGGTGGCCGACGTCTTTCGCTCGCTTGGCCCAACGTGGCGGCAATCCGCTAACCTGAGCCTGGGGCAACTGAAGGTCGTGTCGGCGATCGAACAGTGCCGCAGCGCGGCGCTGGGAGGGCACGTGCTTCGTTGTGAAGGGTGCGCCGAAGTCGAGATCGCCTACAACTCGTGTCTTATGGGGAGTCCTGGCTAACAGGGAGTCCGAAAGCATGTTCGGAGCCCCAGACCGAACAATTCTGTGTTTTTGCTCCCCATTAAAACGCGCCCCTCCGTTGCTATCGTGGTCTGGCTTTCACGGGCAATCATCACAGGAGGACGTGATGCTAGACACATACCTGGTAGCACCCAAGACTTTGAGGCGCCTGCGTACGGGACCGGTCGGCGCCTTCATTGACGGCTTTGCTGATGCGCTGGAGCGGGACGGATATTCAGCGGCCAGCGCCGAGCGGTACATACGTGCCGCCGATCATCTGGGCCGCTTCATGCTGATGAGTGGCAGACCTCTGGCTGAGGTAGGTCCGCAGATGTTGGATGCCCGGACGGGCAGTTCAAACTCCTCCACTTATGGGCACTTAAATTCCCCCACCCCGTGAAGCAGGACGTGGACGTTATTTAGCTCTCTTTTGTTTTTCGCGCAAGGGTTTCAGCGGCCTCTTTAAGTCGATAGCTGCGACCGTCGAACTCGAGCAGGTGGCAGTGATGCATGAGGCGGTCGAGGATTGTGGTGCTCATCGTGTTGTCGCCAAGGTAAGCGCCCCAGTCCTGGACGACGCGGTTGGACGTCACGACGACGCTGCGACGCAGCTTGTAGCGTTGGTGGATCAACATTTGCAGCAGCGCGCCGGCGTCGTCGGGAATCGTTCGTGACAGGAACAGGTCATCAAGCACGAGCAGATCGCCATCGAGGATGGCGCGCAGGCGCGTTTCCCGCTGCGCGGGTGGACTGAGAACGTAGCGGTTGAAGAAGTCGTCGGTCTCAAGGTACTGGACCTTGTAGCCCTGCAGGACGGCCTGGTAGGCAATGGCCTTTGCAACGTGCGACTTGCCAGTACCCGGTTTGCCGATGATGAGCGCGTTGCTGCCTTCGGCGATGAACTTCAGCGTGTGCAGCTGGAAGCATGCCTGACGCGGCAGTCTGGGATTGAACGACCAGTCGAACTCGGTAAGCGTCAGCTTCTCTTCAAGTCCCGACTGCTGGTAGCGGCGCTCAATGAGCCGCGAGTGCCGGCGATCGAGTTCATCCTGCAGGATCAGCGCGAATGTTTCGAGAAACGGTTGCTGGGTGCCCTGCGCCTGCAGCACACGTGTCTCAAGCGTGTCGCGCACGCCGGACAGGTGCAGCAGTCTGAGGGCGCGTTCGATGTCCGGGAGTGCTGTGGTCATGTGGTTTCTCCGTTGGTGGAAGTGATGGATCCGGCGTTGTGCGCAGCGCCGGCGCTGAACAGCTCGCTGTATTCGGCGGCCGGTCGGATCAGCGGGTGCTCCTGCGTCAGCGGCAAGGCGAGTTGCGGCGCGCTGTCGAGGCGCTCAAGGGCCTGCTCGAACAGCCGCTCAACAATCGCGCGCACCTGCCGGTACCGGTAGACGTGATGGCGCAGCGCGTGATCGCACGCCTGCTCGACGAGTCGGGCGGGATACCTCTTCGCCAGTCCGACGATGCCCCACATGCCGCGATGGCCGACACGACCTTCGGCGTCGAACATGTGCTGGCAGAGCGCCTTCGCTTGCGGTCCGATGTCGCCGGCACTGGCGAGTGCAATCCGTGTCTGGCGTGACGGGTTGAACGGGCGCTCGCTCTCGGGAAGCTCGAGCGAGCCTGGTAGTGAGGCGCGCGCGTGGGTTCGCAGCAGTTCCTGCGTCCGGCGATCACGGATCTCGATGGTGGTCTCGTAAATGCGCACGCACACAAGACTGCCGATCGGCGCGGGCCGGGCTGCGTAATTGCTGCGATCGACGCTCACTGTCGTGTCGTCCCAGACGGTGCGCACGACCTCACTGAAGTAGCGGAATCCGGTTGCCGGCAACGGCCTCAGGTGCGGCTTCTCCTCCCGGAACATGGCCTCGACCTGCCGCCGCGCGCTGCCGTGGATGCGTTTGGCTGCCCAGTTCTCCTCCCAGTGCATCAGGAATTCGTTCTGGGCCTCGAGCGACTCGAAGCGCCGGCCAGTCAGCGCCGTGTTCTGCGTATGCTGGATCGCGTTCTCTACGGCACCCTTTCGATTCGGATCGCGTACCCGGGCAGGATCGGCGATTACGCCGTAATGCTCGAGCATCGCGGCGTAAAGCCGGTTGATCTCCGGCTCGTACAGGTCGGGCGTAATAACGCCCTCGCGGAGGTTGTCGAGCACGACATAGCTGACTGTGCCACCGAAGTACCGGAAGGCTTCTTCGTGCAGTTGTGCCCAGACCTGTTTGCTCGACTTCCAGACCACGCGCCGGAAGCTGCGCCGTGAGTATCGCAGTGTCATCACGAACAGCCGTGGGCGCCGGAAGCGGCCCGTCTTCGGATCGCGCGTAAGCGCGCCTTCGCCGTAATCAACCTGGGCTTCTTCGCCGGGCGCGAACTCGAGGCGGTCAAACTGCTCGGGTTCGACGTGACGAAGGGCGCGCACGAAACGCTTGACGCTGTCGTAACTGGCGGTAAAGCCGAACTGGTCGACCAGATCCTGGTAAATGGCCTGGGCGTTGCGCCTCAGGCGCACCTGCTGCTCGATCCACTCGCGATGGGGTTCGCTCGCCGAGCGGGCGAAATTGAAGGGTTTGGCTGGCGCGGCAGCATCAGAAGCCGGTGGGCGCGGGGGTGGAGGAGTTTGAGGTGGAGGAGTTTGCGCGCCCACCGGCTGTACCGGGCCGGCGGGCACCGTGGGGGAATTTGCTGTCGCTGCACGCTGGGACTCGAAGATCGCCTGGTAGCGACGGATCGTCTTGCGATCAACGCCCGTGAGCTCATGGATCCTGCGTTGGCTCACCTCGCGTTCGAGCAACGTGAATATCGCGCTTTGCAGATGTTGCTTCAAGACGTTCACTCCCTGATCTCCTTCTTGTTCGAAGGAGAAGAAAATAGACGTCCTGCAACATCGTTAGCCGCCCGCTCAAAAGCTCAGCCGGGGGTTCTCAGGTGGAGGAGTTTGAACTGCCCAAACCCGGAGGAGTTTGGGTGCCCTCCGGGGNTTGCTGTCGCTGCACGCTGGGACTCGAAGATCGCCTGGTAGCGACGGATCGTCTTGCGATCAACGCCCGTGAGCTCATGGATCCTGCGTTGGCTCACCTCGCGTTCGAGCAACGTGAATATCGCGCTTTGCAGATGTTGCTTCAAGACGTTCACTCCCTGATCTCCTTCTTGTTCGAAGGAGAAGAAAATAGACGTCCTGCAACATCGTTAGCCGCCCGCTCAAAAGCTCAGCCGGGGGTTCTCAGGTGGAGGAGTTTGAACTGCCCAAACCCGGAGGAGTTTGGGTGCCCTCCGGGGCCCTTATGTCCAGCTGCTTCAACAGATGCCATTAGCGACGGGCCGCACCAGCAGTGACGTGCGTCGATGGCGAGGCAGAGATACACGGAATCAGCTCGCCAAATTGTGTCGCTCGCCTTGACCGCTCCCGGCCGTTCTATCAAAGAGCTAACCTCGATGCTCGATGGCCCGAGGTAGAAAACCGGCGCTGCCAGAACCGCGTCACACCAAAAAACAGGGCCGGAAATCCGACCCCAAAACGCACGTGTTGTGCACGGTGCGTGGAGATCCGTCCGCCGTTCAATTACGCAAGCTGATGCCCTTGGTCTCGGGCGAAAAGAACGTTGCAATGAAACTGATACCGGCAAGAACCGCGATGTAGGTGGCGATCGGCCAATATGCGCCCTGAGTCCATCCGAGCAACGCAGCAGCGATGAACGGAGCGATGCCGCCGGATGCCACAGCGGCGAACTCTTTACTGACAGCGATGCCGGTATACCGATAACGCGCGTTAAACAATTCAGGAAAGTAAGCTCCCTGGATACCATACATGCCAAAGACTCCGACGCCGATGGCAATGGACATACTTAGGATAACCAACGCTGGGTCTTTGGTTGTGAACAGCCAGAAGGCGGGGAATGCCCAGAGGCACGTGAAAAGTGCAACCAGTCGGTACATCAGGCGGCGGCCAAACCTGTCCGAAAGCCCCCCCATCAGGGGTATCGTCAGAACCGCCAGTGCAGCCGCGATGGTAAGACCCATCGTTCCCACCGATTTGTCGACAAGCAGCACTTTGGTCAGGTAGCTCAGCGCAAAAACCTGGTAAAGGTAAGAAGAGCCATTCTCCCCGACACGCAGGCAGAACGCGACCACCAATGTACCGCGTGCTTCGGACAACAAGTCTTTAACGGGACGCTTGCTGGCATGCCCGGTGTTTTTGATTTCTTCGAATACGGGGCTCTCTTTGACCTTCATTCTGATAATGAACCCCGCAACAACCACAGCGGCGCTGAACAGAAACGGTATCCGCCAGCCGTAACTCAGAAAGTCCGACTTCGGCAAGTGCTGCACTGCCGTAAAGATTGCGTTCGCGAGAAGAATCCCTACGATACATCCCGCAAAAGGCATTGCTGCATAGAAGCCACGGCGTGCAGGTGGTGCGAATTCGGACACAATGAGCGACGCGCCAGCCTGTTCGGCGCCCGCGCCAAAACCCTGAAGCAGTCGCAGCACCACCAGTAGCACCGCGGCCCAGACTCCAACGCTGTCGTAGGTGGGTAGCAGACCGATGCAGAATGTCGATCCGCCCATGAGCAGGACAGTCGCGACGAGCACGCTCTTGCGGCCGTATTTATCACCTAGCCAGCCGAAAAAGAGTCCACCGAAAGGCCGCGCGAAAAAGCCTGCAGCATACGCACCGAAAATCGCCAGCAATCCTGCCGCCTTATCCAGGCCGGGAAAGAACAGGTCCGAAAAGATCAACGCCGACGCCGTGCCGTATATGCTGAAGTCGTACCATTCCATCGCGCTACCGGCGACACTCGCGCCAATGACCCTTTGCAGGTCCTTCCCGTTGACGGCGACCTCGGTACCCGTTGTGGTAGCTGTAGAGTGCAATGCCGATACTTGTCCTGTCATCTTTGTCTCCATCTAGAACCTGCATGTGTTTGGTGATTCACTATTACGCGACGGAGCGGGGCGCGACCGCCGCTCATGCCTCGCAGATTTGAATTGCGGAAAGTCCACGCCGACATGCCAGCAAACGGCCTCCGTGATGAGGTCGTGGTTAGCCTGATCGCTCATTCCCACTACCGCCGCCGCGCCTTTCACTACGCCGTTCTCGACGCACAGCGGAATGGCACCGCCGTTGACGCTGTGCGTCGCCGGGGCGAACCCGAAATCATTCAGTGATCGTCCGCTCTGCCGTAAGCGGATGCCAACCTCGAGCGAACTTTCTCCAAACGCAAATACAGTCCTCATCCGTTTCAGCAAGCGGGACTCGTCGTCTGGGTCGGCGCCTTCCATTGCGCTGAAATACAAGGTCTGTCCCGGTCGCGCTATGCAGACAGTGATCGTCAGTCCGCGCCTGAAAGCAAGATTGAACGTAATCTCGCCGATTGCCCTGGCAGCCGCCGCATCGAAGCGTGGTAATACAAGCTTTTGTGCCTGGTGCCGAAGGCCACCGGTACGAGAGACTTTTTCCGTTCCTCTGACCATGTTGGCCTCCTTCGTTTGATAAAACCGTGAGGCTCGCATCCACGCCTGGCCTGAAGGCGTGGGGCGTGTCCGTTCACTGTCGGTTGTCGATTCCTGCATTCAGAGCAAGGAACTGGCTCATGCGCTGACGGGCCAGGTCGGGTTTGGTCAGGACGCCTGCCATGTCGGCCTTGCGGAAGACCTCGGCATAGTGAACGACGGAGCGCGCCGATTGCATGCCGCCCGCCAACGAGAAATGACGTTGATGACCGTTAAGCCATGCAAGAAAGACGACGCCCGCCTTGTAGTACTGCGTCGGCGCAACGAACAGCGCTCGCGACAGGGCGACGGTCGGATCGATCAGTTGTCGATAGGCATCGAGATCCCCGGTGGCGAGCTTCGTCAGTGCACGTGAGGCGACGGCTGCGATCGGATCGAATATGCCGAGCAGCGCATGCGAATGGCCAGTGCTGTCTCCTGCGATGAGTTCGCCGTAGTTGTAATCGTCGCCCGTGAACATCACGACGCCTTCGGAGAGCTGCGACCTGAGCTGACGCTCGTAGTCTGCATTGAGCAGCGAAATCTTGATGCCCTCGATCTTGTTCTGATGACGCTTGATGATGTCGAGCACGGTCGCCATTGCCGTCGCTACGTCGCGGCTGCCCCAGTACCCTGCGAGTTGCGCGTCGAACGCATCGCCTAGCCAGTGGAGCACGACCTTGTTGCGCGAGGCGGAAATCACCGCATCGTAGACATGCTGGTAATCGTCGGCAGAGCGAGCCGCCGCGCAAAGCGCACGGCTTGCCATCATGATCGGGCGGCCGCCAGCCGACTCGATCACGTCGAACTGCTCCGCGTACGCATTGATAATATCGGCGAGGGAATGTGTGCGGCCGCTATCAAGATGGTCAGTGCCCGCGCCGCATGCGAGGTCCGCACCTGGGATGTCACGCGCGTGCGCGATGCTGCGGCGGATCAGTTCGGCCGCTGTCGGCCAGCCGACGCCCATACCGCGCTGCGCTGTATCCATTGCTTCTGCGACCTTGAAGCCGAGGCCATACAGGTAGCTGCGAAATTCGAGCGTGGCCTCCCAGTCGATGCACGGCGCGTCACCCCATGGCTCATACGCACGCGACGAATCGACGACGACATGCGCCGCCGCATAAGCGATACGGTTAAACGTCGGCGCGGTGGACGGCGGAGGCTGGTCGTCCAGTTGTTGCATCGCGTACGGCTGGATTGTTCCTTCCAGTGTTGGCAGATTGATCTTCATTCATTCCTCTCAATGTCTGGGGGTGAAGGATCATGTCGGCAGCTTTTTCGGCGACCATGATCGTCGGTGCATTTGTGTTGCAGGAGGGCAGATAGGGCATGACGGACGCGTCGACGACGCGCAGGCCCTCGAGTCCGATCAGACGCAGATCCGGTGTGACAACGCTGTCCGGATCATCGGGTCGTCCCATACGGCACGTGCCAACCGGGTGATGGTCAGTCTTTGCGTTTGCGCAGGCGTACTCGAACAGTTCCTGGTCGGTATTGGCGCGCGGCCCGGGCAGAATCTCGCTCTGGACGAAGCGCTTCAACGCTGGCGCGCGCATGATGTCGCGCGCGAGCCGCAGGCCTTTTATCGCCATGTCGCGGTCATGCGGGTCGTCCCAGTAGTTGGGGTCGAGCAACGGAGCGGCAGCGGGATCCTTGCTTGCAAGTCGAACGGTGCCGCGCGAGCGGGGGCGAAGGTACGCCGTGTTTAGCGTGACACCTGCATTCTTCAGTTTTGCCATACCGGCTTCGATGCCGGACCCGAGTCCCAGGTGGAACTGGATATCGGGAGAGCGGTCGTGCAACTGACTATCCGCATACCAGAAGCCGCCCGTTTCAAAGAGACTGGACGCAACGGGGCCTTTCTTCAGCAACAGGTATTGCAATCCGGCCCATGCGGCGTAGTGCGGCTTGTTGTACTTGTCGTACGTGTGATCGCCCGTACATTCTGCAATCACGAACAGATCGAGGTGGTCCTGCAGGTTGGACCCGATTCCGCGAAGGTTATGAACCGGCTTGATGCCGACGAATTCCAGATGATCGGCGGGACCGATGCCCGACTGCATCAGGAGCTTCGGTGAGCCGATCGCGCCTGAGGCTACAATCACTTCGCACGAAGCGCGCACAATCTGCGGGTTACGGCCGTCGCTGATCACGTATTCGACGCCCGACGCGCGATTGGCTTCGACGATCACGCGGAGTGAACGGGCCTGCATCCTTACGGTCAGATTGGGCCGTCCCAGTACCGGCCGAATAAAACCCGCTGCGGCCGAGGAGCGACGCGCGTTCAGCTGGGTGAGCTGGTAATAGCCCAAGCCTTCCTGGCTGACGCCATTGAAGTCGGGATTGAACGGAATACCCAACTCCTGTCCCGCCTGAAAGAATGCCTCGCAGATCGGTAACGGACTGATCGGATTCGACACACCCAGCGGTCCGCCGTAGCTGTGATATTCGTTGGCAAAGCGCTGGTTGTTTTCGGACTTCTTGAAGTAGGGCAGTACATCGCGATAAGACCAGCCAGTTGCACCCCCTTTCTGTTCCCAGTCGTCGTAATCTGCCGGTACACCACGCGTATAGATTTGCGCGTTAATCGAGGAGCCGCCGCCGATAACCTTGGCCTGTGTAAAGCGCAGCACCCGATTGTTCAGATGCTTTTGCGGCACCGTGAACCAGCCCCACGAGCCTATGCCGCGCGTCATCTTCGCAAAGCCGGCAGGCATCGAGAAGAATGGATGACGGTCCGCGCCACCCGCCTCAAGCAGCAGCACCTTGACCGAGGGATCGGCACTCAGGCGGTTGGCCAGCACGCAGCCTGCCGAGCCGCCGCCCACAATCACGTAGTCGTATGTCGTCGTATTCATGTCAGTCGGCTCAGAAAGCAGGGATGGACAGGCCGCCATCCACGTTCACGACGCTACCCGTCGCGAAGGGCAGCGAGCCATTGGCCAGTGTCGCGACGGCCTGGCCTACCTCGTCGCTTTCGCCCCAGCGTCCAACAGGTACAAGGCCTTCGTGGAAACGCGCTTCGTACTTTTGCGCGACGCCCGCCGTCATGGGTGTGCGGATGATGCCCGGCCGCACCTCGAATACGCTGACGTTGGCGCTTGCGAGCCGAAGCGCGAAGAGCCGCGTCATCATCGGCAACGCGGCTTTGGACAGGCAGTATTCGGCGCGTTCGGGTGAGGCCATTTCCGCCGATACGGACGACACCGTGATAATCGAGCGCGGGGCACCCGATGTTACCGAGGCCATGTGGCGCGCGACGGCCTGCGTCATGAAAAACGTGCCGCGCAGATTCACGCCGAGCACCGCATCGAATGCGTGCGGCGGCACATCCAGCAGATCGCCGCGGCTGGGCGAACCGACGCCCGCGTTATTCACGAGACATTCGATACTGCCTTTGAAGTGCACGGCTTCTTCGACGACATTCGCGTGCGACGCAACATCGCTCAGGTCGCTCTGTATGAAGAGCGCGTCCTGGCCTTCGTCGCGCACCAGTCCACACGTCGTTGCCGCGTCCTCGTCGTTGACGACATCTGTCAGCACGATATCGAAGCCGCGCCGCGCGAGCGCTACGCAGATCGACCGGCCGATGCCGCGCCGGGCACCCGTCACCAGTGCGACAGGTAATTTTTCCTCTGAGTTGGTCATAGCTGCACCATCTGTCGTTACGTTGCGCGCTCAGTGAATCCGGACTTCGGTATCGGCGTCGAACAGCACGAGCTTCGACAGATCGACGCGCAGTTCGCATCGCTCGCCCGACGAGTGAGGCATGTCCGCGCCAAGACGCGCGGCCACTTCCATGCCGCCGAAATCGAGCACGGCGAGCGTGTCGGGGCCGGTCGGTTCCAGCATGTTAATCGTCACCGGCACGGTGCGTAGCGCCGAGGCGGCACGCTCGTTCTCGACGCCGATTGCTTCGGGGCGCAGACCCGCAATTACCTTCTTTCCGATGTAGCGCTCGACGGCCGCCGGTTGTTGCGGCAGATCGAGCGCAATCGCGCCATGACCTTCGCCTACACGAAGCTGGAGCGAGCCGTTCGCGCGCTCGATACGCGCAGGAATCAGGTTCATCGACGGCGAACCCATGAACGTCGCGACGAACGTGTTGGCGGGCGTGTTATAGACTTCGGCGGGTGTGCCGAGCTGTTGCAGCACGCCGCCCTTCATCACGGCGATGCGTGTCGCGAGCGTCATCGCTTCAATCTGGTCGTGCGTGACATAGACGATGGTCGCGCCCAGGCGCTGATGCAGCTTCTTGATCTCGGTGCGCATGTCGACGCGCAATTTCGCGTCGAGATTCGACAGCGGTTCGTCGAACAGGAAGATCTTCGGGTGACGCACGAGCGCGCGGCCCATCGCGACACGCTGACGCTGGCCGCCAGAAAGCTGACCCGGACGCCGGTCGAGCAGATGCTCGATCTGCAACAGGCGCGCGGCATCCTGCACGGCCTTTTCGCGCTCGCTTTTCGAGACCTTGCGCATTTCCAGCCCGAAGCTGATGTTCTGCGCGACGGACATGTTCGGATACAGCGCGTAGCTCTGAAACACCATCGCGATGTCCCGCTCGCTCGGGTGCAGATCGTTGACCCTGTCGTTGCCGATGCGAATCTCACCGCCCGAGAGCGTGTCGAGGCCCGCAATCAGCGAAAGCAGTGTGGACTTGCCGCAGCCGGACGGTCCGACGAGGACGAGAAAGTCGCCGTCGTCGACATCGATGTTGATCTCCTTGAGGATCTCAGTGGAGCCGTAGGCCTTGCGAACCTTGGATACGTGCAGAGAAGACATGATTTACCCCTTGACCGAGCCGGCCATCAGACCGCGTACGAAATAGCGACCACCCACGATGTAGACGAACAGCGTCGGCAGTGCGGCGATCATGGCCGTGGCCATGTGGACGTTGTATTCCCTGACGCCCGTCGATGTGTTCACGATGTTGTTCAGCGCGACAGTGATAGGTGCAGAGCTACCCGTCGTAAACGAAGCACCAAAAAGGAAGTCGTTCCAGATATTTGTGAACTGCCAGATCACAGTGACCGTGATGATTGGCACCGAGTTGGGTAGCAGGATGCGGAAGAAGATGCGAAAGAAGCGCGCACCGTCAATCATCGCCGCTTTCACCAGTTCATCCGGAAACGCGACGTAGTAGTTGCGGAAGTAGAGCGTCGTGAAGCAAAGGCCGTACACGACATGCACAAACACGAGACCGGTAATCGATTGTGCGAGACCAATCTTGCCGAGAAACGACGCCATCGGAATCAGCACGATCTGGAACGGGATGAAGCAGCCGAACAGGATCAGGCCGAACAGCAGGTTGTCGCCTCTGAAGCGCCACTTGGTCAGCACATAGCCATTCAATGCGCCGAGCAACGTGGAGATCCCAACAGCGGCGAAGACCATCCGGAATGAATTCCAGAAGAAGCCTTTGACGCCCGAGCAGTCAAGTCCCACACAGGCCGAACCCCATGCTTTCTCCCAAGCAGCCAGTGTCCATTCGTGCGGTAGCGCGAGAATATTGCCCGAATACACTTCGGGGAGCGGCTTGAACGACGTCAGCAGCATCACGAGCAGGGGTACGAGATAGACCACGGCCGCGATCGCCAGCAGCGAATAGATGACGATTCGCGAGACGTAGTTGTGCTTGCCCACCACCATCTGTGGCGAGTCCCATGTCTTGGTAGCCATTGTTTGTCTCCTGAAAGGCTATCGGGTAGTTCAATGGCCGGCGCTCTTGCGGCGCGGTCGCATTTCGGAGTAGAGGTAGGGCACCATGATGGCCGCGACGGTACACAGCATCATTACCGCGCTCGCCGCACCCATGCCCAGTTCGTTACGGGTGAATGTGAACGAGTACATGAAGGTCGAGGGTAGTTCGGTCGAATAGCCCGGACCTGCGCCCGTCAAGGCAATGACAAGTTCATAGCTCTTGACGGCGAGGTGAACGAGAATCACGAATGCTGATACGAACACCGGCCGCAATTGCGGAATGATGATTCGGCGATAGATGGCCGGCATGCGCGCACCATCGATCGACGCGGCCTTCACCTGTTCCTGGTCGATGCCACGCAGACCCGCCAGAAACATCGCCATCACGAAGCCCGATGCCTGCCACACGGCGGCGATGACGACGGTGTAGATCGCCATGTCGTCGTTGATGATCCAGTCGAACTGGAAGCTCGTCCAGCCCCAGTCATGAAACAGCTTGGTGAGGCCGAGACCCGGATTCAGAATCCACTTCCACGCGGTGCCCGTGACGATGAACGACAGCGCCATCGGGTAAAGGAAAAGCGCCCGTAATCCGCCTTCGGCGCGAATGCGCTGATCAAGCAGAATTGCAAGTCCGAGACCGATCGCCATGCAGAGCACGACGTAGAGCGACGCGTAAATGCCGAGGTTACCGATTGCCACGTGCCAGCGCGGGTGGTCCCATACGCGGCCATACTGAAGGAGGCCCGCCCAGTGGAAGTTGGCGAAGGCACGTGAGCGGGTGAACGAAAGCAGCGTGGTCCAGACGATAAATCCGTACACGAAGATCAGCGTGATAAACAATGTCGGGCTGAGCACGATCTTCGGCAACACAGCTTCGAAACGATTGCGCAACTTCGAGCGCCTTTGCGTCGGACTGTGGCCGGAGCCGTTGTTCAGATCTTCAAGGGTGGGCGCCGCGTGGGCGCGATTTTGCGAGAGCATGGCAACACCTACCGTCAGAGATGACGGGCCTCGTGGGGAGCGGCTTTGGGTGCCGCCCGCTCACGAGGACCAGTTGGCTTACTGCGAGTTCTTCACAGCCGCGACGAGCGCTTTCACGGCGTCCGCAGACGACTGGGTCGAATTGAAGAAGTGCGTGACGACGTCATAGACCGCGTTCTTCGGGCCATCGGGCATTGCATGTCCGTGCGCGAAGCTGCCGACCATCGAATCAGTCTTCAGGGCGGCGCGCATGTCGCTCATCGATTTCTTGCCGCATTCGTCGAAGCCGTCCTGAGGGACGTCGAGTCGTGCGGGAATCGAACCTTTGATCTGGTTGAATTTCGCCTGCACGCCCTTGTCCATGATCGTTGACGCGAACGCGTCTTCACCCGGCATGCTCGCGTCGCCCTTCTTGAAGGGGGCGAACTGGTCAGAGTTGAAGATGAAGTCGCCTTCCGTGCCCGGGTACTGGAAGCACAGATAGTCGACGTTCGGCTGCTTGCCAGCCGATGCGAACTCGCCCTTCGCCCAGTCGCCCATGATCTGCATGGCAGCCTTGCCGCTGATCACCATCGAAGTGGCGAGGTTCCAGTCACGCCCCGGGAAGTTGGGGTCAACCATGCCGCGCAGCGCGCGCATCTGGTCGAAAGCCTTTTCCATCGTCTTCGAGCCGAGCGCGCTGGGGTCCAGCTTGACGAGGGCCTGCTGGTAAAACTTCGGACCGCCAGCCGACATCACGGCGCTGTCGAAGATCGTTGCTTCCTGCCACGCCTGGCCGCCGTGCGCGAGCGGAATGTAGCCGGCCTTGCGGATCTTGTCGGCATCGGCGATGAGCTCATCAAAGGTCTTCGGCGGCGTGAGTTTGAGCTGGTCGAAGATCTTCTTGTTTGCCCAGATCCAGTTTGTGCGATGAACATCGATAGGGGCGGCAACCCAGTGTCCGTCCACCTTGGAGAACTTCTGGATCGGCGGCGGGACGAGTTTGTCCCAGCCTTCCTTCGATGCAACTGAATCGAGGCTCTGCAGATAATCCTCCTGCGCGTATTCGGGGATCGTGAAGCCGAGCATCTGGATTGCATCTGGCGGGTTGCCTGATGCGACACGCGCCTTCAGCACCGTACGTGCGGCTTCACCGCCACCGCCCGCAATAGGGCTGTCCTTCCATGCATAGCCCTTCGCCTTAAGGCCGTCTTTGAGAACGGTAAGGGCCTTGGCTTCGCCACCGGAAGTCCACCAGTGCATGACTTCTACCTGCTTGCTGTCGGCCGCAACGGCCGACAGCGTGTGACAGGCAACGAGACCGACTGCGATTGCTGCAATACGCTTCTTGAACATCTTTGTCTCCATTTTGACGCTCCCTTGATGGGGTTTCTCTGCTGGCACTCCGGCGTGACTCTGCCGAAACCGGGTGAAGTCAGGGGGATTAAGCTGGCTTTCTCGGCAACCACCAGTTCTTGCGCTGTCCGATATGAAGCTGGATCGTCTTCGTTTCGGTGTAGTCCTCGACGGCCTGCTTGCCGAGTTCGCGTCCGACGCCGCTCGACTTGAAACCGCCGAACGGCAGCTCCGGATAGCCATCGAGGAAGGTGTTGACCCAGACGGTGCCCGCGTCGACACCGCGCGCAACCGTCAGGCACGTATTGATGTCGTTGCTCCAGACGGCGGCCGACAATCCGTAGGCCGTGTCGTTCGCAATTTCGATGGCGTGCTGTGCGTCGGAGAAGGGGATGATGGCGAGCACTGGGCCGAAGATTTCTTCGCGCGCGATGCTCATGTCAGGCTTCACGTCACTGATGATGGTCGGTTCGAGATACAGACCTTGCGCGTCATAACGCTTGCCGCCGAGACGCAGGCGTGCGCCAGCTGCAACGCCTTTATTGATGTTCCCGAGGATCTCGCCAAGCTGGTTCTCGCTGACGATCGCGCCGATCTTGCAATCAGGATGCAGGGGATCTCCAACAGGCACCTGGCGCGCACGCTCGACAACGGCTTGTGCAAAGCGCTCGGCAATCGATTCGTGCACCAGCACACGGCTACCGCTGTTGCAGCATTCGCCAGCGTTGAAATACACGCCGAACACGACGGCATCCACCATCGCGTCCCAGTCGCAATCGGGGAAAATGATCTGCGGGTTCTTGCCGCCGAGCTCGAGCGCAATCTTTTTCAGCTTTTTCGAGGCGAGCCCGCCTAACAGGCTGCCGACACGCGTCGAACCGGTGAACGACAGCATGTCGATGGCGTCGTGCTCGGCGAGCGGCTGGCCGACGGTCGGGCCTTTGCCCGTCACCACATTGACGACGCCAGCAGGCACACCGGCTTCTTCGAGAATTTTCATCAGCATGACAGTCGTGCTCGATGTCAGCTCACTCGGTTTGACGACGCACGTGCAGCCCGCCGCAAGCGCAAACGGCAGCTTCTGCGAAAGAATCCAGAGCGGGAAATTCCACGGCGTGATGAGACCGACCACGCCAATAGGCTGGCGCAGGACGATGCCCAGCATGTCTTCGCCGAGCGTGTCGTATGCGTCGCCGCTGGTCGTGCGCGCAAGGCTCGCCGCGTATTGCCAGAGGTCGACGCAGCCGGACACTTCGCCGGTCGCCTGCGCGAGCGGCTTACCCGTTTCGAGCGACTCCAGCAGCGACATCTTCTCGACGCGGGCCTTGATGCCATCGGCGACTGCGAGAAGAATTCTCGCGCGCTCTGCGCCCTTGAGCTTCGGCCATTGACCGTGCCGGAAGGCGAAGTCGGCAGCCTTGATGGCCTGCTCGACATCTGCAGGCGTCGCTTCCGGAAACGTGCTGACTACGTGCCCATGAGCAGGACTGCGGCGCTCGAAGCGCTGCTTGTCCGCAGACTCGACCCACATGCCGTTGATGTACATGCGGCCATTGAAGGCTTCCTGGTCCGCTGGCTTGTCGCTCGTCAAAAGCGCGGTTGCAGCGGGAATAGCGGTGATGTTCGTCATGTCATTGACCCTCGTATTGCGCCGGGCGCCGTTCGCGGAAACTGGCCATGCCTTCTCGTGCGTCCTGCGTTGTTGCGGACAGCGCTCCTGCCATGGCTTCCAGGGTTGCACCAGCCCCGAATCCCGAGGCGGCGTTGATGAGTTGCTTCGTCAGTTGTACGGAGACGGGCGCGAGCGTCGCGATCTTTTCAGCGACAGCGATAGCGGCCGCAAGCGCCCCTTTCGCTTCGGAGATTTCGTCGATGAGGCCGATGCTGTACGCGCGCTGTGCGTCAATGCGCCTGCCGGTTAGTGCAAGCGACTTCACGTGGCTCGGACCGATCAGCGAAACCAGCCGCTGGGTCCCCGACCAGCCTGGGCAGGTCGCGATGCTGGCTTCGGGCAGCGCGAACGTGGCGGTGGGTTCCGCCACTCGCACGTCTGCCACGGCGGCGAGTTCGAGGCCGCCCCCGAACGCGGGACCGTTGATCGCGGCGACGACGGGCAGACGCAATGCCGCCCAGCGGTCGAAGATGCGATGACCGCGTGTCACCCACACTCGCCACATGTCCAGTGGTGCAAGGGCAGACCACTGGTTGACGTCTGCGCCGACGCAGAAGGCGCGTTCGCCGGCACCCGTCAGAACGACGGCACGCACGCTTGTATCAGCTTCCAGCTGCGCCGCTGCCGCTTCGAGCTGTTCGAGCATCTCGGGCGTCAGTGCATTCAGCTTGTCCGGTCGATTGAGCGTCACGATCGCAACGGCGTTCTTCGCCTCAATCTGGATGAGTTGCTGGTCAGCCATGACGTGCCTCCTTCAGTTGGAGGCCGAACGGTGCGTCCGTGAAAATCAACGCATCCATGGTCTTCAGGGAAGGGGAGACGGCCAGCTCGATGTCGCTCTGGTCGAGCACATCCTTTTGCAGATCGACGCCGGGCGCAATTTCGATGACCTCGAGGCCCGCGTCGCCGAGCCGGATGACGCAGCGTTCCGTGACGTATAACGCTTCCTGATTGCGCTTGCGTCCCATGCGGCCGCTGAAGGTTACGTGGTCCACATCTGCGATGAACTTCTTCTTGCCTTCCTTGATGATCTTCAGTTGGCCATTACCCACTTCGATCTTCGCGCCCGCCGTGAAATAGCCGCTGAAGACGATCCGCTTCGCATGCGTGGTGATATCGATGAAACCGCCGCAACCGGCCGTGAGATAAGGCTTGCTCGGCAGTTTCGACACGTTCACGTTGCCGAAGCGGTCGACCTGCAGGAAGGAAAGCAGCGAGACATCGAAGCCGCCGCCCTGGAAGTACACGAATTGCGACGGCGAGGGCATGATGGCGTCCGCGTTGCCCGAACATCCGAATGCAAAACCGAGAAGCGGTACACCGCCAACTGCGCCCTGTTCAATCACCCATGTCACGTCATCGCGATATCCTTCTTCGAGCAGGATGCGTGGCACGTTCGCGGAGATGCCGAAACCAAGATTTACTGCATCGTTTTGCGCGAGTTCCATTGCGGCACGACGTGCAATGACCTTGTCCGCGTTCCACTCGGCGAATGCAAAGGCACTATCCGGCAGCTTCACTTCGCCGCTGATTTCCGGGTCGTATTCGATCTGCGTGGTCTGCTTCTGCTCGGGATCGACGACCACGTAGTCCACCAGATTGCAAGGGATGTGGACCTGCTGGGTGTGCAGCGAACCCGCCTTCACGACGCGCTTCACCTGAGCGATCACGATGCCGCCGTTGTTGCGCGCGGCCAGCGCCTGGTCGCGTCCGCCGAGCAGCGCGCCTTCGTGTTCAAACGAAAGGTTGCCGCGCTCGTCCGCTGTAGTCGCGCGTACGATGGCGACGCGCGGTACGAAGTTCTTGTAGTACAGCCACTCGTCGCCCGCGAAAGAGACTTTCTCGACGATCGGGTGCTCGGACGCCTGCGCGTTCATCGCGCCGCCCTGACGGTCGGGGTCGACGTAGGTATCGAGACCGACCTTGGTCAGCACGCCCGGTCGCTTCGCCGCGACTTCGCGATGCATGTCGAACATCACACCGCTCGGCAGGTTGTATGCGCGGATTGTGTTGTCGGTAACGAGATGCCAGATGTCGGGCATCGGCAGGCTCGACGGGCCACTCGGAAACGAGCCAGCAATGACCGTTTGAACCAGTCCTTTCTTCGCGATGTGATCGATGCCCTTGATGCCGTACATGTCGCCGGCGGCAATCGGATGGAGCATCGTCAGATTTTGCGGATGGCCTTCGGCGTCGAACCGCGCGCCAATGGCCGCGAGCATCGCGTCGGGACAACCGAGACCACTCGACGAACTCACTGTGACGATGTCACCATCGCCGATCAGGCTCGCTGCGTGGGCCAATGAAACAACCTTGCTGGAACGCACAGTCAATCTCCTCAAACTTTTATTCAGCGAAGCGGGACGGGACCGTCACGTGTCCGCCCGCATCGGCCGACTGCACAATGGACAGCGCCGCGACGAGCGAGCGATAGCCGTCGATGCCCGTCGCAGCGGGGTTCTGTCCTTCAGAAATGGAGCGATGGAATTCAGCGACGCCGGTGCCGTACAGGTCGTGATGTTCAATCTCAATGATTTGCGTGCCGTCTGGCGTGCGAAGCGAAATTTCGCCGACAGGTCGCTGCGTCATCACGTCCTTCGCGAAGAGCGAACCGGAGGTGCCGTGAATTTCGAGTCCCGTCGGTGCGTAAGGCACGGTGAACGCATCGTGCAGCTGGGCGAGTACGCCTTCTTTGAACCGCACGATGGCCATCACACCGTCGGCGAGGCCCGCCGAGGACATCGTTCCCGACGCCGTCATTGCGCTGACTTCAACGGGTTCGTCATCGAGGACAAAGCGCAGCGTGTCAATGTCGTGGACGGAGATGTCGAGGATGACGCCGCCGCCGGCATCCGGTCGCTCGATGCGCCAGCCCCGCAGATGTGGCGGTAGCGACACGGCATGAAAAACGCGGGCGAAGAGGGGCGTTCCAACCTCTCCCGTGCGGATAAGCTCGCGGATTTTCCGGTGTGTGGCCGCGCAGCGCAGGTGATGATTCGTACCGAGCCGCACATCGTGTGATACGCACGCCTCGATCATCTGCGCGGCCTCGTCTTCGGTCAGCGCAAGGGGCTTTTCGCATAGCACGTGCTTGCCGGCTTTTGCTGCCGCGAGGGCCTGCGGCAGATGTTTTTCGTTGGTGCTGCTGATGTAGACCGCCGTGATGGACGGGTCTGCGAGCACGGCGTCGAGGTCAGCCGAGTGGGCCGGAAGATGGTGCTTTTGCGCAAATTCGCGCGCGCGTTCGGCGCTACCGCTCACGACCGTGGCGATCTCGCCATCCGGTTGCGAACGGATCGCATTGATCATCCATTCGTCGGCGATGGTGCTGGCGCCAATCAGCGCCCAGCGAATTTTTGCCGTCATGTCTCTCTCCATTGGAACGTTCCAATTCGCGTTGTTGGATCGTTCCAACAAACTGTAGTAGACTCATTTCACGCTGTCAATGAGTTTTTGGAACGTTCCAATTGTGCAAAGCAACATGAAATCCGGCCCGACCATTCAGGACATCGCCGCGTCTGCTGGCGTGTCGAAATCGACCGTCTCGCTTGTATTGCAGGAAAGCCCTCGTATCAAGGCTGAGACAGCAGAGAAGGTACGCGAGGCGGCGCGCGCGCTGGGCTACGTGTACAACCGTGGCGCGGCAAATCTTCGCGGACGGCGCAGCACGACCATCGGAATGGTGATCAACGATCTGACGAATCCGTTCTTCGTTGAACTGCTGGTTGCTATCGAACGTGTGCTCGCGCAGGCCGGCTATACGACGCTGATGGCGCACACAGCCGAGAGCATTGAGACGCAGACGCGGGTGCTGCGCTCGATGCGCGAGCAGAACGTTGCCGGACTTATCATGTCGCCCGCGTTGGGAACCCCCGACAATCTGCCTGCCGAGATCCAGTCATGGGGTGTACCTCTCGTACTTGTGATGCGTCCAATGGGTACGAACGTCGACACGGTAGGCGTAAACAATGCGCACGGCTTCGCGCTTGCCACAGAGCACCTGATCCAGCAAGGCCATACGCGCATCGCCTTCGCTGGCAACAGAAAGGGCTACACAGTCGCGAACCAGCGCAGGGAAGGGTATCTGTCGACGATGGCCAGGCATGACCTGTCTGTCAGCGACGAATGGATCATCGATGTCGAGTTGACGCCAAAAGGCGGGCGCGATGCGGTACGCGCAATATTCGACATGAAGCCGCGCCCGACGGCCGTGGTTTGTTACAACGATCAAGTCGCATTCGGTGTGCTGCACGAACTGGACCGGATGGGCAAGCGCGCGGGTCAGGCGCTGGCGGTCGTTGGCTGTGATAATGTTGTCGCCGCAGAACATACGAACCCGCCGTTAACCACGCTGTCGGCCGGTGCCGATAAGCTCGGAACGATGGCGAGCAGTACTCTTCTTGCAAGGCTCGAACAGACGGATGGACCTAAGAAGCCTGTAATTCAATATTTCGCCGAACCAGACCTGGTGATACGCGAATCAAGTATCGGCATTAGGGTGCCTGCCAAAGCCGATTGACTACGCGCGCCGTGATGCAGGATCTTTGTCGCGGAGAGTTGCATCCAGAGGTCGGCACTTCGGTCGTCGCGTTGCTACTTCTTACGGACGTGTTAGGCTGGCCTATTGTTAGTTATCCTATGTATTTGACATAAGCTTTAAACTGCATTTAGTGGTAAGGTCCGGTTCGGCGTCGATTAACTCAGTGAGGTAAGCCACCGGCTCTGCCGGTGGACTCACCAAGGTTTGACCTTTACGACGGTCGGCGCGAATTTCCTGTCTCTGCCAAGAGAAGGAGATTCACGATGAAAGAGTATCAGAGCCTGAGCCACACGAGATGGGACTGCAAGTATCACGTGGTGTTCATCCCGAAGCGGCGCAAGAAGCAGATATTCGGCGCGTTGCGTCGGCAGCTCGGAGAGATATTTCATGAGCTGGCGTCCCACAAGGAATCGAAAATTGTCGAAGGGCACCTGATGGGGGATCACGTTCACA
>NZ_WHNP01000090.1 GCF_009362735.1 Paraburkholderia franconis | reverse complement strand
TGCAACAGAAGCGCACGCACCAGCTTCTCCGGTGCAATCGAGGCCCGGCCGCTGTCCGCATAGATGATGCCGAACAATCCGTTGAGCCGCTTCAACGCCTGATTGACCAGCAACCGTATGGGGCGCAACGGATGATCGGCCGGAACGAAGTCCTCAAGCTTGACCGTCGTGAAAAGAGCTTCCTGCATCTCATCCATTCCGCGCATCGAATTCACTGCCAAAGATCATGAACAGGATTTCCATAACGTTCGGCCCCAGGATCCCGTTTACGCGGGATCGAAATTCAACAGCCTGCTAGAGCTAATAGCAGTTCGCGGCGCAGCGATAGGCGGATGATCTGAAAAGAGTGGGTGGCGTAGGATTCTCCCATACGCTCGTGCAGTTCAGTGTCGAATGCCGTGGGCTTCCAAGTCTCATGAAACATCACCGCAAGTTCGATTTCCTGTCGAGCGGTGTCAACCAGTGTCTTTAGCTTCTCGATTGCATCCAGATCGTCGCTCATGAGTTGCTCTCGGGCGTTTGGAAGCCAAATATAACGTAGAAACGGGCTCGAACCGGGGGCTTGCGCTTATATCCGATGCGGCGATCAGTAACAAATCGAAGTTGCTGCGGGGTAGCGAATGCGATCGCCGCAGCTATCCAGGGAGGGTGTCAAGCGAACCATCCTTCTTGACGTAAAGAAGCTAGGAGCAGCCTGCTATGCTCGTTTCAAGAGAACGTCGAGTAAAGGCGTACCCCGGGCGGCCGTGCTGGGAAGCACCGTGATTGGTCTGCTCGTTACTGCGTCCAACTTCTTCGCCCCGAGCGAGGTGTTCACATTCCTGCTTTCAGGCTCTGGCGCCATCGCGCTGCTGGTTTATCCGGTAATGGCCGTGTCACAGCTCAGAATGAGAACGGCGCTCTCGAAAAGTGGAGCGCAAATCGAATGCATGATGTGGTTGTTTCCTCATCTTACCTGGGCCGTGATCATCCTGATTTCCGCAGTGCTGCTCGCGGTGGTCCTGCTTCCGGAACGCTGCTACGAAGTCGGGTCGACCGCGGGTCTCGCAGCGGCAATTGCAGCAATTGGTGCGCTCCGGTCGAAACAGACAGCAACGGACCCGTTCAATGTGCCTGCCACGCGAGGCGAATGATTGGACAACGAGGCGCCGCAATTGCGGCGCCGTCTCTCGCCTATTACGCAGCGTTGCGCAACGCTTCTAGATAAAAGTGGCAAGTATCTTGTCGTTGGTGCTCGTGTTACGACTGACAGCCATTTATTGGCTCACGAAGCTGAACTCCCCGGGCAACAGCCGCCGCATCGTGTCGGTCGCGACCCATTGATGCGCGTAATGCGTCGGCAACAGGCCGATGAAGCAACCCGTCAGAATCAGGAATGCAACGCCTTCACGGTCGCTGACCGTCGCCGATGCCTTACCGTTCCGATAGATATGGATATGCTGGATACGCTCCGGCTGCGCATAGGCGGGAACGACGATGTCATGCGAAAGAATCTGTTCAGCATCCAGATCGGCCTCTGGGCCTGCATCCGTTCGAGGCACGATGGTTCTACAGGGTCTACGGTGATCGGCCGTGCGGTGTTCGTCGCGCGCGTGCCGGACCTTCTGTAGCTCAACATCGCCGCCCAAGGTGCTCAATGCTTTGCTGCTGCCCCTGGTTGCAGGATGGCTGATCGCGCTGGCGAGCGGCACTGTGTTGCCCGCTGCGGAGCGAGTGCGCGGCGCATTTCGCGTGGCGCCGATCATTGGCGTAAGCATCGCGTGCGGTCGGCATCGTCGGGGCGCTCGGCGTGTTGCTGTGCGGCCGATCAGACATGCCGGGCGATCATCGGCCGGCATGTCAACAGTCGGCCACGATAAAGCGGCGCAATTGACGCACGAACTCTGCGCGGGCGGCGGCGGGCAGTTGCCGTCCGACGGGAATACGCTGCCAGCCGTCGCAAAGGTAGACAGCGCCATCGCTGTCGCCGAGAGACACGGCCAAGCGGGCCGCATTCATCCGATGCGTCGTGCGGCGTCCGCGCTCGTGTACTTCGACGATCACGAACGGGGGCGCGAACGTCAGCACCTCGCCGTCCGTCGCGTGCCTGGAGTAGGCGATAAAGGCGATGCCGACGGCCACGGTGCAAAGCATCGAGAAGGGCAGCGCGAGCCACACGCCGAATGCGAATGCCGCTGCCACGCCGATCGCGAGGACGAGCGCCATGAGGAACACGGTCGCGGCGAGCGACTGCCGCGGTGTGAGGGAGCAGTTGCGCTTGAGGCGCCACTCGCGGCTTGGCACGCCTCCCTCGCCGTCGAAAGGGCCAGGCCCGTACGACCGTCTGAAGTATGCGTACATGATCGAAAGTCCCGCGTCGTGGAGCCATTCGTGACGCGCAATGCGCGTGCCGCGCTACCGCTCTGCCTTCCTAAGTATCACACGTTCGAGACGTCGCCCCTCGTCGAATGACGGGATGTATCGGCATTCCCAGCTTGTCAGCGCGCGACGACCGACACCGCGATCCGGTCGGCCAGCGCCCCGAGAAATGCGGCTCAGCGCAGCGGCTTGCGCCGCCGCGCCGCGGTTCTCCAGCGTCGCCTTGAGCTTCGCCTGTTGCGTCAAGGTAGCGCGGGCGGGCTGCCCCGATTGCAGCGTCCACGACGCTTGCAATTTCACCATTCCGCTCGCATCGGTCTCAGCGTCGAGCACCGTGACGACGAGCATCCGAGTGTCGGGCGGCGCCGGCGCGTCCAGGAAGATGAACACACCGGCGCTTTCACCGGAGTGGCCGAGCATGACGATCTCGACGAGGTGCTCATGTTGTTGCGCGGCGAGCCTTTTCTGCTCTGGAGACCGGTCGATCAGCACGGCACCGGACTACGACGGGCCGCCCGCGTCCGCCTTGACCCCGCGAGATGTGTTGCGCTCCAGTTTCATGTACAGGTTCGCCGTCACGATACCGAAGACGATGTGAACGAACAGGCTGGCCCAGTTGCGCGCTTCTGCGAACCACGGAAAAAGCTGTGTCATGCCGTAGAAATTAATCAGGTAAACGGCTACAGCGAAAGCGCCACCCGCGAGTGAAGCCATCCCCATGCTCGAGTCAAGGTTGAATGACGTCATGATCAGACCGAGGATAAGCGCCAATACGATTGCAAGGGCAAAATGCACCACAAAGGCCGCGAGCACGATGCCAATTGAGAATGCTTGCGGCGATTGCAATGCGCCTCGTCCCAGAATGATCGCGGCGACCATGCGTGGGGGCTCCAGCAGACTTCCGCCCGCCATCAGTGCCATCAGGATGACCCCTAACACCAGGAACACAGCGCCCGCGATGACCCCTGCCAGCACGGCCGCCCGCCAGTCGGGCTGGCCGTGTGTGAAATGATGGGAATCCATGTGAAGTTGCATAATTTTTCTCCCGATTGATTCGGATAATTCATTCTAGTCCTCCAGTTCGCGAGACTGATAGCGCCGCATGGCTATCGCCACCCCGACGGATGATCCACGCTCTGGCGACGAGGTGGCGTGATGTACGTGCAAGAGACTCTTGAGGCACATCAGTTGTTGGCTGCGGCAGACCTGTCAGCGGATCGGTAATTAATCTTTTATTAATCTCTTAGCGCGCAGTGGAGGATCAAATGCCTGCGAAACCACGGATCGATCGCAACGCTGCGATGGACACGGCCCAACTCAGGGCGTTCCGGGACCGGCTTGGGCTTTTCGTCCGGAGACGTTTCGACGAACAGTACAAGCCGCCTCCGTTAGAAGGCGACTGCTCGATCGAACTCGACGTCGACGACATGCTCCTGGAAGTACAGGACACTGGAAGCTCGCTCCCCTTAGGCAATACTCAGGGATAAAAGTACGGATCATTTCGGAGCCCATTCCGCGCTGGAATCCGCCTTAATGGTTGTTTTCGACAACGGCCGCAATCGTATCCGTTCGGTTTGCGCCGAAGCGATCGACCAGAACGGCGGCAAAGGAGTAGTGTTACATAGCGGACTGTTCAGAGTGGACGGCATGGAACCCGATCGCGGCACCACGGCATAGTCCGGGCGCGTGCCACCGCATGCACCTTTGCCTCGGCGCAGGTGAAGTGGGGCGGCATAGTCTGCAACCGCTAGTCAACGATGGAAGGAGGCCACATGTCGCTCATCGTCGCAGCACGCTTTACGACATTTCCCGCCGCTGAAGACGCGGCGCAACGGCTCTTCAATGCCGGTTTCGTCGAGGAGGACGTCACACTGTTTTTCGTCAATCCGCCCGGCCAGCACGGAGGCGATACCGGCACCGACGCAGACGCGAGGGAGGCGCCGAGGGGTGCCGAGATAGGCGTCACGATTGGCGCAGTGGTTGGCGCCATGGTCGGCGTCGGGATCTTCGCAGCGTTTTCGGCGCCGCCTATCGTGTCGCTGATCGCGGCCGGGGTGAGTGCGTATGTCGGTTCATTGGCCGGCGCAATGGTGAGCACGCTTGAAGCCAGCAACGAAGAAACCCGTGATTCCGGCGTGCTGGTGGCCGTACATGTGTCGCCGGACAGCCAGTGGGACGCCGCACGGGTGCTGCGCGATGCGGGAGGCGCGGCGATCGAACGCGCGACCGGCCGCTGGCAACAAGGGCGGTGGGCCGACTTCGATCCGCTCAAGCAGCCTGTGCCGCTCAACGAATTCAGTGAGAAGCACGCCTGATTTGAAGGTGTTTTTCGCTGAGATTTTCAGCGAGCCAGAAAAACAAAAACGGCCCGGCATTTGTCGGGTCGTTTTGTATTCGGAGCGGTGCGTTCCAGGCAGGCCCTTGCCGCCGCTCGTCTTGCAGAACGACTTCAGGCCGAGCTCTTCGAGGAGCGAGGGATGCAACGGCCGTCGCCTGAGGAACGGTCGGCGAAGGGGTCAGTGGAAGAAGAGTTCCCGCGTGCCGAAGGTGTGATGCGCTTCGGCAGCCATCAGCACCATCAGCACCATCAGCAGGCACAGCGGCGGCATCAGGATGGCGTACACCAGCGCCAGCCGCTCCCACATCATGTGCATGAAAATCGACACGATCAGCCCGGCCTTGGCGATCATGAGCACGACGATCAGCGTCCAGCGCAGCAGGCCCTGCAGGTGGAAGTAATCCACCATGTACGACATCGTGCTCAGTACGAACAGCAGGGCCCAGATCTTCAGGTAGATGCCGATCGGATGCTGCTGGCCGTGCGCGGCGTCGGGTCGATGGGCGGGATTGGTGTGGTCCATGGTCTGCCTCACCACAAATAGAACAGCGCAAAGATGAACACCCACACCAGGTCGACGAAGTGCCAGTACAAGCCGGCAATCTCGACGATCTGGAAGTTGCCGTGCTCGGTGAACCCCGGCTGCAGGATCTTGCGTGCGGTCAGCAGCAGGTAGATCACACCGCAGGTCACGTGAAAGCCGTGGAACCCGGTGATCATGAAGAAGCACGCGCCAAACTGCGCCGCGCCCATCGGGTTGCCCCAGGGGCGGATACCTTCATGGAAGATCAGCTTGCTCCATTCGAAGGCCTGCATCGACACGAAGGTCGCGCCCAGCAGCGCGGTCGCCAGCAACAGTGCGGCGGCGCGTTTTGCGTTGCGCCGGTAGCCAAAGTTGACAGCCATCGCCATGGTGCCGCTGCTGCTGATCAGGATGAACGTCATGATGGCGATCAGCAGCAAGGGCACGTCCACGCCGGCCACAGTGAGCGCGAACACCTTGGAAGGGTCAGGCCACGGCACCGTGGTCGACATGCGCACCGTCATGTAGCCGATCAGGAAGCTGCTGAAGATGAAGGTGTCCGACAGCAGGAAGATCCACATCATCGCCTTGCCCCACGGCACCTTGAAGGCTTCGCGGTCGGCCGACCAGTCCGTGACGATGCCGCGCCAGCCGTCAGGGCCGGCGTCGGTGGGCGTGGTGGCAGCGGATTCGGTCGGGAGCGTGGGCGTGGTCATGGCGCGGCTCCATACAGCGGCCCGCAGATGGCGGCGACGAACCCAGGGGTGATCCACCACATCGCCACCAGCAGCACGAGCCAGACAGCCAGCAGGAAATGCCAGTAGATGGCGCACAGTGCGATGGCGCGCTGGGCTCGGTAGGGGTCCCCGCGCTGGAGACGCGCGATCGTCACCGCCCAGGCCACCAGCCCGCCCAGCACATGCAACCCGTGCAGGCCGGTGAGCAGATAGAGGAAGCTATTGGAAGGATTGACGGTGACGGTCTGCCCGGCCGCCGACAGCATGCGCCAGGCGGCCAGTTGTCCGATCACGAACACGGCCGCCAGCACACCGCCTGACACCAGCCACGCCGCGCGGTGTAAGGTTATCTGCCGGGCACGCTGCATGGCAATGCTTGCCAGCACCAGCGCGCCGGTGTTCCACCACAGCAGCGCCGGATGCGGGATCGGCTGCCAGTCGGGCTCGCGCATACGCATTGCATAGGCGAACAGCAGCAGTGAAAACAATGTCGTTGCCACCGCCATGAAGACGATCAGGCCGATGCGGCTCGCATTCGGCAAGACAGGTGGCGCGTCAGGAACGAAGGAGCGGCGCAGTGTGGTCATTCGCGTGCCTCGCCGGGTTGAAGCGTCGGGTGGGCCGGTTCAGGCGCCGTCGCAGGCGGCTGGTTTTGCGGGACGAAGTCTTCCTCGTGCCCCGGCGGGCTGTATTCGTACGCCCAGCGGTAGACGACGGGCGGCGCGGCGCCCCAGTTGCCGTGCACTGGCGGCGTTTGCGGCGTCTGCCATTCCAGCGTGGTGGCTCGCCACGGGTTGCTGTCGGCACGCTTGCCGCGCACCAGGCTCCACGCCAGGTTGTACACGAACAGCAATTGCGCCACTGCAACGATCAGCGCAATGACGGTGATGAACGTGTTGAGCGTCTGCGCCGAATGTGGAATGAAGTTGTAGCCCTCATACGCGTAATACCGCCGCGGCATGCCCAGGATGCCGAGATAGTGCATCGGGAAGTAGATCGCATAGGTGCCGAGGAAGGTGACCCAGAAGTGCATGCGCCCGAGCGTGTCGTTGAGCATGCGGCCCGTCACCTTCGGATACCAGTGGTAGATGCCGCCAAACACCACCAGGATCGGCGACACGGCCATCACCATATGGAAGTGCGCCACCACGAAGTACGTGTTCGACAGCGGGATGTCCACGCTCACGTTGCCGAGATAGAGCCCGGTCAGCCCACCCAGGACGAAGGTGCTGATGAAGCCGATGGCAAACAGCATCGGCACGGTCAGGTGGATATCGCCGCGCCACAGCGTCAGCACCCAGTTGTAGACCTTGAGGGCGGTCGGGATGGCGATGATGAGCGTGGTGGTGGCAAAGAAGAAGCCGAAGTACGGATTCATGCCAGCGACGAACATGTGGTGCGCCCAGACCACGAAGCTCAGCGCACCGATGGCGATGATGGCCCACACCATCATCTTGTAGCCGAAGATGCTCTTGCGCGCGTGCGTGCTGATGAGGTCCGACGCGATGCCGAAGGCCGGCAGCGCGACGATGTAGACCTCCGGATGCCCGAAGAACCAGAACAGATGCTGGAACAGCAGCGGGCTGCCGCCGGCATGCTTGAGCGTCTGCCCCATCGACACCACGGCCGGTATGAAGAAACTGGTGCCGAGTGTCCTGTCGAGCAGCATCATCACCGCCGACACGAACAGCGCCGGAAACGCCAGCAGCGCCAGGATGGTCGCGATGAAGATGCCCCACACCGTGAGCGGCATGCGCATGAGCGTCATGCCGCGCGTGCGCGCCTGCAGCGTGGTGGTGACGTAATTCAAGCCGCCCATCGTTGCCGCGACGATGAAGATCGCCAGCGACACCAGCATCAACACGATGCCCCATTCCACGCCTGGCGTGCCCGGCAGGATAGCCTGGGGTGGATACAGCGTCCAGCCCGCGCCGGTCGGCCCGCCTGGCACGAAGAAGCTGGCCACCAGCACCAGCACGGCCACCAGGTAGACCCAGTAGCTCAGCATGTTAAGAAACGGGAACACCATGTCGCGCGCGCCCAGCATCAGCGGGATCAGGTAGTTGCCGAAGCCGCCCAGAAACAGCGCCGTCAGCAGGTAGATCACCATGATCATCCCGTGCATGGTGACGAACTGGTAGTAGTGGTTGGCGTCGATGAAACTGAACTTGCCCGGAAAGCCGAGCTGCAACCGCATCAGGTCCGACAACACAAGGCCGACAAGGCCGATGGCGATGGCCGTCAGCGAATACTGCACGGCGATGACCTTGTGGTCCTGGCTCCATACATAGCGGGTCCAGAAAGTTTGCGGGACGTGGTCGGTGTGCGCGTAGGACATTGCGTCTGCTCCGCTAGGGTTTGGTTGCGCTGATGGCGGCCGGGCCGCCTTGCGATTCGATGTAGGTCACCAGCGCGGTCAGCTCCTGCTCGCTCAGGTCGAAGGTCGGCATGATGGGTGCGAAGCCCTTCACGACGCGGGCCTTCGGGTTGCGGATGAAGGCGCGCAGATAGGCTTCGTCCACCTTCGCGGTGCTGCCGTCGGCCATCGTTTCGGTCTTGCCGTACAGGCCCTTCCAGGTGGGGCCCACGCGCGGGCTGCCGTCCACGGTATGGCAGGCGAAGCAGCCCTTGGCCTCTGCGAGCGTCTTGCCCTGGTCAGCAAGCGCCTGGGCGCTGCCGCCTGCAGCGGCGGGTGCGGCCTGCACCTTGGCCTGCTGCCGCTGCGCGAACGTGCTCTGCTGCGCCAGCCAGCGCGAGAACGATGCTTCGTCTTCCACCACCACCACGCCGCGCATGTTGGAGTGCCCGATACCGCAAAGCTGCGCGCACAGGATGTCGTAACGCCCTGCCTTGGTCGGCGTGAACCAGAAGGTCGTCACCATGCCGGGCACCATGTTCATGCGCGCACGGAACGGCGGTACGTAGAAGTCGTGCAGCACGTCGCGCGACCGTGCCAGGACCTGGATCGGCCGGTTGAGCGGCAGGTGCACCTCGGGCGTCTCGATCAGGTAGTTGTCACGGCCGTTGGGGTCGCCGGGGTTCAGGCCGAAGGGGTTGTCGTTGCTGATGTAGCGCACATCCGTCGTACCCAGCTTGCCACCGGGGCCGGCAAAGCGGAAGCGCCATTGCCATTGCTGGCCGAGCACTTCCATCTGCAGCACGTTGGGCGGCGGCCGTACGTAGTCCGCGTAGACGAAGAGCCCCGGTGCCAGCAACGCTGCCACGCCGACAGAGGTCAGGCCGATCAACCACCATTCCAGCCGCTTGTTGTGCGGCTCGTAAGCAGCGCGATGACCTTTGCGTTGGCGGTAGCGCAGCAGTGCGATCACGATGAACAGGTTGATCGCTATGAATAGCGCGCCGGTAATGACGATCGTGATCGTCAGCATGTCGTCCATGCGCACCCAGTTCGAGGCGATCGGTGTGATCCACCAGGGACTGGCAAAGTGAAACCCTACCGCCAATACGATGATCAGGCTCAGGGCAATCGCAAGCGCCATAGGCCACCTCGCTGCGAGTCACTCGCTGGAGCCGCTAACAAAAAAGCTCCTGGCGTCGTTGTGCCGCCTTGCCGTACTTCGTACTGTCTGCGCCGGCACTTCTGCCAGGACCGCTTTGCTGAGCGTTGCAAGCGACTCTAAAGCAAAGGTAGTCCTCTCCTTTGCAACGTGCAAGGCAGCGCAAGTGGGACGCGCCCCCATATACGGATCGTGCGAATGGAGGAGTCACTTGTCGCGATGCGATGCAAAACGGCCGCCTCCAGCATTGGTTGCCGAGGCGGCCGTCTCCCGAGGGCGCTGGGTGTTTAGGGTCTGTTCAGGTGTGCGACGTGCGTACGGTCGACCAGAAGAATTCCAGCACGATCACCAAGGCACCACCCACAAGACCGGCCACGGCAGCACCGAGCCAGTCGGGCATGCGCCGTTCCCAATGGTGTGAATGAATGTGCAGTTCGCTCCGGACGCGCCTTTCTTTGCTTACTCTCTTTGGCAAGGCAAAGAAAGTGAGCCGGCCCCGGCAGGGGGATGAAACCAGGGATGAACTGCGAACCCCCGGCAGAAGCCGACAACGATCGATTGTCAACTCACGCCCCCGCCGACACGAACAACGTGCAGGCGCCTTCTTTCGCCGCCGAGACATTGCGGCGGAAACCCGAGAACAGATCCCGTCCGACGCCGGAGTGGGAATGCGCCAGAACCGGCGTGCTGACCTCGCGGGCGTTCCATTCCGCTTCCGGCACGCGCACCGACGGCGTTCCGGCTTCCGCATCCAGCATCACGATATCGCCGTCGCCCACACGCACCAGCGGGCCGCCGTTGAGCGCGTCCGGGGTGACGTGGATCGCCGCCGGCACGTTGCCCGATGCGCCTGACATGCGCCCGTCCGTGACCAGCACCACCTTGAAGCGGCGCTCCTGCAGCACGGAAAGCGTTGGCGTGCCTGACTCACCCCGCGGGCGGCAACGCCTGCGGGGCATGGTCTAGTGGTTGACTCAACCCTTGCTTCGCCGTCTGGTGTCGGATTTACGCCGCCGTCAACGCGTGACCCTGGCGCTCGAGAAATATCTGGATTCGACGGTAGCCGTAGCGCCAATATTGCGCCGACAGAGTGCTCATTTCGGCGAGCACAGGCGCGTCCCGCTCAGCAAGCTTCGATTCGTAATGCAACGCTGACCGCGCGACCGAGATCAGCGCGCACGCACGTCGCTCCGACAGGCCCCATGCTTTCGCGTAGGCAACCTGCCGGCGTCGGGAGGGCGCGCTCACCACTTTTTTGCGTTTATCTCTTTCATCACGTCCAGTTCGAGATCCCGCTCCGCCAGCATCTTCTTCAGCCGCGCATTCTCCTGCTCGAGCCCGTTGGAAGCCATTCTCTCAAGTTTCAGCTGGTCCGATAATTCCGGGGCAGGTCATCTACGCCCTCTGATTGCCTGCGGCAGGCGTACGATAAACAGCATCGACCCGTCGGGGGAATGCTTGATTGATGGAGAGCCGACATGAGACGTCTTTATTTCCTCGCACCTGACACGACGACGGCGAAGGCGATCGTAGACGACTTGCTGCGGGCGCGGATCACATGGCGACATATCCATGTTCTCGCGAATCACAGTGTCGCACTCGAACAGTTACCCGAGGCATCCTTGCTGCAAAGCAGCGACGTCGTGCACTCGCTCGAACGCGGCGTGGCGCTCGGCGGTGCGACCGGCGCGCTTCTCGGCCTCGTGGCACTGGTGTTTCCTCCCGCGGAGCTCGCAATTGCGGGCGGAGCCGTCGTCGCATTGACGTTGGCAGGTGCCGGCTTCGGGGCCTGGACGGCCACGATGATCGGCGTCGACGAACCGAATGCACGACTCGAACGCTTTCGTGGTGCCATACGTGATGGCCAGCTCTTGATCATGGCCGACGTGCCTGGATCGCGCGAACATGAGATCGAGCAGATGGTAGCGCAGCATTTTCCGAAGGCCGATCTCGAAGGCGCGGA
This sequence comes from Paraburkholderia franconis, assembly GCF_009362735.1. Lineage (GTDB taxonomy): Bacteria > Pseudomonadota > Gammaproteobacteria > Burkholderiales > Burkholderiaceae > Paraburkholderia > Paraburkholderia franconis. The sequence goes on along the minus strand of NZ_WHNP01000090.1, from coordinate 11,186 downwards.
GCCCACGACACCGATCTTTCCCTGAGAAGCAGTCTAGACGAGGCCATCGGCGCCCCCTTTGGGTCGGTTTATGCCTTCCGCGTGCCGGCTGCGATCAGCGATCGATCGAGGTCTGCGTCGGACCGGGCTCGGCCAATAGTTGTCGCTCGCCCATCCCACAAAGTCGTCATTCAAAAGGCTGGTCCGCAGCCGAAACCTGCCGGATGTCCTACGAAAAGCATCTCGGCCCGTTGTGGTCGTTCGCGCGGATTGTGTACTGCGCTTGATGTCCAGATTCCCGATGGCATCGCAAAACGGAATACCCTTTGCTGGACCGATCGCGTTGCTCCGTTCGACAACACGCTGAATCGCGCTTGCTTCGATGATCGTGACGCGAATTGTCTCGGAGACTCTTTTGGGAGGCGACGGGACTGTCCGTGCATCCGGCGCGGCACGTCGTCTCTGTGAGCGACCTGGGTCGCACTCGCCGGACTGCATCCCTCTATCGTGCTTCGAGTCGCCGGCAAGCCCGCCGGAATCGCCGCGATCTGAATGTGCGGACCCAATGAGCTCAGGTCTTCAGCGCGGCTTCCTGCGAGGAAATCCTCGCGCTGAGTTCCTCCTTGACGAAGTCGACGAACGTGCGGATCTTCGCGTCGAGATAACGACGCGAAGGATAAACCGAATAAACGTTGCGAGTGGGCAACTGGAACTGCGGCAGGACGCGTATCAGCGTGCCGGTGCGCAAGTCGTCGATTGCCAGATAAACGGCCAGCGCTCCGATGCCCGCGCCCGCGCGCAGCGCGACACGTACGGCTTCCGTATCGTTGACCCTGAAGCGCGCCCTCGAAGCGTTCGGCAGCACGTCACCATCCGCGCTTTCGAGCTGCCAGCCATCCGCCGGCGATGCAGGCGACTGTATCCGCACGCACGCATGGCCATCCAGGTCTTCCGGCGAACGCAACGGCGGATGCTTCTCCAGATACGACGGTGCAGCGACCAGCACGCTGTAGCTGGTGCCGATCACCTGGCTAACATAGCCAGAGTCAGGAAGCGTCTTTGCCGTCACCACCGATACGTCAAACTGTTCCTCGACGAGTCTTGGCATCGTCGACGACAGCACGAGTTCGATGTTCACGTTCGGATAACGCGCCTGATAGTCTACGATGCAAGCTGCGAGATGCGTCTGTCCAAGTCCAGGCATTGCATGGACGCGCAGCATGCCGTGGGGTTCGTTCAATGCATCTCCCGCTTCAGCGTCGGCGTGGTCCAGGTCGGCGAGAATCTGCCGGCAGCGTTTGGTAATAGCGCTCGCCCGCATCGGTGAGCGTGATGCGACGCGTTGTCCGGTGAAACAGCCGGACGCGCAACTCGTCCTCAAGAATGGAAACAGCGCGCGAGACTTGCCCGACGCTGCTCTCCAGAATATTGGCCACTGCGGTAAAACTACCGGCTTCGGCGACGCGCGAAAACACGCGCATGTTATGGATCTTGTCCATGAATCGGTTTCCTTCGAGTAGTGGGCGATAAAGCAAAAAGAGCCTGTAGCCTGCTCGAGCCCGATGCCGACGGGATGACTCCCGAAAACATTCCCTTGGAACAGGTGCGGAGAAACATCGATGCGGGCTATATGCGCAGCGGTTTGAACCCTGCGCGAACCTCCTCTGCAAATAGGTGCGGCTGTTCCCACGCCGCAAAGTGTCCGCCTTTATCGGGCCGGTTGTAATAGATGAGGTTGTGATACGCCCGTTCTGTCCAGCTCCGCGGGGCCTGATAGTTCTCGCGAGGAAAGACGCTCACGGCAGCCGGGACCGACACATCGGCGGCGCCTATGAAGTTGAAGTGAGACTCCCAATAGAACCGGGCCGCGGAAATCCCCGTGTTCGTGAACCAGTAGAGTGTGATGTCGTCGAGGACGTCGTCCCGCGTCAGGTCGCCTGCGGATTCTCCATTGACGGGGCGCCCGAACACGGCCGAGGTCAGTGCCGCCGCCGGCTGAACGTAGCCGTCACCGTGGTCGAGAAGCCAGCTTGCCAGTCCGACAGGCGAGTCCGCGAGTCCGTAGAGCGTTTGCGGGCGTGTGCCCATCTCCAACGCGTAGGCGCGTCGTTTCATGGCCGCGCTGCTCAACTGCTCGTAAGCGTGCCTTTCGTCGTCCGCGAGGCCGGCTGGCGGCGGATCACCGGCTTGAAGCGCCTTTGCAATCCCGGGCGGAACCGTCGCGGGGAAGTTGACATGAATGCCCAACAATTCAGGCGGCGCCTGCCTGGCCATTACGTTGCAGACGACACCGCCCAGATCGCCGCCTTGCGCCGCAAACCGCGTGTATCCAAGGCGCTTCATGAGTACGACCCAGGCGCGCGCGGTGCGCTCCGGACCCCAGCCGGTCGTGGTCGGTTTGCCTGAAAATCCGTAGCCGGGTAAAGACGGAATGACCAGATGGAAGGCGTCCGACGCACTCGCGTCATATGCCGTGGGGTTGGTCAGCGGATCGATAATCTTGAACTGCTCGATGACCGAGCCGGGCCAACCGTGCGTGACGATGAGCGGCATCGCATTTTCATGTTTCGACCGAACGTGGATGAAATGAATGTCCAGCCCATCGATCTCGGTTATGAACTGCGGCAGGGCGTTCAGTCTTGCCTCGCACTTGCGCCAGTCATAATCGGTCGCCCAATGGCGCGCGAGTTCCTGAATCAGCGCGAACGGCACGCCTTGCGAGTCATCGGTGACCGTCTCCCGGTCAGGCCATCTCGTCGCTTTGATGCGTCGTCGCAAGTCGACAAGTTGCGATTCCGGCACATGCACGCGCAGTGGACGAATGGTGGTCGTGTCGCCACCCGCCGGCTGTGCAACTTCAGTGATGGCTTGATTCGTGTCTGCAAATGCGAGCCGGCTCAGCGAGCCCGCAGCAACGGTCGCCGCTGCCACGCCAATGAAACGACGGCGCGACGGGGTTTGGGGAGGGATATCGATTGACATACGAGTTCCTGGTGGCGATAAGGTGCGGTTGTCGAAAGCTTCTATTGCCGGTCCAGGGACGCGATGAGTTTGTCCGTCGTCACAATGGCGTGGGCGTACGTGGGGCCATTGAGTTCATGCGCGGCATGCATCATCTCCGGCCTGAAAGCGGCAGTCGCATCGCGCACGAGCGTGACGTGGTAGCCGAGTTCCGTTGCATAGCGGGCAGTCGCTTCGATGCAGGTATTCGCCAGCAGGCCGACGACGATCACATGCGTGATGCCCTTCTGCCTGAGCTGGTAATCAAGGTCAGTATTGGCGAATCCGCTCGAGCCCCAATGCTCTCTGGCGATGATGTCGCTGCCCCTGGGGGCGAAGTCGGGATGCCATTCGCAGCCCCATTCCCCACGCGCGAAGTGATGGCCGTGCATGACCTTGAGCTGGTTGGGATTGGGATGGTCCCAGTCTTCGTAGTCGCCTGGCTCCCAACGGCGGTGCGGTACGATCACCACCGGAATGCCGCGGGCTCGGATGGTGCGGTCCAGCGCTCGCAGGTTGTCGAGCAGGCCGACCTTCTGGGCGATCGGTTCGATAAAGGGATAGGCCTTTCCGCCTTCCGACAGAAAATCATTGTAGGGATCGACCAGCAGGTAAGCGGTGCGATCAATGGGATATTTCACTTCGCTCATGAAATTTCTCCGGGGTTTTTGCGGTGGGGGATTTCAGATTCCTGGATGAGCGCGGAAGGGATGACGCCGCAACGACGACGCCGTCCGTTTCCAACGATGTTTAACGCAGAGGCCTGAATGCCGTCCTGACTTCCTGGACGAAGATTTCCGGCTGCTCCCAGGCCGCAAAGTGCCCGCCTTTGTCGAGCCGGTTGTAGTGAATGAGCTTAGGAAACGCTTTCTCTGTCCAACTCCGCGGGGCCGCATAGATTTCGTCAGGAAAGACGCTCACGGCAACCGGGATGGTGACGTGCTTCGGGGCGAAAAAGGCGAGCTTGTTGTCCCAGTAGAGACGGGCCGAAGAGACCGCCGTATTCGTCAGCCAGTAAAGCGTGATGTTGTCGAGGATGTCGTCTCGCGTAACGCCCTCGGCGTGGCCGTCAAAGACGCGTGCAATGAGCGCATAGCTGCGCGCGTCGTGGTCGAGCATCCAGGCGGCAAGGCCGACCGGCGAGTCCTCGATCCCGTACAGCGTCTGCGGGCGATTCGCCATCTCCTGGGCGTAGCCCAAGCCATGCTTGTAGAAGAAATCGAGCTGGTCCCAGGCATGCTTCTCGTCGGCCGAGAGGCCGGCCGGCGGCGGGCCGCCCAACTGGAGTGCCTTTGCAACGTCGTCCGGCACAGTAGCGGGCATATTGGTGTGAATGCCGAGCAATTCCGGTGGCGCCTGCAGTGCCATCTGCTCCGATACCGCATCCCCCCAATCACCACCTTGCGCCACAAAGTGCTTATAGCCGAGGCGCTTCATCAGCACGGTCCAGGCACGTGCGACGTGAGCCGGGTCCCACCCGGGTAAGGTGGGCTGCCCTGAAAACCCGTAGCCCGGCAGCGACGGAATCACCACGTCGAAAGCGTCCGATGCACTGCCGCCATGGGCCGTTGGATTCGTCAGCGGCTCGATGATCTTCAACTGCTCGATGATCGAGCCCGGCCATCCGTGCGTGACGATCACCGGCAACGCATTCCTGTTCTTCGAACGAACGTGGATGAAATGAATGTCGACCCCGTCGATGGTCGTCACGAATTGCGGCAATGCATTCAGCCTCGCTTCGACCTTGCGCCAGTCGTAATCTGACTGCCAATAGCTCGCGAGTTTGCGCATCGTTGCGAGCTGCACGCCTTGCGACGCATCCGTTACCGTTTCCTGCCTGGGCCACTTTGTCTCGGCGATCCGCCGACGCAGGTCCGCGAGAGCGTCGTCGGACACATGGATGTGGAACGGGCGGATCGACGTATCGTCCGCGCCCGGCGACGGTGCGGTGGCCTCGGTCACGGGAGCCTGGGCAATCGCCGCGCCAGAGTTCGAGGTAATGGGCCCCTGCTCAGCGACCTCTACGCCACCGGACGCAGAAAGCGACGTTTCGGCGTAAGCAGCGGCCATGGGAAGCAAAATGCCGATCGCTGCGATCAATGCGGGGGCCGCAAGTCGACTGCGCCTGCCAATCAGCGAATAAGGTCCGAACATGATCAATCTCCTGATCTGTGCAGGGCAGCCACAAGCCCTGCCGACACGTTTGAAATTCATGGGTTGAGGACGCGGACGGCGGGGAGGGAGTCTGCGTCGGCGTCCACTAGCTCAGCGCAGCGGCCTGAACGCCGCCCTGAGTTCCTGAGCGAAAATCGTCGGCTGCTCCCACGCGGCGAAGTGGCCGCCTTTCGCCGCTCGGTGGTAATAGATGAGGTTGGGGTAGGCCTTCTCTGTCCAGCTCCGCGGCGCCTGATATTGCTCGCCGGGGAACACGCTCACGGCCACCGGGATCTTGACGCCTTTTGCGTTAAAGAAGCCGCCCTTGTATTCCCAGTAGAGACGAGACGCTGACACGCCCGTGTTGGTCAGCCAGTACAGCGTGATGTTGTCGAGGATTTCGTCACGCGTCAGTTCGCCTGTGGTGCTCGTGGTCCGGTTCAGAGCCGAGACGACCGCCGCGGCCGGCTGGCCGTCAGCGTCATTGTGGTCGAGCAGCCATGCGGCGAGGCCGACAGGTGAATCTGCGATGCCGTAGAGCGTCTGCGGACGCGATCCCATCAACCGGGCATAGTCCACTTCCTTGAACGTCAGGGCGAGCTGCCCGTAGGCGCGTTTCTCCTCCGCAGACAGACCGGCTGGCGCCGGGGCGCCGATCTGGAGCGCCTTGTCGACATCGGCTGGAACCGTCGCGGGCATGTTGGTGTGGATGCCGAGCAGTCCCGCAGGCGCCTGCAAACCCATTTGATCGACGACAAACGCACCCCAGTCGCCGCCCTGAGCGACGTAGTGCTTATATCCGAGACGGCGCATCAGCTCCGCCCAGGCGCGCGCCATGTGCTCGGGACCCCAGCCGGTGCCCGTCGGCTTACCGGAGAAACCGTAGCCCGGCATCGACGGGATGACGACGTCGAACGAGTCTTCGACCTTCCCGCCATGCGCGACTGGGTCCGTCAGCAATCCGATAAGCTTGGTCTGTTCGAGCACCGAGCCGGGCCAACCGTGGTTGATGATCAATGGAAGCGCATTGGGGTTCTTCGAACGAACATGGATGAAGTGAATGTCCACCCCGTCGATGGTCGTCACGAACTGCGGAAGGGCGTTCAGCTTCGCTTCCGCCTTGCGCCAGTCGTAATCCGTCGCCCAATAGCGCGCGAGGTTCTGCATGGTCGCGAGCGGCACGCCCTGAGAAGAATCTGCGACGGTCTCCTTTTCCGGCCATTGCGTGGCGGTGATCCGCCGGCGAAGTTCGTCAATGGCTTCCTGCGGCACATGGATTTTTGGGAACGGACGGATCGAGTCGTCTTCAGCGGTTGCGCGCTGTGTTGCGGAAGGCTGATCCGCCGCCGGAGCGGCATGGGCGTAACTGAAGGCAGTGGCGAGGATAAGGCCCAGTGAGGCCGCGACGGATGCAACAAACCTGCGCCGGGTTGGCGCTGACGATACTAAAGACATGGTGATTCTCCAAATAAGAGCGGGCAACCTGCGGCGCGCGCAGGGTCACGCGGCAATGGCGACGATCGAAGCGATATTGATGGCAGCCGCCCTTGCCTCGCGAGACAGAGCCTGGCACTGCGGCGTACGTCAAACGGATATGCGGTACAGGGCGCAGAGCTTGTTGCCATCCGGATCGAGCAAATAGGCGAGATAAAGCGCGCCAGCCGGGGTCTCCCGCACGCCGGGTGGGTCCTCGACCGATTTGCCGCCATTGGCAACCCCGGCGGCGTGCCAGAGATCGACCTGGTCAGTCGACTGGCAGATAAAACCGATCGTGCCACCATTGGCATGGGTAGCCGGCTGACCATCGAGCGGTCCGGCCACGATGAAAAAACTATTGTCGGCGACATAGACGTAGCCGCCGGCTGCCCGGTCCAAACCCTCGCCATAACCGAGGGCGCCCAGCACGGCATCGTAAAATCTCTTGGCTTTTTTAAGGTCGTTGGTACCGACCGCTACATGACTGAACATCGATTTCACCATCATTAGTATATCTAAACGACTATGCACTATTCGACCTCTTGAGGGCTCGACTGCTTCAGGGCGCGATGCCGGTAAATTCGGCAATGCGTCGAGCCGTTGAATCGAGCACGTGGCCCACAGGAGCCGGTGTGTCTTCAAGGACGTCGAGAAACTCGCGATAGCGGGCCGTGTCGTGCTGAAGATTGTGCGGGAGTTTGGCGAGCGTGACGACGCCTACTGCCCCGTCAGGGGAATACTTGACTCTGGTCATGTCTCCTTTCTCCTTGAATAGAACGGCCGTGCATGGCGCCGTGGCAGAACTTCCGCGCTGCGCGATGGACGATCCGATGGCTTGAAATATCCGGTCTTTCGGTCGCATCGGCAACGTCCTGCGCTGCCGATTTAGCACGCTCAAAACTGCCACTTGCAATTTGCGAAAAGCGCTTTAGAATCGGTTGCTGTGCATATGCACGTACGGTGTGAGGAATTATGCATATCTCGAACATTACCGCGCCGCTTCATCCGGACCTGGATACGCCCGCTCACAACCTCGTTGGCCTCGCGGCGCTAGCCGCCGAGCTCGCTGCGGAGGGGGTATCGGTCGACGAGCTCTTCGCCAGAACGGGGACTGATGCACGTCAGCTCGAAGATCAGCACGCGAGAATTTCCCACCGCCAACGACTCGCTATTTATCGCAATGCCCGGCGGATTGCACGGCGGCCCGATGTGGGTCTGCTGGCGGGAGCGCGTCAGCGCATCAGCGACTTCGGCATCTATGGCTACGCCATGTTGAGTAGTCCAACGTTCGGCGATGCGCTGAAGTTCAGCGTCGAACGTGTGGTGATGGCGGGTGCCGTCACCGAGATCAGCTATCTCGAGAAAAGCGGCACCAGTATCCTTCGCGGTCACGGCATCGAATCGCTCGGGGAATTGCTGCCATTCGTCTCCGAATTCTGGCGCAGTTCGATGACTGTCCTGTTCAGTCGGGTGCTCGAGTCGCCTTTTCCGTCAAAGCGGATGGTATTGTCGTTTCCAGCGCCGCCGCACTGGCGCAACTATGAAAGGATGTTCAATTGTCCCGTCGAATTCGGAGCGGATTCGATGGAGTGGCATTTCGATTCCAGTGTGCTCGACAGACCTTGCCCGAATGCCAATCCAATCACGGCGCAAATCTGTCAGCAGCTTTGCGACCGCGTGCTGGATGAGCGTCCCCAGGTGCCTGATCTCGCACGGCGCGTGAGAACGGCTTGTCTGAATGCTGCGGGGAATTTCCCTTCAGCGGCTGGCGTGGCGGGGCGTCTTGGCATGTCAGTTCGCACGCTGCACCGACGGCTGGCTGCGGATGAATGCTCATATCAATCGATCCTGGATGACGTGCGGCGCTCCCTCGCAATCGAATTCTTGCAGAACACGGATTTACCCATCGAGCAAATCGCCGAGCGCGTCGGGTTTTCGGATGCAAAGAGCTTCCGGAAGTCCTTTAAAAAATGGACCGGGAGCGCGCCAACTCAATACCGTCAGGCAACTTGAGTACGTCCAAAACGAGGGAATGCATCGAGCGTGAGTGATAACCTCGGCGCAAGATTACGCCGACCTTCCATGAACAGATGATTTGGGGGGCGGGGTGACGGTTCGGACGTGCGCGCCGTCGACAGTTCCGTTGGTCGCATCGGACAGCTCGCATGCTGGGAGCGCTATCTGCCACTGGCGCGCCATGCGCTAATTGCCGACCGCGAGCAGATCTACTCCGCGATGTACCCTGGCTCCATTGCCGGCCCACTCTTCACCGAGCAGCCGGAAATCAACATCCGTCAGCATGCGCTCCAATCGGCCTGCTTCGTTGTCAACGCCACAGCGTGGCTCAATGCCGATCAGCAGGCCCAGATCATGAAGGGCGCCGGCTGCGCCATCGGTCCGATCTCCGGTGGCTGATTCACCACCATCGTCGATCCCGAAGGCCGGATTATCGGCGAACCGCTCAAGGCCGGCAAACGCGACGTGATTGCAGATCTCGAGTTCGCGCGGATCGATGCCCGCAAGCCGATCATGGACGCACGTGGTCACTACAGTCGCCCGGAACTGCTCAGTCTCGTGATCGATCGTACGCCGACCGCTCAAGTCCACGAACGAGGCGCCCGTCCGCCGGTCGGGACCGCACGTGCCGCAGACACGCGCACCCGAGAAGTGGCTCGCACCGCAGGAGATCGAAGCGTGGGAGCGGGACACGTTGGTCGAACGAAGCCGCGTCGAACCGGTCAGAATGGCGGTACCAGAGCAGCGTCGCCAGCTATCTGCTGGTGCTCATCGCGCAAAACGATTTGTACTCGTCGCGGCGATCATTGATAACCGCGCGCGCAGCATCTTACCAGCCTTGGCTATCTGTATCGCGCTCGACTGAGCGACCTGCCGAGCGGGTCCGAGGGAAGTCGGCAACTCAACGCTCGAACACTGTGAGACATTACCGACATTTGAAACCTCGTATCAGTTTCCGGCCGAATGTCCGGAATCCGTATCCTTTCTGACTTTTGTGTTGCGGTGTGCGAAGGGCTGTTGAGGGTCGGGTTCGGCCGACAACATCGGGCAGCAGTCGGGCCAATTGTTGGCGCTCGCCCACCCCAAAAAGCCGTCAGTCGAGATCTGATCGACGCCGTCGCAACCAAGACGGGCGCCAGCAAGGCACAAACCGGCGAAACGCTTGACGCGCTGCTCGAAGCCATCAAGAAGCAGGTATCGAGGGGCGATGCGGTTCAACTGATTGGCTTTGGCAGCTTCGGCTCGGGCAAGCGCGCCGCGCGCGTCGGTCGCAATCCGAAGACCGGTGAGGAAATTAAGATTCAGGCCGCGAGGACCGTCAAGTTCACCGCAGGCAAGGCGTTCAAGGACGCGGTCAACAAGCGTTAAGCGCTCAGCCAACAGAACGTGGAAACCCGCCGATGGCGGGTTTTTTTTGATATTCGTTCGGCCACTCGATCGATCGACGGGGCTGGCACCTACCAGTTGTGCCTTGGAAGGTACGTTAAGCCTACTTTCTTGGTTCTTCGCCGATCCGGGGGGGAATTGACACTCTCGTGTCGCTCGGAGTGGCAGCAAGATTGTTACCGCGACGCCGCTTTGCCACGTCCTGCCGTGATACCGGCAGTGACAGACTCATTGCGTGCTACGGCTGTCAGCGCGTCCCTGCTTCACTCGCCAGCAGTCTGGCGCGCGCGATGTTCATCTCGATGCAGGTCGCGTACGCCGAAAGGTCCCCGCCGTTGCCGGAGCCATACGACGCCTGCACACGCCGGCTTTCGGCATCCCGAAATGCACGGAAGGTATGCGCTGCCCCATCAAAGGCAAGTACGGGATGCACCGCACGGCTGCCTGCGCTGATACTTTCCAGTTCCACCATGTCGGCTCGCGCCTTCTTCTCGGCAGCCGCCAACTCGAACTCGGACTGCCTGACCACGGCAGGGAAGCAGTCGCGCTGTTCGGCAATCGACGGTTTGCTGCGGCATTGCTGGTACATGGCCTCCGCCGTGTCGGCGGCCATCGCGGACCGGATCGTCAGGCAGAGCAGTCCTGCGCCAATGAGCGTAAGCCTTCGCGCGGTGAGCGCGAATAATCCGATTGCCGGGGCGAGTCGCATGGACCGTTTCCTTGCTTTCAGCGGCGTGGTGGATAACGCAGCATTATGCCGGTGCCGCAGCTTGCCGGGACGAAGAGAAGCAAAGTCTTCTTCGGCCATCACCTGTCATTGGATTGATCAAAAGCGCGGTCACTCGAACGGCTGCTTTGCCTCATTCAGGCGACGCGATCTGGGGGCGTGTGTTCTGCGCAGCGCATACCGCCCCAATCGCCAGCGAAGGATCGGATGCGTCGCGTCCGCCGGCATGGCCCACGTGCCGGTTGGACTGAAGTCCCACGACGCGTCGAAGCTAGCCGGGTTGCTCAGCGAATCACACTTACTCAGTCTCTAGGGATTGAGATCGCTGGCGACGAGATTGCTGCCGTCCATCTTCATCGGAAACGAGTGATGCTCATGCACAATGCGCCAACCGGATGCACGTCGAACAAGCACGAAACTGCTGCGGAACCAGGCGTCCACCGAGCCC
>NZ_WHNP01000009.1 GCF_009362735.1 Paraburkholderia franconis | reverse complement strand
CGGGGGGAGTAGGGGCTGGGGCTTTGGCTTGCATGGTTTTCTGGACGTTAGCGAAAGGCCGGGCGAACCGACCTCATCACGGAAACACCAGCACGAACCGCGTCCCGCTCGCATCGCTGTCCGCGTGCACCGTACCGCCATGCAGCTCCATGATCGTGCGCACGATCGCGAGCCCGAGACCCGTTGATCCCGGCGATCCTTGCTGCGAGCGCGACGAAGGCGACGAACTGCGCGACGGATCGACGCGATAGAAGCGATCGAAGATTCGCTCGAGGTGTTCGGGCGCGATCGGCTCGCCTTCGTTCGACACCGTTACGCGTACGCGATCGTCTATCTGATGCGCGTCCAGCACGACCTCCTTGCCGCACGGCGTGTAGCGCAGCGCGTTGGCGAGCAGATTGCTGACCGCGCGTCGGAACAGTTCGAGATCGGCGGTGAGCATTGCCGAGCCCGTCACGCGTATGCGCACGTCGGCATCTTCGGCGACGCCCTCGAAGTACTCGCCGATATGCGTCAGCTCCTGCACGGCATCGAATACGCGCATGTGCTTGACGAACTGCGGATGCTCGGCGCGCGCGAGGAACAACACGTTCTCGATCATCCGCGACAGCCGCTCGCATTCCTCCAGGTTGGACGCAAGCAAAGCCTCATACTCATCGGCGGAACGCGGACGCGCGAGCGCGACTTCCGTTGCGCCGCGCATGTTGCTCAGTGGCGTACGCATGTCGTGTGCGAGATCGGCTGTAAAGCGCGACATCTGCTTGAAGCCATGGTCCATGCGTTCGAGCATCGCGTTGAGCGTCGTCACCAACGTTTCGAGTTCTCGCGGCACGCTGGCCACGGCGATACGCGTATTCAGGCGGTTGACGGTGACTTCGCTCGCGCTCGCCGCGATATCGCGCACGGGCCGCATTGCCGCGCGTATCAGCAGATAGCTCAGTACCGTCGTCAGAATCACGCCGATGATGCCGCAGATCTTCAGCGTATCGCGATAGTGATCGAGCAGCGCATAGCGGTCGCTCATGTTGCGCGCGATCAGGATGCTGACCATTTCGCCGTCGCGCAGCTTCGCATCGGTGGCGATGCCGCGTATTGGCGAGCCTGTCCCGTTCGTCCAGCCGGCGATTGATGCTTCCGTGATGCGCGCCGTTTCGGGCACGCGCGCAATGGAGCGCCCCGCGGACAGAATCGAGCTGTCGCCGACGGGCATCGCCGTGCCGAGCGTGCTCACCACGTTGTGTTCGATTGCGAGCTGCCCATCGGGATCGAACACTTCCATCGACATGCCCGGATTGCCCAGCACGATGCTCGTGATGCGGTCACCATGCTCGCGGATGCCCGCCGTCGTTTCGATCTCCGCCGCGAGGCGTCGAGCATGGCGCGCGGCGAGCACGATGCTCATGTCGTCCTGTGAGCTGACTTCGCGTTCCAGCGCGCGATAGAGAAAGTTGCCGACCAGCACGAACACCGCGAGCGTCGTCGCGCCGAAAGCGAGCGCGAGCGTGGCGGTGATCGAGCGGCCGCGCATCAGGCCGGTTCCTTGATTTCGAGTACATAGCCGACGCCGCGCACCGTGTGAATCAGCTTGACGGGGAAGTTGTCGTCGACCTTGCTGCGCAAACGGCGAATCGCGACTTCGACGACATTCGTGTCGCTGTCGAAATTCATGTCCCACACGTACGACGCAATCTGCGTGCGGCTCAACACTTCGCCGTGGCGGCGCGCGAGCAGTTGCAGCAGCGAGAACTCGCGCGGCGTGAGATCGATGCGCATTCCGCCGCGCTTGACGCGCCGCCGGTTCACATCCATTTCGAGGTCGCCGATTCTGATCAGCTCGCTCTCGCGCGGCGGGCCGCGTCGCGCGAGCGTGCGCACGCGCGCGAGCAGTTCGACGAATGCGAAGGGCTTGACGAGATAATCGTCGGCGCCGAGTTCGAGGCCGCGCACGCGGTCGTCGACATCGTCGCGCGCGGTCAGAAAAAGAACAGGCGTGGTACGCGTCGCGCGCAGCGTCTTCACGACGGTCCAGCCGTCCATCCACGGCAGCATCACGTCGAGAATGATGACGTCGTAGTCCTCCTCCTGCGCGAGGATCAGCCCGTGTGAACCGTCGTTCGCCACTTCGACCGAATAGCCGGATTCTTCCAGCCCCTTCTTCAGATACGCGGCCGTTTTGGGCTCGTCTTCGATCACGAGGATGCGCATCGCCATGCTCCGCTGCGGATTGATTTTTTAATCATACCGGCATGGGGATGAGGGCTGATTACATTTCGGTAATGTGCGAATGCGAGTGCGTTGGCAAGCCATGCGAATAGAAAAAGCGCCTCCAAAAGGAGGCGCTCAATTGCAACACAACCGCTGCGAGAAATTCAATCAACTGATATTCGGCCGCCACTTCAGCAAGCGCTGCTCGACGGCCGTCAAAAGATAATCGGCGGCCAATGCGACGACGGCCAGCACGATCATCGCCGCGAACACGCCGCTTGCATTGAACGCGCCTTGCGCCGTCGAGATCAGCAGTCCGATGCCCTGCTTCGAGCCAAGAAACTCGCCGACCACCGCACCGACCAGCGCAAAGCCGAAGCTCACGTGCAGGCTCGCGAGAATCCAGCTCAGCGCCGAGGGAATCACGACGGAGGTCGTCACCTGGCGCCGCGACGCGCCAAGAATCTGCGCGTTCGCAATCATGTAGCGGTCCGCTTCGCGCACGCCCTGGAACGCATTCGCGAACACGACGAAGAACACCATCACGACGGCGAGCGCCACCTTCGACGCCATCCCCAGACCCAGCGCAATCACGAACACCGAACCGAGCACCACGCGCGGAATCGAGTTGGCGATCTTGATGTAGAGGCTGAACACATCGGAGAGCAGCTTGTTGCGTCCCAGCACGATGCCGCAGAACACACCCGCCACCGAGCCGATGATGAAGCCGAGTCCCGTCTCTTCGAGCGTGACCCATACCTGCGTGAGCAGCGGCCCTTGCGACGTACCGTTCACGAACCAGTCGACGATCTGCTCGAAGATCGCCGACGGCATCGAGAAGAAGAACGGATCGATCCACTTCATGCGCGCCGACAGTTCCCAGCCGCCGAGCACGATCACGAGGACGGCGATGCGCAGCCCGATCACGAGCGCGTTGCGTTGACGGATGCGCTTTTGCGCGATGCGTTCGACCTGCGCGAGCGAACTGGCGTCGAGGCCGGCGGGCATCATTTGTTGAGGCGTAGTAGACATTGAGCGAGCTCCAGCCTGATTGAATTAACCGATCTGCACTTCTTCGCGCAGGTCGTGCCAGATGTCGCGCGAGATTTCGATAAAGCGCGGGTCATAGCGGACTTCCGACGTGATGCGCGGACGCGGCAAATCGATCTCGTAGACCTTCTTCAGCGTCGCGGGCCGCGCCGTCAGCACGAACACGCGGTCCGCGAGCGCGATCGCTTCTTCGAGATCGTGCGTGACGAACACGACGGAGCCCGCATTCGCCGACCACAACTGCAGCAGCTCGTCCTGCATCAGCGTGCGCGTCTGCATGTCGAGCGCGGAGAACGGCTCGTCCATCAGCAGGATTTCCGGCTTGTTGATGAACGTCTGCGCGAGCGCGACGCGCTTCCTCATGCCGCCCGACAACTGATGCGGATAGTGCTTGCCGAACTTGTCGAGCCCGACGCGGCGCAGCCATTCGTTTGCCTCGTCATAGGCGGCGGATTTCGAACGGCCGCGATAGAGCGGGCCGGCCGCCACGTTGTCGAGCACCGAGCGCCACGGAAACACGGCATCGGCCTGGAACACGAAGCCGATGCGCGGATCGATGCCGTCGACGGGCGCGCCCATCACGCGCACTTCGCCCGTCGTCGGCTTGAGCAGCCCCGTGATCATGCTGAGCGTCGTGGACTTGCCGCAGCCCGTCGGACCGACGACGGCGACGAACTCGCCCTTCGCCACCGACATGCTGAAGTCGCGCAATGCGACCGTCGCCTTGCCGTCGGGTGAAATGAACCGGCACGATACGTTGCGCAGCTCGATGGCCGGTGCGCCGTGTGGCCTGGATTGATTCATCGCGTGCTGCCTCTTTCCTTGCGGGTGATAGGTGGACGACGATACGGCTTACTTCGCGGCCGTCGCGACCGTCGCGACGTAGTCGTTCGAGTAGGTCTTCGCGAGATCGATATGCTTGCCCTTCACCGACGGATTGAACGCCGACAGCACCTTCAGCACCGTCTCGGGACCATCGGCGGGCATCTTGCCGTCCTTCGTGAACATCGGCAGCGAGGCCTTCAGCGCGGCCACGTACAGGTCCTTGTTGGCGCCGTAATAGTCCTTCGGCATCTTCGCAGCGATCTCGTCGGCGCTATGCGTCGCGATGAAGTTCAGCGTCTTCGCGAATGCGTGCGAGAGCTTCGTCGCCTCGGCCTTGTGCGCTTCGGCCCACGCGCGCTGCACATAGAAGCTCGAAGCCGGATACGTGCCGCCGAGCGCCGCGCGCGTGCCTTCGATCGTGCGCATGTCGACCAGCACCTTCGCGTCGCCCATCTTCAGCAGCTGCGAGACGGTCGGCTCGGTCGTCATGCCCGCCTGGATGCGGTCCTGCTTGATCGCCGCGATGAAGCTGTTGTCGGCGCCGACGGGCAGCAGCGTGTATTGCGTCGAAGGGACGCCGGCGCGCTGCGCGAGGTATTGCGTGAGGAAGCTCGTCGACGAACCGAGGCCCGTCACGCCGAGCGTCTTGCCCTTCACGTCCGCCATGCTCTTGATCTCGCCCGCTGCCTTCGTCGACACCATTTCGACTTCGCCCGGCACCTGGCCGAAGATCACGAGCGCCTGCACTTCCTTGCCCTTGCTCTGCAGGTCGATCGTGTGATCATAGAAGCCGACCACGCCTTGCACGGCGCCCGCGAGCAGTTCGTTTTCGGCATCGACGCCCGCTGGTTGCGAAAGAATCTCGACATCGAGCCCTTCGTCCTTGAAGTAGCCGAGCTGCTCCGTCAGCTTGGCGGGCAGATAGATGATCTTGGCGGCGCCGCCGACCATGATCGAGATCTTCTCGGCGTGGGCGCTGGCGGAAGCCGCGGCGAGGACGAAAGCGAGTCCGGACACGGCTGCGATCTGGCGGAAGGTACGCATCATCAGTCTCCTTGTTGGTGAGGCGCCAGCCGTTTTTGGCATTGCGGCATTGCGCCTTTTTGAATGAGTGGGGCGATTATAGAAAGCTCAAACCTTCTGTCAGCTTTCGGGAGCCGCGCCGAAATATGGGTGTTAACCCGATGCAAGCGCCGACATTCCGTCGACATACAATCGCGCGGCAGTGCCGCACACACGCGATGGCGAGCCCGGCGCTGCTTTTACATGCATTCCGTTGACCGATGAAACTGCTGTTGATCGAAGACAATCCGACGCTGTCCCACTGGCTCGCACGCATGCTCGAGCAGGAGGCGTTCGCGCTCGATGCCGTGCAGGACGGCGAAGCCGCCGATCAACTGTTGCGCACGAACCGTTACGACGTCGTGCTGCTGGACCTGAATCTGCCGAGGCTGTCGGGCAAGAACGTGCTGCGGCGTCTGCGTCAGCGCGGCGATGCGACGCCCGTGATGATCCTGACGGCAAGCGGCTCGATCGACGAAAAGGTCGAGCTGCTGGGTGCAGGCGCCGACGACTATCTGGTCAAGCCGTTCGAAGTGCGCGAGCTGGTCGCACGCGTGAAGGTGATGATTCGCCGGCAGACGGCTTCGACCGCGAACGAGGTAGCGTGCGGCGATCTCTTGTTCGACATCGACACGCGGCAGTTCGCGCTGAAGGGCGCGCCGCTCAACGTCACGCCGCGCGAGCGCAGCGTGCTCGAAACGCTGATTCTGCGCATGGGCAAGACGGTGTCGAAGGCCGCGCTGATGGACTCGATCTTCACGCACGATGATCAGCCCAGCGAAGACGCGCTCGAAATCTACGTATCGCGGCTGCGCAAGAAGCTCGATGGCAGTTCGGCTGCAATCGTCACGCTGCGCGGGCTCGGCTATCTGCTGCGCAAGAAGGACGACGTCGAATGAATCACGGTCCGGGGCGCAACGCGCGATGACCAGCAGCCTGCGCATCCGTCTGCTGTGGTGGCTGCTCGTGCCGCTTGCGATCTACGTGTTCGTGACGGGCAAGGCCGAATACGACAACGCGCGCCGCACCGCCGATCTCGTGCAGGACAACACGCTGCTGTCGTCGGCGCGAATGATCGCGGGCGAAGTCGAATGGGCGGACGGCATGCTGCGCGTCGATATCCCGCCAGCCGCGCTGGAAATCTTCGCGTCGCCGTATGGCGATCAGGTGTTCTACAACGTGAGCGTCGACGACGATCGGCTGCTCGCCGGCGTGCCGGATTTTCCGCTCGGCGCATCAGCGCCTTCATCCGCTTCCGCCACGCACGATACGCACGATACGCACGATACGCCCAGCTACTACGACGCCGAGCTGCACGGCGCGTCGATACGCGCGATCGGCTACGTGCGGCGCATGTACGACAACGGCGCGACGCGGCGCGTGCTGGTGTCGGTCGGCAAGACGCAGGCTTCGCGCGATGCGATGGTGCGCGATCTGTGGCGGCCGCAACTGGTGCGCCAGATCGAGATGATGCTGCTCGCCGTGGCGCTGGCGTGCATCGGCCTGACGTTCGAGCTGCGCCCGCTGCTGAAGGTGAAGGACGAGGTGATGGATCGCGATCCGATGCAGCTCGAACCGTTGCGCGTCGATCGCCTGCACACGGAGCTGCGGCCCATCGTCGATGCGATCAATCAGTGCATCGCGCGGCTCGGCTTGCAGGTGGCCGCGCAGCGGCGCTTCATCGCGGATGCCGCGCATCAGTTGCGCACGCCGCTCACGCTGCTCGACACGCAGTTGCAGTACGCGCGGCAGCATCGCGAACTGGAGCCGTCGCTGGGCGAAGCGCTGGCCGCGATGCAGCGAAGCAACCGCTCGATGGTCGGCCTCACGAACAAGCTGCTGTTGCTCGCGCAAGCGGAAGCCGCCGACTACACGCGGCTCGCGAACGAGCCCGTCGATCTCGCTGCAATCGCCAAAGACGTCGTCGAAGATCTCGCGCTCTTCGCGCAGAATCGAAGCATCGATCTCGGCGCGGAACTCGACGCGTCCGCGTGGATGATCGGACACGAGGGCCTGCTTTCCGCGCTGGTGTCGAATCTCGCCGAAAACGCGATTCGCTATACGCAGCCCGGCGGACATGTGACGGTCGCCGTGCATGGCGACGCGGCGCGCATCACGCTGACGGTCTCCGACAACGGCCCAGGCATTCCCGCCGAAGCGCGCAGCCGCGTGTTCGAGCCGTTCTACCGCGCATCCGCCGATACGGAAGGCACGGGTCTCGGCCTCGCCATCGTGCGCGAGATCGTGCAGGCGCATCGCGGCGAGATCGCGCTCGAAACAGGGGAGAAGACGGGGGAGAAGGCGGCGGGTATCAGCGACGCGCGCGGCCTGACGGCGCGGGTCACGTTTGCCGCGGCATCGGCGAAGGCGGCATGACGCCGATTACGGCTCGACCGATACCGAGCGCTTCAGGCATCGCAACGCGAAGATCGAGCGGCTGTCCTGAAACCCCGGCAGCCGATACAGCTTGCGTCGCAGGAACGACTCGTAGCCTTCCGTGCCCGCGACCGCGACCTTGATCAGATAGTCGTATTCCCCCGACACCAGAAACGCCTCGACCACTTCGGACAGATCGGCGAGCGCTTCGCCGAAACGCTCCAGCGTGCGCTCGTCGTGCTTCGCGAGCTTCACTTCGATGATCACCGTGTCGGGCAGGCCGAGCGCCTTCTGGTTCAGCAGCGCCGCATAGCCTTCGATCACGCCCGCTTCCTCGAGCGCGCGCACGCGGTTCCAGCACGGTGTCGCCGACAGGCCGACGCGCTCGGCGAGCTTCGCGTTGGAAAGACGCCCGTCGTTGCGCAGTTCGCGCAGTATCCGCTGATCGGTGGAGTCGAGTTTCATGTGTGCGGCAGAGGCTCGCTGATGAATCGGAAGACGAATCGCCTTCACGGTCGGATTTACGTAGGCGATTATTCTGCCACGGACCACCGAATTCCAGATAAACAGAACAATTCTCCGAATTTGGCCGCCTACACTTTTTCGATCGGGGGATCGGCGCACCCGCCGCCCTCGCGTTTCGCACGCATGCGTTCGCAACCCGGACGACATGCGGCCCGCCGCCGCGAAGCCATCGCTTCGCGCCGACTCAACCGCCTGCCCACAAGGAAGGAATACAGATGGACCGACTGACGACGAATTTCGCCGGAACGCTTTTCGGGCTTCACGGCGAACCCGCCCACGAACGCATTGTCGTGGCCAGCGACGCGCAATCCGGCCTGCAGGCCGTGATCGCCGTCTACAGCACGGCGCGCGGCCCCGCGTTCGGCGGCTGCCGCTACTGGCAGTACGCGTCGGAGTACGAGGCGTATCACGACGCGCTGCGTCTGTCGCAAGGCATGGCGTTCAAGAACGCGTTGGCTGGCCTGCCGTTCGGCGGAGGCAAGGCCGTGATCCTGAAGCGTCCCGAGCAGATGGATCGCACCGCGATGTTCAAGGCGTTTGGCCGGCTCGTGCAATCGCTCGGCGGCGTCTATCTGACGGCCGAAGACGTGGGCACCACGGCCGACGACATGCGCGCCGTGCAAAGCGAAACGCCGTATGTGAGCGGCATTCCGCGCGACAACGACGTGTACGGCGGCAACCCGTCGCCCCGCACCGCGTATGGCGTGTTCGTGGGCCTCAAGGCGGCCGTGCAGGTCGCGCTCGGGCGCGACACGCTCGACGGCGTGTCGGTTGCGGTGCAGGGGCTCGGCTCCGTCGGCTGGGATCTGTGCGAGCGGCTGCATGGCGCGGGCGCGGAGCTGATCGTCGCGGATATCGATGCGGGCAAGACCGAGCGCGCGAAGCAATTGTTCGGCGCTCAGATCGCGGACACGGCGCGCATCGCGGGCGTCAACGCGGACGTGTTCGCGCCATGCGCGCTCGGCGGCTCGATCACGGAAGCCGTCGCCGCGCAGTGCCAGTTCAAGGTGATCGCGGGTGGCGCGAACAATCAGCTGATGTCGCTCGCCGAGGGCGACACGCTGCACAAACGCGGCATCTTTTACGCGCCCGATTTCCTCGTGAACGCGGGCGGCATCATCAGCTGCGTGCGCGAGTATCTGGGCTCGGCCGACGAAGAGGCCGTGCTCGCGGAAGTTGCACAGATCGGTTCGCGCGTGTTCGAGCTTGCGGAACGCGTGAAGGCGACGGGCATCGCGCCGGCGCGCGCGGCCGTGGCCTGGGCGCGGGAGCAGATGAAAGCGGTCTGATTTCGATGTACCGCGCCGCGGGGCGATGCCTCGCGGCGCGTTGGGCTAAGGGTTCACCCCGATGGTCCTTCGTTTTCGCAAATTTGTATGATGACCTTATGACATCGCGAATTTGCGGAACATGTTCGAGAAGATCCCCAACAAGGCGCTAAGCGACACGGTCGCACAGCAGTTGCTCGCGCAAATCGACAAGGGCGCCTTCGCGCGCGGCGGCAAGCTGCCGACGGAAGCCGTGCTCGCGCAGGAGTTCGGCGTGAGCCGCACGGTGATCCGCGAAGCCATCTCGCGCCTGAAGAACGAAGGCGTGGTCGAGCCGCGCCAGGGCAGCGGCGTCTACGTGTCCGTGCATGGCGCGATCCGGCCGCTGCGGATCGACTACGCCGAGGCGATGGAAGGCGGCTCAGTCCTGCAGATTCTCGCGGTGCGGCGCGCGATCGAAGCCGAGGTGGCGTCCGAGGCCGCAATGCGCCGCACGGATGCCGACATGACGGCCATCGACGCCGCGCTCGGCAAGATCGACGAAGCCGTCGCCGAAGGCCGCGACGGCGTGGCCGAAGACGTCGCGTTTCATCGCGCGATCGCGGCCGTCACGGGCAATCCGTACTTCATGAAGACCCTCGCGTTCCTCAACCAGTACCTCGAAGCGGGCACCCTCGTCACGCGCCGCAACGAGGCGCTGCGCGAGGACTTCTCGCGTCAGGTGCGCGACGAGCACGCGGCGATCGTCGCGGCGATTCGTGCGGGCGACCCGATGGCCGCGCGCAACGCCGCGCAGACGCACATGTACAACGCGGCGCGCCGACTCGCCGAAGCGGGTATCTGCTGATCCGAGAGCCGCCATCTGAAGCATCGTTCGTAGAGGAAAGTTATGGCCAGAAAAGTCGGAGTGATCGGTCTTGGCGCGATGGGCATGGGCGTCGCCCGCTCGCTGCTGCGCGGCGGGTTCGATGTCCATGCATGCGACGTGCGTCGCGAAGTGCTCGAACAGTTCGTCGCGGAGGGCGGCACGCGCTGCGCAAGCCCCGCCGAGCTCGGCGCGCAATGCGACGTCGTCGTCACGCTCGTCGTCAACGCGGCGCAAACGGATGCTGTGCTGTTCGGTGAACACGGCGCCGTGAAGTCGATGAAGGCCGGCAGCGTCGTGATCGCATGCGCGACCGTCGCGCCCGACTTCGCGATCGACCTGGGACGCCGCGTCGAAGCGGCCGGCCTACTGATGCTCGATGCGCCCGTTTCCGGCGGCGCGGCGCGCGCGGTATCCGGCGAAATGACGATGATGACCTCGGGCTCCGCAGCCGCCTATGCCGCCTGCGAAGACGTGCTCGCCGCGATGGCGGGCAAGGTGTATCGGCTGGGCGAGCGGCACGGCGCGGGCTCGAAGGTGAAGATCATCAACCAGCTGCTCGCGGGCGTGCACATCGCGGCCGCTGCCGAGGCGATGGCGCTCGGCCTGCGCGAGGGCGTGGACCCCGCTGCGCTCTACGACGTGATCACGCACAGCGCGGGCAATTCGTGGATGTTCGAGAACCGCGTGCCGCACATCCTCGACGGCGACTACACGCCGCTGTCGGCCGTCGATATCTTCGTGAAGGATCTCGGCCTCGTGCTCGATACCGCGCGGCGTTCGAAGTTTCCGCTGCCGTTGTCGGCGGCGGCGCATCAGATGTTCATGATGGCGTCGACGGCGGGCCACGGCGGCGAAGACGATTCCGCCGTGATCAAGATTTTCCCGGGCATCGATGTGCCGGCGAAGCGCTGAGCAAGGGGAGCCGAACGACATGACGACCCCTGCCAACAAGCCGCTGCTCGGCTGCATCGCCGACGACTTCACGGGCGCGACCGATCTCGCGAACATGCTGGTGCGCGGCGGCATGCGCACTGTTCAGACCATCGGCGTGCCTGCCGCCGACACGCGCATCGAAGCCGACGCGCTGGTGGTCGCGCTGAAATCGCGCACGATACCCGCCGCCGATGCCGTCGCGCAATCGCTGGCCGCGTTCGAGTGGCTGCGTGCGCAAGGCTGCCGCCAGTTCTTCTTCAAGTACTGCTCGACGTTCGATTCGACCGATGCGGGCAACATCGGACCCGTTGCCGATGCGTTGCTCGATGCGCTGCATGCTTCGCGCGCCGATACGCCGTTCACGATCGCGTGCCCGGCGTTTCCGGAGAACGGCCGCACGGTGTATCGCGGGCATCTGTTCGTCGGCGACGTGCTGCTGAACGAGTCGGGCATGGAGCATCATCCGCTCACGCCGATGACGGACGCGAACCTCGTGCGCGTGCTGCAGCGGCAGACGCAATCGAAGGTCGGGCTCGTGCGCCATGACGCCGTTGCGCAAGGCGCCGATGCCGTCCGCACTTCGATCGATGCGTTGAAGCGCGACGGCGTGCGCATGGCCATCGCCGATGCCATTTCGGATGCCGATCTCTACACGCTCGGCGAAGCGTGCGCGGACCTGCTGCTGATCACGGGCGGCTCGGGCGTCGCGCTTGGTTTGCCCGCG
This sequence comes from Paraburkholderia franconis, assembly GCF_009362735.1. Classification (GTDB taxonomy): domain Bacteria; phylum Pseudomonadota; class Gammaproteobacteria; order Burkholderiales; family Burkholderiaceae; genus Paraburkholderia; species Paraburkholderia franconis. The sequence goes on along the minus strand of NZ_WHNP01000009.1, from coordinate 216,003 downwards.
AATTTCCGCCGCGCGGGCTTGCTCAATGACGTCGCCGATGCGGGCGAGTTGCCGAGCGTCGAAGGCGCGTCGGCGGTGCTGGCGGGCAGCGCATCGAAGGCGACGAACGCGCAGGTGGCCGCGTGGCGCGAGACGCGCCCCGCATTCCGCATCGATCCGCTCGCGGCGGCGCGCGGCGAGCCTGTCGTCGAACAGGCGCTGGACTTCGCGCGCGAGCATATGACCGCTGCGAAGCCGCAGCCCGTGCTGATCTACGCGACGGCAACGCCCGAAGAAGTGAAGGCCACGCAGCGCGAACTCGGTGTGGCGGAAGCGGGGCATCTCGTCGAACGTACGCTGGCTTCGATCGCGCGCGGCCTGCATGATATCGGCGTGCGCAAGTTCGTCGTCGCGGGCGGCGAGACCTCGGGGGCCGTCGTGCAGGCGCTCGGCGTCGAGATGCTGCGCATCGGCAGGCAGATCGATCCGGGCGTGCCGGCGACGGCGAGCATCGGCGCGGCGCCGCTCGCGCTTGCGCTCAAGTCCGGCAACTTCGGCGCCGTCGATTTCTTCGCGAAGGCGCTGCGTCAACTCAATGGAGGCGCGCGATGACGCCTGCCGTTCATATCGGCGACGAAGCGAAAATCCGCGAAGAGATCTGCGTGACGGGCGCGAGCCTGTACGCGCGGGGTTACACGGTCGGCAGCGCGGGCAATATCAGCGCGCGCCTCGACGATGGCTGGCTGATCACGCCGACGGACGCCTGTCTCGGACGGCTCGATCCCGCGCAGATCGCGAAGGTCGATCTTGCGGGCAACGCGGTATCGGGCGGCAAGCCGTCGAAGACGCTCGCGCTGCATCGCGGCGTCTACGAGCGCAATTGCGACGCGCGCGGCATCGTCCACACGCATTCGACGCATCTCGTCGCGCTGACGCTCGCGGGCGTATGGAGCGACGCCGACGTGCTGCCGCCGATCACGCCGTACTATGTGATGAAGGTCGGCCACATTCCGTTGATTCGATACAAACGGCCCGGCGATCCGCAGGTCGCGCAGCAGATCGCGGCGCTTGCAGACAGCGTGCGCGGCGTGCTGCTCGAGCGGCTCGGGCCTGTCGTGTGGGAGCGCTCGGTATCGCAGGCTTCGTACGCGCTCGAAGAGCTGGAAGAGACGGCGCGTCTGTGGCTGATGACGAACCCGCGCCCCGCGCCGCTCGACGACGCCGCGCTGAGAGAATTGCGCGACGTATTCGGCGCGCGCTGGTAACGCGGCGCGCGCATTGCGTGAAGGCCGGATGTATCGCGTATCCGGCTAACGTTCGATAGAGATAGCTACAGGAGTTGCTTCGATGCCTCGCTTCGCCGCCAATCTGACGATGATGTACAACGAACACGCGTTCCTCGATCGTTTCGCCGCTGCCGCGCGCGACGGCTTCGAGGCCGTCGAGTTTCTGTTCCCTTATGAATACGCCGCCGCCGATCTGAAAGCGCGTCTCGACGAGCACGGCCTCACGCAGGCGCTCTTCAACGCGCCGCCCGGCGACTGGGCGGCGGGCGAGCGCGGCATCGCGTCGTTGCCGGGCCGCGAAGACGAGTTCCGCCGCGGCGTCGATACCGCGCTGGAGTATGCGCGCGTGCTCGGCAACGACAAGCTGCACGTGATGGCCGGTCTGATCAGGCCGGAACAGTCGCGCGCCGCGCATCGCGACGTGTACCTGAAGAATCTCGCGTATGCCGCGAAGACCGCGCAGTCGGACGGCATCACCGTCGTCATCGAGCCGATCAACACGCGCGACATTCCCGGCTTCTTTCTGAATCGCCAGGACGACGCGCAGGCGATCTGCGCGGAAATCGGCGCGGCAAACCTGAACGTGCAATTCGATCTTTACCACTGCCAGATCGTCGAAGGCGACCTCGCTGTAAAGCTCAAACGCGACATGGCGGGCATCGGCCACATCCAGATTGCGGGCGTGCCCGAGCGACACGAACCGGATATCGGCGAAGTGAACTATCCGTATCTGTTCTCGCTGATCGACGAACTCGGCTACGACGGCTGGATCGGCTGCGAGTACCGGCCGCGCGCGGGTACGTCGGCGGGCCTCGGATGGATCAGGCCGTATATGAAGGCACGCGGCTAGGCCGATCCGCAAGCGCGTACGACAGACCCACATATTGAGGAACGACGGCACATGAAAGTACTGATCACAGGCGGCGCGGGTTTTCTCGGGCAGCGACTCGCGCGCGAACTGCTCGCGCGCGGCGAGCTGAAGGGCGCGGACGGACGGCGCCAGCCGATCACCGAACTGGTGTTGCTCGACGTCGTGGCCGCGCCGGGCCCGGACGACACGCGCGTGCGGATCGAAACCGGCGATATTGCCGAGCGCAGCGTGCTCGAACGGCTGATCGACGAGAAGACTTTGGCGATATTCCATCTCGCCGCCATCGTCAGCGGCCAGGCCGAAAGCGATTTCGATCTGGGCATGCGCATCAATCTGGATGCGTCGCGGCTGCTGCTCGACGTGTGCCGGATGCGCGGGCACAAGCCGCGTGTCGTGTTCACGAGTTCGGTTGCCGTCTATGGCGGCGACCTGCCCGAGGTCGTGCTCGACGATACCGCGCTGAACCCGCAGTCGTCGTATGGCGCGCAGAAGGCGGGCGCCGAGCTGCTGCTGAACGACTATTCGCGGCGCGGCTTCGTCGATGGCCGCGTGCTGCGCCTGCCGACCATCAGCGTGCGGCCGGGCAAGCCGAATGCGGCGGCGTCATCGTTTGCGAGCGGCATCATCCGCGAGCCGCTGACGGGCGAAAAGGCCGTGTGCCCCGTGAACGGTGCGACGCGTCTGTGGCTGCTGTCGCCGCGCAAGGCGATCGAATGCCTCGTGGCCGGATGCGAGATCGATGGGGCCGCGTTCGGCAACCGGCGCGCGGTGAATCTGCCGGGCGTGTCGGTGAGCGTCGACGAGATCATCGCGGCGCTGCGCGAAGTGGCAGGCGATGCCGTCGCGGCCCGGATCGAATGGAAGGCGGATGAGCACGTCGAGAAGATCGTCGGCAGCTGGCCCGCGCAGTGGGACACGTCGCGCGCGCAGCAGCTCGGCTTTACCGGCGATGCGTCGTTCAAGGATATCGTCCGCGCGTTTATCGACGACGAACTCGGCGGAAAGATTCGGGCGTGATCCGCGCGGGTCGCAAGTCATACTAAAAGCCTACAACGCGAGGCCGCGCGTATCGGCGAGACGACTTCACTGCATAACTCGACTGCATTGGCTCCCGGCCCACTATCTGGCACGACACACTTTGAAAAGACCGCTAGGCGGTCTTTTCGTCGTTGTGAAGCGGCACCTTAAATGGCCTTCGGAGCGCCACTCTATAGGGCGCCTTTAAATAGTCCGACTACTTTAGGGTATACGTTGATTAATCGGCAAAAGTACGTGATATAGGATTTTTGGCAGGGTCGTCAGGGGCACACGCATGCACACGGGGTTCGTGAAGTGTGGTGTCTTCCGGCACCGGCGCTTCCCTCGCCTGCGCCGTCATGCACAGCAAGTTATTCAATAACTCAAAGACTGGAGGATGACATGGCCGGTAAGCAGGAACCCAAGGACGAAGTCCAGAGCATGCGTCGTGGAATGTTGCAAGGCGCCGGTCTCGGCGCGGCGTTGGCATTGCTCGGCGGTGCGATCACGCCGGCACAGGCTGCCGACGCGGGGCCGTTTCCGGCCCACAAGCGCTGGAAGATCGTATTCGTCAATCACGTGACGACGAACCCATTCTTTGTCCCGACACAGTACGGCATTCAGGACTCCACCGCTTTGCTCGGCATGGACTACCAGTGGACGGGCTCGGCCAACGCCGACATCGCCGAGATGGTGAATGCCGTCAACGCGGCGATCGCCGGGAAGGCCGACGCGATTGCCGTGCCGATCGTCGATCCGAAGGCTTTCGACAAGCCCATTCAGGCGGCGCTCGACGCGGGCATTCCCGTGTTCGCGTATAACGCCGACGCGCCCCAGGGTTCGTCGAATCCGCGTCTGTCGTACATCGGCCAGGACCTGTATCTGTCCGGCTATCAGATGGGCGAACGCATCGCGAGCCTGATCGACAGCGGTCTGGTCGGGCTCTTCATCGCGACGCCCGGCCAGTTGAACATTCAGCCGCGCCTGGACGGGGCAGTGGCCGCGATCAAGAAGTCGGGCAAGAAGATCGACGTGCAAACTATCGCGACGGGCGCGACCGTCAACGAAGAGCTTTCGAAGATCAAGTCGTTCTATCTGGGCCACCAGGACCTGAAAGGCATGTTCGCAGTCGATGCGGGCAGCACGCAGGGCGTCGCCGAAGTGATGAAAGAGAACAACCTGCCGGCGAAGGGCGTGCACGGCGGCGGCTTCGACCTGCTGCCGCGCACCGTGCAGCTGATCCACGATGGTTTCCTCGACTTCACGATCGATCAGCAGCCTTACGTGCAAGGCTTCTATACCGTGGTCGAGGCGTTCGTGTACCTCGCATCGGGCGGGCTCGTCGGTCCGGCCAACGTCAACACCGGTTTGAAGTTCGTGACGAAGGCCTCCGTCGATCCTTACCTCAACACGTCGACACGCTACGAAGGCAAGAGCACGAAGCCGCAAATCGTTCCGCACACGGGAGCGATCAAAGGGTGACGTCTCCTGTAGCGGACATCAAGAAAGCGCAACGGCCGCGACGCTCGTCGCGGTCGTTCCTGCGTTCGAGCGAGCTTCGCATCCTCGCGGTCGCCGTCATTCTGTGCGCGTACTTCGAGACGGCCAATCACGACTTTCTGCTGACGTCGGCGAGCTTGCAGAACCTGTCGCAATTCATTGCTCCCGTCGCCATCATCGCGTTCGGCGAAATCATGTTGATGATCGGCGGAGAGATCGATCTTTCCGCCGGCATGGTGTTCGCGTTCGCGCCTTTCATCATGCATTTCACGCACGAGGCGGGCTTGCCGGCATGGCTCTCGGTGATCGCGGGGCTGGTCGCGGCGGGCTTCGTCGGGTTCGTCAACGGCGCGGTCACGGTCTATCTGCGGATTCCGTCGTTCGTCACGACGCTCGGCACGCTCTTCTTCGTCAACGGCTTCACGCTGACGATATCGAGAGGCACGCCCGTTTCGCCGCCCGAGGACGGTCTCTTTGCCGAGTTCATGGGCGCGTGGGGCTACAGCGAGATCATCTGGGCGATCGCGCTCGCGGTGATCATGCACGTGTTGCTGCGTCACACGCGCTGGGGCCTGCATACGATCGCGTCCGGGGCGAATCTGCTCGGGGCGAGCGAGGCGGGTATTCATGTCAGGCGCCTGAAGCTCGGCAACTTCGTGCTTGCCGCGGTGCTCGCGGGATTGACGGGCACGCTCGAATGCTTCCGCATTTCGTCGATCGATCCGCAAGCGGGCGGCAACCAGATCATGTTCCTTGCCGTCGCCGCTGCCGTGATCGGCGGCACGCCGCTCGCAGGCGGGTCGGGTACGATCATCGGCGGGCTGATCGGGGCGGCCGTGCTCGGCATTCTGAGCGACGGCTTCACGCTGATCGGCATCAACGCGTTCACGTTCAACATGATTCTCGGCGCGGCGATCCTCGCGGCGATGATCTTCAACATCCACGTCGTACGTCTCGCGCGCAAAGGAGAGCTGTGATGTCTTCGTCGCCGGAAGAAGCGCTGCGCGGAGAAGACATCGTCAAGCGCTTCGGCGCCGTGACTGCGCTCGATGGCGTGTCGTTGACGCTCAGGCAAGGGGAAATCCTTGGCATTCTGGGCGACAACGGCGCGGGCAAATCGACGCTCATCAAGATCCTCACCGGCTTTCATCAGCAGACGAGCGGCAAGCTGTTTCTCGGCGGCCAGGAGACGATGCTGCGTTCCGTCGATCACGCGCGTTCGCTCGGCATTGAATGCGTGTATCAGGATCTCGCGCTCGCGAACTCGCTGAGCATCTATCACAACATGTTTCTGAACCGGGAGATTCTCCGGCCCGGGCCATTTCGCTTGTTGAATCACCGCGCGATGCGTGAGCGCGCTGCGGAATGTCTCGAAGAAATCGGCGTGCATGTGCCGTCGGTGGACCTCGCTGTCGAGCAGCTTTCGGGCGGACAACGGCAGGCCATCGCGGTGGCGCGCGCGGTCAATTCGAACGCGAAGATCCTGCTGCTCGACGAACCGCTCGCGGCGATGGGCGCGCGCGAAGCGGGGCTCATCATCGATCTGATCTTGCGGTTGAAGGCGAAGGGCGGCCTGTCGATCATCATGATTATGCACAACTACGCGCAGACGCTCGACATCGCCGATCGCGTGATGCTGATGCAACGCGGCCGCGTGACGTATCAGCGCGAGACGGTTAGCACGTCGGTTGCCGAGCTGATGGACATCGTCAGGCGGGAGTATCGGGCGATGCGCACGCAAGGGGCGTGAGCGGCCCGCTCGGTTTGCCGCTGGTCGCCGACGCACATCCGTTGCATGCGCACGAGCACCCCGCTTTCAATCGGCGCCCGTATTGGCACGGCCGACATCATGGGGGACAATCGCGGCAACCTGTCGACATCCGACGCGAGGAGCCCGCCATGTTCGCATTGATATTGGGGTTGCTGTTGTTCCTGGGTGCGCATTCCGTCCGCATCTTCGCGGACGACTGGCGCAAGGCGCGGATCGCGCAAATGGGCGAGAAGCCGTGGAAAGGCGCGTATTCCATCGTGTCCATCATCGGACTCGTGCTGATCGTCTGGGGATATGGGCTCGCGCGGCGCGAGCCCGTCATGCTCTGGTCGGCGCCCGCGTGGGCGCCGCATCTCGCAGGCATCCTCACGCTCGTCGCGTTCATCCTCTTTCCGGCCGCGTACGTGCCGGGCAATCACTTCAAGGCGCTGGTCAAGCATCCGATGACGATCAGCGTCGCGCTGTGGGCCTTCGCACATCTGCTGGCGAACGGGACGCTGAACGCGGTCATCCTGTTCGGCGCGTTTCTCGTCTGGGCGCTCGCCGATGTCGCCGCCGCGCGAAGGCGGGATCGCGTCGAAGGCATCGTCTATCCGAACGGGAGCTTCTCGCGCGATGTGATTCCCGTCGTGGTCGGCGTCGTCGCGTGGGTCGTGTTCGCGTTCTTCCTTCACGGGTGGTTGATCGGCGTGAAGCCGATGGGGTGAGCGTCGCGTCGCGCTAGCCGCGATCGCCCCTCATTTAACTAATGTCAGGAATCTTTTCCTGGCTCAGAGCGTGCTGTCGTTACTGACTGTCATCGCGTGTTCAGGTGCGAGGAGATGAGAGGCACGCTGGTTCGCGGAACTTGTGGGCCGAGAGCGGTGAGGTTCAGTAACAGCCCTCCACCACCGTGGGAGACATGGCACACCCCTGGGCATCGTCCAACCTGCGAGCAGGTTCGACGTGAGCGCACGAACTGTGCGGAGGCGTACGTAACTCCGACGATGCGTGCTCAGAGATCCAGCACTAACTCCGCAGATTTAGCGCGCGAAACACAGACCATGATCTGTGTTTCCTTTTCGTCATCGCGCAGTACGAGATCCCGATGATCGGCTTCTCCCGAGCACAGTCCCGTGCGGCATGACCCACAGGTGCCGCTTTCGCACGAGCTTGGCACCCGCACGTTCGTGGCGCGCAGCACATCGAGGATCGAGCGGTCGGCGGGGATCTCCAAAGACGTGCCGCTGCGCTTGAGCCGAACCGTAAATGGCGTACTTTCCCGTGCGTTCGCGCTGCTCGCGCCGAAGCTCTCGAAGTGCACGGTGCCGGACGGCCAATGGCCCGTCATGTCGCGCACGGTGTCCATCAGCGCCTGCGGCCCGCAGCAGTAGACGTGCGCCGCTTTTGGCCGCTCGAACACACTCCAGAAGTCGAACGACTTCACCGGGTCGCCGAAGTCATGGTGAATCGTTACCGCCGGGCGCCACTCATTGTTGCTGAGTTCGTCAAGAAACGCGGTGCCCTCCGGATCGCGGGCCAGGTAATACAGCTTGAACTGTCTCAGGCCTTCCGCCCGGAGCTGGCGCGCCATCGACAGCATGGGCGTAATGCCGATGCCTCCCGCGACAAGAATGAACGATTTCGCCCGCTCGTCGAGCGGGAATTCGTTTCGCGGCAGCGAGACCTCGATCACGTCCCCTGCGGAGGTTTCGTCGACGAGGCTTATGGACCCGCCTCGTCCGTGGCTGTCCCGCTTCACCGCAATGACGTAGCGATCTCGCTCCTGCGAGTCGTTGCAGAGCGAATAGCTGCGACGCGCGCCGTTAGGCACAACGACGGTCAAATTCGACCCCGCTTCGAATGGCGGCAGCGGGGCGTCCTGCGGGTCTGTTAGCTCGAAGCGCCAGATGTCGCGCGCGATTTTCTCCTTTTCCGCAATCTTCAGATGCAGAAAACCGCGTTCGGGGGTGGTCATGTCTGTCTCCTTCTGCTCGATTCGTTTCGCTACCACGGACCGTATCTTATTGCTAGATATCTAATTACGCAAGTTGACCCAACGCAATTTTTCGGTCGGTATAAACCCCCACTTGCCAGCGCAATCGAGGACCCGTAGCCTAATTGCTAGACGTCTAATTATGCGGAGCGCAGACACAGGACCTCTCATTGGGAGGGAAGCTGGTCCGTTTCCGTAGACAAAAAAGTCTGAAACCAGGAGAGCCCCGGACATGACAGATTCAACGTTGAGCTACGAGGATGCGCCCCCGCTTCGAGTCGCCGATTCGGCGGTCGTCGAGGCGACGTATCGCAAGGTCACACTAAGGTTGATGACCTTCCTTTTCTTTTGCTGGGTCCTGAACTATCTGGATCGCGTCAACGTCAGCTTCGCGCAGTTGCAGTTGAAGCATGACCTTGGCTTGAGCGATGCCGCGTACGGGCTCGGCGTGAGTCTGTTCTTCATCGGCTACATCCTGCTGGAAGTTCCGAGCACGCTGCTGCTCAGGCGCATCGGCGCTCGCCGGACCGTTACGCGGATCATGCTGCTGTGGGGCGCCATTTCCACCGCAATGGCGTTCATGACCGCACCCTGGCAGTTCTACCTCGCTCGAACGCTGCTCGGCGCCGCGGAGGCGGGCTTCTGGCCGGGGATCATTCTCTATCTCTCGTACTGGTATCCCTCGAAACGCCGCGCCCGCATCACGTCGCGATTTCTGCTCGCGATTGCCGCCGCGGGCATTATTGGCGGCCCGCTTTCGGGGCTGATCCTCGAAAACTTCATGGACGTATGGGGCTTTCGCAACTGGCAATGGCTGTTCTTTCTCGAAGGCTTGCCCGCTGTGATTGCCGGCGTGGTCGCGTGGTTTTACCTGACGGACAAGCCGCAGGATGCGGCGTGGCTCACGGATGAGCAAAAGCGCATCGTCATCGGGGCGCTCGAGGAAGAACACCGGCAGAAGCCGCACGATGCGCCGAGCCGTCTGCTCGTCGCGCTGCGCGATCCGCGCGTGTATGTGATCGCCGCAGGCTGGGCCACGGTGCCCATTTGCGGGACCATCCTCAACTACTGGACACCTACCATCATCAAGCAGGCGGGCGTTTCCAACATGTTGCAGATCGGCTTGCTGTCCGCGCTGCCATACATCGTCGGCGCCGTCGCCATGCTGTTGATCGCGCGCAGCTCCGACCTGCGGCTCGAGCGCCGTTGGCACTTCGTGTTGTCGACGACAGCGGGCGCAACGGGCGCGGTACTGCTCACGATTCTCACGCACAACTCGGCTGCCGCAATCGCGTGCTTGAGTCTCATCGCAGTGAGCTATTTCGCGGCCGCCGCCATCATCTGGACCATTCCGCCGACCTACCTCAAAGGCGAGGCGGCTGCGGGCGGAATCGGCGTCATCAGCAGTCTCGGGCAGGTGGGCGCTTTCTTCGCGCCGATCGTCCTTGGCTGGGTGAAGAGCGTGACCGGCAGCTTCTCGGCCGGCATCCTGCTGGTCGCGGCACTCGTGTTCATTGGCGGCATTGCCGTCTTCTTCGGCGTGCCGCGCGAGCGGCAGGCGCCGCAGTCCGGCGCGTGACGATGCACGTGACGGACTGCACTTTGACAGTCAGACAGGAGCAGGAATGAGCAAGCTTCAACTTTCCATCGCCGTGGGCAATTACGACCGGATGCGGCCGCTGATCGACGGCGACGTCCAGATCGACGGCGTCGATCCTGTGTTCATGCTGCAGGACCCGGAGGAAATTTTCTTTCGCGCGTTCCGGCACGCGGATTACGACATTTGCGAGCTTTCGCTCAGCAGCTATTCGGTGAAGACGGCCGCGGGCACTTCGCCTTACATCGCCGTGCCGGTGTTTCCGTCGCGCGCGTTCCGGCACAGCTCGATCTACGTGCGTTCCGACCGTGGGATCGACCGGCCCGAGGACCTGAAGGGCAAACGCATCGGCGTGCCGGAATACCAGCTCACGGCCAACGTGTGGGTGCGGCTCTTTCTCGAAGAGGAATATGGCGTGAAGGCTTCGGATATCCGCTGGGTGCGCGGCGGCTACGAGGACCCGACGCGCGTGGAGAAGATCGCGCTCAAGCTGCCTGAAGGCGTCGTGCTGGAAAACGCGCCCGAAGGCCAGACGATCTCGAACCTGCTGGCCGACGGCGAGATCGACGGCGTGATCGGGCCGCGCGCGCCGTCGTGCTTCGAGCGCGGGCATCCCAAGGTCAAGTATCTCTTCGATGACCCCCAACAGCGCGCTGCCGAGTGGTACGAGCGCAGGAAGCTCTTTCCGATCATGCACACGCTCGGCATCCGCAAGACGCTGGCGGAGCAGCATCCGTGGCTGCCCGGCGCGATCGCGAAAGCGTTCGAGCACGCGAAGCAGGTGGCGCTCGCGCGTTTGAGCGACACCTCGGCGACCAAGGTGACACTGCCGTTCATCGAAGACCAGTTGCGCAACGCGCGACGTTTGATGGGCTCTGACTTCTGGTCGTACGGATTCGCCAGCAACGAGCACGTGATCGACCGCTTCCTTGCGCAGCACCATGCCGAGGGCTTGTCGAGCCGGCGCCTTCAGCCCTCCGAGCTGTTCCACCCAGCCAGCCTGGAGAGCTTCAAGATCTGACCTTCTGCGGCAGTCGTAGCGTCGCGTATCCGCCCGTTGCCGGCTGCGCGACGCATGCATGGAAGAGGACAACGACACAATATAATCAGGAATCCATAATACAAATGACCATGAAGGGACACACATTCCCGCGCGCGTGCGGCGGGTTGCTGGCGCTCGCCTGCACGGCAGCCCACGCGCAAAGTTCGATCACGCTGTACGGCATCGTCGATGCGGGCGTCGAATACGTCAACCGGGTGGCCCAGGGCAGTCAAACGGGCTCGGCGATCCGGGAGCAGTCCGGCAATCTCGCTGGCTCACGCTGGGGGCTTAAGGGTTCGGAGGATCTTGGCGGCGGCTACAAGGCCGTGTTCACACTTGAGGGCGGATTCAACGTGAACACCGGAGCGCTCGGCCAGAGTGGGCGGCTATTCGGCCGTAAGGCGTTCGTTGGCCTCGCCACACCGTACGGCACGCTCACGCTCGGGCGTCACCAGAACCTGCTCTACGAGCTGATGTACAAGTACGACGCGCTGACGTTCAATCCGAGCTATTCCGCGCAAAGCATGGACAGCCAGTTCGTGAACCGCGCGGACAATTCGGCGCGCTACGGCGTGCATCTCGGCGACGTGACGTTCGCGGCGCTGTACAGCACGGGCTTCGACTCGACGATTCCAAACGGCGCGAACGTGCCCGGCGCCACGAAAGTGGGCCGCGAGATGAGCGCCGCGGTGCTGTACGACCGTGGGCCGTTCAGCATCGGCGTGACGTACGACCAGTTGCAGGGCACTTCGATCGCCACGCAGAGCAACACGCAGCAGCGCGCGCTGCTCGGCCTTTCGTATGACATCGGGCCGGTCAGGGCGCTGGCGGGCCTGCGTTGGCTGAACACGCGCAACGCGGACGTGCCACCCAGTTCGCTGCTCTATTGGGGCGGTGTGACCTGGCGGGTGAATACGCCGCTCTCCGTTTCCGCCAGCGTCTATCACACGCAGTTTCGCAATCCGCACGGCGGACCGACGATGGGGGCGTTGCTGGTCGATTACTCGCTCTCGAAGCGCACCGATGTGTACGCGGAAGGCGCGTATGTCTCCAATCGCTCATGGTCCGATGTCGGCATTCGGGGCACGGGCGTGGACATCGCTCCCGGCATGGACCAGGCGGGCGTGACTGTGGGCATTCGCCACACGTTCTGAGCGGCGGGGCGCTGCGGAACAGTGCCTCTCGCGCCGACTAAAGCGCTATGATTGTCGCCAGTCTGGTCACAATAACAGCGAGGAAGGTATGGCAGCAGCAGGTACTTCGGGAAAAGGCGGGGTCGCGAGCGAGGACCCCATCCTGCGGCACTGGCGCGAGGCGGTGCCCGATGATCGTCTAGCTCACCTGGTGAAGGATGCGGGCCGCGCGATGATTCGCGGTCTGCAAATGCGCCTGGCGCAGCATGAAGTCTCGTTCGGCCACTGGGCGTATCTGCGTGTGCTGTGGGTCACCGATGGGCTCACGCAGAAGGAGCTCAGCGACGAGACGGGCACCACTACGCCCACCACGTTCAGCGCAGTGTCGGCAATGGAAAAGCTCGGGTACGTCGAGCGCCGCTATGCGCCCGGCAATCGCAAGAACACGCACGTCTATCTCACGCCGCGCGGCCGGGGCCTGAAAAAAAAGCTTGTTCCGCTTGCGGAAGAAGTCAACGAGATCAGTGTCGCCGGATTGAAAGCCACCGAGATCAACGTCGCGCGCAAGGTCCTGCTGACGATTATCGAAAACATGGCGCGCGACGAAGCCGAGTCGAGCGACCCGGCGCGCCGCATTCCGTCAACGCGGGAAATGGGCAACCTGATCGCGGCGCGCGGCGAGGAGTACGAAAGCAACTGAGGCCGGCGGTTTCCTGATTTCATAGGTCGTTCCCCGGGTTCAATTTTATTAAATATCTAATAATATTGACGGCCGCGCCCATGCGCGGCAGCAGGTGGCTTCAAGCTGCTTTCCCGCTCAATATACGGACCCTGAAATGGATGCAATGACCCGCGCGGCCATGACGCGCAACGTCCGCGAAGCGCTCGCGGAAGATGTCGGCGATAACGACTGGACTTCACAACTGATCGACCCTGCCGGTTCTGCCGAGGCGGTCCTCACCGTGCGCGAGGCCGCGCTCCTGTGCGGCAGGCCATGGTTCGACGAAACGCTGCAGACGGACCCGCGCATCACGATCGAATGGTTCGTCGGCGAAGGCGAATGGATGCGTGAAGGGCAGCCCGTGTGCAGGATCGCCGGGCCCGCGCGCAGCATGCTTATCGCCGAGCGCACCGCGCTCAACTTTCTGCAGCTGCTTTCGGGCGTGGCCACGGCAACACGCGCCATGGCGTGCATTGTCGAAGGCACGGCGGCGCGCATTCTCGATACGAGAAAAACGCTGCCGGGACTGCGCCTCGCGCAAAAGTACGCGGTGCGCGTGGGCGGCGGAGAGAACCATCGGCGGGGACTTTACGACGGCATCCTGATCAAGGAAAACCACATCGCAGCGGGCGGCGGCATTGCGCCGACGATTCGCGCCGCCCAGGCACTTGGTGCTGGCGTGCCGCTTCAGGTCGAGGTGGAAACGCTCGACGAGCTGGCGCGAGCGCTGGAATCGGGCGCCAGATCGATCCTGCTCGACAACTTCTCGCTCGATGCCATGCGCGAGGCCGTGCGCCTCAACGAGGGGCGTGCCAGTCTGGAGGTGTCGGGCGGTGTGACGACAGAAACGCTGCGCGCGATTGCCGAGACGGGCGTGAACCGCATTTCCGTGGGTGGGCTCACGAAGCACGTGAGGGCGGTCGATTTTTCGCTGCGCTTTGGGGCGTACGTCGCGCAGCGCGACCCGGCGCGCGAGTGCGCCGCGTAGCGGTGGATCGGTGACATTCGTACAGAAGTAAAAAAAGCCTTCGCGTACGAAGGCTTTTTCGTTGTCGCCGGTTGGCGGAGCAGCACATCGATATCAGAGCAGGACGTCTGCGCCCGCCTCGCTCGACTTCAGTATGGCGAGGCAAATTTCCAGCGTGCCCTTTGCCCATTCTCCGTCGTGAAGAGGCGGTCGTCCCTCGACAACGGCGCTATACAGTTCGTCGATGACCTCGGCGCGCGGCACAGCCGGGCGCGAAAGCGGCAGCGTCTCGCGCCGGTGGTCGCCGTACACGACGATCGAGTCGGGCAGGGGCCGCAGGTCCGCGCGTTCGCACGAGACGATGACCGGACCGAAATGCTGATGAAATCGCGGCGGTTCGTCTGCGCAGACGCAAGGCGGTTTGTATGCCGATCCGCCGTACGTGCCGGCAGCCTTCAGCTGTGCTTCGTCGTTCGACGAGGCGAGCGTCGCCAGGCGCCTGCGGGCATTGCCGTACGCATCCGGGCTCGTCTGGTCGCCCATCTCGCCGATCCAGCCAGTCCACTCGTCGCTGTTGAAATGGCCGTATCCGTTATAGGAGAGGGATGCATAAGCTCCGTTTTCGAACCAGAGCAGCGCGGAATACGCGCCTTCGGTGGGGCGTGCCGGGTCCCACCGGCCGACGCTCGCGCGTAGCCGAACCGCGCGAGAGCCGGCGAGCAAGCGCACGATATCGACCTGGTGAGCCGCCTGACTGAAGACGGCGCCGCCGCCTTCGGCCGTCATCAGTTCCTCGGGCCGGCGCGGCCGGTAGAGGTAGTCGGTGTAGTTGACCGCCTGGATCATCTTCACCGCGCCGAAATCCCCTTCCCGGATCAGTTCGCGTGCGCGCAGATACGGCGTGTCGAAGCTGTGGCAATGGCCGACGATCAGATGCACGTTCGCGGTGCGGCACGCGGCGATCATGCGTTCGCAGTCGGCCGCGTCGAGCGCCATCGGCTTTTCGACCAGCACGTGTTTGCCTTTCGCCGCGGCAATTTCCGTGTGCTGCGCGTGGAACTGATGTGGGCTCGCCACGTAGACGACTTCCACGTTGGGATCGTCGGCCAGTTGCAACACGTCGGCGTAGGTTCGCGCGTCGAAGTCGGCGGCGAACTGCCGCCGCGCTCCTTCACGCGGATCGCACGCGGCAACGAGCTGGACTCTCGGGTCGCGCAGGAAGGTGGGCAGCATCAGCGAGAACGCCCGCCCCAGTCCTGCTACCCCAATGCGCAAGCGGCGATCTTCCATGGCCTTGCGCCCTCCGTTATTGCGAGACCTGATAGTCGGTCGCGACTACGGCTGCCTGGTCTTCGGGCAGCGCGTGCTTCGCGCTGACATAGCGGGCCTCATAGGTGCGCCAGTCGATCTCCTTCGGCACGACTGCCTGATACGAGCAGACGTCATGTGCGATCGCTTTCGCACCCGTGCCGATCGCTTCGTCACCTTGCTGGAACTCGGCGAGCGCGTCGAGCATGCGCCGTCGGAATTCGACGATGGCGAGATCGCTCGCGCCGAGACGCTCGTCCGAACGGTTCGCAATCGGGCCCATCGTGACCCACATCGCGATGTCCTGGTTCGGGAAGCCCGTGATGCCGGTGAAGTTTCCAGTCGCCATCGCTGCGCGGTCCTGCCAGAAGCGGTTCTCGTGATTGCGCAGCGGACGGTAGCGTTCGTCCAGATCAACACCGACCTGCTGATGCAGGAATTTGCGCCAGGTTTCGGTTTCCGGCGTGGTCGCCGGATCGCCCCATGCGATGAAGTAGAACGCAGTGTTCGTATCGTCCATCGGCACGTTGATGTTCGCGACGTTGTAGAGATTGTTCGGCGGAATCAGCACGGTTGCGGGTGCAACGAATACCGTGGAGCGCACGTAGTCGTGCGTGTTGGCGTTGAAGATCGGGCGGCGCAGCGCGGCGTAGCGAAAACCGTAACCGGTGCGCTCGACCCGCAGGCGCGGCGCCTTGTCGGTGGAGGGACGCAGCCAGTTTTTCGAAGTGGCCTCGGCGCCGCCAACGCGCGCCGGCACGAAGTCTGACGAATGAAGGCTCGAACTGTGCGCGGAATCGATCGCGCCTTCGAGAATCTGTGCCCAGTTGCAGGGCAGCAGCGCCTTTGCGATGCTCACGAGGGTGTCCGCGCCTGGCGCCCACGCGGGCGGAACGAATTCGGGTACAGCGTCCTGCGGACCCATGTATGCCCACACCATGCCGCCCCATTCGTGAGTCGGAAAGGCCTTGTGCTTGACCTTGTCGGTCATGCAGCTCGAGGCGGGCTCGGACACCATTTCGATCACGTTGCCGAGCACGTCGAACTTCCAGCCGTGGTACAGGCAGCGCAGGCCGCAGTCTTCGTTGCGGCCATAAACCAGCGACACCCGGCGGTGCGGGCAATACTCGTCCATCACGCCAACGCGGCCTTCGGTATCGCGGAACACGACCAGATCCTCGCCAAACACACGCGCTTTCACCGGCGCGCCATCCGGCTCGCTCACTTCCTCGATCAGGCAGACGGGGGTCCAGTGGCGGCGCATCAACTGCCCCATCGGCGCATCGCCTTCAACACGGCACAGCAGTTCATTTTCTTCGTGAGTCAGCATGTTTGTCTCCCGGCGAGAGGTCGCCTTCATCAACAGGTGTTGCCAAATTCTATTAGATATCTAGCTAAAATGGCAAGCCCGTTTGCCGGGGACCCGGGTAACTACGGACGCGTCGGCGCGCGAGAACGGGCGGGGATATGGGGCCAGCCAGAGGAGCAAAGTTTGGTAGAAGGGACACCTGGACGGGAGACCGCGCCAAAGCGGGGCTCTACGCCGCAATGGAGCGATGCGGCCGGATAATCGGCTTCAACGGCGCGGGGTGCGCGCATGATGCCGTCATGCCGGACGAGACGTTCAAGGAACTGGTCGCACGTGATGCCGATGCGCCGAACGTCGTCATCAATCGATTGGCGTGCCCACAACGGGAGATCGCGCGTGCGGTCGTGGACCCTGCGTGCTTGTCACTTCTCTGCACAAGTTGATTGAACAGGCATCGATCGCGCGTGTTCAAGCAGGATAGGGCAGGTCATACGTCTCGCGGCTCGCTGCGCGCAGCGCGTCGATCATCAGGGCAGCAGCGGGGGAGAGCAGTTTTTCACCGTGGGTGATCAGCCCGAAGTCGTCCATTCTGCACTCCATCGGTAGAGGCAGAATTTCAACCATGCCGTGAGCCGCGTAGTAGCGCGCAACGTCTTCTGCGAGCACGGCAATCATGTCGCTTTTTTCCAGCACGCGCGTGACAAAGAGCAGAGCGGCCGTTTCGACGACATTCGACGGCGGAGGAAGGCTTGCACGCTGAAACATCAGCTCGAAACGGTGCCGTAGCACACTGCCCGCTGGTGGCACGATCCACGCGCTGCGCTGGACGTCGGACAGCTCGATTGGCGCCCCGGTCAGCAGCGGATGACCTCGGCGAACCACGGCTCGGACCGGTTCGCCCGCGAGCGCCTCGTAACGCAACTGAAGCTTGTCGTGTTCGGCCGACAGCCGCCCGATTACTATGTCGAGCTTGTCTTGCCCCAGACGCTCGAGCAGCACATTGCTGGTGTCTATTTCGACCGAAATACGTATGTTCGCGTGCATGCGCTTGACAGCCGCGACAGCCGCCGGAAGAACACGCACACCTGGCGACGTGATGGCGCCCACCGCAACATGACCGAGGCGTCCAGCCTTGAGAGCGGCGAGTTCATCCTGGGCCTGTTCGAGACTGCCCAGCACGACACGTGCGTGCCGGATCAGCGCATCGCCGTAGAGCGTTGGCCGCACCCCGCGCGGCATGCGTTCGAACAGAACTGCCCCAACCATCTCTTCCAGTTCACGCAGCAACTTGGAAGCGGCTGGCTGCGTCATGTTCAGCGCCGCCGCGGCGCGATGAATGTTGCCTTCCTCTGCAAGCGCGACGACGAGCAGCAATTGCCGTGTTTTCAGGCGTGTGCGCACGTACCAGGGGTTCGTATCCAGCATCGACTAAGTATTAATACCGATATATGAACTGATATGGGAAGCGTCCAACTTTTCATTAGTAGGTTATCAATTTTGTTCATACACTGCACGCAAATCTGACCCTCCCACAAGACAGACGATGTCGGCAACCAAACCCAAATTGCGGTCCCAGCAGTGGTTCGGCACCACTGACAAGAACGGCTTCATGTATCGAAGCTGGATGAAGAATCAGGGCATTCCCGATCACGAATTCGATGGCCGTCCGATCATCGGCATCTGCAACACGTGGTCCGAACTTACGCCCTGCAATGCGCATTTCCGCAAGCTCGCGGAGCACGTCAAGCGCGGCATCTATGAAGCGGGCGGTTTCCCCGTCGAGTTCCCCGTGTTCTCGAACGGCGAATCGAACCTGCGTCCTTCAGCGATGCTCACGCGCAATCTCGCGTCAATGGACGTGGAAGAAGCGATCCGCGGCAATCCAATCGATGCTGTCGTGCTGCTGTGCGGCTGTGACAAGACAACGCCCGCGTTGCTGATGGGCGCGGCGAGCGTCGACGTGCCCGCGATCGTCGTGACGGGCGGTCCGATGCTCAACGGCAAGCTCGAAGGCAAGGACATCGGTTCGGGCACCGCAGTGTGGCAACTGCACGAATCGCTCAAGGCGGGCGAGATCGATCTTCACCATTTCCTGTCGGCGGAAGCGGGCATGTCCCGCTCGGCGGGTACGTGCAACACGATGGGCACGGCTTCGACGATGGCCTGCATGGCCGAGTCGCTCGGCGTATCGCTGCCGCACAACGCGGCGATTCCGGCCGTGGACGCGCGCCGCTACGTGCTCGCGCACATGTCGGGCCTCCGTATCGTGCACATGGCGCTCGAAGATCTGAAGCTCTCGAAGATCCTCACGCGCGAGGCATTCGAGAACGCGATCCGCACGAATGCGGCGATCGGCGGCTCGACCAATGCCGTGATCCATCTGAAGGCGATCGCGGGACGCGTCGGCGTGCCGCTCGAACTTGAGGACTGGATGCGCATCGGCCGCAACACGCCGACCATCGTCGATCTGCAACCGTCGGGTCGCTTCCTGATGGAGGAGTTCTATTACGCTGGCGGCCTGCCGGCGGTGCTGCGGCGCCTGGGCGAGGCGAACCTGCTGCCGCATCCCGACGCGCTGACCGTCAACGGCAAGTCGATCTGGGACAACGTACGCGAGGCGCCCAACTACAACGACGAGGTGATTCGCCCGCTGGACAAACCGCTCATCGCGGACGGCGGCATTTGCATCCTGCGCGGCAATCTCGCCCCGCGCGGCGCCGTGCTCAAACCGTCGGCGGCGACACCGGAGCTGCTCAAGCATCGCGGCCGTGCCGTGGTGTTCGAAAACTTCGATCACTACAAGGCAACGATTGGAGACGAATCGCTCGACGTCGACAAGGACTCGATCCTCGTGATGAAGAATTGCGGACCGCGAGGCTATCCGGGCATGGCCGAGGTCGGCAACATGGGCTTGCCGCCGAAGCTGCTGCGCCAGGGCGTCAAGGACATGGTGCGCATCTCCGACGCGCGCATGAGCGGCACCGCGTACGGCACGGTGGTGCTGCACGTCGCGCCGGAAGCGGCGGCGGGCGGCCCGCTTGCGGCCGTGCGCAACGGCGACTGGATCGAGCTCGATTGCGAAGCGGGGCGCCTGCATCTCGACATCAGCGAGGAAGAACTCAAGCGCCGACTCTCCGACATCGATCCGGCTGCTGCACCGGGCGCCGCCGAGCAGGTGGGCGGTGGCGGTTACGCGCGCCTCTATGTCGATCACGTGCTGCAGGCAGACGAAGGCTGCGACCTCGACTTCCTCGTTGGGAAACGTGGCGCTGCCGTGCCGCGCCATTCGCACTGACGCGCATCAAAGGCAGATCATGACGATCCAACTCACGGGTGAACTGCTGATTGCGGGCCGCGCAAAGCGCGGCGAAGGCGCGCTGTTCCAGGCGCTCGATGCGGCAACGGGCGAACCCATTGCACAACCTGTATTCCACAGCGCATTGAGCACCGACGTCGACAAAGCCTGCGAGCTTGCCGACGAAGCGTTCGACATCTATCGCGCGTTGCACGCCGAAAAGCGCGCGCAATTCCTCGACGATTGCGCGGCGCGTATCGAAGCACTCGGCGATCAACTCATCGAGCGCGCGATGGCAGAAAGTGGTCTGCCGCGTGCGCGTCTCGAAGGCGAACGCGCGCGCACGGCGAACCAGTTGCGCATGTTCGCAGAAGTCGTGCGCAGCGGCGACGCACTCGATGCGCGCATCGAACCCGCATTGCCTGAGCGCCAGCCCCCGCGCACCGATCTGCGCTTCTGGCGCATCGGAGTCGGTCCTGTGGCGGTCTTCGGTGCGAGCAATTTTCCGCTGGCATTTTCGGTTGCGGGCGGCGATACCGCCTCGGCACTGGCAGCCGGTTGTCCCGTGGTCGTGAAGGCCCATCCCGCGCATCCCGGCACATCGGAACTCGTGGGCCGCGCGATCCAGGACGCGGTCGCGGCAGCCGGCTTGCCTGCGGGCGTGTTTTCGCTGCTGTTCGACGCGGGTCATGAAGTGGGCAGTGCGCTGGCCCAGCATCCGGCAATCCGCGCGGTGGGGTTCACAGGCTCGCGCGCAGGCGGTCTTGCGTTAATCAAGCTCGCGGCGGCGCGCGCCGAGCCGATTCCCGTTTATGCAGAAATGAGCAGCGTGAATCCAAATGTGCTGCTGCCCGGCGCGCTTGCCGCACGCGGCGAGACGCTGGCGCGCGAGTTCGCCACATCGGCGATGCTGGGCTGCGGCCAGTTCTGCACCAATCCCGGCCTGATGCTCGGGCTGGCGGGCACTGAGTTCGACGCCTTCGCTGCCGACGCCGCGCGGGAATTCAGCGGTGCGAGCGCGGGCGTGATGCTGACGCCGGGCATCCAGCGCAACTACGAACGCGGCATCGAACGGTTGACACGACATCCGCGCGTGACAACGCTCGCACGCGGTAACGCAGCGCCCGGCCGTGCGCGGGCAGCACTGTTGCGCGTAAGCGCAAAGGACCTGCTCGCGGACCCGACGCTCGGCGAAGAAGTGTTTGGGCCTAGCAGCGTGCTCGTGGAATGTGCGGATGCGCTCGAGCTGCGCGCAGTGCTGCGCAAGATTGAAGGTCAGCTGACGATCACGCTGCACGCAGCACCCGCTGACGGAGAACTCGTGCGCTCGCTGCTGCCGCTCATCGAGCGCAAGGCGGGCCGTGTGCTCGCGAACGGGTTCCCGACTGGCGTCGAAGTCTGCGACGCGATGGTTCACGGCGGCCCGTTTCCGGCCACCTCGGACGGCCGCAGCACCTCGGTGGGAACGGCGGCCATCGAGCGCTTCCTGCGCCCGGTCTGCTATCAGAATCTCGCCGATAACCTGCTGCCCGACGCACTGCGCGACGCCAATCCACTCGACCTGCGCCGACGCTATGCGGGCAAACCGGAAACGCAGCGCACGCCGTGAAGTGCTGACCAGGACGGTCCGCGCGCGTCAGTGCGCGTTGGGAATCGTGAATGTGGTGAGAGCAACGATCGCGCGGGGCAACGAAACTTTTGAAGCAGGACTGACAACATGAATATGAGCCGTACGCCCCGCTACCGGGGCATCTTCCCCGTCGTGCCGACCACTTTCACTGAAACCGGCGAACTCGATCTGGCCAGCCAGAAACGCGCCGTCGATTTCATGATCGACGCGGGCTCGGACGGCCTATGCATTCTCGCGAACTTCTCCGAGCAGTTCTCGCTTTCGGACGAGGAACGCGAAGTCATCACACGCACCGTGCTCGAACACGTCGCGGGCCGCGTGCCTGTGATCGTCACCACCACGCATTACGGCACCAACGTGGCCGCCGCGCGCAGCAGGCGTGCACAGGAGCAGGGCGCGGCAATGGTCATGCTGATGCCACCGTATCACGGTGCCACTTTTCGCGTGCCCGAGTCGCAGATCTTCGCGTTCTACGCGCGCGTGTCCGACGCCATCGATATTCCGATCATGATTCAGGACGCGCCCGCGAGCGGCACTGTGCTTTCGGCGGCATTCCTTGCACGCATGGCGCGCGAGATCGAGCGGGTCTCGTACTTCAAGATCGAAACGCCGGGCGCGGCAAACAAGCTGCGAGAGCTGATCCGGCTCGGTGGCGATGCGGTGGAAGGACCGTGGGACGGCGAAGAAGGGATCACGCTGCTGGCGGACCTGAACGCGGGCGCGACGGGCTCGATGACGGGCGGCGGGTTTCCGGACGGCATTCGCCCGATCATCGAGGCGCATCGCGAAGGCCGCATCGACGACGCCTTCAATCTTTATCAGAAGTGGCTGCCCCTCATCAATCACGAGAACCGCCAGGCCGGTCTGCTCGCGTGCAAGTCGCTGATGAAAGAGGGCGGCGTGATTGCGTGCGAACTGCCGCGCCATCCACTGCCCGCGATGCATCCGGACACGCGCGCCGAGCTGGTTGACATCGCGCGTCGTCTGAATCCGCTTGTGCTGCAGTGGGGCAAATAAAAAGCATGAACGCACCCTACAGATTAGGCATCGTCGGCGTGGGCAAGATCGCACGCGACCAGCATCTGCCGGCGATCGCAGGCAACCCGGGGTTTGCGCTCGTCGCGACCGCGAGCCGCAACGCGCAAGTCGACGGCGTGCGCAACTACACGCACATTGGCGCAATGCTCGACGCCGAAACCGACCTCGATGCTGTCACGCTGTGTGCGCCGCCGCAGGTCCGCTATGAACAGGCGCGCGCCGCGCTCGAAGCGGGCAAGCATGTGATGCTCGAAAAGCCGCCTGGTGCGAGCGTGAGCGAGGTCATAGCGCTTTCTGAATTTGCACGCAAGCAGAACCGGACATTGTTTGCCACCTGGCATTCCCGTTGTGCCAGCGCTGTCGAGCCCGCGCGCAACTGGCTCGCCGAACGCACGATCCGCGCTGTACACGTGCGCTGGAAGGAAGATGTGCGGCGCTGGCATCCGGGGCAGCAATGGATCTGGGAACCGGGCGGCCTCGGCGTGTTTGATCCGGGCATCAACGCGCTGTCTATCGTGACGCGCATTCTGCCGCATGAAGTACTTCTGCGCGGCGCAACGCTGCATGTGCCGGCAGATTGCGCGACGCCCATCGCTGCCGAACTCGACTGCATCGACGCCGACGGCGTGCCCGTGCGTGTCGAATTCGACTGGCGTCATGGCCCTGTCGAGCAATGGCAAATCGATGTCGAAACGACGGATGGCCTGCTTTCGATCAGCGAAGGCGGCAAGCACCTCGCAATCGCGGGCGTTCCTGTCGAGCTCGGACGGGAGCGCGAGTACGCGGCGCTCTATGAACGCTTCCACTGGCTCATCGCGCACGGCACCGACGACGTGGACGTGCGGCCATTGCGCCTCGTCGCCGATGCATTCCTGCTTGGCAAGCAGATTGAAGTTGAGGCCTTTGGCCGCTAGACGCTTTCTCGACCCTTCGCAACAACCACATCAGAGGAGACTAGAAACATGACCAGCAAAATCCGCCGATTCACGCTCCGTGCGATGTTTGCGGCAATGTGCATCGCGCCGCTCGGCATGAACATGGCGGCCCACGCCGATTCGCCGACCAAGATCGGCTTTCTCGTCAAGATGCCCGAGCAGGCGTGGTTCATCAACGAGCAGAAGGCTGCTACGGCGCTCGGCCAGAAAGAGAACTTCTCGGTCGTCAACATCGGAACGCCCGACGGCGAGAAGGTGCTCGCCGCGATCGACAACCTCGGCGCACAAGGGGCACAGGGCTTCGTGATCTGCGCACCCGACGTGCGTCTCGGACCGGCCATCCGGGCCCGCGCAAAGCGCTACAGCATGAAGTTCGTCACCGTCGATGACCAGTTGGTCGACTCGTCCGGCAAGCCGCTTGGGGACGTCCCGCACCTGGGCATGTCCGCGTTCAAGATCGGCAACCAGGTCGGCCAGGCGATCTCCGATGAAATGAAGAAGCGCGGCTGGAAGCCGGAAGAAGTGGGTGCGATCCGCATCACCGACTATGAGCTGCCGACTGCAAAGCTGCGCACGGATGGCGCGACGCAGACGCTGCTCGCGAACGGCTTCAAGAAGGACAACATCTTCGACGCGCCGCAAAAAACCACTGACGACGAGGGCGGCTTCAATGCGGCATCGCCCGTGTTGTCCAAGCATCCGAACATCAAGAAGTGGGTGGTTTTCGCGCTGAACGAGGAAAGCGTGCTGGGCGGCGTGCGTGCGACCGAGCAGCTGCACATTCCTTCAGCGGATGTGATTGGCGTCGGCATCAACGGCGCAGGTGAGGCGTTCGCCGAATTCCAGAAAAAGGAACCGACGGGCTTCTTCGGCACGATCGCTGTCAGCTCGACGAACCACGGCAAGCAAAGCGCGCAGAACCTCATCGACTGGATTCGCGGCGGCAAAGAGCCGGCCGCGGACACGCAGACCACCGGCAAGCTCATGACGCGCGACAACTGGCAGGCGGTGCGCACGGAACTGGGTATCTGACGATCGCGTCGAGCGTAAAGGCGAAAGAAGAGCAGGGATGCAATGACTGAAACCATGACTTGTGCAGGCGCGACGGAAGCGGCGAACGCTGATGCTCAACAGGGCAAGCGCGCATATCTGGAACTTCACGGGATCACCGTGAGCTTTCCGGGCGTGCGCGCGCTCGACAGGGTGTCGCTTGAAGTGCGCGCTGGTGAAGTGCACGGCCTGATGGGAGAGAACGGCGCGGGTAAATCCACGCTGCTCAAGGTGCTGTCGGGTGTGAATCAGCCGCAGGAAGGCACGTTGCGTCTGAACGGCGTCGAACACAGGTTCGCGACGACGAAGGCCGCGATCGAGGCTGGCATCGCAATCATCTATCAGGAACTGCATCTCGTGCCCGAGCTGACGGTCGCTGAAAACCTGATGCTCGGACAACTCCCTAATCGCCTTGGCGTGCTCGACGAGCGCGCGCTCGTCGAGCGTGCGATGGATGAACTCAAGCGTCTCGGCGAGCGCATCGATCCACGCACGCCTGTCAAGAACCTCTCGATCGGCCAGCGGCAGATGATCGAGATCGGCAAGGCGTTGATGCGCGACGCGCGCGTGATCGCCTTCGATGAACCCACGAGTTCGCTGTCGGCGCGCGAAACCGAGAACCTCTTTCGCATCATCAACGCGCTGCGTGCAGAAGGGCGCGCGATCATCTACGTCACTCACCGCATGGACGAGGTGGATGAGCTGTGCGACCGCGTCACGGTGTTTCGCGATGGCAAGCGCATCGAGACCTTCGAATCCGTGGCCGAACTCGACCGCAATCGGCTGATCGCCGCGATGGTGGGCCGTTCGATTTCCGATGTGTACGGCTATCGTCCGCGCGACGCCGGAGACGTATTGCTCGAAGCGAAAGGGCTGCTTGGGCCGGGACTTGCCGAACCGATCTCGTTCACGGCACGGCGCGGCGAGATCGTGGGTTTCTTCGGGCTCGTAGGCGCGGGCCGCTCGGAGCTCATGAAGTTGATCTACGGGGCAACGCGCGCGAGTGCAGGGCACGTCGAACTCGACGGCAAGCGCGTGAATTTCGCGAGCCCGCGCGATGCCGTGCGCGCCGGCATCGCGCTGTGTCCCGAAGACCGCAAGCAGGAAGGCATCGTCGCAATCGCCTCGGTGGCGGACAACCTGAATATCAGCGCGCGCCGTCATTTCAGTCCCGCGCGGTTCCTGCTCGATCCGCGACGTGAGCGCGAACTGGCGCAGGACTACATACAGAAGCTCGCGATCAAGACGCGCAACGGCGAAACAGCGATCGGCACGCTGTCGGGCGGCAACCAGCAGAAGGTCATCCTCTCGCGCTGGCTCGCCGAACGCATTGAAGTGTTTCTGATGGATGAGCCCACGCGCGGCATCGATGTCGGCGCGCGTGCCGAGATCTACAACCTGCTGTACGAGCTGGCCGAGGCGGGGCGCACGGTAGTGATGGTGTCAAGCGATCTCGCCGAAGTGATTGGTGTGGCGGATCGCATCATCGTCATGCGCGAAGGGCGCATGGCGGGCTGCGTGCCGAAGGCCCAGGCATCGCCTGATGAACTGATCAGAATGGCGCTGCCGCACTGAAGCAACTGATTTGCCGTGCGTGCTCGCAGCATCTGCGGCGCTCACGATTCGAATGATGAACCAGAGATGAGTCAAGCCATGCAATCACAGGGCACTTCCGCCGCCAACCAGTCCGCCGCGCCTATCACGCCTTCGCGCGCACGCGCATGGGACATGATCAACAGGTCGGGTATCGTCGTGGTATTCGTGGTGCTGTTTGCGGTGCTTTCCGCAACGGTGCCCGACTTCCTCACGACCCGCAACATCCAGGGTCTTCTGCTCTCGGTTACGCTGATCGGCTCGATCGCGGTCACGATGATGTTCGTGCTCGCGCTGGGCGAGGTCGATCTTTCCGTTGCTTCGATCGTCGCGTTTTCGGGTGTCGTTGCGTCGACCGTGATTACGCAGTCGCATAGCGTGCTGCTCGGCGTCGCCGCGGGCGTGCTCGCGGGCGGAGCCGTGGGGCTCGTCAACGGCGTGCTGATCGCCCGCTTCAGGATCAACTCGCTGATCGCCACGCTTGCGATGATGGAAGCCGTGCGCGGCCTCGCGTTCCTGACTTCGAACGGCGACGCCGTGATGATTTCCGAGGAGCGCTTTTTCGATCTCGGCGGCGGCTCGTTCCTCGGAATCTCCTTTCCTATCTGGAGCAACATTATCGGCTTTGCCGTTTTCGGCTTTCTGCTCAAGAAGACCGTATTCGGCAAAAACGTACTCGCGGTCGGCGGGAATAGCGAAGCAGCGCTGCTAGCGGGGCTGCCTGTCACGCGCATCAAGGTTGCAGTGTTCGTCCTGCAAGGTCTGGTGACGGGTTTTGCCGGCGTCATGCTCGCATCGCGGATGAGCCTCGGGGACCCGAAGACATCGGTGGGACTCGAACTCGGCGTGATCTCCGCATGCGTGCTCGGCGGCGTGTCGCTCACGGGCGGCGTGGCGACGATTTCGGGCGTGCTGGTCGGCGTGCTGATCATGGGTGCGGTACAGGACGCGATGAGCCTCATGAACGTGCCCACTTTCTATCAATACCTGATTCGCGGCGGCATTCTGCTGCTCGCAGTGCTATTCGATCAGTTCCGGCGTAGCAAGCGGGCGGTTTGATTTTAACCGGGCCCGCGCGGCGAAGATTCCGGACGAGTGTGCGCGGGTACTTGTAATCAGTCATCCGGAAAGGAGGACACGAGCGAAGTAGGGCCTCGCAGACGCGCTCTGACCGCGCAGATGGTCGTTATGCCACGTCGAGACGTCGGCCCGTATCAAGCGGGAAGGCAGTACTAACAGATTTAGTACATAGGAGACAGAACATGAGACTC
Source organism: Paraburkholderia franconis (assembly GCF_009362735.1). GTDB lineage: Bacteria > Pseudomonadota > Gammaproteobacteria > Burkholderiales > Burkholderiaceae > Paraburkholderia > Paraburkholderia franconis. The sequence goes on along the minus strand of NZ_WHNP01000009.1, from coordinate 188,715 downwards.
ATCAGCAGGCTTGCGTTCGGCACGCTCGTCAGTACGGCACTGATGTTTGCGGCCGCTACCAGCGCGTCGGCTCAGGAAAAGCAGATTACGCTTGGATTTTCACAGGTCGGCGCTGAAAGCGCGTGGCGCACGGCAAATACCGTGTCGGTGAAAAGTGCCGCAAAGGATGCGGGAATTAACCTGAAGTTCTCCGATGCCCAACAGAAACAGGAAAACCAGATCAGGGCAATCCGTTCGTTCATCGCGCAAAAGGTCAATGTCATTGCATTCTCGCCGGTTGTGGAATCCGGCTGGGAGCCGGTGCTGAACGAAGCAAAGGCAGCGCACATTCCGGTGATCCTCACCGATCGTGCCGTCGACGTGAAAGATACTTCGCTCTATGTGACGATGATCGGCTCCGATTTCCTGGAGGAAGGACGACGAGCCGGCCGGTGGCTCGAAGAACGCTACAAGAACGAGCCGGGCCCCATCAACATTGCGGAACTGCAAGGTACAGTCGGATCGGCACCCGCCAACGATCGCCACGCGGGCCTGATGGAAGTGGTCAAGAACGACCCGAAGTTCAAGATCATCGCTTCGCAAAGCGGCGACTTTACGCTCGCTGGCGGCAAGCAGGTCATGGAAGCGTTCGCCAAGACCTACGGCAAGCAGATCAACGTCGTGTACGCGCATAACGACGACATGGCGCTCGGCGCGATCCAGGCCATGGAAGAAGCGGGCATCAAGCCGGGCAAGGACGTGACCGTCGTATCGTTCGACGCGACCAAAGGCGGCTTCGAGGCGATGATCGCCGGCAAGATCAACGTGGACGTCGAATGCAGCCCGCTTCTCGGACCACAGCTGATGTCGGCCGTGAAGGACGTCGTCGCGGGCAAGCAGGTGCCGAAGCGCATCGTGACGAACGAGACAGTTTTCCCGATGAGCGTCGCGGCGCAGACTCTCCCGAGTCGAAAGTACTGACGGGCGCCCGAAGCTGACGGCTTTCGCAAGGCGGTCTGGTGCTGCCACCCAGACCGCCGCCGCATATTCACGATCATTCTGGCAGGGCGCTTTTCAGGTGCTTAACGGCCATGAACCCAACACCCATCCTCGAAATGTCCGGCATCGACAAGACGTTCCCGGGCGTGAAGGCATTGCAGCAGGTGAATTTCCGGCTCTTTCCCGGCGAGATCCATACGCTGATGGGCCAGAACGGCGCGGGCAAATCGACGCTCATCAACGTGCTGACGGGCGTGCTCGGACATGATCGCGGCGAGATCCGGCTAGGCGGAAAGACCGTGCACTTCGCGGCCCCGCTCGACGCGGAAGCCGCGGGAATCCAGACGATCTATCAGGAAGTGAACCTGTGCCCGAACCTGTCGGTAGCGGAGAACATCTTCGTCGGCCGGCAGCCGATGAAGCGTGGCGCGATCGACTGGAAAACCATCCATATACGCGCCCGCAAGGTGCTTGCGGACCTCGATCTTTCCGTCGACGTCACGCGCTCGCTCGACGCCTATCCGATCGCCGTGCAGCAGATGGTCGCGATCGCGCGGGCGGTCTCGGTCGACGCGCGCGTGTTGATTCTCGATGAACCGACGTCGAGCCTCGATGACGGTGAGGTCACGCGACTGTTTTCCGTCTTGCGGCGACTCAAGGCATCGGGGATGGCGATACTGTTCGTCACGCACTTTCTAGAACAAACCTATGCCGTCTCCGATCGCATTACCGTGATGCGTAACGGCGAGCGTGAGGGCGAGTATCTGGCAAGTGACTTGCCCGTCGAGGTGCTGGTCGCGAAGATGACGGGCCACGAACGGATGAGCGAGCGGCTCAAGGAAGGCGCGTCGGAAGCGGCGCGCGAAGACAATCGCACGGAGCCGCTCCTGTCGATGAGCGGCGTGGGCCGGCGCGGGCTGATGAATCCCGTCGATCTCGAAGTACGGCCAGGGGAGATCGTGGGCCTTGCTGGACTGCTCGGCTCGGGGCGTACCGAGACTGCGCGGCTCGTGTTCGGCGCCGAGCGCGCCGACACGGGCTCGATGCAAGTGGACGGCGCCAACGTGAAGCTGACGTCGCCGCATCACGCCGTGCGCCATGGCATTGCGTATTGTCCGGAGGATCGCAAGAAGGAGGGCATCGTTGCCGCGCTGTCGATTCGCGAGAACATCGTTCTCGCACTCCAGGCACGACGCGGCTGGTGGCGCATGATCAGGCCGTCGCGCCAGCGCGAGATTGCGGACGAGTACATCGCGCGGCTCGATATCAAGGCGCGCGATGCGGAGCAACCCATCGGCCTGCTATCGGGCGGCAACCAGCAGAAGGTGCTGCTTGCACGGTGGCTCGCCACCGAACCAAGGCTGTTGATCCTCGATGAACCCACGCGTGGCATCGATGTGGGGGCGAAGTTCGACATCATGGATCGCGTGCTTTCACTGTGCGCGAAAGGTCTCGCGATTCTTTTCATTTCATCGGAAGTCAGCGAGGTCGTGCGCGTGAGTCACCGGATAGCCGTGCTGCGCGACCGGCGCAAGGTTGCGGAAATCTCTGGCGAAGGCGTGTCGGAAGACCAGGTGTATCGGCTCATCGCAGGGGGGCAGTCATGAACCGGATCAGGACGTTGCTTCACCATCAGCTGGTCTGGCCTGCGTTGACGCTCGTGCTGCTGTTCGCGCTCGACCTCGCGCATCGGGCCAGCTTTCTTTCGATCACGCTGCTCGACGGTCATCTGTTCGGCGCGCCAATCGACATCCTGAACCGCGCGGCGCCGCTCGTGATCGTCTCGCTCGGTATGACGCTCGTCATCGCGACACGCGGCATCGACATCTCCGTCGGCGCCATCGTTGCGATCGCGGGTGCGGCGGCCGCTATCGTTTTGCAGGAGGACCCTTCGCGCGTCGGCGGCGCACTGCTCGCGGCGCTCGGCGTCGGCGTGCTCGCAGGCGTCTGGAACGGCGTGCTCGTCGCGTTCGTCGGCATGCAGCCGATCATTGCCACGCTCATCCTGATGGTCGCGGGGCGCGGTGTCGCGCAGCTGCTGACAAGTGGACAGATCATCCCTATCGGCGCGCCGGGCTACCTGAAACTCGGTGACGGTTATATCGCGACGGTGCCCTGTTCAGTGTGGATCGCAATAGCAGTGACCGCGATGACGGCGCTGCTTATCCATCGCACGGCACTCGGTCTCTTCATCCGCTCGATCGGCGTGAATCCCGTCGCGACCCGGCTCGTCGGACTGCGCTCTGGCGCCATCGTGTTTAGCGTCTATGTGTTTTGCGGAGCGATGGCGGCGATCGCAGGAATCATCGCGAGCTCGAACGTGCGCAGTGCGGACGGCAACAATGCGGGCTTGCTGCTCGAACTCGACGCGATCCTCGCGGTGACGCTCGGTGGTACATCGCTGCTCGGTGGCCGCTTCAGCCTCCCCGGCACGGTGCTCGGCGCACTCATCATCCAGACGCTTACGTACACGACGTACTCGATCGGGGTTCCGCCAGAAGCGACACTGGTCGTCAAGGCGGTCGTCGTGATCGTGGTCAGCATGATCCAGTCAGAAACAACTCGCCGCTTGCTGGTCAGGCAGATCAGGCGGGTCCTCCCTTCCGCGCAGCCGGGTGGCGCAGCCACAGGATCGACGACGTCATGAACAAGCTCATTGGCCGCGTGGCCGACCCTCGTACGCTGCCCATCGTCGTGACGATCCTGCTGTTTGCCGCGCTGTTCGGATTCGGCTCGGTCATGTACACCGGCTTCTTCTCAATGCAGGTGCTGACGGGTCTGTTCGTCGACAATGCGTTTCTTCTGATAGTCGCGATCGGCATGACGTTTGTGATCCTGTCAGGCGGTATCGATCTGTCCGTCGGTGCAGTCGTTGCATTGACGACGGTTCTCTGTGCGATGGGCGCCGAACGGCTGCATTGGCCGATCTGGGTGATCGTGCCGCTCGTACTGGCCTTTGGTGCGCTGTACGGCGCGGCGATGGGCGCACTGATCCACTTCTTCAGGCTGCAGCCGTTTATCGTGACGCTCGCCGGCATGTTTCTCGCGCGCGGCGCGTGCTTCCTCATTACGACGCAGTCGATCACGATCAACGAGCCGACCTTTCATGCGATTGCCGGCCTGAATTTCCCCATTGGCGGCGGGTCACTCAACGCGGGTGCGCTCATCGCGATCGCCATGCTCGCATTCTCGGTCTATGTCGCGCACTTCACGCGCTTTGGCCGGAATATCTATGCGGTCGGAGGCAATGAGCGGTCGGCGCTGTTGATGGGGCTGCCCGTCGCGCGCACGAAGGTGGGCGTCTATGCGCTCAGCGGGCTGTGTTCTGCGCTGGGAGGGGTCGTATTCACCCTTTATGTGCTGAGCGGCTATGGGCTCCAGGCACAGGGTATGGAACTCGACGCGATCGCAGCCACTGTGATTGGCGGCACATTGTTGACTGGCGGGGTCGGCTACCTGATCGGTTCTTTGTTCGGCGTCGGCATACTCGGCACGATCCAGACGTTGATCACGTTCGACGGCACGCTCAGTTCATGGTGGACGCGCATCGTGATCGGCGCATTGTTATGTGTCTTTTGTCTGCTGCAACGAATCATCGAGCGCCATGCGGCACGACGGCAATCGGGTGGCACTGGACTGGGCGCGAAACCCGATTCGCCGCCAGGCACCCCGCGACCGGACGCGGGCGTTCACGACGAGACAGCGCTTGTCAAAACGGTGTGACCCACCTCCAGGAAGGAAGATATGTCGACCTCGCAAGCGCACGAAATCGACGCGACAGGTTCGGACGTCATGGACACCACACCGACGGTCATCGGACAGACAAATGGAGCAAGTCATTTCAGTAGTCGTGCGACGCTTGCGAACGCTTACCTGAAGCTTGAAGTTCTGCCAGGCCTGGGCGGAGGGATTTCCCGCTTCGACTGGAATGATCGCGGTATATGGACACCCGTGTTTGTGCGGCCTTCGATGGCGACATCGGGCGTGGAAAAAAATCAATTGGCATGCTATCCCCTATTGCAGGGCCCATGGATTCGTCGACGTCAGTCGCATCTTCCGAAAGATCTGCGCGGGACAATCCGGAATTGCGCGGAAGAGCGTGATCTAGCGGAGGTCGTTGGTTTGCAGGACTGGCAAATCGAACGGATAGATGCGAGAAGCGTAAAGCTGACTGCCGTGAGTGCCATACAAAAAGCGTATCACGCAATTCTGGAATATCAGCTTGACGGTCCAACGCTAACCGTGAAGATTCAGATCGAAAACAGGAAGGAAAGAGCAGTGCCGTTTTCGATTGGCATTCGTCCGTTCCTGATCCGTGATGCAGATACCTTAGTGTGCGCACCAGCCAGTTCCTTGCGGCTTTCAGGGGACGGTGACGCGCGCTCGCGGTATGTACCGACACCACCTGCCTGGCAATTTGGCGTGACCTATCCGTTGCCTCGGTCACAGGTTGATCACGTATTTAAGGGTTGGGGCGGCCGTGCGTTGTTCGAATGGCCCACGCGCCAGTTCTCGCTCGAGATCTCATCAGACGCTGCCAGTTACAGACTTCACGCGCCACGTCAAGAGCGCTTCTTCTCTTTTCAGCCCTACGACGCTCTTGATGGCGCCACAAGTGCAACCGGAGTACACGAAGGTTGGCCGGCATTCGTTCACGCCGGTGCAAGAATGTCTCGCCGGTTCAATTTCACTGTCGGACGTATTGGATCGCAAACAAAGTTCGGCATGCACCATCATGTCTCCGACGGGCGTAAAGCCGTTTCTTCGTACGGGATGTGCGGGCAATGAATTCGAGAATGCGCTCTTCGAGTGGAAGGGACTTCTGGCTTTGCTTCCGAAACGGCCGGGCGATTATGTCCGATTGTCGAACATGCGGCGAAGCGACGATTGCTATGCCGCGCATAAAGGAAGCCTTGCGTACGGAACGCAACGACTCATCCCGCCGCAGCGAGTATCTCGGACTGGAAACGATTCTCCGCTATTCGAATCAACGTCTCAACGTGCTCGCGTCGGTTGGTCATTTTGCTCGCTGAAATTCGGAGATTGGATTACCGATTGCGTTCCTTGAGCCGCTGGCGATTGATGCGTGCCACCGCCAAAAAAGGAGCCGGTCTTCCGACCGGCCGCAAAGCGTTCACCTCGGAGACATACACACAGCCTTTCCCGTCGTTGTCGCCACCTGTGTCAGGCTGCGGCTTTCAGACTACCGTGCGGGTCGATGACGAATTTCTTGGGTACACCTGAATCAAACTCCGCGTAGCCGCTGGGTGCCTGGTCGAGTTCGATGACGGTCACGTTGACGACCTCAGCGATGTTCAATCTGTCCCACAGAATCGCTTGCATCAGATTCTTGTTGTACTTCATCACCGGGGTTTGACCGGTGAAAAAGGAGTGAGACTTCGCCCAGCCCAGGCCGAAGCGCACGGAGAGGCTCCCGTGCTTTGCAGCCGAATCGACAGCGCCGGGGTCATCAGTCACATAGAGACCCGGGATACCGATTTTGCCGGCAGCCCGTGTGATTTCCATCAGTGAATTCAGAACAGTGGCCGGTGCCTCGATCTGCGAACCCGAGTGACCATGGCCGTGAGCTTCAAAGCCAACGCAGTCAATGGCACAGTCGACTTCCGGTTCGCCGAGCAGATCGGCAATCTGTTCAGCAAGCGAGGCATCTTTCGAAAGGTCGATGGTTTCGAACCCGACTCGTCGAGCGTGTTCGAGCCGTACCGGATTGACGTCGCCAATGATGGTAACGGCTGCGCCAAGCAGTCGTGCGGACGCTGCAGCAGCCATTCCGACAGGGCCGGCGCCAGCGATATAGACGGTCGAGCCAGGTCCGACCCCGGCAGTCACAGCACCGTGGTAGCCGGTCGGCAGAATGTCGGACAGGCAGGTGAGGTCGCGAATCCTGGCCATGGCGCGGTCGCGATCCGGGAACTTCAGGAGGTTGAAGTCCGCGTACGGCACCATGACGTATTCGGCCTGACCGCCAATCCAGCCGCCCATGTCGACGTAGCCGTACGCGCCTCCGGCGCGCGCCGGATTGACGTTGAGACAGACGCCGGTGTTCTGCGCCTTGCACATCGGGCAGCGGCCGCAGGCCACGTTGAACGGGACGGAGACCAGGTCGCCCTTCTTCAATGTCATGACGTCAGTGCCGACTTCAATCACTTCGCCAGTTATCTCGTGTCCGAGGACGAGCCCAGCAGGGGCCGTTGTCCTTCCACGAACCATGTGCTGGTCCGAGCCGCAGATGTTCGTTGCGACGACTCGAAGGATGACGCCGTGATTGGCTTTCCTGCCGGATGGGTCAACGAGTTCCGGGAAGGCGATGTTCTGTACCTCGACCTTTCCAGGTCCAATGTATACGACGCCACGATTGCCTGACATGCTGTCTCCTGATGTCATGTGTAGATGGAATGCAAATGCGGTCCTACTCGCGGAACGTCACAGCCAGTCGGTCTCGAAACTGCAATCGGTAAGAGAGACGCAACCGTTCTCCGTGAGCACTACCTGCTGTTCGAGCTTGACGCCTTGACTACCGCCTTCTGCACCGATGTAGCTTTCGACGCACACCGTCATGCCGACTTCGAACATGCCGTCGTAACCCGCGCTCTCCCAATCGCTCTGGTGTGCAATCGACGGGTATTCGTCGACCATTCCGATGCCATGTGCAAGACAGCAATACCTGTTCTTGATGAACGGGTCCGGAATCTTCCACGCCTTTTCTGAGAACTCACGGAACGTCATGCCTGGGCGCAGAAGGTCCATATTGAAGTGGACCTGCGCGTAGGCAAGCTCATACAGCTTGCGCTGCTCGTCGGAAGGACGGCCGTCACCTACCAGCCAGGTGCGCGAAATATCCGAGCAGTAACCGTTCGGCCCAACCATATCCGTATCGAACGCCAGCAGGTCGCCGGCTTGCAAAACACGGCTGGAGCATTCGTGCATCCAGGGATTGGTTCGGTCCCCGGAGGCGAGTAGCCTGGTCTCAATCCACTCGCCACCGTTTCGAATGTTTTCGTAGTGAAGGTTTGCCCAGATGTCGTTCTCGGTGAGTCCGGGACCAAGCTCGCGTCGCATGCGCTCGATTCCCTTTTCGGCCGTGCGCAAAGATTCGCCGATTAGAACCAGCTCGCCGGATGACTTGGTCAAGCGAGCGGTCTCCATCAGGGCCTGGCCGTCCAGCAGGGTTATTCCATGCTTCTCCAGATAGGCGGTGCCGAACGGGTCGAGCCGATCCACCGCCAACTGACGGTCACCAGGAGCATGCTTCCGGAACACGTCGACTATCTCGGCTCCCCAGGTTTCAGCGCGGCGCTCGGCTTCATGGCCTGCATTGAAGAACGTCCAGCTGAGCGCGCCGCGCAGTTCGACGTTCAGGTCCAGTCCGTCCCATACATGCTCGCTGCTGTGAAATTCCCATGCGACGATGCGACCGTCAGCGAAGACCATCACGTATCGTGCAGGATTGCGGCCCGCCCAGACTTGCATGTTGGACGTGTCGGTGGCGTATCGAATGTTCACTGGGTCGTAGAGCAGAATTGCGGGACATTTGTGCTTGCGCAATTGCTCCTGCACGCGAGCGAGCCGATAAGCTCGAACATCGCGGACTACGCTTTCCTTTCCGCCGGATTCGACTGTGGTACCTGCATCGAAGAGCTGGTCATCCGTCATCCTGTGTTGCTCCTGGCGTTATTGTGAGTGTGGGGTTGCACGAAGTAACCAGCGGCCCAGTCGGTGAGCGTTTCGCCCACCGCGCAGTATCCGGTGCCGCTTTCATTTGGCAAAAGAGATACGGGCGACGGTCAAAGCTCCAGTACCAGGTCTGATGTCGGCCGGCTACAGCAGAGCAGGCGAAATCCCTTCTGCACTTCTCTGTCGCGAATCCCGCCTTTATGATTCATGTCGACTGTGCCTTCGAGCACTTTGGTCTTGCATGTACCGCATATCCCCTGACTGCAAGACGACGGAATTGCGACTCCGGCTTTTCTTGCGGCGGCGAGTACGGTCTCCGAAGCACTCATCGTGAATGTCTTCGAAGAACGCGAGAGCTTCACGTTGAAGGTTTCTTGAGCGGTATCGTTCTCCGGTGCTGCGGCTTCTGGCACGACAGCAGCGGTGAAATCAAAGCTTTCCTGGTGGTAGCGTGCGGGATCGAGCCCACCTTGGTGGAGCAATGTGCGTACGGCGGTCATGTAGCCAGCCGGACCGCACGTGAACACTTCACGCTCGGCATAGTCGGGCACCCATTCGGAAAGCAGTTCCAGGCTGAGTCGACCTGTCGGTCCCGACCAACCCTCATCACCCGTGCCTTCGCACAGAAAGAACGTGCGAAGCCGGGGAGACAGCTCGACAAGCCTTTGCAGCTCTTTCCGGAAAACGATATCTCCGGGCGTCCTGGCGCTATGAACGAATACGATGTCCCGGTCCAGTCCAAGGTCGATACTCGCGCGCGTCATCGACATCAGCGGCGTAACCCCTGAGCCAGCGGACAGGTACAACGACTTCGCGGCGGGAGCAGAAGTCGGGGTGAAGCTCCCCGATGGGCCGTACGCGCGCAACTGGCTTCCGGGCTTCATGTTGTCGTGAAGCCAGTTCGACATGGTGCCGCCCGGCACTCGCTTCACAGTGATGGACAACAGGAAGGGGCGCGTAGGCGGAGAAGAAATCGTGTAGCAGCGCTCGACCGATTGCCCTTGCACATTCGCCGACACGGTCATGAATTGACCCGGTTCGAAACGCACGGGTGAACCATCGCCCACACGGAATTCAAAGCTCTTGACGTCGTGGGTTTCGTCAACCACACGACAACATGTCAAAGTCTGCTGCTCACTGCTCGCCCAAAGATTGCCGCCACTTTCCCATGTACTGGCGTTGGACAGTCTATCTTCAGCTTCCAGCGCAGGATCGAACATTCTTTCTACCGAGTTCATAGCATCAAATCTGTTGGGACACCTTGCGCTCATTCGGCTGCCTGTCAGCGCGTGAACTGCTCAACGTGCGTTGTGGTAAATCGCGAAGACGGAATGCCGCTCAGCATCGCTGCCAGGCTCGATTCTTCTGATATTGCTTTTCTTCGTTCGGACTGCCTTCGCTGTGCCTTGAGTATTGGTGTGCGATAAATCAGCGTCAATGCGCTTTATTTTCGTGGCTCTATTACATTAAGTTATGCGTCGCCCGGAGGCTCCGGCGGCGCGGACAGGAACGGGGCGACAACACCTGTACCAGGCAGATTCAATTTGCCCAGGTTCTTCTCGCCCTCAAGAAGAAGAGCGAGCAACGCCTCAGGCAGCCGGCCAGCAACGCTCTGGTTTGTTCGTATCGCCTACGTTGCTCGCGAGTCGCAACGTATCGATATCGTCGACTCATACCGTCGCTAACGGCGCCGGTCGAGTTCGAGGCGGTAGCGAGACTGCGAAGCTTCACGCTCGCTGCTGCCGAGCGTGGCGTCACCCAGGCAGCGGTTAGCCGTCAGGTAAGACTCCTGGAGGATATGCGCGGTGTCCGCCTGCTCGACCGGTTGCATCGCATCACCACGCTTACGAGCGAGGGCGAGGCCCTGTACGCGGTCGTTGCAGAGGCGATGGGAAAAATTGCAGACGTTTTTGACCGCCTGTCGACCGGTATCGAACACGAGGAACTCGTGCTTGCGACGACCGCGGCGTTCTCGCATTTTCGCTTGATGTCCAGTCTCGCGAGGGTCAAGCGGCTTGAGCCAAACCTGCGCATTCGCCTCACCACGACCATGTTCACGGCCGACCCCTCGCGACAACATATTCGAGCAGTGGTCATTGCCCATCCTCCGCAGGTTTCGTTTTCGGTGCACGAGGCGGCAACGGCGTGCACAAGACTCCTGGCCCGACGGGTAAGTATTTGCCCGTAGAAACAAAAGAGCGAGATTCGACGGAAAATGACTTCCGAAACATTTTTATGCGGAACGGTGGGTCGAATCGCGAACCTTGTGAACGAATGTTCAGAAATGCCTGATCTGTGATTTGCGATGTCGGCTCGATCCTGTGACATTCCTCTTATCGATTGCCCTGTCATGAAAACGCTCCTTTCCCTAGTTGCGGCGTCCGCGTTATGTATTGCCCCGCTCGTTGCCAGCGCACAGCAAACCGTTCGAATCGGCGTGTCGGCGCCGCTCACCGGCCTGGGCGCATCCAATGGCAAGGACATCGAAAACGGTGTGCGTCTGGCAGTGGAAGAGGCGAACGCGCAACACCTCAACATCGGGGGACAGCCGGTTCAGTTTGAACTCGCATCCGTCGATGATCAGGGCGATCCGCGCATCGGCGTTCAGGTGGCGCAGAAGCTCGTCGACGATGGCGTTGTGGCCGTGGTCGGCTATTACAACTCTGGTGTGGCGCTTCCATCCTCGCCGATCTTCGCGCGCGCGGGTATCCCGCTGATCGATCCAGCGGCGACGAATCCAGCGATCACACGCCAAGGCTTGAACAACGTGTTCCGCATCATCGCGACCGACACGCAGAACTCCGGTAACGCCGGCACGTATGCCGTGAAGGTCACGAAAGCGAAGCGGATCGCGGTGATGGACGACCGGACAGCCTTCGGACAAGGAGCGGTCGAAGAATTCAAGAAGGCCGTGAAAGCAGCCGGTGGCCAGATCGCGGCTGAGGAATATACGAACGACAAAGCCGTCGAATTCAATGCGCAGCTGACGAACATAAAGGCGGCCAACGCCGATCTTCTCTACTTTGGCGGGCTCGATGGTCAGGCGGGCCTGATCGTCAAGCGCATGAAGCAGCTCGGCTTGCGCGCGCAGTTCGTCGGAAGCGGCGGGATTGCCGATAGCGTGTTCATCGGTTCGGCGGGAAACGCGGCCGAAGGGGCGATGGCCTGGGAATACGGCCGGCCGGTCGATTCATTGCCCGAAGGCCGCGCGTTTGCGGATAAATTCAAGAAACGCTTCGGCGCGGATACGCTGACCTATGCACCGTTCGCCTATGACTGCGCGTGGCTCGCCATCACCGCCATGAAACAGGCGAATTCCGTGAAGCCTGCTGTTTTTATGCAAACGCTCCGCACGATTGAATACAACGGCATTACCGGACACATATCGTTCGATAAATACGGAGATCTGAACAATCCGACATCGACGCTTTATCAGGTCAAGTCGATGAAATGGCAACCGGTGACGACCATCGGTGCGGAGAAATGAAGGACGTCGCCGCACGTCGGAATGAACGAACTGATGGATTTCGAACGCTCAGTCGCAGAGACGGTGTTGGAGAGCGATTGCGTGTGAAGTCCGGGTGCGTTGCGATGGAGCCGCCGGACACAGCAGTTCGGACCGGGAGCGGATCGTCCGCCGAGCGTTCTCGTTCGATAGCAAGCAATCGTTGCGGTTCTCTTAAGAACCATACCGCTGCGCGTTTCCATTTGCTACTACGTGTTGACAGAACGCCCAGAGATCAATGCCGCGTTAATGTTCCAGATTCAATCAGCGGAGGTTCGTCTTTTAACCACGCTTATAGATAGCAGAAGCGATGCTTGATTAATTTCCGCTCGCCGTCCCGGCTGCTAAGGTTTCCAGGTACTTACTCGATCAGGGACGACGACGTCGCGTCCCCGACCCAAGACCTGCAAATGGACAGCCCATGATACGAATTGCTGATCGATGGGGCGTCGCCGATGTTCGCCGTTACGGTTGCGTGGGTGCAGCCATGCCTATGGCTGAGCCTCAAGCTTTGCCTTAACACTGGCCTGCGGCATCTGCGTGCCTGCATCGAACGGTGTTCCTGCCGAAATCAGAGGTAGGCGAAGTGTCCGCACCTTGGCGAAAGGCGGCAAGTCGCTTTCCCATCTGAATGCGGCACAACGATATCCAACGGGAGGGTAGTTTTCCGCTTGCGCGCATCCGCGTGCAGGCTCATCAGGGACGCTTATACATAGGGCAAGCAGTGCTTGGAGTATCGTTTTCCCCGCTTCAACTGGGCTATTTTGACCATGGCTTTTCACGTGGGTCTGGAAGCGCTAACGCTAGATCGAGAAGAGGGAATGATGGGAAACGAAAGCGCGATCGTTCGCGGTCAGTCGGCGGTGATGGTCGTAACACCGCACACTGGGACATTGGTTCCCCCGGATCTGCTTGCTCATCCTGCCTGGGAAGCCGTCAGTGGCCGACTATCGGATCCGGGAGGAAAGGCCCTGAGTGCAGCTGCGCGGAAACGCGGGATCACATGCATACCCGCCGCACTCCACCCGTGCGTGATTGACCTCAACGTTGCGGCGAACAATACCGCCTTGTCCCAGCGATTGAACCGGCTGGGCCTTTGCCGTACGCACACGTCGCGAGGAGAAGCGCTCTACTTGCCAGGGGCCGAGCCCAGCGACGCGGATGTGCAGCGTCGGGTGGAGGAGCACTGGAAACCGTTCCATGCGTCGATTCTGGCGGAACTGAGCCGGCTTCGCGAAACCCACGATAACGTGGTGATGCTGGTCTCGCATGCGGGCGCGTGGCTGTCTCCGTATCGGACGCAGCCGGGCGCGGCCGATTGCAACTTCAGCACCAACCACGGTGCGTCGAGCGACAGAGCGATCGTCGGTGCCATGACCCGGGCCGCGCAGACACTGGAACGCTCGTGGGTCGTCAACGGGAAAGTAATCGACGCGTTCACGGCGCAGCGCTATGGTCGACCGGAGTGTGGTGTTCACGTCATCGAACTGGAAGTTGCAGGTCGGTGGCGCAGAGAACTTGAACTTGCGCAGAGCAATGCGCACAGCGACGCTGAATCTGATGCGCTTATGGCGGAGATTCTGTGTGCCGCTGAACGCGCAGTTGACGGCCTGGCTGCGCCAGGTGTTACCGGAGACCTGTTTCGCGAACTTCACGACGCATGTCTGGATTAGCTTTACCGGTGTCGGCAACACGGCTCTGAGGCGTGGTTCGAAGAAAACGCCCTCGATTTACTGGTCGTCCGGAATATAGACTTCCTCCGGTCGCAACGCCAGTGCCTTGGCGATGTCTCGCGAGACCTGCTTTTCGAAGGCGCGCTTGAGCAGGTCATAGAGATCGGCAGGCAGATGTCCCAGTTCGTTCTCGCGATGGGCGAGGAAGAACGATCTGCTTAAAGGGTGATATGGCCGTCCTTGCCGGGAGAACATGGTGAGCGGCACGACACGGATTTCCGGGAGATAGTGTCGCGATTGCCATAGGCACAGCGGTGTCGTGAGCGCGAACCCGAGTCCGGCGGCAACCAGGCTCAGCATCGGATCTGTCGCGTCGAACTCGCACGTACGATCGATATCTTCGCCATGTGACGCAAGATAGGCGTCGACATGTTGACCGATGACGGAGCGCGAGCTGTATCGGATGAACTGAAGGTGACGGCTCAGTTCCGCGAGAGTTGTGATGCGATCGATTTCGAAGCTCTTGGGTAGCACGGCAACGTATGGCTCTGTGAAAAGCTTCTGGCGCTTGATGCCCGCGGCGTTTGAGAAGCTTGTCGTCGTCACCGCCATATCGACCTGCCGGGCCTCCAGTTGTGCGTCCAGAGTCGGCGTGATTCCGGACCACAATCTTATCTGATGCGATGTGCCGGACAGGGCCTTGATGATGATTGGGCCGATGGTCGCAGCGAACGAATCGACGCAACCAAGACGGACGACGACACGTTTTGCGCGGGTGACGTTCCGCACGCTCTCGACCATCTGATCTGCGCCCTGCAACAGAACGGTAGCGTGTTCGAAAAGACGCTGCCCGGCGGCCGTAGGTCTTGCCGGCCGGGTGGTGCGGTCAAGAAGGCTCGTGTCCAATATCGATTCCAGAGCCTTTATGCGAAGAGAGACGCCCGCCTGGGAGATGGCAAGCCGACTGGCCGCATCGGAAATAGATCCGGCTTCGACAACTGCTACCCAACTCGCGAGAAGCCCCCAATCCGGGAACTGCTCGGGCGCACTCTCTTTTACGATCGCCATGATGTTCTCTGCCTGCTGGAAATCCTTCGTCCTTCGCCCGACTGGCTTGCGCCCGTCAGTTTCAGCGTATCCCGATGCGCAAGACCTGACGCGCGCTTTCATTGCGAATCATGCGTGCACCATG
Source organism: Paraburkholderia franconis (assembly GCF_009362735.1). Taxonomy (GTDB): domain Bacteria; phylum Pseudomonadota; class Gammaproteobacteria; order Burkholderiales; family Burkholderiaceae; genus Paraburkholderia; species Paraburkholderia franconis. The sequence continues at coordinate 173,672 of NZ_WHNP01000009.1, read as the reverse complement.
AAATCAGTGATTGGTGCGGCGGGCGTAGCACATCATGCCCGTCTTCCATCCGCGATTGGTCGCGTGGTCGATGACACCGTGAAAAACGCCGAGAACTTCACTGATGCTCATCGTTCCGGCGACGCGATGTTCGATCCATAACCCGTGCACCAGCGCCATCGCCTGCATTGCGTAGATTGTCGCCATCGTCTGATCGCAGCCGGCTTTACGCAGGTCCCATATGAAGTTGGACCGCAGCCGACGCGAGAAGGCGGTGCAAAGCCGTTGAACATCCTTGTCGTATGCCGACGAACTCCACATGTGCGGCCATACGTTTGCGGCACCAGGCCTCATCACTTCGTCACTGAAGCACATGTCCGCCGTAAATTTCATGCGTTCGACGGGATCGACAATGCCACGACGTCCCGCCGTGAGCTGTTCGCGCACTCGTCGAATCAGATAGACGAACGTCTTATAGACGAGGTTGCTCTTGTTCTCGAAGTGATGATGCACGAGACCGACGGAAACGCCGGCGTGCTCGCTGACCTTCCTGATCGTAAGGTGTTCGAGCCCGACATGGCCGACTACTTCAAGCGTCGAGTCGATCAGTCGATAACGCATCCCTTCGTACTGACTGGGGTCGTCCTTCCGGCTCTCAATCTCGGCAGCCCGCGACTTCTGTTCTTGCATTTCCCGATTCCACAGTTGATTGAGTAGCCTCGCCCGTGCGCCGCTGACAGGCGGCGCACGGGCGTCAGTCATCGACCTGCATCTGAACGTTTGTTCATTCCGCCGCATGCGAGTCGATATCCCTCTCGCTCGCCTTCGTGCTGAACAATTGTTCACTAAAACAGCGCGCATTCAAGTAGGTGAAAACCCGCAAAATCGTCTGTGTCATCGTGTTTTCCCCTATGAGATAGGCGAAAAAAGGATTTTTGATCGGATCGAGTTCGGATATATAGTTGTCGCAACAGGTATGGGTTGAACGTATGTTCAATATAAAAAGCGTGATGACGGGAGCGCCGCATCTTCGCCGATGAACGCCCTGCACGTTGGACGCTTATTTTGCTGAACCGCTGATCAAGATGTTCGAGACTTGATCGTCTGCACTCGCCGCGACCGTCTGCGCAGAAAGCGGCAGTCGGCATCGGCTGAGCAGGAGCCAGGATCAGGGCATTCGCGCCGCCGACGAACGCCGCGATCGGCCTGGGCATGGTGAACGGCGTGAGGATCGCGTTCGAGGAGGCCATCGCCCCGCACGTCACTTTTGGCAGCGAGGGCATTCGTTCTTCAAGTTAGATGCCGTCTACGACCAGAGTGAATCACGTATCGGCGTACAGAACCTGATGTCGTCGGTCGTGCAGTCGTTAAGGCGAGATGTCTTTCATAACGACGGGCGAAACCAAAGCATAACGTTTGATTGAACAGTAAGCCGGATTTTCTTTAAAGACTACTCTCGGCAGTGAGGTAAAGCGTTGAGGAGTGACACGGCCAATAGAGGTGTCGCTTTAAGTCGATAGCCGCAGGCCCTGCGCTTCCCCGTAGTCCGACCCAATTGCTTTTTTGTAAAGGAGTTAGCGTGATCTCAGGCCCACAATTCCCGTTGCCGGCAAACGAAACCGAAGTGAGTTTCCGTCCCGGCACCGCTGCTGCGGCAGAGCTTTCCAAAGCACTGGAGCAACGAGAAGTAGTCGATATTCCGACAGTAATTGGTGGTAAGCGCTACTACTCGAACGACACCGTCGAAGTGCGCGCACCGCACGACACGCAGCGTGTACTCGCGCGCATTCATCGTCCAACGGAAAGCCAGATCGGCGAAGCGATCAAGAGTTCGGCGTCTGTCGCGAAGGAGTGGGCAAGCTTGACGCATGCGAGCCGCGCGACGATCCTTCATCGGGCCGCCGACATCGTGGCGACACGTTCGCGCATGCGGATCAATGCGGCCACGATGCTCGGGCAAAGCAAGACGATCGATCAGGCGGAGCCCGACAGCGCATGCGAATTGATCGATTTCCTGCGCTTTAACGCATATAACGCGCAACGCGTGTATGCGGAGCAGCCGATGTCGGTTCCCACCGCTGTCAATCGCGCGGACTGGCGCCCGTTGGAAGGCTTCGTCTACGCGGCGTCGCCTTTCAATTTCACGGCGATCGGCGCGAACCTGACGACGGCACCGGCCGTCATGGGCAATACGGTTCTCTGGAAGCCGTCGGAGAAGTCGGCGCTCGCGAACTGGATCTTCTACGAAGCGCTGGAAGAAGCCGGGCTGCCGCCGGGTGTGATCAACTTCGTCCCCGGCGATGCCGAGTTGACCACGCGTGTTGCTCTGTCGTCGCCGGACCTGGCGGGCATTCACTTTACCGGGTCGTCGGCTGTGTTCCAGTCGCTCTGGAAGGGCGTTGCGTCGAAAGTGGACAGCTTCCGCACCATTCCGCGACTCGTGGGCGAGACGGGCGGTAAGGACTTCGTTCTGGCGCACCCATCGGCGAATGCATCGGAAATCGCAATCGCATTGATTCGCGGCGCGTTCGAGTATCAAGGCCAGAAGTGCAGCGCGGCGTCGCGCGCCTATATCCCGCGCAGTCTCTGGACGGCGGTGAGCCAGGAAATGCGCGACCGGCTCGCGCAGCTGAAAGTCGGCGATGTCGCGCAGTTCGATACCTTCATGGGCGCTGTGATCTCCCAGGCCTCGCACCAGAAGTTGAGCCGGGTGCTGGCAGCGGCCAGGGAAGACGCGAGCGTCAAGATCGTGTCTGGCGGGAAGACGTGGTCGGAGCCGGGCTATTTCGTCGAGCCGACGGTATTGGAAGTGAGCGACCCGAAGCACGCGCTGATGAAAGAAGAACTCTTCGGTCCCGTTCTTTCAGTCTTCGTATATGACGATGCGAACTGGGAAGAGACGCTGCAACTGATCGATTCGACCAGCCCGTATGCATTGACGGGTTCGATCTTCTGCACCGACCGCTTCGCCCTGCATCGCGCAGAGCAGGTTCTGATCAACGCAGCGGGCAACCTCTATCTGAATGACAAGCCGACGGGCGCGATGATCGGCCAGCAACCGTTCGGCGGCGGTCGCGCCAGCGGAACGAACGACAAGGCAGGCTCCTACCTCAATCTTCTGCGCTGGGCATCCCCGCGCGTGGTCAAGGAAACGTATCTGCCCCCGCGCGACTGGCAGTTCGGCGCTTAACTCTGATTCCGGCTTCTCCTGAGGAAATGTCATGTCTACCATTGTCTCTTTCAAGAATGTTCAGAAGACGTACGACGGCGAGACGCTTGTCGTCAAAAATCTCAACCTCGAGATTCAGGAGGGTGAGTTCTTGACGATGCTCGGGCCGTCAGGCTCTGGAAAGACAACGTGTCTCATGATGCTCGCGGGCTTTGAGACCGCAACACATGGCGAAATCCTGCTTCAGGGGAAGCCGATCAACCGTATTCCGCCGGAGCGCCGCAACATTGGCATGGTGTTCCAGAGCTACGCGCTCTTTCCGCACAAGTCAGTGGCGGAGAACCTCGCCTTTCCGTTGAAGGTGCGGAAAGTGTCGAAGGACGAGATCGCGCGAAAGGTGAAGCGCGCGCTCAACATGGTGAACATGGAAAAGTTCGCCAATCGCATGCCGGCGCAGCTCTCGGGCGGGCAGCAGCAACGGATCGCTGTCGCGCGGGCGCTTGTGTTCGAACCGGCGCTGGTGCTGATGGACGAGCCGCTTGGCGCGCTCGACAAACAGCTTCGCGAGCAGATGCAATACGAGATCAAGCAGATTCATGAGCAGAGCGGTTTGACCGTCGTGTATGTCACTCACGATCAGGGCGAGGCGATGACCATGTCCGACCGGATTGCTGTCTTCAACAACGGCATCATCCAGCAGCTCGCGCCGCCGCCTGCACTGTATGAGAACCCTGAGAACGCATTTGTCGCCCGCTTCATCGGCGAAAGCAATGAACTGCTTGGAACGGTTGCGTCCGTGGATCGCGAGCGTTGTACGGTCAAGCTGGAAAGCGGACAGAACATCCATGCATTCGCTGGCCCGAGTGTTCGCGGGACTGGCTCCGCCAGCATCTCCTTGCGACCGGAACGGGTGACGGTCGGCGATCAGGCAAAGAACTGTGACAACGTCTTCCAGGGCGGTGTCAAGGATCTCATCTACTACGGCGATCATCTTCGCGTGGTCATGCAGGTGTGCGGCAGAAACGACTTCATCGTGAAGCTGCCGAACAACGGCGTCGCGCGTCAGTTGCGTATTGGCGACTCGGTACACGTCGGATGGATGGCGGAATGCTGCCGCGCGTTGCAGTAACTGACTGAACACCGCGTAGCGAATCGACATGACGCACGCGGGAACACAAGGAAAAAATTAGTACAACTAGTGGAGACTGAAACCCGGGCGGTGTGCGTCGGGGCGATGCGAGGCGAACGAGTTTCAACGGACGCCCGTGCCGCATTTCCACCAAAGGCTGCCTTTTTGCAGGAACAGCAGGCTACCCGGCTTTTCCTTGAAAGATTGCATCGGATGGCGGCCGTTGTGCCATCCGGATACGAAAGTTTGGTTTGAAAGGACGAGGAGGACGCGGCGCTAGCCGCTGGACGATGATGATACTTCCCCACGATATGGCAGTGCCCGCAGACCCGTCACCGCAACTGACCGTGAAGGACTCGAAAAGTCTCAAGGCAAAGCTGCGCAGCGCGGAACGCACCGAGCGCGTGAAAGCTTTCCTTCTGGTCGCGCCGCTGCTGGTCTTCCTCCTTGTCACCTTCCTGGTTCCCATCGGCAGCCTGCTGATGAAGAGCTTCAGGGACCCGACGCTCTCCCAGGAGATGCCGCACGCATCCGCGCTGCTTCGGGAATGGGAACCGAGCGGAGACAAGCTGCCGGGGGAACAGGTGTATGACGCGTTCGCTCATGATCTCCTTGCGGCAAAGGGAAGCGAGGGAGTGAGCCGGATCGCATCGCGACTGAACTACGATGAAGCCGGAATGCGGAGCCTGCTCATGAAGACGGCTCGTCGCCTCGGCGATGAAAGCACAGGATCATGGCATCAGCGCCTCACCGCGATCGACGCCCGCTGGGATGAGATCGCTGCGTGGTCCACGCTCAAATACGCTTCGTCGCCGTGGACGTTGGGCTACTACCTGAAGGCATTCGACTTCAAACGCGACAGTCACGGCGCGATCGTGCGCCAGAGCGAGAGCGAGCGGCTCTACGTCGATGTTTTCGTTCGGACCGCCTGGGTGAGCATTGCGGTCAGCGCGCTCTGTCTGCTGTTCGGATACCCGGTTGCATTTTTCCTCGCCAACATACCGGCACGCTACAGCAACCTGTTCATGATCATGGTTCTGTTGCCCTTCTGGACGTCGATCCTGGTGCGGACGACTGCCTGGGTGGTGGTACTCCAGACTCACGGCGTGATCAATGACGTGCTCAAGCACCTGGGGTTGACGGACCACGAGTTACCGCTGATCTACAACCGTTTCGGCGTACTCGTTGCGATGACCCACATTCTGCTGCCGTACGCGATCCTGTCGCTCTATTCGGTGATGAAGGGCGTGCCGAACATCTACATGAAAGCGGCACGTTCACTTGGCGCGGGTCCGATCCGCTCGTTCTTCCAGGCGTATTTCCCGCAGACGCTTCCGGGTGTCGGCGCGGCAGGCATGCTGACGTTCATTCTCGCCGTCGGCTACTACATCACGCCAGCCATCGTCGGCGGCCCGGATGATCAACTGGCCAGCTACTACATCGCAAATCATGTCAACAACACGTTGAACTGGGGATTGGCAAGCGCGCTGGCGTCCATTCTGCTTGCAGGGGTGCTGCTGATTTACGGCGTGTTTGTCCGCATGACCGGCGGCGCCGGCGTCAAGTTGGGGTGATCAAAATGTTCAGTTTTCCAGCATATGTAACGATCTGGGGACGTCTGGGACGGTGGGCGCATGTGGTCCTGTCGGTGGCGGTACTGGTGTTTCTGATTTCCCCGATCCTGGTTGTGATGCCGCTGTCGTTCAACTCGCAACCGTACTTCACCTATCCGATGCCGGGCGTGAGCCTGCGCTGGTACCAGGACTTTCTGAATAGCGCGGAATGGATGCTGGCGCTGAAAAATACGCTGATTGTGGGCGTTGTCTCGACACTGCTCGCGACCACGCTGGGCGTTACGGCGTCCCTCGGGTTGACTCATCCACGCCTGAAGGGAAGGGCGCTGATTACGGGCATTCTTGTTTCGCCGATGATCGTTCCGTTGATCATTACGGCAGTCGGCGTCTACTTTGCCTTCAGTCCCTTCGGTCTTGTCAACAGCCTGACCGGTCTGATCCTGGCGCACGCCGCGCTTGGGGTGCCGTTTGTCGTCGTCACCGTTACGGCGACGCTCGCAGGCTTTAACGAAACGCTGTCGCGGGCAGGCCGCAGCCTGGGTGCGTCGCCGCTGCGCGTTTTCATGCAGGTGAAGCTTCCCATCATTGCGCCTGGCGTGATCTCGGGTGCGCTGTTCGCGTTCGCAACCTCATTCGATGAGATTGTCGTCGCTCTCTTCCTGACGGGCACTGACCAGCGAACGGTACCGCGGCAAATGTGGGCCGGTATCCGTGAGCAACTCAGTCCCACCATCCTGGCCGTGGCAAGCGTACTCGTCGTCATTTCGACGCTGCTGCTCATCACGCTCGAATTACTGCGGCGCAGAACAGAGCGTCTGCGTGGAACGGCCAACCAGTTCTGATCAATCGGTCAACAAACAAGCATTCATCAGGTAACTTCATCATGCTGTCGGAAATCCAATCGATGCAAAGCGGCACGGCAGACCTTCAAACACTGCGTCAGCGCATTCGCGACGCCTCTGCGCTTGCCGAGGATGTCGTTGTGCGCGGGCTGATCGAAGAGGCGCGCATGGATGCGCCGACGCTCGCCAAGGCGCAGGCTCTTGCCGCACGACTCGCCCAGGGCGTGCGTGACGCGCGTATCAACGCGGGCGGCGTCGATCTCCTGACGCAGGAGTTCTCGCTCGACAGTCGCGAGGGCATCGCGCTGATGTGCCTCGCCGAGGCGATGCTTCGGATTCCCGACACAGAGACCCGCAACCAGCTTATCCGGGACAAGATCGTCGACGCGGACTGGCGCGCGCATATCGGCAAATCCCCGTCGCTGTTCGTCAACGCCACGGCCTGGGGTCTGCTTTTCACCGGGAAGCTCCTGAAGCAACCTGACGAGAACGCGCTCGCGGAAGCGCTCTCGCGCGTCGTTCGCAAGGGTGGGGAGGCGGTGGTGCGCGCTGGCGTCGCGTACGCGATGCGGATGCTTGGCAAGCAGTTCGTCACCGGCCAGACGATTGAAGAGGCGATTGGCGTGGCGAAGGGGCGCGAGTCGGGCGGATACCGGTACACCTACGACATGCTCGGCGAAGCGGCGCTCACGGATGAGGATGCACAGGCGTATTTCGAGTCGTACCGCCATGCCATTGAAGCGATCGGGAAGGAAGCGAAGGGAAAGGGACCGATTGACGGGCCTGGCGTTTCGGTCAAGATCTCAGGCTTGCATCCCCGGTATGAGCTGGCGCAACGCGACAGGGTATTGGACGAGATGTATCCGCGACTGCTGCAACTCGCACAGATCGCGAAGCAGTACGGCATTGGCTTCCACCTCGACCAGGAGGAGTCAGCGCGATTCGACCTGACACTGGAGATGCTGGAGCGTCTGTGCGCCGAGCCAGGCCTGAAGGGCTGGAACGGTATCGGGATTTCGTTGCAGGCGTATCAGAAGCGCGGCAGGGCAGTGGCGGACTGGATCATCGCGCTCGCTCGCGCCAACGGGCGACGGATCAATATCCGTCTGGTCAAGGGCGCTTACTGGGATACGGAAATCAAGCTCGCACAGGATGCCGGCGCGGCGGGCTACCCGGTGTTCACGCGTAAAGTGCATTCGGATGTCAGCTACATCGCGTGCGCAAAAGCCTTGCTCAACGCACCGGATGCCATCTTCCCGCAGTTCGCGTCGCATAACGCGTTCACAGTCGCGGCAGTGCATACGCTTGCCGGGGACAAGGACTACGAGTTCCAGTGTCTGCATGGGATGGGCGAGACCGTATACGATCAGGTAGTAGGGGCCGCCAAACTGAACCGTCCGTGCCGCATCTACGCGCCCGTCGGGCCGCACGCGACCTTGCTTGCTTACCTTGTCCGCCGTCTGCTGGAGAATGGCGCGAACTCTTCGTTCGTCAATCAGATCGTCGATCCCGCCGTCAGCATTTCCGACATCGTCGAGGATCCTGTCGCAAAGGCAGCGAGAACGGGCGGTAAGCCGCACGCCGGCATCGCATCGCCGCGCAATCTGTTGCCGGGCCGTGTCAACGCGGCGGCCCTGAATTTTTCCGGGGCGCCGGAGTTCGAGCGAGCGGTGGCGGAAATCCGGTCGAACCGCGTGAACGCGCATTCGTTGCTCGCGGAAGCAGGAGATGCCAAATCCGGATCGACTGCCGTGGTCTATAGCGCGGGTAATCTCGCCGAGGCTATTGGAACTTTCGCCAGCTGCAAGTTGAGCAGTGTGGCACGAGCGCTGGACGCTGCAGGTCAGGCCGTTTCCACCTGGGGTCTCAGAACGGCGGCCAGCCGCGCTGAAGTTCTCGAACGGGTTGCGAGTGACCTGGAAGCCAACGCGTCGAGAATTGGCGCACTGTTGTCGCTCGAAAACGGAGCAACGCTTTCGGAGGCGGTGGAAGAGGTCCGCACCGCCGTCAACCTGTGCCGGTTGTACGCGTTCCAGCTGACGAGCGACAGGGCCTTGTCAGACGCACAGCCGCTGGGAACCGTCATCAGTCTCACGCCTTCGGCGTGTCCGCTGAGCTCGTTCGTCGGGCATGTATCGGCTGCCCTCGCGGCCGGCAACGCTGTTATCGCGAAGCCGTCGTCGGACGCTTCGCTGATCGCATTCGAAGCCACGAGAGTCTTCCACGGCGCGGGCGTTCCTCAGGATGCGCTTCAGCTCGCCTTGGGTGATCGCGCGACGGTGGGTAAAGCGCTCTTATCCGATCAACGTGTGGCTGCAGTTCTTTGTGCGGGTTCGCGTGAGGTGGCCCGTGCCATCGCTGTGCAACTCTCTGCTGCCGCACGGCCGGCCAGGTTCATTGCCACCTATGGTTCGGTCAACTCGATGATCGTCGACAGTTCGGCTTTGCCAGAGCAGGTCATCTCGGACGCTATCGTCTCCGCGTTCAAATCGGCGGGACAAGCGGCGTCGTCGCTACGAATCCTGTGCCTGCAGGACTCGACGGCAGACAAGGTGCTGCGCATGCTCAGCGGCATGCTCAGCGAGCGCAACACGGGCGACCCGCTGAACGGTGCGACAGACATCGGGCCGATGGCCACGCGCAAGGCGCGCGATAGTGCTGACACATACATCGAGCAGCTGAAGCGTCGCGGCTTCCGGATTACACGGGGCAAGCTGGGCGCGGGCGCCGGCAATGGAAATTTCGTCGCGCCCACGATCGCGGATATCGGCGATATCGGATCGCTTACCGCAATCGACCCGTCGATAACGGGGCCCATCCTGCATGTCGTGCGCTACGAAACCGGCAATATGGAAGCGCTCATCAAGGCGTTGAACGGATTGGGCAGCGGCGTGCAGGGCTTGCACACCCGCATCAACGAAGCGGCGGGTACGCTGCTGTCGTTGTCGCAGGCGAGCAGTATCTGCGTCAATCGGGCGATGCTGGGTGCGTTCCCAGGTATGCAACCCGTGGGCGGTAACGGAGCGTCGGGTACGGGTTCGATGATTGCCGGTCCGTTGACGCTGATCGGCCTCACCCGTTCTACTGCCAACGCGTATGCAGCGGACGTGGGACCGTTCGCTCCATCGCAGGCGGCCGTGAGCGACAAGTATTTCGAGTTTCCGGTTGCATCGGCGGAGGGGCGCTTCATTGCCCGGATGAGCGCTCAAGCTCAGGCCCGCGCCATCTTCACTCAACGCGTCGAGGCGATTGCCAATACATCCGCTGTACGGCGTCTCAATGCCGACGCACAGGCGCGACTCGCGCGGTACAGCGCGCAGCTCGTTCGCCTCGCGGATAGCTTCCGGCCCCTGAGCCTGCCGGCCCTCACAGGTGAGGAGAACACTGTCGAGCTTCTGCCTCGCGGACAGGCCTTCTGTGCTGCGGACTCCGTGGAGGCGCTGCTGGTTCAGGCAACGGCTGCGTGTGCGTTCGGCAATGAAGTGCTGCTGCTGAAATCGTCGGTTGCGGATGAAATTGCAGCCGCTCTCGGTACCGGTTGCCGTGTCGTCGACGCCGCGGATGCCGCTCGGGTGCTCGATGGCGAGGTCCCCGGCGTTCGCCCGGATGTGGTCCTCGCGACGGCTGACCAGCAGGACGTCGGCAACCTGCGTCGCATGGCGGCACAGCGGATGATCGGCATCGCAGTGACGCACGACGACGGCACCTACGACTGGACGCAACTGGTCCGCGAGCGCATCACGACTGTCAATGCGAGCGCTGCGGGCGGCAACACGCAGCTGATGGTAATGAGCGAGGACGTGGTCTAGGCAGGAAAGCGGGGCGGTTGCAAGTCGCCCCGCCAGATGTGCGGTCGATAGCTTGTCCGGCCTGATCGCTTATCCCAACCGTTTCAGGCTTTGCATGCCTTTACGTCTCGTCAGTCGTTCGTCGCCGCTGATGGCGATGCGCTGACGGACAAGCGAAACGAGCGTCTCGCACTTGAGGCGATCGACGTGGCGGCGAGGGCGTTTCGCAGGAAGAGGCCAGCAGGTCCGACCACGGGCGGCGACGTTCAAATGACCTGGTATCAGGAGATTCTGCTGTGCAAGAAGCGATGTTCACTTTCCATCAAGGGCGGATTCCGCTGCTGGTTTCGATTCCGCATTTGGGCACGGAGATTCCGGCAGGAATCTCTGCGCAGATGACGGACGCGGCTCGTGCTGTCGCCGATACGGACTGGCATCTCGACCGTCTTTACAGCTTTGCGAAAGCTGCCGGCGCTTCGGTCCTGGGTGCCCGGTTCTCGCGTTATGTCATTGATCTCAACAGGCCGCCCGGTGGTGAAAGCCTGTACCCGGGGCAGACGACGACAGGCCTTTGTCCGACGGAAACATTTCGCGGCGAACCACTGTACCTGGACGGGAAGGCGCCGGAGCAGGACGAAGTACAAAAGCGTCTCGAACAATACTGGCGGCCGTATCATGAAAAGCTGCGCGCTGAGCTGGACAGGATGAAGCAGCAATTCGGGCAGGTGCTGCTGTGGGAAGCCCATTCGATTGCCAGTGTTTTGCCGCGACTGTTCGAGGGCAAGCTTCCTGACCTGAACATCGGCACGAATGCGGGCGCCAGTTGCGATGCCAGCATCCTCGATGCAATCTCATCCGAACTGGTCAAGAGCCAGCCGTTCACATGGGTCGCGAATGGCCGGTTCAAGGGTGGCTATATCACGCGGGCATTCGGTCAGCCGTCGAACGGTATCCACGCGGTGCAGCTCGAGATGTGCCAGTCGATCTATATGAACGAAGATGCCCCGTTCGGTTATCGGCCGGATCTTGCTGAACGGGTTCAGCCTGTGATCGAGCAGATGATGTCCGCAGCCACTGCCGCGACATTGAAACTCCGCGCACGAATTTCCTGACCACAAGCACCAGAACATGTGCCGGTGAAGAATAAGAACCGGACCCGCCCGCTATCGATACCTGAGCGCTTGACTCCAGGTTTCACCCATACGATACGTTCGACTCCTGCTTAAAAAAGGCCAGCGCCGCGTGCTTCATGCGGTGCCGGCGAGTCTTCCAAGGAGATGGGGAAATCGTGCGCGGCTGACGTTGCAGCGTCGCAGCGTTACAGCGTTACAGCGTTACAGCGACTGCGTGATCTGCGGAACAGCGTCGAACAGATCGGCGACGAGGCCGTAGTCGGCAACACCGAAAATCGGCGCTTCAGCGTCCTTGTTGACGGCAACGATGATCTTCGAGTCCTTCATGCCCGCCAGATGCTGGATAGCACCGGAAATGCCGACGGCGAGGTAGAGTTCCGGCGCCACGATCTTTCCGGTCTGACCGACCTGCAGATCGTTGGCGGCATAGCCGGAATCGACTGCGGCGCGCGAGGCGCCGATCGCCGCACCGAGCTTTTCAGCGAGCGGGTCGAGGATCGCGAAGTTCTCGGCACTGCCGAGGCCCCGTCCGCCCGATACCACGACGCGCGCAGCCGTCGGGTCCGGACGGTCGCATTTCGCGATCTCGCGGCGAACGAATGTCGACAGGCCGGTGTCGGCCGCCGCGGTCACTTCGGTGATGCTGGCGCTTCCGCCTTCCGCAGGGGCTGCATCGAACGCGGTGGTGCGGATCGTCGCGACCTTCACGGGATCGCTCGTCTGCACGGTCGCGATGACGTTGCCCGCATAGATGGGTCGCTGGAAGGTATCGGGTGCATCGATCGCGATCACATCCGAAATCTGCGACGCGTCGAGCTTCGCAGCGACGCGCGGCGCCGTGTTTTTGCCGGCCGCGGTCGCGGGAAAGAAGACGTGTGTATAGTCGCGGGCCAGTCCGACGATCTGCGCAGCGACGTTCTCGGCCAGTCCGTCGGCGAGATGACGCGCATCGATCAAGATGACCTTCTCGACACACGCAATCCGGCTTGCGGCTTCGGCTGCGGGACGGGCATCGCTGCCGGCGATCAGTACGTGCACGCCTCCCGCGATCTTCTGCGCTGCCGAGACGGTGTGCAGCGTCGAGCTCTTCACCTGAGCGTTGTCGTGTTCCGCAATAACAAGCGTCGTCATTTAAATCACCTTTGCTTCGGATTTGAGTTTCTGCACCAGCGTTGCAACGTCCGGGACGATCGCACCGGCTTTGCGCGCCGCAGGCTCGACCACCTTGAGCGTCTTGAGGCGAGGCGAGGGATCCACACCCAGGTCAGCAGGCTTCAGCGTGTCGACAGGCTTCTTCTTCGCCTTCATGATGTTGGGCAGCGTCACGTACCGCGGCTCGTTCAGACGCAGGTCCGTCGTGACGATTGCCGGAAGACGGATCGTAATGACTTCAAGCCCGCCATCCACTTCACGCGTAACGGTGGCCGACCCGTCGCCGATTTCAATGTTGCTGGCAAACGTAGCCTGAGGCCAGTCGAGCAGCGCCGCGAGCAGCTGACCGGTCTGGCCGGCGTCGTCGTCGATTGCCTGTTTGCCCAGGATGACGAGCTGCGGCTGTTCCTTGTCGATGACGGCTTTGAGCAGCTTGGCGATCGCCAGAGGCTGCAATTCGGCATCGGTTTCGACGAGCACACCACGATCTGCACCGATAGCCAGCGCGGTGCGAAGCGTTTCCTGGCATTGCGGCACGCCGCACGATACGGCTACCACTTCGGTCGCCTTCCCTGCTTCCTTGAGGCGGGTAGCCGCTTCCGTGGCAATCTCGTCGAACGGATTCATTGACATTTTCACGTTGCCGATATCAACACCGCTTTGATCGGCCTTCACGCGGACTTTCACGTTGTAGTCGACGACGCGCTTTACTGCAGTCAGTACCTTCATTTCATGTTCCTCAAGTTCAGACGGCCGTCGGTTCAATGATCACCAGTTGTGGGACGGGCCCAAAGCCTCGATCTTTTCCGCCGACCGGGTCGGGGCTGATCCGAACCGGATGTTCCAGATTCTGAAAGACCGCAAACTGGTCTACGGCGATCCGGTGCGGTGCTGCCTCTGTCGAAGCTGCGGCATGGCATGCACGACCCACGGCCAGCACGATGGCCGTGGCACCTGCGGGTACGGCCGTTGGACCTGTGAGTGCACGCACGGTCGGCTGGTAGATGTGCCTTCTGCACATCACATTGAGCGCAGTCACGGGCCCGTCTATCAACGAAGCATCCCATGCGGTCGCGCCGTCGTATTCGGCGACTGTGAACGGCGTAAGAGTCGTTGTCAGGCTGCCCGCGCGTAGCACGACTCCCTTGCCTCGCAGAACGACGGATAAGCGCGTCATCCCTTCGAACGTCGAATACGGACCGTCGCGTTCGACCTCTGCAATGCTCACGCGCCAGTCAGTACCTTCCGAAGCCAGCGTTCTCGTTATGCCCTTGCCGTTGCGCCATTTCCCGGAAGGTATTGAGGCGATGTCGCGCACTTGCATCGGGGACATCGGCTGGTCCTCAGGAAACGGCGCCCAGACCATACTTGCCCGTCAACAGCTCGCCTGTTGCAAAACGTTCGATCGAGTACGGCTTGAGCGATACATCTGTCGGCATACCCAGTGCCTCCTGAGCGAGCACGCGGCCCACCGTCGGCGACAGCTTGAAGCCGTGACCCGAGAAGCCGTAGCCGACGATGAGACCTTCGATGCCGGGCAGCTTGCCGAGAACCGGGTTCCAGTCGGGCGTGACGTCGTAGACGCCGGTCCACGAAGAAGCGATGCCCGCCGTTTCGTACTCCGGGAAGCGCTCGGCGACCTGGGCGCCGACGTCGACGATGTAGTCCATCGGAATGTCGCCCTGCTCGGTGTCGGCCGTGTTCAGCTTCTCGCCGACAACGCCTTCGCTGACCAGCATCTGACTGCCGCCGTAGCTGCGGTAGTAGAGCATGCCGGGGGATGCGAGATCCTTGAAGACGGGCATCTTGAACGTGTACTTTGCGGCTTCGCATTCGAGCGCGAGCACGGCATGGCGCTCCGGCATGATCGGAAGGTCACGGCCCGTCCAGCCCGCAAGCTCGGGTGTCCAGATGTTCTGCGTGCTGATCACCGTCGACGTGCTGAAGTCGCCGATGCTCGTCGAGACGCCAACGACCTTGCCGTGTTCAAACAGGATCTTGTTGACGTTGACGTTTTCCTTGATCGTCACGCCGCCACGGCGTGCGGCGCGTGCAAAGCTCGTTGCGACGAGGTATGCATCCGCGAACCCGGCTTCCGGCTCGTAGCCAATAAGAGCTGCATCGTCGAACCGGGCGATCGGCATCAACTCCCTGGCTTGTTGCTGGTTCAGCAGTTCGAGCGGAATGCCTTGCTCTTTCTGCTGATTTAGCGAGGCGCGCAGAGGCTCGAGCTTGTCGCCCTCGCTCGCGACGATCATGTAGCCGCACTTCACCAGACCGCATGACGCTTCTTCATCGCTCAGGTAGGACGAGAAGTTGTTGAAGACTTCCCACGATTTCCTCGCCAGCTCCACGTTTTCCTTGACGGAGTAATGGGTGCGCAGGATGCCCGACGACTGTGAGGTCGTTCCGGCGCCGATCAATCCGCGATCCAGGACTAGAACGTTCTTCGCCCCGAGCCTGGAAAGCTGGAAAGCGACAGAGCTGCCGATAACGCCAGCGCCAATCACAACCACATCGAAATTGTTCACAGTTTGCGTCCTTCATTGAGCAAGGTGTGAGTCAAGTGTGCGACCAGAAATAATTTCGCGCGGGAATATAAGCACGCTCTATTTTTAATTTAAGTGTCGCGAGGGCGGGGCTAATGGAATGCTGTAGCTCTGGACGATCAGGATGGCTTACCCCAACGCAAAATCCTGGATGCTTCGACTTTCCGGGGCGTTCAGATTGGTGCAGTAGAAGAACTCGAAAACCGACGATGCGGCTTCCGGGAACGTTCGCTGAAGAGTTGGTGTGATGGTGTCCCGGGCGATCGAAAGAGCTTCACGCGAGACGGTTTCGGCGATGGTCGACCATTCGGAGCGCCGGGTCAGAATGAACATGTCACGCTGACCGAGCCGCATGTTGGGCAAGGGAATCACCGTTGTGCTCGCCAGTAAGGCGCGGTACCGATAGAGGCATATCGGAGTGGTTATCGCGCAGCCGAACCCGGCGTCAACGAGGCTCAGCAGTGCTTCCGTGCTGTCGAGTTCATATCGCTTCGGTGCGAACACGCCTATCTGGCGCATGAAGCGTTCGATCTGCGCTCCCATACGTGAGTCAGCGCTGTAGCGTAGAAGAGGCAGTTCGCGCACGATCTGTTCGAGCTGGCGATGGTCTGCAAATCTCTTCGGAGCGACAGCAACGAACTGCTCGGATAACAGCGGACGTGCTTCAATCTTTTCTATGTCCGCTGCTGCGTCGCTGCATATTGCCAGTTCCAGGTCGCCAGCAGACAGTCTGGCACTGAGCGTGTGAGTGGAGCCCGACGAAATCGTCAGATCGCTGACTCGAGGACCCAACAACTGGACGAGGCGCGGTCCGAAGATCGCGGCGAACGATTCGACGCAGCCGATTCTCAGGCTTCGGGCTTGACTGCCGGAAGCTGACCGCACATGCAATGCGACTGCGTGAGCGTGTTCAAGGAGTCCCGTGGCACTCGAGAACAGGATCTTGCCAGCAGCGTTTGGCCTGACTGGCCGACACTCCCTGTCGAATAGCGCGACGCCCTGTTCTCGCTCCAGCGATGCGATCAATTGACTGACTGCGCTCTGCGTGACACCGAGCACCCTTGCGGCCTTGGTCATGGATCGCGTTTCGCAGACTGCCACGAATGCCTGAAGTGCGTGGAGGTCCACTCCAACGGTCGAAGTTCGCATATCCATCTCCATCGTGAGTGAATGGTGCCGCGAGACTGACCGGAGTCGAGCTAATCCAAACGATTCTTGAAACTAGCATAAGCGGCCGTTATGTCTTCAGCCTGGTAAATTCGTCCGTTCTACGATCCGCCTCCGTTGATCGTCGATATGCGATCAGAACCTTGGTGCGGGCGATGTCCCTACGGGCATGTCCTTCTCCCTATGCTCACAAGTATTTTTGAATATGAACGCGCAAAGTCTGCTCGAGCAATTCGGTCCGCGAGAAGCAATGGAATATGACGTCGTCATTGTCGGCGGCGGCCCGGCGGGCCTGTCGGCGGCCATTCGTCTGAAGCAGCGCGCGGCGGAAAAAGGCGTCGAGATTGGCGTCTGCGTGCTCGAAAAAGGCTCGGAAATCGGGGCGCATATCCTCTCGGGTGCCGTGATGGACCCGCGCGCGTTGAATGAACTGATTCCCGACTGGAAGGAAAAAGGCGCGCCGCTGGACGTCGAGGTGACGGAAGACCGGTTCCTGTTCCTCTCCGAAACCGGTGCGAAGTCCGTGCCGAACTGGGCGCTGCCCGACAACTTCAAGAATCACGGCAACTACGTGATCAGCCTCGCGAACGTGACGCGCTGGCTGGGCCAGCAGGCCGAAGCGCAGGGCGTCGAGATTTTCCCGGGCTTTGCAGCGGCGGAAGTGCTGTACAACGACGACGGCTCGGTCAAGGGCGTGGCGACGGGCAACCTCGGCATCGGCAAGGACGGCGAGCCGACCGAGAACTTCCAGCTCGGCATGGAACTGCACGCGAAGTACACGCTGTTCTGTGAAGGCGCGCGCGGGCATCTCGGCCGTCAACTCTCGGACAAATTCAAACTGCGCGACGGCGCCGATCCGCAGGTCTACGGTATCGGCATCAAGGAACTGTGGGAGATTGATCCTGCGAAGCACAAGCCCGGTCTCGTGATTCACACGGCCGGCTGGCCGCTCGACACGCAGACGTACGGCGGTTCGTTCCTCTATCACATCGACAACAACCAGGTGATGGTGGGCTTTGTCGTCGGCCTCGGCTATTCGAACCCGTATCTGTCGCCGTTCGAAGAATTCCAGCGCTACAAGACGCATCCGGAAATCCGCAAGTTCCTCGAAGGCGGCAAGCGCGTGTCGTATGGTGCGCGCGCGATCACGGCAGGCGGGCTGATGTCGCTGCCGAGGCTCGTATTTCCGGGCGGCGCGCTCGTCGGCGATGATGCGGGGTTCCTGAACGCATCGCGGATCAAGGGCTCGCACGCGGCGATCAAGACGGGCATGCTGGCCGCCGATGCCGCATTCGATGCGGTGCAGGCGGGCCGTCAGTCAGATGAACTCACCGCGTATCCGGAGTCGTTCAAAACGTCGTGGCTGCACACCGAACTGCACAGGGCACGCAATTTCAAGCAATGGATGAGCAAGGGCCTGTATCTCGGCACGCTGATGGTCGGCATCGAGCAGAAGCTGCTGGGCGGCAACGTGCCGTGGACGCTGCATCACCAGCACTGGGATCACGAGATGCTGAAGCCGGCCTCGCAGTGCAAGCCGATCGACTATCCGAAACCTGATGGCAAGCTCACATTCGACCGGCTCTCGTCGGTGTTCATCTCGAACACGAATCACGAAGAGAACCAGCCCGCGCATCTGACGCTGAAAGATCCGTCGGTGCCCGTCAAGGTGAACCTGCAAACGTACGCGGGCCCGGAAGCGCGTTTCTGCCCGGCGGGCGTCTACGAATTCGTCAAAGACGAAACAAACGGAGCCCGCCTGCAAATCAACGCGCAGAACTGCGTGCATTGCAAAACCTGCGACATCAAGGACCCGACGCAGAACATCGTGTGGGTTACACCAGAGGGAGGCGGCGGCCCCAACTACCCCAACATGTAGACGGCGCGCGAACTGTACGCGTTCAGCTGAGGGGAGCTGACGTCGCTGCTTTGGACATGTTCATCTTCCAGATCTGTCTGGTCGCGTCGTCGATCATCCCGTGGAAGATGCCGATGACCTCGCTGAGCGTGACGCTTGCCGCAACGCGGTGCTCGATCCAGAGCCCGTGAACGAGCGCAAGCGCCTGAATGGCGTGGATTCGCGCCATTGTGTGATCGCACCCAGCCTGGCGCAGATCGAAGATGAAGTTGGATCGCAAGCGCTTCGAAAATGCCGCGCAAAGTCGCTGTACTTCCGGATCGTGAGCCGATGAACTCCACATGTGCGGCCAAACGTTGGCGGCACCTGGGCTCATCACCTCATCACTGAAGCACATGTCCGCCGTGAACTTCATCCGCTCGACGGGATCTTCGATGCCCCGCCGGCCGCTCGTCAACTGATCGCGCACCCTGCGAATCATATGTTCGAACGTTTTGTAGACGAGGCTTTTCTTGTTTTCAAAATGATGGTGAACAAGGCCGACCGAAACGCTTGCATGTTCGCTGACTCGTCGGATCGTCAAATTCTCGAGGCCGACATCACCGACGACTGCCAGCGTCGCATCGATAAGCCGCAGCCGCATTCCCTCGTAGGGCCCCGGATCGTCCTTCCGGTCATCCTTCGCAGCGGCTGACGTCGTCGTTGTTTGCATTGCTCCCTCGTCTTTTCTGTGCCCGCCCGTCCCGGCGAACTGCGTAAGTGCGCCAGTTTACCCTGAACGTGCATTGGGACCTGATTTGCCCGATCCGTCTCGAAGCCTTGGTAGCCCGGTTCGCGGACGGATTTATCTTGGCTGTTAGGCTGAACAGATGTTCATGATACATGGATGCTAAATCAGAGATATCGTTGAACGATCGTTCATATTGTTGGTGCTTGCGACGTAGGTAAATACCCTCGCTTTTATCGAAATTCGACATGTATCAGAAAAATTGCGGTTGAAAAATTATTTTTGATGTCGAAAAATCGCGTATATAGTGAGCCTCAAGGCGAATGAAGTTGAACGAATGTTCAGCTTAAGGCCGGCTAATAGTAGCTGTTGATCCACGTTTTGGCTGGTCGATGGTTCAGTTTTCTGGCGCTGCGGTCGGGCATTGAGTCCACGGATGCGTAGTCGAAGGCCATCAGCGGCACTAACGCGGGGTCTTGGTGAGTTCGGGCAGGGAAGCGTTGATCTTGCAAAATCCGTCGACGCGCTGGTGCCACGGTACACAACGTAATAAGTAGTAGACCTTATCAGTAGTCGAGGGCAGGAGAGAGAGTCCAGCTTGAGCGGATGATCGGGCAAACGGCAGCGGCAAAGCATGCCCATCGTCGTGACGCGTGGTTCTTTCTGCTTTGCGATACGACGAGGTGATGGTTTGAAGTTGGCAGTTCATATCAGGAGTGTTTTCTTTTTAACCGAGACGATTGGCTTCACCGTGCCACTAGACGTCAATAGGAAGGACAAAAGCATGAAACTGGAAATCAAGCATTCAGCGAAGGTTGCGTTGCTGGTCGCGACGGCGGCTGTGAGTGTCACCGCGAGCGCGGCTGATCTCGTATTTGCGAGCTGGGGCGGCTCTTACCAGGACGCCCAGATTGCAACTGCGGTGAAGCCATTCGCCGCAAAGGTTGGCACCAACGTGAAGAGTGACGTCTACAACGGCGGCATCGCGCAGATTCGCAGCCAGGTCCAAACCAACAACGTGACCTGGGACGTAGTCGACATCCAGATGGCCGATGCTATCCGGGCGTGCGATGAAGGACTGCTGGAAAAGGTCAATGTCGCCGCGCTGCCTGCTGCCAAAAACGGAACGCCCGCGAAGTCAGATTTCCTGCCCGGCGGTGTCACGGACTGCATGGTCGGCAACGTAGCGTGGTCGACTGTCATTACCTATAACAAGGAAGCCTTCAAGAACGGCGAGCCGAAGACCGTTGCGGACTTTTTCGACCTGAAGAAATTTCCCGGCAAGCGGGGCCTGCGGAAATCGCCCGAAGCGGCTCTTGAATGGGCGCTGCTCGCTGATGGCGTAAAGCCGGCTGACGTGTACAAGGTGCTGGCTACGCCGGCGGGCGTCAACCGCGCGTTCAAGAAACTGGATACGATCAAGTCCTCGATCGTCTGGTGGGAAGCGGGTGCTCAGCCGCCCCAGCTCCTGGCCGACCGCGAGGTCTCGATGACGAGCGCTTACTGCAACCGCATCTGGACCGCTATCGCTCAGGACAAGAAGCCGTTCGGATTCGTGTGGGATGGGGAAGTGAAGAACATCGAGGGCCTCGCGGTCGTGAAGGGTACCAGGAACCTGAAGGCCGCTCAGGACTTTCTTAACTTCTCGACATCGACGGAACAGCTCGCGAAGCTGGGTTCCGCGACTGCATTGGGACCGATGCGCAAATCGTCGATCTCCATGGTCGATCCTTCAGTCAGCCCGTATCTGCCGACCAACCCGGCAAACGAGAAGACAGCAGTCGACGTCGACGTAGCCTTCTGGGCAGACCATTCCGACGACCTGAATCAGAAGTTCGCAGTGTGGCTCGGCACCAAGTAACCGATCACGCGGGAGGGCGCACTCACCGCGGAGAGGTCGCCCATCCGGTTGCGGTGAGTGCAATGAGCGTGGCGCTTGTTCAATGTCGGTTGCGGCGAGTGTCGCAGACAGTCTGCGGCGCTCGTTGCAGTTCTACTGCCGTTGTCAAAGTCCTGGGAGCGACGCGAATGCTTCCGTCGTATATGACAGTTCAGACAAGAAGGCACCACAGGGCGAGAAATGGCGATGTACGGGAGCGCATCGCGTGCAGCAAGTTTGGCGTGTTGTAGATGCCGCCGCCTGGACCCGGATCGATCCATTCACCATCGCCCTGCCGGAACTCGCCAGGACTCAGCAGTACGTATGCCTCCTGCGGCGGGTGGCTGTGATCCGGATAGCGGGTATTGGGAAGCATGATCGTGATGCCAAGCTGAACGTCACTTCGGCTCTCGGCTCCGCCGGGGCCGCAAACGAAGCCATTCGCGTGTCGTTCGACGTAGCCTTGACTGCCGTTGACGCCGGAGGCTCTTCGGCGCCACCCGAGAAGTGGCTCAACCGACTTGAGCGCCTTTGCAATATCACTGAACCGCGCATCTCCAGAAAGCGCCGTTAGCGATGCGTCGAGCCATTCACAGGCCGGATAGCGCGTACCCAACCTCTGCCCATCGTCCGACGGGATCTCCAGTCTTGAGAATGCCACTTCGACCATCTTGCGGGCCTCGACGCGAACAAGATCGGATGCAAAGTGCTGCCGGGCGACATGGATGAATTCGTTCACAACGTCGGGGCGGGTTGTCATTAGTACCTCGTGATCGAAGGCGGTGCAATAGCCAAAGGGTAAATGTGGCGAGTCCGATGATGATTCGCGGCATCGGTTCTGCCCGTTACCTAAGCGGCGCTTATGATCAATACAACATGGGCCAAACCTGACAGAGCGCCTGTTTGATCGGAGTATGTTGATTCGTGGGTGGGTGGGAGGACACCTGATTTCTAGAACCGATCGGACGTGCCGCGGAACGCCGTAGTGCCCCGATATAACCAGAATGCGCCGGGATCAGTATCTGGCAAGGCTGACGCGCGGCGGCGCTTCTACTGGACGCGGTGACACCTCGCGCGATGTCGAGAAAGATCAGTTTTTTTGGCAACAATGTACGAAACGGGAAGATCATGACTTTCAAACGCACTTTCCACGCCGTCGAGACTCACTCCGGTGAGCCGATGCGCGTGATCACGGGCGGCGTTCCCCATATTCCGGGCAACACCGTCTATGAGCAGATGAAGTGGCTCGAAGAGAACGATGACCAGATCCGCATGCTGATGCTGCGTGAGCCGCGCGGCTATCCGCCGCTTTGCTGCAATCTGGTGGTGCCGGCGAAACACCCGGATGCAGCAGCGGGCTACATCATCATGGAGCAGGTCGAGTATCCGGTGATGAGCGGCGGCAATACGATCTCGGTTGCAACTGTGCTTCTGGAAACCGGGATGATTCCGATGCAGGAGCCGGTCACGGAGTTTCAGCTGGAAGCGCCGGCAGGGTTGATCGGTATCAGGGCGGAGTGCAGCAACGGAAAGGTCACGTCGGTTACGTTCCGGAACGTGCCGGCTTTTGCGGCCCATATCGAGAAGGTCATCGACGTGCCGCATTTCGGCAAGGTCACGGTGGATGTGGGCTGGGGCGGCATGTTCTACGTCATTGCCGATGTTCGGCAGTTCAAGGGGCTCGAGCTCAAGCCGGAGCACGGTCGTGAGATCACCAGAGTCTCAGCGCTGATCCTGAAGGCGGCCCAGGAGCAGCTGCCCGTCGCACATCCGCACTATCCTGGATACGGCATCACGATCGCGCAACTGTCTGGCCCGACCGACAATCCGAATGCAGACTGGAAGAACGCTGTCACGGTTGCAAGCGGGGAGATCGACTTTGATAACCCGGCAACATGGACGGGCGCTATCGACCGCTGCCCTTGCGGAACGGGCACATCGGCGAAGATGGCCACGCTTCATGCAAAGGGTCAACTCGACCTGAACCAGCCTTTCCGGCATGAGGGTGTGTTGGGAACCGTGTTCACGGGAAACCTCGTCGAGCAGACGAGCATCGGTGACTACAAGGCGGTTGTGCCGACGATCTCCGGCCGTTCGTGGATATATGGCTACAACACCTATGTGCTTGACCCTGACGATCCTTTCGTGAACGGCTTCACGATGGGCGACATCTGGGCCTGACGCATCGCGGTCATGTCGGACCGCGGGAGGCGCCAGCATGCATTTGGACGATACGAGTGCCGCGCCGTGCCGCGGCTCGGCTCGTCCACCGCTTGCACTTGGGTGATGAGACTATGAGATACGAGAGTGAAGTAGCGCGGCAGATAGCGTACGAGGCGATCACGACGGCCGGAGCAAATGAGGCGATCGCTCATTCGCTCACCGAGGCAGTGATATCGGCCGAGCTTGCCGGCAGCAAGGCCGTTGGCTTTGCGCACCTTCCGGACTATCTGGACGGCTTTGTGAAGGGCAGAATTGCGTTGAATGCCGAGCCGCAGGTCACCTTTCCGGCCCAGGCGGCCGTGCGAGTTGACGCGCAGCGCGGAATTGCACAGCTCGCATACGATCGCGTCTTCGATGAGGTCGTCGAAAGAGCGAAAACATACGGCGTCGTCGCGCTCGCCATATCCAACAGCTTTACAGTCGGTGAGCTTGGCTACTACACGCGGCGGCTCGCGGAAGCAGGTCTTGTTGCGCTGGGGACGTGCAATGCGACGGCCCAGATGACCACGCTCGAAAGCGGAAAGGCCATTTACGGCACCAATCCCGTGTCGTTCGCTGCGCCAGTCGCGAACGATCGGCCTCTCGTCATCGACCAGGCGTCGAGTGCCACTGCGTTCGTCAATGTTCGAAGAGCTGCCGAAGCCGGAGAGACCCTCGCTGAGGGCTGGGCGGTAGATGAACAGGGCGCGCCAACCACCGACGCGAAAGCGGCCATCAAGGGCCTGTTGTTGGCATTCGGTGGTGCCCGGGGAGCCAACATCGCGATGATGATGGAGATTCTTGCGGCAGGCATGACCGGGGCCAACTGGTCAATGGACGCGCCGCATTATGCGGAAGGAAGCGAGACGCCCGGAGTGGGGCTTTTCCTCGTGGCCCTGAAGGCCGACGTCTTTGCGGAAGGCTTCGAAGCGCGCATCGCCACACAGATCGACAGACTGGCGCAAGCGGGTGTCCGCATTCCGGGCAGCCACATCAAGGTGCGTGAGATCGACGTCCCGGACGACGTCATGGAGAGGGTGCGTTCGTTTGGGCGCGCCACCAGGTAGGTGACGGGCCTGATAGCGTTTGTGCCACCGGGCGATTGGCTGGCGTCAGGTGCTGTTCGACCTGACGCCGGCAGGCGGTCAGATGCCTTGTTCCTTCAGTTTGGCGTCATACCACCGGCAGAACTGATCGAGCGCCGCCTCCGTGTACTTCGAGTAGGGTCCGGGGACGTAAGCAGGGTCCTGCGTGCCACTGTGAGTGCCTTGGACAAGGTCGGCATCCTGCTGGTTGGTTGCCAGCCACACTTCAGTGAGGGTCTTCACGTCGTAATCGACGCCCTCCACGGCGTCTTCGTGAACGAGCCATTTCGTACGAACGAGCGTCTTGTCCGGTGCGATCGGAAGAATGAAAGCGACAATCGAATGGTCACTCATCACATGGGTCCACGAGTTGTGGCTCCACATATGAACGTCACCGAGATCGCGGCGCGTGAGGTCTCCCATGAGCCTGGTGCTGGCCACTTTGGTACTCATCGTTTGCGATTCGTTGCTTCCGGCGATCACGAGCCGCTGCGTGCGGAAGTTCGTATGAACGCTTTCGTCGAGCGACTCGAAGGTCGAACAGATATAGCCTTCGCTTTCCCAGTTCTCCTTGTTTGCCGCGTTGCGCGCCACATAGGCGTGATACGAAGCCATCTCTTCTTCTCCGAGACCGTCCGGACAGAAGCCGAAATCTTCCGGGAGGAACGAGTTGGTCAACTCGGGGTGAGTTCCTTCGCAGTGGTAGCACTCGCGATTGTTCTCCATCACCAGCTTCCAGTTGCCATTCTCGATGAGCTCGGACTCGAAAGCGATCTTCGTGCGTTGCATCTGATGCGGCGCGAAGCGGGGCGTCATGACTTCTTCCAGCTTTGCGATGTCGGCCGGCGGCTCGTCGGACAGACACACGAAAATATGCGCGCCGACCACCTTCGTGTGAACCGGGATCAGGCTCCGGCATTTCGCGTCGAAATCCTTGCCCATGTGCGAGGTGTGCTTCAGGCTGCCATCGAGGTCGTAGGTCCACTGGTGATAAGGACAAACCAGCATGCCCACGCTCGCCTTTCCGGGCTGCTTCATGATGCGCGATCCGCGATGGCGGCAGACGTTCCGGTACGTGCGGATGTTCTCATCGTCGTCGCGAACGATCATGATCGATGCTTTGCCGATCTCCACGGTCGACACGTCACCGGGTTCGGGTACGTCGGCGGTGACGCCAACAAGAATCCAGAGTTTGTTGAAGAAGACATCCAGATCGTTTTCGAAGACGTCCTGGCGGCTGAAAATTTCGCCGAAGAATCCGCAGCCGGGCACCCGGCTGTCCAGCAGTTCACGATGGGTTTTGACGGGGATGACAGACACGTTTTTGCTCCAATCACGTTGTATTTCGGCGGGGCGAAGGCGTAAAGCCACAATGCCAGTATTGAAGTGCAAATTTGGAGCGTCAACGGCCTTTAATGTGCTGTTGGTATTACTCTATGTTATGCGAAACTTTACGCTCGCCAGCCAGCGGGCACGTGCGGTCGGCGGCGGCTTCACTGTCGCCGGAATGTCCGTCTCTCGATCGGCGCGCGAGGCGCGAGATCCGCTCTCGCGGTTTGGGGAACCGGCGCCGATTAGCTGATCCGCTTCGGGGAAAACCCGGGCATTCTCGCAACATGTGCGAGGGTTGGATTGCGCTTCATTACTCGAGCAGAGACAGTCAGAGATGAAAATTACACGAGGTCCCAAGGGATACCGACGGATCATTCCGTCAATGACCGCGCTCGTCGAATTCGAGGCGGTTGCGCGTCTCTCGAGCTTCACAAATGCGGCAGCGGAACTAGGGGTGAGCCAAGCCGCGGTGAGCCGGCAGGTCAGGTTTCTTGAAGAGACGCTCGGCGTAAAGCTCTTTCATCGATTGCACCGGTCGATATCGCTTACTGTCGAGGGGGAATCGCTTTACCTCGTCGTCGCCGAGTCGATGCAGAAGATCGCGGGCGTCTTCGATCGTCTGTCTACCGGGATCGAACAGCAGGAACTGGTTCTTGCGTCCACCGCCGCCTTCTCTCAGCTTCGTCTTCTCCCGCGGCTGGCGAATCTGAAGAAGCTACAGCCACGGTTGAAGCTCCGGTTGACGACCCAAATGTTCACCGCTGATCTACGGCATAACGAGGTGGATGTAGCCGTCAGGTTCGGTGATGGCACGTGGGGAGACGGTTCATCGACGTTGCTCTTCGATGAAGAAGTCTTTCCCGTATGTTCGCCGCGCTGGCTGCGGGAAAACGCTGCGCCTCAGTCCCTTGACGCGCTGGCACAACTTCCACTGGTCGAATCAGACTCGACATCCGAGGGATGGATGGGATGGGACGAGTGGTTTACGTCTGTGGGACACCGTCCTGCAAAGCTTAACTATGCGCTCCGGTGCAGCATTTACACCGACGCCGTGCAGGCCGCCCGGTACGGCCAGGGCATTGCGCTCGGCTGGGGGCGGCTGGTCCATGATCTCCTGGTATCAGGCGAGTTGGTGAGACTGGAGACGGGTACATGCAAGATGCGGGACGGATATTACATCGTCGTGCCACACGGCAGATCGATCACTTCATCCATCACCGGACTCATCGAATGGCTGAACGAAGATCCGTCTCCGATCTGACTGGATACACGTGGCACTGAATGACCGCACGAGTGCGGAGCAACGGCAATAACTTGAAGCGATGCGACGAGAAAAGTTGAGTGTGCTCTGAACGATAACTATGATGCGCGAAGCGTTGCGTGGCTGGACCAGCGCCTGGAGATTCTGGTCACGAATAGAAACAGGCAGACGTCTACTCGAGGAAAACAGATGAAAGGCTATTGGCTCATTTTAGGCGAAGATATCAAAGATACCGATGCGCAAAAGCGATATGGTGAGCTATGGGCACCTATTGCCACAAAGTACGACGCGAAGGTTAGGGTTCTTGATACGCATG
Source organism: Paraburkholderia franconis (assembly GCF_009362735.1). Taxonomy (GTDB): domain Bacteria; phylum Pseudomonadota; class Gammaproteobacteria; order Burkholderiales; family Burkholderiaceae; genus Paraburkholderia; species Paraburkholderia franconis. The sequence continues at coordinate 146,530 of NZ_WHNP01000009.1, read as the reverse complement.
CCGTGCTTAAAGAGGCGCAAACGACCACGCGAGTGGTCGTTGTCGAATTTCCATCCTATGAACAGGCGAAGGCGTGCTACGCAGACGCGGCCTATCAGGACGCCGCAAAATTTGCGTTACAGGCGTCGAAACGGGAGTTGCTGGTTCTGCAGGGTGAGTTGAACTAAATGCGTTTGCATCATGGCGGCCCGCGCCTACATCGTCGTGATGCGACGGGGGGCGCAGGCGCTGCTGACGCAACGTGACGGTTAAATTACCGTGTCGCGAGCGAGATGAGATAGCTTGGAGCGCACGTCCTTCCACTCGTCGGCGTCGGGTAGAGGGGAATGCCGGGTTGTGATCGCTGGCCATTCTTTTGCGAGCGAGGCGTTGAGTTCGATGAAAGCGTGCTGCTCGCTGCCAACGATCTCCTCGGCCGGCGCGATGGCATCGACCGGGCACTCGGGGGCACAGACGCCGCAATCGATGCATTCATCCGGATCGATGACGAGAAAGTTTGGACCTTCGCGAAAGCAGTCGGTCGGACAGACCTCGACACAGTCCGTATAGCGGCACTGGATGCAGCTCTCGGTTACAACGTACGCCATTTCTCCTCCGGGCGTGGAATGAATCGGGCTGTGGCCCGCGCAGGCGGGCCGCGAAGTTACGCTTCAATCGCGAGTGGCTGCGGCGTCTCTGACGTCGCGTCCGGCACATATCGGCCCGTGTGTCTCGTGACAAGCTGCAGGGTTTTGTGCGGTGCATCCGTTTCGGTTTCAAAGAAGAACTTCCTTTCTCCGAATGCAGGAACGAGATCATGGAGCCACGTCGCATCGGGATCGAACTTCGCATAGAACGGACGACGGACCCACTCGGGCTTCCGCGCTTGCAGGAACTGCAGCGCGAACACCTTTTCGCCAGCGATCTCGACGATGCCGTCTATCACGACCTTGCCCGGGAATGCGCTCATCGAAGGTCCACGGACCGTGCGAGCCAGGCCTGATACGGAACTGTAGGCGGACTGGAAGATCTCATATGCCCGCGCGAGCGGCAACTGGAAGTAGTGGCTCGGGCCTGTATCCCGTTCGACAAACATGTAGTAAGGAACGGCACCCAGCCTTACGCCCGTTGTCCAAAGTTCTACCCAGCCCTTCGGATCTTCGTTGATATGGCGGATCAATGGGGCCTGCATGCGCAGCGTCGCACCCGTCGATACGATTCGCTTCACGGCCCGCTGCGCGATAGCGGTTCGAAGCTCGGCCGGGTGATTGTAGTGTCCCATGATCGCCAGGTTTTTACCGGCGGCGACGACCTTTTCGAACAGCCGCAGCAGATCATCCGAATCCTTGTCCGTCACGAAGCGCTGAGGCCAATAGGCAACGGACTTCGTGCCGATACGGATATTCTGGATGTGCGCGAGCTCGGGGACGAGCAGGGGCTCGATATAACCAGCGAGCGAACGAGTGTTCATGATGAGCGGGTCGCCCCCGGTGATCAGCACGTCGGTAACCTCGGGATGCAGCTTCAGATAGGCGACCAGTTCGCTCGATTCACGCGCATCGAATTTCAGATCGTCCATGCCGACGAATTGCGGCCAGCGGAAACAGAAGGTGCAGTATGCGTGACATGTCTGCCCGGCACTGGGAAAGAAGAGAACCGTCTCTCTGTATTTGTGCTGCAAACCACTCACTGGCTGGCCGTTCATAAAAGGCACGTTGTGCGTCATCTGGCCGGCGGGATGGGGATTCATCGCCAGCCGGATGCGACGAACTGCATCGTCGATGGCGGCGTTATCCTTCTTCACCAGTACGAGTTCTCTAAGGTTCGCATAGTCGGATGGAGAAAGCATGTCCTGATGCGGGAACGTCAGACGGTAGATCGGATCGTCGGGGACATTGTTCCAGTCGATCAGTTCGTCCATCACGTACTGGTTGGTTCGGAACGGCATGACCCGGGAGACAACCTGTACGGCTTCGCGAAGTTCTTCCGGGAGTAGCTGCCATTGAGGCGCCTGGCTGATCGTTTGGCGGGTATAAGGCTTGAACTTTGCAGGAAGAAAATCGGAAGTCATGAAGCATCCTTTGTAAAGTAGAGAGTCGTATAAATAGGAATGCAAATCAACGATGTCATTCGCACGCGCTAGAGGCCTTGTGGACAGAAGCGACCGCTATAGCGAGGCCCCACTCATCCGGATGACCAGAGAGCTGGCAGAAGCAATTGAAGGCAATGGGACCGGGCACTTCCCGTATGTCATGGAAATCATTGTTACTTCATGGTCGGCGGGCAGCAAACGATATAAACTCGCAACGTTGTGCGTTTGAGGAATGAACGTGAGGCGAAGAATCCCGAGTATCGAAGCGCTGATCGCTTTTGAGGCAGCAGCGCGCCATCTGAGCTTCACCCGTAGCGCCGCGGAGCTGGCTTTGACACAGAGCGCCGTCGGTCGTCAGGTAGCGAGTCTGGAGGATTATCTGGGTGTACCGCTTTTTAACCGTGTGAAGAAGAGGCTCAGCCTGACCGAGGTAGGTGAGGTGTATGCGAGGCAGGTCCGCGAAGATCTTGACCGGATAGAGCGCAATGCTCTGGCCGCAATGGCGCATCGGAACGCCGGCGGGATTCTTGAGCTTGCCGTCATTCCGACGTTCGCGACGCGGTGGCTGATTCCGCGGCTTCCACAGTTCTACGCGGAGCATGAACACGTTACGGTCAATCTGACGACACGGGCCGAACCATTCCTGTTCACAGACACGCCGTTTGACGCAGCTATTCACTTCGGCGACCCCGTATGGCCCGGGTCTATAACGACCTATCTCTTCGGTGAGGAGATGACGCCTGTTTGCAGTCCGCGGCTATTACAGGGGAGAAACTCGCTCGAGCCTCAGGACGTCACGAAGTTTACGTTGCTTCACCAGTCAGCAAGACCGGATGCATGGCGGCAATGGCTCGCGCAGGCAGGCATTGCTGATGACGTCGACTGCATGCGGGGGCAGCGTTATGAACTGTTCTCGATGCTCGTCGAAGCGGCGCGTGCCGGACTGGGCATTGCACTTGTTCCCCGGTTCTTTGTATCGCACGAGGTGGCGACTGGGGAACTGGTGCTACCGTTCAGCATGTCTCTACAGAGCGAAAAGGGATACTACTTTGTCTATCCTGAGTCCAAGCAAAATTCGCCACAACTGCAGGCGTTCGCGCTTTGGCTGCTTGCGGAAGCCGGCCGATATGCCGAGCGCGAGGAATGACGACGGTAGTCCAAGTGATGATGTCGCCGTCGATCGCACACTTCTGTATCACGTTCTACGACCACGACATCTGATCACACTGTATGCGGCAGTTCGATGCATGTAATTAATGCATCTTCTTTCGGCCTGTAGTACCCGCCAGAAAATCAAGCGGCAGTGAAGCTCATCATTTGGGCTGCTGATATTAGGCGGATGTCACGGCTTCCTCGGCATCATGAGAAGAGACTAAACCATCGAGGAAGCCCGTTTCCTTTTCCTTGTACGAAGAGGCGCAGGCTTTGACACGGTCCGCTGTTCGCTCGCAGGCGCTCGAGGCGCGAGCGCAATGATGTTTCGATCGTAGCGGTGATTCCATGCATATCCAACGAGGTCTCCCTACTTCCGACGTGACCGCCGGGAAATACCCAACCTATCAACTTGGTTCGGGCTGGAACGCGATGCTGCCCGAGCGTCCGAAGAGTTCTCGAACGAGCATTCGGCGGTTCGGAACGATTGTGATCGGCGGAGGATACACGGGTCTTGCTGCCGCGCGCCGCATCGCAGAGATGCAGCCCGACGTGCCGGTGTTGGTGCTTGACGCCACGACCATCGGCGAAGGCTCATCCGGTCGGAATTCGGGTTTCGTTATCAATCTGCCTCACAACACCAAAATGGGTGGGCACACCAGTCCACTGGAAGTCGCTCGCAAGCAGATTCGCTTGTACGACGCAGGCCTGCGTTGGCTTGAGCAACTCGTTCGCGAACATCGAATTGACTGCAACTGGAACCCGGCCGGAAAATTCCACGCCGCAGCGAGCGATTCGGGCGTAGAGAATCTCAGCGCATCGTTGGCTCAATACCGTGAATGGGGCGTGAACTTCGAAGAGTTCGATCGCGACGCGCTGCGGGAAAAGCTCGGCACCAGCTACTACCGTTACGGGTTTCATTCGCCCAATAACGTTTTCGTCCAGCCTGCCGCACTGATCCGGGGGCTGGCTGACAGTCAGCCCGCAAACGTCGTTCTGGTCGAGAGCGAACCCGTCATAGCGCTAAGCGAGTCGTCTCCTTTCCGGATCACCACCTCCGAGGCGGAATACACAGCTGATCGCGTCATTTTGGCCAACAACGGATTCGCCAAAGCGTTAGGCATTCTGCGCGACAGACTGATTACGATCTTCACCTATGCGGCCGTCACCCCCAAGCTGCCCGAGTCCGAGCTGAAGAAGCTCGGCGATACCCAGGAGTGGGGCGTCATCCCGGCCAATCGCCTGGGCACGACATTGCGCCGTGTCCAGGGCGGTCGTTTCATGGTGCGCAGCGCCTACTCCTATGAGCGGGAGCAAGCCCCCTCCGATACGCTGGCTCAGTTGACGAGCTGCTATCAGCGCCGCTATCCGAACATGAAATCTCATGATTTTGAGTATGTGTGGGGAGGGACAACGGCGTTGACTCGCAATGGCGCCACGTTCTTTGGAGAACTGCGTCCCGGCCTGTTCGCGTCATTGGGCTGCAATGGGGCGGGCGTGCTGAAAGGAACGACATACGGCAAGTTATTGGGTGAGATGGCCATGGGTTCCCAGTCTTCGCAACTGTCCGATGCGCTCAGTCTGGAAGGCCCGAGCTGGCTACCTCCGGAGCCGATTAGGCGCATTGGCGTCGTTTCATCGATCAGGTATCAGTCCGCGCTCGCCGGTCCTGAACGCTAGTCTTTCACCGCCCAAGTCACTCGAAGAGGAATGAATGAAGATGCCCGAAATCAAGCGCAGCCATGTGGGGAATCGTCTTTCGGAGGTCGCCATCCATCAGGGAACGATCTACCTTGCCGGTCAGGTACCGAAAGACATCACGCAAGATATGGCTGGTCAGACGCGTCAGGTGTTGGCGTCAGTAGATGCGCTGCTTGCTGAACATGGATCGGACAAATCCCGCATCCTGTCATGCCAGATCTTTCTGTCCGACATGTCACAGGCCGCGGCGATGAACGAAGTATGGGACGCGTGGGTGACGCCAGGACACACGCCGCCTCGCGCCACGGTGGGGGCTACCTTGGCGCAGGGGGAGAAGTTGATCGAGGTCGTGATCGTGGCCGCCGCCTAGTTTTACATATCTGGCCGTCACGCTGCGCTTGTCTGCGGCTGGACGCATTCCGCACTTCGGATACGGCGGGGCGGCAATGAGATGCGGCCGTATGCTCGGTGTGCGCCGATTGGCTTGTGGCGCGAGGTCCGCTTGTTCCATTCGTGCGAGATTATTTTTAGCGCATGCCGCAAGTGGGTTTCGTTACAGAAGATAAATTAAAGCATTTCCTGAAAAGTTAAAGCAATTGCCGGAAAAAGTTGGATTAGAGCGGAAGCTGAAATTTGTTTTCAACTTCCGCTTTAAATCGTCAGTTCCGCACGCACCTGAACCCGGCATACACATGCTGATAGCGCGGCTGAAACCAGTTGCGGAAAGTGGGCCGCACCATGCATTGCGCAGTGCGGGCCGAGCCGCCTTTAAGCACGTAGTGCTGTCCGTCGAAGAAATTGGCCGAATAGCCGGGATAGAACGGGAACGCATCGAAACCCGGCAGCGGCTCGAATAGCGACGACGTCCACTCCCATCCGTTGCCATACTGGCCTTCGACGCCGAACGCGCTGACGTTGTCCGGCGACGCATCGACGGCTTGCGGGTCCCAGTTGCGGAAATCGAAGTTGCCCGAAGCCGAGGGCGGCGTGCCGTGCGCCGCGCGCTGCCATTGCGCTTCCGTGGGGAGCGTCTTGCCGGCCCAGCGCGCGTACGCGCTCGCTTCCGCGTGGCTCACGTAGACGGGCCAGTCGGGCGGCAGCGCAATGTCCTCGAACATCGCGCGCAACGTCCACTCGCCGTCGCCGTTTTGCGACCACGTCACAGGATGCGAAATGTGCTCGGCTTCCTTCCACGCCCAATCCTTGTCGCTCCACAAAGAGCGATCGCGATAGCCGCCCGCATCGATGAATTCGCGGTACTGGGCGTTCGTCACCATGTAGCGGTCTATCTCGAACGTATCGACGTGCACGCGCTGCTCGCCGAATTCGTTGTCCCAACCGAAGCAGCCTTCCTCTTTCAGCATGCCGAGCACGGCCTCACCAGCGGGCACGCGCAGCATCGGCGACGATTCGACATTGCGCAGCTGTTGCGTGCCCTGCATGCTGCGCGCGGGCGCGGCCTTCATCTCGAGCGGCAACTGATGCAGCATGTACGCGAGCGTTTCCGCATGCATCAACCGGTGTTCGATTGCGACATGCAGCAGTTGTGCGGGCGAACCCGTCGCCATGTCGCCATGCCCGAACTCGAATCTCTCGAGCTTGCCGTCGATCTGCTCGCGCGCCTTGTTCCCGTAGCCGCTGACGATGTCGATGGTCGGCCAGTCGGAAGGCTGATCGGTGGGAAAGCCGCCATCGACGGGATCGATGCCGAACGCGAACAGCTTGTCGAGTTCCGGCGCGAAGGCGGGCAGTGCGGTTAACCGCTCATCGAACAGATTGCGGTCGAAGGCTTCGAGATGGCCGATGTAGAACACGATCCGATGACGTTCGCGGATCGGGCGTTCATAGAGGTATTCGGGTTTGACGACCGCGAAGAGGGCGTCCGTGACGCTGCGGGCATCGATGAGACGTTGGACCAGTGGGTGATGCTGCAGGACAGGCTCGCGATTCATTTCGCCGGGTCTCCTTGTTGGGGAGATTTGCATGGGACCCAAGCAACGCGCTAAAGGGCCGACTCGGGTCGCAACGGACAGTCTTGAACTGTACCGCAGGTGCAGGAGACGTGCCAGGCGAGTGCACATGACGACGCCCGATGCGTCGCCATGTGCCTGAACCGCTGTGTTATCAGGCGCTCGGCGCGCCGACGTGGCGCAGGCCTTCTGGATCGACGATGTGAATGAAGCGGCCCTGTGCGTCGATCAGTCCGCGCTTTTGAAATCTTGACAGGGTGCGGCTCACGGTTTCGAGCGTCATGCCGAGATAGCTGCCCATGTCTTCGCGCGTCATCCGCAGATTGAATTCAGCCGGTGAGTAGCCGCGCTGCGCGTTGCGTTCGGAGATGTCGAGCAGGAACGCCGCGACGCGCTCGTCGGCGCTCAGCGAACCGAGCACCATCATCTGTGCGGCTTCGCGGACGATCTGCTCGCCCATCAGCTTGTGCAGCCGCTCCTGCATAGAACCGATTTCGCGGCACAGATGCTTGAGCTCCGCGTACGGAATGATGCACACGGAACTGTCTTCGAGCGCGACCGCGCTGCACGCATGCTGATCGCTGCTGATGCCGTCGAGCCCCAGCGCTTCGCCCGCGAGGCGCAGGCCGGTGACCTGCTCGCGGCCGTCGCGATGCGCCATCACCGTTTTGAGCGAACCCGAACGTACCGCGTACAGGCTGTCGAAAGAATCGCCCGCGCGGTAGAGCGATTCGCCGCGCCGGACGGAACGCGCCGAGCAGATCACCGCTTCGAGTTGCGGCAGTTCGTTGGCGGCGACGCCTTGCGGCATGCAGAGCTGCCGCATCGCGCACGACGAGCAGCGCGCGCTGGTGCGGGTCGCCGAAGTGGTGTGACGGACGCGGACTGCGCGAGTGGAAGCGGGAGCGGTAGGGGTAAGCATGGGACCAACCGGCTAAAAAAGAGTGATAGCTGATTGTCCCACTCGATGCGCGCGCAACGAGGCGGCAAAATGACGCGTCATGGCGCGCTCCGCTGTTGAGCGAGGTCACACACGTGACGACGCGTGCCGAAGCACTGCCGCCTGTTCAGGCCTGCGTCGGCCGGCCCGCTTCGCCGCCGCTCGCGGCGGACGGAATCAGCAGCACGGGAAACGTCGACTGGCGCACGCAGCGCTCGGCCACGCTGCCGAGAATCAGCCGTTGCATGCCGCGCCGGCCGTGCGTGCCCATTACGATCAGATCGGCGTTGAACTCGGCGGCAGCGCGTAGCACGAGCGTCGGCACGTCGTCCAGCGACGAGGCTTCGCCGACGAGGATATCGCCCGACACGCCGCGCTCGCGCATCGCCGCCGACAGTTCCGCCGTCAGCTCCTTGCCCTGCTCGACGAGCCGGTTGCGCAGGATCGACGGATCGTAGCCGGGCGCGTCGAAGTACATCGGCGTGTTTTCGACCGCGTAGAACGCGCGCAGCGTCGCACCGAGTTTGCCCGCCAGATTCAGCGCGTTGTCGAACGCGCGGCGCGAAGTATTGCTGCCGTCGACTGCAACGAGGATGCGTGTGTACATGAAGCCTCCGTGCCGTGGAGAGCGGCGCGCCGCCATGTTCCGCGGGCGCCTGCCTCGAGTGGAAATTGTGCCCCGATTTCGCTTGCAGCTTAAACGATCGCCGAAAAATGCGCGCTTTCGTCGCCGGAAAACGCAGATGTTAATCAGATATTTGTCAAATTTTGCCGTCAGGCGCTGGGTCCGTCATACTGGCGGCATGCTCGCCGAGACGCGCTTTCCAGAGCGGTCGCGCCTCGATTTCATCGGGCGGCGCGCATTATTTGCCTTACAATTCAAAGCTACTCTGACAAGCCGCCCTTCGACGATGAACGAGCGTAAATCGACAGGTCTGCCGGACAAGATCTACAGCGACATTCTCAACCGGATTCTCGAAGGGGAATACAAGGAAGGCGAGCGTCTGCCGACCGAGCACGCGCTCGCGGAGCGTTTCGAGACGTCGCGGCCGACCGTGCGGGAAGCGCTGGCCCGTCTGCGCGCGGACGGCATCATCGTGACGCGTCACGGTTCCGGCACGACGGTCGCGCGCCGGCCCGATCCCGACGTGCGCCGTTTCGCGCCGCTGGAAACGCTGTCGGATATCCGGCGCTGCTACGAATTTCGCATCGTGACGGAATCGGGCGCGGCCGGGCTCGCCGCGCAGATGGCTGACGCCGACGATATCGCCGCGATCCAGCACGCGTGGGACGAACTGGAGCGCGTGATCGAGACGCAGGGCATTGGCGCAAAGGACGACTTTGCGTTTCACCTGGCCGTCGCGCGCGCGTCGAAGAACCAGTTCTTCATCACGATGATGGGATTCATCGAAGAGCAGATCGTGTTCAGCATGAATCTGTCGCGCAATCTGTCGCTGGTGAAGACGCTGGAGCGGCAGCGGCTCGTGCAGGCCGAGCACCTCGCCGTGCTCGACGCGATCCGTCGCAAGGACGCGGCGGGCGCAGGCGAGGCGATGCGCCTGCATCTCGAGCATGCGCGCGACCGGATGTTCGGTTCCTGACTTTTCCGCCTCGATGGGCCGTGTGAAGTACGGAAGCGCGGCCCTGTTTCTTTCCCATCTGAAAAATGCGGCGTGCCTCACGCCGTATCGCAAAGAAGTGAATCCTTCCCGTCCCTTGTCGGCGAGAGTTGGCGCTTCGGCGGCTCACTCTGGTCCCATGCAAATGCTGCCCTTTCGTGACGCGCTGCTGGCCATGCTCGGCATCGGTCTTGTGAACATGCTCGTTGCGCTCGATCAGACGGTGGTCAGCACGGCATTGCCGTCGATCGTCGTTGAATTGCACGGCTTCGAGTTCTACGCGTGGATCGCGAGCGCCTATCTGCTCGCTTCCGTCGTGACCGTGCCCGTGTTCGGGCGCCTCGGCGACTACTTCGGCCGCAAGCGTTTCGTGATCGCCGCCGTGGTCGTGTTTGCGCTGGCGTCAGTGCTGTGCGGCGTTGCGGGCGGCATGCCGTTTCTGGTGTTCGCCCGCGGCTTGCAGGGCGTCGGCGGCGGGATGATGGTCGGCACCGCGTTTGCATCGATTCCCGATCTTTTTCCCGATCCGCGCGCCCGCGTGCGCTGGCAGGTGGTGATGGCGGCCGCCTACGGGATCGGCACGGCGGCGGGACCGTCGCTCGGCGGCTGGCTCAGCCAGCATTTCGGCTGGCGTTCGACGTTCCTTGTCAATCTGCCCGTTGGCACGCTCGCGCTGTACTTCATCTGGGCGCATCTGCCGTATTATCGGCGCGAGCGTGCGGGCGATGTGCGCATCGACTGGATGGGCGCCGTGCTCGTCGCGCTGGTGCTGGGCGGCTTTCAGACTTTCATCGAAGCCGTGCCGAAGGACGGCTTGACGACGGGCAACCTGGTCCTCGCCGCGCTGGTGGCGGCATGCGCGGCGGCATTGCTCGCCTTCGAGCGGCGCGCCACGCATCCCATCGTGCCGCTCGACCTCTTCAAGGACCCGCAGCTCATGACGCTCTTCACGCTGTCGGTGCTGTCGGGCTTCGTGATGTTTTCGCTGATCTTCTTCGCACCGCTCCTGCTGCAGGGCGGCTTCGGACTGTCGCCGCAGCTGGCCGGCCTGCTCGCGACGCCGATCGCCGCGTGCATTGCGCTCGGCAGCCTGATCAACACGCGCATCGTGATTCACATGTCGCGGCCCACGGCGATCCTGTCGATCGGCTTTGGCCTGCTCGTGGCGGCATCGGTCGGCATTGCGCTCGCCACGCCGGCGACGCCGCATCTGTATCTCGAACTGTCGATGGGCGCCGTCGGCATCGGCCTCGGCTTCATTCTTAACAACCTGAATGTGTTCGGCCAGGAGATCGCGGGACGCGCGCGCTTCGGCATCACGACCGCGCTGCTTCAGTCGACACGCATGGTGGGCGGCATGTTCGGCACCAGCGTCGTCGCGACGATCGTGAACCGGCGCTACGCGTCGGGCGTGGAGGATTCGCTGCGCGTGCTCGGCGAGCCGGTCGCATCTGTCTGGCGGCCGAGGCTGGCCGATCCGCGCATTCTCGTCGACGAGAGTCTGCGCGACTCGCTGCTGATGGAACTGAAACGCGCGGGGCTCGAAGGTCCCGCGCTGCTCGACGCGGCGCGTCACGTGCTCGTGCAGTCGATCCACATCGGCGTCGTGCTGATGGGCTGCGCCGCGCTGGCCGCCGCGTTCGTCGTGCGCCGGATCTCGCACATTACCTTTCGTCGCGGGTAGCCAGGCCTGCCCGGCACGCCGCGTGCTGTGCGACGGGCTCAAGCGAAGCGGCCGAACGCGTCGCGTTGCGCGAGGCGTACCGTGAGCCTGCGCGCATCGCAACCGTCCCGCCGTCGCATCGGGCTCGATATGAGGCGGCGCGACGGTGTATGCCCGTCAGGCCGCGACGGGCATTGGCTTGCAGACGGCCGCGCGAATCGCGTCGACGGTGATGTCGAGCGCGACCGTCCGCTCCACGCCGATTTTCACCGGCGGCCCGAGCCGCGTGACGTCGATGCCCGCGCGGCGCAGCAGCCGCTCGATCGCCGTGGTCGTCACGGTCACATAACGGGTGATGCCCATCCGGTCCGCGAAAGTCACCAGTTCGTGGATCGCGTGCATCGTCAAATCTGCGAAGCCAAACGTTTGCGCGCCGTCCGTTTCAATAGCGAAGCGGCTCAATTCCCATATATGCCGTCCAATTGGAGCCGCCTGACCATCCAGTAATTGCGGGAACGTGTCCTTCAGCATGTTCGGCCCTTCCGTCGGCATCAGCCGCCAGCAGCCGCAGACGTGCCGGTCGCCGTTCTGGATGAGCATGTAGTACGGGCCGAGCGCGTCGTAGCCGTCGATCTCCATGCCCGCGATGGTCGGAACATCCCAGCCCATCCTGTCCCGGAAGACGCGGGCGCGCAGCCGGTACATCTCGTTGATGTTGTCGTTGTCGAACTCTTGCCGTGTGCCAATCCGAATCGCGGTATGCATGGTGTGCTCCTTACGTGGTCGCGGTACGCAGGGAAACGTATGCATTTCGGATAAAAAAAACACCTACTCACCTGGATAGGTGTTAAGTGGGCACGGCGATCACAAAATTGAGACGAGGCAGCCAATCATCAGGGGAAACATCATGGAACTTCAAAATCATTGGCAATCGGGTGTTCACGCAAACGTTCAACCGACCGTCCAGAGCCGTAGTTCAGAGCCGTCGTCCACTGTGGATCGCGTGCTGATCATCGCGTACCGCAAGAAAAAGAAAGAGAGCCAGCGTCAGTTCTGGGCGCGCTTCGGCGTGACACAGTCGCGCGGCAGCCGCTTCGAATCGGGCGCGGAGATTCCCGCTCCCGTATCGATCCTGCTGGGCCTGTACTTCACGAAAACGGTCACGGACGGCGATCTGGGCAGGGCAGAGAAGTTGCTCCACAACCCGGAAGCCCGTGAGCTGATCAACCTGGATCAATAAGGCCGAGTTGCGTCGCAATCACGGCGGCTGCGCGCCGTGAGTTCACGCCGAATTTCGCGCGAATGTTCTTGAGATGGAAGTTCACCACCGCTTCCGAACAATTGAGAATGTGTGAAATTTCCCAAGTGGACTTACCGCGCGCGGTCCATTTCAGGCATTCCTGCTCGCGCGGCGTGAGCTTCGGCACCAGCGCCTGCGTGTGAGCATCCAGATGGGGCTGGCTCGTGTCGATGACCAGGTCGCGCAATAGCACGAGGTTCGGCAGCACGACATCGAGATGGCTCCAGAATTCGTCGGTCGGGTTCCGATCGTTCACGAAGCAGATCAAGCCCGATTCCTGTCTAGGCCCGTGAATGGGCAGACTCACCCCTGCGCGCAGACCATATGCCCGGGCTTCCTCGTACATCGTCTGCTGCGGATACGTCGCGAAGAGGTCAGGCGACCAGATCAGCGGTGACGAGCGCGACATGCAGTGCGCGACGGTCGGATCGATGTGCGCGAAACCGTGCGCGTTATAGAACTGCCGCCAGGCCGGCGAGTACGTGCTGCGAATGAACGCGTCCTCCAGGCGGATGCCCGGGCGCGGAAGAATCCCGACCAGCACGCGATCGAAGCCCCACCCGTCGGCGAGACGGGCGACTTCGCGGAACCAGGCGACGTCGTTCTCCGCTTGCAGCAAAGGCGACATCTGCTCAATGAAATGTTGCGGCAAGGTGCTTTCTCTCGAGGTTCGCAGCGGAGCGGGCTGTGGCCATGCCGATGCTGCGGATACTCATGATGTTGGTGTACATCAATTTATCACCATTATTGGCTTTTTAATGCGAAATGGCGATAGCCGATTTCGAGTTTTTTCTATTTCCGCTCAAAGAGCGACTTGTCGAGGCAGGCAATTAAACCGGCTTGGCGAAATAGTGCATTAAGTGGCGGAATCCGCTCCTGGCGTGGAAAACAGCCGTTCTTTAAAGTGCGTCATTTGAAAGGCGTTTGCACATTATCGAATCGGTACTAAATACGCAGGATCTCTAAATCGGAATAGATTGCAAAACGTTTGAATCAAACGGGGCCGTGATTTTCGAGGCGTTGTCATACCAGAATTTCTCGAAATCGACGCATGGATCGCGGCGTGCGAGCCTTTAATCGTACGATGAAACTCGTTTCCAGGCGCGATGCGCAGCGCGCCGCGCGGCCGAAAGTTGTTTGACAACATTGGCGACGCAATGCTAAGTTGCCCGGGTGATCGTCTCTGCTGCGAGCCGCCCCATGAACGTGTCCCCTATTTCCGAAAGCGAGTTCTCCGCCAGTGTCATGGCGGTTCCGCCGCTTGCGCGCCGCGCCGACCTGACGCTCGATCCGGATGGAAACCGAAAGCTGATCCGTCACATCGAGGCGGGCGGGGTTCGCACGCTTCTCTACGGCGGCAATGCGAACCTGTATCACGTTGCCGTCAGCGAGTATCGCGAGTTGCTGGACATGCTCGCGGCGCTCGCTAGCCCCGCAACACGTGTAATTCCCGCCATCGGCCCCGACTACGGGAAGATGCTCGACCAGGCGCGCATTCTCGCGCAGACACCGTACCGAACCGCGATGGTCTTGCCCTTGACGGGCTTCACGACGTCCGAAGGCGTCGAGGCGGGGCTCACGCGTATCGCCGACACCGCTGGCATTCCGCTCACGCTATACATCAAGAGCGAGAACTACGTGAGCGTCGATACGCTCGCGCGGCTCGTCGACCGCGGCACGCTCATTGCTGTGAAGTACGCGACCGTGCGCGACGATCCATCACGTGACGACTACCTTCGCCGGCTGCTGCAAAACGTGAGTCCGTCGAAGGTGATTTCAGGAATGGGCGAGCGGCCGGCGCTCGCGCATGTGCGGCAATTCGGTCTCGCCGCATGGGCGACGGGCTCGGGCTGCATCGCGCCGCATGCGGTGATGGCCTTGCTGCGCGCGGCGAAGGCGAACAACACCAACACAGCGGCAGATGACGACGGCGAAGCACAGCGTCTTTACGACGCTTTTATGCCGCTCGAAACCCTGCGCGACGAGATCTCGCTGATACGCGCTGCACGACGCGGTGACGTTGTCGAAGCTCGCGGACATGGGGCCAATTCTGCCGTTGCTGAGTTCGACGCCGCCCGAACATCATGCGAAGATCGAAGGTGCGACGCTGGCCTTGCTCGACTTCGAGCGGCGACTCGCGGAATCGTCCGCCCATTCATGACGTCGCACACCCACTATTTGGATTCCAGGCCGCGCGATGCGACATGATCCGCGTCGCGCGGCCATCGACAGGAGCTGGACATGCAGATTACCGGTGACATGCTGATCGGCGGGTCGGCGGTGCGCGGCACCAAAGGCACGCTGCGCGCGTTCGACCCGGCGCGCAACATGGAAATCGAACCCGAGTTCGGCGCGGGCGGCACGGTCGACGTAGACCGCGCATGCGCGCTGGCCGCGCTTGCGTTCGACCCGTATCGTCAAACGTCGCTCGAAGTGCGCGCCCATTTCATCGAGACGATCGCGGAAAACATTCTCGGGCTCGGCGACGCGCTGATCGAGCGCGCGCAGGCCGAATCCGCGCTGCCGAAGGCGCGGCTCGAAGGCGAGCGCGCGCGCACGGTCGGGCAACTGAAGCTGTTCGCATCGCTGGTGCGCGAGGGCCGCTGGCTGACCGCGACGCTCGATTCCGCGCAGCCGGATCGCAAGCCGCTGCCGCGCCCCGACTTGCGCATGCAGAAGATTCCCGTGGGCCCCGTCGCCGTATTCGGCGCGAGCAATTTTCCGCTCGCGTTTTCCGTGGCGGGCGGCGACACGGCGTCGGCGTTCGCGGCGGGTTGCCCCGTCGTCGTGAAGGCGCATCCGGCGCATCTCGGCACGTCCGAGCTGGTCGGCCGCGCGATCCAGAAAGCTGTCGCCGATTGCGGCCTGCACGAAGGCGTGTTCTCGCTCGTGATCGGCGCGGGCAACGAGATCGGCGAGGCGCTCGTCCAGCATCCCGCGATCAGGTCGGTCGGCTTCACGGGCTCGCGAAGCGGCGGCCTCGCGCTCGTGAACCTCGCGCAGAAGCGCCGCGAGCCGATTCCCGTGTTCGCCGAGATGAGCAGCATCAATCCGATGTTCGTGCTGCCCGGCGCGCTCGCGAAGCGCGCGGAGCAGATCGCGACGGGCTTCGTCGAATCGGTGACGCTCGGCGTCGGCCAGTTCTGCACGAACCCCGGTCTCGTGCTGCTTCTCGAAGGCCCGCACAAGAAGGGATTCATCGACGCCGCCTCGAAGGCGCTCGCGCAGAAGAGCGCGCAGACCATGCTGACGCCGGGCATCGCGAACGCGTACCAGGACGGTGTCACGCATCGCACCGAGCAGCGCGGCGTGCAGAGCATTGCGCGCGGCACGTCGTCGGATGCGACATGCGCGGCGTTGCCCGCGCTGTTCCAGACGGAAGCGATGCACTTCCTCGCGTCCACCGAACTGGAGGACGAGATCTTCGGGCCGACATCGCTGATCGTCACCTGCACGGACATCGAAGAAATGGTCAAGGTGGCCGAATATCTGGAAGGGCAGTTGACGGCGACGCTGCACCTCGAAGCCGACGACTACGACATCGCGCGTCAACTGCTGCCGACGCTCGAGCGCAAGGCCGGCCGCATTCTGGCGAACGGCTTCCCGACGGGCGTCGAGGTGTCGTACGCGATGGTGCATGGCGGCCCCTATCCGGCGACGTCCGATTCGCGCGCGACGTCGGTTGGTGCAACGGCCATCGAGCGCTTCCTGCGTCCCGTCTGCTACCAGGACTTGCCCGTCGATCTGCTGCCGCAATCGCTGCGCGATGAGAATCCGCTGAAGCTCTGGCGTCTGCGCGACGGCAAGCCTGCGCAAGCGTAAGCGCAAGATCAAGCGCGGCCGCATCTAACAACAATCAACTCGCAAAGACCGCCGGATACCGGGCGTCGATTCCATTCGACGCCCGGTATTCGCACCGACAGCGCCATGACCGAACCCGCCAATCACCGACGCTATCCCGATCCTTCCATCCGCAGTTTCGATCCCCGCTTCGACGCGTTGCGCCTCGCATCGGCTTCTGTCGAGTGCCTGTACCAGGGCGCGCGCTGGTCGGAAGGGCCCGTGTGGTTCGGCGACGGCCGTTACGTCCTGTGGAGCGACATTCCGAACAACCGCATCCTCCGCTGGGACGAAGAGACGGGCGCGGTCACGCCGTTTCGCCGGCCGTCGAACAACGCGAACGGCAACACGCGCGACCGCGAGGGGCGGCTCGTCACCTGCGAGCATCTGACGCGCCGCGTCACGCGCACCGAATACGACGGCTCGATCACGGTGATCGCCGAGCGCTACCAGGGCAAGCGCTTCAACTCGCCGAACGATGTGGTCGTGAAATCGGACGGCTCGATCTGGTTTACCGATCCGTCGTTCGGCATCGACAGTTTCTACGAAGGCGAAAAGCAGGAAGCCGAGTTGCCGCAGAACGTGTATCGCGTCGACGGCCAGACGGGCGAAGTGACGATGGTCTGCGACGAAGTGATCGGGCCGAACGGGCTCGCGTTCTCGCCAGACGAATCGGTGCTGTACATCGTCGAGTCGCGCTCGAAGCCGCGCACGATCCGCGCGTTCGATGTCGCCGGCGACGGCCGCTCGCTCGCGAACAACCGCGTGCTGATCGACGCGCAGCAAGGCACGCCGGATGGCTTTCGCGTCGACATCCACGGCAACCTGTGGTGCGGCTGGGGCATGGGCACCGACGAACTCGACGGCGTGCGCGTGTTCTCGCCGCAAGGCGAAGCGCTCGGGCACATCGCACTGCCGGAACGCTGCGCGAACGTGTGCTTCGGCGGCCGGCATCGCAACCGGCTCTTCATGGCCGCAAGCCACGGTCTCTATTCGCTGTACGTGAACGCGCAAGGCGTGCGCGGCGGCTGACTCATCCGGTGCGTCCGGCACGACGACTGGCCGATTGTTCAAAGTTGCCTAACAAGTAATGTGTCAGTGTTCTCCCTATGACGAACGGCCAGGCTTGCTAATCCCGCTGAAATCGTTGCCACAAAAGGATTTGAAGGTTCTGTAAGCCTGCTTTGCGACGAACGGGTCTGGGTAGAATTTGCTTGACATCATGCCCGCGCCTTCGTTATGTTTCACTGGCTAGCAGCCCGTAGCGTCACCGCCGCATCCTGGTCGGCGGACGTTCGATACCAAGAGGCGAGGAGACGAAATGACTTTTTCTGGCAGGGTGTCAGTGAGGTTGGCAGGTCTGTGCGTGGCTGTCGGCGCGGCAGTCGCAGGGTTCACACAAACGGCGCGAGCGGCCGATGCCGTCACGCTCAACATCGTCGACGTGGCCGGCGATCTTCAATTGACGCAAAAAGGTTTCGAAGCCTTCAAGGCCAAATACCCGAATCTCGTCTCCAACATCACATACACGAACGCGCCCGCGCCGCAATTGCCCGGCAAGATCAAGGCGATGCAGGCAGCTGGCCGCTCGGACATCGATCTCGTGCTGACGGGCACCGATGCGCTCGCAGCCGGCATCGAACAGAACCTGTGGATCAAGCTGCTGCCCAACCAGAACGCTGCGCTGCCCGGTGTGCTCGACAAGTACGCGCCGGGTCCGCGCAAGATGCAGGACATCGCGCAAGGCTTCGGCGTCGAAGTCGCGTACATGCCGGCTGGCCCGCTGATCGAATACAACCCCGCGAAGGTCAGCGATCCGCCGAAGACGCCCGAGCAGCTGCTCCAGTGGTGCAAGGCGCATCCGAACAAGCTGATCTACGCGCGTCCGGCAAATTCCGGCCCGGGCCGCACGTTCCTGATGGGTTTGCCGTATGTGCTCGGCGATAAAGACCCGAAAGATCCCGTCAACGGCTGGGACAAGACGTGGGCGTTCCTCAAGCAGTTGAACGACTGCATTCCTTACTATCCGGGCGGCACGTCGGCCGTGATGAAGGAGCTGGGCGAGGGCACGCGCGACATGACGGTCACGGTGACGGGTTGGGACATCAACCCGCGCGCGCTCGGCATCGTGCCGGCCGAGTTCAAGGTGCAGGCGTTCGACAACATGACGTGGGTGAACGACGCGCACTACATGGTGATTCCCAAGGGCGTGCCGAAGGAAAAGCTCGACGTGCTCTACAAGCTGATGAACTTCATGCTGGAGCCCGCGCAGCAGGCGATGACCTATGACGACGGCTACTTCTATCCGGGCCCGGCCATCAAGGGCTTGACGGAAGCGCAGGCGCCGGAGCACAGCCAGGAAGTGCTCAAGAAATTCGGCCGTCCGGAATACGCGAAGCTGCTTGCCGATCGTCCGCACGTTCTGCCGTTGAGCGCGGCGGCGATGGTGGCGGCGTTCCAGAAGTGGGACCGAGAGGTCGGCGCGCAGAAGACGAAATAAGACCCTAAGCGCAACCGTCACCGCGTCAGGCGGAACAGCCGGTGCGCGCCTATCGTGCATGTTGTGCGCGTCGTGCGCGCATTGGCGATTGTGACGGCAGGCCGCGAGCAGACGGTGCTTCGCGGCACCGCCATGCAACATCGTAGGGAAGCGACCATGAAGCATCAATTTGAGCAATTGCGTCTCGAGTCCGTCTGCCGCAATTTCGTTAATACCGAAGGACAGCCGGTAGCCGCGTTACAGGGGCTCGATCTGAATATCCGCCGCGGCGAATTCATCGCATTGCTGGGGCCGTCGGGCTGCGGCAAGTCGACGGCGCTTAACTGCATCGCGGGCTTGCAGCCGCTCTCGGGCGGCGGCATCTGGCTCGACGAGAAGCGCATTGACGTGCTGCCGCCCGAAAGGCGCGGCTTCGGCATGGTGTTCCAGAACTACGCGCTGTTTCCGCACATGTCGGTGCTCGACAACGTCGGCTTCGGCCTGAAAATGCGCGGCGTCGCGAAGGCGGAAACGGTGAAGCGCGCACGAGAAGCGCTGCAACTCGTGCAACTGGTCGGTCACGAGAAAAAGCTGCCCGGCCAGCTGTCGGGCGGCCAGCAGCAGCGCGTCGCGATTGCGCGTGCGATCGTGATCGAGCCGCCGCTCATCCTGATGGACGAGCCGCTGTCGAATCTCGACACGAAGCTGCGCATCGAAATGCGCGCCGAGATTCGCCGCATTCATACGCAACTGGATCGCGCGACCATTTATGTGACGCACGATCAGGACGAAGCGCTGTCGATGGCCGACCGCATTGTCGTGATGAGAGAGGGCGTCGTGCAGCAGGTCGCGACGCCGAAGGAGGTCTACGGACGTCCGAAGAATCTGCACGTCGCGCGCTTCATGGGCTTTCGCAACGTACTGCCGTTCACGCTCGAAGGCACGCAGGGCGAAGGCGTGGCCGTGGAGGCAAACGGCGTGCGCCTCGTTGGCACGGCGATGGACGGTTTCAGCAGCAAGCGCGTTGCCGTTGCACTGCGGCCCGAGGACATGGAGCGCGCCGCGCCCGGCGCGGAGAACGCGTTCGATGCGCAGGTGACGACCGTCGAATACGGCGGCCGCGATTCGCTGATTCGCGTGAAGAGTGCATTCGGCGAACTGTGGGCGCGCGTCGCCGGCGAATTCACCGAGGGCGAGCGCATCACGCTGCGCGTGCCGCCGGCGCGCACGCTCGTCTACGACGGAGAGCCGTCATGAGCACGGTGACGTCCGCCGCCTCGCGAGCGCTCGCTGCGCCGCGCGACGGCAAGGCGTGGCTCGTGTCGCCGGCCTTGCTGTTCATCCTTGCGCTCTTTGTCTATCCGTTCGTCTATGGGCTTGCGCTGTCGTTCAGTCCGATAGAAGGCGGCGGCATGTGGGCGAACTACGCGAGGTTCTTCAGCGACACGTCGATGTGGCCGACCATCCTCGTCACGTTGAAGCTCGCCGTGCCCGCGACGCTGATCAATGTCGGCGTATCGGTGCCCGTCGCGTTCGCGTTGCGCCGTCCGTCGCCGTATCAGAAGTTCGTGACGACGCTGCTCGTGATTCCCATCACGCTCGGCACTGTGCTGATCGCCGACGGCATGCTCACATACTTCGGTCCGAACGGCTGGTTTCCGCAGGCGCTGCAAGGGCTGCATCTCTATGCCGACGAAGTGCGCCTCACGCACAACTTCTGGGGCGTGCTGATCTCGCTGATCGTGTCGGGCTTTCCGTTCGCGTTTCTGCTGACGCTGTCGTACGTGACGGGCATCGATCCGACGCTCGCGAGCGCCGCCGCGACGCTCGGCGCGAATCCGTGGCAACAGTTCCGGCAGATCTATCTGCCGCTGCTCGTGCCGGGGCTGACGATGGCCGCGTGCCTGTCGTTCGTGCAGGCGTTTTCGGTGTTTCCGTCGGCGGTGCTGCTCGGTGCGCCGGCCGGGCCGACGCGCGTGATGTCGATCGCCGCTGCCGAGGCCGCGTTCGAAAACTACGATTACTCGCTCGCTTCGGCGATTGCGATCGTGATGGGATTCGTGCAACTGGTGATCGTCGCCGCGATGCTGGGCGCGCGCCGCTTCTTCTACAGCGGACCGGCGACGGGAGGTAAGGGCTGATGGCAACCGATCGTCAAGTCGCGCATCCGTGGCCCGCCGCGCCGCAAGGGCAAACGGTGAAGTCGATGAAACCGCACGTCAGTCTGCGCGACCGCGTGTACAAGGCGCTCGTCTGGGGCGCGATGATTTTCTTTCTGCTGAACATCGTATTGCTGATTGCGACGGTCGCCGTCAATTCGATCGCGACGCGCTGGTTCGGTACGCTGCTGCCGCAAGGCTTCACGCTGCACTGGTACGCGCAGGCGTGGAGCGACTTTCAGCTGGCGGCTGTGCTGTGGGTGACGGTCGAAGTGGTCGGCGCGGTGGTGCTGCTGTCCATCCTGCTCGGCGTGCCTGCCGCGTATGCGCTTGCGCGCGTGCAGTTTCGCGGCAAGCGTTTCGCGATGCTCGTGTTCCTGCTGCCGCTGATGGTGCCGCCCGTCACATACGGCATTCCGATGGCCACCGTGATGTACAAGGTCGGGCTCGCGGGCACGCTTGCCGGTGTGATCCTCGCGAACCTCGTGCCCGCGCTGCCGTTCGTCATTCTCGTGATGACGCCGTTCATCGAGCAGATCGACCCGAATCTGGAATCGGCGGCGCGCATTTTCGGCGCGAACACGTTCCGTTATTTCCGCTACGTGCTGCTGCCGTTGCTGGTGCCAGGCATGCTGGCCGCAGGTCTGCTCGTGCTGGTGCGCACGATCGGCATGTTCGAGTTGACGTTCTTCACAGCGGGGCCGTCGACGCAAACGCTCGTCGTCGCGTTGTATTACGCCGTGTTTTCGACGGGTGTGCGCGCGCCGCAATCGATCGACGCGATGGCGATGATTTATATGGCGATCACGCTGATCTGGGTGTTGATCGCGCTGCAGTTCGTGAGCCCGACGCAGATCGTGTCGCGCGTCAAGGAGCAGCGGGCGTAGGCGCGCCCGCTTGCTTGTACGCGTTTGCCGAACTTTGATGGCCCAGACGCGATGGCCGCGTTCAATAGCCCAAGCTCAATAGCCGATGCGATAAACCCGCCCCGTCTGCGCACCCTCGACGCTGCGCAGATAGCCCAGCGCGGCCTTGCTTGCGTCGACGGGTTCGAAGCCGCGGAAGAACGGCGCATAGCCTTCCATCGACTCCGTCAGCACGGTCGGGCTGACGACGTTGATGCGGATGCCGCGCGGCAGCTCGATCGCCGCGCCGCGCACGAAGCCTTCGAGCGCGAGGTTCACCGTGGTCGCGCTGACGCCCTGGCTGATCGGCTCGTCGGCGAGAATGCCGCTCGTCAGCGTGAACGAGCCGCCGTCGTTCACGTACTTTTGCGCGGCGAGCACGAAATTGATCTGTCCCATCAGCTTGTCGCGCAGGCCGATCCAGAACTGCTCGACCGTCATCTCGGACAAGGGCCCGAAATGCACTTTGCCCGTCGCCGTGACCACGGCATCGACGTTGCCGATTTCCTGAAACAGCCGTTCGATGCTCGCCGGGTCCGTGCCGTCGACGTGATGCACGCCACGCGTCGCGCCCACTTCGATCACTTCGTGACGCGCTTTCAATGCGGCGGCGACGGCCTGGCCCAGCGTGCCCGTTGCGCCGATCACAACGACTTTGCCCATGTGCTGCTCCGTGATGTCAAAGAGATGCACCGATTATGCAGACTGCAACGCCGTTGAAAAAGGCGCGTCAGCGACGAGGTCATGAAACTGGGAGTTTCAAATCGCACATCCGTGAGTGCGCGGCGAAGCAAATCGCAAAGCGCGATGAATACGCCAGAGCAAACAAACGTTCGCCATCGCACGGACGAACGCTGCATGAGCGGCTAACGCGCGATTGAAACGCTAGCGCGAAAAATGCGCGCCGCGCCAGCCGCGCGAAAGCTTGCATAACGGTGATGACGCGCCAACGAGTTGACGCGTCATCCGAAACGATTTACTCGTCGCGTTCGAGTTCGATGACCCGCGTCGGCCGTTGATGGTTGAGCGCGAAGTGCACGCGTCCGCGCAGTTGATCGCCCGTATGCGAATACGACGGGTGGAAGCGGTCGTCGAAGCGCTCGACCGTCGCGGGCGCGATCATGCCCTTGTCGATCACGTGATAGCCCGGCTCCAGCGCGAGCAGCAGATGGTTGCCACCGATACGGCTATCGAACCCCGCCAGCTCCGCGAACGGATCGTCGGGCACGCTGTTGACGAGCGTCGCATTGCTCGTCGTGATCTCGTCGGGGCCGATGGGCGCCTCGCCCGCGATACGCGCGGCTTCGTGGTTCTTGCTGTCGGTATCGACGGTGCTGTCGTGCGTGCGATCGTTATGCATTTCGGCGCTGCGCGCCATGGCGGTTCCGGACTGCGTCGCGGGCACCGGGCGTGTATTGAGGCTCATGTTGTGTCCTCCTTTGCTTGTGGTCCCAAACATAGGATAGGAGCAAAACCCGTTCCGCGTGAGCGCACGATTATCTGTCGAACCACGCGTGACGGCCTTTCGGGCGACCGGCAAATTTTTGCTAATTTTTTTCGTGGACGTCCATTTTCTACAGAGTATGATTCTTGTTCGACGAGCGCAGCAACACCCAGCACGATCGCGACGACCTCGCGGACTGTTTCAGCCCACGGCACCTGCACTCGCGAGAGAACCATAAGGACCATCTATGGGGCAGTCAGGGGCGGGTGACTCATGCACGTTGATGCTGCATTCACACATCGTGGCTACTTGCTTAACTGCGCGCCGGCGCGCGCGGGCGATGGAACATGGCAACCGTATGTCGTCGTATCGCGTTCCAGCGATGGCGAACTGGTCGCGAACCGTTTCTTCCCAACCGACCTCCGTTTCACCGACGAAGCCGCTGCTATTGCGCACGCGCGCGACTGGGCCGTGCGCTGGATCGACGCGAGCAGCCTGACCGTATAGCACGCTGCATTGCACGCCGTTTGGCACATCACTAGCCCCGCACTGCCGCGCATAACGCAAGGCGCGCAGCATCACGCATGCCTTATGCAAGGCGCACGAGGGCCGCACGGCACGCGGCGAAACGCGGTAATCTCTGGGGACAGTTCACTCTCATCGCGCCTCGTGCGCGAACGATGTCCTCGCCATGTCAAATGTTTCTTCTCATAACTGGGGCCTCGAACAGATCGTCGCCGATTTGCGTGCGTCGCGTGAAGAGCTGCATCGCACGCGCCATCCGCGCGGCATTCGCGAGCTGCCTTCGCGCGATGCCGTGATCAACATTGTCGGGGGATTGCGTGCCGCGCTTTTCCCGACGCACTACGGCGCGCCCGATCTGACCGACGAGAGCGTCGATTACTACGTCGGCCATACGCTCGAAAGCACGTTGCGCCTGCTCGCCGAGCAGATCCGCCGCGCGCTGCGTTTTCTGCCCGAGCACGCCGAGACCACGGACGCCGAACTGAGCGCGCGCGCCTTCGATGTCGCGCGCGATTTCGGCAAGCAGTTGCCCGCCATCCGCGCGCTGCTCGTCAGCGATATCCAGGCTGCCTACATCGGCGACCCCGCCGCGCAGCACATCACCGAGATCCTGCTCTGCTATCCGGGCGTCTGGGCGATGACGCATCACCGGCTCGCGCACGCGCTGCATCGGCTCGGCGTGCCGCTGCTCGCGCGCTTCATCAACGAGATCGCGCATTCGTCGACGGGTATCGACATTCACCCCGGCGCGCGGATCGGCCCGAGCTTTTTCATCGATCACGGCACGGGCGTCGTGATCGGCGAAACGGCGATCATCGGCGAACGCGTGCGCGTCTACCAGGCGGTCACGCTCGGCGCGAAAAGCTTCGCCGCAGATGAAGACGGCACGCTCGTGAAGGGCAACGCGCGCCACCCGATCGTCGAAGACGACGTCGTGATCTATGCGGGCGCGACGATACTGGGCCGCGTGACGATCGGACGAGGCTCGGTGATTGGCGGCAACGTGTGGCTCACGCATAGCGTGCCGCCTGGCAGCAGCGTGTCGCAAGGCAAGATCCGCGAAGGCGAGCGCACGCGCAACGACGAAGGGCGGCGTTGATGGATCAAGGTTCGATCGCACGATTGATCGCGCCTTCGAACCGAGCCGCTTTGATATGAGCGAATGAAACGATGAAGCCGCGTGGACGCGTCCAGATGCTGCGTTGTGCGCTCGACGGCGTCGAAGCGACAGCCGCGCACACGACGCATACGTTCGCGCGTCACTCGCACGATCGCTTCGGCATCGGTGTCATGGTCGCGGGCGGGCAGCGTTCAGCAAGCGGTCGGGGGCCTGTCGAAGCGCGCGCGAACGACGTCATCACGGTCAATCCCGGCGAAGTGCACGACGGCAGTCCGCTCGACGAACACGGACGCGCGTGGCGCATGCTGTACTTCGAGCCGTCGCTCGTGTACGCGACGCTCGCCGAATGCGCGCATGCGTCCATGCGCGAATTGGAACTGACGCAGCCCGTGCTGAACGATCCGCGACTGTCCGGGTGCTTTACGCGCCTGTACTCGGTTGCGGTGAGCGCGGCTAACGAACGAGCGGGCTTCGATAATCTCGCGTGCGAAGAAGCGCTGCTCGCGCTGTTCTCACACGTGGGCCGGCATCACGCGACGCCGCTCGCGCCTGAACGCGAACGCATCGGTCCGATCGTGCGGGCAAGAAGCCGCATCGACGACGATCCCGCGTCGTCCGCGACGCTCGCGGACCTCGCCGCCGAAGCGGGCATGAGCCGCTTCCAGTTACTGCGCAGTTTCGCGCACGAAGTCGGCTTGCCGCCGCACGCGTACCGGATGCAGCGGCGCGTCGCGCTCGCGCGGCGGCTCATCGCCAGCGGGACGGCGCTCGCGGATGCCGCGACGTGCGCCGGTTTCTCGGACCAGAGCCACATGACGCGCGCCTTCATGCGGCTTCTCGGCATCACGCCTGCGAGCTATGCGGCCGCTGTCCGCTGACTCGCGCGGTCGCTTTGCATAGGGCTCTGCAATAACGTTCAAGACCGCGCATTCGTGTGCGCGATACGCTCCTCGCATCGTTCGATATGAGGAGGCGCGGCATGCATGCGCGTTATGTCGGTTACTTCTATTGCGCGCTCGCGATGGTCGGCGTGGGCAGCACGGTTGTCGTCAGCAAGGCGATCGCGGGTGGCTTGCCGCCGTTCTCGGCGACCGCGCTGCGCTTCGCCATCGCGTTCCCGGTTTTCGTCGCAATGATGCGCGTGCGGAAGCTTCGGTGGCCGAAGCTCGATGCACACGACAGGTGGCTCGCGATCGCACAGGCGGGAGCCGGGAGCGTCGGCTATACGGTTTGCCTGATCGGCGGGATGCGGCTCGCTTCGGCCGCCGATGCGGGCGTGATCGCGGGCACGCTGCCGGCCGTGTCGGCGGCCGTTGCCGCACTGGCGCTCGGCGAGCGGCCGTCGCCCGCGCTGCTCGGCGCAATCGCGCTCGCGACAGGCGGCGTGCTCGCCTGCACCGTGCGGCTCGACGATCTGACGGCGTCGCGCGGCGCGCATTCTCTGGCGGGCAACGCGCTGGTGTTCGCGGCTGTCGTCTGCGAGGCGCTTTTCATTCTGCTCAACCGCAAGCTACGCACGCCTGTCGCCGCACTGCCGCTGTCGGCGCTGATGAGCGGGATCGGCTTTCTCGTCGCCATCGTGCCCGCATGCTTCGAAGCGCCGTGGCGTCTGCCGCTCGACGCGAACCTGACGGCCGCTCTCGCGGGCGTCGTTTACTACGCGCTTGTGCCGACAGTGCTGGGCTTCGTGCTGTGGTACGCGGGTGCGTCGCGCGTGAGCGGCGCGGAGGCGGGACTCGTGACGGCGCTCGTGCCCGTATCGACGCTTGCGCTTGCGGCCGGCGTGCTGCACGAGCCGATCAGCCGAGCGCAGTTGATGGGCGTCGCGTGCGTGCTCGTGGCCATGTTGCTCGCGACGTTCGGGCAAGGCAGGCCGATGAGCGCGCGACGCGCGGCGGGCTAAGGCTGGCGACGCGGCGTTTCGATGCGGCGTTACGCCGTTTCGGCGTTTCGATGCGGCGTTACGCCGTTTCGGCGTTTCGACCCGGCGGCCCGTCCGAATGCGAGTTGGAAAGAACGGCTCTGCAAGCCGCTCAGGTATTCGCCACGCTCATCGAAGTCGGGCTATTGACGATCGACAGAAACTCGCGGCGTGTCGACGGGTCCGTGCGGAACGTGCCGAGCATGCGCGACGTGACCATCTCAACGCCCGCCTTGTGCACGCCGCGCGTCGACATGCATTGATGCGACGCTTCGAGAATCACGCCGACGCCCTTCGGCTGCAATACTTCGTTGAGCGTATCGGCGATCTGCACGGTCATCTTTTCCTGAATCTGCAGACGCTTGGCGAATGCATCGACGAGCCGCGCCAGCTTCGAAATGCCGACCACGCGATGCTCGGGCAAATAGGCGACATGCGCGCGCCCGATGATGGGCACCATGTGATGCTCGCAATAGCTCTCGAAGCGGATGTCCTTCAGCACGATCATTTCGTCGTAGCCGTCCACTTCGGAAAACGTGCGGGCCAGAATGTCGCGCGGCTCCACGTCGTAGCCCGCGAAAAATTCCTCATACGCACGCACGACGCGCGCCGGCGTATCGATCAGCCCTTCGCGCCGCGGATCGTCGCCGGCCCAGCGCAGCAGCACGCGCACGGCTTCTTCGGCTTCCTCGCGGGACGGACGGGTGGGTGTGTCGGCGGGTGTTGTTGTCTTCGTAGTCATCCCTCGCTCCAGTTCCAGTAAAACGCGCATCGCACGTTGGGGCATTGTTCCATGTTTCGTGACCCCACGCCCGACATGGATACGCGTGTCATCGGGGGCGCCACTTCGACGCGCTACTTCGGCCATTCGTCCTTCGCATCGTTGAACAGCTCCGCGACGACGCCGCGCAGCCAGCCCGCGCGCGGATCGTTGTGGAACTTGCGATGCCAATGCTGGCGCAAGTCGAAACGGGGCAACGGCAAAGGCGGTTCGACCAGCGTGATCGACGCATGTTCCGATACGTATGCGAAGCCGATTGCGTGCGGCACGGTCGCGACGAGATCGCTGCGCGCGAGGATGAACGGCAGGCTCATGAAGTGCGGCGTCTCCAGCACGGCGCGGCGGCGAATGCGCTTTTTCTCCAGATACCGTTCGAGCACTTCCTGGCTGCGACCTTCGGCGCGCACAACGGCGTGCCCGAGGCTGACGAACTGCTCGAGCGTGAGCGGCGCGCCCGCCAGCGGATGATCGCTGCGCAGCAGGCAGATGAAGCGGTGTGTGAAGAGGCGCTGCTGGAAGAAGTTGTTGCCGGACAGATCGGGAAAGTAGCCGACGGCCAGATCGATGTCGCCTGACTCCAGGCCGCGTTCGACCAGCGCGGGCGACAGCGACACCGAGCGCAGATTCGCATGCGGCGCGCGCTCGGCGAAAAGCTGCAACAGACGCGGCAGAAACACGATCTCGCCGACATCGGACAGCGCGAGCGAGAAGGTATGCGTCGACGTCGCGGGATCGAAGTCCTGCGTTTCGAGCATGCCTTTTTCGATGCGCGCGAGCGCGTCGCGAGCGGCGGGAATCAATGCGAGCGCGCGCGGCGTCGGCTCCATGCCGCGCGATGTGCGTACGAACAAAGGATCGTTGAAGTACTCGCGCAGCCGGCCGAGCGCCGTGCTCACGCGCGGCTGGCTCACGCCGAGACGTTCGGCGGCGCGGCTTACGTTGCGCATGTCTTCGAGCGCGACGAGGTAGGGAATCAGGTTGAGATCGAGTTCGGCCATGCTGGGGCGCGGGCTTTGCGATGGCCCGCATATTATCGATAAAACGTATACAACCTAGCCTGGCAATCGCGCTGTCGCATATCAGGGAAAGCGCCGACGGCGACCCGGCGGGTTCCGATGCGGCCTCGCGGCCGCTGGCGGAGAATGATGCGGGCTCCGCGTTTCGCGATGGATGCGGCGCACCGGC
This sequence comes from Paraburkholderia franconis, assembly GCF_009362735.1. GTDB lineage: Bacteria > Pseudomonadota > Gammaproteobacteria > Burkholderiales > Burkholderiaceae > Paraburkholderia > Paraburkholderia franconis. The sequence continues at coordinate 117,755 of NZ_WHNP01000009.1, read as the reverse complement.
ACCCCAAGTCCACGCAACGCCTGCGTAGGGCAAACCACGAATCCGTTGCCTTGACAAGAGACGCGGGCGCAAACCATAATGCGCCGGTACGTTCGCTAAACGAAACTGTGTTCGTATAAAGAACTTTTCAGAGTTCAATACGAGGGCAGAAACGGAAGGCGAACCAAACTCATGCGGCCTGCGGCAGGTCTGCATGCCGTCAGCAGGCCATGAAGGGCGAAAGCGGACGTGGAGACCGTCCGGCGCGCAATTTTTCCGTCGAGCGGTCGGCGGATCACGCGGCGCGCGGAACGACGCGTTCCAGAGGAAATTCGACATGATCAACAAGATTTTCGAGTCACTCCAGTCGGCGGTCGCCGACGTGCATGACGGCGCGACCGTCATGATCGGCGGCTTCGGGACGGCGGGCATGCCTTCCGAGCTGATCGACGCGCTCATCGAACAGGGCGCGAAAGAACTCACGATCGTCAACAACAATGCCGGTAACGGCGACACGGGCCTCGCGGCGCTGCTCAACGCGAAGCGCGTTCGCAAGATCATCTGCTCGTTCCCGCGTCAGACCGACTCGTATGTGTTCGACGCGCTCTATCGCGCCGGCGAAATCGAACTGGAACTCGTGCCGCAAGGCAATCTGGCCGAGCGCATCCGCGCAGCGGGCGCGGGCATCGGCGGCTTCTTCACGCCGACGGGCTACGGCACGAAGCTCGCCGAAGGCAAGGAAACGCGCGTGATCGACGGCAAGCACTACGTGCTGGAATCGCCGCTGCACGCCGACTTCGCGCTGATCAAGGCTTATAAGGGCGACCGCTGGGGCAACCTCGTCTATCGCAAGACCGCGCGCAACTTCGGGCCGATCATGGCGAGCGCCGCGAAGACGGCGATCGTGCAGGTGTCGGAAGTGGTGCCGCTCGGCGCGCTCGATCCCGAAGTGATCGTGACACCGGGCATCTTCGTGCAGCGCATCGTCGAAGTGCCGCAAGCGGCGCATCAATCGCAGCGCCCTGAGCAAGCCGCCTGAAGGAAGGAGACCCGACATGAAACGACTGACCCGCGATGAAATGGCGAAGCGCGTCGCGCAGGACATTCCTGAAGGCGCTTATGTGAACCTCGGCATCGGCGTGCCGACGCTGGTGGCGAATCACCTCGACGCGAACAAGGAAATCTTCCTGCACAGCGAAAACGGCCTGCTCGGCATGGGCCCGGCGCCCGCGAAAGGCGACGAAGACGACGAACTGATCAACGCCGGCAAGCAGCACGTCACGCTGCTGACGGGCGGCGCGTTCTTCCATCACGCCGATTCGTTCGCGATGATGCGCGGCGGCCATCTCGACTACTGTGTGCTCGGCGCGTTTCAGGTGTCGGCGAAGGGCGACCTCGCGAACTGGCACACGGGCGCGCCCGATGCGATTCCCGCTGTGGGCGGCGCGATGGATCTGGCCATCGGCGCGAAGCAGGTGTTCGTGATGATGGAGCATCTGACGAAGCAGGGCGAAAGCAAGATCGTCGCGGAGTGCTCGTATCCCGTGACGGGCATCGGCTGCGTCGACCGCATCTATACGGACCTCGCGATGATCGACGTGACGAAGGACGGCCTCGTCGTGCGCGAGATCTTCTCCGACATCGACTTTGCGGAACTGGAAAAGCTGACGGGCGTCGCGCTGATCGACGGCACGCAGCAGGCTCGCGCGGCTTGAGGCTCGCGCGAGGCCAGGCCCTCGTGTAAAGGAAAACGCGGGAAAACGCGCGCAAGCGCGCGCGTGACCTTCGCGCGGCGTTCGGCGACAATGAAGCCGGGCGCCGCGCGCTTTCAGGCGCTGCATTCAGGCGCCATATCGACGCGCATTCATCCCGAAGCACCGACCATCATGCTAGAAGCCAGCGCCCGCCTGACCATCCTGATCTGCGGCACGCAGCCGATGAACGACATCTGGTCGCCGCGCGCGACGCTGCAACGGATGCTCGATGTCGAAGCCGCGCTCGCGCGCGCATCGGCTGCGCATGGCGTGATTCCGCAATCGGCCGTCGCCGCGATCGAAGCGACGTGTCACGCTGAAAAACTCGACGCCGATGCGCTTGCACGCGATGCCGCGCTCGGCGGCAATCTCGCGATTCCCCTCGTCAAGCAGCTGACCGCGCGCGTGAAAGATGCCGACGCGGAAGCGTCGAAGTTTGTCCATTGGGGCGCGACGAGCCAGGACATCATCGATACGGCGACCGTGCTGCAACTACGCGATACGTTCGATCTGCTCGACGGCGTCTTATCGTCGACATGCGACGCGATCGCTGCGCTCGCACAGCAGCATCGCGCGACGCCGATGATCGGCCGCACGTGGCTGCAACAGGCGCTGCCGATCACGCTCGGCCTGAAGTTCGCGCAATGGCTCGATGCGCTGCTGCGTCATTGCGAACGGCTCGACGCGCTACGCGAACGCGTGCTCGTGCTGCAATTCGGCGGCGCGGCGGGCACGCTCGCGAGCCTGCGCGACAAGGGCGGCGCGGTTGCCGAAGCGTTGGCGAAAGAGTTGAAACTGGATATGCCCGCCGTGCCGTGGCACACGCAGCGCGACCGTATCGCTGAAACGGCAGCGTTTTTCGGCATGCTCATCGGCACGCTCGGCAAGATCGCGCGCGACATCTCGCTGCAAATGCAGACCGAGCTCGGCGAACTCGGCGAGCCGGTTGCGGCCGGCAAGGGCGGCTCGTCGACGATGCCGCACAAGCGCAACCCCGTTGGCTGCGCGGCCGTGCTGACGGCGGCGACGCGCGCGCCCGGTCTCGTCGCAACGGTGTTCGCGGGCATGGTGCAGGAGCACGAGCGCGCGCTCGGCGGCTGGCAGGCCGAGTGGGATGCGCTGCCCGATCTCGCGCGCCTCGCGGGCGGCGCGCTCGCGAATATCGACCAGATCGCGAAGGGGCTCGAAGTGAACGCCGAGCGGCTCGCGGAGAATCTGGACGTGACGCATGGCCTGATTCTCGGCGAAGCGGTGATGCTCGCGCTCGGCGACAAGATCGGCCGGCTCGATGCGCATCATCTCGTCGAGCAGGCATCGAAGGAAGCAGTGAAGTCAGGCAAGACGCTCTTCGACGTGCTGGCCGCCGATGCATCTGTCACTCGACACCTGCCCGTCGAGCAACTGCGACGCCTGCTCGATCCCGCTCATTACGTCGGCAGCGCGCACGCTTTCGTGGATGCGGTGCTGGCTCTTCATACCGCGCGCAAAGAACGCGCGACACAACATCAGGAGTAAAGGAATGCCCTACGCCGCAGTGAATGGCATCGAGCTTCATTACCGGATCGACGGCGACCGTCACGGCAGCGCGCCGTGGCTCGTGCTGTCGAACTCGCTCGGCAGCGACCTGTCGATGTGGACGCCGCAAGTCGCCGAATTCTCGAAGCACTTCCGCGTGCTGCGCTACGACACGCGCGGCCACGGCCACTCGGAAGCGCCGAAGGGGCCGTACACGATCGAACATCTGACGGGCGACGTGATCGGCCTGCTCGACACGTTGAAGATCGCGCGCGCGAATTTTTGCGGCGTGTCGATGGGCGGGCTGACGGGCATCGGCCTCGCGGCGCGCCACGCGGATCGCATCGATCACATCGTGCTGAGCAACACGGCCGCGCGCATCGGCTCGCCGGAAGTGTGGGTGCCGCGCGCGGCGCGGGCTCGCAGCGAAGGCATGCTCGCGCTGTCGGATGCCGTGCTGCCGCGCTGGTTCACGGCCGAATTCATCGCACGCGAGCCGATCGTCTTCGGCTTTATCCGCGATGTGTTCGTGCATACCGACAAGGAAGGCTACGCGTTGAACTGCGAAGCCATCAACGCGACCGACCTGCGTCCCGAAGTGCACGGCATCAAGGCGCCCGCGCTCGTGATCTCAGGCACGCACGATCTGGCCGCGACGCCCGCGCAGGGGCGCGAGCTGGCGGCGGCGATCGCGGGTGCGCGTTACGTCGAGCTGGACGCGTCGCACATTTCGAACATCGAAGTAGCGGACACGTTCACGAAGACCGTGCTCGATTTCCTGAAGGGGCAGCGATGAACGACGAACAACGTTACGAAGCGGGCATGGGCGTGCGCCGCGCGGTGCTGGGCGATGCGCACGTCGACCGGTCGATTGCGAACCGCACGGAAGTGACGGAAGAGTTTCAGAACTTCATCACGCGCTATGCGTGGGGCGAGATCTGGACGCGTGACGGCTTGCCACGCCATACGCGCAGTCTGCTGACGATCGCGATGATGGTTGCGTTGAATCGCAGCGAGGAACTGGCGTTGCATCTGCGTGCCGCGCGGAATAATGGGGTGACGCGAGATCAGGTGAAGGAAGTGTTGTTGCAGACGGCTATTTATTGTGGTGTGCCGGCGGCGAATTCGGCGTTTCATCTTGCTGATAAGGTTTTTCGTGAGCAGGATGAGGAGGGCAGTGCGAAGGCGTAAGTTTGCCTGTCGACGCTTTTGATGAAAGCCGCGTGGACTTCGTGTCACGCGGCTTTTTCGGCTCTTCCAAACTTGCCAGGAGCGGTGCTTCTTTTGGGCGGTTGCCTATGCGGTGCTATGTTTCAACGAAAGCGACTCACATAGCACGCCATCTCTGCGCCGCATGACGGCTCCAGCACGAACAGCACTCGGCGGCCCGCTACCAGATCTCGGACGTATTCGTCACTTTTCTGGTCGCCAATCGCGGCTCCCATTGAGTCGTCCCGGCTATTGATCCACTGCATCCACGTTCGAACCTCAGTCCGAGAAAACGGGTACCGCGGCGAAATCAGGAGCCTGGACGCTACATTTTGGCTAGCAAAATCGATCAGGCGCTGCGAAACAACACCGGAAAAGCGGAGTACTTCAAGTTCGCTTCCAACGCGACGGAGTCGAAGCTCAAGAGTGCGTGTTTCCGTATCGTACTCGAGCCCGATCAACTCCGCGTCATGGAAGCTCGGAAATTCAGGAATGTTTCGAAGGTCGATAAAGTTACCTGTATTCATGGTGATGGTGGTCCTCAAGGCCAGATAGGCATCGACAAACCAAGGCCGCGCTTGCGTTCGCCCGATAGTGGATCGATACCCAAATTGTGCGCGTGAGGGATGCCCTGACCGTGGCCATGGTCGAAATCAAAATCGACAACCGGTTTCCCGTCGCCGCCAAAACAGCCGCATCTGCGATGGATGATTTTTCATAGATGTTCGCATGACCCGAGCTTGTTTCGGGGGCTACTCGTTCGCTAGTGTATTGCCGTCGCCTGCGCGCGGTAGTGGTCCCGGCGTTACGCTCATGTATTGCTTGATTCTTGGTTGACCGAGCGCGATAAGGTTAAGCATTGCTACACCCAGACGTCGCGCAAATTCGTCATCAAGCCTGAATTCGAATTCGTCTAGAAGGATCGGCATTTCCAACTTACCCACGAGCAACGGAGCGACTGTGGTGGGTTCGATCGCGTGTGCCGTAAGAATTTGGCGATCTTCAAGATAAGTCAAAACGACGGAGTACGGTGAATGTTTAGCCATTAGAATCCCCTACATTGCTGATAGTTGTCGAAGGCATTTTGTCTACATAGGGTTACTCCGCGCACAGCGCCCATCGGCCCTCCCAATGCGTTGCACAGATCGAGTGCGCGCTCGTACTCCGCGAAGCATTCCGCTTCCTGCCCCTCACTGATACCACGCGCTGCAATGTCCTGCACATCGCTAAGCGGGTTATCGCCGGAGTACTCGAACGGCTGCGCATCACTAAGCGGCGTCGAGAACGGATCGCCGGGTGCATCCCAGACATCGAAGCGGCTTTCTCCCGAAGAGTTGGATGGCGTGTCCAGCGGCACGCGTTGCCGGTACAACTGCGATGGTGTAATCGCGTCCGATGGCTGCGCGTGCTGGATCGGTGCGGGAGAAGAGCGGGTGCGCGCGCGGCGCTGCCGTTCGTTCCGTACCTGTTGAATATATTCCTTCAACCTGTCCTTAGGAGGTGCGAAGATCAGGTTGCCCATGCGTACTTCATGATGAACGGCATGCACGACCCATTCATCGTCCCACATGTTCGGAGCATTGCGCCCGGCGTCGTGCAACAGCCCACGCAAGCGCGGCATCATCTCCCGATTGGCCATCCATGAACGGGGTTGCGACCATTGTAGAAAGTCAGCACGCGCGAGTTTCAGCGCTTCCTTTACCTCGTCGTATTGCTCGCGGGACGGCTCAATATCAAACTCGAAATAAAGAAAATGCATCTTTACGCGGAATGACCACCGCGGCTCCAGGTATTCAGGTTTTAGCCAGAACACTGAACTCCCGTAAGGAGCCACCGCCCGTCGACACTGCCAGTTAACTTCGTCTGCACGATATCAGCTTCCGTGAGTTGACTAAACCCATAGTAGCCATCGGCATCGTGCAGTGTGTAAAGATTGATCAATCGCGTGTACAGAATTTTCCGCGTGCTGCAAACACCTTCCATTTCCTGTATATCTGCTGCCCATCGGAAAACTGACCGCCGCCAGGCAAAAAATGCTCCCCAACCTGCTGGTCCAACTCGTCAACGGACTCGCCGACGCCTCCGCACTCTTTCTCGTCGCGGCGGGCCTGTCGCTGATCTTCGGCGTCACTCGCATCGTCAACTTCGCGCACGGCTCGCTCTACATGCTAGGCATCTACGTTGCGTACAGCTTCGCGAGCCGCTTTGGCGCAAGCATCGCAGGCTTCTGGCTGTCGATGCTCGCCGCCGCCGTCGTGACGGGCATATTGGGCGCACTCGTCGAACTGATCGTGCTGAGGCGCGTCTATCAGGCGCCCGAGTTGTTCCATCTGCTCGCGACTTTCGCGCTCGTGCTGATCATTCGCGATGCCGCGCTGGCGATCTGGGGACCGCAGGACCTGTTCGGCCCGCGCGCGCCGCATCTGGCGGGCGCCGTCGAGCTGCTTGGCCACCGGCTGCCGACGTATGACATCGCGCTGATCGTCATCGGGCCGCTCGTGCTTCTGCTGCTGTGGTACGCGTTGACGCACACGCGTTGGGGCACGCTCGTGCGCGCCGCGACGCAGGACCGCGAAATGCTCGGCGCTCTCGGCATCGATCAGGCGTGGCTATTTACGGGCGTGTTCTTCGTCGGGGCGTTTCTCGCGGGGCTTGGCGGTGCGTTGCAGGGGCCGCGCATGTCCGCGAATCTCTCGCTCGATCTCGAGACCATCGGCAACGCGTTCGTTGTGGTGGTGGTCGGCGGAATGGGTTCGATTCCGGGTGCGTTCATCGCGGCGCTGTTGATCGCTGAAATCAAGGCGCTGTGCATCGGCATCGGGCATGTTTCGCTGTTCGGCGTCGATCTGTCGTTGAGCCGCTTTACGCTCGTGGCGGAGTTCGTCGTGATGGCCGTCGTGCTCGTCGTGCGGCCCTGGGGTTTGCTCGGGCGCGCCACGTCCGCCGTGCGCGCGATGTCCGTTGCCGAAGCGCCGCTCAAGCCCGCAGGCAAGCATCTGAAGTGGCTGGCCGTGTGCGTGCTCGCCGTGCTCGCGCTCGCGCCGCTCGCGGCCAACGCGTTTCCGTACCTGCCCGTGCTGCTCGTCGAAATCCTGATTGCCGTTCTGTTCGCCGCGAGCCTGCACTTCATCATGGGACCGGGTGGCATGCACTCGTTCGGCCATGCCGCGTATTTCGGCCTGGGCGCATATGGCGCGGCGCTCTTTCTGAAAGTGCTCGATCTGCCGATGGAAGCGGCGCTCGTCCTCGGTCCGTCGCTGGCCGTGCTCGGCGCACTCGTGTTCGGCTGGTTCTGCGTGCGGCTGTCGGGCGTATATCTGGCGATGCTCACGCTCGCGTTCGCGCAGATCGTGTGGTCGGTCGTCTATCAATGGGATGACGTGACGGGCGGCAGCAACGGCATTCTCGGCTTGTGGCCGTCGAACTGGCTGTCGTCGCCCGTCGCGTATTACTACCTGACGCTCGCGTGTGCCGCGTTGGGCGTGTGGCTGTTGCGCCGCATGCTGTTTTCGCCGCTCGGTTACGCGATGCGCGCATCGCGCGATTCGGCGTTGCGCGCCGAAGCGATCGGCATCGACACGAAGCGCGTGCAGTGGGCCGCGTTCGTGATCGCGTCGCTGTTTTGCGGGCTCGCTGGCTCGCTTTACGCGTTTTCCAAAGGCACGATCTCGCCGGAAGTGATCAGCGTGAGCCGTTCCGTCGATGGACTTGTGATGGTGCTGCTCGGCGGCATTCAGACGTTGACGGGGCCCGTCGCGGGCGCCGCGTTGTTCACGTGGCTGCAGGATGCCGTCGCGCGGCAGACGGACTACTGGCAGGCGCTGCTCGGCGCCGTGATCCTGCTGCTCGTGATCGCGTTTCCGCAAGGCATCGTGGGCTTTGTTCGAGAACGCTTCGAACGCGACGATTCAAACGAAGCCGAGCATCAGCAAGCAACAGGAGGCGGACGATGAGCCTTCTGCGCGTGTCGAATCTGTCGATGTCGTTCGGCGGCGTGAAAGCCGTCGACGATGTGTCGTTCGACGTTCAGCCCGGCGAACTGCTCGCGCTGATCGGCCCGAACGGCGCGGGCAAATCGACGTGCTTCAACATCGTCAACGGACAGCTGCGTCCTTCGCATGGCTCCGTTGTGCTCGACGGCCATGAACTCGTCGGCATGCGGCCGCGCGATATCTGGCGGCGCGGCGTCGGCCGCACGTTTCAGGTGGCCGCGACCTTCAATTCGATGACCGTGCTCGAAAACGTGCAGATGGCGCTCGTGTCGTGCGAAAAGCGTCTATACGGTTTATGGAAGCCGGCTGCGTCGTGCTTCGAAGACGAAGCGATGGCGCTGCTCGATCAGGTCGGCATGGCCGCGCATGCGCGGCGCGCGTGCGGCGTGCTCGCGTATGGCGACGTGAAGCGCGTCGATCTCGCCATCGCGCTTGCCAATCGTCCGAAGTTGCTGCTGATGGACGAACCGACAGCGGGCATGGCACCGAAGGAGCGCAACGATCTGATGGCGCTGACGAAGCGTCTCGTCGCCGAGCGCGGGATCGGCGTGCTGTTCACCGAGCACAGCATGGACGTGGTGTTCTCATATGCGGACCGCGTGATCGTGCTCGCGCGCGGCAAGCTGATCGCGCAAGGCGACGCGGACACCATACGCAACGACGCGAACGTGCAGGCCGTGTACTTCGGCACGGGCAAGACGTTTCAGCCGCGCGCATCGCTGTCGCGCGACGGCGCAACGCGAACGGAGCCGCGCGCATGAACGCACCGATGCTGAAGGTCGAGAAACTGAACGCGTACTACGGGCGCGCGCATATCCTCTTCGACGTGAGCCTCGAAGTGGGGCGCGGCGAAGTCGTCGCGCTGATGGGCCGCAACGGCGCAGGCAAATCGACGACGATGAAAGCCATCATGGGCCTCGTGCCGCGCCGCGAAGGCCTCATTCAATTCGACGGCGCGACTATCTCGGCGCTCCCATCGCACAGGATCGCGCGCATGGGGCTCGGCTACGTGCCGGAAGACCGCCGCGTGTTCGCGGACCTGACGGTGATGGAGAACCTCGACACGGGACGTCAGCCGCCGCGCGAAGGCGCGCCCACGTGGACGCCCGACAAGCTTTTCAGGCTCTTTCCGAATCTCGGCGAAATGCCGAAGCGCCTCGGCGGCCAGATGAGCGGCGGCGAGCAGCAGATGCTGACGGTCTCGCGCACGCTGATGGGCAATCCGTGGCTGGTGCTGCTCGACGAGCCGTCCGAAGGCGTCGCGCCCGTGATCGTCGAACAGATGGCGAACATGATTCTCGAACTGAAGCGCGAAGGGCTGTCGATCCTGCTATCGGAGCAGAACCTGCATTTCGCGGAACTCGTCAGCGATCGCGCTTATGTGCTGGAAAAAGGCCAGATACGCTTTAGCGGCACGATGCGCGAACTGGCGCAAAACGATGTCGTCCGGCGCGCGTATCTGAGCGTTTGATGTGTTGACGGCCTCGTATCGAGCGGCGCGCGCTGAAAGCGCATCCGCGAAACTCCGGTACGATGCACCGTCCGGCGGCCTGGGTTCCTCTCGTCTCGCCGCACCACTCAACTGACAATAAACGGAGTTACGCATGACCTCGCGCGCAGCCTGGATCTCTCGCATGACCGCTTCGCTGACTGTCTCGCTGACACTGTCGCTGACGGCACCTGGCGCGTCGGCGCAGCAGACGGTCAAGATCGGCGAAATCAACAGCTACAAGGCGCAGCCTGCTTTTCTGATGCCGTACAGGAACGGCTGGAATCTCGCGCTCGATCAGGTGAACGCGGCGGGCGGCGTGCTCGGCAAGAAGCTCGAAGTGGTCTCGCGCGACGACAACGCGAATCCCGGTGACACGATCCGCGTCGCGCAGGAGTTGATCGCGCGCGAGCAGGTGCAACTGCTGTTCGGCGGCTATCTGTCGAACACGGGTCTCGCGCTGACGGACTTCGCGAAGCAGAAGCGCATTTTCTTTCTCGCCGCCGAGCCGCTGACGGACAAGATCGTCTGGGCCGATGGCAACAAATACACGTACCGTCTGCGTCCGTCGACTTACATGCAGGTCGCGATGCTCGTGCCCGAAGCGGCGAAGCTGAAAAAGAAGCGCTGGGCGCTCGTGTATCCGAACTATGAATATGGCCAGTCGGCCGTGGCGACGTTCAAGAAGCTGTTGAAGGCCGCGCAGCCCGACGTCGAGTTCGTCACCGAGCAGGCGACGCCGCTTGGCAATCTCGATGCGGGCGCGACCGTGCAGGCGCTCGCCGATGCGAAGCCCGACGCGATCTTCAACGTGCTGTTCAGCGCGGACCTCGGCAAGTTTGTGCGTGAAGGCAATACGCGCGGGCTCTTCAAGGATCGCAGCGTCGTGTCGCTGCTGACGGGCGAGCCCGATTATCTCGATCCGCTCGGCGCCGAAGCGCCCGCCGGCTGGATCGTGACGGGCTACCCGTGGTACTCGATCGATACGGCTGCGAACAAGAAGTTCGTCGCCGATTATCAGGCGAAGTATCACGACTATCCGCGTCTGGGCTCGGTGGTCGGCTACGCGGCGTTGATGTCGATCGCGAACGGCATCAAGAAGGCGGGCTCGACCGATCCCGACAAGCTTGCAGCCGCGTTCAAGGGCTTGAATGTCGATACGCCGTTTGGGCCGATCACCTATCGGCCGCAGGACAACCAGTCGACGATGGGCGCGTTCGTCGGCGTGACCGCGTTGAAGGACGGCAAGGGCGTGATGACGTCGTATCGCTATATCGACGGCGCGAGCGTGCAGCCGTCGGATGCGGAAGTGAAGAAGCTGCGCCCCGCCGAATAACGTTGAATAGCGCCTGATAAACCCGGATAAAAGGCGCTGCGGAAGGCGCACCCCGAAGGCCAGTTACGCGCATTGCGCGGCTGGCCTTTTTCTTTGCGCGCGCACGACGTCACTACTCGGCTGCGTCACTCCTCTGCATCGTGCTCGGCCACGAAGTGCCGCAGATACGCGAGCACAGCCGCTTCCGCCGCGCGATGGTCCGCGCAGCTCTTCGAGCCGGCGTTTTCTTCGTCGCCGAAGAGCGTCGTCGGCGCGTCGTGCACGTCCACTTCCTGCCCCTCGCGGAAGATGCGGATCTCGTGCACGTCCTCCACATACTCCGCGATCCAGTGGATGCCTTCGATGTGGGTGCCTGCCCTGACTGTCTGCGTATTCATGAGGCGTCTCCCGGCGGGCCAGGTCGTCGTGCCAGCCCTTCACGTACCTTCACGTAAACCATAGACGCTCGGCGCGCATCGCGCAGCCTCTGTTGCGCATCGAGTCCACGTCCATTGCTCTGTTCCTGCTTCAACATAGCCTGCAATTTGCGCATGCTTTCCCGGGCAGATTCGCTGGAATAGCGGAAAACGCGGGGATTCGCCGCTTCGGATCGGCGAGGCACACACGTTGCTGGCATGCATAGGCCACCAGTCAAACGGGAGCACTGTCATGCCTGAAAAAGCAACCCTCAAGCGAGCCGCCGCCGACAAGCGCGCCGGCAAGTCGTCGAGTACCCAGGCCGGCGAGTTCGTGAAGGAAGAAATCGACCACGTGCGCGAAGGCAAACACGGCGTGAAATCGGCGAAGCAGGCGGTCGCGATCGGCCTGTCGAAGGCACGCCGCGCGGGCGTCGCGCTGAAGCAGCCAAAGGCGGGGACGACGAGCGAAGCCACCCGCAAGAAGGCCGCCGCCGATACGGCAGCGGGCCAGAAGAAGTCGCCTGCGGCGAAGCGAACGGCGGCCAAAAAGGCTGTTGCCAGGACGACGGGCAAGAAGACCGCGGCACGTCGCCCGAGCAGCGAATCGACGGCGAAGCGCTCGCGCGTCTCCGAGTCCGTGCTGAAGCGCGAAAGCGGACGTGGTGCATCGAAGGAAGCGCTGTCGAAGCAGACGAAGACGGCGGCGGCCAGGCGTCCGGCCGCAAGCCGCTCGGCCACCGCGAAAAAGGCTGCTGCGACGAAGGGCGCGGCGGGCCGTTCAGCCGCCGCCAAGAAGGCCGCGCATACGCGGGCTGCACGCGCGCATCGCTAACGTGTGTATTGAAGCGCCGCCGCGTTCGTCATGAAGCGGACGAAGAGGACGAACGCGGTGGCGCGGCGCAAGGGATTATTGGATCGAAGCCAGCGCGTTGCGCACCGTCTGGAAGACCTGGTCGATCTGCGCTTCGTCGATGATCAGCGGCGGTGAGAACGCCAGAATGTCGCCCGTGAAGCGGATCAGCACGCCCGCTTCGAAGCACTTGACGAACGCCTCGTACGCGCGCGCGCCCGGCGCGCCGTCGCGCGGCTCCAGCTCGATGCCCGCGACCATCCCGAGATTGCGGACGTCCTTCACGTGCTTCGCGTCGCGCAGCGCGTGGGCGGCGGCTTCGAACTTCGGCGCCAGCGACGCCGCGCGCTCGAACAGCCCGTCGCGTCGATACAGGTCGAGCGTCGCGACGCACGCGGCGGCTGCGAGCGGGTGCGCCGAATATGTGTAGCCGTGGAACAGCTCGATCGCGCCTTGCGCGCCGCTGTTGACGATCGTGTCGTGCACCGTGCGGCTCGCCGCGACAGCGCCCATCGGCACGGACGCGTTGTTGATCGCCTTCGCCATCGTCAGCAGGTCGGGCTTCACGACGAAGTATTCGCTCGCCGTCGCCGCGCCCAGACGGCCGAAGCCCGTGATCACTTCGTCGAAAATCAGCAGGATGCCGTGCTTCGTGCAGATGTCGCGCAGCTTCTGCAGGTAGCCTTGCGGCGGAATCAGCACGCCCGTCGAGCCCGCGACGGGTTCGACGATCACAGCGGCGATCGTCGACGGATCGTGCAGCGTCACGATGCGCTCGAGTTCGTCGGCGAGATGCGCGCCCCACGCGGGCTGGCCCTTCGAGAATGCGTTGTGTTCGAGGTTGTGCGTGTGCGGCAGATGATCGACGGACGGCAGCAGCGCGCCCGAGAACGTCTTGCGGTTCGGCGCGATCCCGCCGACAGAAATGCCGCCGAAGCCCACGCCGTGATAGCCGCGCTCGCGGCCGATCAGACGCGTGCGCTGCGCTTCGCCGCGCGCGCGGTGGTAGGCGAGCGCGATTTTCAGCGCGGTATCCACCGACTCCGAGCCCGAGTTCGTGAAGAAGATGCGGTCGAGCCCTTCGGGCATCAGTTCCGCGACCTTCGACGCCGCTTCGAACGCAAGCGGATGGCCCATCTGGAACGTCGGCGCGAAATCGAGCGTTGCGGCCTGCTGCTGCACGGCGGCGACGATCTCGTCGCGGCTATGGCCCGCGTTCACGCACCACAGGCCCGCGCATGCGTCGAGCACGTCGCGCCCGTCGGTCGAGCGGTAGTACATCCCTTTTGCCGATTCCAGCAGGCGCGGCGCGGCCTTGAACTGGCGGTTGGCGGTGAACGGCATCCAGAAGCTCGACAGGTCGTCGATGACGGGGCGCGAAGTCATGGGTTTCTCCTCGAATGGGTAGCGAAACTGTAGCGTCCGAGGTTAAATGGCGGACATAAACAGTTGACTCACTGCGCTGCTAACTGTGCTGGCCGAATCGCGTGGACTGTGCTGTTGCCGGTCGCGCGTGACAACGAACCGCCGCCCTGTCTTGACGCTGAAGATGATCGAACTCGAACTGGACCGTGACCGCCGTTCCGCGCCGACGCTCGTCGAGCAGGTCGTGCAAGGCTTCGCGCACGCGATCGATACGCAGGCGCTGCGGGCGGGCGCGCTGCTGCCGTCGGTCCGCCAGCTTGCGCAGTCGCATTCGCTGAGCACGTTCACGGTGACGGAGGCGTACAACCGGCTCGTATCGATGGGGCTCGTGATCGCGCGGCGCGGCTCCGGCTATCGCGTCGCGCCGCACTCGCGGGCCGCGCATCCGAACACCGTCGACTGGCAGCCGCCGAGCCTCACCGCGACGTGGCTGCTGTCCGACGTGTTCGCCGATCATTCCGTGCCGATCAAGGCGGGCGGCGGCTGGCTGCCGAACGAGTGGATCAACGAAACGGGCATGCAGCACGCGTTTCGCGCGATGAGCCGCGTGCCCGCCGCGCGTCTCGGCGACTACGGGCATCCGTACGGCTTCGCGCCGCTGCGCGCGAAGATCGCCGAGCAGATGGACCGGCGCGGCCTGCCCGTCGACGTGTCGAACGTGCTCCTCACTCAAGGCGCGACGCAGGCGCTCGATCTGATCGTGCGCACGCTGCTGCGCGCGGGCGACACCGTCGTGGTCGAAGATCCCGGCTACTGCAACCTGCTGCAGATCCTCAAGCTCGCGGGGCTCACCGTGGTCGGCGTGCCGCGCACGCCTGCCGGCGTCGATACGGACGCGCTGGAAAAAATCGTCGACCAGCATCATCCGAAAGCGATCTTCGTCAACACGACCTTGCAGAACCCGACGGGCGCGACCTATGGGATGGCGTCCGCGTTCCGGCTGCTGCAGATCGCCGAGCGCAACCGCATGTGGGTGATCGAGGACGACGTGAGCCGCGAACTGTGCGCGCCCGGCGCGCCCGTTTTCGCGGCGATGGAAGGCTTGCGGCGCGTGCTGTACATCAGCGGCTTTTCGAAGACCGTGACGCCCGCGCTGCGCTGCGGCTATGTCGTCGCGGAGCGTGACGTGCTGCGCGAACTGGCGCGCACGAAGATGGCGGTGGGGCTGACGTCGTCGGAGGCGATCGAGCGGATCGTCGACAAGGTGCTGCACGAAGGCCGTTACGCGCGCCACGTCGAGCTGGTCAACGACAGGCTGCGCGCCGCGCACGCGAGCGTCGAAGAGCGGCTCGATGCGTTGGGCCTTGACGTGTTTCACCGGCCGCGCGCGGGGCTCTTTTTGTTCGCGCGCCTGCCCATCGAGCCCGAACGCGCCGGCGAGATCGCGACGGCGGCTCTATCGGACGGAATCTGGCTCGCACCCGGCTCCTATTTCCGTCCCGACGACGCGCCGAGCGCATGGTTCCGCTTCAACGTCCCGCATTCCACCGACGACGCGTTGTGGCGCTTCATCGAACGGATCGGCCGCGATGTCGCGGCGTGAAATCGCGCGAAGCTTTCGCGTCGTGATTTGACCAAAGACGCGCGCGGCGTCAGGGCCTCGCGAGCGCGTCGATCAGCTCGACGATGTGTTCCGCGCCAACGTTGTCTTCCAGCAGCCCGATAAAGACGCGGCTGTACAGCTGGTCCTGCTGGACTTCGGGAAGATCCATGCGGGCGTTTGCAATCGCTTCAGCCGCGCGATGGGCGGAGCTGACGATTCGTTGTGCGAGTTTCTTTTCCATACCCTGCGCTATCGACAGCCAAATGAAAAGCTTGAGCCGATTTCGTCAAATTGTGCGTTCGTGCTTCGGCAGAACGAAGCGCATGTGGCGCGTTGCTGCCGCCACCGCCGATCCGTTCGCAAAGTCGCAGCGCACCCCGTCGCCCTGCTGCTTCCATATAACGGCAGCGCCGCACGGAAGTTGATCGCGATGTGCAAATTCTGATGATCGCGCACGCGCGTACTGCGCCAGGCGTTGCATGGCGGGCCCGCGCGTGGATCACGCGCCCGGAATCGAACGGGTGGCGAACGCGTAGCCGTTCTTGCCGCTGCGCTTGACTTCGTACATCGCGCCGTCGGCGGCCGCGACGAGCAGACGGTGATCGGCGACGCGATCCGGAAACGTCGCGATGCCGACGCTCGCGCGCACGAGGGCGAGGCCCATCTGCGTATCGGTATCGCCGACGCAGTTCATCAGACGCGTGGCGATGCCCGCAAGTTCGCTATCGCTGCCGAAGCCCGACACGAGCGCCGCGAATTCGTCGCCGCCGATTCGCGCGACGAGATCGCCTGGCCGCAGCGACTGGCGAAAACGCTGCGCGACGGCGATCAGAAAAGCGTCGCCGACGCCGTGGCCCAGCGTGTCGTTGACCTGCTTGAAGCCGTCGAGGTCGATGAAGAGCACCGCGCACTTGTCAGGCGTGCGGTCGGCCGCGAGCTGTTCGAGCCGCGCGAGCAACTGCTGGCGGTTCGGCAGACCCGTCATCGCGTCGTGCTGCGCCGCATGCTGCAACTGATGCGTCAGCCCCGCGAGATACCGATGACGCCGCGCGAACACGACGAGCGCCGCGAGCAACGCGCCGGCCACCACGATCATCAGCACGGCGAGCACGCTGGCCACGCGCAGCGTGCGCGTGCGGACGTCGGCGCCGATGCTGTCGCGGCGCGCGCGCCAATAGTCCTCGGTGGCGGCGAGCGTGCGCTTCATGTCGTCGATGCTGTTCGCCGGATCAGGCGATTGCCACAAGCGGGGCGCGGGGATCGGACTGGAGGCGATCAGCGCGTCGAGGGCGGCGACGCGCGCATGCAGTTCGTTCAGCGCCTGCTGATAGTCGGGTTGGTTCGCGGCCGGCGGCGCATTCGCGGGCGCAGTCCGTTTCAGCAGGGCCGCGACGTTGCGCGCGTTCTCCGCGCGTTCGACGGTTTCGAGCACGAGCGCAGCGTATTGCTGCTGAAAGTGATCGGAGTAGAGCGCCCTGACCTGAATCGCGATAAAGACCAACCCGATCACGAGGCACACCAGCGCGGCCATGCCGACCGCGATGGGCTGCGGACGCCAGCGCGGGCGAGGAGGGTGATGCGGCGTGATGGTCTCCTCCGCGCCGCCCGGTCAGGGATGGGAATACGGATCGAGGTTGTTGTTCCGCTCGCGGCCGCGATGGTAAGCGACCTTGCGGAACATCGCCGTCAGCCGGGAGACGAACGTTTGCTTGGGCTTCGCGCGTTGCGGCGCGTGGCGGCTCGCGACGGCCGTCTGCTTGCCACGGTCGGCGCGAGCAGCGGAACCGGCCACCGCGGCTTGCGCGGAACGCGCGGCCGGCTGCGAATCGTCGGCGGCATCGGCGGGATTGGTGGCATCGGCGGTGTCGGCGGGATCGACTGCATCGCCGGGGGCTTGCGCCGAAGCCAGCGCGCGATTGGCCTCAGCGTAGCCCGGCTGCGATGTCGGCGTTGCGGGAATCACGCGGCCCGTCACGGCGCTGGTCGGCAGCGCGGCGCGCGCGGGGACAGCCGACTCGTCGTCGGGTATGACGGCGACAGCCGACGGCGGCGGGCGTTTCGCCGCCTGCACGGCATCGCTGTAAGTCTGCTGATCGCGGCTGAACCAGATCACATAGGCGGCCGTGCCCATTACGCCGACGGCGAGACCCATCGCCGAAATCAGGCAGATCTGCACCCAGTTGTAATGCGGAGCTTGCGGGTCTTCGCTGTCATACGGAAAAAAGCTTGTGTCGTGCGGTTGCCGAGGGCCGCTCTCGCGGTCCGGCGAATCATTTGCGTCCATGTGCAACGCCTCCGACCTGTGCGGTCCGCGTTCGTCAATGGCGAATCCGGCGCTGCGTGCCGCGCACGAGCGCCGGGAAATTTGCCTTGCGGATAACCTGCGTCCCGGAGCAATTTGCGAGCCCGATGAACGCCGATGCTCATTGAATGGATCGGTTCGGATGGCGCGGCCCGCGCTCGTGACGTCAGGGGTTATGACGTGGCTATTTTACTGTCAAATCACGAAGATAGCAGTCACGAAACGGGGACGTGTGAGGCGCGCGACAGTCAGACAAGAAACGACACCAGGCTGGAAAAAATTGCACGGTGTCCGCGCGCGGCGAACACGGGCGAGTGCGACGGAGCGCGTTGCGTTACGCGAAAAAGCGCAACACGATCGGATACAGCGAGGCCACCAGCAGCAGCGCCATGAAGACATTGAACGTGCGCAGATAAGCGGGCTTTGACAGCGCGCGCCGCATGGCCGTGCCGAACGCGGCCCATAGGGAGATGCACGGCAAGCCGATCACGTAGAACAGCACGGCCATCAGCAGCGCATTCGTGCCGAAGTCGGCGTTCAGATGGATCGTGGTCGCGGCCGTGAGCACCATCATCCACGCTTTGGGATTGACCCACTGGAAGGCGATCGCTTCGTGAAAGCGCATTGGCCGGCGCTCGCCTTTCTTCACCTGCATCTCGCCGGAGGTCGCGATCTTCCACGCGAGATACAGCAGATACGCGACGCTCAGCACTTCGAGCACTGTGTACAACACCGCGAAGCGCCGGAACGCTTCGCCGAGACCGAAACCCACCGACAGCATCAGCAGCGCGACACCCGCGCTGATGCCGAGAATATGCGGCAGCGTGCGGCGGAATCCGAAGTTGACGCCCGAGGCGAGAAGCATCGTGTTGTTCGGTCCGGGCGTGATGGTCGTGACGAGCGCGAACAGGATGCCGGCGGGCAGGGCGCTCAAGGTTTCGAAGGACATCGGACGGCTCCGCGAGTGTTTCGGTTTGCGACAGTGTAGCGACGGAAGCCGGTACAGTACCTGTACAGATCGATGGATGATTTCCGGTACGGAAAAGCGCGGGCCGGATGGTTGCCCAAAGGCTCGTGGAAGAAGGTCCGGGCGCGCCCCTTTCCAATCGCCTGCAACCGTGCGCCCACGCACACACCCTGTCGATCCAAACGCGCATGCTTGCCAACACCCGGCGCCGCTGCAACCTCGGCGTCCTTTGCGCGACGCGCGTGCGGCTGTCTCTCGTGAGGCATCGATGAAGCACACGGATTCGCAGTACGAGATCATCACCGACGAAAACGCGTTGCGCGCGCTGCAAGCCGATTGGGACGAGCTATGGGTCCGCGCAAGAGGCTTCCACAATCAGTCGTTCGACTTTTGCTGGATTGCGTGGGAGCAGATCGCGAAGCCCAACGGCCGGTCGTTGCGCTGCATCGTTCGCCGCGACGCGGGCAGGCTCGTGATGGTTTGGCCGCTCGTCACGTATCGCCGCTGGTTCTTGTGGACCTACCTGATTCCACTCAGCCCCGAATCGGCAGACTACTCGCGCGTGCTCGTCGAAGACGGCGCACACACGGCGGCGTGGGTCGAAGACGCGTGGCGTGTCGCGCGCACGCGTTGCGGCGCCGATTTCATCCACATGCCCTATGTTCCCGAAGACACGGCGCTCTGCGGGCTCGTCGCAAACGCGAATCGTCCCGTGATACGTGAGCGCGTCGACGCGTACACCGCGCAACTCGGCACGGAAAGCCGCCGCTACGACTGGCAGGGCTTCTGCGATTCGCTCGGCACGCTGCACAAGAAGAAGCCGGGCAAGGCGGAACAGCGCATGTCGAAGGCGGGCAAAGTTGATGTGCTGCTCGTCGATCCCTTCGATACCGTGCGAATCGCCGAGTCCGTCGATGCGATGCTCGACTGGAAGCATAGCTGGGGCTCGCGCGTGAACAAGCGCGGCCATTGGCTCGACTCGGCGCATTACCGCAACTTTCTGGTCGCCTGGCTGACCTCGGGCACCACGACAACACCAACCGCAGCATCAACGGCAACGCTAGCGCGACTCCTCGTCGTCACGCTCGACGACCGACCCGTTGCCGTCAACATCTTCTGCACGGATACGCGTGGCGTGTCGGGCATCATCTCGGGCTTCGATCCCGACTGCTCGAAGTGGTCGCCGGGGCTGATCGGGGTCGAGCATGTCGCCAGATGGGCATTCGAGCGACAACTGGATTTCGACTTCGGCACGGGCTCCGAGCACTTCAAGGCGTTCTGGTCGCGCGGCAACCTGTCAAATTGCTGGACGGTGCAGAGTGTCAATTCGTGGTGGGGACGCGTGGCGCTCGACGTCCGCCGTTTTCCGCGCGCGTTCCTCGCGACTGTCCGCGCGCTCGCGCGCCGCGACCCTGAGCAGCCGCGCGTTGACGATGCCTCGACTTCCCGCCTCGCGACGCTCAGCCAGTACGCGCAGACAGACAACCCGATGCCCTGACGGCGCGTGCGGCGGCGGGCGCCGCTCACCGCGCCTCTAACAGCCAATCGTCATCCATTACGCGCGAGATGCGTCCTGAACGTGTCGATCAGCGCGCGCACTTTCGGCGGCGTGTGCTGCGTCGGCGGAAAGACGGCCTGAATGCCGGCGGGCTCCGTCGACCACTCCGGCAACAGTCGCACGAGCCGCCCCGCGCCGACATCGGCGGCAATCGAAAAATCCGTCAGCAGGCCGATGCCACCGCCCGCGAGCGTCGCGGCGCGCGCGGCTTCGGCCGTGTTGACGAGAAACGCGTTCTCGCAGCGCACGCTCTGCGCGCTGCCATCCGTATGGCGCAAATCGAGCGTCTGCGGGCGCGGCAACACGGTGAGCGCGACGAACGGCAACGCGGGCAGCTCGGCGGGCGTGCGCGGCTCGCCCCAGGTTTCGATGAACTGCGGACTCGCGACGACCCACTTCTCGAAGCTGCCCAGCTTCACCGCGCGATAGTTGGAGTCGGCGAGCCGTCCGAGACGGATCGCGACGTCGATGCCATCCGCGATCAGATCGACGAAATGATCGCTGCACAGCAGTTCGATATCGAGTTGCGGATGCGCGCGGCGCAGCTCGACCAGCACGGGCGCGACGGCAAGCGTGCCGTAGTCGATCGGCGAGCTGACGCGCAACGTGCCCCGCACGGGCGCTTCTTCGCCGCCGATTTCGGCGAGTGCTTCTTCGGCGGTGCGCAGGATCTTCACGCACGCGTCGTAGAACGCGCGGCCCGCCTCGGTGACGCCGAGCCGCCGCGTCGTGCGCGCGAGCAGGCTCGCGCCGACTTCCGCTTCGAGCCGCTGCATGTGCGTGCTGACCATCGTCTTCGCGAGCCCGAGGCGCGCGGCGGCCGCCGTCAGCGAGCCTGCCTCGACGACGGCGACGAAGACGGCCAGCCGGTTCAGATTTACGTCGCGCACGTCGGCCATGATCGATTGTCCACTTTCGGGGGATTATGTTTTCAAGGTTATCAGTCTTCTGCGCGCGGGCGGCGCACGCTAACCTGAGGCTGTCGTTTCACTGCACGTTCATTGTCCATCCATTGTCCATCGCGACCGAACCCGGAGCCATCGATGCCCGCTGCCAAGCCCGCCCAGCCGATCCGTCTTTACACAACCCTGCTATCGGGTCACGGCCATCGCGTGAAGCTGTTCCTGACTCTGCTCGACCTGCCGTTCGAAGTGAGCGAACTCGACATGCGCGCGGGCGACAACCGCAAGCCCGAGTATCTGGCGCTGAACCCGTTCGGCCAGTTGCCGGCCATCGAGGACGGCGACGTGACGCTGTTCGATTCGAACGCGATCCTCGTGTATCTGGCGAAGCGCTATGGCGACGCATCGTGGCTGCCCGACGATCCGACCGGTGTGGCTGCCGTGCAGCGCTGGCTGTCGCTGGCGGCGGGACAGATCGCGTACGGTCCGTGCGCGGCGCGTCTCGTCACCGTGTTCGGCGCGCCGCTCGATCACGAGACGGCGAAGGGCATCGCGGCGAGGCTGTTCGATGTGATCGACCGCGAGTTGGCGACGAAGCCATTCGCCGCCGGCGAGCACGTGACGATCGCCGATATCGCCGCGCACACGTACATCGCGCATGCGCCGGAGGGTGGCGTGTCGCTCGATCCGTATCCGCACATCCGCGCATGGCTGCGCCGCGTCGAGGCGCTGCCGCGCTTCGTCGCGATGCCGGTCACGAAGGCAGGATTGCTTGCCGCGTGATGTCTGCACGGCCCGTCTGATTCACGTCGCCCTCACGTCTTGCGTCGCGGGAGCCGCATCATGTCCGATTTCACCCCTCTGAACGGCTGGGGCATCGAAGCCTCGCCGTTTCATGCCGACGAACTGGCCGCGCAGCGGCTCGCAGGCGTGGACAGCCAGGCGGATTCCTCGGGCCGCCGCGGCATTCGCCGCTACATGCCGGATCAGCATCGCGAGTTTTACGCGCAGCAGCCTTTCATGATTTTCGGCGGCGTCGATGCGAGCGGGCAGCCGTGGGCGACCATCCGCGTGGGCGAGCCGGGCTTCGTGTCGTCGCCGGATGCACGCACGCTGCGCATCGACGGCGGTGCATTGCCCGGCGATCCGCTCGACGGGCGCTGGCAGGCAGGCGCGCTGATCGGCGGGCTCGGCATTCAGCCGCACACGCGGCGGCGCAACCGGATTAACGGCGTGGTGAGGGCTGTCGATGGCGGCGCCGTCACGCTCGAAGTGAGCCAGAGCTTCGGCAATTGCGCGAAGTACATCCAGGGCCGCAAGCCGACGTTCATCGAACGCGCCGCGAATGAGGCACATGCGCCGCAAGAGATCGCGACGCAACTGAACGACGCGGACCGCGTGCTGCTCTCGCGCGCGGACACGTTCTATATCGCGAGTGCGAACACGGCCGACGATGCGGGTTTCGCGCGCGGTGTCGACGTCTCGCATCGCGGCGGCGCGCCGGGCTTCGTGCGCGTCGACGATACCGCGACGCTGACCACGCCTGACTTCAGCGGCAACAAGTTCTTCAATACGATCGGCAATCTGCTGCACGATCCGCGCGCGGGGCTACTCTTCATCGACTTCGCGACGGGCGATCTGCTGTATCTCGCGGTGCTCGCCGAAATCCTCTGGCAAGCCCCCGAGCTGACGGCGTTCGAAGGCGCGGAGCGGCTCGTGCGGTTTCATGTGCAAGAGGTGCGGCGCAGCAAGGGCGTGCTGCCGTTTCGCTGGTCCGAAGTCGAATACGCGCCGCAATTCGCGGCGGCCTTCAACACCCTCAGCAAGCAGAGCAACCAGGTGGCCGCGTCGCCGTGGCACAAGCTGAAGGTTGCGGCCGTCGTCGAAGAAACGCCGTCCATTCGATCGCTCTATTTCGAATCGACGGACAGCGCGCCGTTGGCCGCGTATCAGCCTGGACAGTACTTGCCGCTCCGCATTCCCGCCGATGATCATGACGCGCCGTTGACGCGCACCTACACGCTCTCTGATGCGCACGATCCGCGTCGTTACAGGATCAGCGTGAAGCGCGAGGGCGTGGCGTCGAACTGGTTGCACGATCATCTCGCGGCGGGCATGGAGATCGAAGCGATGGCGCCGCGCGGCGCGTTCGTCTACGACGCGGCCAGCCCGCGTCCGGCCGTGCTCATTTCCGCCGGCATCGGCATCACGCCGATGATCGCGATGCTGCATCACGAACTGCAAGCGCGCGCCGGCGACGCAGCGCATGCGAAGCCCGTGTTCTTCTTTCATGGCGCGCGAAGTGATCGCGAGCGTCCGTTCAGTGCGTATCTGAAAGAGATCGCGGCGCGCTATCCGTCCGTGTCGATGCATCTGTTCGACAGCGCGGCGAGCGCGCCTGCCGATGGCGTGACGCGAGGTCGCGTGAGCATTGCCGAACTGAAACGCGCACTGCCTTTCGACGACTACGACTTCTATCTTTGCGGCCCTGAGCAGTTCATGCGCGATCTGTACGAAGGACTGCGCGCATTGAATGTCGCCGACGAACGCATTCGCTTCGAAGCGTTCGGACCCGCGAGCGTGAAGCGCACGCCTGCTGCCGCGCAGACGGTGGAGCACGCTGCAACGGAAGATGAAAAGGGCGGCGCGCCGGTGACGTTCGCGCGCTCGCAACGCACAATCCAATGGCTTCCGAAACACGGCAGCCTGCTCGAATTCGCCGAGAAGAACGGCATCGAAGCGCAGTCGAGTTGCCGCTCGGGCATGTGCGGCACGTGCTCGACGAAGGTGTTGTCGGGCGAGTTCGCTTATGACGGCGCCGTGGAAGCCGAAGTCGAGAACGGCTGCGCATTGATCTGCATGGCACATCCCGTCGTCGAAGAGGAGAACGCCAGCCTGACGCTCGATCTCTGAAGCGCTTGTGGGCTGGTTTGTGTGTTATTTGCCCGCGCCCGTGGAAGGCACGCACGTGATCATCAACGAACTGCCGTTGCCTGCTCCGGCGCTCAGCATCGCGCGATGAAACTCGCGATGGTCGCACGACCATTCGGCGATGAAGTCAGCGGCGCATGACGGATGCGGCTTGAGGTCGAGCTTCGCGTTCACGATGTAGCGGCAGGTCGCATGTGAATTGCAACGGCTCGCCAGGTCACGCGTGACATTGCCGGGCGCCGCGCCGCAATTCGCGCCGTAGGTGCCCGATTCGATGCGTATCTGTTGCTGCGCGTGCGCGCTCATGCTGGCGAGCGCGCTCGCGATGACGACGCACACGAACAAGCCGCTTCCTCGCGCCATGATCTTTCTCCTGTCGACCCGAGTTAGCGCTTTAGCGCTTACGCCGGTCCCATGCAGAGCAGTCGCTACAAATCGCGCAACCGCTCCAGCACCGTTGCGACGATGCGATCGCAATGCGCGCCGCCGAATTCGAAGATCTCCGGACCGATCTTCTCGACTTCATCGGCGAGCGATTCACGCAATAACACTTTAGCCCTGAAATGACGGCTTCGCACGGTGGCTTCGGGAATGTCGAGGCACTGCGCCGTTTCTTCGACGCTCATCTCTTCGACCGATCTCAACACGAATACGGTGCGAAAACCTGCAGGCAGCGCATCGAGCTTGCGTTCCAGCAGCGCGCGCATTTCCGCGCGGGCGGCCGCGTGATCGGGGGCGCTGTCGTGATGGGCGTTCATGGTGTGCATGGCGGTGGACATCTGCTCGTCTTTGGGACAATCGTGCAGCATCGGAAGCAGGTTCTGGCGGCGCGCATCGCGGCGCATTCTCGCGAAGCATTCGTTCAGCACGAGACGCGACAGCCACGTGAAGAGTTGCGCATCGCCGCGAAACTGCGCGATCGATCGGTACGCGTTCAGGTACGCGTCCTGCAATGCGTCTTCCGCTTCGGCGTCGTTGCGCAGCGTCGCGCGCGCGAGCCGATACAGACGCCGGTTGTAGCGCCGCATCAGCAGCTCGAACGCGGTGCGCTCGCCCGCTACGATGCGGCGCACGATGTCCGCGTCGTCATCGGATAGTGGATTGGTCTGCTGTTTCGTCCGGATATCGGCGATGGTGCCGTGCATCGTGTCGTTCCTCATGTATTCACATGCTGTCATGGTTCCGGCTCGACGATCAGTGTCCCATGCATCGTCGGATGAAAGATGCAGCGGTACGCATAGCGGCCGGGCTTTCCTACCTTGTAGCGCCATGAAGCGTCGGGTGCAATGCTCTTCGAATCGAAGCCCTTCGCGTCGGTGCTCGCCGTGTGCGCGACGAGATCCTTGTTGACCCACACGACTTCATCGCCGCGATGCACCGTCAGTGTCGGCGGATTGAAGCGCATCTGCTCGATCGTCACGACATAGGTGCTCGCCATCGTCGGCATTGCGAAGGCAAATAACGCCAGCCCGCACGCGCAGCGCACGGCGTTGCGCACGCGGCTCATTGCGCCTGCGGCAGCGACGACTGCACCATCTTCGCGTGCTCCAGATGCGCGACGAATGCGGGCCTGACCTTCACCAGCAACGCTTTCAGCTCGGCGTTTTGCGCGCTCGGAATCAGCGTCTTGTCGAGCGCGTCGATCACGTTCTGGTGATAGGTCACTTCGTGATCGATATACGCGCGGTCGAACTTCGCGCCTTGCAGCGGCTTCAGGTTCGCGATGTTCGTTTCGCCTCCCTGTTTGAGGCTGTCGCTGGTGGGATTCGCTTCGGGCTTGACGCCGAGCTTCTGCACGAGATCGGTGGCCGCCTTGTTGACGCCCGTGTGATCCTTGACCATCTGCTGCGCGAATGCCTTGACGTCTTTCGAATTTGTCTTCGATTCCGCGAGCTTGCCCGCGTCGATATCGGCCTGATTCGCGGCGACGACGATCGCGGCGATCTGCGGATCGGTCGGGCCCGAGCCCTGAGCCCAGGCACAAGCGCTTGCCAGTGCAAGCGCAGAGAGTAACCAGCGTGTCGATTTCATCTGAGGCCTCCTCGATAAGGTGAGCCGCCTGCCCATCGTGACGAAGAGCAAGCGTTTGAATGCGATGCGAGGAGTTAGATGTCACGTGCCGGAAGGCTGTTCCGGCACGCGAATCGTGTGCGATGTGCGGCGTGATGTGCCGCGCGACTTGCCGTGCAATATCGGCGGCAGAGAGGGGAGCGTCAGCTATGCGTATGCGTCGGCGTCTTGCGCACGGGCGGGAAATGTTTCTTGCCGGACGAGAACGTCAGGCGGCGAAAACGCTCGCGCTTGTGCTCTTCCTCGAAGTGCGCGAACGAAGTCTTCACGAGATCGCTGCGCGACACGACGCCGAGCAGATGCATCGAATCGCGATCGGCAACGACGGCTAGCCGTTCGAGATCGTGCACGGCAAGACGCGTGGCGACGAGACGGCAGGTTTCATCGGGCAGCGCGACGACGAGCGACTGGTCTTGCAGCACGTCGGCAAGCGGCGTATCGAGTGTGTGTCGCGTGGTGCCTTCGCGCACCGCGTCGAGCGACGCGCGATCGACGACGCCGAGCACGATGCCGTTGCCGCGCACGACGGGGTACGCGCGGCGCTTCTGCGTCGCGCCGAAGTACTGCGTAAGCGCGTCGCGCACAGTGAGCGCGCCGTCTATCGCGTCGACCTTCTGCGTCATCACTTCATCGACGTAATGCCGTTCGAGCGGATCGACGCCGTACTCGCGATAGATGTGATAACCGCGACGCGCGATCTTTTCCGTCATGATCGAGCGCTTCATCACGACGGTTGCGAAGCCATGCGCGACCAGCGTCGCGGCGAGCAGCGGCAGCAGCGCATTAGCGTCGTGCGTGAGGCCGAACGCGAACACGATGGCCGTGAGCGGCGCGCCCAGCGTCGCACCGAGCGTCGCGGCCATGCAGACGAGCGGCCACAGCGCGGGCTCGTTGCCCGGCAGCACGTGGCCGAGCACGGTGCCGAGGCCTGCACCCAGCATCAGCAGCGGCGCGAGCACGCCACCCGATGTGCCCGAGCCGAGCGCGACCACCCAGATCACCGCTTTCACGATAAGAATCGCAATCGCGACCTGGAAGACGATGTGTTGATGCAGCAGATCGCCGATCACGTCGTAGCCGACGCCGAGCGCGCGCGGCTCGATGAAGCCGCCAATGCCGACGACGAGACCGCCGATCGCGGGCCACCACATCCAGTGCACGGGCAGCTTGTGAAACAGGTCTTCCGTCTTGTAGAGCGCCGCCGACAAGCCCGACGCGAGCGCGCCCGACAACAGTCCCGCGATCACGCACGAGACGAGCGAAATGGCCGTGGGCGCAGCCGTTTCGAGCGGAAACAGCGGACCCGTGCCGAAGAAGATCGCGCGCGCGAAGCCCGCGACTGCGCAGGCCAGGGCGACGGGCAGGAAGCTGCGCGGCCGCCATTCGAAGAGCAGCAGTTCGACGGCGAGCAGCACGGCGGCAACGGGCGTGCCGAACACGGCCGTCATGCCCGCCGCGGCGCCCGCAACGAGCAGCGTCTTGCGTTCCGCCGAGGTCAGCCGCACGCACTGCGCGATCAGCGAGCCGAGCGCGCCGCCCGTCATGATGATCGGGCCTTCCGCGCCGAACGGGCCGCCGCTGCCGATCACGATGCCCGACGACAGCGGCTTCAGTATCGCGACCTTCGGCGACATGCGGCTCTTGCCGAACAGAATCGCTTCAATGGCTTCGGGAATGCCGTGTCCACGAATCTTCTCGGAACCGAAGCGCGCCATCATGCCGACGATCAGTCCGCCGACGACGGGAATCGCGATGACCCAGACGCCGAGCGTATTCGTCGCCGGCGAGCGGTCGGCGACCGAAAAGCTGCCGAAGAAAAAGAGGTTCGTGAACAGATGAATCAGGCTCAGCAGCACGAAGGCCGCGAGCGTGCTGAGAAAGCCGATGCCTGCCGCCAGCGCGGAAATGCCGGGCAATCGCGCGTTGCTGGAAAAGTCCCGCTTGTGAGAGTTGTCGCTCATGTGTCTACTGCTGCGTTCAGCTGATTAAAGGTCGGTTTTCAAAAGTCGATTTGCGGAATGGTGAACGCGCCCTTGAGCGAGCGCAGTTCGGCGCGATGCAGTTCGGCAAGGCGCGCGAGCACCCTTTCTCCGGCTTTCAGCAGATGCACTTCCACCTGGCGCCGGTCGGTCTCGCTGATCTTGCGCTTGACGAGTTCGAGCGCTTCGCAGCGCGAGACCAGCGCGACGACGCCGTGATGCTGCGCCTGCAGCCGCTCCGCCAGTTCGCCGATGGTCGCCCATTCGCGGTCGGGATAGCCCTTGATATGCAGCAGCAACAGATATTGCAGCGGCGTGATGCCTTCGCCCTGCGCGGCCTGTTCGGAAAAGCGCTCGAAGCGCCGCATCTGATAGCGAAATTCCGATAGCTGTTCGTAGTCCGCTTTATTCAATGTGCGTGTGAGTACTTTCATCTTGCTCGCGCCAAGGGGGAAACAAAAAATCTATCACAAAATGATATACCCGGCGATGCCTGCGCATCGCCGGACCAAAAGATGCATTGCTGCTGCGTTAAAAGCGCTGCGCGAACTGCGTCAGGCGGCGGGGCGCTGTTGCACCTCGGCCTGCATCTGGGTCTGCCGGTAGAGACCTGCGATCAGATCGGATTGGGTAATGATGCCGACCAGCCTGTCATGCGTGTCAATGACGGGAATGTGGTGATGGTCGTCGTCGGCGAAGAGCGGCACCAGTTCGACGATGGGCGTGCTGGTCGCGACCGTGCGCACGTGCGTCGTCATCACGGTGCTCACGAGCCGCGCGCGCGTCGCGTCGCGCTTGAAGAAACGCGCCGCAATCGTGTCCATCAGGCGCAGGTCCGCCGTTTTGCCCTTGTTCGCGAGATCCGCGCGCGTGACGATGCCGACTACGTGCTGGCGTTTGTCGATAACGGGCAGCGCCTTGATCGAATGGCGCTGCAACAGGTCGGCTGCCGCGCGCAGCGTCGTGTCGGGCATGATGCTGACGACGGGCGTCGACATCACGTCGCGGCACGCCAGCTCGCTGAACGTGCGCGTATAGGCCTGCAACTGCGTTTCGCGGAACAGCGTTTCGAGGTCGTCGGGATCGATGTCGAGCAGCTCGCCGCGCCGGTTCAACACCGCTTCGAGGTCGGCGCGCGTGATGTTGTTGCCCGACACGGGCACTTGCGGAGCGGCGGGCGTCGCGCGCGACGCCGCATGCGGATAACGGTGGCCCGTTACGGCGTGATAGACGAGCGCCGCTCCGAGCAGCGCCGCCGACTGGATCAGGATCGGCTCGAGCACGAAACGAAAGCCGAGCGCGTGAATCGCGGGGCCGCCGAGCACGGCCGTCAGCGCGACGGCGCCTGACGGCGGGTGCACGCAGCGCAGCGCGAACATCGCCGCGATCGCCACGCACACGGCCAATGCCCCTGCCGCGACGGGATCGGAGATGAACGTCGCGCACGCGACGCCCACCGTCGCCGACACGAGGTTCCCGCCGATGATCGACCACGGCTGTGCCAGCGGACTCGCGGGCACGCCGAACAGCAGCACGGCGGACGCGCCCATCGGCGCGACCAGCATCGGAATGCTCGCGTTCGGGCCCAGCAGCAGATGCATGCTGCCGCCCGTGAAGGCGATGCCGATCAGCGCACCGAGCGCCGAGCGCATGCGTTCGGGCCATTTGACGTTCATCGCGGCCGGATAAAAACGCGCCAGCCAGCGGAAAAAAGGGGAACTGGTCAAGATGTTGTTCTGTGGTCGTGGTTGGGAGCAAGGCAGGCGTACGTTAAGGGAAAACCCCTCAGAAAGGAAACAACTTGTGGTCATGGATATATGCCAACGTGATATAAATCCGCGCTTTCGCCATACAGGCGGGCCTCGACGGGGCCCGTAAATGCAGGGAAAACCCGCATCGAGCGCTTGATCAGACTGCATCACAACGTGATACGAATCGGGGGCGGAACGTACTTGGGTCACAGCGACCGCGCAGAAAATCGCGCGCGTCTTTTTGCATCGCAGCAGCACGCGGCGCGGACGCATCTGTGTTGCCGCAGACGGCGAAACGTGCCTTCGCTGGCACGTCGCCGTATTAACGGGCATGATCGAGCCGTGTGCGCACTCGAGTCCGAGCGGCACATTTCCCACCGACGCGCCCCAAGGAGATCGAGCATGGAACCCTTTGACGCCGCCAATCCGTTCGCCGAATTCAACAAGCTATTCGAACAGTTCAAGCTGCCCGGATTCGACGTGCCGGCCGTGATGGAAGCACGCCGCAAGGATGTCGAGGCGCTGATCGCCGCGAATCAGACGGCCGTGCAAGGCATGCAGTCGCTTGCGCAGAAGCAGGCCGAAATGCTGCGTTCGACGCTGACGGAACTCCAGGAGGTCGTGCAGAAGCAGGCGGCGGCGGGCGGCATGCCGTCGGCGCAGACGGCGGAGCTCGTTCAGCAGGCGCTGCACAAGGCGCTGGCCGACATGCAGCAGCTGACGCAGGCCGCGTATCGCACGCAGGCCGACTCGTACGCGGTGATCGCGAAGCGGGTCGAAGAAAACGTCGAGGAACTGAAGGCGCTGTTGCAGAAGAAGTGACGGCGAGTGACGGCGCGCAATCGTTCGGGCGCAGGCGCGGCTACTTGCGCGCCGACGCCTGCGCGATCACGCGATGCACGAAGCGCAGCTTGTCGACGACGGGCGGCGCGAGCGTGAACGGATAGCCGTCGGGCATGCCGAGGCTGCGGTTCAGGCTGTTCAGCGCGTCCGTCAATGGAAACCAGCGTTTCATCAGATTATCGAAGCTCGCTTCCTCGACGGGCGTCTGGTCGGTGAGCTGCGGCTCGTTCGACGCGGGCGGCAGGAGCGCGAGCCCGTATGCCGTCGACGTGTCGAGCACATCGACGATCAGCAGATAGTGCGCCCACGTTTCGGCCCAGTCTTCCCACGGATGCATCGTCGCGTAGGCGCTGATGTAGCTGTTCTCCCATTTGGCGGGTGCGCCGTCGCGATAGTACGCGTCGAGCGCTTTGCCGTAGTCGGCCTGCTCGTCGCCGAAGCGTTCGCAAAACGGCTTGAGCCAGCGCGTGCCGACAATCAGCTTCTCGAAGTAGTAATGCCCCGACTCGTGACGAAAGTGCCCGAGCAGCGTCCGATACGGCTCGCGCATGTCGGTGCGGACTTTTTCGCGGTGCGCATCGTCGGCTTCGGCCACGTTCAATGTGATGCGGCCGTTGTCGTGGCCTGTCATCACGGGCGCGGCTTCGTCGATGTTTTCGAGGAAATCGAATTCGAGTCCGTTCTCCGGGTCCGCCTGACGCGATTCGATCGCAAGCCCGAGCGCGGCGAGCGTGTAGAGCAGCCGCCGTTTCGCCGTCTCGAGCCGATACCAGTAGAGCCGGTTGTTCGGCTCGGCGAGATTGGGAATCGTGCGCGTGAGGCGGCATGAGCGGCATAGCGTGTCGGGGTCGTCGGCGGGCAGCATCCAGTTGCAGACGTTCTCGACCGCGTAGTTGTGGCACCGGCGGTACAGCGCGCTTTTCGCGTCGGGATGCAGGCTGCGCCACTGGCCATCGCCCGCGTCTTCGAACGCGCTGATTTCGCCGAGTTCGGGCACGTAGCCGAGCAGCGCTTCGCAGCGCTCGCACAGCACGTTCTCGAAGAACACGCGCTGGTCGCATCGATTGCAGTGAAACGCTTTCATCGCTTCAACCTGTGATGTGAACGTGATGACCGACCGCTGTGCAACGCGCGGCATGGCGGCGCGAGCATACGCGCAATGTTCATGCCGCTTCGCTATAACGTCGATGAGCCTGCGCACATTGCGTGCGTGTTCGCTTCGCTCATGCGCTGCTTTGGTGCGCGCGAACGGGCATGCAACGCAGTCGCGTCGTCTGTCGAAGCTTGCATCGATGATGTGACGACGCGTTCGATGCAAGCGCAGTACCGGCATCACTTCGCGGCGGCGCTTCGACCAGTCAACGGCATGAAGCTTGCTTTTTGCGGCTGCCCCTTCTCGCCAGGAGTCCGGAGTGTCCATACGTGTCGCGTTGAACCATGTCACGCACTATCGCTATGACCGGCTCGTCGGACTGTCGCCGCAAGTCGTGCGGCTGCGCCCGGCGCCGCATTGCCGCACGCCGATCCTGTCGTATTCGATGCGCGTCGAGCCCGAAGAGCACTTCATCAACTGGCAGCAGGATGCGTTCGCGAACTATCAGGCGCGGCTCGTCTTTCCCGAGCGTACACCGGAGTTCAAGATCACGGTCGATCTCGTCGCGGAGATGGCCGTCTACAACCCGTTCGATTTCTTCCTCGAACCCGCCGCCGAGGAATTCCCGTTCGAGTACGCGCCCGAGCTGGCCGCGGAGCTTGCGCCGTATCGCGTCAAGCGCGAGATGACGCCGCGCTTTGCGGCGTTCGTCGCGAGCATCGACCGCTCGCCGCGCCGCACGAGCGACTTTCTCGTCGACCTGAACCAGCGGCTGCAACGCGAGATCCGCTATCTGATCCGGATGGAGCCGGGCGTGCAGACGCCCGAGGAAACGCTCGTCAACGCATCGGGGTCGTGCCGCGACTCCGGCTGGCTGCTGGTCGAGACGCTGCGTCAGCTGGGGCTCGCCGCGCGCTTCGTGTCGGGTTATCTGCTGCAACTCGCGCCCGATGTGAAGTCGCTCGATGGCCCGAGCGGCACCGAATACGACTTCACCGATCTGCACGCGTGGTGCGAAGTGTTCCTGCCGGGCGCGGGCTGGATCGGCTTCGATCCGACTTCGGGGCTGCTCGCGGGCGAGGGCCACATTCCCGTCGCGTGCACGCCGGAGCCGGGCAGCGCCGCGCCGATCTCGGGTTCTGTCGACGAGTCCGAAGTCGAATTCGCCCATGCGATGTCGATCACGCGCGTGCTCGAAACGCCGCGCGTGACGAAGCCCTATACGGAGGCCGCGTGGGACGGTGTGTTGACGATGGGCGCGCACGTCGACAGCCAGCTCGACGCAATGGACGTGCGTCTGACGATGGGCGGCGAACCGACGTTCGTCGCGGTGCGCGACCGCGATGCCGCCGAATGGAACACCGATGCGCTCGGCCCGACGAAGCGCGGCTATGCCGTCGCGCTGATGGACAAGCTGCGCGCGTACTACGGCGCGAACGGCTTTCTGCATATCGGCCAGGGCAAGTGGTATCCGGGCGAGCAGTTGCCGCGCTGGGCGCTGTCGCTGTACTGGCGCGCGGACGGCGAGCCGTGCTGGCACGATCCATCGCTCTTCGCCGACGAGCGCAGCCCCGGCCGCTACACATCGGACGATGCGCGCCGTTTCATTACGCTGCTCGCCGACAAGCTCGGCGTCGACGGCCAGCACGTCCGCGCGGGCCATGAGGACACGTGGTACTACCTGTGGCGCGAGCGCCGGTTGCCCGTCAATGTCGATCCGTTCGATTCGCGTCTCGACGACGAACTGGAGCGTGCGCGTCTGTGGCGCGTGTTCGATGCGGGGCTGTCGAGCGTAACGGGCTATGTGCTGCCGCTTGCGCGCGCCGATGCTGGCACAGGTGCGCGCGGCTGGACGAGCGGCGCATGGTTCTTCCGCGACGGGCGCATGTACCTGATTCCCGGCGATTCGCCGATGGGCCTCAGATTGCCGCTCGATTCGCTGCCGTGGGTCACGAAGGCGGAGTATCCGTATCAGCATGCGCACGATCCGTTCGCGGAGCCTGTGCCGCTGCGCACGTCGGCGGAACTGCGGATGCAGTATGCGGGCGTGTCGTATGCGCAGGCGCGTAATGGTGATGCGGGCGCAGGCGCCGGTGCAAGCGGCACGAACGGCACGAGTGGCTTCGGGCCAGGCGCCGCGCGAGAAGACCGCGTGCCGGAGCGCGGCGAATCGGCGGCGTCGGTGATTCGCACGGCGCTGTGCGTCGAGGCACGCCATCCCGCGCGCGCGGCGGGACCGAAAGCGGAAGCCGATGCCGCCGGCAACGGTCACGCGCTGCTGCATGTTTTCATGCCGCCGCTCACGGCGCTCGACGACTATCTCGATCTGCTCGCCGCCGTTGAAGCGACGGCCGCCGAACTGAAGATGCAAGTCGTCATCGAGGGCTATCCGCCGCCGCGCGATCCGCGTCTGTCCATGTTGCAGGTGACGCCCGATCCGGGCGTGATCGAAGTGAACATTCATCCGGCGAAGAACTGGGACGAACTCGTCGATCACACGGAGTTTCTATATCAGGCCGCGCACGAGTCGTATCTGAGCACCGAGAAGTTCATGCTCGACGGCCGCCATGCGGGCACGGGTGGCGGCAATCACTTCGTGCTCGGCGGCGCGACGCCCGCCGACAGTCCGTTCCTGCGCCGCCCCGATCTGCTCGCGAGCCTCGTCGCGTACTGGCACAACCATCCGTCGCTGTCGTATCTGTTCTCAGGGCTTTTCATCGGACCGACGAGCCAGGCGCCGCGCGTCGACGAAGCGCGCAACGATCAGGTCTACGAGCTCGAACTCGCGTTCGACGAACTGCAACGACAGGTCGACCGGCTCGGCGGACAAAGTAGCGAGCGGCTGCCGCCGTGGATGATCGACCGCGCGCTGCGCAACATCCTGATCGACGTGACGGGCAATACGCACCGCGCGGAATTCTGCATCGACAAGCTCTATTCGCCCGATGGCCCGGCGGGGCGCCTCGGCCTGCTCGAACTGCGCGGCTTCGAGATGCCGCCGCATGCGCGCATGAGTCTCGTGCAGCAACTGCTGCTGCGCGCGCTCGTCGCGCGGTTCTGGAAAACGCCGTACACGGCGCGGCTCACGCGCTGGGGCACCGAACTGCACGACCGCTTTCTGCTCGGCACGTTCGTGCAGATGGACTTCGACGACGTGCTCGACGATCTGCGCGACGCGGGCTATGCGTTCGAGAGCGAATGGTTCGCGCCGCACTTTGCGTTCCGCTTCCCGGCCATCGGCGAGATGCACGCTAACGGCATCGCGCTGACGATCAGCGGCGCACTGGAGCCGTGGCACGTGATGGGCGAGGAGGGCTCGGCGGGCGCGACGGTGCGCTATGTGGATTCGTCGGTGGAGCGGCTCGAAGTGAAGGTGCTGGGTCTGAACGACAACCGTCATCGGGTGGCCGTGAACGGCGTGCCGCTGCCGTTGCAGCCGACGGGGCGCGTCAGCGAATTCGTCGCGGGCGTGCGCTTTCGCGCATGGCAGCAGGCGTCGTCGCTGCATCCTACGATAGGCGTGCATGCGCCGCTGACATTCGATATCGTCGATACGTGGACGGGGCGTTCGATCGGCGGATGTCAGTATCATGTCGCTCATCCGGGCGGGCGCAATTACCAGACGTTCCCGGTGAACGCCTACGAAGCGGAAAGCAGGCGTCGCGCGCGCTTCTTCACGATGGGCCACACGCCCGGTCCGCTCGTCGTGGAAGCGCCGCCGCGCAGCCTGGAATTTCCGTTTACGCTCGATTTGCGGCACGGGTAAACAAACGGGTCGAACCCACAACAACAGAATCGCGATACCACCTTGGCTTTTCAATCGACCTTTCCGTTCGAAGCGGCAGCGGGCCATCCCGATGCACTGGCGCTGCTGCGCACGATGCCGCTGCTCGACGTGCGCGAGGGCCACTGGGACGAGCTGCGCGACGCGTCGGGCGCGCTGCGCGAACCGTGGCGGCGCTTCTTCGAACTGCTCGGCGAGGAAGGCATCGCGGGTCTCGCGCCGGGCCGCGCGTCGGTCGCGCAGCAGGTGCGCGACAACGACATCACATACAACGTGTACGCGGACAAGGGCGAGCCGCGTCCGTGGGCGCTCGATCTGCTGCCGTTCATCATCGACGAAAGCGAGTGGGCGCATATCGAGCGCGGCGTGAAGCAGCGCGCGCAACTGCTCAATGCGATCGTCGCCGATGTGTATGGCCCGCAGACACTGCTGCGCGAGAGCAAGCTGCCGCCCGCGCTCGTCTACGGGCATCCGGGCTATCTGCGCGCCGTGAAGGGCTTCGCGCCGCTGGGCGGCCAGTTCCTGCAGGTGGTCGGCGTCGATCTGGCGCGCGCGCCGAACGGCGAATGGACGGTGGTGTCGCATCGCACCGAAGTGCCGTCGGGTCTCGGCTACGCGCTGGAAAACCGGCTGATCGTGTCGAATGTCTTCGCCGATGCGTTCCGCGAGCTGCACGTGAGCCGGCTCGCGCCGACGTTCTCGACGCTGGTCGCGACGCTCGCCGAATGGGCGCGCGCAACGATGCCGAAGGACACCGGCCCGGGCAAGACCGACGGGGCCGCGCATATTGCGCTGCTCACGGCGGGGCCGTTCGCCGAGACGTACTTCGAGCATGCGTTTCTCGCGCGCTATCTGGGCGTGACGCTCGTCGAAGGCAAAGACCTGACGGTGCGCAACGACATGCTGTACCTGAAGACGCTCACGGGACTCGAGCGCGTGCACGTCGTGCTGCGACGCCTCGACGACGCGTTCTGCGATCCCGTCGAATTGCGCGCCGATTCGACGATCGGCGTGCCCGGCCTCTTGCAGGTGATGCGCGCGGGCAATGTGATCGTGTCGAATGTGCCGGGCTCGGGCTTTCTCGAATCGCCTGCGATGCACGGCTTTCTGCCCGGCATCGCGCAGGCGCTTCTTGACGAGCCGTTGCTGCTCAACGGCGTGTCGACCTGGTGGTGCGGCGAGGACGCCGCGCGCGAGCATGCGTTTGCGAACATGGACGAAGCGTTTCTTCAGCCGACGTGGCCCGCGCGCGCACCCGATGGACCGCCTGGGATCGCGCGCGGCGTGCAGCGGCTCGAAGAATGGCGCAGCCGCATCGACCGGTCGCCCGATGCGTTCACGATCCAGCAGCCGTTGCCGTATTCGTGCACGCCGCGCTACGAGGACGGCGCGCTCGGCAACCGGCCGTGCGTGCTGCGCGCGATCGCCGTCGCCGATGCGAACGGCGGCTGGCATGTGCTGCCCGGCGGCTTCACGCGTCTCGCAGCGGAGCGGCAGTCGTCGGTGTCGATGCAGTTCGGCGGCAGCAGCGTCGATACATGGGTGCTGTCGAGCCATCCCGGTTCCGCGTTCACGCTGTTGCCTTCGCCGCTGAAGCCCGCCGATCTCGCGCGCAAGCATCGCACGGTGTCGAGCCGCGCAGCGGAGAATCTGTTCTGGAGCGGCCGTTACGGCGAACGCGCGGAAAACAACGTGCGGATTCTGCGGCTGATACTCGGCTCGCTCGAAAGCAATGGCGCGGACACGATGTTCTCGACACTCGTCGAGCTCGCGCTGCATTTCGGTCTCGTGCAATCGGGCGACATGGTTGCGGGCCAGTCGCTACAGGCGTTCGAGCGCACGCTCGTCGCGAATCTGCACGAGAGCACGGGCGCTTACAGCATCGGGCAAAACCTCGCGAGCCAGGCGCGCGCGAGCGGCGAGATTCGCGGGCGGCTGTCGAACGATCACTGGCGCATCACGCTCGCCGCGCGCAACGATTTCCGCGATGCGCTGCACGAGCTCACGCCTGCTGCGGCGGTGTCGTCGAATGCGTCTTCGCGCGGCAAGGCGCGCTACAACCGCGTCACATTGATGGACGCGCTCGAACATCTCGCGACGCAGCTCGCCGCGATCAGCGGCTCGCAAGGCGATCGCATGACGCGCGACGAAGCGTGGCGCCTGATGTTCGCGGGCCGCCATATCGAGCGCGTGTGGGCGATGACGTCGATCTTGCGCATCGTCGCGATGCAGCGTCAGATCGCGACGCCTGCCGGCTTCGATCTGCTGCTGCAACTGTTCGACAGTACGCTGACGTATCGCTCGCTGTATCCGGGGCGTTTCGAAGTGCCCGCGCTGCTCGATCTGCTCGTGATCGAGCCGACCAATCCGCGCGGCCTGTACGGCGTGTATGCGCGTCTGTGCGCAAAGCTCGACGATATTTCGAATGCGGCGGGCGGCGGGCGTCACCGGCCGTTCAGCGATCTGCTGCCGCCTACGGGCATGCTGCCGTCGCTCGAACGACTGTGCGCGACGGACGCCAACGGCATGTACGCGGAACTGGTTTCGCTGTGCGACCGTCTCGCGATGAGCGTCACGGCGGCCGCCAATGAAATCAGCGCGCGCTATTTCAGCCACGCGAATACGTTCGCCCCGCAGGTGTCGTCATGAAGGGCATGAAGGGCGAAGAGACCTTGCTGTCCGTGTCGCATCGCACGACGTATCACTATTCGACGCTCGTCGAAACGGCGCAGCATCTCGCGACGATCCGACCGCTCGCATGTGCATGGCAACGCGTGGTCGCGCACACGGAGCGCATCGAGCCGGCGCCTTCGTATCTGCATAGCCGCATCGACGCCTTCGGCAACGACGTGCTGTATTTCGCGCTCGATGCGCCGCACGAACGTTTGCAAATGATCAGCGAAACGACGGTTGAACTCGCGCCGCGCTGGACACGT
This sequence comes from Paraburkholderia franconis, assembly GCF_009362735.1. Classification (GTDB taxonomy): domain Bacteria; phylum Pseudomonadota; class Gammaproteobacteria; order Burkholderiales; family Burkholderiaceae; genus Paraburkholderia; species Paraburkholderia franconis. Next base: position 79,149 of record NZ_WHNP01000009.1, on the reverse strand, counting down.
CTCGATCCCGACGCGACGCCCACGTGGGAAGCAGTCGCGGATTCGCTGCGTTTTCGCGCGGGCGGCGTGTGCCATCCGCAGGTGGAGTTCTGCTTTGCGTCGCCGAACATCGCGCTGCGGCCGTCGTTGCGCGATTATGCGCTGCGCAGTTTCAAGCCGGGGATGCCCATCGTCGCGGGCGCGATCGATGTGATGCACCGCATTCACGCGGATTTCGACTACAGGCCGTCGGCGACGATGTTCGATACGCCCGCCGAACGTGCGTTCGATATGAAAAGCGGCGTCTGCCAGGACTTCGCGCAGGTGATGATCGGCTGTTTGCGCGCGCTTGGCCTGCCAGCACGCTACGTGAGCGGCTATTTGCGCAACGATCCGCCGCCGGGGCAGCCGCGTCTGATCGGCGCGGACGCGTCGCATGCGTGGGTGTCGGTGCATTGTCCCGAGAGCGGCTGGATCGATCTCGACCCGACCAACGACGTGCTCGCCGACGTGGACCACGTGACGCTCGCGATCGGCCGCGATTACAGCGACGTGTCGCTGCTGCGGGGCATGATACTCGGCGGCGGCGCGCATCGCGTCGAAGTTGCCGTCAGCGTGCTCGCGCTCTGACCAGCGACAGCAACAATGAATTTCACCCATACGCCGCTGCGCGATTTGACAGCGTGCATACGCACATATAGACTGCAATTCATGAGCAAGCCCATTTCCCACGACGATTGCAACTGTTTCGCGCTGCGCCAGGCGGCGCGCTACGTGACGCAAATTTACGAGCGCCATCTGGGGCAGGTCGGCGTGACGGCGGCGCAGTTCACGATTCTCGCCAAGCTAGCGCGCAAGCGGGGCCTGACGATGGTGGAACTCGCCGACACGATGGTGATGGAGCGCACCACGCTCGTGCGCGCGCTGAAACCGTTGCAGCGCGATGGTCTGGTGATCAGCGAGTCGTCGCCGCATGACGGGCGCACGTTCCAGTTCAGTCTGTCGGACGCCGGCAAGAAGACCTTCGAGCAGGCCGCTCTCGCATGGCGCGCCGCGCAGGACGAGTTCGAAGGCAAGTTCGGCCGCAGCCGTGCCAAGGCGTTGCGCGCGGAACTGTTCAACCTCACGTCGTCGTAATCACGTTGTGTTTTTTGGTGCGTCGAAAGACGCGTTCGATCAAATCGATTCATTGGTGTGCGTATGCACGTAGAGACCGAAACGCCTGAAGTGCAGTTATCGCCCGACGACGATTGCTTTGCGATCCGGCAGGCGGCGCGCTTCGTGACGCAGCTTTACGACCGGCATCTCGCGCGCGTCGGCCTCAAGACCACACAGTTTTCGATCATGTGCCGGCTGCGTCGCCGCAAGTGGATGACGATGAAAGAGCTTGCCGATTCGATGGTGATGGAGCGCACGTCGCTGGTTCGCGCGATCCAGCCGCTGCAACGCGACGGGCTCGTGTTCACGGAAGCGTCGCGCAGCAATCGACGCGTGCTCACCGTGATGCTGACGTCGGCGGGCGAAGAACGTTTGAAGCAGGCTCGCGAGCATTGGCATGCGGCGCAGCAAGAATTCGAGGAACGCTTCGGCACGCAGCGTGCCGCGTCGCTGCGAGAAGAGCTGTTCGATATGACGAAGCGGTAACACTCGGCAGGAACTATAGCGGGCGCTTTCACGCGCTTTTTTTCAACGATTTTCAGTGCATACGCACATCAAAACATGTCTACTTCCCCTTCCGTTGCACCGCCAAGCGTCGCGGGCGCCGCGAAACAGACCCGCAGCATTCCGTGGATGCTGTTAGCGGTGATCGCCGTGATAACCGTGATCGCGGCGGCGGGATCGCACTGGTTCTTCGTGGGCCGGTTTATCGAAACAACTGACGATGCGTATGTGGGCGGCGACGTCACTGTGCTTGCGCCGAAGGTGAACGGCTTCGTCACCGATGTGCTGGTGCAGGACAACCAGTACGTGAAGGCGGGGCAGGTGCTGATCCGGCTCGACGCGCGCGATTACGATGCGCGTCTCGCGCAAGCCAATGCCGAAGTCGCGAGTGCGCAGGCGTCCGTGACGGAACTCGAAGCGAAGAAGTCGCTGCAACTCGCGACGATCAACGAGCAATCCGCCGAGGTGCGTGCATCGAGTGCCGAGCTCACGCGCAGCGCGTCGGACTCGACGCGCTATCGCCAGCTGGTGAAGGACGATGCCGTGTCGAACCAGGTCGTCGAGCGCGCGGACGCGGATCTCTTGAAAGCGCGCGCCGCGGTGGATCGCAGCGGCGCGGCGCTGATCGCGGCGCAGCGTCAGTTGAGCGTGCTCGACGCGCAGATCGGCGATGCGCATGCGCATGTCGCGACAGCCGAAGCGGCGCAGCGCGTGGCCGCGCTGAACGTCGAGTACACGACGATCCGTTCCCCCATCGACGGCTATGTCGGCAATCGCACGGCGCGTGTCGGCGTGCTCGCGAATGTCGGCCTGTCGCTGCTGACAGTGGTGCCCGCGAGCGGCCTGTGGATCGACGCGAACTTCAAGGAAGACCAGTTGAAGAAGATGCAGGTCGGCGACACCGTCGACGTCGATCTCGATGCATCGAGCCATCGCATCGAAGGCACCGTCGAGAGCCTGGCGCCTGCGACGGGCGCGACGTTCAGCGTGCTGCCCGCCGAGAACGCCACCGGCAACTTCACGAAGATCGTGCAGCGCGTGCCCGTGCGCGTGCGCCTGTCGGTGCCGAAGGAGATGCAGGGCGTGCTGCGACCGGGCCTCTCCGCGACGGTGAAAGTGCACCTGCGCGGCGACGGCGAGACGACGCGCGACTCCGCCCGCGCGGCTTCGTAACCCGACGGATGCAATGGCCATCATGAGCAAGACGACATCCGTGCCGATGAATCCCGCCAATCTGCCGACGGGCACCAAAGTCTTCGCGTTCTCGCTGCTGTGCCTCGGCTTCTTCATGGCGACGCTCGATATCCAGATCGTGGCGTCGTCGCTGAAGGACATCGGCGGCGGGCTGTCCGCGAGCCAGGACGAACTCTCCTGGGTGCAGACCTCGTATCTGATCGCCGAGATTCTGGTGATTCCGATGTCGGGCTGGCTCACGCGCGTGTTCTCGACGCGCTGGGTGTTCGCGTTCTCCGCATTCGGCTTCACGTTGACGAGCATGCTGTGCGGACTCGCATGGGACATCAATTCGATGATCCTGTTTCGCGCGCTGCAAGGCGCGCTCGGCGCCGCGATGATTCCCACCGTGTTCACGACGGCATTCATGCTGTTTCCGGGCAAGCAGCGTCTGATCGCGTCGACGACGATCGGCGCGCTCGCGTCGCTCGCGCCGACGATCGGCCCGGTGATCGGCGGCTGGATCACCGATCAATGGTCGTGGCACTGGCTCTTCTATCTGAACCTCGTGCCGGGCGTGCTGGTGACGGTGCTGGTGCCGCGCTTCGTCAACGTCGACCACGCCGATCTGTCGCTCCTCAAGCGCGGCGACTATCTCGGCATGCTGTTGATGTCGGGCTTTCTCGGCTGCCTCGAATACGTGCTCGAAGAAGGTCCGCGCAAGAACTGGTTCGGCGATCACGCGATTCTGTTCTGCACGTGGATTTCCGCGATCTGCGGCTTCCTGTTCCTCGTGCATGCGTTCACCGCGAAGGAACCGATCGTCGATCTGCGGGCGCTCGCGATCCGCAACTTCGGCATCGGCAGTCTGCTGTCGTTCATCACGGGCATCGGGCTTTTCTGCGCGGTGTTCCTCACGCCCGTGTTCCTGTCGCGTGTGCGCGGTTTCGATTCGCTGCAGATCGGTATCGCGCTGCTGTCGGTCGGCTGCTTCCAGTTGATCGCGCTGGCCGCGTATTCGTTTCTCGCGCGCTTCGTCGACATGCGTCTGTTGATGGTGTTCGGGCTGATCTGTTTCGGCGTCGGCTGTTATCTGTATGTGCCGCTGACGAATCAATGGGGCTGGCACGAACTGCTGATTCCGCAGGCGTTGCGCGGCATCGGCCAGCAGTTCTGCGTGCCGCCCATCGTAACGATGGCGCTCGGTTCGCTGCCGCCGTCGCGGCTCAAGTCTGCGAGCGGGCTCTTCAATCTGATGCGCAACCTGGGCGGTGCAATCGGCATCGCCGTATGCAGCACGATGCTCAACGACCGCCTGAACCTGCATTACGAACGGCTCGACGAGCACGTGAGCGCGGGACGCCCGGTGATCGAAGCGCTGCTGCGCGATCAGGCCGCGCATTTCGCGGCTGTCGGCGGCGATGTGCTGAACGGCGCGGCAGCGGGACTCGGCGCGCTGCACGCGCTCGTGATGCGCGAAGCGCTCGTGCTCACGTTCTCCGATACGTTCCTCGCGGTTTCGCTGTGCTTCGTCGTCGGTCTCGCGAGCGTGCTGTTCTCGCGGCCTTTCGGCAATACCGCGCCGCCGCCCGACGCGCACTGAACGCGCGCTGCCCATTCAACGATTCCGACTGGAAAACCCGACATGAAATCGATCGTAGCCAAAGCGCTTGCCGTTGCTGCCGCGATGACGCTCGCGGCGTGCGCCGTGCAGCCCGCGACGCACGCGGATTTGCCGCAGACCGTGAAGACGGTCGCGCCCGACGCGTGGAGCGTCGATGCGCCCAAAGACACCGTCGATGCCGACGCATGGTGGTCGCAATTCGGCGACCCCACGATGCACCGGCTCGTCGATATCGTGCTCGGCGACAACCTCGACGTGAAAGCGGCCGTCGAGCGCGTGAAGCAGGCGCAGGACATCACGAAGCAGCAGCGCGCGGCGCTTGCGCCGCAACTCGATGCAGGTGCAACGGCCGCGTATCAGCGGCAGAACACGCCGCCGCCGCTCGGCTATGTGAAGCAGGCGGGCGTCGGCTTGACGGCCTCGTGGCAGCCCGACGTATTCGGCGGCGAGCGGCTCGCGGTGCTCGCCGCGCAGGCGCAGGTGACGGGACGCCAGTCGTCGCTCAATGAATTGCGACTCGCGCTGGCTGCGAACACGGCCGCTGCGTATATCGACTTGCGCTGGGCGCAGGCGCAATTGCAGATCATCAACGACAACGAGCAGATTCGCAGCCGCGCGCTGAAGCTCACGCAGGAGCGCCTGCAATACGGGCTTTCCACGCAACTCGACGTCGCGCGTGCACAGAACCAGTTGCAGGATTTGCAGGCGCAGATTCCGAAGATCAGGTCGGACATTCAGCACGAAATGAGCCTGATCGCGGTGTACTCGGGACGCACGCCGGAGAGCGTCGGCAGCCTGCTGATCGACGAAGCGCGGCCGATTCCCGTGCCCGCGCAAAGCGTGCCGCAGACGCTGCCTTCGGAAGCGCTGCTGCGCCGTCCCGATGTGCGCACCGCTTATGCAACCGTCGAGCAGCGCGCGGCCGAAGTGGGCGTCGCGAGAGCGGACCGCTATCCGAAGTTCCGCTTGAGCCTGAGCGACGGCATTCTCGCGTCGTCGTATCTCGGCATGCCGACGCTGACGGACAACCTCTTCAGCGCCGCGTTGAGCGCGACGAGCCCGATCTTCAACGCGGGCCGCATCACCGCGCACATCGACCAGAACGAAAGCCGCATGCGCGAATCGCAGCTCGGCTTGCAGCAGACGATGTTGAACGCGCTGAAGGAAATCGAGGACACGCGCAGCGATCTCGTCAACGGCGATGCGCAGGTCGCAAAGCTCGCCGGCGCGCTCGATGCATCGGGCCATGCGCTGCGTCTGTCGAATGAACTGTACAAGGGCGGCGCGTCGAGCTTCCTCGATGTGCTCGACGCGCAGGAGGCGTATCTGCGCGACGCTGAATCATTGAATCAGGCGAAGCGCGAGCATGCGCAGGCAGCCGTCGCGCTGTACCGGTCGCTGGGCGGCGGATGGGATGCGCCCGCCGATGGCGATGTCGCGAAGACGCGGCCTTCGACGGACGTGGCCGCCAACTGAAGCCTTCAACGAAGCGCCTCGTTCGCGCGAGGCATCGAAGTGCTGTAGTTCAACTTGAGGAATAGCGATGAATGCACGCGATGTAGTGATTGCCCATCCCGTCCGCACGCCGATCGGCGCGTTCGGCGGATCGTTGAAAGATGTGCCCGCGACGCAGCTCGGCGCCGTTGCCGTGCGCGAGACGCTGCGGCGTGGCGGGATCGACGCGAAAACGTTGTCGTCGGTGGTGATGGGCAACGTGATCCAGGCAGGCAACAAGATGAACCCCGCGCGGCAATCGTCGATCGGCGGCGGCGTGCCCGTTTCGGTGCCCGCGCTGACGGTGAACCGCGTGTGCGGATCGGGCGCGCAGGCGATCGTGTCGGCCGCGCAGGAGATCGCGCTCGGGCTCGGCGACGTGGCCGTTGCGGGCGGCATGGAGAACATGGACCGTGCACCGTATCTGCTCGAAAGCGGCCGCTGGGGCAGCCGCATGGGCAACGCGCAGGTGCACGACAGCATGCTGCGCGACGGGCTCGTCGATGCATTCTCGAACGAGCACTCGGGCTGGCACACTGAAGACCTCGTGACGAAAGCCGAGCTGACGCGCGCCGCTCAGGACGAATGGGCGGCGCGTTCGCAACAGCGTTTCGTGGCCGCGCAGGAACGCGGCGCATTCGATGCGGAACTCGTGGCCGTCGAAATCGAAGGACGCAAGGGCGCCGTGCAGTTCGCACGCGACGAGCAGCCGCGCGCCGATACGACGGTCCAAACGCTCGCGAAGCTGCGCCCCGCGTTTCGTCCCGACGGCACGATCACGGCTGGCAATGCGCCCGGCCTCAATAGCGGCGCGGCGGCGATGATCGTCGCGGGGCGCGACTATGCGGACGCGCATGGCATCGAAGCGTCGGCGCGGCTCGCTGCGTTCGGCATCGCGGCCGTCGAGCCAGGCATGTTCGGACTCGGCCCTGTGCCCGCCGTGCAGATCGCGCTGGAGCGCGCGGGCTGGAAGCTCGGCGATGTCGAGCGCGTCGAGATCAACGAGGCGTTTGCGGCTGTGCCGCTCGCGGTCGCGCAAAGGCTCGGGCTCGCGCACGACATCATCAACGTCGAAGGCGGCGCGATCGCGCATGGCCATCCGATCGGCGCGACGGGCGCTGTGCTCACGACGCGCCTCATCCATTCGATGCGCCGCGATGGGTTGAAGCGCGGCATCGTTACGCTGTGCATCGGCGGTGGGCAGGGCATTGCGCTTGCGATTGAGATCGTTTGATGTGCGGTTGATCGGCACATAAAGACTCGCGGCGGGTGGTGCAAGCCCGCTGCGGTTCGCGAAGATTTACGACATACCGGCTACGTAGATCTCGCAAAAACCAGATGTCCACCCGGCAAGGGTTTGCTGGCGAGTGCGCTCAATGTCCTCGCCGGTGAGTCGCAGCATCGTTTTCGAGAGTCCGGTGATGGTCGAGCAATCCGTTTCGGAGCTCACGCGGACAATCCCGGGTATCGCTCAGGCCAGTACCGGACAAAGCGCCGGGATCATCGGGACGCAGATTGCGGTGGAGCAGCTTGCTAGAATCACTCAGATGAACACAGCGTCGTCGAAGAGTCGGCCGCGTCGTCCGTCCATCTCAGGCAGGTGGCGCAGGCGCTCGAAGATGCCGTCAACGTACTGATGTGTTGATGTGCAGGCGAACCTGGTCCAACGGCGCGAGGGCGCCGCGCGGCTCACCAGGGCTCGTGCAGATGCTTCAGTTCACATGCAGGCTTCCACCGTTCCCGCGACCGCCATCGACGCTCTGCGATGCCGTATGCCGCCTTCCTTCGGACGATTTCACCAATCAAGACGGCAACTTCGGCCTTGCGCGCTTTTTCGATTTCCACCTCCTGTCGTGCCATCCGGGCGGCCAGATCTTTGTATGAGTTCATCTCAATGTCCGACTGGATGATTGCAGATCCACACATATCGAACGTCGGCGACCTGCTCTTTGCGGGCGGCGGCACATGTCGAGGGCCGATCGCGTCAATGACGCCCGTATCGATCGTCAAAGCGAACGATGTCGTCTTCCCCAAGATAGGACCCACATTGAACTTCGATCATCTCGAGTGGCACGCGCCCCGGGTTTTCGAGCCTGTGCTTCACACCGATTGGCACATACGTAGACTGATTCTCCGTCAGCGTAAACGTTTCGTCGCCCCGCGTGACGCGCGCCGTGCCGCTCACAACGATCCAGTGCTCCGACCGGTGATGGTGCAACTGGAGCGACAACGTTGCCCCCGGCATGACTACGATGCGTTTGACCTGATAACGCGATCCCTTGTCAATCGAATCGTAGTATCCCCAGGGACGCTGTACCTTGCGGTGATGGGCCGCCTCCGCCCGTTCACGCTTGCGAATACGGCCGACGATTGTCTTGACCTCTTGAGCATGCTGACGGTCGGCAACGAGTACAGCGTCAGCCGTCTCGACGACAATTAGATCGGTGGTGCCGACACACGCAATCAGTCGTTCTTCCGAATGCGCATAGGTGCCGGATGCATTCGCGAGCAAAACATCTCCACGCACGACATTACCTGCCTCGTCCTTTGGAAGAATGTCCCAGACTGCATCCCAGGCGCCAACGTCATTCCATCCCGCTTCGAGCGGCACGACAGCGCCCTCGATCCCGCAGGCGGCAAGACGCTCCATTACCGCGTAATCGATTGAATCGCTCGGGCAAGCACCCATGCTCTGGGCGTCCGGTCGCCACTCTCTGCCTTCCGCATTTGCGCGCAGCCAGGCCGTTTTGCACGATTGTGCGATATCCGGCCGCGCGGAGTCGATGGCGGCGAGCCAGACCGATGCACGCACAACAAAAATGCCGCTATTCCACCAGTACCTGCCGCACGCCACGAAGGCTTCCGCCGCTTCGCGAGCCGGCTTTTCGACGAAACGAGTCAGTGCACGCGCCCGGTGTCCAGTCGCGCTTTCGAGCGCCACGCCGGTTTCGATATATCCATATCCCGTTTCTGCACGAGTGGGCGCGATACCTAGCGCCACAATTTTCCCTTCTTGTGCAAGCGATGCAGCGCCTTGCACAGCGTGCTCGAAAGCAGTTACATCGTCGATTGCGTGGTCAGCGGGCATCACGACAAGTACGGGGTCGTCGCCATTGGCCGTTGCACAGAGTGCGGAGAGAGTCAGCGCAGGTGCCGTATTGCGTGCGACCGGTTCGACGATCGTCTGCCACTCCCTGGTGCTCGCCTCAAGGTGTTTCGCCACCTGGAAGCGATGCTCGTCGGCGCACACCACGAGGCCGCGATTGGCATGCGTGGTGACGATTCCGTCCAGACGAGCGACGGACATTTCGAGCATCGATTGATCTCCGAGCAGCGCCAGCAACTGTTTGGGATGTGCTTCGCGCGAGAGTGGCCACAACCGCGTACCCGCTCCCCCTGCAAGCACGACTGGCAAGATCGGCGATGCACCAGGTACAGGATCGGACATGCCGGAAATGGCATAACGTACCGTTTCAGGAACAGACGGATGGTTCATGATTGCTATTGCCTCTCGGTTGCCACGTCGGATGGCGTAGCATGAAGTCTTGTCAGTTGTCGTTGGTTCGGGACTGCTGCAAAGTTTGTCACCGCGCGCTCTGCGAGCACGGCTTCATATATGCGCCGGTAACTTTGCGCGGTACGATGTGCGCTGAACTGGTCCTCGAATCGCAATGCAGCGCGACGTCCCATCTGTTCGACAGCGCAATCGTCTTCCCACAGGCGTCGCATTGCGTCCGCGAGTGCATCAGGATCATTCGGTGGGACAACAAGCCCTGTTTCGTCGTGCAGATTCACGTAGCTCGTGCCTGTTCCGATTTCGCATGAAATCATTGGCTTGCCCAGCATCGCACTTTCCAGCAGTGACATGCCAAATGCTTCTGCCCGGTTCGGGGACGGGAAAACCATTGCCCGACTGAGCTTGACCAGTGCGACCTTGTCGGCCTCGGGTATCATCCCGGTGAAATGAGCATTGGTCACGCCTTTCGCGATGGCGAGCGATCGGATTTTCGAACCCAAAGGGCCGTCGCCAACGAATACGACGGGATAACCCGTACGCTTCATTGCTTCGATCAGCACGGGAAGACCTTTGTAGTAACGGAACACGCCAACGAACAAAAAGAATGGCGTACCGATACGTTCACGCCATGTCTGCATCAACGCTTCATCGGGCGACGGGTAGTAAGCGCGTCCGAGACCTAGCGGCACGACTTCGACCTTGTCTAGATGCTTTCGAAGCACGTCACTAGTCGCGACGTAGTTGGGTGAAGTTGCAACGATCCTGTCCACGCTTGCGAGAAAGCGGCGCATCAATGGTCTGTACAGTGAGAGCAGCAGTTTCTGCCTCTGGATGTCCGCGTGATAGGTGACGATTGAAGGGCGATTGATACGTCGAGCCAGATGCGCGATGTCAGCCATCGGCCAGGGAAAATGGTAGTGGATGACGTCAGCCTGCGCCGCCAACCTGCTAAATTCCCGTAACGCGCGCCATGAGAGCTCCACGGACGCAAACGTCATCCGGTTGAAACTCCGTTCTACCTCGTGTCCTTCCAGTTGAACGATCCGCTGGGCATCGCGGATGCGTGTGAGCGCAAAGATCTTGTTCTTGACACCGATGTCCGCGCCCGCGCGGCACAAGTGATATATCGACTGCTCGGCGCCCCCGATGGTATCGGGCAGATAGGTTCGGTAGAAATGTAAGACGCGCATGATTCCAGTTGCTGACAGATCGTTCAATCGGTCAGCGCGAGCGTACGGTGCTTAAAAATCGGCCTGAGCCGTCCATCGAGAGAGTTGTCGGCTTCACGCGGCACTCTGCTCCCGTGACACACCACCTTCCAATGTGTCCTTGCGCAGTTGCAGCTCCGCCTCGCCGCGCGCGAGTTTGCGAAGTAAATCGACGTTGCGGACGATGAGTCTGCGGTAGTCGCGATCGACGACGCGGCCATCGACGAGCGACCGGATTGCCCGTGACACCGTTTCGCGACTGACGTTGGCCATGATTGCAATCGCCTGCTGATTCGGCAGGTTTTCGATCGTCAGCATGTCGCCCGTGGACTTCTTCATCGAAGCTTCGAGTACGGAATACACGCGTGCATAAGCGCGCGTGAGGCCGAGCATCGATCGATAGTTCGATGCCTGACGAATCGTCCTGCATAGCCGCTGCAAAAGCGCTTCGACGACGGCCGGATTGCGGTAGAAGAGCGCCTGCGCCTGTGGTTTCGGCAAGAACCCCACCACCGATTCCGTCGTCGCAATAATCGATGCCGAACGTGGTCCACCATCTATGATAGATAGCTCGCCGAAGTAATCACCGGGCTCGACGAAATTGAGCCCGACTTCACGTCCATCCTCGGACAGTGCGATAACCTGGAGTCGCCCCGACATCAGCAGGAGCAGTGCGGATCCTGCGTCGCCCTTATGAACGACAAAATCCCGCTTGCTATAACGCCGGTAGCGAATATGGCGACTGGTTTCTTCAATTACATCGTCGGATACATCGCGAAGTAACTTCTGTCGCCTTAGGAGATCGATAGCCTTGAACATTCCGTCGTCAGTTTTTTTATCTTCGATCGACATTTAATAGTATGTGCGCCTGGTCTCTGACACGTCGTCACGATAGTGGTACAGCGCCGCAACATCTGTGACGGCCATCACATTAATCAACGAACCCGATCGATTCTGTGACGGCCATCACACAACGCGACCCTGACCTGGTTAATATTTGAAGAGGACCAGTCGTGCTATCCGGCACGATATAAAGCACAACAACAAAATGCGCGCACGCTTTGATCTGAGAGTGGTGGCACTTGCGCTGTCGGTTGCATGCACGACCGGGATCGCTCAAGGCACGGAAAAGATAGATAGCATCGTTGGCCACGCAGTTGCAGTGGTGGGAAGCGCGCGCATTCTCAGCGCACGACAAAGTTCCCCGATCGCGCAGGATGCAACGATCTCCCAGGGAGACACGATCGAAACGGGGGCGGACGGTTACGTCTACATCGCGACTGTCGATCACGGCTTCATCAGCGTGCGTCCCGACTCTTCGCTGACATTCGAGCGCTTTCAATACGACGCTGCCGCACCGAAACAGTCTGTGATCAAGCTCGTGCTGCATAAGGGAACGATGCGCGAGGTTTCCGGTCAAGGCGCACAGGCCGCGCGCGATCACTATCGGCTCAATACACCCGTCGCAGCGCTCGGCGTACGCGGCACGGACTTTTCTGTCTTCACCACGGCTGATACGACACGCGCCGATGTACGTAGCGGCGGTATCGTGATGACGCCGCTCGGCGACAGTTGTCTGTCATCCGGCAGCGGACCATGCGAAGGCCCAGCCGCCGCGCAGCTGTTTGCCGATCAAGCGAATACGATGCTGCAGGTCGATCGTGGCAGCACGCACCCGTTGCTGGTCGAAAACCGGCTGCCAGTCATTTCACCGCAAGGAGCAGCGACACAGAAAAGCGAGGACAATGCGGCCCGCTCGGCCACTGAGCAAACGCAAGGCGGTGTCGGCGTCGCCCCGCTCGAACTTCAGTTCATGCATGCCATTCCTGAGCAGACACCGCGCACAGTCACCCCTGCTCCCGTGCCCGCGCCCGATCCTACGCCGGCGCCGTCTGTACCTGCACCGCCGCCGAAGCCTGAAGCGCAACAGGTCTTTTGGGGTCGCTTTGCACCGCTCGCATCGCAACCCGCCGATACCACGCTTGACGCCTTGCTCCAGCAAGGCAGTCAACGGGTTGACATCAATATGCTGTTCGCGATGACGCGCACGCCGCAGCCCGACATGGTCATGCCCGCCCAGGGTGTGTTCGAATTCGGGCTGCAGAAATCCGCCGCCTACCTTGTGAATGCGGCGGCAGGCACGGCCGTGCCCGGCACGATCTCGAACGCAAGCCTTTCCATCGACTTCGGGAAGCGCGCCTTCACGACCCGGCTCGACCTGAACGCCAGTGAAAGCACGCATTCGATCGTGGGGCGTGGCGCGATCGGCAATGACGGGATCCTGACGAGCGATTACGGCTCTCCGGCATCCATCCACGGCGCGCTCGCCGGAAAGACGGCTACTCAGGCGGGGTATCTGTTCCTGCAAAGCATCGATTCGAAGACGATGGCAGTTGGAGCAACACAGTGGGCGCGATAGCACGCCCCTCGAGACTCGACTGTGTTCGCCTTGCGATTTTCGGATTGACAGCGCTGCTCTCGGTGCTGCTAGCCACGGGCTGGCAACCTGAACCATACGAACGTCTCGCATTCACGCTCGACGACTGGCGTCAGGGACATACGAAGGCGCAACGTCCCGACACCAGGGTCACGCTGGTCGATATCGACGAGCATTCGCTCGATGTCATCGGTCCGTGGCCGTGGCCTCGCGCGCTCATTGCGCGTCTCGCTCAGACGCTGTTCGATCGATTTCACGCGAAGACCGTCGGACTCGATATCCTGTTTCCCGAAGCGTCGAATCCAAAGGACGACGAGGCGCTGCTGACGATCGCGAGGCATTATCCGCTCGTATTCGCGCAGGCATTCGACCTGTCGCACAATCGGGTCGCCGCTCGAGCGGGACATGTGGGGGCGCCGCGCGATCCGGTTACCGTTCCGTGGAACCCACCCGTCGCAACGGGCTTCGTCGGCAACTTCTTTGAAGATCCCGCTGTTTGCACGGGACACGTTACGCCAATTGCGGAGTTCGATGGCGTCGTGCGTGCCATGCCGCCCGTCATCCGTTATGCGGGGACCCTCTATCCGATGTTCGGATGGCAGATGTTGCATTGCGCCGATCACGTGCCGTCGCACGGCCAGTCGGTCGCCTCATTACCTGTCGATTCGCGAGGTACTGTTCGCATCCCATTCCGTCACGGCAGCCAGTCGTTCGATGCCATCCCGGCACTTCAGGTGCTGACGGGGGCTGCGCCCGTCGATCTGTTGCGCGAACGCTATGTGATAGTCGGATCGTCGGCGCTTGGCCTGACCGACCATATCGCGACACCCGTCGACGCATGGCTGCCGGCGGCCGTTGTGCACGCCGAGATGCTGACATGGCTTCTCGATGCGCAGATGGGCGGCACATATGCAAGCGGCTCGGCGCTGCTGCCGCTCGCGTGGACGGCGGTCACGATCGTGCTGTTTGCGGTGCTCTTCAGGCGCTCACGCGCACTGACCACGTTGCTCGCACTCGTCATGACCATCTCCGCATGGCTTGCCGTCGCGCTGCTGACGCCTCTCGTCGCAGCGGACCTGATTGCTCTGCCGCTCGTGCCGGTCGCGATGTTCATCATCGTTCAGGCGCCCGTCGAGTGGATTTCATCGCAGGCAACGCTCCGCTCGTTCGAGCAGCGTTTCAGTCGCTATTTGCCGCCGACCGTGGTGCGCGAAATCGTGCGCCGTCATGGGCTCACAGCGTTCCAGCCCGAGCGTCGGCACATTTCCGTACTGTTCGTCGACATCGAGGGCTATACCAGGCTCGCCGAGCAGATGACCCCTGAGCAACTGGTCGCGATGACCGAACTTGTCCTCACACGGTTGACTTGCTGCGTCCGTGACACGGAAGGCACGCTCGACAAATACATCGGTGACGCGATCATGGCTTTCTGGGGAGCGCCGCTCGAACAGGCCGATCACCCGGACCGCGCAATGGACTGCGCACTCGCGATGCTCGAGGAGCTGAAAGCGCTCAACAACGCCCAAGAGCCGCTTCTCGCCGGCCAGATGGTACGCGCGCGCATCGGCATCAACACAGGCAGCGCGGTGGTGGGCGAACTCGGCTCGACGACGCGTCAGTCCTACACGGCCATTGGCGACGCGATCAACGTGGCGTCCCGCCTGCAGGATTACGCAAAGGTTGCAGGCACCGATCTGCTGGTCGGAGAGGAAACGGCGAAAGCCGTGACACGCCACAATTTGCGCCCGTATGCGCAAGCGACGCTGCGAGGACGAGTCGCCCCTGAAATGCTGTATGTACTCAGTGAGGACACGGCCGTCCTCGCGAAACACGGTTGAGAGAGCCTGTTCACACAGATGATCCGTTCTCTCCTTTGTTTCTTCGCGCGGTCGTGCCGCGGCATCTGTATGGCGGGCGCGCTGGCCCTGCTCTCGGTCACGGCGCATGCGCAAATGACGGATGCGTCGCTCGATCAGATCGTCAACGACGATCTGCGCGCACAAGCACAAGCGGCAATCGAAAGCGGCGACCGCGAGATGGCCATCGAATTGCTGAACGAACTCGTCCGCCGTGACCCGCGCGAAGCCGGTGCGCTGCTGGACGTCGCGCTCCTCTATTGCCAGCTCGGCGAGCGAGACCTGACGCGGCAAACGCTTGCACGCATCGAAGAGCGATTCGCCGTGCCTGCACCTATTCAGAAGCTGATCGTGTTCTATCGCGACAACCCTTGCGTGCAGAACGTCAGGCGCCCGCAAGCGGCTGCCTCGCTCGGCGTCGGTGTTACGTCGAACGCGAACTTCGGGCCCTCTAGCTCGCTCGTGACGTTCGCATCGGGTGCGCCGATCGATTCACTGGTGCTGGCTCCATCGAGCCTCGCGCGCGGTGACCAATATCTCGAATCGTCGCTGCAGGGCGGGCTGCCGATTCCTGGCGTTCCAAACAGCAGCCTGATCGCAGGCTTCGCGAGCCGCCAATATCGCCGCGACCATGCGTACGACCAGCGCGTTGCGACACTCGGTGTCGCCCATCAGACTTCGCTGGGTCACTGGCAAGTGGGTAACGAGGTGATCGCAGATGTGTTGTGGCTTGGCACGCAGCTCTATCAGCGCGATATCGTATGGCATGCCAACAACTGGTCGCCAGTGGTCACGCTAACGGGCCTGATCGCCCGTGCGGGTATCGATCTGACTGTCGACGATACCGTCTATCCGGGCAACTCGATGTATAACGCGCTGCGCGTTGAACCGCGAGCGGCACTCAATGCGCGGGTTGGCGAGCGAACGACGCTGCTGTTCCTGATCGGTCCTTCGTGGGACCGTGAGCACAATGGCCGCCCCGGTGGTAGCCGTCATGGCTACTCGACCTATTTCGAACTCGACTATGACATGCGGCGTCGGGGACGCCTCGAGGCGATCTATCAGCAACGCACCCAAACGGATGCGTCGTCGTATGATCCCATCTTTTTTGGCGACGAAGCCCGGCAACAGACGCTACGCTCTGCGTCGCTTCGCTATGTATATCCTTTGTCGCATGCCTGGTCTGCCTACGCGCAATTGTCCGTACAGCGAGTCGCGGATTCGATTCCGATTTTCTCGTACACGGTTCGCAGCGCATCGGTGGGTTTGTCATGGAAATACTGATTCCAACATGCGTTCATTGCGCTACACTGCGGCTTCGAACTTTACAGGCTCTGCCATGTCCCAACAAACTCCCCCGACAAAAGCGCACACGACGTCCGGTGCCCCCGAGAGTTCGCTGTGCCATGAAGCACTTGGTTTTCTTGACCAGTCGTATGACCTGGTTGACGGCTTGCTCCGCGAAGTGACGGGACCGGATCATGCGCAGCTTGCCGTACATACGGGCACAGTGGAGCTTACGCTGACCGGTCAGCCAGACGGGCTCGCGTCCGTTGGCCACCTGTTCCTTTAAGACCTTTTTCTCGCGCGGCTCTATATCGTTGAGGGCGTGGCTCCTGCCACGCCTCGTCACTCAACAGACCAGATTCTTCAGCCTGCCCGCGTAGGCTCGGGCTATCAGCGGCCAGTTGGCTTCTTTTTCGACGTGGGAACGCGCCTCGCGAATCATTGCATCGCGGGCCGTTTCGTCGAGTCGCAGCATCTCGGCGATACCTTCGGCAAACGCGGCTTCTCCGGCATCAATATAGTCCCGCCCCGCTCTAAAACCCGCTCCGCGCGCTCCGAATGCGGTGCTGACGATCGGCAAGCCCGCCGCAGCGTACTCGATCAGCTTCAAGTTGGTACCCGAGCCGGACACCACCGGATTCAGACCCATGTCCGCCACTTCCAGCCAGCAATGCTTTTCGACCTCGCTAATAACGCCGGCGAGCCCGATGTTGCCCGGTCGGTCCCAGCGCGAAACCATGTCGCACACGGAGCCGAGCAGCAGGAATTGCACATGCGGAAGGTGGGCAGCGGCCTCGAAAATGACACGCGCGGCGTCGGCATTCGGGCCATGAGCGCTTCCCATGAAGAGCGCGAGCGGGCCGTCTATACCGAGCTTCGCGCGGCTTCGCTGAGCTATAGCACTCTGACGGAAAGGCGTTGTACCGACGTCGATGCCGTTGGGCACTACAATCAGATTCGCGGCGTCCACGCGCTCATAGAGCGAATGCAACCGGTCTCGATCCTGCGTGGAGCACGCCGTGACGAGCACCCCCTCACGTACGGCCTGTCTCTCCAGCGCTGCGACACGATCGACTGCCCACTGATGCGAGCCGAAAATGTCGCGCTTCAGATCGGCCTCCACGTTGTGCGCCTCGTAAACGAACGCAGTGGACGAGACCTCGCGCAGTGCGGGCAGCGCATACGGGTGCGAACACACCATCAATTCCGCTGTCCGGGCCAGCCGGTCGATGGCATCGAGCCACTGCGGCGCGCTGCGGGGATGCATTGCCGCGGTCAGATCTTCGACCGATGCGCCGAGCGTTTCTCCCAGCTCGCCCTCCAGTTTGATGAAGTCGCTTGATTTGGGCACCAGTTCCTCACTGAAGCCATCCTTCAGGTGACGGACGTGGCGTCTCGTATCCGGCGAAGCGAGGTTGACGAAGCGCACGTCGAAGTCGTCCGCCACGTGCGAATACAGGCCGTGGAGGCGAAGTTTGCCGCCGCTTACGACGGGAGCGATCGGATAGGTATTGAGCACGCCAAGCACGGGCTTCGCGCGGCGCGCGACAATCGCCGGCGCGGTACTGCCCGTCGCCCCATTCACCTTTATTTGAGCTGCAGGTTCCGCCATTGCCGCTTTGGCTGCCGCTGTATGAGCGCCTTCGAGCAGTGCCTTGCACAACGTATCCCAGTCAAGTCTCGCGGCATGCGATCGGGCCGCCAGCCCCATCTCCCTTGCACGCGCCAGGTCGCCGCATAGCACCCGCATCGCATCAGCCAGCGCACGCGCGTCCGGTTCGACGATCAGCCCGCTGTGGCCATGTTCGATCAATTCCATCGGGCCGCCGGAATCGGTCGTCGCGATCACCGGTTTTGCTGCCAGCATTGCCTCCAGTGTGATCAGCCCGTAGTCCTCGTCGCGCGGGACGAATGGCACGCAGACCGCGCGAGCGTACTCCTGCGCCAATACGGCATCAGGCACGCGCCCCAGGAACCGGATGCCGGGGTGGTCGCTCGCAGCCGCGCGCAATCGCGCCTCGTCGGGCCCGCTGCCAGCAATGTGCAGCGGCACGTCAAGCCGGCTCGCCTTGTACGCTTCGATGATGATGTCGATTCGCTTCAGCGGATCGAGCCGGCTCGCGCTGAAGATCGTCTCTTGCGGACCTGCAACAAGCCCTTGAAGATTCGTCGGGTGATGATGGACGGCGACGTCGACGCCCTCGGGAAAGTACCCGTCCCGCTTTGCCACGACGCGCGAAATGGCCGCATAGTGCCCGATCTTATCGGGACGCATGGCAACGGCATCGAGAAGTCGGATCGCCGCACGAGTCACAGGGCCCGGAAACGCCCAGCACATCGATTCGGGCGCGCGCGCGAAGGCGCTGTCGAGCGCTTCCAGCAGTTCATCGAACTCGACGTCATGCGCGCGGTACTCCGCAAGCGCCCGAACGATGCGCTCCGGCATGCCGAGCGACAGCAGCAGCTGCCGATCGAATGTGGTCGGCATACGCTCCGGATAGCAGTCGTACAGGCCGCGAAGGGTATGCTGCAGATAGACGACATGGTTGCGATGACGAATTGCCCAGGCCGGGTACTTCGTGCTGATCACCATGTCGAAGTGATCGAGATTGAGCGAAGAAAAATGACGATAGCTCGACAGGAGTTCGCCCATGTTCCGTTCGGGGCTCGGCACCTTCAGCAGATCGGCCTGTACGCCGGGCTGCGCATTGAACGCGTTGACAAGGCCCCACCACAGATTCTCGGCACCGCCGATGACAAAGGGCACCGGGCTGGGTGCAACAATTGCAATTTTCATGATTCGATTCGCTCATGCGGCGGTCAGTACCTGGACCACTCGCTCCCAGGAAATGTCAGCCGAGCACCACGTCTCGAGCGCCCGCGCGCCCGCTTCAGCCGTTTCGCGCGGATGCGCGGCGATCCAGTCGAGACGAGCGGCAAGCGCCTCGGCGGCGGGTTCCTCGATCCAGCCGTTGTCGCCGTGGCAAATGAACTCGAGCGGGCCGCCCGCGTCGGCACAAGTCAGCACGGGCTTGGAGGAAAGCATCGCCTCGAGCGTGATATAGCCGTAGTCTTCGTCGAAAGCGGGAAAAACGACTGCTTGCGCACGCGCATAAAAGGCACGCTTCTCTTCTTCCGTAACGTGGCCGATCAGCGCAACGCGATCACCCACGCCGAGCCGTTCGATCAATGCCGCGTACGCTTTGCGCTGGCCTCCGTCACCCGCAAGCACGATCTTGAGCGACGAGCGCATGTGTCGGGCCGCCTCGATCACCAGGTGCTGGCGCTTGAGCGTCTCGAGCCGACTGGGAAAGAAGACGTATGGCAACGCGTCGTCGCACCGGAAATGCCCGGTATGCGCCGGCGGATGATAAAGCGGCTGCGCGCCAATGCCGTTGAACTGCTTCAAGCGCTCCGCGACCCGCCCCGAATTCGCGAACACGGCTCGGGCGCGCGTCAACGACGCGTTATCGAAGGCGATGATCTGCTCGCGCAATGCGTCGAATTCCGGTGTCGACCGCGCGGGATCGTACAGTTCGTACGCGGCGCGATGCTGATGCATGACCCACGCGTAATGATTGGGATGGGCGATGCCATATCCCGGGAACTGAAGGCTGATCACGCGATCGATCGACACGCCGTTGGGCTGCACAAAATCGAGCGACGAGGCATGCTTCATCGCGCGCGCAATGTCGGCTTCCGGCGAGAAGCGAAACGGCAGCTTCAGCAATTCGACGTAGTGTCCTGCTTGCCGCAATGCGTCCACGACCCCGTTGACGTGATAAGTCGCACCGCCGTGGATGAACGGCACCAGATTGGCCGTCACAAGTATCTTCAAACCAGATCTCCCGCCGCGCGTGCCTTGCGTCCAGTTACGGCGAAATCCTGCGGTCCGCACAGATGGCCGTTCACACGCTCCGTAAGCGGGTCGTTGCCCGGAACTTTCGCTTCTTCCGGATACGGGCTGCTTCTGATGATGTCGATGTCGTCAAAGCCGTGATACTGAAGCAGGAACGTGATGGCAGACGGCGTGACCGGGTTACGGTGTGTGAAGTCGTGATAGAACGTGTGGCTGCCGACCAGGACGTTTTCCGGGTTCGGAGTCTCGAACAGCACCGACCCTCCGTCCACCAGCACGCGATTGCATTCCGCAACGAGCGCATAAAGATAGTCGAACGGCAAATGTTCGATGATGTGAAAGCCCGTGACCGCGCCGACCGATCGGGAAGGAAGGCTGCGCAAATAGCCGAGCGCGTCCATGCATTGCACGTCGAACCCACGCGCCGTGCACATGTCGACCATAACGGGGTTCGCGTCGACCCCCACCGCGTCGAAATGTTTTGCCGATACATACGCGAGCCATTCGCCACGCCCAGACCCGATGTCGACTATTGCATGTTGCAGGCCGCGGCGCCCCGGTACGCGGGTGCCGAGCCAGTCGTTATAGACGGCGAGCTTGGCCGAGACGCTCTCCTGAGAGCCGCGGTTAGCGTCTTCGAATGCGAGGTAGTATCGGTCGAGCACTTGCTGCGAAACGAGCGACTCGTCTTGCGCGGCCTTCGCAACAGCTGCCCTTGCAGTCGCCACGGCGGTTTCTATTGAAGTCTCCACGTGCGCCTTGTGCTCATCAAGCCGCGCCTCGATATCTTCAATTGCGCGCCAGCATTCGAGTAGCGCTGCGCGTTTCGACACGCGCCGTTCGAGACGCCGCATCGCCGAGCGCGTCACGAAGCTCATGCGCAGCGGACGCAATGCGCTGTCAAAGGCCGTGAGCGCCATTGCCCATTTCAGCCCGTCCGTGCCTGTACCTCGGTTGCGTCCCTCGCGCGACAGCCGCAATTTCGCTGCGATACTAAGCCGGCTAACGCCATTCGCCAGTTGCGCCCTGTAATGCCGTCGGCCCGAATCGTCGGATTCGCGGCCGAGCAGATAACGGTACGCTTCGTCGATAAAATCGTCGTTATCGCCAAGCATGAATCGCTCGACACCGACGTCTGCCGGAGAAGCGGACGTCTGCTGCAAGCCGCGCGCGCGCACGCGGCCCGAATCGCCTGGTAGCTGCAGCGCAGGTCGCGACAAGGGTTGATGTGCCGGCGTGCGCGTCGCCGCTTCCGCCTTGACGCGCTCGATAAGAGCCGAGAGTGCCGCGTTAGTCATGATTGGCTCGTTGCAAATTGTGCGGAATCCACTGGGATGTGTTGTTGAAATTCGACCGGCACGTAGCAAAGGCCCGAAAACGGCGTCTTCGTAAAACCCGCGATCTCGAACGTCGCTGCCGCGTCCCACCAGTGCTGACAATCGTGAACGTGCGTGTCGTCCGTATGCAGTGCGACGGTCAAGGTGTATTTGCCGGGGGCAAAGTTCAGCGGCAATGAAAAGCGGCACTCGACGTGCCCGCCCTGCTGAAAGACCGCCGGTTTTCCAAGTAGCGAAGTATTTGTCCCGAACACGTCTTGACCAAAACGATCGCGGATCAGGATGCCAACTGACAGCTCCGCATCCTGCAACGACTCGCAGTCGAGCGTGACAGTTACCTGTTCGCCGGAGCCGAACCGATCACCGACGCCGAAGCGGTTCGCCATCGTCACTTGCAGAATTCGCGTGCGCATCGCGCCATACGATTCCTGCTCGTCATCCCGGGCATTGCGCAGAGCATCGTCGACGCCGGCGATCAGCCGGTAATAGCTTTGCGCGGCTTCTTCGGGGCCGCCGTCGAAGATCACCTTGCCGTTTGACAGGAGCAGCGCGCGGTCGCACAGCAGCTTCACCGAGTTGATGTCGTGCGACACATACAGAATGGATCCGCCGCGGTCGCGGAAGGCCCGGATTCGCTTCAGGCACTTCTGCTGAAAGCGTGCGTCGCCCACGGCCAGTGCTTCGTCGACGATAAAGCAGACGGGATCCGCGTGGATCGCAATCGCGAAGCCAAGACGCATTACCATCCCGGACGAGTACGTGCGCACGGGGGCGTCGATGAATTCGCCCAGTTCCGAAAATGCAATGATGTCGTTGAGGCGTTCTGCAATCTCGTCACCCGTCATGCCGATGAGGCGCGCATTGACAGCGATGTTGTCCCGGCCCGACAGCTTCGAGTCGAAGCCCGTGCCGAGTTCGAGCAGACCCGTGATACGACCGTTACGGCGGATCGTTCCCGAATCTGCTTCGAGCACACCGCTCACGAGCTTCAACAGCGTCGACTTGCCGGCGCCGTTCTGGCCGAGCACGCCGATCGCTTCACCTCGCGCAAGAGAAAACGAAATATCGTCGAGGGCGACGTGACGACGATAGCGCGCCTTGCCCGTCAGACCCTGTATCAGACGGTCCGCGGGACGGTTGTAGATGTTGAACTGCTTGCGCAGGTGCTCGACGACCAGCACGGGCGCGTCGGAAGGTGCATGACTGATCACAGCAAATCCCTCACTTCGGCCTGCAGGCGAGCGAGCAGCGCGCGGCTCGCGACCAGGCTCACAACACAAGTCACGGCAAGCGCGGCGAACTCCTCGAGCGGCGGCCAGCGATGCCATACGACGATGCCGTGCGTCGCGTCGACTGCCCAGAACACCGGATTGAAATGCATCAAGTGCTCTGCCCAAAGCGGCAGAATATCGGCCAGGTAGACAACGGGCGTCAGCCAGAACCCGAACTGCAATACGATGTTCAACACGTTCTTCACATCGGGAACGAATACGTCGATGGTGCCGAGCATGACGCCGAGCCCATAAGCGAGCGCACTTAGAAGCAAGGCGACGGCAGGCAGCAGACACCACTGCGGACCGATGGGATGGCCGATCACCAGAAGAAACACCGCAAAAAACGACATCGCGATCACGTACACAACCCACTCCGAGACGACGATGTGAAGCGGCATGATCCAGAGGTTCACACTGATCTTGCGAATCAGATGCGCTTTCCCGCTGTACACCGCGGCGAGCCGGCTCACGATGTTGGAAAACAGATTCCACATCAGAAGCCCGCTGATCAGATAGACCGTATACAAATATGGATCGGCGTATGTGCCGAGCCGCGAACGCATGAAGTGCGAAAACACCGTGCTGAACAGTGCGATGAACGCGAGCGGCTGCAACAGCAACCACGCTGCGCCCAACGCGTTTTCACGATGACGATCCACGAGATCCTGTCGAGCCAGCAGCCAGACATGATCGAGACTGGTCCTGAAGCTAACCATTTTGAGCAATTTCCGATTAACGGGTATTCGAGGCGACAGCGTTTGCGCTAGACGATAACCTGCCTGTATACATCGAGCGTCTCTTGCGCCGAGCGCCGCCAACTGAAATGCTGCGCCCGCGTTTTGCCCCGCGCGACGAGCAGCGCGCGCAGCGCCGAATCGTCGATGAGCATCTGCATTGCGTCGGCGAATCCCGGAATATCATCGGGGTCGTAGAGGAGCCCTGCGTTGCCCGTCACTTCTACAAGCGCGCGAGCGTTCGAGCAGATAACAGGGACACCCGATGCCATCGCTTCGAGGACCGGCAACCCAAAGCCTTCATACATCGACGGGTAGAGCAGAGCGAGCGCGCCGGCTGTCAGCAAAGGCAGCGCCTCGTCGGGCACGTACCCGAGCCTGCGAACCGTGCCATCGTTCAACGACTTCACAAGCGCGGTGTGCAGCGACTCCGTCATCCATCCTTCGCCGCCGACCAGCACGAGCGGAAACTTGCGTCTTACCGGCATTGGCAGCCGGGTATGCGCATCGAGCGCCGCAAGCAGGTTCTTGCGCGGCTCCAGCGTGCCCACGGCTGCGAAATACTGCCCATGGATGAGATTGTTGCGCGACAGCACCTCGCGCGTCTCTTCAGTCGTGTATGGCCTGAAGCGTGCTGATACACCGTTATGGACAACACGCAGCCGCTCTGGTCGCGCGCCGAAGCAGGAGATCAATTCGTCTCGCACGAATTCGGATACGACGATCACACGATCCGCGCGCTCGAGCGCTTTCGGAAAATTGTTCCGCAACAATGCGAGCCGTGCTGCCGGATGATATTGCGGATACCGCACCCACGATGCGTCGTGCGCGGTAATCACCGTCGGGCCGTCAAAGCGAAACGGAATGAAGTTCGGATCGTGGTACACGTGGGGCGCCGCACTGCGCCGCACGCCTGAATTGAAGCGAAACTGCTCGACATGCGGCATGTACCTGTAAACACAGGGCACGTGACGCCGTGCAAACCGTTTGGCGACGCTTGCCATTCGGGTGCGCAACGAAGGGGCGCCAAGAGATGCCGATGATGCGCTATCGTTTCCCGTTGCAATCGATGACGACCAATGAGTTCCATAAAAGAAACGCACGTCGTGGCCACACCGCACGAACTCGTGCGCGAGATGAAACGCGTATTGCCCTATTCCCGTTAGTGGCGTGAGGAGCGCACGGCCACCCATTGCAACTCTGAGCGGCATCCCCGAAATCTGATTCTCGACCATTCGTGACTTTTTATTGATGTGCACAGCGTGGAGCGACGTAAGTATCGTTGTTGTACGCGTCTTTATATGTGACGGCCGTCACATATTGCCTACCCCCTCATCCGTGTGACAGCGATCACATTTTTGCGAATGTCATTCCCGCAGAATGGCGCCTTCGTGGGTGGATAACAATACTGCGACTTCACCTTGAGAAAAGGGGCGAACCACCAGTCGCGCGAGAAAGAGGCCATACCCGCTCAACGCGGGCGTCAGCAAAATGACAACGAATTTCAAACTTCCAACGAACGAGATCGTGCAGGCGCTACTCGGCTACAAGCGCGTATTCCGCACGATCGGCATCTTCAGCATGTTCATCAACCTGCTGATGCTCGTGCCGTCGCTGTACATGCTGCAGGTGTACGACCGTGTGATTCCGAGCCGCAATGGTGTCACGCTCGCCATGCTGACGTTGATGATGTTCGGCATGTATGGATTATCGGCAGCGCTCGAGTATGTGCGCAGCTTCATCGTTATCCGGGTTGGCGCCAAGCTCGACATGCAACTCAATTCGCGCGTCTATACAGCCAGCTTCGAGTCCAACCTCAAACGGCAGGGTACGAATGCCGGGCAATCGCTGAACGACCTGACGACGATCCGTCAGTTCGTCACCGGCAATGCGCTTTTCGCATTCTTCGACGCACCGTGGTTTCCCGTCTATCTGATCGTGATCTTCGCGTTCAACCTGTGGCTCGGGCTGTTCGCGGTTGCTGGCTCTGCCGTACTCGTCGCACTGGCCGTGGTCAACGAGCGCGTGTCGCGGCAACCGCTTGCAGACGCGACCCAGTTGTCGATCCGTTCGACGGCGCTCGCGACGAGCAATCTGCGCAATGCTCAGGTTATCGAAGCGATGGGCATGCTGCCCGACCTGTTGTCGCGCTGGTCCGTCCTGAACACGGGCTTCCTTGCACGTCAGGCCGAAGCGAGCGAGAAGGCGGCACTGGTTGGCAACATCACGAAGTTCGTGCGCCTGTCGCTGCAGTCTCTCGTGCTCGGTCTCGGTGCGTTGCTCGCGATTCGCGGGCAGGTGACGTCCGGCATGATGATAGCGGGATCGATCCTGATGGGACGCGCGCTCAGTCCGCTCGAAATGGTGATCTCCGTGTGGCGCCAGTGGAATGCCGCAAAAAGCGCGTATAACCGTCTGGTCGATCTGCTCGACGCCAATCCGGCGCGTCGTGTCGGCATGACCCTGCCGGCACCGTCGGGCAGCCTCGCGCTCGAAGGCGTCAGCGCCGCGCCTCCTGGCATCCGCGTGCCGGTGCTGCAAAACCTCAATTTCTCAATTGAAGCTGGCGACGTGGTCGGCGTGATCGGTCCGAGCGCTTCAGGCAAATCGACACTGGCCCGCCTGCTCGTCGGGGTGTGGCCCGCCGCGCTCGGCACGGTGCGCCTCGATGGCGCCGACATCTACCAGTGGAACAAGGACCAGCTCGGACCGCACATCGGTTACCTGCCGCAGGATATCGAACTGTTCGGTGGAACGATCGCCGAAAACATCGCCCGTTTCGGGCAGATCGACTCGGCCAAGGTCATCGAAGCCGCGCGGCTTGCGGGCGTCCATGACATGATCCTGCGATTGCCGCAAGGGTACGATACGCCCGTCGGCGATGGCGGCTCGGGTCTCTCGGGAGGCCAGAAGCAGCGCATCGGCCTCGCGCGCGCACTATATGGCAATCCCGCGCTGATCGTGCTCGACGAACCGAACTCGAATCTCGACGAAATGGGCGAGGCGGCGCTCAGGCACGCGATCGATCAACTGCGTCAAGCAGGGAAGACGGTCGTACTGATCACGCACCGCACAAGCATCATTGCGGCAACCACGAAGCTGTTGCTACTCGTCGAAGGGCAACTGCGGCTTTACGGGCCAACCGCTCACGTGATGGCCACCTTGTCGAAGGCACCCGCACAACAGCAGGCAGCCCCAGCTTCCGCAGAGGCATCCGCCGCTGCACGTGCCGCCGCGCCAAACCAGCCACCGTCTGTCGAGACCGCCGACGCAACGGCCTGACCTCAAGAGTCAATATGTTCAATTCAGCAAGCAAGAAAGCCGGCACGCCGGCGCTTGAAGTACTTGGCACGTCTGTGCCACCCGAAGTCCAGACTGACGAACTGCGTTATGTCAGGGTCGGTTGGACCATCGTTCTCGTCGGTGTGGTCGGCTCGCTGCTGTGGGCGACGTTCGCGCCACTCAGCAAGGGGGTTCCTGTTCAAGGTACGGTTGTCGTCACGGGCAACCGCAAGCAGATCCAGCACCCAACCGGCGGCATCATCGAGGACATCCTGGTGCACGACGGCGACGTGGTGAAGGCTGGTCAGGTGCTCGTCCGGATGAACTCCGTGCAAGCCCGCGCCCAGCAGGCGGCAATCAGCGCGCAGTTTCTGAGCGAACTGGCCGTGCGCTCGCGCCTCGAAGCCGAGGCAACGGGCGCCCCGAAAATCGCATTTCCGGCCGAACTGCAAAGGGCCGCTGCCGGGCACAACCAGCAGGTCCTGGACAACATGCGTCTGCAGCAGGAACTCCTGAATTCGCGCCGCGCTGCGTTGCAGTCGTCCATTGGCGCGCTGCGTCAGACGATGTCAGGTTACGGCGCACAGCTTGCCCGCTCGAAGGATGCGAACCAGCAGAAACAGGCAGAACAGAAGGTGCTAAGCGACCAGCTAGCCGGGGTGCGGCAGCTCGCCAATGAAGGTTACGTGCCGCGCACCAAGCTGCAGGATCTGGAACGCGAGGACGCGCGAGTCCAAAGCGAGATCGCCACGCAATCCGGATACTCGGCGCAACTGGCGAGCCAGATTGCCGAAGCGCGCATGCGCATCGCGCAACAGCAGGAAGACTACATGAAGGAAGTGCGCACTCAGCTTACCGATGTCGAACGCGATACGAGCGCGCTTCGTAGCAAGCTGAGCGAAATCGATTTTGAAGTCAATAACACCGAGCTTCGTGCGCCCGTCGATGGCACGGTGGTGGGCGTCAATGTTTTCACAAATGGCGGCGTGATCGCCGCGGGGGCGAAGCTGATGGAAGTCGTCCCAAGCGGCGAGCCGCTCGAAGTCGAAGCGGAATTGCCCGTCAATCTGGTCGACAAGGTGCATGATGCGATGCCTGTGGACATGATGTTCACCGCGTTCAACCAGAACACCACGCCGCGCATTCCGGGAACTGTGTCCTTCGTCTCGGCCGACCGGCTCGTGAACGAACGCACGGCTGCCCCGTTCTACCGCTTGCGAGTCAAGGTCACACCGCAAGGCATGAAAGAGCTGGCGCACTTCGACGTGAAGCCCGGCATGCCCGTCGAGGTCTTCGTCAAGGCCGGCGAGCGCTCGCTGCTGAGCTATCTGCTCAAGCCGATCGTCGATCGCGCGCGCACGGCGCTGACGGAGGACTGACGCGGTGAAGTCAATTGCATCGAATTCGCGGCGAGCGCCGCGGTGCGCCAACGCGCGTTCGCTCCGTGCGGTTCCTGGCTCTTTTCGGCGTCTTTCTGTTGCAGTGGGGGCAGCGCTGACATTCGGAGCGGCCAGCCCCGCCCACGCATTTGGCCCCGCCGACGCGTATGACGCCGCCCTCACGCACGATCCCGTCTATGCCGCAGCGATCAAGGAGCGTGATGCGGGCGAAGAGAACCGGGTGATTGGCCGCTCCTATCTTTTGCCTAACCTGTCGGCCAACTATGCCAACTATCGCGACTGGACGCGGACGACGCAGCTCGGACCGCTCTTCCCCGGCCAGCCAGAGACAACTGATCAGCAATATCGGGCCTACGCGGCGGGCGTTTCACTGCGACAGCCGCTTTTCAGCTATGAAGGCATCGCTCGCTACCGGTACGGCAAGGCGCAGGCGCTCGCCTCGGAAGCGACGTTTGCCGGGCATAGCGAGGACCTGCTCGTGCGCGTGCTGACTGCGTACACCGACACCGCGTACGCGCTCGATCAGCTGGCGCTCGCGCTCGCGCAACAAAAGGCGTTCGACGAACAGCTCGCCAGCAACGAAGCGCTCTTTCGCAATGGCGAAGGAACGCGCACCGATATTCTCGAAACGCGCGCAAAGGCCGAGCTCGCACGTGCCGATGTCGCCGATGCGCGCGATAACGTCGATAACATGGCGCACACGCTGGAGGCGCTCACCGGCTTGTCCGTCGACAAGGAGGCGGTCAATCTCGACAGACTGACCGGGAAGTACAAGCCTGATGCGTCAGCGGCGGGCAGCTTCGATCAATGGCACGACATCGCGCTCGAAAACAGCGCAGACCTGATCGCGGAGAGACATACTGTGGAAGCCGCGCGTCAGCAGGTCGAAATCGTGCGGGCCGGCTTCTACCCACGCGTCGATATCGTTGCCAGCGTGGGGCGCAATCAGTCTGATTCCGTCAATACGATCGGACAACGATATTCGACCAGGTCCATTGGTGTCGAGCTGACGATTCCTCTCTATTCCGGCGGCCTCGTTTCCGCAAGCTCGCGTCAGGCCAGGGACAACTACGAGCGGGAGCAGTTCATCCTGCAGGACAAGACCGACAAGGTGCTGCTCGACGTCCGCAAGCAGTACAACGTGTGCACGAGCAGCTTGACGCGCATCGACGCACTCGAGCGCGCCGTCGAATCCGCGACGCTGCTCATCACTGCAACGCGCAAGAGTGTGCAGGCTGGAATGCGCACCAACCTGGACGTACTGACAGCCGAACAGCAGTTGTACCAGTCCAGACGTGATCTGGCCAAGGCACGATATCAGTACCTGTTGGCGACCCTGCAATTGAGAAAGGCGGCTGGCATACTGACAGCCGAAAACCTGTACGACGTTTCGAAGTGGTTCGTGCCCGCCAACGTCGCCAATACAGGCGCGACAGCGGGAGACCTTCCGGCTCCCGGCCCATCGGCACTCGTCTCGTCAAAGATGGTGCGTCTGAATCTGCCGCCTGCTCCGGCACTCGCGAACGCTTCCTGGCCGGCCCAGAGGCGTTGACGGTCTCGCCCGCAGTTTCCTCGCCGCGGGCCCGTCGTGCCGCGTCGGCGTCGAGCCTAGTTACCGACGAGCCCATAGGCGCCGAGCGCGAAATGATCGAGCAGCGTATTGTTCTCTTCGGGCGTCAATGCGGATGAGCTTGCCCCTGCTTGCAGGGCAGCTCTGGCCGCAACAAGCGCCGCCGTGCTATCGAGGTTCTCGCTGGCTGCTTCCCTCGCCAGCGATTCGTTCATCTCCTGCATGAGCTGGCTGGCGCGCTCGCGGCTCAGCAGATAGCGGTATGTTCGTTGGACCGTCGACACACCGTCGGTCTGTTTGACGGTCAACGTGACGTTGACCCAACCTTCCGTAGCTGCGGGTTCGACGGCCCACTCGGCCGTCCAATGACTCGGAACGTTTCCGTTTGCGCGCAGGCTTTTGCGCTTTTTCTTCGATGTGACAGCCATGACGGTTCTTCCGTGAAATGAGCCAGGGCGGAGTGGCTGAGCCATATCCCGACCGACCAATGCCTGCACGGAAATTTATCGCAGGAACACTTTCGAAGTTGTGCGGATGCGCACACTTTGCAGAATTGCGTAATGCTAAAGGCGCGGCTAGTGATAGCGGCTGCGCATCAGAAGCCACGGTCTTTCGATCGTCGTATAGCTGAGGCGCGCGACCAGCAGACATAACGGAAGCAGTACCATTATCGCTGCGCACATGCCCATGCGCCAATTGACGGCTTCAAAGGAGGCTGCCGTAAGTTTCGCAAAGAGGTAGAGCACCACACAGTGCCAAAGATAGAGCGAATAGCTCGACTCGCCGACCATCGCGAGGAACGCGCTCAACATGCCGTCGACTGAGCCTCGCCAGCTCGTGTAAGCGACGATCACGAAACTCCACATTAGCGCTTCGACGAGTCCCCAGACTGCCCATACCGGTTGCTTTGGCTGCGGCAACTGATAGCTCGCGTGGCGCGCGAGCAGGCCGAGCAGCGTCACGACGAGTGCCGCAGCGACAACGCACCAGATACCGTGCAGACGACGCTCTCTAAGCGTCGACACACGTCGCGCAAGCAGCGCGGCCGCCATGCCGACCAGAAACTGGTCGAATCGACCGAGCAAGGTCGAGTAGTACATGTGCGTGGACTGGGCACTAAAGAAATACGCACCGCAGCGCAGCAACAGCCACAGCGCGATCAGTCTCAGTAGCCATCCGATGCCGTACTGGATGGTAAAGCGCGCCAGAAACGGAAATACCATGTAGAACGAAAACTCGAGCGATATCGTCCATGCGGCGCCCGTCATGAAGGAGTTTGATGTCGGGGCCCGACCCAGGTTGGACGCGAGCAGATAAAGCAGGTCTGCGGGTCCGAAGTTGTCACGTCCGATAGAGGTGGCGACGACAAACATCACCACGAAAAGCGGGAAGATTCTCAACAGACGGTTCTTCATGAATGCGCTCCAGCGGATTGCCGGCGCACCCAGCGCGATACGCATGAAGAGGAATCCGGACAGCACGAAGAACAGGCCCACGCCGCTGTGACCTTCGACGAGCCAGCCGGCCAGAAATGCATGTGGGTAAGGCTGCCAGTGCCCGTATAGCACGTGAAACGTGTGATAGAAAAAGACGAGCAACGCGGCGCCGGCCCTCAGATGATCGAGGCGCGCGTCGTACTGGATATTGACTGAACGCATGTCGGACTTCGAGTTCCTGGCTCATCGAGGAAATTCGGTAATTGCGCGTTTCGTGCGACGGCCAAAGGCAAGAAGTCTATTTCACGAAGCGTTCTTTCCATGTGACGGCCGTCACAACGCAAATGTGCAACTGATGCGATGGTGCGCTGGGCGATCGGACAACCACCTTACTTGCATGTCGTTACAACCAATTCCACCGATTTTTCTAAATTCATACCAACCGCTTCCGTTAACTGAACATTTCTCGGTTCCTGCCGCACATCAACATGCCTGAGCAGTTCGAACAGACCCAAATGCCAAACCAGAAGCTGGCCTTTATCCAGGCGCTTCGCGGCGTCGCTGCGTTGATGGTCGTGCTTTACCATGGCAGCCGCTTTATTAGTCCCTACGGAATGGGCATGGGCGATGTTCTGTTCGGCCCTGCGGGCATGATGGGGGTGGCGCTCTTTTTCATCGTTAGCGGCTTCATCATGGTTCATACAACCACGCACTCCGATGGCTCAACGGCCTATGTCCTCGGATTCTTGATCAAGCGCTTTTGCCGTGTCTGGCCCGTCTACGCCGTCGCGTCGCTCACATTCGTCGGAGTGGTGTGGCACGGCCGGCATTTCTTTCAGATTCCGGGCCATTTGCGACAACTTCTGTACACGTTGCTCTTTATGCCTACTGGCAACGGCACGCCGCCCGACTTTGGCTTCCCGATTCCGTCGGTCGGGTGGTCGCTGAACTATGAGATGTATTTTTATGCGGTGTTCGGTCTGTCGATGCTATTCGGTCGCGGACGATGGATTGCGCTGAGTGTATGGCTCAGTGTGACGCTGTTGTTGATTCCTTGCCTGCACGGCCAGATCACGTTCGACGCCTTTACCGACTATAGATTCAGTCACGCGTACTGCCAGCTTTTGACGTCGCCGATCATCTGGCAATTCGCTGCGGGCGTCATCCTCGGCCTGGTCTACCGGTCACGTATCGAGATTCGTAACAGGTCGACGCTGAAACTGCTGCTATTCACGGCCGTGTCTTTTGTGCTTTGGCAATACATGGCGCGCTTCCAGATGGGACACGGCATCACCCAATGGGGGCTGTCGTTGATACCGTTGATGCTCGCGCTGGTACTCGCCAGCAAGCGGCTGCAACTGGCCGCGCCCAATGCGCTGACCTATCTTGGCGATATATCGTTCTCCTTGTATTTGTGGCACCCATTGGTGCAAGAAGTGCTCAGCGACCTTTTTGTGAAGATGGGATATGGCAACCTGTCGTATGGGTACTCGTTTCTCGTTCTGACGACGGTGGTTGCTATCGTCGTCGCCAACGTAGCTCACAGTCTGCTTGAACGTGGGCTTTCCGAGCATCTGAAAAACTGGTTGATGCGCGGACTGTGTGCCCGGAAAGCTGTTCTGCCAAAGGTGGCTTGAACATCCCAACTGCCTTTGATACCCTGGAAGCAGGGCTCTGAGGCGGACGAATCGTGGCCAGCGTCGGCTAGCGTTACCCTTGGCAGAAGTGCATCTCGTGACGCAGAGCACGAAATAACCGAATGAATGATCGGATGACTTGCACACCCTTTTGCGACAGTTCCGAATGCGACTTTCCTGATGCAGGCGTGACTGTACCCGCGCTTGTAAGCACACCTCGTTAAGCGTGCTTCACAGGCGCTCTTCAATCGCGTCATGTTGAAATTGACAACATGACGTTTAACGGTACTCGCACTCAAAGTCCGCTTCGGCTGCCAGTCAGAGCCAAAAAACGGATAAATCAACGACGGTCAAAAATCGCGGCTAACACAGATTCTGACCAATCGGTTAACTTTTGCACGAAATGGCGAACTCGCTCTTTCAATGAAAAGGTTGAAATTATATTTCACAAAATTACGACGCCGCAAAACAAAGCGCCGAAAACAACGGAAATATCCTTACAATTCACGAAGTCATCAAAGAGCCGGCCAAATCGCAAACGTTTCACAAATTGTAAAATGTTGTAAAACGACAAAACATGCGAATAGATTCTTTCTTTCTCTTAGAATGCGTCTCGCATCTTGGGCAAGAAAATGAAAAACGAAACTCCGAGCCACGATCTGAGAAACCTAGCGCTATTTTCGAGCGCAACCAATGAAGAGATAGAACTGGCCACTGGATTGGCGCGCGTTAATCACTTCACCCCGGGCGAATATGTCGCCTTTTCCGGTGACGCAAGTTCCCCGCTTTTCATGTTGCTTGAAGGCGAATTGCGTTCGTTTGTCTCGTCGGAAGACGGGCACGAAATTCCGATGCGCACCTATAGCGCAGGACAGACGTTCGGCGCTGCGACAATCATCCAGCGCGCGGTTTTGCCATGGAATATCGCTGCCATCACCCATGCGACAGTCGCCATTCTGAATCGCGCGCAAGCAATGTCGCTAATGCGTTCACCGAGGATTGCCCCGGCCGTGAACGAAATGATGTCGGCGGATCTGTTGCAGATGGTTCAACGTTATTCTGTAACGGGACTGTCTCGTGCTAGCGCCAGGGTTTCGGCCCTGATCGCAACGTCCATCGGAGATAAAAAAGTGGATGAGTGGCCAGCGGTCGAGATACCAGATCAGGCAACCGTAGCAGCACTGGCCAAAGTGAGTCGCGAAACTGTGTCGCGAGTTCTAAAATCACTCGAGTCAAGGGGCGTTATTGTCCGCATCGGCCGGCGATTACGCATTCGGGATATCACGATGTTGCGGAGGATAGCATCGGGAGTCGAACTGGCCTGAAGCGGATGATGCACGGGTCGTTTCGGTGTTGGCAAAACGTCGTGTCGAGACCTGACGGAAATCCAGTCTTTCTTGGGGCAACAGAGTGGAACCGACCGGCCTCGCTGTTGATCGGGCCAGGCTGGGTGGTGAAGTCTTCGGTATGTACTAGCGGCGGGTCAGGCCGCTCAGCGCAAGTCATTTAGGCGTCGGGCTCTTTTCCTGCGCAAACCCGCCACTGCAGTAATGTCGCTTTGCCTCGCGGCGTAGTCGAATAACCGCCGATCATCCCGTGGTTCTTGCTGGATTTCACGCTGGCGACCACATCAAGTCGATATCGCGCGCCGAGGCCGTTGCCGCAGCAAGCTGAACGCTCGAGCACGAGTCGACGAGCGTGAGTGCCGTGGACGCCTCCATTGTGGTCATGGTGCCTACGGCGCCTGCCAGCGCTACGCCGACACACGGTACCATTGCCAGCAGGTTGGAAAATCCGGCCTCCGTGTTCTGCGTGGCGAACGTGATCGTCGGGCTCATTCCGTAGTCGGCGCTGCATTTCGACGTTCTGTGCTGCTCGCCGCGTGGCGGCGAGGTTGCGCTCGGCCATCGCGGCGCCCAGTGCGCGGCCACGATCCACAACCACGATACCGTTGGACTGCTGCCCCAACAGCTTGAGAACAAGAACGGTCGAACCGAGCTGATACTGGCCAGTCAGCAGACTGAGCCAGGGTGCTGTCGTATCTCCGATGATCGATAGAATGCCGAGCGGCGTTGCGCAGTGCTTCAGTCCATCGTCGGCGGTCTATGGCGTCGAACTGCGGCGCTACCAGGTCGCTACAGCAAGCGACTCAAAGGGGCCTGGGTGCGCGGACGTCCGATGCCGATCGGACCGACGTGTCAAAGGACCAACCGGTGGTCCTCAAGATTCCAAACGATCTTGGCATCCACACCGGCTAAAGGCAGTGATCCTACTCGATGATCATCGTCCGCGATGTCGGGTACGGCAACGGCAGCATCAAGGTTATGGCTAACGCGAGGTACTACAGATTGATGTTCGAGAACCTGATGCCCTAACTCATTCGTCGTGCACGCGTGCACAGACAATGGCGTGGCAGGATCAGGCGTGAACTATGATCTCAACTTCAGCATGCAAGACTCGCCTACGGGATATCAGGTCACGTTCCAGCCGTTGACGCACAACGTGTATCAGCAAGGTCTGCTCGGCAAATTCCCTGAGCCCAACCCAACTTCAACGACGAGGACCTTCACGCGCTGCGGAGCTCATTGCAGGTGGTCTGCATAAACACTGCGCCACGAGTGAGTATTACGTGAAACGTCGGGCAGGGCGGCGGCGAATCAACCTGCGTCTGCGGAAGGCTTTTGACGGGGCGGTGCAAAAATTGCGGCTTTTTCTTGATCACATGGTGTGATTGTCGTCACAAAAAAGGTCAAGGCATGCCGTTAAGATTGTTGCGCTCGCATTATTGTGAGCAGCCATAGTTGCTCAGAAGTAGATGTAACCGCCAGTTTCGCCCTCGAGGCTGGCGGCCCTCCTATATGCGGCGGTACGCCTCTGCAATATTGCCAGTCAGAGCTCGCCGTTTGACGAGCGGTTTCCTATCTGAGAACACCCCCGCGATCGTTGGGCGCTATACCCCTATCCGCTATTTGCACCGCAACTGTAGTTGGGTGAGCCGTTAATCCCATATCAGATCGCGCTACGTGCTTGCCTTTGCGAGGCAAGTCGAAGTGGAACAGTGTTCTTCCTTATTCACTGAGTCTGAAATTGCGGCGTGCACACTGTAATGTCGATCGCTCAATTCTTTAAGTGACATCCAGATTCACAATTTCACGTTTTGTGAGCCCCATCACAATATAGCGTGTTGACTCATCTGAAAATGCGTTCGCGTTTGATGTTGAAGGACGCGCCGGACCAGGAGGTCTTGGACAGCGCGGGGACCGGTCACTTGATGACGCAAACACGTGTATAAATAATTTTCGGAGCTAGAAATGGCTGCAGCACAATACTACGAACAGATTCAACAGGCTTATATCGCCTACTATGGTCGTCCCGCGGATCCGGCAGGCCAGGACTACTGGGCGACGCAGATGGACAAGGCTGGTGGCGACATCAATGTCATCATCAACGCGTTCGGCAACTCGACGGAATCGACGAAACTCTATGGTGGCTCGAGCACGGCTGCCCAGGTTAACGCGATCTACAATCAATTGTTCGGCCATGACGCAGACCTGCCGGGCCTGAACTTCTACGT
Organism: Paraburkholderia franconis; assembly: GCF_009362735.1. GTDB lineage: Bacteria > Pseudomonadota > Gammaproteobacteria > Burkholderiales > Burkholderiaceae > Paraburkholderia > Paraburkholderia franconis. The sequence continues at coordinate 42,809 of NZ_WHNP01000009.1, read as the reverse complement.
GCAAGCCATCAATGCGGGTACGTTCACACTGGCGTCCGTCGCACTGAACATTTACAACGGTGCGCAGAATGGCGACCTGGCCGAAATCCAGGCGAAGTTCGGTTACGCTAAGGCATTCACGACAGCGGTGTCGCAATCGGTGTCGGCACAAGTTGCCTACAACGGCGATGCAGCGTCAGCCAACGCACGCGCGGCCGTGACGCTGGTGACGGACTCGGCATCGGAAGCAGCGCAAGCGGCTAATCTGTCGACGACGGTCGCGAATATCGGCAGCGGCACGGTTGGTCAGACGGTTACGCTCACTACGAGTGTGGATAACGTTACGCTGTCGGGTAACAACAACGTGGTCAACGGCACCATCGGTACCGGTGCAACGTTGACGGCTCAAGACAAGATTGTCGGCGCCGGCAGCGGTAACACCCTGAATATCGTCGACAATGGCACGACCAGCACCACAACCACGTCGACGGTGGTGGGTGGCGTCACGACGGGAACGTCTTCGTCGTCGACCGTCTATGGCGATGCATTGCCGACGACCGTCTCGGTTTCGGGCGTGCAAACGGTCAACCTCGTCTCCGGTGGCGCGACGGGTACGAGCGACTTCTCTGGCTTTACGGGTTTGACGACGTTGAATGTCAACGAAGCTGGCGGCGCCGCAGGTATCACCGCTGCTGGCACGACCGCCGTGACGCTGGCCGACGTTGCTGCTGCTGCGACGACCATCAATGTTCAAGGCGGTTCGAACGGTTCGGTGACGGCCAATGGCGTGACGGCTGGCGGTACCATTAATGTCGGTACTGTGGCGCAGGCAACGGGTACGGTTTCGGTCACCGAAAACATGCTGGCGACCCAAACGGGTGCAGCGATTGCTGACGCTATCAACGTGAAGGGCGGCACGACTGTCTCGGTTACGGCGAACCTGAATGAAAAGGCTGGCGCAGGTAACACCGTGACGGGTGGCGTTATCACCGTCAATGGTACTTCGGCTACCACCACTGTGACCGTTAATCAAACGGCTGCGGCTATGGCTGCTGATACGAAAACGGCTGTTCCTGGTGTATCGACGGCCAACGCAGGAACTACCGCAGCTCCCGGTTTGCAAGCGGTCCCCGCATCGACGGCGGCCGCTGCTGTTCTGGCTAAGCCTGCTGTTGCCGGCGTGGTAGACGGCCAAGTCATTATCAGCGACGTGAACGCTGCCTCGGGCACCCTGGCCAACACCATCACTTCGGTATCGCTGGCCAATTTCGGCGCGGGCTCACAAATCAACGACAACGCGCTGACGTCGCTGTCGTTGACGGGTGGCACGGGCACGCTGACGTTGACGAACGCGGCAACGACTCCGACGAATACGGCACTGGCCCTTTCGTTGAATGGCGTGGGCTCGAAGTCGGCGACGACCGGTGTCGTAACTAACGTCACGCTTGCTGATACCAACAACGAAATCAAGACGTTGAATGTTACGACGGGCGCGAAGGACTCGTACCTGACCATCACCGACAGCAATCTGAAGACGATTAATGTTTCCGGCACGAATGTTCTGAATCTGAGCACCGTTCCGACCTCGGTTACGACCATTGCGGTGTCCGGCGCTGCTGGTTTCAACGATGGCGGTTCGCTGGCCGCCGACACCGCTCTGACCTCGTTCACGACGACGTCGAGCGGCAAGATTACGGCGACGCTTGATGCAACGAAGCAAACCTTCGTAGGTTCGACGGGCCAGGATGTAATTACGATTTCGGCTGACGCGACCAAGGCCATCACGGGCGGCTCGGCAGCGAATAACGAAGTTATCTTCAACAACGCTGCGGGGACGTTCAACGCAACGGCTGGACACCTGACCAACACCAACGTGACGGGCTTCAGCGTTATGGGTCTGGGCGCAGCTTCCGGTGCCGCGACGTGGGACATGAGCAAGCTCAGCTCGAGCTTCAACGCCGTCGACGTTACTGCCTCCAATACCGCTGCTAGCGTCGCGAACACCATCATCAATGCTGCAGCGGGTACGACGCTGAACATTGCTGGCTCGGGCGTGTCTGCGGGTACGGTTTCGTTGTCGTACGCGGACACCAATGGTGCTACCGACACGGCTAACGTGACTATCGGTTCGGCGCTCGGGAACCTCACTATTGGTGCTCTGACGTTGCAGGATGCCAACGCGGTTGGTATCAACACGGTGAACTTCACCACGACGGGTACCGATGCTGGTGTCTTGGGCGGTGCAGTCGATACCATCGGCGCGCTTAACGATAACGGCCTCTCCGTTCTGAACGTCAGCGGTACGGCTGGTTTGACGATTACCTCGCTGAGCGAGTCGGCACACCAAGCAACGGCCTTCACCATTAACTCGACGGAGTCGGGCCAAAACGGTACGACGATTGGTACCCTGACTGACAACAACCTCGGCACGCTGACGTTCACGGGTACGGCGAACGCTGACGTCGGTAACCTCGTTGTTAGCGGCGGCACGGTCACGAACCTGACCATTACCAACTCGGGAACGGGTACGGCGACGGTCGGCGACGGCACGGCGTTCAGCGACGCCATCCTGACGAAGTTGACCCTGAACGGCAATGTCGCGTTTGGTGCCAACTCGCTGACGGTTCCGGCAGCAACGGGTGCGCAGACCGGGTTTACGCTTTCGGGCGCAACCGACAACGCGCACGTCAACATCCACCTCAGCGGTGCGGCAGGCGCAGGCGTTACCGATACGATTACGCTCGGCAACGGCAACAACTTCATCACTGATGACAGCTTGAACGGTACCGTCAAGGTAACGGTCGGCACGGGCTCGAACCTGGTTGACCTCTCGGCTGGTGGCGGCACGGATGCGACGGGCAGCTACTCGGCGACCGTCAATCTCGGTGCGCATTCGGCCGCGACGGGCGTCGACCAGATTAACGTCGGCGTGCTCGGCGCTACTGGCGCAGTGAATGCTGGGGGTGTGACGGCTGCGAACACGGTCATTAACGGTGCTGGTGCCGGCGACATCATCACGCTGCACGATGCTCTTCTTGCGTCGGTTGCTCAAGTGTCGGACGCAAAACAGACCGTCATCAGCGGCGCGAGCAGCTTTGCGTCCGCGCTCGCGGCGGCAGACAACGGCCTGGCAGCGCATTCGGCTGTTGCGTTCCAGTACGGTGGCAACACCTACGTCGTTGAGAGCGTGGCTGCAGGTACCGGCACGTTGCAGGCTGGCGACACGCTCATCCAGTTGACGGGTGCTCACACCGTTGTCGGTGCTGCGGGTGCACCTCTCAACCCGCACGCCTTCACGTTGGCTTCCTAAGCTGTAAATTCGTAGAGTTTTAGCCATTGAACCCCGCCTCTCACAAAGAGGCGGGGTTTTTGCTGACGGGTCACTTGGATAACTAAGCAAAGTTTTCCGCGCCCGTCTATCGGCTGCTGATTGTCCACTTCTTCAAGACACGTTCAACCCAACAAGACCCGATGTATTCGGGCGAGACATCGTGCAGCGATTACTCATTCCCACTGGCCGCTGGAATGTCCAGGCCGAATCGACCTACGGCCAGTCGAATATCCGGCTGTCGGGCCGCGCAATTTCGGACACACAGACCCGTGAACAGCAGGTGCAGACCATCCTGCTGACGCAGGACCAGGCGCAGGAACTCATCTCGACACTAAACACTGCTCTGCGCGAACTGGAACTGCAACGCAGCGCGTCGCTGGCGCGAGCCGCAGAGGGCGAAGGCGTAGTGGATGGATGGGACGATTCGCTGCTTCGGGGCTGACCGTTTTCATCTTCGCCTATCCCACCTCATACGCGATATGTACAGCTCCAACCGGAAGCAGTTGATTGACTACGAGGTGCGCCTGCTGGCGCTATGGAAGACGAACTCGATTCTCATCGAGACACTAAAAGCCATTCAGGGGAGCCTGTCACCGGACGACGTGCAACAGCGTGCCATTCTCAATCGCATTGAGCTGGCGCTCGAACAAATATGAGTCACCCCCTGGCAGCACCAGGTCCCGTGACAGAAGGTACTACTTTGGTGCCCATCGACCCCAATGGAGTCTATACGTTCACGCTTGAGCCGGAACAGGCGCGGCAGCTTATTCGGGACCTGAGCGCACCCGTCCTCGCATTGGACCTGAAAAGGTATCGCTGAGGAGTTGTGCCAAGGCAAGGCGCGCCCCGTGTCCAGGCACGTGCGAAGAGTCGGAAGTCTGCGAGCACACATTTGAGCCGCATTCCGCGACGAACGAAACTGCATTGCCGCCGAGACATTCATGCAAGCAAAGCTAAAATTCCTCAAAAAATTTGCCGTGTTTGGCCGAAAGAGTCCCCTCGACAGATCATATGATCAGGTCGTAAGCATTGGCTCAAATTGCGAAGTGACCTGGAATATCCGCCATCACTTCAAGACGGGAAAGGCTTATCCGTTCGATTGGTGGATGACGCCCTTTCATGCGCTGCTCGATGTTCTTGATGCGCGATTCAGTGGCCTTTTCGAGCCGTCGAATTTGTCTATTCCGGCGGACCGGGGGACCGTCGTCGACACGCGGTTCAATCTCATGTATCACCACGATTTCGCAAGAGATGAAGACGGTCGGGTGATTGTGGGCGACGTGGAAAAACAGCTCATGGATTTGCGAAAGAAATACGCTCGACGCGCTGATCGGTTCGTCAACGAACTAGACGGCAAGAAGGTGTTGTTCGTCCGAAACAGATGCGGCAACGATCCGGCGTATTTGAATGGCGATTACGGCGACATTCAACCCGATCAATGCATGGAGATTCAACGCGCACTTTCGGCGCTTTTGCCGCACACGCAGTTCGACTTGTTCGCGACGAACAAGCCCGGTTTCGAGGCTTTTTCATATCGCGGGTCAGAGATCTTCAGCGACTTGATCATCGAGCACGGCGATTGCAGCGACTATATGGTATCGCCTCAAGGTTGGGCAGAGATGTTCGAGCGTAACCGCATTGTGCTTCGCGGCGCAGTCGCCGATCGACGCGTGCCGTGACGGCCTGAGCAGGAAAATCATTTTCTTCGCGGAGATCATGGGCGCCTATCGGTCCGGGACCTGATGGCGTGAAATGAGCTTGCCTCTCCTGCGCCGCAGGCGAGAGTTCGAGCTGTTTGCGTCGCCTATCATCTGTTTCGGCAAGCAGCAGCCAGCCCTTTTTGCGCATCTATTTCAGGCGGCCGTGAAGCATCGCGGGTGCTCGACTCGGAGCAGCCAGACTGCATATACCAAAGCCAACGGCGGCCTCGCAACGGACGTGAAAAGACGTTCGGTAACCGATTCCGTCGAGGCAGAGCGAGCCTGACGCAAGTAGAGGGGGCGCCGGGAAGACATCAGTGCACGCGTCAGATCTTTGCAATGAACATAAGCGCTGACACTGTGAAAGGATTACCAGTCAGACTTGGGAACGCGCTCAATCGGTAACCGCAAACGTTTGACTCCTTCCGGCGCTGACAAAACAAGGCAAGCAAGCGGCCAGTTTAGATATCAATCAAGTTCAAATCCCGCAGCAATTCTTTGCAACCTGGCGGCATTGCGAATACGTAAACGCCGCCCCATCCGGACGATCACCTCATCGGTCTCGAGAGACTTTAGCACCCGGGATACGGTTTCGCGGCTTACTTGAGCTAAAGCTGCCATTGTTGCCTGGTCCGGAATTTCCACTACTGGCCATTCCCCTGAGACATGTTCTCTCAAACTGGAAGCGATCAACGCTGCAATGCGAGTCTTCGCACGTGGCGAGCCCGATCCCGCAAAACGCCGCGCCCATTCCAAAATCTCAGCCGCCATCAACTCATTGACCGAATGCACGATCGTGGGAGATCGAAAGAGTGTGCGGGCGTGCGTACGACTCAGCGTGGCAATAGTGCTGCGACCTATCGCTGCAACACTAAATATCAATGGAACGCGCTGAATTATTGTTGCAGCGCCAAAGGCTTGTCCGCTGCTATACGTGCGAATTGGGATCTCGCGTCCGTCAACTGACACAACGAACGAACGCAACTCGCCTTCTAGCAGCATATGCAGACCAGAGTTTGCGTCGCCTGCGAATGCCACATATTCTGCTGACTTCACGCGGCTGATACGCGTCCATTCGGCGATCTGCTTTAACTCTTCCTCGGTAGCCGTCTTAAGCAGCGATTGCTCTCTCAGTAACTGAATCGTCTTTTCTTTCATTTTGCTTCCGTGCGGTTAAGCGCAATTAAGCAAAATTAGAAATCGCCTTGCACGTAAATTATGTGACCAAGAGCACAATTCTCTTCGTTTGGCGACAACCGCTGCAATGACCAGTACCGCGTGGTGGTCAAAGCCGAGCTATTACCGCGCCTTGGTAGTACCCAAATTCGAGTTCCTGCATCAGGTCCGGATAGTCACGTTCGATACTCCAGCCGATCGAACGGCAGCTGCACATTGCCACTGATCGACGCGGCAGGGATAAAGTCACGATCGTAGATTCAGTCACAACCGGGACATGCCGACCATCTTTGCGCTTGCCGATTTCGTCGTGCTCGCGGGTGCATTCGATCAATGTGGTCTGCGCATCAATGAGACGTTTGCGGCCGGGAGGCCCGCCATTGTGACGCGAACGTACGGCGTAGCGAATGAACTTGTGCTCGACGGGGAGAATGGCTTCATTGTGAAGCAGGGCGATATCGACGCATTGACGGACCGGATCGCGCTACTGGCAGCGGATGCAGCCTTGCAGGAACGGCTTTCGAAAAATGCCGCATCGACATTCGTCACTGGACCCACGGCGCTTTTTGCAACAAACCTGCTCGATCTCGCGGAATCACTAGCCGGGGCGCGTTCGCGCGCAGACTCCCGTTGAATCTGCTGCCGATGTATACGGTACCGGTACGGAGAAAAGTCGAACTCCACGCGCATCAGCCGATTGCAACAACGTGTCGAATTTCGACAAATCCCGTTGTGCCTGCAGATAGAACGCGGGGACGCCGTGCTGGCGGAAACCCGCGACGCGACGCTCACGTTGGTGGACTGACCTGGAACCTGCCGCAACGCGGGTGTGTTCGCCGCGCGCAGGGATGCCGTACCTACGATAGACTGATTCGCATGAGCATGGCGTCAAACGCACAAAGCCGCGCGCGATCCCAACATACAGGAAGAAACCCCAAGGAGATGCAATGCGAATTCTCGTAGTCGGCGCGGGTGCCACAGGTGGATATTTTGGCGGCCGTCTTGCACAGGCGGGACGCGATGTCACGTTTCTCGTGCGTGCGAAGCGCGCCGAAGAGCTTCAACGCTCGGGGCTCGTCATCAGGAGCCCGCGCGGCGATGTCACGTTGCGCGACGTGAAGACCGTGCTCGCGGATCAGATCAGCGAGCCCTATGACCTCGTGCTGCTGAGCTGCAAGGCCTACAGCCTCGACGATGCAATCGAATCGTTCGCGCCCGCCGTCGGCGAAACGACGATGATCCTGCCCGTGCTAAACGGCATGCATCACGTCGATGTGCTGAGAGAGAAGTTTGGCGCATCGAAAGTATTGGGCGGCCAGTGCGTGATCGCCGCGACGCTCAATCGCGAGCGCGAAGTCGTGCATCTGAACGACATGCATTCGATCGGCTTCGGCGAACTCGGCGGCGGCATCAGCGAGCGCGTGCGCGCGATTGCGTCGACGTTCGAAGGCGCGGGCTTCGATTCGACGGCGGCCGACAACATCCTTCAGCAGATGTGGGAGAAGTGGATGTTCCTCGCGACGCTCGCGGCCACCACCTGTCTGCATCGTGCCGCCATCGGCGACATTCTGAAGACGCCGGATGGGCGACGCGTGATCGAAGGCATGTTGAGTGAATGCAAGGCCGTTGCGACGGCAAACGGGTATCCGCTCGGCGAAACGTCCAATGCGCGCGCGCAGACGATTCTCTTTGCCGAGGGCTCGCCGTTGACGGCATCGATGCTGCGCGATATCGAAGGGCAGTCGCGCATCGAGGCGGATCATATCGTCGGCGATCTGATCGCACGCGGCGGCGACGCGCAACAAGGTGCGCTGTCGTTGTTGCGCGTCGCGTACAGCCATCTGAAAGCATACGAGGCACGGCAGGCGCGACAATCAGCTTAGGCCGCGAATACAGGGCGGGGCGTGCGGAAGCTGAAGTAGAATCGACGGCACTGACTCACGCGAGGTGGATCATGCCCACTCCACAGGGATCGGTGCCCGCCCTCTGCACGGCTTCCGCGACGATGTTCTCGATCGGGATCATCTTTCTCGGCTACTGGGGCCTGCAGGAAGCAGGCGACTGGACGCTCGCCGACAAGTTCGTCGCGGGGCTTGCGATACTCGGTTTTGCGTTTCTCGGGCTCGTGCCGTGGATGGCGACGAGTCCCGTCGAACCGGAAACCAGCGATACGAAGGTTCGCATCGCGCGCGTGATGTTTCTGATGGGCGTGATCGCGGTGTGGACGGCGATTGTGGTGTCCGTTATCTTCTGAACATTGGTGCGGGCCGTTCTCGCGCTTGCGGCCATCCAACGTCGACACCCGCAAGCATGAACTGCATCGAAGCGCCGCTTAGAACACCTTCACCGGCACATTCACGACAAGCCGGTACTCCATGTTGTCCGGGTCCGAGTAATGCGCGGTCGACTTGTGATACATCGCGATGAACGTGATCTTCGTATCCTTGAAGCGGCCGCTTTGCAGGGTATAGCTCGGAATAAAGCCGATTTCGTGGTGCGTGCCGTGCACATACTCGCCATTTCGCGTGTACGGGCCGATAGCATTGGAAGCCGCGCCGGCCGATGCATCTGCGCCCCAACCCGTCACACCCCACACCATCGCCTTGAAGCCGGGCAGACCTGCATACTTGCCATCAAACGTATAGCGCAACTGAAATGACTTTTCGTGCGGCGCGTTGTAGTCCACGTCCATCGAGTTCACGAGATAAATGCCGTTGGTCTCGTTCACATAGTCGAAGAACTGGTCGCCGAGAATCTGCTGATAGCCGAGCAGCACCTGATGCGGACCATGCTGCGCCGACAGCGACAGGCTGTACGCATTGTTGTTGATATGTCCTTGCAGCGCGGAACCCGTCTGGTGCGTCGAGTAGATGTTCGCGAGGCCTGCCCACTTGACGTTATTCACGTCGCCGATCGAATGCGAGATCGACGCGTAGAACTGATTCCACACGTCTTCAGCCTGGTCCGCGTACAGCGTGACTGTGCCGTTCGGCGAATAGTCCCAGTTGCCGCCGAAGTAGCTCAGTCGCTTGAACGTCGTGCCGCCGTACGACGTGTTCATATCGGTCAGATTCGTGTGGCCGCGCGCGTCGACCTTCGTGAAGCTGCCCGCTTGCAGCGTGACGTTGTGAATGTCGTTGCTCACGGCCGACACGCCGAGGAACGTCGGCGGCAACGAGCGGTTGTCGTGCGGTTCCAGGAACGGATTGTTGTCGACGATCTGCAAGCCGTACTTGACGACCGTCTCGGAGATGCGCCCCTTGATGTCGTACATGCCCGGATATGCCCACGCGAGCTGATCGGAGCCGCCGCCGCCTTTGCGCACGTGCACCATGTTGCCCGCGCCGTTGCCGCCGTCGAGCTTCAGCGCGGCGAACAGCGACGCATCGACGCCAAGCCCGACGAGCCCTTGTGTATAGCCCGATTCGAAGTTCGCCTGCATGCCTTGAACCCATGCGTGACGATGCGGCCCGCCTTCGTTGTCGAACTGGTCGGCGTAGTTGCGGAACAGCAGATTCAGATGGCTGTCGGCGACGAGGCCTTTGCTCTTCGCCTGGCTCGACAACTGCTCGGGCGGCGTGACGGCCTGGGTGGCTTCGGCGTTCACGACGGCGTTGTTCGTTTCGGGCGTCGCCTGCGCAAGCGTCGTGGCCGCCGGTTTGGCCTTCGCGCGCGGCGCGGGCGCGGCCTGCGGTGCGGTTTGCGGTGCGGTCTGCGCCACGGCTGCGCTTGCGGCGGCGGGAACGGCCGCGTCGTCGGCGAGCGCGCTCGTCGCCATCGTCAACGCAGGCAGGCCGATTGCCAGCAGCGCGAGTGTCGAGGCTCCTGATGCGGTTCGTTGGGTCGTCATTGAAACTCCAGCTTTTTTCTAGTTGATTGAACAGTGGCGCGGCGGTCGGCCGAACCACGCTTTCCGCCCGTTTCCACCGTCGCGGAAACGAACGCCTCCCTCGACGTAGCGGCTGGCTGCGTCGTGGAATGGGGTCTCGTCGAAATGAGTGTTCGTCAGGTCATCGCGGCGCGAATGCAGGCAACTCGCGTGTGGCCGATGCCCGTGGCCGTTACGACGGGCCGCTCGTGCGCGCACGCGTCGATCGCATCGGGGCAGCGCGTGCGAAACGCGCAGCCGAACGGCGGCTTGAGCGGCGACGGGATCTCGCCGCGCAACAGCACGTGTTCGCGCGCGCGTTCCGCGGCCGGATCGGGCAGCGGCACGGCCGACAGCAGCGCGCGCGTGTACGGATGCTGCGGTTCGCGATACACGTCGCGCTTGTCGCCGAACTCCATCACGCGGCCCAGGTACATCACGAGCACGCGCTGGCTGATGGCTTTCACGACGGCGAGATCGTGCGCGACGAACAGCAGCGACAGCGACAGTTCGCGTTGCAGGTCGCGCAGCAGATTGACGATCTGCGCCTGGATCGACACGTCGAGCGCCGACACGGGCTCGTCGCAGATCACGAGTTGCGGCTCGCCGATCAACGCGCGCGCAATGCCGGCGCGCTGGCACTGTCCGCCCGAAAACTCATGCGGATAGCGGCGCAGATGATGATTGTTCAGGCCGACGCGTTCGAGCATCGTCCGCACGCGCACGCGCGTTTCTTCGCGGCCCAGTTGCGGCTGATGCGTCTTCAGCGGCTCCGCGACGATCTGTTCGATCGTCATGCGCGGATCGAGCGATGCGAGCGGGTCCTGGAAAATCATCTGCACGTCGCGGCGAATTTGCGCGGTGTCTCGCCTCGCATCGGCGGCAACCGTTTCGTGGCCTTTCCATTGCACGCTGCCTGATGTGATGGGCGCAAGCCCGATGATCGCGCGCGCGAGCGTCGACTTTCCGCAGCCCGATTCGCCAACGAGTCCAACCGTTTCGCCGCGGCGCACGTCGAACGACACGCCATCGACGGCGCGCAGCGTCGCCTTCTTCGACCACGGAAAGCCGCCCCGTGCGATCTGGAAATGCACGCTGAGGTTGTCGACCTGGAGTAGCGTTTCATGAGCGCTCATAGCACCTCCGCGATGGTCTGGACGGGACGATGGCACGCGCGCAACGCACGCGCTTCATCGCCGAGAGGTTCGAGCGCGGGGCGCGTCGCGCGGCACGCGTCCTCGGCGAACGCGCAGCGCGGCGCAAACGCGCAACCCTGCGACGCCTCGCCCGGCAGCGGCGGATTGCCCGCGATGGTCTGCAACGGCTGGTCGTCTTCGTCGGTGAGGCGCGGCAGCGCGTTCAGCAAGCCGATCGTGTACGGATGCGTAGGCGCGGCGAACAACTGTTGCGCGGGCGCCTGCTCGACCGTCTGACCGGCGTACATCACCATCACGTCGTCGCACAGTCCGGCGACCACGCCCATGTCGTGCGTGATCAGAATGATCGCGGTGCCGCGCTCGCGGTTCAACTCGCGCAGCAGTTCGATGATCTGCGCCTGCACGGTGACGTCGAGGGCCGTCGTCGGCTCGTCGGCGATCAGGATTTCGGGCTCGGACAATAGCGCCATCGCGATCATCACGCGCTGGCGCATGCCGCCCGAAAACTCGTGCGGATACATGCCGATGCGGCGCGCGGCATCGGGAATGCGCACGCGTTCGAGCGCTTCGATTGCGCGTGCTTTCGCTTCGCGCCGCGACAGCTTGCGATGCAATTGCAGCGTCTCCGTCATCTGCCGCTCGATCGTGAGGAACGGATTGAGCGACGTCATCGGGTCCTGGAAGATCATGCCGATGCGATCGCCGCGAATGCGGTTGAGCGCGGCGTCGTTCATCGTCAGCAGATTCGCGCCGTTATAGAGCGCTTCGCCGCTGACCTTGCCGTTCTTCGCGAGCAGCCCGAGCAGCGCCATCACCGTCTGGCTCTTGCCCGAGCCTGATTCGCCGACGATGCCGAGCGTCCTGCCTTTTTCGAGCGAGAACGACACGCGCTGCACGGCGTCCACGGGCGCGCCGTCGTGGCGCGAGAAGCGCACGCTCAGGTTTTTTACTTCGAGTAATGGCATGTCAGCGGTCCTTCGGATCGAGTGCATCGCGCAGGCCATCGCCGACAAAGCTCACGCAATACAGCGTCGCGCACAGCATGAGCGCGGGACACAGCAGCAGCCACGGCGTCGATTCGAGCTTCTGCGCGCCGTCCTGGATCAGCACGCCCCAGCTCGTCATCGGTTCCTGCACGCCGAGTCCAAGAAACGACAGCACGGATTCCGTCAGCACGATGGTCGGCACCGTGACCGTCGAGTAGACGACCACCACGCCGATGAGATTCGGCACGATATGACGCGTGATGATCGAACGCGAACCGACGCCGATCGCCTTCGCCGCGTCGATGAACTCGCGCGAGCGCAGCGACAACGTTTGACCGCGCACGACGCGCGCCATGTCAAGCCACGAAAACGCGCTGATCGTCAGCACGACCAGATAGAACGCGCGGCCGAACAGCGTCATCATCAGGATTGCGATCAGCATGTAGGGGATCGCATACATCATGTCGACGATGCGCATCATCACGGCATCGACGCGTCCGCCGAGATAGCCGGCCGTCGCGCCCCACGCGACGCCGATCAGTCCCGACACGAGCGTGCCGAGCAAGCCGACTTCGAGCGACACGCGCCCGCCCACCAGCGTGCGCACGAGCAGGTCGCGGCCCAGTTCGTCGGTGCCGAACCAGTGCATGTTGTCGAAGGTCGGCGCGAGGCTGATCGCGGCCCAGTCGCTGTCGATCGCATTGTTCGGCGACAGCAGCGGCCCGGCGAAGCACGCGAGCACGATGAGGACCAGCAACAGCAGCGCGATGAAGGCCGCGCGGTTGCGCGCGAAACGGCGCGCGGCAGTCGCGAGCGGGCTGCGCGAAGGCGGCGCGCCGGCGACGGTCAAGGTGACAGGTGGCGTTCTCATCGGTATCAGTAGCGGATACGCGGATCGAGCCATGCATACGCAAGGTCGACGAGCAGGTTGAAGAGGACGGCGACGACCGTAGTCAGCACGACGAGGCCGAGCACGAGCGTGTAGTCGCGGTTGATTGCGCCGTTGACGACGAGCTGTCCGAGGCCGGGCAGCGCGAACACCGATTCGGTGACGACGGCCGCCGTGATCGACGAGATGCACACCGAGCCGAGCAGCGAGACGACAGGCATCAGCGCGGGCTTCATCGCGTGGCGCAGGACGATCGTGCGCGCGGGCAGGCCCTTCGCCCGCGCGGTGCGGATGAAGTTGCCCGACAGCACTTCGATCATGCTGCCGCGCATCACGCGCGCGATCAGCGCGACGTTGATGAAAGTCAGCAGCACGATGGGCAGCACGCGATAACGCCATTCGCCTTCGCCCCAACCGCCCGCGGGCAGCCAGCCGTGGCCGTCCGCGGTCTTCAGCAGAATGGCGAACACCCATACGAGCAGCGGGCCGAGCACGAACGGCGGCACGACGTTGCCGATATTGCCGAGCACCATCACCGCGTGATCGGTCACGCTATCGCGCCGCACGGCCGCAATCGTGCCGAGCGCGACGCCGATGACGACCGCGATCGGCACCGACACGCCGCCGACACCAAGACTCACGGGCAGCGCCTTCAGCACGAGATCGGTGACGGACCAGTCGGTGTAACGGAACGACAGGCCCAGGTCGCCGTGCAGCAGTCCCCACAGATAGTGCAGATACTGCTGCCACAGCGGCTCGTCGAGGTGATAGCGCGCGTTCAGGTTCGCGATCGTGGCCGCCGACAACTGCTTCTCGGTGTCGAACGGGCCGCCCGGCGTGAGATGCAGCAGCAGATAGCACGCGGTGATCACGGCGAGGATGGTCGGGATCGCCCACAACGTGCGGCGCAACGTGTATGCAAGCATGGGTGCGATTCCTGCCGTTTAGTGCTTGAGCACGTACATGTCTTGCGACGCGCGCATGTCGAGATAGTTGGTCGACGTGTAGCCGCCAACGTAGGGCTTCACGAGACGCGCCGCCGAGTACTGGAACAGCGGGATCATCGGATAGTCTTTCATCGCGAGGTCATGCGCCTGCGTGAGCAGTGCAGTGCGCTGTCTGTCGTCGGTCTGCTGGTTCGCCTGATCGATCAGTGCGTCGACTTTCGGATTGCAGTAGTGCTGGTCGTTCTGCACGCTGCCGCAGCGGATCAGGTCGAAGTACGACATCGCGTCGTTGTAGTCGACGAACCAGCCGTCGCGCGACGCCTGCACCTTGCCGTCGTGGCGCTGCTTGAGCAGCACCTTGTATTCGACGTTCTCCAGCTTCGCGTTCGCACCGAGTTTCGTGCGCCATTCGGAGGTCACGAAGAGCGCAACCTTCTTGTGCAGATCGTTCGTGTTGTACGTGAAGGTGAACACTAGCGGCTTCGAATCGGAGTAGCCCGCTTCCTTCAGCAGGTTGCGCGCGTAGTCGACGCGTTTGGCCATCGGCCACGACGCCCACTCCGGCTTGTAGACGGCTGCGCCTTCCGTGCCCTTCGAGATCAGGCCGTACATCGGCAGTTCGCCGCTCGACGTCAGCTTCGACGTCAGCAGATCGCGATCGATCACCATCGACAGCGCCTCGCGCACGCGCTTGTCCTTGAAGACGGTCTCGTCGTTATTGAGGCTGTAGTAGTACGTCGCGATCTGCAGCCCTTTCTGCAACTGCTGGCCGAACTGCTTGTCGACCTGATTGAAAATGCCGGAAGGAATCGTGTAGGTGTAGTCGAACTGGCCCGCCTGATACATGCGCATGGCCGTTTCATCGCTTTCGATGGGCAGATACGTGACCTTCGAAATCGCCACCTTCGGCGCGTTCCAGTAGTTGCCGTTCTTCGCGATCACGAGGCGATTGTTCGGCTGCCAGTCCGAAAGCGCGAACGCACCGTTGCCGACGAAGTTCGCGGGACGCGTCCAGTCGCTGCCGAACTTCGTGACGATGGCCTTGTCGACGGGCGCCATCGTCGCCATTGCGGTCAGTTGCGGGAAGAACGCGGCGGGCACTTCTGTCTTCACTTCGAGCGTGTACGGATCGACGGCACGCACGCCGAGGCTCGTCACGGGCGCCTTGCCCGCGATGATCTGCTTCGCGTTCTTCACGAACTCGACGAGCACCGTGTACTTCGAACCCGTCTTCGGATCGACGACGCGTTGCCACGAGTACACGAAGTCCGCTGCCGTGACGGGCTGGCCGTTGCTCCACTTCGCGTCGTGCCGCAGCTTGAAGACCCACGTATCAGGCGCCGTGCGCGTCCACGACTGCGCGACGCCGGGGACGATCGCACCTGCCGCGTCGATGCGCGTGAGGCCTTCGAACAGATCGAGACCGATCGTGTTGCCCGTCCACGATTCGATGTGCGCGGGGTCGAGCGATTCGGTTTCACCGGGCACCTGGCGTGTCAGTTCCTGGCTCGCGGCGAGCGTTGCACCGGGCGGAATCGCGACGGCCGATGCGTTTTGCTGAAGTGTAAGGACGAGCGCGGTCAGCGCCGTCGCGTAGACGAACGTTGTTTTCATGGTTGAAGTCGCAGAAAGAGTCGGGAGAGGAACGCAAGCGGCACGGATGCCGCTAACGGTTATCCGCGTGATGTGGACCGGGGTGGCCCTTGCTCGGTGTACGGCATAGAGGATTCCTTACAATTATTATTACAGGCATCCTGCACCGCCGATTCATCGCGCTCCCCGACATGCGGAAGCGCTTCCAACCAGGATTGAATGCCCGCCTTCTAAAGCAGCCTCGGCGTACCTACCCAGACAACCACCGACTCTTTCCGTGCCGTATTCGCCCAGCTATGCGGCACCGTCGATTCGTAATGCGCACTGTCTCCCGCGCGCAGCACGAAGGTCTTGCCTTCCAGCGTCAACGACACTTGCCCTTCGATGACATAGATGAACTCTTCACCGGCATGTGTCGTGACTTCGGAACGCTTTTGCCCGGGTGGCATCCTCACGAGGATTGCTTCCAACTGACGGCCCCCCGACAGATTGGTCATCCGGGCAAACAGATTCGCCGAGTCTGCGAAACCAAAAAACTTCAGCTCGTTTGCGCGACACACCGAACGCTCTTCGCTCGGCGTATCGACGAAGTACTGCACCTTGACACCCAACGCATGCGCGATTCCCGCCAGCGACGTGATGGACGGCGATGCGAGTCCGCGCTCGACCTGTGACAAAAACGGCTTCGAAATGCCTGCTGCCGTCGCCGTTTCATCGAGCGTGCGCTTCAGCCTTTGCCGCAGCGCGCGGATCTTGCTCCCCAGTGCAAGTGCCGTGTCCTTCTCAAGTGTCGTGACCATAACAAAACCAAATTAGTCCGTCAAAATTAGTTTGATGTAAGTAAATCTTGTTAGATGACGTGCCGCGCGTGTCCCGTCTCGAAGACGTTGACCACGCATCGACACCGCTCATGCGCGTTATTTAATTTCGAGAAAGCACTCTATGTTGCCAGATCGCAAGGAGCGTCCATCGGATTCGCATTAGACGACTCGATCCGCATAAGAATGGCGCGTGAATTTCGACGAGAGTTTTAATGCGGACCTCAGTGAATTCCCGAAGCGACAAGACGCTTCTTCATGCGCAGAATCGCTACCTCGCGCGGTTCGGCCTTGCAGGGACGAACCGCCTGCACTTCCGTTCGCAGCGATCCTGCGGCGGTCTCTTGATCGGCACGTCCTGACCGGGCTGCCACCGATAACCGAAGGTGAACACGCATGTCGATTCATTCCACAGTCTTTCCTGCAGTCTTTTTCCGCCATCCCGCCTGTCGCGCACGAGTGTCCCGAGTGGGGCGCAAATCCGGTCCGGGCGCGCAATGCTTTATCATTGAGCCTTCGTCACGCGGTTTTCTCGCGTTGACGGTCTCCCGCTGAAGTCCTGGTTGTTCCGTTTTCGACGCGGACCGCAACGTCCGTCGCTCGTACCGCACTGAACCGTCGTCGGATGCCGCATTGCGCATCGGCCACCACGGCAAGTCATCGACGATCTACAGTTTTTCCAGCTTCGCCACGTACCATGGCGTCGTATCGACGCGTGCGCGCGCGGCTGCTTTTGCATGAATACGAGGAACACATGAACTCACCCGTATCCCAGACCCGGTCGTTTTCGACGGTCTTTCTCATCGAGATGTGGGAGCGCTTCGGCTACTACGGCATGGCGGCACTGCTCGTGCTGTTCATGATCGACAAGCTCGGTTTCGACGACAGCCACGCAAACCTCACGTGGGGCGCGTTCGCGGCGCTCGTGTACGCGTCGCCGTCGATCGGCGGCTGGATCGGCGACAAGGTTCTCGGCGCGCGCCGCTCGATGATCTTCGGCGCGCTCGTGCTCGCGGCTGGCTATCTGATGCTCGCGCTGCCGAACGACAGCCTCGACTACATGTATGCGTCGCTCGGCGTGATCGTGGTCGGCAACGGCCTCTTCAAGTCGAACGCGGCGAATCTCGTGCGCCGTATCTATGAAGGCGACGACGCGCGCATCGACAGCGCGTTCACGATCTATTACATGGCGGTGAATATCGGCTCGACGGTGTCGATGCTCGCGACGCCGTGGATCAAGGATCACTGGGGCTGGCACACGGCGTTCGCCGTCTGCGGCGGCGGCATGCTGATCGGCGTGATCAACTACTTCCTGATGTTCCGCACGCTGTCGCATATCGGTTCCGGGCCGGACGCCGAACCCGTGCGCTGGATGCGCGTGCTGGCCGTCGCGCTCGGCGGCATCGCGCTCGGCACGGCGACGATGTTCGTGTTGCAGCACAAGGCGATTGCCGTCGCGTGTGTGTACACGGCGGGCGTCGCGATTCTCGCGATCTTCGCGTACATGCTGCTCAAGTGCGAGCGCTCCGAGCGTTCGGGGCTGCTCGCCGCGCTGATTCTCGTGCTGCAGGTCATCCTCTTCTTCGTGTTCTATCAACAGATGTCGACGTCGCTGACGCTCTTCGCGCTGCGCAATGTCGATCCGACGTTCTCGCTGTTCGGCTCGCATCTGTTCACGTGGAGCGCCGCGCAGTTCCAGGCGCTGAACCCGATCTGGATCATGCTGCTGAGCCCGGTTCTCGCGACGCTGTATACGAAGCTCGCGAAAAACGGCAAGGACGTGCCTGTGGCGGCGAAGTACGCATTCGGTTTCGCGGTGGTCGCGGCAGGCTTTTTCGTCTATGCATGGAGCGGCAGCTTCGCGGTGAACGGCCGCGTGTCGTCGTGGTGGATGGTCGGCGGCTACGGGCTGTACTCGCTCGGCGAGTTGCTGGTGAGCGGCCTTGGCCTCGCGATGATCGCGCGCTACGTACCCGCTCGCATGAGCGGCTTCATGATGGGCGCGTATTTCGTGGCGACGGGTGTCTCGCAGTATCTGGGAAGCGTCGTCGCGAATCTGGCGAAGATGCCGGCCGGCGATCTCGATCCGATGACTTCGCTGCCGCTGTATACGAAGCTCTTCACCGAACTCGGCTGGCTCGCGGCGTTCGGCGCTGTGGTCGCGATCCTGCTGTTGCCGCTGATGGGCAAGCTGTCGCGCGCGCATCAGCGCTGCGCCGAGGAAGCGCGTGAGAATTCGCGCAAGGCCGGAGCGGTGGCCGCTTCGGCGCAATGAAGCCGTGGCCCTGCGGGGCCGTTCCGTTTCAATGAATGCCGGAAGGCGTGCCGTTGGGCGCGCCTTTTGTTTTTGCGCTCCTTTTTTGCGCGCTACGTTTGCCGACGAATCAGGCGATAGCCGTCGCGAACCTGGCCGCCGATTCCCACGGTAAGCTTGCAAAAACACAGCAAGCGAAGCAACGGGACGACATGGCCATTCACATCGCCGTCGAGGGCCGCCACGATCTCGCCGGGCAGATCTACCGGCAACTGCGGGCGGGGATTATCGAAGGCCGCCTTGCGGGCGGCACGCAACTGCCGTCGACGCGCGATCTCGCGACGCAACTCGGCGTGTCCCGCAAGACGACGCTCGACGTATTCGAGCGCCTGCTCGCCGAAGGCTTTCTGAATGCGCGCGCGGGCTCGGGCACATTCGTCGCCGAAGGATTGCAGCGCCTCCCCGCCGAACATTCGGCACACGCGCGCGCCGCGCAAGGCGCGTTGGGCACGCACGGCTTGCATGGCGCAAGCGCGGCTGCGCAGTCCAGCGCCCGCGCGCAGCCGGTGTGGTCCGCCGTGCCCGAGGTGCTCGGTCCGCAACCGACGCTCGGCACGTCATTCGACTTTATCGGCGGCATCACCGACAAGTCGCATTTTCCGTTCGACGTCTGGCGCCGCTGCGTGAATCACGCGCTGCGCGTGCAATCGCGTGGGCGCGGCATCTATCGCGATGCCGCCGGCGAACAGGAGCTGCGGCTTGCGATTTCGCGCTATCTCGCGTTCAGCCGCGCGGTCGCGAGCAACTGGGAGGACGTCATCGTGACGCAGGGCGCGCAGCATGCGCTCGATCTGATCGCGCGCGTCACGCTGCGCCCCGGCGACGTGGCCGTTGTCGAAGATCCCGGTTATCCGCCCGCGCGCGCATGTCTGACGGCCGTGGGCGCGAAGGTCGTGCCCGTGCCCGTCGATGCCGATGGCCTGATCGTCAGCAAGCTGCCGAAGAACACGCGCCTCGTCTACGTGACGCCTTCGCATCAGTTTCCGCTCGGCATGCCGATGAGTCTTGCACGGCGCGTCGAGCTGCTCGAATGGGCGCAGCAACGCGATGCCGTCATCATCGAAGACGACTACGACTGCGAATACCGCTTCGAAGGACGGCCGGTGGAGCCTTTGAAAAGCCTCGATCGCGCGGGCCTCGTCGCCTACGTGGGAACGTTTTCGAAGACGATCTTTCCCGAGCTGCGTGTCGGTTACACGGTGCCGCCCGCGTCGCTGTTCGACACGCTGAAGAAGGCGAGGCAGATCGGCGACTGGCATGGCTGCTCGCTGACCCAGACGGCGCTGGGCAGTTTCATGCTGAACGGCGACTTCGCGAAGCACGTCAAGCGCATGCACAAGCTCTACGCCGCGCGCCGCGCTTGCCTTCTCGCGCATCTTCAAGGCGGCCTCGCACGCTGGTTCGAGCCGATCGTGCCGACGGCGGGTATTCACCTGGCCGCGCTGCTCAAGGCGCCGCTCCCGGAAGCAGCCGTGATCGAAGCGGCGCGCGACGAGTCGATCGCGCTGCACGGTCTCGCGCCTTTCTTCGTTCGCGCGCAGCCGCGGCCGGGGCTCGTATTCGGCTACGGTGGCATCGAGGCGGAGCATATCGACGCGGCGCTCACGAAGCTCGCGAAGCTGATGCCGCGTGTCGAATCAAGGACTTGAGTCTCGACGATTCGCACTGGACAGGTGTGTCGAATTCGCTTGCCGTTCACGTTTACCCCTTAAAAGCAGGCGTGAAATGAGCGAGGTAGTCTGCGCCGCGCAACAAACCGTAACCGTTACACACAAAAGATTCGCTCAGAAACCAAAAGCGCTTGTAGAATCCGGCCTTGAAGCGTGTGCATATCGCGTGCGCTTCTCGCTTTTACTGAACCCTAGAGGTAGGAGAAACATGGCGACTTCCGCAAAAAAGGTAGCCAAGAAGGCTGCTACGGTACCGACCAAGAAGGTTGCTGCAAAGAAAGCTGCTGCTCCCGCGAAGAAAGTCGCGGCTAAGAAGGTCGCCGTGAAGGCGTCCGGCGCTCCGTCGCCGATCAAGGACACCTTCACGAAGGCCTCGCTGGCTGCGCACGTTGCGGAGCGCGCAGGCGTCGAGCCGAAGTCGGCGAAGGCAGTTCTGGCTGCTCTCGAAGACACGATCCTCGGTTCGGTTCACAAGAAGGGCGCCGGCGAATTCACGCTGTCGGGTCTTCTGAAGATCGTCGTTCAGGCTGTTCCGGCAAAGAAGAAGCGCTTCGGCAAGGACCCGTTCACGGGTGAAGAGCGCTGGTTCCCGGCCAAGCCGGCAAGCGTGCGCATCAAGGCACGTGCGCTGAAGAAGCTGAAGGACGCAGCAGCAGCGTAATCGATGTCACCGGCAGCGGCGCAAACCGCTGCCGCGTTCATCCCGATCCCCGCAACGCGCAAGCGTGCGGGGATTTTTTTGTCTGCACGTATTCGTCCCTGCATCGCGTCACATTCCCAAAGACGGTTCGCGTCTGCATCGAATCGAGCCGCGTGCGCGACGCCACGCACTTTAGTGGCGCATCGCGTACCGCCGCGCTACGATGGCGTCGGGTCGTCTGCCCATCCGCGTGCGCGCTTCGAGTGCATCCGCTGCGCGCTCCGCGTGTAAAGCAAATGGCATAACGCTTGCTTGAACGTGATCGAAAACCGAATGCGCAGCGCATTCGCCTTCGATCCGACAAAAAGAGTGGGGCGTGACATGCGATGCTATGACGAGATGCGTCATCACGATGACGCCGTGCGGCCGCATTATCAGCGGTTCGAACGCTGGCTCGTGCAGCAGGGCAACGAAGCGATCGCGAGAAAGCGGGCTGAGGCCGATCTTCTGTTTCGCCGGGTCGGCATCACGTTCGCGGTCAACGGCGATCTGTCCGGCACCGAGCGTCTCATCCCGTTCGATCTGATTCCGCGCATCATCCCGCGCGGCGAATGGCAGACGCTCGAAGCGGGACTGCGGCAGCGCGTGCGTGCGCTCAATCTGTTCATCCACGACGTCTATCACGAGCGCAAGATCGTGCGCGCGGGCGTCGTGCCCGCCGACCAGGTCTACACCAACGCGCAGTACCGGCCGGAGATGCAGGGCGTCGACGTGCCGCTCGGCGTCTATGCGCACATCGCGGGCGTCGATGTCGTGCGCGCCGGCGAGAACGGCGACTTCTACGTGCTCGAAGATAACCTGCGCGTGCCGTCGGGTGTCTCGTACATGCTTGAGAACCGCAAGATGATGATGCGGCTTTTCCCCGAACTCTTCGTGCAGAACCGCATCGCGCCCGTCGCGCATTATCCCGACCTGCTGCTCGATACGCTGCGCTCGGTGGCGCCCGCGGGCGTCGACGATCCCGTCGTCGTCGTGCTGACGCCCGGCATGTACAACTCCGCTTACTTCGAGCACACGTTCCTCGCGCAGCAGATGGGCGTCGAGCTGGTGGAAGGCAAGGACCTGTTCGTCGACGACAACTACGTGTTCATGCGTACGACGCAGGGGCCGCGGCGCGTCGACGTGATCTACCGGCGCGTCGACGACGACTTTCTCGATCCGCTTGCGTTCCGCCCGGATTCTGCGCTCGGCGTGC
This sequence comes from Paraburkholderia franconis, assembly GCF_009362735.1. Taxonomy (GTDB): domain Bacteria; phylum Pseudomonadota; class Gammaproteobacteria; order Burkholderiales; family Burkholderiaceae; genus Paraburkholderia; species Paraburkholderia franconis. The sequence continues at coordinate 20,486 of NZ_WHNP01000009.1, read as the reverse complement.
CGGGACTGTTGACGTCGTATCGCGCGGGCCGCGTGGCGCTCGCGAACGCGATGGGCACGGGCATCGCCGACGACAAGTCGATCTATCCGTACGTGCCCGAGATGATCGAGTTTTATCTGGGCGAGAAGCCGATCCTGAACAACGTGCCGACCTACCAGTGCCGCAAGCCGGACGACCTCGCGTACACGCTCGCGCATCTGCCCGAACTCGTCGTCAAGGAAGTGCACGGCGCGGGCGGCTACGGGATGCTGGTCGGGCCGGCGTCGACGTCGGCGGAAATCGAGGCGTTCCGCCAGCGGTTGATCGAGAAACCCGCAGGCTACATCGCGCAGCCGACGCTCGCGCTGTCCGCGTGCCCGACCTTCGTCGAAGCGGGCATCGCGCCGCGTCATATCGATCTGCGTCCGTTCGTGCTGTCGGGCAAGACGGTGACGATGTGCGCGGGTGGACTCACGCGCGTCGCGTTGCAGGAGGGCTCGCTCGTCGTCAACTCATCGCAGGGAGGCGGCACGAAAGACACCTGGATGGTCGACTGACTGCATTCGACCGATGTTTTGAAGAGCCGGCGTCCGCCGATCACGATGGACGCCGCGCGAAAAACGGGCAACCCGGCGCGCTCCCATCACACTGACGGACGCGCGCCCCATCAACACGGAAAGCCGACATGCTGAGCCGCACCGCCGATCATCTGTTCTGGATGGCCCGTTACATGGAGCGCGCCGAGAACACCGCGCGCATGCTCGACATCAACCTGAAAGCGCAACTGCTGCCGCAGACGCCTGAGCAGGAAGAGCGCGCGCAGCGTTCGGTACTGCGCATCTCCGAGCTCGAAGACGCGTTCGCGCAGCGCCATTCGGAGCCGACGCGCGAAAACGTGCTCGATTTCATGGTCGCCGATCCGGCGAATCCGTCGAGCATTCATGCGTGCCTGCAGGCGGCGCGCGAGAACGCGCGCGCGGTACGCGGCACGCTGACGACGGAGTGGTGGGAAACGATCAACGACACGTGGCTCGAATTCAACGAGCGCACGCGCCACGGCCTGGTGGCGAGCAATCCCGCCGCGCTCTTCGAATGGGTGAAGTTCCGCTCGCATCTGTCGCGCGGCGTGACGATCGGCACGGCGTTGCAGGACGACGCGTTCTTCTTCACGCAGCTCGGCACCTTTCTCGAGCGCGCGGACAACACGGCGCGCATTCTCGACGTACGTTTCGCCGACGCCGAGCCGAATTCGCGCGAGGCCGCGCGTCAACTCGAAGACTTCTATTACTGGACGTCGATCCTGAGTTCGGTGTCGGCGCTGGAAATCTACCGTAAGGTGTATCGCGATGTCGTGACGCCCGCGCGCGTCGTCGAGCTGATGATCCTCAATTCGCAGATGCCGCGCTCGCTGCTGGCGTCGCTCGACGGCGTCTGCGAGAACCTCGCGATGTTGCGCACGCAAGGCTCGAACCAGTGCGAGCGCTTTGCCGGCAAGCTGCGCGCCGAGCTGCTTTACGCGGATATCCGGCAGATCTTCGAATCCGGCCTGCATGCGTGGCTCACGCAATTCCTTGCCCGCGTGTTCGAACTCGGCAACATGGTCGCGCGGACCTATCTGATGCTGGCTGTTGCATGACGGAGTCCCCTCAATGTTTCTCTCGATCCGCCACGACACCTCCTACCGCTACGAATCGATGGTCCACTATTCGATCCAGCAACTGCGCCTCACGCCGTCGAGCGGTGCTTCGCAGGTCGTGCGGCGCTGGACGCTCGATGCACCCGGCAAGCTTGACTCGACCTTCGACGCCTACGGCAACGTGCTGCACACGCTCGTGCTGAACAAGCCGCACGACGAGATTCGCGTGCACGTATCGGGCGAAATCGACACTTTTCCGCTGATCGACGGGCGGCTCGGCGATGGCGCGGGCGCGATTCCGCTCGAGCATTTCACGTGCGCGACGCGGCTGACCGAGTGCGATTCCGCGATTCGCGATCTCGCTGCGTCGGCGCCGCCCCTCGACAGGCCGGCGGCGCTGATCGCGCTGGCGGAGAAAATCATCGACCGGGTGACGTTCGAGCCGGGTGTCACGGGCGTGGCGAGCACGGCGTCGCAGGCGCTCGCGCTCGGCAAGGGCGTCTGCCAGGATCACGCGCATCTGATGCTCGCGTGTTGCCGCGCGCGCGGCCTGCCGGCGCGCTACGTGAGCGGCTATATCGAACCCGGTGACGTCGAGCATGCGGCGAGTCACGCGTGGGTCGATGTGTGGCTCTCGGGCCTGGGCTGGATTTCCGTTGATGTCACGCATGCGGTGTTTGCAAGCGAGATGTATTGCCGGCTCGCGGCGGCGCGTGATTACGAAGCGGCGTCGCCTGTGCGTGGACGGAGAATCGGCGGGCTGGAGGAGACGCTCGATGTGTCGGTTGCGGTGAAGGGGCAGGCGGGGCAGTAGGGCGTTTCACATCTGCAGCGTGTCTTTAGTCACGCAATCGATTGCGTTGCAGCCAATGAAAAGACATGGCTTCGCTAACGCATAGCTGGCTAATGTCATTCCCATAGAAAAATCGTCCGGATATGCATCTGCGTCCATAGACCGATCGCGTTGCACGATGCAACAACGGCCGCTCCATCTGCGGTCCCTTAATAAGTTGAAAGAAACGCGGTGCGGCGCTTTTTTAAAGCAATGATTGCAGTCCAAGCCTGCCGCTCGATGCAGTCGCGATCACTGCATCGTGCCCAATTTCATGGGGTATTTCGAATGTTTCCGCGAAATTTATGGGGCAAACGATGCGGATTTGTACAAGGACGCACCGCCGCAGTGCCATCTGTTCGGGCAACTCGCGGCGGCAGGCTATACCGCGCAGACGTTGCTCAACCACGACGGCCATCTCGACAATTTCCTGCAGATCATTCACGACAACATCGGCGTGCCCAACGCACCGATGATTTCGAACACTGACGTGCCCGTTGCAATGCATGCGTTCGACGGCTCCGCGATTCACGACGACTACGGCTCGCTCGCAAAGTGGTACGCGCAACGCGCGCAAATTCCCGGCCCGGTCGCGTTGTACTACAACACGATCAGTCTGCACGACGGCAATCAGTTGCCCAACAGCAGCCTGTCGAGCCTCGATTCCTATCCGCAGCGCGTGAACAGGCTGATGAGCGACTTTGACCGCTTTGCAGACCTGATTGCGTCGTCAGGCCGGCGCGCGGTGATCGTGTTCGTACCGGAGCATGGTGCCGCGTTGCGCGGTGACAGCAACCAGGTGGCGTGGCTCCGCGAGATTTCGACGCCGCGCATCGTACACGGACCGGTCGGCGTGCGGCTGGTGGGCTTCGATGGAAATCACGGTCCGACCACCGTGATCGATCATCCGACGAGTTTCCTCGCGATCGCGCAGTTGTTGTCGAACCTCGTATCGAACAGTCCTTTCAAGCCCGGCGTCGCGCTCTCACAATATGCGACGAATCTGCCGCAGACGCAGATGATCGGTGAGAACGAGGGCACCGTGACGATGGCGACCGCCGACGGCTACACGATCAGGACCCCGGACGGCGTGTGGGCGAATGCGCGATAAGAGAACACGCCGAAAACGGGTGCGAGCCCGGACATGACATAGGCGGCCTCGTGCGCCATGTCCCCGAGGTCGACCCTGCACGCTACGTCGACGAACAGGCGCGCGGCGCGTATGAGGACGCGCTCGTGCGCTGGCCTTTGCTCGCGCGGCTGATGAAGCTCGAAGGGCGTTGAGAGGTCACTGGAACAGGGGCCATGCAAAGCCAGTTGAATGGGCTGCTCACAGGAACTACGATTAATAACGCTGGCGTTGCATATCTTCAGGCAATAGTCACGGCGCAAAACCGCAGCACAGCGCCAACCGTGAGCTCAAGTGACCAAAACGGCAACAGGGACATTACGACGTGGCAGCGCGGTTAAAGCGATCTCCCATCTCCGCCTGCTGGCGTTCATGTCGGCGCTCGTGCCGATGATCGCGGGCTGCTCCACTATGGCACAAGACGTCCACGTGGATGGCACCGTCTGGCAGCCGGACGAACAGACGGCATACCCAACGGGACATTGGGATGTGCTGGGCGGCCAGAACCTCCTCGTTCAATGGACGGCATTCGATGACATGTCGCTCATCGACGGCAGCGCTTTACCGACGGCACCGTACCGTATCGACTGGCAGCGAATCGGCCAGCAACCATGGGCCAGAAACGTCATACTCGGACTGGCAACGTACCCGTCCGAACCCAAGGCGCGCGCGAACGTCGCAAAGCTCGTCACCCAGTCGCTCGACATCGCGCGAGTACCCGTCCCGCTGCACGTGACGGGTTATTACTTTCCCGTTGAGGTCGATCCGTCGTGGAAGGACGTATCGGCATTCGCTGCACGACTTGCCGATCTGCCGCGACCGCTGTGGATCACGGTCTACGATCAGTCCAACATCGGGCCCGTCCCGCTGGCGGACTGGCTGCAAACGTGGCTGCCGCCAGACGTTGGTATCTTCTTTCAGGATGGTTGCGGCGTCTATGCCCGCGAACCGCGCATCGCGCGTCAATATCTGGATGTACTGTCGGAACGTTTCGGCAAGCAGCGCATTCGCGTGATAGCCGAAGCGTTTCGTCCGACCGGCGGCGAGACTTTCCGTCCCGCCACTGCCGAGGAAATCCGTCCTCAACTGCTTGCCTATAAAGGGTATTCGGTGTATCTGTTCGACGGCCCGCACTACGTCTCGGACAGCACTATCCGGTTGCTCGCGCCCGAGGCGTCAGCGCATAAAGGCTTGTAGCCGACTCAACGCAATGCGCGCCGTCACAATGACAGGCGCGCATTGACAGAGCATTGCCGTGCCGCTACTGCGCGGTACTGGCATCGACAAACGTAAAACCAAGCCCCGCGATGCCCGTGATGATCGACTTGAAATCCGCTAGCCCGGGTTGGCCCAGATCGGGTTCGAGCCAGAACGGATGAAAGAAGAACGACGCGAATCCGTCACGCACGCTGAGCGCATATTGTGCGTTCGTCAGAATGTCCTGCGCCGTGTATGTCAGACATGAAAACGGATCGATCGAACAGATGTTGTACTCGAGTTTCCAAGGTTCTCAGGCAGTACAACTTGCCCGTAGTAGTCGCTCTTGATGATGTATGGAAAGAACTGGCCGACTACGAAGTCCTTGTTTGGCACATTCGAATTGAGCTGGGGCGTATCGGACGTGTAGTACACGACGCGCTGATACGTCTTCTTGAAGAGCGGCGGCACGGCCCTGATCGAAAGTGGCGACGACTGATAGTGCGGCGCTTCCCACGCGAACGGCGTATAGCCGTTTTGCGAGAGTTCCAGCAGGCCCGCCGAAAGACGGCCCGCGGCCCATTGTGTCGAATCTTCGTCCACTGGCCGTTCTTGAGGCTTGTACCAGAACTCGTAATCGTTTGCGCTGACGGCATTTTCAGTATCGGGAACCGAGTTGTACTGGTGCATGTACCCGTGCATCAGGATCTTGCCGCCTCTCGTGAGGGCATAGTTCAGCGCCTGCTTTAGGCCCGTGGCCTGCGCAAGATGAATGGTCTGCGGGACGCCACCGTTATACGCGCCAAGCGGATCTTTATAGAGTGGAATGGTCGCGATTGAGAAAGGTATCCTCGTCGAGAATAGATAGTCGGTCAGCGACTTCATTGAACTGACCGTCGTAACCGCGCTGACGTCTTCCAGCCGGACCAGTGCTCGATGACTAGTGGCCGCACCGCTTTGCAGAATGTCGTGCAGCATGTCGCAGATCACGAGGTAGCGATCACGCGGTCCGATGAATGAAAAAAGAATGTCAGCGAAATACCAGAAATTGCCCGCCTTGACGACGTAGGGCGCAACCTCGCTGGTCTGGCTGTCCTTGATCGTGACGAGCGTCGTTGCTTTTGTCGGATCGGCGATTGCGACGACGCCGATATCCGGGTCCGCGCTGATGACGCCGGACGTGGAATCATATGAATAGTACTTCACCATACTGACGTTCTTGTAGCTGACCGTGTCGAAGAAATCGGGCGTTGGATTACTCGATGACGGCGTCGTACTCAAACCACGCAGATCCGAGAACGTCATGCCCGTTTTTCCGGTGAAGTTATACGTCTGGTCCCATGCGAGGTTCCAGATGTTGTACTTGAACCAGACGACTGTCTTGGTGCTCGCCGATACGTCGGCGAGGAAAGCGGTGGGCGTGCTATTGCCATAGTAGCTGCCCATGTAGAAGACAGCGGAGTAGGGTGCGAGGGTGCCCGCCGTGTAGTTGTTGACGGGTTCCAGATCGACCGTTGCATTGAAGTGGCCGAGCAGGTTGCGAAGCATGATCGCATAAGCGAAGCCGAGATTTGAATAGACATTGTTGACGGGCGCATCGTACAGAACGAGCACTTTCGCCGCGGTTGTTTGCGCACTTGTCAGGCGAGGCGTGCCAACCAGACATATCGCGCAGAAGAGTACTGCAATCGTCATGAGCTTTTTCATGATGAGACTCCTGTGTGCGCGTCATTACTGACGAACGAATGTGCCGTCAGCACGGCTGAACTGCCGCAGATTCTGACCGTTCCGTTGACCATGGCCCTTCTCGCTATCGTTCTTGTCCTTATCCGGCATGCCCGGTGAAATGACAGATACGACGGGCGGCTTGTCGGGCGGCGTCACTTTTCCGCCCGGCTTAGGCATCGGTGGCTTCGTTCCGTAAACCTGCAAATTCTGCGTCACTGTGAGCCCGCCTGGACGCGCCACGGCGGCGGAATTGACAACACTGGCGACCTCCTGTGCAGCAGCCGGCCACACTGCATAGAGGCAGGCGGCGCACAAGGCGGTGTTTGCGATAAGCCTCAGTGGTTTCATCATGAACTCTCCATTGCCGTTTCGTGAGCGCATAAATGTGACGTCGACGCGAAAGGGCGAAGCAGTTAGTCGGGACGCACATTGACATTGCCTGTTTCATCGAGCGACACGTCGATTGAAGGCTCACTGTCCGGCTTCTTTGTCCCGGGAATGTCGATGTCCGGAACCACGATGTCTTCGGACCCGTCGACAGCGAGATATGGCGAAGCTATTGGAACAAGAACGTCGACGAGCGTGGGTGCGTTTGCCACTTCGATCGGTGGATGCGCATACGCTTCTTCGAGAGCAGCGACGATTCTTGCGCACGCCTGTCCATCGCCATAAGGGTTCGTTGCGCAGGCCATGCTGCGATATGCATGTTCGTTGTCGAGCAAGCTCGATGCTTCTGTGAGAATGCGGCCGATATCCGTGCCGACCAGTCTTGCTGTTCCCGCTTCTATGGCTTCCGGGCGCTCCGTCGTATCGCGTGTCACCAGTACGGGCTTTCCAAGCGACGGCGCTTCTTCCTGCACGCCGCCCGAATCGGTTATCACGAGATACGCGCGCGTCATGAGGAACACGAAAGGCAAATAGTCTTGCGGACCGGTCAGATAAATGTTCGGTGAGTCGCGGAGTATTTGCTCAGCCGGCTCTCGTACATTCGGATTGAGATGTACGGGGTAGACGATCTGCACATCCGGATACGACTGCGCGAGAATGCGCAGCGCAGTGCAAAATTTCCGGAACGGCTCGCCAAAGCTTTCCCGGCGATGTCCTGTCACGAGGATGATGCGGCGTGTCCAGTCGATGCCGGGAAATCGCAGCGAGATTGCTTCGGCCAGCGTGAAATCACTTTCGATTTTTCTGCGCACGCCCAGCAGTGCGTCGATCACGGTATTGCCCGTTAGCACGATTTGCTTCGCGTTTGCGCCTTCGGCCAATAGATTGTCGCGGGCCCGTGCGGTTGGAGCGAAATGCCAGCTCGACACGGCATCGCAGAGCTTGCGGTTCAATTCTTCCGGCCACGGAGACCAGATATTCCCCGTCCGCAGACCGGCCTCGACGTGCCCCACTTTTACACGGCGGTAAAAGGCCGCAAGACTCGCGGCGAGCGTCGTCGTCGTATCGCCATGCACGAGTACGATCTCCGGGTTCACCGAGTCATAAACGTCGCCGATGTTGTTAAGAATGTCCGACGTGATCTCCGTCAGCGACTGCCGTTTGCGCATGACGTCCAGGTCGAAATCGGGCGATATGTCGAACAGGCCGAGTACCTGATCGAGCATCTCGCGGTGTTGGCCCGTCACGCAGACCTGTACGTCGAAACCTGGCGCCTCTCGCAATTTCTGGACGAGCGGCGCCATCTTGATTGCTTCGGGCCGGGTGCCGAACACCGTCAATACTTTCCTCATTGCGACCTCCTTCAGTTGCGACTTCAGAACCACAGAGTTGCGCGCACGACGAGACCGCGTGCGCGTGCGGCCGAAGTCAACGGGAAGCGGTATTGCACCGTCACGTCAGCCCAGCTTGCCGGGGCACGGTATTTCGATTCGCGGAACCAGAAACGGAACTGCACGCCCGGTCCGATGCCGAGCGCCGTCTGATCGGTTGCCTTGTTGTCGTGATCGCCCGCAAGCGCCACGTGGGGATAGACGGTGAGCTTTTCGCTGATGGGCGTCGCGCGCCACGTATGCCCATAGCGAAGTTCTGTGTAGATGATGTAGCGGCCCGCATTGACGAAATACGCGCCTTCGACATAGGCCTGCCAGCTTCGCCAGCTTGGTTCGGTGACGCGCAGATCAGTACCGTCCTCCGACGAATAACCCAGCCTGAATAGAAAATCGTTCGTCGACAGGCTTCCGATCTTGAAGAGCCGCTCGCCCGTCACGACCAGGTTCTGGGACGGGAGTGGCTTGTAACGCACGCCGACCGAGCCCTGAATCGTCGGCGCGCTCGTCACATTGCCGGCGCCATCGTAGGCTGTGCCGTAACCGCGCACGAAGAACTGCAGAATGCGGCCGTCACGATAGCCGATCTTCGGCGGTTGCCAATATGCTTCAAAGCCGGGTTGCAATACGTCGACTGTTCCTTCGGGACCGAAAGCGGCCGTCTGATACGGCAAGCTCAGTTGAAAGCCCCATTCTCTCTGCAGTTCTTCGACTTCGCGCTTGTATCCGAAGCGCCGCTGCGCGTCGAAAGCGTGTTCTTTGTCGTCGGCATCGAGGCTTTGCTCGAAGAGTTTGACGGAGCGCTCGTTATCGAAAGTGCGCTTTGCGGCATAAGCGGCGTCCGCATAATTTCCGGCAGTGCCTGCGCCCTGATCGAAACCCGCTTGAAACTCTTCCAGCGCCTGCGAGTCCTTGCGCTCTCGCAGGAGGTCATACGCAGCCTGCAAATGCGCTGTGGCGGCGGCCTGCGTTTCCTGTAGTTCGGCATTGTGAGCCTGGTCGATGATTGCCTGCGCGTACGTGCGGTCGGCGTCCGTCGTCGCGTGATCGAGCGCCATCTGGGCGGCCGAAACGGCCGATTGACGGTCGCCTTCGATCAATCGGGTTTGCGCGAGCCGCAACTGTACGGCGGCGTCTGTCTGGTCCGCCAGCGGGGCGAGGGCTTTCTCAGCCTCGTCGGGACGCTGCGCGGTGAGCGCGCTGTCGACCCACGCCAGGCGCAAGGTCCGCTGTTGTTCTGTCGTCCACTTTCCTTTTTCAAGCGCCGCGGACAGATAGCGGAAAGCCATCTGGCTTCGTTGCTGACGCTGTGCGAGAAAGCCGTTTTGCGCGAGTACTTGTGGACTCTCAGGAAAGCGCTCTAGCAGCGTTTCCGCGAGAGAGTCTGCCTCGGGCGTTTTGCCTTCGCGGACGTACACATCGAGAAGCAGCAGGCCCAGTTGCTCGCTACCGGGCGGCACGTTCCATGCGCGTTCCGCGTAACTCTCCGCGCGAGGCAGGTTGCCGTCAGCGATGGATTTGTACGCGGCGTCCGCCAGCCGATACGCACGCGGAGTCAGCTTCGGTTGCGCGTATGCGTCGATGCTGCAAAGCGTAAGGCACACGAGTACGGCAGCCGCACAACCAAGCTGCTTCCGGGTGTAGTCGGATGCTTTTGCTCTGGTTGTGTTCATGCGACCCCCGGTTCGGGGCTTATCTTTGGGTCGATGAACGGCAAAACCTGCGCGCGCGCCCGTTCCAGTTCTTCATATCGTGCGTGCTTGCGAAGTTGGCTTTTCAGTTCTAAATCGGCAGCAATGAAATACGCGACTTTCGTTCCGGCACCTCGGCGGACGATCCCTTGTTCGTCCGCTGTCAACGGACTGCCGACTGCGCAATTTAGCGTGCCGTCTTCGCCAATCGAAAAAGGCACAATGGCGAAGGCATGCTGAAGCTCATAAGGCAACGCTCCGGAACAGAGATCGACGGCCACATTGGCGAGGCTGACGCGCGGTAGTTCAGACTGCTCCGCAAGTGCGTCGGCGAGTGTGTCGGCCATCACATATGCGTGTTCGAGAAGAAGTTCTCCGAGCTTTCTGCCGCACTGGCCTTGCACCGTCAAAATCGCCTCGAGCTTTTCCTGAGTCAGCACGCCCCAGTCGATGAGAATCTCGCCAAGGCGGCGGCGGGACTTCCCCATTGCTTCATTGGAGAGAAACGTATGAGCTGTCTTGTCCCACGCGATTGGCTTGCCCGTTGCGAGGTGCCGGATATAGATCTTCCACGCACGACATACTGCGCAGAAGTTGATGAGGTTGTTGACGATGAGGCGTGGTATCGACAAAAGCCCTTGCAGCCGTCCATTGAGCTTTGCGACAAAGTAATATCGCTCCCACACGCGCAGAAAGAGCATTGCTGCATTGGTCGACAGCAACGGATACAGGTAGTCGGTAGCCATTGCGAGCCGTGCATCGACGTATACGTCATAGCCGCCCGCCTGCAATGTGGCGAGTGTAATGAAATTGACCAGCACGACATAGGCGACTACCGACACGACAGACGTGACCATGCCTTTGCGATCGCGGAAAAACATGTAGCGCGCCCGCAGGCTACCGTTCCAGCCCAGTTGCTCCCAGCCCTGGAAGGCGATGCCGAGAATCCAGCGGGCCCGTTGACGATAGGCGGTTCTGAACGTGTCGGGAAAGTACTCACGGGTGGCGAGCAGTGCGCGCGTCGTGTGCTGGTTGCGTCCGCCGCGCACACGGGGCAAATCGGTCGAATCTTCCGAAATGGAAAAATGCGCGAATGTCTCCGTCATGCCCATCTCGCGAAGCCGGAAGCTGAAGTCGTAGTCTTCCGTCAGCGAGTCGGTGTTGAACGGACACCCGCCGCGCAGTCTCATGGCCGTTTCGATCGCGCGGCGCCCGTAGCATGAAGCGACACCGGCACCGGGCACGACGCCCGTCAAGCGCTCGCGCGTCGGGATATCTTTTTGATGGGTTTCGCTGAAATCGTCCATATACGTTCCCGCGACGAACTCGTTCCATTTGCGCGGCAGCGAGAGCACGGGCAGTTGCACCAGGTCGTGGCTTTCAACGGCATAGTTGAAGTACTTCAGTTCGATCGGATGAGTGACATCCTCGCAATCGTGCATGACGACACCTGCAAAACGGATGTGGTGTGTCTCCTCATAACGCAAGATCGCGGCGACGATCCAGTTCAAACAGTCCGCCTTGCACGTCGGTCCGTCGTTAAGCACGGTCGCGCGCGTGACGCGTCCGGGATAGCGGCGAATCATGCGCTCGACTTCGGCCGTCGTTTCGGCATCGTTGTGATACGTGCCGACGAAGATCGTGTAATGGTCGTACTCGATAGTCGCCAGCGTGTTCTCGACCATCTTGGCAATCACGTCATATTCTTTCCACGCGGGCACCATGATGGCGAAGTGCTGCTCGCTTAGCTGTCTTAGCATCGGTACGTCGACTGTTTGCCTCCGTTCGCCATGCATTCTCCGCTTCAACTCGGTCAGCCAGAAAAAGCTGTCGAGCATCAGATCGTCGATCGTGCTGACGAAAATGACACACGCGGTGAAAAGCGCGACGACATTGAGTGCGGTCAGGTACAGAGTCCAGAGGGCAGTCGTTTGCATGGCGTCTTCATGCTCGCGTGATCTCGGCACTCTCATTGAAGGCGGCGCGTGTCCAGTCAGCAATGGAACATTTGAACCATTGATTGCCACTTCTCCAGCGTCTATCACTTTCACATCGTCCTTGAGTTGCAGTCGAATGATTTGCTCGGGAGGTGTGTCATGTGTGGAATCGTGGGAGCTGTGTCGCAGCGAAACGTCGTGCCGATGTTGATCGAGGGACTACGCCGGCTGGAGTATCGAGGCTATGATTCGTGCGGCGTGGCCGTGCATCGGGCCGGAATGCCCCGGCGAGCGCGATGCACCGCGCGCGTCAATTCGCTGGCGAGAACGATCTCAGACATTCATCTGGAAGGATCGCTGGGTATTGCACATACACGATGGGCGACGCACGGTGCGCCCGCAACTGAGAACGCACATCCGATCTTCTCGCGGGATCTGATCGCGATCGTGCACAACGGCATCATCGAAAATCACGAATCGCTGAAGGCGATTCTGACCGCGCAAGGCTACGAGTTTCAGACTGAGACGGATACGGAAGTCATTGCGCATCTCGTGCATTCTTTCTATGACGGCGATCTTCTTTCGGCCGTGATCCGCGCAACCCGCATGTTCCGTGGCGCGTATGCGATTGCCGCATTCAGCAACGACGAGCCAGGCCGTATGGTCGGCGCGAGAGATGGATCGTCGCTGGTGGCGGGCATTGGTGAGACGGAAGCGTTTCTGGCATCGGATGCAATCGCGCTTGCAGGCTATACCAATCGCTTCATCTTCCTGGAAGACGGCGATGTCGTGGATCTGACGCCGGGCAACCTCATCACATGGGATCGCAATGGGCGCAGCGTGAAGCGTCCCGACCGCATGATCGCCCAATCGCTCGAAGGCGCTTCGCTCGGTTCGTTCTCGCACTACATGCAAAAGGAAATTTTCGAGCAGCCGCTTGCGATTGCCCGAACGCTGGGAGAAATCGACGCGCTAACTCCGTCGATTTTTAATGGCGCCGACCGCTCGACGTTCGAATCGGTCGGTAAAGTCTTGCTATTAGGATGCGGCACGAGCCACCACGCGGGGCTTGTCGCGCAGCAGTGGTTCGAGACCATCGCGCGGTTGCCTGTGCAGGTCGAGATTGCCAGCGAATTCCGCTATCGGGATCAATGCCATGATCCGCGCACGCTGGTCGTGCCCGTCTCCCAGTCGGGAGAAACGGCCGACACGCTGGCCGCGTTGAAGTACGCGCAGATGATGGGGCTCGACAATACGCTGGCAATCGGCAATGTCGCGAACAGTGCGATGATGCGAACGACGCGCAGCGCGTTTCTAACCGGCGCAGGCATGGAAATCGGCGTCGCTTCGACAAAGGCGTTCACGACGCAACTCATCGCCCTCTTTCTTCTCGCGGCGACATTAGGGCGCGTGCGTGGCACAGTGCCGTCGCAACAGGAGAGTGCCTATCTCCAGCAATTGCAGGATTTACCCATAGCGTGCCGCGCAGTGCTGGCACAAGAACCGCAAATCATCGCGTGGGCCAGCGAGATCAGCCAGCATGAGAACGCGTTCTATCTGGGACGCGGCGCGCATTATCCCATTGCAATGGAAGGCGCGTTAAAGCTCAAGGAAATCGCGTACATTCACGCCGAAGCGTACGCCGCGGGTGAATTGAAGCATGGACCACTGGCACTCGTCACTCCGGAAATGCCGACCATCGTCTCCGCGCCGAACGATGCGCTTCTGGATAAGCTCAAATCGAACATGCAGGAGGTGCGCGCGCGCGGAGGCCAGTTGTTCGTGATCGCCGATAGCGGAACAGGGCTTTCGTGCGCGAACGGATTGCGGGTTCTCGAAACAGGAGCCTATTTCGGGCTTCTCTCGCCGATACTCCATGTGCTGCCCATGCAACTGCTCGCGTATCACTGTGCGTGCGCGAGACAGACCGACATCGACAAGCCGCGCAATCTCGCGAAGTCGGTGACAGTTGAATGAACCAGCGGCGATTCGCCAATGCGAGAACTTGTGGTTACTGACTAAGACCTGGGCCAAGCTGAGCCGCAAGTTTCGCATTGTTGCGCACACCCATTCGCTCGTGTATCGACACGATCTGTTTTCTGACAGTACTTGGCGAGACGCCAAACAGTCGCGCGATTTCCTTGTGAGTCAGGCTCGATGCCACCTTTTGCGCAACCTGTAGCTCGCGCGCCGTCAGAGTATCGACGGCTCTTCTCGGGTGCGCGTAAATATACGCGATCGTCCCCTCGCGCATGATCCGGTATCCATGCGTGTCTTCTATGTGGCGCGTTTTCTCGGCGACCAATGCGAGACGCAGTGGCTCCGGCAAACGTGCATCGACCGGTCTTGGCCATCGCTCGGCGAGGTGGCGGAAAAAACGCTCGTCGCCAAATAAGAGGATGCCGTTCGCAGTCACGATGGCGCCCGCTCGATCCCGCTCGTGCTGGTCGTATTGGAAGCGCTGCAGCCCGTCGGATGCGTTCGTTGCCCACGCCTCGCTGATATGCGTGTGCAGCGTCTGGACGATATCGCGTTCGTTGTCGGTGAACGAACGCATCGCGCCATCACGATGTAGTGAAAGAACGAGAAACGAGAGCGTTGCGAAGCGCAGATTGGGCTCGTCGAGGCGTGCCTCTTCGTGTTCTGCGAAGCGATACCAGACGACGTAATTCCACCAGAAGAAGCCACCGATAAAGCGCGGATCGGTCATGGTGTTGACCATCGGGTAATACGTCTTGATCAGGTTCTGCTGAACGGACGCTGGAGCGGACGTGCTGGACGTGCCGATCTCGCCGAAGCCCACTTTCGCATTGGGGAAGATCTTCTCGAGTGCCGCGAAGTCCGCATTCCACGACGGCGACAGACCCGTGCAATCCTGATACGGGTAGTAGCTGAAAAGCGCATAGTCCGTCGCCTGAAGCACAGACGCCGGCAGGAAACTCGTCGGCCAGGTTTTCCAGTAGTCTTGCGGCTTTTCCCAGCAGTTATTGCCCTTGCTGTCATCGTTGTAGTACAGCGTGATCGCCGTCTTGCCGCCGGCCGCCTTGACGATCGAGTTGGCCGCCAGAACCATCTGGCCGATCTGCGTCTCTTCCGAGTTGACTGTGGCGGCCGAACCGGCAGGATGTTGGCGCAGCCATTCGCCGTTGATTTCGTTTGCGATTTCCCATACGTCGACGGTGCCGTTCAGCTTCGACACCAGTTCTTGGGTGCGCGCCTTATACGTGGTGAGATCCGTCGGGAAGTAATACGAGTCCATGACTTCGCCCATCACATAGGCGACGGCGTGCAGACGCAGCAACGGCGCATAGTAATCGGAAGCGGGTGTGTCGGGATCGAACACGACGCGCACGGTCGGACGATAGGGCAAATTGCTGAGCGATGCGACAATCGCATCCAGTTTCGTCAGATCATCGAGCGTTACACCGTAGACGGTGCTTTCAACGTTTCGACCTGCGCATGGGCGGACGGCGCGAACATCAGGGATGTAGTTGCGACACACGCGGCGACGGCTGCGGCGGGGAGGGATTTTTTGGTTTTGGCGAGAAAAGTCATTCGTCTGAAAAGAGTAAAAAAGCGCGATGTTTACCAACAAATTGACTGGTAATTGTATGAAGATAATGGTTTGCCACTACCGTCGGCGTTATCGCGAGATGGCGTTTTGCGCTCCGTTTCCCCTGTAGCGGAGCACCCGGCATGCAGTACCATGCAGAGAGAGAGCGTAAAAGCGAGCCCGTTGCCATCGGCTTTGGCAACGGGTTTTTTCTGGGCGATCCAGTGGCCGATCTGCACGTCGTCTATCGTCGAGACATCGAGAGACGCGGGAGTACCGAAATGACCTACTGTGTGGCGATGTGTGTCGACGAAGGCCTCGTGTTCCTCTCGGACACGCGGACCAACGCCGGTGTCGATCACATCAGCACGGCGCGCAAGATGTCGGTGTTCGAAGAGCCGGGCGAGCGCGTGCTGGTGCTGCTCAGCGCGGGTAATCTGTCGCTCACGCAGGCCGTGCTGCACCAGCTATCCGAGCCCGCCGATCCGTCGCGGCCCACGCTATGGACCGTCTCGACGATGGCGGATGCTGCGCGCGTCGTCGGCCAGGCGGTGCGCGACGTCCATCAGCGCGAAGCGAATGCGTTGCAGGAGTTCGGCGTCGACTTCAATTGCAGCTTCATTCTCGGCGGCCAGATCCGCGATGGCAGCGCGAGCGGCAATGGTGTTGGACAACCGCGTCCGCGTCTCTTCATGATCTACGCGGCGGGCAATTTCATCGAGTCGTCACGCGTGAATCCGTACTTTCAGATCGGCGAGTCGAAGTATGGCAAGCCGATCATCGACCGCGTGCTCGTGCCGCCGACGCCGCTCGACGAAGCCGCCAAATGCGCGTTGATCTCGATGGATTCGACGCTGCGTTCGAACCTCTCGGTCGGGCTGCCGCTCGATCTGCTCGTCTACGAAAAGGATGCGCTGCGCGTGACGCGCTTCGTGTCGATCGATCAGGACAACACCTATTACCAGATGATTCATCGCACGTGGGGCGATCGGCTGCGGCAGGTGTTCAGCGAGATTCCCGAGCCGGACTGGCAGAGCGCGAGCGATGTGCCGCGCGACGGACACATCGGCGAGATGGTGCTGTATCGCGCGCCTGGCGCTTCGCACGCCGATGTCGATGAGGCCCCTGTGGATGCCAGCGCGCGTCCGGCGCAGACCCTGGCGCAAGCCGACAAGCCCAAAGCGCGCGGTTGATGATCCGGGCGCGGGGGCCCGAAACAAGCCAGCGCCAATAAAAAAACCAGCCTTCGGCTTGCGCCTCCGGCTGGCTTTTGAAATACGGCTCGACGTCTCGAGCCGTACGCCATTCGTTCTTCGAATTAGAACTTGTGACGGATACCCAGGCTGACGATCGTTTGCGACGACGAGCCCGACTGGTAGCCGTACGAACCGACTGATGCATCCGCCGTCACGACCGACGTGCGGCTTTCGCGCTGGTGACCGTTTGCGTGCTGGTACGCGCCGATCAGGTACAGGTCCGTGCGCTTCGACAGCGAGTAGTCGCCACCCAGCGAAACCTGGTTGTAGCTTGCCGACGTGTCGCCCGAGCCGTGCGTGTAGATGTAGCCCAGACCCAGCAGCATGGCCGGCGTCACCTGATAGCCAACATAGCCGCCTGCAACGTTGTATTTCTCTTGTTGCGTGAACGCCGACAGGCCGTCCGGCTTGTACTGCGCGAAGCTGTAGCGGATGCCGAACGTGAACGGACCCGCGACATACTGACCAGCAGCCGAAGCGATGCCGATCGACTTCGCCGACGCGTATGCGCCGTTGATCGTCGAGCCGTCGAACGTGCCGTCCGACGTTGCGCCCGGA
This sequence comes from Paraburkholderia franconis, assembly GCF_009362735.1. GTDB lineage: Bacteria > Pseudomonadota > Gammaproteobacteria > Burkholderiales > Burkholderiaceae > Paraburkholderia > Paraburkholderia franconis. Next base: position 3,215 of record NZ_WHNP01000009.1, on the reverse strand, counting down.
CCCCAGCCCGGCGTCGGGTTCGTTGCGGACACGCCACGGCCTGCTGCCGTGTTGCCGTTGGTCATGTGGAGGTAGCCTGCTGCGACGCTGAACGGACCGAAGCCGTACGTTGCCGCGCCCGACCACGTCTGGCCTGCGCCCGTCGCGCCTGCGACGCCGCCCAGAGCGTACATGCCTTCAACCTGGAGGCCGCCCCAGACCGGCGACACGTACTTGACTGCGTTGTTCGTACGCGAGCTGTTGTCGTTGTTATCGACGTCGCCCGGCGTGGTGAACGTGCTGCCGAAGTAGTTGTCCGCCGTCAGCGGCTGAACCATGTCGACGACCGGGTCGTACTGGCGACCCAGAGTCAGCGTACCGTACGCATCGTGCGTCAGACCGACGTATGCCTGACGGCCGAACAGACGGCTGCCCTGGCCCATCTTGCCCGAGTTCACGTCAAAGCCGCTTTCCAGCTGGAAGATCGCCTTCAGGCCGCCGCCCAGGTCTTCCGTGCCCTTCAGGCCGAAGCGGTCGCCCTGCAGGTTACCCGCGAACATTGTGAACAGGTGGTTGTTTGCCGGGTTCGCATGATTCACGTATTGGATCGATTCATCGATCAAGCCATACAGCGTCACGCTGCTTTGTGCATGCGCCGCGCCTGCAGCGCCGAGCAGTGCCAGCGAGAGGGTAGACAGTGCGATTCGTTTCATCCATTTCTCCACGCAGATGATTGGTTTCGTTGTTGCGAATCGGAGAATAGCGCAGTGTCTCCGAGTGTAAGAACTGAAAAAAATTAAGGTGTATCGAAAATGTGACAGCCCATTAGGGCCCTTGTGTTGCAGGCTTGTGGACGATTGTTGCTCTTTTGGCAATATTGAATCGTTGACTATGCATTATTGTTGTTTTTATGACAGTGATCGTGCAAGTCGGTGTCAATTGTGCGTTCCTGCGCAAGTGTCACGTAAGAAAGTTGTCTAATCAAATGCGGAAACTTCCTTCTCCAAATAAAGAGGCGGTCGGCGCGGGCGGCGCAAAATCTTGACCCTCCGGGTGGACATCTGCACGCCGTTGTGATCACGCAAGCGCAGTTTCGTTGAAGCGAACGCTTAACGGGTGTCGCCGGCGGCGGGCGGCGCTTCGGCATCGTCGGCGCCGTTGCGGCGGCCGGCCACTGCGGCGACAAAGAGCGCCGTCCCTGCCGCGACCAGCACCGAGCTCCACGGGTGGCGCCGGACATAGCGGTCCGCGGCCACTGCCGTGCGGCCCGCGCGCACCAGCGTGTTTGCGGCGGCGCGCGTTGCGTGCGTTTCCGCTTTCACGACCGTTTTGCCGATGCTCACGGCTTTGCTGATGCCGGCATCGTGCTTCGCGACGAGCTTTGCCACAGCCGATGGCCGCGGCTTTGCGCCCGCTGGACCTGCCGTGACGTCGGCCGCGCCCGCCGTCGCGCCGGCTGCGGGCGGCGGCGCCGCGCCCCATACGGAGCCGCGCTTCGCAGCACCAGCCGCCACCGTCGACGCGGCCATTACCGACGCCAGCATCACGCGGCTGCCGGGCGGCGTGGCGGGCGCGAAGCCCCACGCGCCGCGCGGATCGTGCATGCGTCCGCGGGCGGCGGCAAACTCGGCGCCGAGCAGCAGCACGACGGCCGAAAAGTACAGCCACATCAGCAGCACCGCGAGCGAGCCCGCAGCGCCGAACGAATTCGCCATGCCTGCGTGCGCGAGGTAGAGCGCGAACAGCTTCTTGCCCGCCGAGAACAGCGCGGCCGCCACCGTCCCGCCGACGAGCGCATCGCGCCAGCGCACGGGCGCGTCGGGCAGGAACTTGAGCAACGCGGCAAAGGCGAAGCCGAGCACCAGCCAGCCGACGAGCAGTTGCAGCACGTTGCCGATCACTACATAAGGCGAATTGCCCCACAGCATGTTGCCGATGAACGTGATCGCGGTGTCGAGCACCAGCGACACGATCAGCAGGAACGCGACGCCGAGCACGAGACCGAATGAAATCAGCCGCACGCGCACGAGAGCCATCACGCTCGACGTGCGCGGCGCAGCGGATGGCCAGACGATATTGAGCGCGCTGTTCAGCGATGAGAAGGTTGCCGACGCGCCGACCGCGAGCATCGTGAACGAAATGACGGCGGCGATGCCGCCTGCGCCGCCGCTGCGATGCGCGTTCTGCACGATCGTCGTGACGGCAGCGGCGGCGTCGTTGCCGAGCACGCCGTGCACCTGTCGAAAGAGTTCGCCGCGCGCGGCCTCGGCGCCGAAGAACCAGCCGGATACCGCGATCACCATGACGAGAGTGGGCGCGAGCGAGAACGCCGCATAGAACGCGATGCTCGCTGCCATCGCGGCGCAGCGGTTATCGGCGAACTGCCGCAGCGCGCCGACAGCCCACGATGCCTGTTTTTTTGCAACGGACTGCAACTTCTCAGCGGAGAGCGAATCGAGTTCCATGAGGTCCTTCTAGACGAGAGAATCGATCAGACTTCATGCACACAGCAACGCACGTGCTCGCGGACTCGCCGTGCATCGCAGTGCTCGTACACGCCGCGAGTGTCAATGGTATGACGCAAGCCTCATGCCCATCTATCTATGTCGATACAACAACTGCGAACCATCAGGCATATGACGTGCTCTCGTTCTGCTCTGTTGTGCTTACGACGTGCAAGAAACGACTTATACTTTTTCTCACCTCCCCACAAATAGAACGAGAGGCGATCATGCTGCAAATGTCCCGCCGTCAGTTCCTGAAGGTGACGGCGAGCACGCTAACGGGATCGAGCCTGGCCCTGCTGGGCTTCTCGCCTGAACCCGCGCTCGCCGAAGTCCGTCAGTACAAACTGGCTCGTACTACCGAAACGCGCAACACGTGTCCTTACTGCTCAGTCGGCTGCGGCATCCTGATGTATGGCCTCGGCGACGGCGCAAAGAACGCGACCACGAGCATCATCCATATTGAAGGCGACCCCGATCACCCCGTCAATCGCGGCACGCTGTGCCCGAAGGGCGCGAGCCTGATCGACTTCATCCATAGCGAGAGCCGCCTGAAATATCCCGAGTATCGTGCTGCCGGTTCGGATCACTGGCAACGCATCTCGTGGAACGACGCGCTCGACCGCATCGCGAAGCTGATGAAGGAAGACCGCGACGCGAACTTCGTCGAGAGCACGCCCGACGGCAAGAAGGTCAACCGCTGGCTGACCACGGGCATGCTCGCGGCGTCGG
>NZ_WHNP01000089.1 GCF_009362735.1 Paraburkholderia franconis | reverse complement strand
ATCTGATTGTCGACGGACTGCCCGCACACAAAAAGGCCGTCGTGAAGGACTACGTTGCCAGTACTAACGGCAAACTGACCCTGCACTTTCTGCCCGGTTATGCACCGGACCTCAACCCGGATGAGTTGGTGTGGAGCCACGTGAAGCGCACAGGCGTCGCGCGAAATCCCTTGCGCAAGGGCGAAAAGCTCGGTCCGAAAGTTCACGACCAACTTGCACAGGTCCAGCAAAACCCAGAACTCGTGCGCTCGTTTTTCAGGCATCCGTCTGTCGCCTATATTTCTGATCTATGAGTAATCGGCTCCGGAATGGCCAGAGGTGTGAATGGATATGACTACCGCTGACTTGTGCGATTCGCACGAGGCATTGTTCGAGAGTGGGAGTTTGCGTGTGCTTACCCCGATGTTTCAGCAGTACGGCGGAGCGAAGCGCTTTTGTGGGCCTGCTGTCACAGTAAAAGTTTTTGAGGAAAACGGACTGATACGTGACGTTCTGAATACAGAGGGTGGCAGACGTGTACTCGTTGTTGATGGCGGCGGCAGTTTGCGCTGTGCTCTGGTCGGCGGGAATCTAGGCGAAATTGCTGTCGCTCGTGGATGGGCTGGCGTCCTGGTCTTTGGTGGGGTACGCGATCGTGAGGAGATGTCACAGTGTGACGTTGGAATCGCGGCGATCGGTATGAACCCTCGGCGCTGCGCACGAGGTTCAGGGGGGCAGCGCGATGTAACAGTCGCGCTTCCAGGCGCCACTGTGCGTCCGGCGGAATGGATCTACGCAGACCTGGATGGTGTGCTCGTTTCCGGCAGCGAACTAAAATGGAAAGGTTAACCCGCGGCAAATTAATCTTGGCGCATGGTTACATGCAAGGCCTGGTTTGCGGTCCTTGGGCTGGCGCGACGCTAAGACGCTCTTCGAGATTTTTGACCCGGGTCGTGATGTTCGATTGCACCCTGTTTAGGTTGGCCGCAGCCTTGGTGACAACGCCGAAATTCACGACAGCCTTGAAGATTTCAAGTGAATCCAAATCGATATTTCTCATTTCAAGAAGCCCCGTTCACCATTATTCATTTTTCAAGATTCTCTGTTCAAGCTAGACTGATGGCCTTTCTAGCACCGCATCTCGCTCATGACTTCTCCCTCGATACTTATCGTTCAGGTCGGTACACCTCCCGCTGAGGTGCGTGACCCGTTTGGTGATCTGCCTGATTGGTTTTGCCGTGCGCTTGGATGCACGGCTGAGGCCGTCGAAGTAGTCCGCGTGTTCGAAGGAGAGAAACTGCCGAGTCCCGACGCAAGTCGCGTAGCCGTGATTACAGGGTCTTGGGCAATGGTGACGGACCGCCTGCCTTGGAGCGAAGAGGCGGCGCAGTGGGTTCGCGATGCGATGGAAATCGGCATGCCGCTTTTCGGGGTGTGTTATGGCCATCAACTTATGGCCCATGCGCTAGGCGGCCGGGTCGACTACCACCCGCGAGGGCGAGAAGTGGGTTGCAAGGAAATCAGCCTGTCGCCGGCGGCAGCTGAAGATTCTTTCTTGAGGAACTGGCCCGAGGTGTTCAAGGCGCACTTGACGCACGAACAATCGGTCATCAAATTGCCGCCGGGTGCGCAGGTTCTGGCATCCTCGGAACACGATCCGCATCAGATCGTTCGATACGGACCGAACGCCATCTCGACCCAGTTTCACCCGGAATTCACACCGCAGGTGTCTGAGGCGTGTATTCGGCGACGCGCGGACGTCTTGCGTGCCGAAGGCGCCGACCCCGACGTTCTGGTAAGCGAACTCGAAGACACGGGTGAGGCCAGACGGCTTCTGAAGACTTTCGTTGAGTTGGCTTGTTGCGAGCCGTCGCGTTAGGCATGTCGGCGCGATCCGTTTTTCTCAGGGGCGCCCGATGAACGGGCGATGTTCCTGATAACGAGCAAGTTTTCGATATTCAAACGAGGCAAACAAAATGCGCAAGATAGGCTTGATTGGCGGCATGAGCTTTGAAGGCTCGTCCGTGTACTACCGTCAAATCAATGAGGCTGTACGCACCCAGCTTGGCGCCTTGCATTCGGCAGAACTGCTCATGTTTTCGGACGATTTTCAAGGCATCGTCGATATGCAAAAGTCGAACCGCTGGGACGATGCGGGTCGCCGTCTCGCCGATGTCGGACGTGCGCTCGAAGATGCGGGCGCCGAGTGCGTGCTCATTTGCGCCGTGACGATGCATCTCGTTGCCGACGCGGTTGAAGCTGCCATCAAAGTGCCACTCATCCACATCATCGATGAGACCGCCAAGCGCCTTCAAGCGGCTGGCTGTCAGCGACCTCTGCTGATTGCGACGCGATATTCGATGGAAAACGGCTTCTATCAGGAGCGGATGAAGCGTCACGACATTGGAGTCGTCGTTCCTGATGCGGATGGCCGAACGAAGGTCCATAGCATCATCTTCGACGAGCTCTGCGCCGGAAAGGTGGTGGATAGCTCGCGCGATGTGTTGATTGCTCTCATCGAGAAGGCAAAGGCCGATGGCGCGGACTCCGTCATTTTTGGGTGCACCGAAATCTGTTTGATTCTCGAGACCGACAAGCTGCCGCTGCCGGGTTTCGACTCGACGGCCATTCACGGCGAAGCTGCCGTCGCGTTCGCACTCGGCAATCCTCTATGAGTCAACCGTTCTGGGGTGCAGCAGGTAGTTGGCCAGCGCAAGACAGTCTGGGACGAACACGCCGCAATAGCTGACGCTATCGCGAGCAGTTATGGTGGGGCGAAGGTCTGCAACGGGGCCAAGATTGGTACATTCGTCATCGGCCTGCAGTCGCCCTTGAAAGGACACGCATCGTCACCCTTTTGCGGAACTCGAAAGGCCCGCTCCTGGTCAGCAAGCGGACCATCGACTTCTGGGCGGCGATCGCGCTTCGACGACCAGCGACCTTAAGCCGCTCGTCGCCGCACAGCGAAAACGCGCCGTGTTCAGTTTGCGCCGGAGGTGTGCGAACCCGTCACCGTACTCACCGGCTGGAACTTGCCGCCTTTCGCCTCATACAGTGTCACTGCCGCAGCGCGGAGGTCGCCTTTGGCGTCGAAGGCGATCTTGCCGGTCACACCGTCAAACTCCACCTTCTTCATCGCGGGCAGATAATCGGCTGGCGCGGTCGAATCAGCCAGCTTCATCGAGTTGATCAGCGCCCAGGTAGCATCGTACGCATACGGTGCGAACAGCACGACCGACCCGAATTTCTTGTATTTCGCGGCAAACGCCGGGCCGTTTGGCATCTTCTCGAGTGGCTGGCCGGACTCGGCGGAGACCGTACCCTCGGCGGCGGCCGGACCCGCCAGCTGAACGAACTTGTCCGTTTCGATCGCTGATCCAACAAGCGGAGTCTTCATAGCAAGGCCCGTCATCTGCTTGCGAAGCGGACCCGCCTGAGCATCGACACCGCCATAGAACACGGCCTGTGCATCTTTCGACTTGATCGACGTGAGGATGCCACGGAAGTCCACGGTTTTATCGGAAACGAATTCCCTGTCGATAACATCGACGCCTGCGGCCTTCAGTTCCTTGACGACGAGGTCCGCCAGTCCCTGACCATAGGACGACCGGTCGTCGACAACAGCTACACGCTTGTATCCCTTCGTTTTTGCCATGTACTGGGCGATGACCCGTCCGACTTCGCTATCGTCGCCGATTACCCGATGCGCTGTGGCGAATCCCTGCCTCGTCAGTTCAGGGTTGGTTGCCGATGGCGAGACCTGCGGAATTCCCGCACCTGCATATACCTTCGATGCGGGAATCGTTGCCCCCGATGTGATATGGCCGACCACGCCGTTTACCTTCTGATCGACGAATTTTTGCGCGACGGTAACAGCTGTTTTTGGATCAGCCGCATCATCTTCGGATACAAGCTGGAAATGGACAGGCTGCCCCTTGATCTTGATGCCGGCAGCGTTGGCATCCTCGATGGCAAGCCGCACGCCGTTTTCCGCATCCTTTCCTACGTGTGCAACTTGCCCCGTCAGCGGGCCGCCAAAGCCGATCGTGACCGTCTGGTCAGCGTGAGCGACTCCCGTCAGAAGCACGGAGCACCCGACCAGCAGCGTGTGTTGAATTTTCGGTTGCATGTTAATCACCTTGCATCAGATGTCTGGAGAACGCCGCGCCGGATCTGGTCGCGTTCCATCGACTGGAACAGCGCCTTGAAGTTACCTTCGCCGAACCCGTCATCGCCCTTGCGCTGGATGAACTCGAAGAACACCGGACCCAGCAGCGCCTGCGAGAAGATCTGCACCAGCAGGCGCTTGCTTCCGTCTTTGGTCGAGCCATCGAGCAGTAACCCGCGTGCCTGCAATTCACCGACATTCTCGCCATGACCGGGCAGGCGTTCCTCGAGCATTTCGTAGTAGATGTCGTTGGGGCCTGTCATCAGCGGGATGCCTGCCATCTGCAAGGCGTCCACGCTTTTGAAAATGTCATCGGTCAGCAGGGCGACGTGCTGGATGCCTTCGCCGTTGAACTGCATCAGGAACTCTTCGATCTGTCCTGAACCCTGTTTGGACTCTTCGTTGAGCGGGATGCGAATCTTGCCATCGGGTGCGGTAAGGGCTTTGGAAGTCAGTCCCGTGTACTCGCCCTGGATGTCGAAATAGCGGATCTCGCGGAAGTTGAAGAACTTCTCGTAGAACGAAGCCCAGTGCGCCATGCGTCCGCGATAGACGCTGTGCGTGAGATGATCCACGACCTTAAAGCCGTGACCAACCGGGTGGCGGTCCACACCGGGCAGGTACTCGAAATCGATGTCGTAGATGCTCTTCCCATCCTCGAAACGGTCGATCAGGTAGAGCGGAGCGCCGCCGATGCCTTTGATGGCTGGCAGGCGCAGCTCCATCGGACCCGTCGGGATATCAACCGGCTGTGCGCCAAGTTCGATTGCCCGCGCATAGGCGTGATGCGCATCCTTGACGCGGAATGCCAGACCACAGGCAGAGGGACCATGTTCAGCGCCGAAGTACGACGCGACGCTTTGCGGCTCATTATTGACGATGAAGTTGATATCGCCCTGACGGAACAGCACGACCTGCTTGCTGCGATGACGCGCGACCATCGTGAAGCCGAGTTTCTCGAACAGCGGTTCGAGCACGCCCGGTGTGGGCGAAACAAACTCGACGAATTCGAAGCCCATCAGGCCCATCGGATTGTCAAAGAGATCAGACATGGAAGTGTTCCAGAAGTAGAGTGAATCAGGACGAAGCCATGATGGGTTCGGGATGACGGCCACGGACGCAGCGATATGCGAAGTACACGACACCGATCCACACAGGGATTGCGAACGCGGAAGCACGGATGCCCGGCGTCAGCAGCATCACGCCGACGATCAGCGCCATGAATGCGAGACACAGATAGTTGGTGACAGGGGAAAACGGCGCGGGGAAACCAGACTTCATGCCGGGCGCCGTGCGCGACTTGCGAAAGCGCAGATGCGTCACGATGATGGTGACCCAGGTGATGACAAGCGCAGCCACGATCAGCGACATCAGGATTTCAATCACGCTTGCCGGTGCAACGTAGTTCAGTACGATGCACAGCGCGGTGAAGATTGCCGGATAGATGATGGCCCGGACAGGCACGCCCCGGCTGTTGACCTGCATCAGCGATTTCGGCGCGTTGCCTTCGCTTGCCATGCCGTAGAGCAGCCGGCTGTTGCAATACACCATGCTGTTATAGACAGAGAGCGTTGCCGTCAGAATCACGAAGTTGAGAAGATTTGCCGCCAGGGTTTCGCCGATGCCCGAGAAGACGAGCACGAACGGGCTGTTGCTGTACGTGCCGCCCCCTGTCTTGAGTTGGGCGAGCAGATGGTCCCACGGTGACAGCATCAGCAACACCGCCATCGAACCGATGTAGAACACCAGCACACGGAAGATCAGCTGGTTGATGGCTTTCGGAATGACCTGACGCGGCCTGTCAGCTTCTGCGGCGGTAAAGCCGAGCATTTCGACGCCGCCGAACGAGAACATGATGAACGCCATCGCCATCACGAGACCGGAAACACCGTGCGGAAAGAATCCACCGTGCGACCAGAGGTTGCCAACCGACTGGCCCGGCCGATCCGTGCCCACGATCATGTAGACACCTACTGCAATCATCGCGATGACCGCCACGATCTTGATCAGCGCAAACCAGAACTCCACTTCACCGTAGATCTTCACATTGATGAAATTCACCCCATTGATAATGACGAAGAAGACGAGCGCGGTGACCCACGTCGGAATGCCCGGCCACCAGAACTGTACGAACTTGCCGACCGCCGTCAATTCGAGCATGCCGACCAGCACATACAGCGCGACACAATTCCACCCGGACAGGAAGCCCGCAAAGCGCGAACCATAGCGGCTGGCGAAGTGGCTGAACGAACCGGCACATGGTTCCTCGACCAGCATCTCGCCGAGAAAACGCATGATGAGAAACGCGACCAGTCCGCCGATGGCGTAGCCGAGCAGCATCGAAGGTCCGGCAAGTTCGAGGACGCCGGCGGAGCCGAGAAAGAGGCCAGTGCCGATCGTGCCGCCGAGTGCGATCAGCTGGATGTGCCGGTTCTTGAGCTTGCGCTCCAGATGACCGTGAGTGGAATTGGTTTGCATGCTGTTCTCCGACTTGTCAGTTGGTCACGAAGAACAGCTTCGCGTGAGTGCCAAAATATTTGACCGTGGCGCCTTTGCAGAGCTCGATCACGTCGCCCGGACGGCCCTCGACGCGCGTGCCATCGCTGGCTTCGACGCCGAACACGCCTTCGAGCACGAGGATCACTTCGTCGTACGTGAGCGTCTTGGGTTCGCAAAGCGCTTCGTGCCAGCGTCCAAAGCCGCAGGGCAGGACTGCGCCTTCCTTGTCGGAAATGGCCCACGAGATCTCTGCTGTGCCATCGGCGGCTCCCCCGCGATCCTTGGTCTGGATCGTGTCGCCCTTGATCAGTCGAATGCTCCGCATGTCTATGTCTCCTTGATTGAATAAAAGTGGTGCGCCGTGCGCGAGTGCGCTTGCGCTACAGTTCGTGCCGGCCCGAAGCCCGTTCGCGCATCAGCGTCAGATGCACGCCGATATCGCGGATCGGGCGGGGCGGGATATAACTGGCCGTTCCCTGGACCAGAAAGTCGTCGGTCAGCTCGCTGCGCTCGCCATTCGCAAGCTCTGCAATCAGCATCCCCGCAGCGGTGTGACGCACGATGCCTGCGCCGTTGCAGCAGGCGGCGGCATAGACGTTGTCGCTGACCTGACCGAAGGCGGGCGCGTGGTTGTGCGAAACGGCGAGCCAGCCCATCCAGAAGTGTTCGATGTCGAGCGAGCCGCCAAGGTGTCCGAAGCGGCGCGCGAGCAGTTCCGTGTGTTTCGCGCGAGCGGCATCGCGACGCGCCTCGTTTGTGTTGAGCGACGGGGAATAGTCGAATCCCTGGCGGATCAGCAGCCGCTTATCGGCGGTGAGTCGCAGCGTCGAGCCGGCGACGCCGTGCGCGGGGGTGATACCCCAGCTATCATCGGTGCCGAGTCTTGCCTGCTGGTCGGCCGTCAGCGGCTTGGTGAGGCTCGCGAAGAGCAGAACGGGAATCTGTCTGTCCTGAAAGACGCCAAACGACGGCGAGAACGCGTTCACAGCAAGAATGAGCTTGCCGAACCGGATGCGGCCTGCGGGCGTGCGGACATACGGCGATCGCCCGTTGAATTCGACTTCGACCACCGGCGAGTTTTCGTACAGTTCGACCTCGGGCGGTAGGCTGTCGGCAAGTCCGCGCACAAGTGCTGCAGGATTCATGAGGCAGGTGCCCGGCGTGTAGATCGCGGAGTGGTAGTAGCGGGTGCCCAGCCGGCGTTCGAGTTCGTCGCGCGTTAGCGCCTCGTACGATTCGCCCCACGCGCGCAGGTTCGACGCATAGGTATCGAGCACCTTGCCAGCGACTTCGCTCGTCACGGCAGCGTGATAGCGGCCGCGTCGCTCCCAGTCGCATTCGATGCGATGGTCCTGGATGAGACGTTCGAGCTCGGCGAGTGCGAAGCGTCCGACGCGGATCGCCTGGCGACCCTGTTCCACCGATGCGGCGGAAGTGGAGGGCGCGTGCGGCAGATCGATTGCGAAGCCGGAATTGCGTCCCGACGCGTTTTCGCCCACGACGCCGCTCTCCACCACGGCGATCGACTCCCTCGGCCGGAGTGCCGCCAGCCTGCGCGCGGCGGCCAGTCCGGCATATCCGGCCCCGATGACCACCCAGTCGAAATCCCGCTCACCGACGAGTGACGCCCGCGGCGACCGCTTGGGTAACAGGGCGCTCCATCCATTGGTGTGGTCGTCGTTCGGGAGGCGGTCAATCAGGCGGGGCATGTCGAATCCAGGTGAGGTGCAAAAACGCCGCGAACTTTCAGCGGGCCCCTCAACTATAGAAAAACAATAAATTATTATTATTGGTGTTTGTACCTATCCTGCCGGAGAAGACCGTTGCAGGTGGAAACGAATTTAAAAGGGCACGATCCAGCGCGCGAAGAGCGGCTCCGCGGGGCTTCCGCGTAGAATGGGATTGCGAATAAGCGAGAAGTATTTATTATTGTTTTCGTGTGACTGAACAGGCGAGAACCATGGAATCACCATCACAGCCCGCGCGCACGCGAACGCCGCAGAGCGAACGCATCGAGGCGACACAGCGAAAAATCATCGAATCAGCGCAGCGACTGCTTCGCGAGGAGGGCTTCAAAAGTGCGACGCTGCAGAAGATCGCACGGGGGGCCAACGTCTCGCTTGGCGCTCTGCAACACCACTTTGAAAGCCGCGACGCGTTGATGGAGCGACTGGTTGACGAAGCAATGGCACCATTGAGTGACCACGGTGGGGTATGGCCTGATCCCGCGCTTCCGCTGCGTGAGCGCGCGGAATCATTTGTCCTGCAGGCATGGAAGCAGATCTTCGGCGCTCGTGACTACCTCACGGCGTGGAGTCTGTTCTTCGGCTGCAAGGCCACGCCATCGATCTTCACTCGCATCGACGCCAAGCGTGCGAGCGAGGACAAGAAGTTTTTTTCGCTGTTCCTGGCGGCGTTTCCCGAGCTTGACGAATACCATCCCCATCCGAAAGGATTCACGTCCTCGGTGTTTTCTACGCTACGCGGTCTGGGCGTATTTGAATTGTTCGACGTATCGTCGAGCGAGAAGCGCGAGGAGCTTCAGGCCCTCGTAGAGACCATCGTCAGGGCATGCTCGCCGGTCGTTGTCGACGGGTCCAGGGCGAAGTCGAAAGCGCGCCAGCCACGCAAAGTCACAACACTGGCCTAAAGAGGGGCAGCGCCGCTGGCCGTGCGACGCTCCCGGCGCTGCGCAGCAGATTGCGATGCAGTGAGCCACGACAAGTCGAATTACCTGACGGTTGTGGTCGAGGGCAAGGCCACTGGCTGCCGTCGGAAATGACGTGGTCAGTCAGATGGCCGCTCAGCACATGTCACCCGACGTAGCAGTTTTGGTCGGACGAAGGTCGGTTCGATGCGTTCGTTGTCCTCCCGAATTCCACCATGAACGGTGGTTCGCCGACACGGCATTCTTCCATGCCAATCGCTCGCATCCAATTGGCGCTCATCTGTAAGAGAAGCCGCACTTACCACACGCCATCGTCAGGCGCGGTGATCGCATACGACTCAACCACTCCGTATCGCGCGAGCGCCGCACTCACGTCCGGACGATGCAGCACGTCGTCGAGGCGACGCGCCATCGTCGCGAGAAAAGGCGTGAGGTTAGGTCTGGGGGCATAACCCTGATTGCTCGCAAGCTCGTAGTTACGAGTCAGCGGATCCTCGAGGCGTCCGAGGATGATCTTTGCCAGGCCGTCTTTGTCGTCCATGCACAGCAAGGCCGCCCGTACGGACTCGGGGTCGAGGTTGGGATTTTCTAGCAGCGAGTCGGTGGCGGCGCGAGCTTTCGCCTTGTCGCCCAATTGCGCATAAGCACAAGCCTTCACCTGCGCTACCTCTGACATGCCGTACGGGCTCGCGGTATTTTCGTTCATGTCACGCACTGCGCGCAGCGCCTCCTGCGGTCGTTCAAGCCGATAGAGCATCTCTCCCAGGTTAATCGCCTGACTGGCAGTGTCCTTTTTTTGCCTTTCTGCTTCGTCGCGCGCGGCCTGCGCGGCGTACAGGGCGTCGTCCCACCTTCCTAGGCGCGACAGCGCTTTCGCACGCGTGTCCAGCATCCAACGCAAATTGTCAACGAGGTCGTCGAATGCCGGCTGGCCAGCGGGGGCGCTGTTGACCTTTGCGAGCGCGGCATCAGACACCGCGAGCGATTCGGCCGCTTGGCCCGAATTCCGTAGTGCCTCGGCGAGCATATGCATCGCGGCGATTCTGCGCGGTTGAGCGGTAGCCTGCGCTCGCACATAGTCGAGGTAACGCTGGGTCACCGCGTCCTTGTCCGTATAACGCGAATCGTCGAGCAGAGCCTGCCGGTAACGCTTGTCCGCTCGAAGCCTGACAATCTGGTACGGATCGGTAATCGCCTTCAGGTAGCTTCGAGCCTGATCGTTCTCGCCGCGGTCGACGTCGTATTCGAATAGTTCTGCCCAGAAGGACTGAAGGCCCGTGCGCTTCGCTTCGTCGTCGGGGCTGTAGCCGGCCTGCCACAGTGCTTGCTGCACCATGTGCCGGTGATAGCCGCCATCGTTCATCTCGCGCGTGCTGTCCATGACCGTCCAGATTATGTCGATATCTATAGCCTGCGCTTTGACAGGGTCTACGAGCAGCGCAGCGCTCAATGCGTCGGCGGCAACGTATTGGCGATTCGTCGTAATTGCGGCAGCAAGCAGCGCTTTCCAGTATTCGACATTCCGCAGTCCCGGGGCAACGGCGCCGGCGCGAAGGATGCTCCCGTATGCGCCCTGCGAATCGCCACTTGCACTCTGACAAATCGAGAGTCCGACGTATGCGGTGAACCGCAATCGCACCTGTGCCCGTTTGAACTCCGGCGATGCCACGAGCGCAAGCAGCTCGATTTCGGCACCTTTATGGTCGCCGTCGTTCAATTTTTCCCACGCGGTGAGCAGCTTTCCGGCTGGGTCGCGGAGTGCGGGCGCGGGCGAGCTTGACGGCATCTGGAAGGTGCGCGTTGTCGCATCGGCGTGCAGTGACGTGATGCCTAGGCCCGTGATGGCCAGGCAGGCAGCCGCGAAAGCGGCGAACTTACGAATGGTCTTCATGTTCAACGGTGCTAGCCGCCACTTCTTGTCGTGCCTTCTACCCCAAGAAGGGGTAGTCGGGCCAAGCGGCGTTATAACAATGGGATATTGCTGTCCTAATGCTGCTCAATGTCTATCGGCAATCTCGTGATTGTCTTTAGTGTTCAGACTGGAACGCGTTTCCCTGAAGTGTTACTGAGGCGAACAGATGAACCTGTCCGCAATCAGCAACGCTGCACAGAATATAAGCATGGCGAAATCTATCAGCATATTAGGGAGTGTTTTTGAGTAATTCTTTTGTGGTTGAAATTTCTTCAAAATTGCATGGAAATTGCGATGATCTCCGTGATATACATTCCATGTCACACGTCGGCTGCGCACACGGCCACTGACGTTAGGGCCGCCTCTTCCGATTGAAGAGCTTCGGTGGTGACCGCTAGCGTGGACGGGTTTGGACCGGTGGCGCGCTAGGGATATCCGACCACGGGGGATGGGTCCTGAGATAACGGACGCGCTGGCGAAGCTAGAGGCGCGGGACCTGCAAATAGTCTGGCGGAACCATTGCATATGCGATGGTGGAAGGAGCCTCGGCGATACCGCCGGGGGCCTTCGGCTATTCCTTTCTATCCTCGATCGAGGATATCTACGCTATACCCTAAGGGAGGATATGTTTGCTAAAGCATATCCTCAATCTTGAGGGGCGATACGCGTGCGCGGAATCTGCTTTTTCGCTGACCAGGGGAGGCGTTATGGAGCCAAGCGTTTCCGAGCTGATGTTCTAGCTAGCTGCGGCCGCCCTGGCAAGCAGTATCTCTTCGCCGACGTCGGGTCACCTTTGCTCTCGGTCCGCGCAACGTCTGTCTGGGCTTGTAGGGGCGGTGGACGTGTCGAGCGGGCCTGTAGATGTTTATTTTTCGGGGAATGCTCCTGCGCCCGTTTGGGACCCTGCTGACCAGGGCGTTGCGGAGATAAGCACTTTATCGAGGCCATGTCGCCGTCCGACGCTTTGCCGCGCCTGCGGCGCGATCTGCGGATGCCGACCTCCGGGGCAACTTTGCGCTTGAGCGGAACGGACGTCAAAATCCGGTTCGGACGATTGATTTGCGCCATGGGAGGGAGCTTTTTCGGAAATTTCCGAACAGCGGGGCATCGATGAAACTGACGATCGTGCGATGTATTTTGGCTGCAGGCGCATCCATCGATTGAAGCCGCAACCACGTAGCACCTTGTGTTCTGCCCTCCAGATGTTGTAGCGTGCCAGTTCGGTTCGCATCAGCGGACACCATTTGGGAACACAGGATGAACAAGCAGGAACTGATTGACGCTGTAGCTGCCACGACGGGCGAAAGCAAAGCAGGTACCGGTGAAACCATTGATGCAATCATTGAGGCAGTTACGCGAGCGGTCTCGAAGGGCGACACGGTGCAGCTGATAGGATTTGGGTCGTTTTCAACGGGCGCGCGAGCAGAACGGAGCGGCAGGAATCCATCGACGGGCGAGACCATCACGATTCCCGCGGCCAAGACGGTCAAGTTCACAGCCGGCAAGGCATTCAAGGACGCCGTGAACGCGTCGTAGTCGGGACCGGGTGCACCACGCGCCCGTTGCCGCATTTGGACAGCATTCGAGCTTAAACCGCCTGTGGCAGACTGCCGGGTTTGCCTGTGTTCACCGGCATTTGTCCACGACTCGGCTACAATGGATTAGAGTTGTCCCGGGCCGGTAATTAGCTAAATGAGTTCGAAACGTAGCGGGGGTGGGGCGTCGCGCTCGCGTCGGCCGCTCACCAAGACAATGTTGTTGCCGATGGACCAGGCCTCTGTTCGGGAGCAGTCATTGGCCTATCATCTGGCACTCGCAACCTGCCGCAACGGTCACGGGAACGGGCATCTTTGCAATGAGTTGATGCGCGCGATATACGTCGCATGGTTCCTTCAACAGGCTGGCTACGGCAACGAACCCGTTGAAAAGTTTAAGACGACGGAGCACGCAATCGAGGACGCCTTGGCGCGCGCTCACGAATCGAATGAATGGCTTCTCGCTGGCGACGCAATGCCGGCGTTTGAGGGACTGCTTGCGTTGCATGACTCGCAATTGGCTGTCGCGCCACTTCACAAGATAATTGAAGCGGAGCGGCGACTAAAACACTTTCTCGCAGGTACAGCCTCTTCGCCGATTCCTGAGACGGATCGAGGCGACTTTTGACGCTGATCGCGAGTGTGCGCCGTCAATTCAAGAAGTCCGAACTCGTCTAGCAGTCAGGTTGTTACCAGTCGCTTCAGATTGTGCAGTATCTGCGCTGCAACAGATTCGATGGGGAGGCTCAGCAGCACCGCGAGTTCAGACACCGTACGTGCGACATCGCGAGGTCGAGTTGGCTGGCCATCCTCAACCACGAATGGCCCATCTGTCTCCGTCAATACACGTTCCAACGGCAGGCCGCTGATGAGCTTGCGATGTTTGGCCGACCGGAGCATCTCGGCGTTAACCGAGAAGAAGCAACCCATTTCGACGGCTCGGCGAGCCTCGGCGGCGGTGCCGGTGAACCAGTGCAGGACGGCCTGCCCGCGGTCGACAGGTAGTGCGCGCTCGAGGTGACCCAAGACCTTGGCTACCGAACGCACGCTGTGGATGGTCAGGATCTTGTCGCCGTGTTCAGCGCAGGCGCGAAGGATATGGTCAAACACCCGTTCCTGTGCCGGGAAGCTGCGATAGAAGCGTGGCCCAGCGTCCAGCCCGATCTCGCCGACATAACGGGTATCGGGAAGATAGCGTTCGAGTAGCGCCAGTTCGCTCTCGCGTTCGGCGACCAACTGTGGGTGCAGTCCCAGCGCTACGCGCACATGCGGCGAGTTCTGGGTCAACTCGCGATTGCGTGGCCACGCCTTTGGTGTGGTGGTGACGGCGAGGGTCGCCACGCGTTCCCGGTCACACTCGGCGATCAGCGCCTCGTGGTCCGGATAGAGGTCCAAGTGGCAATGGAAGTCCACCCACTGTGGAGTCGATCGTGTCGATGCCGCCGTCATAGTGGTCCCGCTCGCACACCACGCAAAAGGCGCCCGACTTCCTGGAGTCCGGCAACGTACACGGCTTCGTAGTCCGTCAGCCTGTCGGGGTGATCAATCAGGGGGCCGGGGCGATGGATATCAAACCGCGCCCGCTCGGGATTCCTGGCCAGGCGCGATAAGGCGAGTTGGAAGGAACGCACGTCCTTACCCTCCGCCCTGTTGGTGTCGAGCATCTGTGCGCGCAGGTTCGCGATCCGATAGGGCGTCCAATCCCGCCCGAATGCCTCACGAATGGCAGCACGACGGATGAGGCACGGGACGCAGCGACCGCAATGCTTTGGCACGCGTTCACTGGGATCGGGATCATAGCGCCGGCTGCCAGGGGACGAACAGGACATCGTATTCCGCGCTTCGCGCCGGAGAAATTCCTGATCGGCGCAACGCGTCGTCATTTCACCCTTTGTCATGAAGGCATAAGGATTTTCCAGACGAACGGTCAACCCGAGCCCGCGTAAGAGGTCATCAAACCGCGCCATGTAATACGGATGGGTCGTGCGGGTACTCAGTGCGCCCAGGCGCAACGGGTCCAGCGGCACATTCAGTGAAATCAGCCCGTTTTCTGGCACGTGAACCACCATGTCCCCGCCCACCGCGTCCGCGGCCACGGCAGCCAGGGAGAAGAACAGGAAGGAGCGGCCACGCAGGGTGTCCTCGATATCGCTTTCCTCCACCGTATCGGTCGGAAATCCGACGCGAGCGCGGATATGTTGAAATGCAGCGTCGGGATAGCGACCCGCCAGGGCCCCGACGCAGTGGGTCTGATGGGAACTGGTGATCCCATCCCAATAGTGGCTAACCAGTAACGGCGCCTGTCCGCTGGCCAGCAGATCAATCGCACCGATGAAGCTGTCAAGCCCGCCGGAAAAGAGGCATACGGAGGTGGGATTGGCTAGGCGTAGCTGGTCGGGTTCCGGCGCCATCTCACCGACGCCCGAAGGGCGGGGACGGAAGTACACGCACCATCGATCTCCCGTCAGGAAACCCAGCATGGTCGTAATAAGCGGCACCAGCGCTGCCCATCGCGCTGGATCGTGGACCGGCAGGTGCAGATCGATTTCGCGGGTCCAGGCATCCTGCGCATTCGAAGCGCGCGAGATGCGTGTATCTGCTGCTGTCACGGTGGCAGCGAGCAATACAAGGTCTACCGCAGTTTCCGACGGTCGCAGGCCCAACTGGGCAAGCTGTTCAAGCGTGCTGCCGAGCCCAAATTCAAGTCGATTCTGGCTTTCCAGAAAATTGACGTCCGTCTGCTGCGTATCCGTACGGCTCACCGATACATGACCGGTGTCAGACGCTCCGAGTCGGGCGATGATGCTGTGATGTCTCATGATGCGGCCTCACCGGCGGCGGCGACTAGGTCGAACGCCGTTTCGTAAATCTGACTGACGACGGTATCGAGCTCGCGATCGGACAGCCTTTCGAGCCCATCGAGCCGTCCGGCCAGTTGCCCCCTCGTCGCGCCGTCGACGAAATCGTGCAACTGGTCCTGCGTATCTTGCACGGCGTCCACATCATCCGGAAGCGTGATGCCACGTTTCCCGATATCGGCCATTACTCGACCCTCGATAGAGCGCACGATAAAGTCGAGGAAGAAGTCCTGCAACTGCTCGCGCGTGAGGGAGTCGAAGCTCCCGGCATCCCCCTCGGCCAGATCTCCGATTGTTTCAAGCATCGCCTGCCGGGCGATGGCCTCGTCGACCGTGCCGCCCGGTGGGCAGATGAACTCCAGCATCGAAACGAATACGTCCGCGGCCGGTTGCCCGGCGAGTCCGTCGAGATTGAGCCGGCGTAGCGCCTCAACGGGGCCCAGCTGCTGGACGTCCCGAACTACACCGAGCAGTCCCCGGGCCGCCGCGCGGGATGCGCCCATGCGCCGGGCAGCCCGTCGGGCGCCGCCCGTCCCGCTGCTGACGTAGCTGGCGACGGCCCTGCCGAGCGCGCTCCCGCTGCCCGTGCGAGCGAAGCGCGTGAAGCTGCCACGCGCACCGCCGAGCGAACCTGTACCCGAGGTATCCGGTCCCTGGGGCGTGTGCGGTCTCGGCGGCGTCTGCGCTGGAATCGGGCCCGCAGGCGGCACGGGCTGCTGCGGCGCCGACGGCGGTGTTACCGTGGGCGCCGGCATCGCGGGCGGCGTCGGATCATCAACGAACGAGGGTACGAGGCCGCTTGCCGGTCCCCCGTAGGCTTTCGAAGTCCCCATCGCGTCAGCCCCGTTGCGCCAGCTTGGCGATACCGTGAGCCGCCTTTTGCAGAACCTTGTTTTCCGTCTGCTCGGACCAGGCCTTCAGGATCGTCTGGAAATCGGTGGCCACGCCAGCGTCGCGAAAACATGCGCCCCAGCTCGACGCCGCCCAAGTACCGAGCTTCTCGATGGGCAACTCGCGGACGAATTCCAGGGCCCGACGCTGAAGCGCCGGATGCACAGTCACTAGGCGTACAAGTCCGTCCACCCCTTTAGGTTTGGCATTGAACTTGTCTTCCTGCAGGATTCGGCCGCGGAGCGTGTCGAACACCTCTTCGGATTCGGGAGCGGTGAGCCTGGCGATCTCGTCGGCGGCGCCGCGTACCATGAGGGTCGGGCCCATGAGTTTCTCGACCAGCCCCTCGAGATGACTCGCCGCCGCGAGGCCTCCGAGCGAACTGCGCTTGTCACGCGTTACGAAAACGTAGGGACGAAGATCGACGTTGATCAGGGACGGTTCCATCGCCGCCCAACTGATGGCCCACTGATTCTTGTCCCACTCTGCCACTTCGGTAGCGACGGCCGCTTGAGTTCCGCGGGAACCCTTGCGCGCTTTGGTCGCGCCCTGTTCGTCATCCTCGTCGTTAGCCGTAGTGGGATGACGCACGTGCTCTTCGAACTGGCGCACCGCATCGGGCTGGCCGTCGGGGTGATGGGCGGCCAGCCGTGCAATCTGCTCATAAAAATCCGGGTAGAAGCGTTCCGCAAGCATGATCTTCGCGAGCACGGGTCGCTGGATATCGGTACCGAACCCACGTTCCTCGGCGATCGCCTGTCGTAACATCAACGAGTTCAGGAACCGTTTGATCTGCCGGGGGTTGCCGCGTGTACCCTCGCTGAGGATCTGCGTGACGTGGGCGCTAATCACGAGTGCCTGATCCACTTCGGTGGGCACGGACCCACCCATCGCGCTTTCAACCGTACGACGATCCAGGCCTCGGCTCTTCCACGGACGCTTCATGTCTTCGCGCGCGGCGTTGAGCAGGGCCAGGAACCGCGCGTCGTCGGAGCCGAGCGCGTTTTCTGCCAGCAACAGTGTCACGTAGACCCGTGTCTCGGCAGCACCAAGCGCGGGTATCCGGAAGGGCACCTGGATAAGTTTCTCGAGGTAATTCCGTGCGTAACTGACGGGGCCTGCACTTGGCGGCAGGTCCGGGAAGTGTTCGCGTACTGCGTACTCGATCATCAGTTCGTCCGCGCCGATGACGAAGGCGCTACGCTCGACGAAGAGGAACAGTCTGATCGCTTCCAGGGTCGCGATTGCTGTTTTCGGCAGACACCTGTCCAGATCATCCACGATGACCACGAGGCGGTCGACGTCCGCGGCATCGAGCAATTCCTTGAATTCCTTGCGGAAGGCGTGGATATGCTCGGGCAGATTGTCGCTGGACTCGTCTGCGTCCTTGATGAAGTCGCCAGCCTTTTCGGCTGCGGCCTTCAGGTCTTCCGCTGTGATGTGCTCCTGGGGTTTGGCCAGGAAGCTTGCTGCGAACTCATAGAGTCCCTTCACCTGGTCGAAAGTCGGTATGCCGGTTGCCGCCGTCAGGGCGAAGCCACCCGCCTTGCGGGCGAGCTTCAGCCAGTCGATACGCTTCAGTACCTTTTTGGCGATCTCCTTGACTTTCTCAGATGTCGGCCGCGCACGGCGAAGTTCATCGACAATGGTTTCGAGTACGACAGTCTTGGCGTCTTCAAAACCTTCGAATGTCCATCCGTTAAACCACAGGCAAAGTACCCGATCGTTGCCGGCGAAAGATGCTTCGAGCATCTTGAGGACACTCGATTTACCTGCGCCCCAATCGCCATGAACGCCGACGGTCACCGGCGAGTCGAGTGTCTTGTCCACCAGTTTGACGACAGTCTTCGCTATCGCTTCGTAATACAGGAGATCGGTTGCGGTCTCCTGGTCATTCAGAAACATGTGGTCTCCTCTGTGCGGGGCGATGATTCGACTTCGGTGATGAATGGACGTCGGCGAGAGTATAGCGACGATGTCGGTGACGTGCCGATAACTACTGTTGCTTACGGCTGATCCCGCAAAGTGCGCAGCCGTGAGCGCTAGATTGTGGAATCGGCGCGCGCGCTTTCGGTGCGACTTATAGCAACACGCTCGGCTCGGAGCAGGGCGCTGGACTGAATCCAGTTGGCTACAAGGGCAGTTCGGGCAAGTTCCACAACGCGGAACTTAACTTGAAGTATCGAGCGGGAAAGGCGAGGGCGAGGTGTTGGGCAGCTAACAGACTTCATAGAGCAAATCCGTATCCTGCCTCTTGCGGTAGGCAACCATCCCAGTCCTCAAACTCAGCTTTTTTTGACATTCCCCAACAGGACCTCCAATGAAAAAGCCTGTTCCCGTTCGCACTACAGCGGAAGAGCCCGTCGACGCTAAGAGATCGGCCATTCCGCCAGGTCGCATGGCAATCTCTGGCACCGTGCGCGGTCCCGACTGCGCGATTCCTTCGCTCCCCGGAATCTATCGCCACGTCGGTCCGACGGGAGAGATCGACTACGCGGGCCAGACGAATGATCTGCGGCAGCGTCAACAGCAGCATGAACGACTCGGAAAGCTCAACCTAGACAAACAGCGCGTCGCATTTGCAGTTGCGCCGCCGGGCACGAGCAAAGACGCATTGATTGAGACGGAAAAAGCGCATATTGCTCGTCATCAACCATCAGGTAACAAGACTCGTGGTGGGAATGGTCGACGGTAATTGGGATGGGGAGCGTTTCGACTATGGAAGTGCGCTCGCGTCTCCCCGTTAGTCGAGACGAGAATCAGCCGGACCTTCCCGCCGTTGCATTGCACGATTGCTGCTGCACGGCCAATGATGATGCCCATTTACCTCCGGAGAGCTGATGCCGCCGCTCGGCGACCGCGAACCCGGCAAGGGTTGGAATGCTGCTCCCTCTCTCCGTCGGACTCTTTGTCATGAACCGCGTGATAGCGAGCGTGTGTTCGATTATGCGAAATGCATAAATCGACGTAAGCACGCAACCCTTCAGTTTTTGTCACAAGCTGCCGTTGATGAAATTGTTGAATCGGGCTCTGTGTGAGACGAGATCGTCGAATGAGCATGAAGGGGGTGAGAGGTTTCAGTGCGTTGTCTATCGGGTCTAGGATGTGCAGTCATGCCCCAGCCCCCTTGGGGATAGCTGGCATGGGTAATTAGTTGACGATTGTGGGCTCGTCCCGGCGCGTCGTCGGGCGCAACTAGATGTAGCGGGGGCCGTCCGGAACGTAATGTGTGCGCGCTCCAGAACGCGGAACTCAGTTAGTATGTCGGCCGGAAAAATTAGAACAGACACGTCAAGTCCGGGGGCGATGAATCACGATGGCGAAGGAATCAATGAAGGTGGGGCATCAGAACGGGGTTCGCGATAGTTGGAAGGAAGCAGAGGCGGCCATCAATTTTTGGCAGGCTCTTGAGTACCTTGCTCCACAGTCTCCACCGGCCGTGAAGCTGGAAGATTCGGTCTGGGAGTTCGAGCGCGACGCAGTTGACCGCGAATTGCCATGGCGTGACTCGAAGAAGCGAGCCATTCTGGATCGCCAGATCGGTCCGAACAGGAAGTTTCAGCTCTTCGCGGGCATACTCAATGGCGGCTATTTCATTGAGAGCGCGCGCCGCTACCTCAGTGCAGACCCGATCGACAATTCGGAATTGCGCCCAACCTCACCGGCCGCTTGTGTTGTTCTAAATGTCAACGGCGAAGGAATGGCGAGCGGGCAGGTGTTTGTCAGCACCGTGCCGTGGGCGATGGGGCAGATTGCAAACGCGCGGAACCAGTCAGCGGCGCTTGATTTCCGGGGATTCTTCGGGATTGGTGGACTTGAAGAGCAAATCCGCGAGAAAGTGCAGGACCTTATGGTCGAACGCCGACTCCTTGCGAGAATAACCTGTGAAGTGCCCAGTGACGAAAGCACTGCGGAAGAGACCACGCCGGTGCCGCGTGTAGACGCTTGCGTAGAAGGCGATGCGCCTGCGGTCGCGGAGTTCCGCCCCGAGCCACCTCCTTTGCGGCCAGTAACGTCGGGCGATGTTCAAGTCATTACCAATCTGGTCTTTGAGCTCTCGGGCTGGCATCCGGAGCAGCTTGAGAGGTGGCGCATCCAGGCTCTCTGGGCGCCCGAAAGCGAGGCGGTGGACAGCGAAGCTTCAAAAGCGTCCCAGGATGATCCTCTGAACAGCTTCTATGCTGAAGATCTGGAAGACGTAGGCGACGCGGTGGCGGCGCGGAAAATCGGCGTCGGTTTAGAGGCATATCTGAAAGGGGAGGATTCAATCGGCCGCGTTGACCTGGAGTCGGAGGTTGACCGGTTGATCGACGGTGTCCATCCGTCGAAACTACCGGCTGGCTGCTGGCCGGCGAAATTCCCTCTGGTCACAGCCCAGCAGTTCGCCGTCAATACCGTGATGAATGATCTTGCCGACGGTGCCGGTCTCTTCTCGGTAAACGGTCCACCCGGTACCGGCAAGACCACCATGCTCAAGGACATTATTGCTGCCGTCGTGGTGAATCGCGCGGATGTCCTCGTGGACTTCGATACGCCCACGTCGGCCTTCGCAAAACGCCTTGGCATTGAAGACTATCAGTATCCGGTGTATGAGCTCGACGCGCGTTTGCGGGGCTTTGGGATCGTGGTGTCATCCGCCAATAACGGAGCGGTGGAGAACATCACGAAAGAGCTACCGGGACTGGCTGCGATCGCGCCGGGTATCGACCTCGATTATTTCTCGGTGCTGGCGGATTCGGTAGCCGCGCCGCAGAAGGCGAAACAACGTGCGGCGACACAGGAGCGTTGGGGCCTGGTTACCGCGGTGTTGGGCAACAAGAGCAATCGCAGCCAGTTTGCGACGCGCTTCTGGTTCTCGGGGCTGCCGCAGAAGAAAACGGATGGAAAGCCACAGCCCAAACCGGATCCGCTTCGATTGCGCTCCCTGCAAGATCTCGTTAAGACGGGCGAGCACGGCGCGCTATCGTGGGAAGAAGCACGCAGTCAATACCGTCAGGCGCGCAAGAGAGTGAACGGCTTGACGCGTATGGCAGCCAACGTCGCCGACGCCATTCAGCTGAATACGCGCGCAATGGCCGAAAAAAAGGTGGCCCTTGCAACATTGACTAACAATGAGCAGGCCCACATCGGTCAGAAGGAAGCGGTGCGCCGGGCACAGGCCAGTTTGGAGACCGCTATTCGCGAGGACGAGCGCGCCGTACATCAGGTATCGATCTGCAAGACATGGAGCAATGCCGATGCGGAGAGGAAGGCACAGCAGAAAGCCTATGATCTGCTGCGGGAGACGGTAGACCCGGCCGCATTGGACAATGCTGGTACCGGGCATGAGACCGCGGTAGCCGCGATACGTGGCATTCAGACGGACATGGAATTCCACTTTCGAGGCAAGCCGGGATTCTTCTCTGAACTCTTCCGTACACAATACAGCCGTCGTTGGAATGTGCGTGGTGTTGAGCTCGAGCAGCAACTGCGCGAGGCGCGCGTGAGAGAAGCGACTGCGGCTGACCGACTCGCCAAGGAGCAAGCTTTCGGACGAAAGCTCGGCACACTGGCGGAGGCCGTCGCGGCTGCCAATCGACATGAAGCGAACTGCAGGAAGGAAGTCGAACGCACCCGGATATCGCTCGATGATATCTGCCGTGACGAAGGAGATGCCGGGCTGCCGGCCCGACTTCTCGACAGGTTGACCCAGGCGCGCGATCGTTCAGCCATCATCGTTCGCGATGCACGCGACACCTTGGGCCATGCGCAGACGCTGCTGGGCGCTACCCAGCAGCGCATTGATGAGGCACAGTCTCGGGTGACGCGGGCCGACGCGGATCTCAAAAAGGCGCAGCGCGCGCTATCCGCATCAGAGGTGCCTGCGGACAAGATTGCCCTATGGGATCTTTCAAAGCTGGATCGAGATTCGTTGCACCGTGCAGCGCCCTATGAATTTACGGCGCTGTTCGAGGCGCGCCGTGACGTTTTCGTCGCCGCTATGAAGCTGCACCAGGCGTTTGTCGTGGCGGCGTGGAGCCGCTTGTCTCGCACGCTTAGTGCGTTCGTGAGCCTGCTGCAGGGCAACCTCAATGTCACCCAGATCGAGAAGGGGCCGATTCATCTCTGGGACGCGTTTTTCCTGGTAGTTCCAGTGGTCTCCACGACCTTTGCCTCGTTCCCGCGGCTCTTTCGGAGTATTACTCATAGATCAGAAATATAGGCGACAGACGGATGCCTGAAAAACGAGCGCACGAGTTCTGGGTTTTGCTGGACCTGTGCAAGTTGGTCGTGAACTTTCGGACCGAGCTTTTCGCCCTTGCGCAAGGGATTTCGCGCGACGCCTGTGCGCTTCACGTGGCTCCACACCAACTCATCCGGGTTGAGGTCCGGTGCATAACCGGGCAGAAAGTGCAGGGTCAGTTTGCCGTTAGTACTGGCAACGTAGTCCTTCACGACGGCCTTTTTGTGTGCGGGCAGTCCGTCGACAATCAGA
>NZ_WHNP01000088.1 GCF_009362735.1 Paraburkholderia franconis | reverse complement strand
TGTACCGCCTCGGCAAGGATTACGAAAAGCCCGAGTTCAACCTGCATCAGATCGTCAAGGACGGCCGCAACATTCCCATCGTCGAACAGACGATCGTCGAAAAGCCGTTCTGCCGTCTGCTGCGCTTCAAGCGCTATTCCGACGACAGCGACGCCGTCACGCAACTCAAGGAAGAGCCCGTCGTGCTGGTGTGCGCGCCGCTGTCGGGCCACCATTCGACGCTGCTGCGCGACACCGTGCGCACGCTGCTGCAGGACCACAAGGTGTACATCACGGACTGGATCGACGCGCGCATGGTACCGCTCGAAGACGGCTCGTTCGATCTGGACGCTTACATCGCGTATATCCAGGAATTCATCCGCCACATCGGCGCGAAGAACCTGCACGTGATTTCGGTGTGCCAGCCGACGGTGCCCGTGCTCGCCGCCATCTCGCTGATGGCGAGCCGCGGCGAAGACACGCCGCGCACGATGACGATGATGGGTGGCCCGATCGACGCCCGCAAGAGCCCGACGGCCGTCAACTCGCTCGCGACGCAGAATTCGATCGAGTGGTTCGCGGCCATGCGCGTGGTCTCGTTGCACGGCAAGGGCGAGGTGCCGCTCTTGATTCAGGCTCCTAGATTCACCCGGTGACACGGGTGGATCCCTCCGTTGCCGTGGGAACAACTTTTACAGGCGACTTCGTGTCGCACGGGCCACATGCGCTTGAGGGTACCTGAGATCTGCTGGGGCGACCACTTCCATTCCAGCAGGGTGAGTACGACGCGCCACGACACGCTTTGAGGGTGCAGCTTGGGACATGGGCGCGCAGCCTCGCGTCGGCTCGTGCTGAGCGACTGCGCCGGCGCAGACGCATAGCCCACGGCAGAACACGTGTTTCTGGTCAGCTCGCGGCTGACAGTTGATGCCGGGCGCCCGAGTGTTCGGGCCATGGCCCGAACACTCGAACCCTGCTGCTTCATGCTTGCAATGGTCATGCGCTCTTCAGGCTGAAGCTGTTGATACGTTCTTCTTTTTTGCATGTGCGCACCTTACACGAGGAAGGTGTTGCACTTCAGATTTGATCGCGCCGGGGCAAATGTCTGTCTTGGGGAATACCGTAATCGACAGCGAATCAGTTCATTACGCGCGGCCGATACACGGTTATCGAGAACTGCAAAAGGAACATCTATGACTGGCGCGACGGCTGCCCGCGCGGCTAAAGGCAACATCCGTTTGAAGAGCGGGGCATTTGGCCGCGTCATTAGTGATGCGAAAGGATGCGTGTAAATAGCAAAATGCACGCACGCCGCAACCTATGGCAACAATCCTTGCAATGGCAAAGCCAGAAGGCGGCAGAGGGAGCCGTTGACTGAAGCGCCAACGAAACAGGGCGAGCGCTGGACTCGGCCCCCTGTGCGGCATTCCAATAGCAACGGGCCGGTGTGTGCCCGATCGTTCTTTATTGCGTTTTCACGGGTGCATCGGTTTTCGCGGCAGCACCATTTGCCTCGTTGCCTGCATCGGCCTTGGCCTTCGAAGGCCCCGCCTTGACAGCGTGCGTCTTCTTGCTCACCTTGTGTGCCTTGGCCTTCGCGTGTGCGGCGGGAATCTTCTTGACGCCGGCTTCACCAGACGCCTTGCCGGCCGTCGTCTTGGTAGCGCCGGCTTGTGCTTCGGTGCCGGCCTTCAGGTCAGCCTTGCCAGCCTGCATCGCCGTCGTCGCAGGGGTCGACGGTGCCGGTGCTGCAGTTTGTGCGAAAGCCGTCGAAACGAGCAGGGCGGAAGCCAGAGCAGCGAACATCGTCTTCATGTGATTCTCCATTTTTTTGCGCCTGAAAAAGTTCAGCGCTGGTCCTACAACGCGATACCGACGATATGGGTTGACGCTGGAGAATTTTTCCGTGATCGGGTGCGTGATTCGCACGGACACGTCGCGGCGCTCAGAAGAGGGAAGGCTGTTCGGCGGGAGCGGCGTGGCGCCGCATTGTCCATTCCGGAGCGTCTTGCGGACGGACGTGATGCACAACGCACGGTGCCGCCGAAGAGAAGAAAGGGCTCTTCCTCGACATGACAGCAGAGCACTTCACGACTGAAGATGACGTCAAACGAGAAGCGAACGAACGATGGCTTCCGGGAGCATCAGGTCTCGGTACGATGTCCTGGCAACCCGCCGCCTGGGCTTCGGCCTTTGCGACAATTGTACTAAGCAGCGCGCCCGGTTTTTAGGTCACCATGGGCCGCCTCGCATGCGTTCCACTGCTTCTTCGGAGCCAGGGCGTCAGTATGTTGGCTCAGCACGTTGGCTCAGCACGTTGGCTCAGCACGTTGGCATCGCACAAGAACGCTCACCTTTCGTAAGCGACTTGCGCGTACGACCGATCCTTTCATCTTATCGGTACGTTTCCCCACAAATCGCCAAAACATACGCAAAAAGAGCCCGGCGCGGGAACCGACACCGCCGCTTCACGAACGAAACAGGCCAGAGGAGTGGGAAGCGAAAGCCGACCTGCAGGAGTGAAGCGCAGTGACTGCGATTGCTTCCGCAAGCTGGTTTACTGTCTCCGGTATTGGAGAGGCCCGTCGCACGTGGTCGGCAGCATCCATCGCGTTGGCCTGCAACACCGCTTGAGCGCGAAATAATTTGTGGAGCCAATAGATGAAAGTGTACATTGTCGGACGTTATCGCGGATTCGTTATGCGAGCTCGCATAGAGCCGCGGACGATTCGATTGTCCGGCGAACTCGTAGTGAGATACCGCGTTACGTGGTCGTTGCGAAGGACGTCACAGCGAGATGTTATCGGTGATTTCGCCCATCCCGTTATGTACGCTTCGGAGGGCGTCGCGATCGCTAGCGTCGACCGCAGGGCTCGCGCCTTTATCGATGCCATGCTGGGAGATGGCGCCGCGCGCACGACAAGCGGTCCGTAGTGATTGGAAATGCACGTGAATCCGCTGCCCGGCGAGGGCCACGTCCGCGCTCGATGGTGCGTCGGAAGGGCAATCCATGGCGCGCAGGAAGAGGCGATAAAGAGGCGGCGGACCGGGGCGATTGCATATCGTCTGTCGACTTTTTTCTAAACCGCGACCGCATCGTCGCGGCCTACGTAACATTTGGAATACGGTCTTCTCGCAAGTGCCTGCCCTAGGAACGAACGTGCTGTGCACGGCGGCCGTCGAGTCTGTTCGGGACGATCACGACAGCTTTTCGTATCAAGAGGAAAGGCAATGCTCACGGCACGCGAATATGCAACATTGATGCCGGTCAACAAACGACGCCGCCTCCAGGTTGCCGAACGGTAGAACTTGTCGCGTTGCTCGAATGGCTACTTGTCGCGATGGAGCAACTCGCTGGGGGGCGCTGCGCCCCCTGCATTACGCGGAACGGCGACTCGCTCCAGCGCACGCTCAAGTGCAGTTACTGACACAACAGAAACGTCGGAGGAGGAGCAGGAGCGTGCAGAACTCGAGAATTGGGCGTCGGTTACATAGGGAAAGCGCAGCGCCACGTGGCGAGCCACTGGCCATCACCTGACTGCATCGGATGGTCAGCGGACAGAATGCGGATCGGGCACGTTCGAGTGCACGCTACGTCGACGCCTACTTGGTGCTCGTCGCCTTCTGCGAATCATCACCTGTCTGTGCTGCACCAATCGGAGGTACAGCATCGTTCATCGACGGCAGGGCCTCCTTGGGCGTTGCGGCGGCAGCAACGTCGGCCGGTTGCGCGGCGTCGGCCTTCAGGTAATGGTCCACCAGCGCAAAGAAACGCTGATAGAACACGCCGGCGGGAATCGTCTCACTCGCGACCTTTACCATCGAATCGTCGCTTGAGCCAATCGGCAGTGACAGGGATCCGAACACGCTCAGCCCCACGCTGGCCGAAGTGTTGCTCTTCTTCAGCGCATAGCGATCCTGCACCGCGTTCACGTACGCGGTACTGCTGTTGCTTTTGAGGCCGTCGGTTGTGCATACCACGTGGATTTCAATCACTGCGTGCGAATCGTTGTTAGGCTGAAAATTCTTCGAGCCATCCACCGAATCGGGCTTCGTCGAACTGGCGATGTACCCCTGACTGAGCAACGCACGTCGCGCGGCTTCGCATGCGGGCTCTGCTTTCGCGGCGAATCTATGCATATAAGGGCTGTCGCTCGCGTCAAACTGTTCTTGCTGGTAGAGCGGCTTTGGTGTCGAGCAGGCAGATAGTGCGCTCACAAGCGCAAGCAGCATGGAAGCCGCCGAAAAAGTGCGGAACTTGGTGTGCATGACTGATTCGAAGGATTGGCACGAGCGAAGAAGGGTCGGATTCAAAAAATTTAGGATACCAAATTGCTTGTACGCAGCACGCGCGAGTCGCATCCTGCGGCCGACCTGAAAGTGAATGGGCGGCGCCATTATAGTTCCGTTTCCCTACAACAACCTTCAGCGGGATTTTTTGAGTCGCGCGCCAGAACAGTCGGCTCGATAAGATGGAAGGGGATGCTTCAGTGGTGCGAACGCAGTTCGTCTCCCGAGGACACTGACTCACCGTGTCCGAAATCTGAAAAGCACTTTCCTGCGACGATCAGGTTGTCATATGACAACCAATATTGCGATGTATTAACAGGGCGCGCCCCCGCCCGGATTGCCGACCACAGGCCGCTGACCGATGCACGCAATTTTGTATCGGGAAGGGCTCACGTGAAGTCGTACGGCCGCACGCGTCCACACCGATCAGACTGGCTAATGCCAGGTCCTCGCTCTGCGAAGGCGTCAGTGTCGTCCGACGAATTCGGAATCGCCGCCAGGCAGGAAGACGGCACGGACGGCGCGAGTACATCGCAGAAGGCGCGTTGCACGCGCCATTGATGTTTTGACATGTTCCCATTCGGCGGCTCTCGTCCTGGCTCGCCCTCGTGTGTGCGCCGGTATTGTCTGACATGAACTCGCCATGTCGGGGTTGACGCTGGTCCCCCGCTGCCCGATATTGGACTCGCGGTTCGATTTGGTCCCGTCGTCGCAATGAAGCAACGTCGCGTATCGAATCGAGCGCTATCTGTGCCCGTCGTATCGGCCACATTTTCCAGGAGATTTTGACGATGGGTGATCAAACCGCACATGGCCCGATTTTTCCGGCAACCTGCGCGCGCTGCGGCGGCAGGGTATCGGGGACGGTTTCTTTCTGTCCCCACTGCGGCGTGCCTGCGCGGCTTGCGTTCGGCGATCGTGCGCCGAGGAAGAAACCCCGTGTGGCAGCGACGCGCGCAGCGGCCGGGCGTGCCAACATTATGAGTGACGGGCGGTTGTGGCCTTGGCGGTCGGCACCCGTTTTCCCGTCGGCAGATACCGATCATAGATATGGCGGCGTGCGTCCGCCATTGCCCAGCGGTGCCAGTCGTTGGGGCCTAAAAACGGGCGCGGCGCTGATGTTGCCGGCGGTCGTCGTGCTCTTCGGCGGGGCGGTACTTTTGCACCGGTCTGTCGATTCCGACACGCGCGATCAGCGGGCAAGATCGACTATCGTGCAAGGCATCGTGACGTCGGATGACATGAGTCATCATAACCCGGCCTCGACCATCGCACAGGGTCCGACCATCGCCCAAGGTTCGGAGGCGACGGGAGGCTCGATCACTCCGCAAAATCCTACAACGGAGCAAGCGCCGACAATAACGACCGCTGTCCCGCTCACGATTGGCGCTTCGTCGGTGACGCCTACTGCTTCTACCGTGGCGTCGAGACCGTCTCAGGCATCATTCTCTGCTTCGCAGAACGAAGAAGCACCATCACAGTACGCGACGTCAAGTGACAGGGGACAGGGAGGCAGACATCACAGGCTGATCTCGCTTGCGCTTGCGCGAGCGCACGACGGTCTCGAGAAAAGCGACTTGCGTACGGCCCGATCAGGAGTCTATTGGGCGCTTTCTCTGCAGCCGGACAATCGCGATGCACTCCTGATGAAGCTGGACCTGGTTTCGCGGGAAAGGGCTCGTGATGCGGCATTGAAGGCGGCACGCAGTTGCGCCGGGGAGGAACGTCGACAGTGCGTTTGGCAAAACGCCAGTAATGCGCTGTTAATCGATTCGAGCAGCACCGGAGCGAAGGCGCTCGTCGAGCACTCGAACGTTGATTCCGGCAAGACCGGACCGTGAAGCCGCCGGGCTTCACCCCGGTGCAGCCCGATGCTATCAACTAGCAACGGATACACACTGCGCCGCGGCGCGAACCTTCCTGGGCCAAGCCGTCGTATCCTCCAGCTCTAGCCAACGTCATTCCGCTGCTCTTAGTAAGGACTGCTGGACGCGACCGCCAGCTCGCTCCAATGCACGCTAACAGATGTGTGGGCAAGGGCGGGCGTCCAACAATCGTTAAGACAAACAGTCATTTCCCTTGGTTGAGGCTGATGCCGCGAACGTGATGCGGGTCAGTGGAACGTCTACGGTTGACGTAACACCCGCTGACGCCCCGCATGTCGCTTCGAGAATTCTTGACGGCTCTCGGCGAACCGCCGACTACTTTCTTTGGCATTTGCGCTTCCTCGGACAAACTATCTTCGGGTTGCTGGTCGACGGTCCTGGCAGGAGCCGGCTCAAGGGCGTCGGACGCTGCTGCGAATCCTTCATCGAAGGACGGACCGGATTTTGTCGAGTTCGCTGGACGAGGTGGTTGCCTGGTTGGCGCAGCGCATTGCAGTTGCAGCCTGTGCGTTCCGCGTAGACTGTCGGTACATCCGCTCCCGAACTGCACATGGCTCGTTTGATAAGACCGACACCTGAACAGCAGGCAATCGTCGATGCTATCGCCGGCGGCAGCGATCTCAAGATCAAGGCCTACGCGGGTGCGGGCAAGACCTCGACGCTACGGCTTGTCGCAAACCGCCTCGCGCATCAGCGCGGCATCTATCTGGCGTTTAACCGCGAGATTGCGGAGCACGCGCGGCGCGGCTTTCCGCCCAACGTGATGGCCGGAACCGTCCACTCGCTGGCCTACCGATCCGTGTCGCCCGCGCTTGCCGCGCGGGTGAGCCATCCCGCGGAGCCGCCTCACGAACTCGCTGCCCGCTATGGCATCGGTCCAGTCGAGGTGCCCATCGTGACGGGAAAGACCGTCGAACTCACCCCGTTCGAGCTGGGTCGCATGATTGTCGATGGACTGGGCAGGTTCTGCCGCTCGGCTGACGACGCGCCGAACGCTATCCATGTTCCCGTCGACGAGAAGATCGACGATAAAGCCGCCGACTGGCTGCGGGAAAGACTGAGCCCCTATGTCACGCGTCTGTGGAGTGAGAGCACGGACCCACGTGGCCGCAGCGCCATCATTCCCGACGTCTATCTGAAGGTCTGGGCGCAGGGGCAGCCGCGCATCGAATCCGACTTCATCCTGTTCGACGAGGCCCAGGACAGCGATTGCGTGATGCTGTGGCTTCTGAACCGGCAGTCACATGCCCAGATCGTCTACGTGGGTGACCCGTACCAGCAGATATATGAATGGCGTGGCGCAGTGAACGCCATGGCGCAGATCGACGCACCCCAACACGCGCTGACCGAGTCCTTTCGTTTCGGTCACACGTTCGCCACGCTCGCCAGCCGGCTACTCGGGCTGCTGGGCGAGCAGACAGCCGTTCGCGGCCGGGGCACGATCGGCTCGATCATCGTCGAAGACCCGATGGTCGCTCCACCCGTTGATGCCATCCTTTGCCGCAAGAACGTGTCAGCCATCTGGCATCTGGCCGCAGGCGTGGAGGCGGGCCACCGACCGTCAATCCGCATGAGTCCCGCGGAAATTGTTGCGTATGCAGATGGGGCAGACAGACTGCTCGAGGGGCGACGGGCCTACAGACCTGCAGCATTTTCGCTGTTTGAGACGTGGAAGGATGCACAGACTTTCGCCCGCAGCGCGGCCGGCGCCGATCTGCTTCCCGTCGTGCGGATTGTCGACGAATTCGGAACCGGCTATCTGCGCTCGCTGGCACAACGGATTACGCCTGAAGCGCGGGCCGATTACGTCATCTCCACGGTGCACCGGGCCAAGGGCCTCGAATGGAAGCGGGTGAAAGTCATCAACGATTTTCTGTTCAAATACGTCGATGGCCGCCTGACTGTGGAGGAGGACGAGCTGCGGCTGCTCTACGTCGCGTGCACGCGCGCGCAGCACGTGCTGGACGTATCGGACCTTCGCGAAGCGCTCCTGCGGTTGTTCAGATGATGAATCTGATCGCTCGCGGAAGAATTGGACGAGGAGGGTGTTCAGATCGTCGGCCGCGATTCGTCGAAGTGCAGCGATGTTCAGAAGAGGGATGGCTGTTCAGTCGGAGCGACGTCGGACCGGACTGCGCTTTTCCGGGTGATTGCCCGGGGCCTTGGCGCAGGACGCACAGCGATGCTGGAGAGCGAAAACGGTTCTTCATCAAGCCGACGGCCGAGCACTTCCCGACTAAAGAGGACGTCGGGAGAAAGGCGAACGAACGGCGAGGGAGCTTCCGTTGGCATCAGGTTTGAGTCCGGCGTCGAAATGATCCGCTGAGGGCTTCGATCATTCTGATTGTACCGGGGCCGCGATACAAGCCTTTACAGGCTGACCGCGGGACGTCAGCAATTGGTTACGTTGAACCCTTGTTACGGCGCATTTTCGGACTACCGCGAGGGTGACGCAAATGGTCGCGGTCGACTCTCGTTTGAATTAGTATCCGATTGCGAATCTGTTCATACGGCAAGCGGATTCATTCTATGACGCAGCACGATCGGTGTTTCGGGAAAATGCGCTAAGAGACGTACTCAAATGACTTTTGCGCAACACCACCTGGCTTGACACATTCCAAAGGCGGGCAAGCACTCTCCGCTCTTCCGCGTGCTCAGGTCGATAACGGTGAGGATTTGCAGGAGTTGCGCTGGCTCTAACCTCGAGATTGGGACGAGTCGGGATGCTCGCGATGCGATGTATCGAACAGCCTTTCTACCATTGCTTTTCTCCACAGCCTAGAGGGCAACAGGGCTCGCGCTATCGAATCCATCTGTCGCAGTCGCTCATCCGTAAGTTCAGCTTATCCAAAGCCGATGAAGAACCCAATTGTTCGTTTTGAATTGAAGCATTCCCGAATTGTAGCGCTCCACCATCGACCTGCGGCTTACTTGCTGGCATAGTTCGGCCATTACTACATACACAAAGAGGAAATCATGGCTACGCTCGAAAACGTGCAGGGGAAAATCGCCAGGTTGCAGGCCCAAGCCGAAGCGCTTGCCGCAAAGCAGTCGTCCGGCGTTATCGCAAAGATTCGTGACATCATGGAAAAGCATGGCCTGACCGTTGCGGACATCGAAGCACATACCGGCGGCAAGAAGCGTGGTCGCAAGCCAGGCGCCGCAACGGTTGCCAAACCAGCGGCGTCGGCAATGTACCGTCATCCGAAGACGGGTGCTACCTGGACGGGGCAAGGCCGCGCGCCGGCGTGGATCGCGAGCGTACGTGACCGGACGAAGTTTCTGATCGACGGCAGCGTTGCACAACCGGCCGTTGCCGCGAAGAAACCCGCGAAGGCGGGCAACTACGTGAAGGGCCCCCAGGCGCCGAAATACCGTGACCCCAAAAGTGGGGCGACATGGAGTGGTCGCGGTCCGGCGCCGGCATGGTTGGCTGGTGCCAAAGACCGTTCGAAGTTTCTGATTGTCACCGCGGAAGCGGGCGGTTCAGGCTCGAAGGCCGTTTCGTCCACCAAGGCAACCGTGAAACAGGCCGCGACCAAAAAGGTAAAGGAAAAAACGGTTGTCGCGAAGAAAGCCAAGGCACTGCCAAAGCCAGTATCAGCGAGGAAGGCCGCAGTCAGGAAAGCTGCGGCGAGGAAGGCGCCTGCGAAGCGTGCGCCGAACAATCCGGTAGCAGTTGTACCAGCCAGCGAAAGCGTCTCGGTGCCCGTCGCGGGCTGATTGTCAGTGAGATGACGGTTATGAGCAGGGCCTGCCGGTCCTGCTCGAATCGGTGCACCGGAATGCTACCGTGCACGGACTCCCGACACGCTGAACCTAAAAAAACTTGAGCCGCACGGGGCGGGGCACTTGTCAGGTTGCGCGCGCCGCTTAGACAGGCTTGATATTGGCGGCCTGCTTGCCCTTCGGCCCCATCTTCACTTCGAAGCTTACTTTCTGGTTTTCCTGCAATGACTTGAAGCCTTCAGTCTTGATTTCGGAGAAGTGGGCGAACAGGTCTTCGCCGCCTTCGTCCGGCGTGATGAACCCAAAGCCCTTTGCATCGTTAAACCATTTAACTGTACCGGTTGCCATTTTTGAACCTGTAGACGTTTGAAATCCGCGTTCGCGACCGCCGTTCCACACAGAGCGAGAGCGGCCGCCCGCGACAGAAGAACATTTACCACGTCGGGATGATACCTGCCAATCGGTACGTCTGCCGACAGCACATGGTCTGCTTTTCCCTGGCCCGAACCGGCTCAGGCGCTGGTCGCGCCGGCGGACGGTGGCTGCATCGCTGTTGCGGCGTCTTGCGTTGGCGCGACAACGGTCCCCTGTCGCCGCGGAGACTGATTTGACTGGCGCGCGGCAGCCGGTTCCGAAGCTCGCGAGCCATCGACACGTCACAGATTCTCTCAGGGCCACACGCAAGGCGTTGGCAGCGGACGTCGTCTCCACTGCGTCGATAGATCTTCACGGCCTTTCAGCGGTCGGGGATAAGGCCGCTATGTTTAGCACCCAACCCTCCCGGAAACGATCCAGGTCAACGGCCTGCTCGTATGGTGAGTGCGCGGATCACATCAGGCTGCATGCATCGGGAATAGCGGTTCGAGGAAACCGAACCCCGATATGGGGTGATCGTACTTCTCGTGCAAATTCTGGCGGTAGGAGCGGAGAAGTGATGGTTAATCAATGACTTGCAAGTCATTCGATCGCGCGAGACGTGTATGCTCGCAAAGCCTTGCTGCGAGCGGTTCGGCGTCATGCGAGCGCCATTTTCAGCACGAGAAGTACGATTACCCCGTTGAGGGGTTGAGGGTCCGCTTTATGCCTTTGCATGATGCGCGCGCCCGAGACGATCATCGTGCTCGGTCGTGGGACGCAGTCGGCCCAATAGTTGCGTTCGCGAGACCTTGGTTGCGAGATTCTTGCCTTTTTCGCGCAGATAGGTGTTGAGATATGCGTCTACACCCGCCGCAATGATCGTCATCAGAAAGGTCACCACCGCCGATCGCCTGTTGGCTACTCGCCTTCGGGGGCAAGGGCGAAATACCCGCCATGGTCGTCCAGGAAGATGATCTCCTGGGCGCTTTCAAGCAGGTCGAGTTCGGCATCAGTCACGTTGACCTCCCGCGGCCCGCCTAGCTCCACGAAAAGTTCGCCATTGTCCTGATAGAACTGCTGGACTAGCACTTTCGGCATGATGGCTTCCCCGGATGAATGGCGCGTTCTACGCCGGGCGTCGGCCCTGTCTACGGGGTGGGGCGCGCCAGCGCCCGAAGTGTCGCCGGGTTACTCCTCCCCGGCGGCAAGCGCGAAATAGCCGTCGAGGCTCCCCAGATACACGACCTCCGCTGCGCGCTCAAGCTGATCCCGCTCGTCGTCGGTCACATCGAGCTCGTTCGGCTCACCTACTTTCTGGAATTTGTCGTCGACCTTATGAAACTGCTGGACTAGCACTATTGGCATGATGATCTCCCCATGTGGACATCCTATTTTATCCACCAAGCGTCCTCAGATCGAGGCAACTCGCACGACGATGCTGTAGACCGTCGCGGGCGTTCGCGATGTTCGAGCAGCGCGTTTTTTCCTTGTGCGTCATTCGTCCGATATTGGCATCAGTACCTAGATACGAAGACAGGGCGATTCGAGACCATGTGTGTCGAGCACGGCTTACTGTAAGTACTACCGCGACTGCCGCGCGATCCTCGGCCAAGCTTGCTCAACAGGACCCAGCACGCCCACGCATTTCGCGCCGAGATCCCTGTCCGGCATTGCTACACGCTAACGACGATGAAGCCACGGATGAAGTTGAGACCGTGTTCGTTGGGAGGGCAGAAGGGGAGTGGTGGCTCAGAAGTGTCTCTGGCGGCAACACAATGCAGTTAAAACATTCTCAGGCGGCGCGTTTAAGTGATGACTGTCGTCGTCTTTTGCATTCGGCCGTCCGAGGTAATCCGCTTTCATTGACGTATCGCGGAGGCATCCTCGCCGAAATTCTTGATGGTGAAGTTGTCATCGTCTGGTTGGACGTATGCGCCTTCAGGTCCGAGAGGTTGCCGTCAGATGGTCTGCAATCGCGAGAAAATTGGCAGTCTTTGCGATCGATGTGTTCTTGCGTGAAGCGAGTGCCAGGCGAATTGAGATATTTCCACGGAGCACATCTGCATAGACGACCCCCTCAACCTGGATCTGGCATACGGATGCTGGTACCAGCGACACACCAAATTCCGCCGCCACCAAATTAACGACCGACGACAGTTGGGGAGCTTGCTGACCCATGACGGGTTCGAATCCGGCGTCACGGCACGCACCCACGATCACATCGTGCAAGGTTGGGCTCGCATCGCGAGGAAGCAGCACAAAGGGGTCTTTTGCAAGTGCAATTAGAGGAATTTTGCGTCTTTTCGCTAGCGGGTGCGTGGTGGGCAAGACAAGCCTCATAGGCTCAACAGCAATGTGGTGGAACGCAACCCCAGCCGGCGATTGACTTCCAAGACGCACGAATGCAACGTCGAGCCGACCGTCGTCCAGATACGCGAGTAACTGCGCCGTATTACCTTCGGCCAGTGTCAGCGAGACAGCCGGATATGACTGTCGATACTGACGGATCAGGTTCGACACCACTGGATTGAACGCAGCCGACCCGGTAAAGCCGATGTTCA
This sequence comes from Paraburkholderia franconis, assembly GCF_009362735.1. Lineage (GTDB taxonomy): Bacteria > Pseudomonadota > Gammaproteobacteria > Burkholderiales > Burkholderiaceae > Paraburkholderia > Paraburkholderia franconis. Next base: position 10,233 of record NZ_WHNP01000088.1, on the reverse strand, counting down.
GTTGTCCCGTCTCACCGCGCCCAGCGCTTTGTGCGCTTTTGATTGCATGTCGCGCATCATCGAGCAGGCGCTTCGCATCGACCGCAAACGCTTCTCCGGCTTCGGTGAGAAGCACACCATGACCGGTACGACGAAACAGCCGGACACCCAGTTCGTCCTCCAGCGCATGAATTTGCTGACTGAGCGGCGGTTGACCGATTCCCAGCTTTTCCGCAGCACGCGTCACATTGCGTTCCTCTGCTACGGCAAGGAAATATCGGATGTGCCGGAGTTCCATTGCGATATCTATAAAAGATATTTCAGAAAGACGAGATAGATATTGGACAGAATATCACCAACGGACGAAAATTGCGGCAATCCGTCGCGTAAAGGCTTGCCGGCGGTCGTCTGATCTGTGCCGCAGTCCCTTTCCCCACAACATCGCGAAATGATGCGGACGGACCATTCACAATGGCGCCACATCACGATGGCGGATGCGATCTGTTATCTATTCAGAGAAGGGGTCTAGCATGGCTGAAGCCGTAAAAAAACCGAGGCCGGAATTCCGGAACATCGGTATCGGGCAGATATTGACGTCATATCGCCTTCCTCTCGCGGGGCGTGTGTCGATTCTTCACCGCGTAAGCGGTGGACTGCTCTTCATCTTCCTTCCGTTCCTGCTGTACCTCTTCGACCAGAGTCTCACATCTGAACTCAGTTTCGAAGTTTTCAAGGGCTTCCTGTCCAACATCATCGTCAAGCTCATCACGCTCGTTCTCGCGTGGGCCTTCCTGTTCCACTTCTGCGCCGGCGTCCGTCACCTGTTGATGGACATGAACCATGACGCAGTGTCGAAGGAACGCGGCAAGAACACGTCGATCGTCGTGTTCGTCGTGTCGTCGGTGTTGACGATTGCATTCGCGCTCAAACTGTTCGGAGCATTCTAAAAAAATGTCAGCTAATAACCGTGTTGGCTCGAAGCGCCTCGTCGTCGGCGCTCACTACGGTCTGCGCGACTGGCTCGCACAGCGCGTCACGGCCGTCATCATGGCCGTCTACACCGTCATCCTGCTGTGCTGGTTCTTCGGCGCGCAGGCATTCTCTTACGACGGCTGGGCCGCGATCTTCGCTACGCAATGGATGAAGCTCGCCACCTTCGTCACGCTGCTGTCGCTGTTCTATCACGCCTGGGTCGGCATCCGCGACATCTGGATGGACTACATCAAGCCCGTTGGCACGCGGCTTCTGCTTCAAGCGTTGACGATCGTCTGGCTGCTCGCATGCGCGGGCTACGCTGCGCAGATTCTCTGGAGAGTGTAAAAGAATGGCTGCAATCAAGAATTCTCTGCCGCGTCGCCGCTTCGACGTGGTCATCGTCGGCGCGGGCGGCTCAGGGATGCGCGCCTCGCTGCAACTCGCGCGTGCGGGCCTGTCGGTCTGCGTGCTGTCGAAGGTCTTCCCGACGCGCTCGCACACGGTCGCGGCACAAGGCGGCATTGGCGCATCGCTCGGCAACATGAGCGAAGACAACTGGCACTATCATTTCTACGACACGATCAAGGGCTCCGACTGGCTCGGCGACCAGGACGCGATCGAGTTCATGTGCCGCGAAGCGCCGAATGCCGTGTACGAGCTGGAACACTTCGGCATGCCGTTCGACCGCAACGCTGACGGCACGATCTACCAGCGCCCGTTCGGCGGCCACACCGCGAACTACGGCGAAAAACCCGTGCAGCGCGCCTGCGCAGCGGCTGACCGTACCGGCCACGCACTGCTGCACACGCTGTATCAGCAGAACGTCGCGGCCAAGACGCAGTTCTTCGTCGAATGGATGGCGCTGGACCTGATCCGCGACGCCGACGGCGACGTGCTGGGCGTGACCGCGCTCGAAATGGAAACGGGCGACGTCTACATCCTCGAAGGCAAAACCACGCTGTTCGCCACGGGCGGCGCGGGCCGCATCTTCGCGGCATCGACGAACGCGTTCATCAACACGGGCGACGGCCTCGGCATGGCGGCCCGCTCGGGCATCGCGCTGCAGGACATGGAGTTCTGGCAGTTCCACCCGACGGGCGTGGCGGGCGCGGGCGTGCTGATCACGGAAGGCGTGCGCGGCGAAGGCGGCATTCTGCGCAACTCGAACGGCGAGCGCTTCATGGAGCGCTACGCGCCGACGCTGAAGGACCTGGCGCCGCGCGACTTCGTTTCGCGTTCGATGGACCAGGAAATCAAGGAAGGCCGTGGCGTCGGTCCGAACAAGGACCACGTGCTGATCGACCTGTCGCACATCGGCGCGGAGACGATCATGAAGCGTCTGCCGTCGATCCGCGAAATCGCGCTGAAGTTCGCGAACGTCGACTGCATCAAAGAGCCGATCCCCGTCGTGCCGACCATCCACTATCAGATGGGCGGCATTCCGACGAACATCCACGGCCAGGTCGTGGGGACGTCGAGGGGTCACGAAGAGCCCGTCAACGGTTTCTATGCCGTCGGCGAATGCTCGTGCGTGTCGGTCCACGGCGCGAACCGCCTGGGCACGAACTCGCTGCTCGACCTCGTGGTGTTCGGCCGCGCCGCCGGCAACCACATCGTCAAGCACGTGAAGGAAATCAAGGAACACAAGCCGCTGCCGGCCGACGCCGCCGACTTCGCGCTGTCGCGTCTCGCGAAGCTCGACAACTCCAGCTCCGGTGAATACGCGCAGGTTGTCGCGGGCGACATCCGCTCGACGATGCAGGCGCATGCAGGTGTGTTCCGTACGTCGAAGCTGCTGGCTGAAGGCGTGGAAAAGATGAAGGAACTGAAGGAACGCGCAGCTCACGTCCATCTGAAGGACAAGTCGAAGGTGTTCAACACCGCGCGCGTCGAAGCGCTCGAAGTGGAGAACCTGATCGAAGTGGCGCGCGCGACGATGGTGTCGGCGGAGGCCCGCAAGGAAAGCCGCGGCGCGCACGCGCAGAGCGACTTCGAACATCGCGACGACGAAAACTGGCTGCGCCATACGCTGTGGTTCAGCGAAGGCGATCGCCTCGACTACAAGCCGGTTCACATGCAGCCGCTGACCGTCGAATCGGTGCCGCCGAAAGCGCGTACCTTCTAAGGCACATCAAAGGATCTGAGAAATGGCCAAGCGTACTTTTGAAATCTATCGCTACGACCCGGACAAGGACGCCGCGCCGCGCATGCAGACGTACGAGATCGAAATCGACTCGCACGAGCGCATGCTGCTGGACGCGCTCGTCAAGCTGAAGGCACTGGACGAAACGCTGTCGTTCCGCCGTTCGTGCCGCGAAGGCGTGTGCGGTTCGGACGCGATGAACATCAACGGCAAGAACGGTCTTGCCTGCCTGACGAATCTGAACGACCTGCCGCAGAAGATCGTGCTGCGTCCGCTGCCGGGCCTGCCCGTCGTGCGCGACCTGATCTGCGACTTCACGCAGTTCTTCAACCAGTATCACTCGATCAAGCCGTACCTGATCAACGATACACCGCCGCCGGAAAAGGAACGTCTGCAGTCGCCGGAAGAACGCGACGAGCTCGACGGCCTGTACGAATGCATCCTGTGCGCCAGCTGCTCGACGTCGTGCCCGAGCTTCTGGTGGAACCCGGACAAGTTCGTCGGCCCGGCGGGCCTGCTGCAAGCCTATCGCTTCATCGCGGACAGCCGCGACCAGGCGACGGGCGAGCGTCTCGACAACCTGGAAGATCCGTACCGTCTGTTCCGTTGCCATACGATCATGAACTGCGTCGACGTGTGCCCGAAGGGCCTCAATCCGACGAAGGCGATCGGCAAGATCAAGGAATTGATGGTTCGCCGCGCTGTCTGAAATGGACGGATCATCGCATCAGTCCGACCCTCTACGCCGCGCGCGTCTGCGCTGGCGCGCGCGGCGCGGCCTGCTGGAAAACGATCTGATCTTCGAGCGTTTTTTCAGCCGATATGAGCATGACCTCAGTGATGCAGATGTGGGCGCGCTCACGCGCCTGCTCGAACTGAGCGATAACGACCTGATGGACTTGCTTCTCGCACGCAAGGAACCGGAAGGCGACCTCGCCGACGCCGATGTCGCGCGGGTGCTGGAGACGCTGCGCACCGTGTAGCGGCCTTAACGCGCGGTCGCTGTCAGAAAACTATGAATCTGCGCGACCACGGCTGCGCCTTCTCCAACGGCCGCAGCAACGCGCTTGATGGAACCCGCACGTACGTCGCCAATCGCGAATACGCCGTCGACGCTCGTCTGCAATGGCAGGGAGCGCATTGCGCCTTCTGGCACGTCAGTACGGGTCAATACGAAGCCCTTCGAATCCACCTCTACGCCGCAGGTTTGCAGCCAACTCGTGTTAGGCTGTGCCCCGATAAACAGAAAAAGATGATGCGTAGCGATGCTTTGTTCCGCTTCGTCGCCTTGTTGCCTGTAGTGCACTTTCTCGAGCCGCTGAGACCCGCGCGCCTAAGAGCAGGAACGCACACGCCGTTCGCTCGAGCGGCGTATCCGCGACGCCCGCCTGGGTAACTATATTGCAGACGCGGTTTGCGTTATCGATTCATTGGTAAGGACTTCACTGTTCAGGCTCGGCGATTCGAGGCGGACAGATCACTCGCGAGACTTGAAATCTTCCTGCTGACCGCGCTTTGCGAGAGATGTAGCGATGTAGCGACCTGAGCTTCCCTCGTAAAACTCGTATACGTCGCGCTTGCTTCGAACGCCACCAGGCAGTAGAGGGGGGAGGCAAGTTACTCATGGTGAATTACTCGAGCTGGTTTCTGGGGCGTCACCGACGACGGGCCTACGCCTGGCGACTGCCCGGCCGAGGCCGCGGCTTGTGAAAAAAACCGGCCCGAAGGCCGGAAACCCAAGGAGAGAGGGTTGTCCTAGACTTGACCGCCAAAGTCTGTCCAGCGGCCGAGTTTCATACATTGCGCCGGCTACCTGTTAGAACCTATGGCGAAGTCCAACGGTCGCGAGCACCTGTTTATTGGAACCGGAATCGATGTCCATGGAGCCAATCACAGCCTGCGCCGCACCTGCGCCCGATCCGGGCCAGCCTGTCCACAACAAGTGGAAATCCGGGCGAGAAAGCGCACGCATGGCATTCGAGTGGATGTCTCCTCTTCGCTACAGATCCCCAAGAATCTACTTGTCACCCGGTCTGGCGCGGTGTTCGACATGGAGGAGTTCTGCAAAAGGCTGAGCGACTGGCTGGATGAAAACCAACGGCCATGGGAGCCAGCCGATGAGCCGTCTGACGCGGTGTGGAGTGCCGGCCGCCTGGAAGGAGGCAGGCCGTTAGGCGAGGTGTGCGGGATTGCTACAATGTGTGGCCAGGTTTCCAGCTATTTCTCCACGTCTGTACGTGCCCCGTGACCAGAAAATCCTCTCCCCGCAAAGCTGTCCGACCGGTCATCCCACCGCTTCTGGGAGCGTTAAGGCAGCAGGCCGCTCCGATGGATGCTACGACATCCCTCTTGCTGAAAGCGTTTTCCACGCTCGATGCACTGCATCGAGGCAAGGGCAACCGGGGTGTTTTCGCGGTGCTTGGTCAACAGCTCATCGTCAGTGAGCGACTGTGTCTGGCGGGATATCAACAGGACGAGTTGGACACCGTTCGCCATGCGCATGCTGCCATGGTTCGTGTCGACTGGGACGCGCGAGATACCGGGCAGTGGAAGATCGCCGACACCGATTACGAGGCGGTGCGCGCCGCGCTGGCCGTGTATGAGCACCAGCTCACCGTTGTGCCTCGCCCTTTGGTCGTCAAAGCCCTGCTTGAGTCGGCCAGGAATATAGCCGTACGGCGCACCCCGGAAGCATAGCAGGCGGCCTGAGGCTACCCTCGCGTCAGCGCATGGCGCGCGCAGAATGTCGAACCGGTTGCAGTCTGAACAGGTTGAGGGGAAGGGACGGGCGCTGCTGTGTCATTCCGTCGGGCCGTAAGACTTGCCTTGCGCGGCGATCCCCTGACATAATGGCTCCGCGGCTGCTGGAGCCAGACCTGTCCCCGGGTCAAAGACAGCGCAACTAATCCTGCATTGATTCGCCACGAGCACCTTCATTGTCGCTTGGCGCGTAATCGGGGAACGTCGAGCTTAACGAAGGAGTTTTTCATGGCGATCGCCCCTGACTTTCCTCTCGCTTTTGACGCGCTTGCGCAGCTCAAGCGTGCGCTGCATCAGACTCTTCCCAAGATCCCGTCGTCCCATCTCAGCGAAGCGATTGCGTTCGGTCTGGGCTTCAGGACGAATGCCGCCCTGCAAACGCAGTTGAATGCAGGCGGAGGTACGGTGGCGGGGTTTGATTCCGACCGCTTCTCAGGCCGGCTCGCTAAACTCGGTCACGGCCCGATTCGTGACGTGTGCGACGATGTGCGCGTGGTGCAAAGCATCTTGCTGGCGCGGTCGGACCCGGGCATGGTGCCGCGCTCGCCGCTCGAGCGCTGTGCGGCGTACGGTGTCCGGATTCTGCGAAAGGAAAATGGCGATTTCTTCGCCCATCACAATGGTGCCGGTGTTGTAGGGCCCTGCCACGATGAACAGGAGGCAGCGGCCCTTGCATGCGCTACCTGGGACTTTTAGGTCTTCGGCAATAAGGGAGAGGCGCCTTGTGCGACGCCTTTCCGCTGGCACGTCCGCTGGCTGTGGCGGGAATCCTTCTAACGGAGAGCCTTCGCGACAACGCGTCGAAGGAGGCCGTCCAAAATCGCCTTATGCTTGGAATGGCTACGCTGGCGCGTACCGCGCCACGCGAACAACGTCTGAGCCGGCCTCTCGACTTCTGATGGCTGGAGGTTGCCATGCCTGGTTCTTCTAATAAAACGTATTCCCGACCCCCGTTGCGCCCCCGGCCGCTATCCAGCCGGGTGACCGCCGTGCTCGCCTCTGTGGCACGGTCGTTCAGCAAGCACCCTGTTTTAGCCGCAATGGCCGGCGCGGCGGCCGCACTGGTCTTTGCCTTTCTCACGGTCGAATCGACGCTCCGGGGCGTCACCAACGCCATCCTCACTGGCTATGCGATTACCACCGTGGCTCTCGCGGCAGCGGCCACGTTGCTTTCCCGGTTTGCCCATCGCGAAGAGCTGTTAAACCACCGGAAACTGCGCAGGCTTTCCAGGACCGACGCGCTCACGGGCCTCGCCAACTGGAAGAGCCTGGACGCTGCATTGACGGCGAAGTGGGGAATAGCACGCCGAAAAGGTGTCCCGCTATCGGTCATTCTGGTGGACATCGACCACTTCAAGCGCTTCAACGACACGCTCGGCCACGAAATTGGCGATGACGTCCTGATTACGGTCGCAAACTGCATTGCCGCTATCATTGCGGTAACAGGCGGGTTTGTCGCACGCTACGGCGGTGATGAGTTCGGTGTCGTTCTGGGCAACCGTTCGCCCGAAAAGGTGTTGAGCGTGGCCTCGACTATCCGGCGACGGGTTCAGGACCTGCAGATACAGACGCATGGAACCCGGCAAGGCTGCCTCACTGTCAGCGTCGGATGCGCAACCTGTGAGCCCCTTCACATGTCCAGCGCAGATGAACTGAAGGAGGCTGCCGACCTGCAGTTGAACGAGGCAAAAGCGGCGGGACGCAACCGCGTGCGCGCCGCGACGTTGTCAGCAGACGCGCCGGCACCAACGCTAGAGGTGTCGCCCTAAGACCCGACTCGCCGGTAGCCGATGGGGTGTGTGATGACGTGCGATTCGCCATGGGGTTTTCGGACGTACAGATGGGAGGTTGCTAAGGATGCTTAAACGCGTTATAGCAGTGTCGTTGTTAGTAGGCGGTTTGCTTTCGTTGACGGGCTGCAACACGATTCAGGACATCGCAGACTCTGCACTTGCCGTTAAGCGGCTCTTGTAGGTCGAGGCAGAGGAAAAGCGGACTCAAGCGCCCTGGGACGGTTCGCTTCACGCCGCCGGGTCAGGGATGTAACTACGGATCGGAGTTGTTGCCCGGTTCCTAGCTGTGGCGGGGGTGGACGACCTTGCGGAACATCGCGGCGAGCCGGGACATCAACGTTTCCTTCGGTTTTGCCCGGTGCGCATGCCGGGTGGCGCGTCCCGTCTGTTTGCTCCGGTCGGCGCGTGCGGCAGCGGAATTGGGCACGGCCGCGGGCGCGGAACGCGCGCCTTGCTGCGGTTCGTCGGAGGCATCGGCATCCGTGTCGTCGGACGGTTGCGTCGAGGCGAGTACGCTGGGGCCGGATCGCGGTGCAGCTTTCACAGGCGCGGGAGCAGGAACGGGCGCAGCGGGTTGCTGTGCGACGGAAGCCCCCTTCGTGATCGCGCCGGATGCTTTCGACGAATCGATACTGCCTTGCGTCACCTGATCGCCGCTGACGGGCGAGTCGATGGCGGGCGTTCGCAAGGACTCGTCGATGCCGGCTCTGGCTTCCGCCATGGCACGATGGTCTGCCTCAAGGAGCATCAGGTAAGAAGCACCTGCTGCGCCAACGAGCAGCCCTCCGAGAATCATCAAAACTTTGCTGGTTTTCATCATACTTGCTGAGGGTCGTTCAACGGCATAGACAGTCATGGTAAACGACTATCCGAGATATAACCGGCCAGGCCTATCACGCCGACGGCCAGACCCATCGCCGAAATCAGGCAAAGCTGCGCCCAGTTGTAGTGACGTGCGTGCGAATAAGCAGCGGCAGTTTTTCAGTGTTATCCCGGAGTTCTCCACCAAAACGTTCGAAAAAGCACGGTGCTTAACAGATCGCTCCGTTACGCTCGGGCAGATGGATCTGGCTACCGGATGGTCAGTAGCAGACACCTTGCAACGTCATTCATATAGACACGCCGGATTCGCGGCTATATGTAGAGGCCCCAATTGAAGGTCACGACGGTTGAGTCGTTGCGCGCACACCTGATAACGGCATCAATTGCCACCTTGGTTATCGATATAATCGTGGCAGCGATGATTTGACTTTTCAATATCGACGAATCGACCTTTTAAACCGCGACGTTCCGGATAGGCTTGCTAGCAGGGGTATCTATCGCGATCGCCACGACACGTGCTGTCGCGCTAGTTGCCTATCGTTCAGCGCTTCGACAACGTCAGATTTCTGTCTCGGCCGACGGCGATGGTCTCTGTGTATCCGACGCGTTTCGGTTCCGCGCTCCAGTGATCCTGCATTTTCGTTTCTCCGGTAAGCCGCGCGCCGCCACCAGCGCCGATGCGATCGACCAAGCCAGTCGACGTAGTCGCACCTACCGGTGATGGCGTTGGCCAGCATCGGCAAAACGTCCGCGAACGCGGTCATGACTGTGTCTAAGTGCGGGCACACGATTGCGAGATCTGCGCGTGTTCGTGTATGGGCAAAAGGCTCTTGATCATCGAAGGGTGGAGGGTGATCGTCCGACCCATAAGTGAGTAGAGGGATCATCGCCAACGCTTCCCGGAGGTCGAAAATGGGTTTGATGACTTCTCGAATCATGGCCGCGGTCAGAAAGTGCGGCCCTGCCGCGATTATCGCACTCGTGGTTTCCGGTGCGCATGCTGGTGGCATTGATCGCATTGATCACGAAGTCGCGCTGGACCAGAGCGGAATCTGGGACCGCAACGTCCAACTCGCTCTCGAATACGCCGTCATCGCCACGGAGGGGTGTGTGGGGCTGGCTTGGTAACGACAATGAGCGGGGCCACACTTTCTGGCAAACAGCCGATGTTCGGCCATATCGGCGGTAGCGGCGCAAGGAATGAAATACGCGTTCGGTCGCCAGCGGCCGAGCGCTGGTCAGGGCCCTAACCAGTGGTTCAGCGGCGGAGACAGTTTTCCGAACGGCGAAGTTACCCTTCAGGCGAGCTTCGTCACACCATTCATCGTCAACTATGGTCGCCGTGATCCGTGGGTCTGGGCACTTGAACTGTTGCCGCTTTATGATTCGATCGCTCGCGTGAAAAGCCAGGCGCACTGGCAGACCGATGTCCTGGCCGGCTGGGCACTGGGCGCGGCGGTAGGGTGAAGTTGACCCGGCAAAACGGACACCTATCCTTTTACAGGAGGTGCCGAAATGGGCAAGACTCGTACACCGTACCCGGCGGAATTCCGGGCGCAGATGGTGGAACTGGTCAAGGCCGGGCGCACACCGCAGGAGCTCGCTCGCGAGTTCGAACCGACGGCGCAGACCATCACCAACTGGGTTGCGCAAGCCGAACGTGATGCTGGGGTGCGTCATGACGGGCTGACCACGGCCGAGCGGCAGGAGCTTACGCGGCTGCGCCGTGAGAATCGCCAGTTAAAAATGGAGCGCGACATC
>NZ_WHNP01000087.1 GCF_009362735.1 Paraburkholderia franconis | reverse complement strand
TGGCGAACGGTGACTACGAAATCGGCTTCCAGCAGGTGAGCGAGCTGCTGCCCGTCCAGGGCGCGACCTTCGTCGGAAAGATTCCCGAGTCTCTGCAGTCCGTCACGCGCTTCGCCGCCGGCATCCCCGTCGGCGCGCAGCATCCGAAGGAAGCGAAGGCGCTCCTCGACTATCTCGCAGCACCCGATGTACAGGCAGAAGTGAGATCGACCGGGCTCGATTCCGTCTCCGCACATTGAGGCAGCACCATGGGAGGGCTTGCCCCAGCCAGCCTTCCCGTCACCCCGGGGTGTCTGTCGCGGCATCATTGGCACCGTCCGGGCAGCCTGGCCCGGCCACCCTGAGCATCTGCGCGAGACGCGCACGATCGCACGCGCCTTCCCACAGCGAAACGAAGATCACTGCGCAGGCGTTGCTGATCACGCTCGTCAGGGCGCGCGCCTCGGACATGAAGCGGTCGATGCCCACCAGAAGCGCCACCCCGGCAACGGGCAGATCAGGAATCGCGGTGAGCGTAGCGACGAGCGCGACCAGCCCGCTACCGGACACGCCGGCCGCGCCCTTGGAAGTGAGCAACATGACGGCAAGCATCGTCGCGATCTGCTGCGCGGAAAGCGGCACATCGCACGCCTGCGCGATGAACAGCGAGGCGAGCGTCAGATAGATCGCGGTGCCGTCCAGATTGAACGAATAGCCCGCGGGTAGCACAAGCCCCACGACTCCCTTGTCACAACCGAGCGCCTCCAGCTTCACGATCAGGCGCGGCAGTACCGGCTCGGTCGACGATGTCGCGAGGACGATGAGCAATTCCTCGCGCATGTAGCGCAAGAGTCGCCAAAGCGCGAAACCGTGCAGCCGCGCGAGCGGACCGAGCACCAGTGCAACGAACAACAGGCATGCCACGTAGAACGACACCATCAACATGCCGAGCGAGCCGACCGAGCGGATGCCGAAGCGTCCCACCGTGAAAGCCATCGCACCGAACGCCCCGAGCGGAGCGAGTCGCATGAGCATTGCGAGGATGCGAAAGAGCATCTGGGCGACGCCGTCGATAAGCGCTAGCACTGGCCGGCCAGCCTGCGGATACGAATTCAGCGAGAAGCCGAAGAGCAGCGAGAGCAGCAGCACCGGCAGCACCTCGCCCTTCTCGAAGGCGCCGAGCATCGTTTCCGGGATCACGCTCAGCCCGAACGCCACAAGCCCGCGCGCCTGCGCGTGCGTCGCATATTGCGCGAGGATGCTCGAATCCAGATGATGCACGTCGATATGCATGCCGGCGCCAGGTCGCAGTACGAACGCGGTGACGAGTCCGAGCGCGAGCGCGACGGCTGTCAGGAGATAGAAAAGCGCCAGCGCCTGGATGATCGTGCGCCCGATGGCCTTCCCGCTAGCAAGCGACGTGATGCCCGAGACGATCGTGCAAAAGACGATCGGCGCGATCATCATCCGCACGAGGCCAACGAACGTGTCGCTGAGGGGCTTGAGCAGCGCGCCTGCTGGCGGCCAGAAGTGGCCGACGGTCATGCCGAGCACCATGGCCAGCAGGACCTGCACATAGAGCAAACGAAGCGGTCTTGCCAACCTCACGATGCGGTCTTCCTTCCTGTCTTCGCTGTCGTCGTCACGTTATTGGCCACGGCATCGCCGCTTGCAACGCCCCCGCGCTTCGTCTCGATGATGGTCCGGTGAAACTCCTGTGCGGCCGGTGAGAGCGGCCGTCCGCGCCGTCTTACGATTCCCACGCGTCGTTTCACCACAGGTTCGACGAGCGGCACGCTCGTGAGGATCGGGTGGTCACGTCCGGGCATGGCCATCGACGGCACCGCTGCGACGCCAAGCCCCGCTTCGATCAACCCGAGCATGGTCGTGACGTGCCGCGTCTCGCAGACGCTCGGCGCACGCGGCGCCACGGCCGAGAGCGCCTGGTCGAGCAACAGGCGGTTACCGGAAGTCTTGTCCACCGAGACGTATTCGTGCTCGTAAAGCTCGTTCCAGGTCACGCGCTTCTTGCGTGCGAGGGGATGGTCGCGGCGGCAGGCGGCAACAAACCGCTCCTGCAGCAGCACCTTGAACTCGACCTCAGACTCCTGGCTGCCCATAAAGCTCACGCCGAAATCAGCCTCGCCGCTAATGACGGCGCCAAGCACCTCGTTCGCGCTCGAATCCAGCAGCTTGACCCGGATGCGCGGAAAGCGGCGATGGTAGCTCGCGATGACGTTCGGCAGAAAGTAGTACGCCACCGAGGGCACGCACGCGATGGTCACATGGCCCAGGCGGCTCGACGAAACATCGCGGATGCCGAGCAGTGCGACGTCGAGATCATCGAGCAGTTGCTCGGCGCTCGGCGCAAACACGCGGCCGACGGTGGTGAGCGTGACGCTGCGCGTGGTGCGCTCGAAGAGACGCACGCCGAGCGCTTCCTCGAGCTTCTCGATCCGACGACTCAAGGCTGGCTGGGAAATGCTCACCGCCTCGGCGGCCTTTCGAAAGCTTCCCAGCTCAACCACCGCGCGAAACGCCTGCAAGTCATTCAAGTCGAAGTTAACGCCCACGGACTGGCCTCCGCATCTTAGATGCCAAGTATTTTGCATGATCCAGCCTGGAGCGCGCATCGGGGACCACGGCCGTCTGCGCAGCCCTCGATGGGTGCCACGGACGTGAGGCGCGACGGGCCGGTTTTATAGAGTCAGCGGTCGTTCGTGTTCGAGATGCAGCTGTCTCTTTGTGGCCGACTGTATGCGCTCGCCGACTTGGCCATAAGCTTTCAAACGGCGACTCTACATCTTTAACTTGTCGGGGCTGCGTAGTTCGTGCCCGCACGCTCCGATACGTCATTTCCTTTCGCCTTCATGCATTCGAGGTACGCCAGGTCGTATCGTTGCTGCACGTTCAGTTGTGCACGCGGCACGTGAGCATCGCTCGCAGCGCGCGTGTCTACGCCGCGCGCCAGTTGTTCCCTCGCATGCTGTTTGCACTGCGCATCGTCCTGCAGAAAGACGGTGAACGGCTTGTCGTGCCCTGGCTTCACAGCTACCGCAGGCCCGATTGGCTGCGACACGCATCCGGCGACAACCGAACAAACAGTCACGATCTGGATTCGATGAAGAAAACTCACAGCGTCCGCTCCTTTCCGACGTTATCAGGAAGCATCCCTGGCCCAGTGCAGGACGCGACTTGGGCGCCGAAGCAGGGGGCAGTTATGATTATTGCTCGTGGTGTACAAGCATGCGGAGGATAGCCAGCATCGCAAAACGGTCCGAAATTAAATCCCGAAAAGGAGACCCGCCCAGTGAGGAATCGCCTTCTTTGCGTGATGCTCCTGATGTGGTCGATCGCGACCTGGGCGGGACCCGTGTGCTTCCCGGTGGGAACCGCCCTGACACTACGTGGCACCACTGCGCAAGAAATCGCGGAAACGGGCGGCGGCGCTCAGCAGACAATCTCGGTGTTGTTGATGGAGCCGCCGCTGTGCGTGATCGACCCGCGCTTTGGCCAGGATGCACAGCGCCGGATCATGATCACCCGGGTGCAACTCGTTGGGCCGCCCCCTCCAGCCCCTATGCAACTGACGGTCACCGGCACGTTGATGAGACGGAACACGCCGCAGTACTACGTCGTTCCCACCGCCGTTTGGGCGACGCCTCCCAAGAAGCCGCCACCTCAATAGCCGATCCGGTGCTCGATTTCGTGAGAAAAATGCGCGTGCATTGCCTGGTAGCTCACGTGGTCGCCGAGCTTGCGCTCAGCGCTGCATGAGACGGATGCCCCGCCTGATAGTGCCGATGGGATGATGTGCATTTGCTGTCCGGCTGGTGGCCGGGGCTAACTGCCAGTCTACGGAATAAGCGCAGGTGCCGGGGTCCCGGTGAGCTACCCGGTATGGCAGCTTCTGTCACAATGTCGTTCTGCTATTTCGCTGACGTGCCGCTGACAACGGACTACAACTTACCTTCTCGCACATGCGCATTTTCGGAATAAGCCTTTACGTCATTATCGCCCTCTTCTTCGCGGTGCACGCCGTGCGGACCCAGCAGAACATGTACTGGCTGCTGATCCTGTTTCTTTTCCCTGGCCTTGGCAGCGTCGTCTACTTCTTCGTCATTTACTTGCCCGCGCTGCGCCAGTCACGAGGGGCAATGGCAGCAACGAAGGCCATCTCGCAGCTTGTCGATCCCAACCGCGCCGTGCGCGAAGCGCGCACGGATTTCGATCGCGCACCGACCGTCGCTCATCGCATGCGCCTGGGTGCAGCGCTGCTCGACGCAGGCAATGCTTCCGAAGCGCTCGAGCATTACCAGGCGGCGGCCAGTGGGCCGTTCTCATCCGATCCGGCTCTGCTTCAGGGATTGGCGCGTGCGCAGTTTGCCAACGGCGATGCTTCGGCCACGCGGGACACGCTGGAAAAACTGTTCGCCGTCCATTCCCTCGCCCGCCAGCAACCCGAGCCTGCGTTGCTGTATGCGCAGGCCTTGGCAGCGATTGGTGCAGCAAACACGCGCGCCGCGTTCGAGATGGCGCTCACCAGCGCAAGCGACGCCGGGCCTCGTTGCCTGTACGCCGATTGGCTGGCGGCGCAGTCTGACGAGGCCGACCGCCGGCGAGCGCGTGAACTTTACGCGGAGATCGTGCACGATGCCAGGCATTGGCCACGCCACGCCCGGGAACATAACAGTCAGTGGCTGCAACGAGCCCAAGCCGCCCTGAGCCGATAATCCACGGGCGCCCGCGCCAGCGCGCGGCAGACCTTTGACTGCGGCGTCAGTCCAGGCCGAAGTGATTCATGTGGGCGTGCATGTAGACGGCTTCGGCAGGAGGCACTGCAAGTATGAAAAAGAAAGAGAAGAGTCGCGCCTTTACATTGTCCTGCACTCCATTCACCGAAACCGCCTGAAATGCGCGGTTGTACCTGACGATTCCGCAAGAAAATCTTCCGCGGAATTGGTCGCACCGCCTCGCAGTTGCAGTGTCTAAATCAGGTGGAAATAAGGAGCGAATCATGCGGACTCGAACCTTGAACATTGCGTTCGCCGCAATGGCCTGCATCTGGAGCATCAGTTCTGCTGCGGCGCAACCAGACTACGCGTATACGACGACGGTACGTGTCAGTGACGGCAAGACGCTAAGCTGCGCAGTGAATGAGCCACTCCCTGATGCATATTCGTCGGGACAAATGCTCACCCGACGCGAGCAACGTGAAGCGGACGTACTGGCGACCCAGCCTTTGCGCATGCTCAGCGGGCCGTCTTCCGAGTATCCGACGCCCTATACTGCGCCGTCCGTGAATTGCAAGTCGGTCAGCTGACGCGATCGCCGCCTTTGTAAGCTTCAGCGCGAACGAGACGGACGGCTCACAAGCGTGCGTCCCGTCCGCAGGGGACGCGCTTGACTGCCCGCAAGCGCATATCTTCTCCCCTTGAACTTACGCTCAGAACCGCGTGCGAATACCCGTTGTCAGCTCGAGCTGATTCGACGCGCCGAACGTGCTCGCGACCGTATAGCCGCCGTGCAGTCTCATGTAGTCGCCAGCCAGATAAAGTTCCGTGCGCTTGGACAGGTGATAGAACGCCGACCAGTACAGCGTTTCCTTGTACCCGTTATGCAGGCCCGAAGCAGGATCGAACGTGCCGATGTTGGCATTCGGAATGTCACCGTCCGCGTTATAGGCGGCATTCTTGACGCGCATCTGTTGATAGCCGAGTTCGTAATCGAATGGACCCTTCGGCGCGACCTTCAGAGATACCGTCCACGCATCGTCATGTCGTTGTCCGAGCGCGCCCTGATCGCCGAGATAATGGAAATAGCCTGCATTCAAGCGGACAATGCTGAACGTGTAATTGCCACCGACCGAATAAGACTGGTTAGTATTACCCGCTTTGTTCGCGTGATTGTAGAACGCGGAAACGGCGAACGGTCCACCGTTATAGCCAATGGCTGCCTGATAGTTCGAGTTAGTCGGAAATGTCGTGGTGTTGCCGAACGCATAACCCGCCGCGAGGAACAGACCATTGTCAAAGAGCTTCTTCCACGCTACGCCGTTGTTGTAGCGCGTACCCGTTGCACTCGCCGCATAGAAGATCATCTGCTTGAAGTTGTTCGCGTTCGTCCAGCCGCCTTCTTCCGTGGTCAGCTTCGCGTTGCCATAAGGGTCGCCATAAATCGCGGACACATCGCGCGCAATTGTGTTCTGGAAGCCGAACGTGAGCTTGCCGAACCGGTCGTCCTGAAGGCCGACCCATGCATCGCGGTCGAAGATCTGACCGGGGTCTTCCATCTGGCCATCGCTCATGCGGTACTCGCTTTCGAGCCGGAAAATGATCTTCGAGCCGCCACCGATATCTTCCGCTCCTTTGAGGCCCCATCTGCTTCCGCTGAACCAGGGTTCGCCATCAATGCCCATCCCCACTACGTGATTGCCTTTTTCGTCGGCGTGAGTGACGTAGCTGGGCACACTCAGATCGATCAGGCCGTATAGCTGAACGCTCGACTGTGCATGTGCGCCCGTCGCCGCGATTGCACCGGACGCGAGAGCCAAGGTCAAGTGTCGTTTCTTCAAGATTGTCTCCTCTGTTTGCCGCGTTGAGATTTCGTTTCCTTGTATGGTCCTGGCCTGTTGACAAAACCATGACTCGTCTCAATGCTAGCGAGGCCAATCTTTCAGAGCGCTATCGCGATCATGCTCGATTTCTAAGTACATTTACCGATAGAGACGCACTCCTGGTTGATCATACATCCCGTGTCCGCAAGATATAACCCAGTCCTCTCAATGTCATGATCTGCGCGGTCGATGCGGAAAGGTGCTTGCGCAGGCGATGGATATAGATATCGATGGCATCGACGCTCGCCTCATCGTCGAGACTGAATACACTTTCCATCAGCGTCGCCTTGGATACTGTCTTTCCCTGCCTCAGCATCAGTGTTTCGAGAATCGCATGTTCCCTCCGACGCAATGGAAGCGGTGTACTGTTATGACGGAATTCGCGCGTATTGAACTGATAGTGCAAATCGCCGCAATTCAGCGACACGGCCTTCTCGGAGCACTGGCGCCGGACGAGCGCCTTGATGCGCGCGACAAGTTCGCGCGCATCGAACGGTTTGACGACATAGTCGTCTGCGCCGGCTGCAAAGCAGTCGACCTTGTCGTCGATGGACCCGTGGGCGGTCAGCATCAGGACGGGCACATTGTTGCCGCGCCGTCGCAAGCGTGCCAGCAAATCCTTTCCGCTCATGCATGGTAGGCGCATGTCGAGCAGCACGACGTCGTAGCTTTGATTTCCCGATATTGCCTCGGCCCGCTCGGCATCGGGCACGCTGTCCACAACGAAGTTCTCCGCGCGCAACAGATTGACGATCCAGTGCGCCAGGTCCGCGTTGTCTTCCACCAGCAGTAGTTTCATTGCGATATATCCTCAACTGCGCCATGCGGGCATTCGCACGGTAACGACAAGACCCTTGTAATCCTGGCCGTGCCCCAGCGTGACCGCGCCGCCGTGCAACTGCGCAATCTCTCGCACAATCGACAGGCCAAGCCCTGTTCCTGCGACATGCGTCGTGCCGCGATAGAAACGCTCGAACGCATGGGCGCGTGCTTCGGCGGGAATTCCGGGTCCGTTATCGACGACCTGTAGCACGACGCCGTCGCCTTGGCGGGTGCAACGCGCCGTCACCTGGCCGCCATCCTGCGTATAGCGGATCGCGTTATCGATGAGATTCGCGACGAGCGCATGCAACAGGTTTGCATTGCCTTCAACATGCACGTCCTCTGCAAACTCTGCTCCGAGATCGATGCCACGACGATGTGCGGCCACGACAAGTTCTTCGAGCACCGATGCGACCACTGCGGACAGGTCAACCCGCGTATGAGCATGCGACGGTGCAGCTTCCGCCTGTGCCAACAGCAGTAGCTGATTCGTCATGTCCGTCATCTTCCGCGTGCTGCGCCGCATGCCGTCGAGCGCAGCGGCAACCTCGAGATCGCGGTGTTCGCACAGGGTGGCATACTGGATCTGCGTATCGAGCAGCGTCAACGGCGTGCGCAATTGATGCGCGGCGTCCGCGATAAACTGGCGCTGCCTCGCCGTATGAACCTTGAGCTGCGCAATGCATTGATTGATTGCATCGACGATGGGACGCAGTTCCCATGGCAGCCCTTCGGCGCGCATCGGTTCGATTTGCATTGGCTCGCGATCGGTGACGTCGTTCTTGAGCTTCATCAACGGACGCAACTCGACGGTCAAGCCAAGCGGCACCAGTGCCGCTACGAAAGCAAGCATCAGGCATTCGCGAAGAAAATGCGGGCGCCAAAGCTGTTCGAGCATTGCGCGACGCGAAGCCTGTGTCTTGCCGACCACGACCGTGACGGGCTCGACCTTGCCGGAGTCGTATAGCTGACGCGTGTACGCGACCACTCTGATGTCATGTCCATCCAACGTCGAATCGTAAAAGACGGGCTGCGCCGATTCATGTAACGGCAATGCAAGATCCGGATTGCCGCCGAGCAGTTGCTTTCCTGCGGAAATAATCTTGTAGAACACCTGATCCTGATACGGCGACTCGAATATTTCCAGTGCAGCGGGCGGAACATCGGCATTGAGCCGGCCTTCGACCCAATCGATATCTTCGCCAATCGTGCGCGCGGACGAAAGCAACAACGCATCCTGAACCACAGTGGCAGTACTGCTGGCCGAGTCGTATGAAATGAACGCAGTCGCCACGACGAATGCCGCTAACGGCAAGACCAACCACAACAGCAATCGCGCGCGCAAACTCAGCGTCAATTTGAACTCCCGGTTTCATTCATCGGTGCGCACCGCTGAATATCGTGCGTGCCCGCGTCTATGGCGCGATTCTACGAGGCTCAACCCTTCTCATTACTTTCGCTGCATGTTGATTCTTGTACGGGATTTCCATTATTACGATCCTTCTCCTTGTGCACGCAGACGCGCGCGATAGGCTTGAACCATTTCGATCAGGTGATTTCTGAAGAACACCTTAACCCATCGAAATACGAGTCAAAACTACCCGCACTTTTTTATTCGGCGTGGGCTTTGCGAGCACAATAGTGCGCGACCGGCAGGACGTGTCGCGATCGCCCGTTTGGCGGCCAGGTCCAAGCGATCAGGGAAGACCGCAACACAAAGTGGAGCGAAGGTTTGCCGGAGAAGATGCATCGCCGCCGTCTTCGCAGGCTGAAAGCCTGACTTCACAAGCGATGAATATCCGGGAAGACATGGGCTTGATGAGCGCCACGCACTTGAACCGTCTTTTCTGTTGTATAGAGGCGACCTCAGGCCGGATGCTATTGACCAGCTATCGCCCGGCGGGTTTTGCGGATGAGGCAAGCTAATCCGCGAAAGCCCCGCCGTTTTCGAGTTTCCTTATTGCAATCGATTGCACAATGATGCGCGTGCGCTCGGTCGGCCCATTTGCGCCAACCGTCGGCTTGATTTTCTGCCCGTCGATACGAGGGCTCACGATGAACGTACTACGTCTCAAACTCTACGGCTTCTCGACATATCTATGAAACGGCCCGGCCGCCTCTGGTGCTTCCCAGACTGCGGGCGCAGCGGCATCTTTGAGGCGCAGCTTCGCGAGGCTGAATTGGCTCTTGCGAATACGATGTACCAACTCAATACCTGAGAGAGTGATCGCCGCGTTCCTGAAACGTTTGAAGCCGAGCATGACTTTCGTGCTTCCCCAGATCGATGCCGATCAGCGTGACGTTGTGCATGGCGCTCTCCTCTATGTTCGACCGAACTGCCTATCGTAGAACGGTCTCTGGCTCGGGCTGGCCATTTCATTATGTCCGCTTTCAAAGGGCACCTGTATTCCCTCGCATCGCATGCCTATTACGGATTCAGCCCCGGATGTATTGTCAACGGCAGAGGGTACGATGCATTGGGAATCGCATAGGCATATGAATGCGTGGCGCTCGGCACGGTTGGATAGCTATAGAAGCGGTCTGGCGGTGTGCCCGGCGCGGGGCGCAGAATTGTGACAGCCTGCTTCGTTATCCCCGGCGGCGTGAATACATTGCTCACGGTCGTCATATGATATGCGAGGTCCGGTATAAATTCGCTCTCTGCTTCGCGCTTTCTTGTATTGGCGACCATGACAAACTCTGGCGTTCCGGACTTTGCCATCGCCGCGAATGCAATAAAGCTGCTGTCATGAACGTCATCCAGTACAACAGGTGGCCGCTCGTCTTCGACGCCATAAGAAAGTTTGACGTTACGCATTTTCAATCCTTGCACGTGGCGAGCGTAAAGGCCATAGGCGGGAAGAATTCCGAACATGCTGGGCTCCGGATATTCACGGGGCGCCTCGGGGACGTTGTACGGGTCGTCCACCCAGGCGCCTGTCCCGCCATTGGCTTTCGGGTCCCAGCTGATGCGCGGCAGCAATGCCTCATTGTGATCCGCTGACGACCCGTTCGCCATCCAGATGACCGAGTCGGTGGCGGGTTCGGCCTGGTAGGCGGTGTAGTGTTGCGGCTTGTTGATTTGCCGCTGCTCGACGGCGTCCTGCATCTTCAGCCCGCCCCTGAATTCGACGCTCACGTTATTGATGCTCACGTTGCGGACGGGATGATTGACCAGACCGGCGATGATAATCGGATAGCGCGGGTCCGAATCGCTGATCTTTACATGACTGATCGCAACGTTTTCCAAAGTTGCGAACGGCGCGCCTACCGCGTTGGCGTAGCGAGGGTCGCCAGGTCGAACTGATACAGGGTTCAATTGCGTTGGAGCAGCCTGATTCACAACCACGATATTGCTCCCGCCCCCAATGGAGACAGTCTGATCGCGATTGTATGAGGGGATGTAGCGAACGGCTGGATAGGTCCCATAGGCAGGTATATTCGGCAGAACCCAAGCCCGGTCGTCGAGACGCACCGTGCTTGCAGGCAATAATGATTCATCGGCGCTGTTACCGGTGACGGGATTGCGGCCGCGATCGCCGAGTACGATGAATATCGGCGCGCTCGTAACATGCGTCATTGTCGCGTCTGTGAATACGACGTTCTTCAGCGCAGCTCCGTCAACAGACTCCAACGCCAAACCCCTTGAACGATCGAATGTGACATGACGGACAGTCACCGTGTCGAACCCGGTTGTACTTTCCGTGCCCAGCTTGATTCGGCCTGTTGGCCCGTCATCCGGTCCGAACTGGTGGGCGCTGTAAGTCCCGTCCAACACCGAGCCCGTGTCATAGCCGCTTACCGTGCAGTTTTCGATCAGCACGTTACGTGTCGGCACATATTTGCCCAGCGCAAACGAGGCCTTGATCACGAGCGCATCGTCGTTGACGGTGTTGAACGTCGAGTTCCTGACCGTGACGTTCTGCGACGCGTCGATGTCGACACCATCCCGATTGCTGTCGACAAGAATGCCGTCGATGGTCCAATTCCTGACTCCTGTCCCGAGAATGCCGAAATGACCGCCGTATTTGATCCTGAAGTCGCGGAAGACGACGTCCTCCGCATTCTTCAGCGCGATGGCCTTGTTGGCGCCACCGGGTTTGCCGGCAGCGGTGCGCACAGGCACTTCTGCAGCATCCGAACTCGTCAAGACGTTTATGGTCTTTCCGCGTGGCCCGATGTAGCTGCCGTCGATCAGACCGGGCCCTGAAATCATGATGTGCTTTACGTGATCGCCGACAATCAGGCTGTTCGCCCAGTGACTGTGGCCTTCATCCTGAAGCCCGACATACGGATTCGGCTCGGGCGCGTCGTAGAAGCCCCCGTCCTCACCTGCTCCCGTCCCTGGAACGGCCGCGCGCAAAATGGACTTCTTCGATGCGAAGTGCAACCCTACGTTGCTGGCCAGATGAACCGTGTAGGTTTTGAACACGCCCGCTGGAATGACAACCGTGCCTCCGGCGCGAGCGGCCGTCGCAATGGCGTTATTGATTGCAGCCTGATTTGCGAGCGCGGGACCATTCGAAATCGCGCCGAACTTCGTGATGTCGAAGAACGGACCCTTTGCAACGGGCGTCACCCGCGCGTTGCTTCCAGTGGCCAGGGGTATGTGGACGCCTGACCCATTGTCATACTCCCCGGCTGCTGCGGAACTCGATGCCCTGCCAAACAGGGTACTTATGGCCAATGTCGCGCAAATGACGAAGCACCAGCGGGAATGCCGGCCGCGTGACATCACCTCATCCCGCCGAGCGGAAGACATAGGTGCTTAACTGACGTCTCCCGAATCTGACTCACCCGACCGTGTTTTCTTTCGCTCAACTCTCATATAAGCGTCCGCTGCGACGACGCCAAACACGATGTGCGCAAGACCATTCGCCCAGTTTCGGGCGTCCGAGAACCAGGGGAAGAACCGCGTCATACCGTAGAAATTGACCAGATAAATGGCGAGGCCGAACACGACGCCGACGAGCGACGCCATCGGCAGACTCGAGTCAAGGTTGAATGACGCGATGATCAGACTCAGGATCACGGCCAACAGGATGGCAAGACCAAAATGCACGGCCAGCGCCGCGACGACGATGCCGACTGGAAACGCGTCCATGGATTGAAGCGCACCTCGGCCCAATATGATTGCCGCGATCATGTGCGGCGGCACTCTCGGATCCTGCTCTGTCACCACGGCCATCAAAAAAGCGCCCAACACGAGGAACACTGCGCCAGCGATCATGCCTGCCCAGACGGCCGCCCGCCAATCAGGCATGCGATGCGTGAAATGATGAGAATGCAGATGAAGTTCCATAAGGCTCCCTGAAGTCAGTCGATTGCCATGTGAAACACCAACTGGCTTTACCCCAACTGCCGCAAATCACATCAGTCCGTCACGCTATCGCGGCAGCAGCGTTACCCGCCCGGTCCTCAAATGCGCGTATGAACACCGATGCGGGAAGGTGAAGCCCTTCGCTGCATGCGGCCGGTTCATCGGCATCACCGGTTGAGTTGCGATTGACCAGATTCCGCATCGGTCGTGCCACCGTCGGCGGCAACCGCGTAGAGCCAAACGTTCGGAACATGTCGGCGTGAAATGCCCGGTCAGGCGAGACTTACCGGACCGTTGCAATTTATACCGGCCGGATTTTCCGGGCCGAAGGCGCCAACAAGGCTGAACATCTGCGAGTCGCCACCCTTCGCGCTTCCTGAAATTGCCGTTGAAACCTGCAAGCCTGCCCCATCTATCCCATTTACCCAGCTTGAGCAGCATTCGCAAGAACGAGCGTTGGATGTCTCATGTCTGCGTCGGCATCGCGCTATCGAGACGGCAAACGTCTCTCGCGCGCGATACCCGCATCGAGCTGGCGCGCGAGTTCGACGAGCGCAGCGGAGACGTTCGGACGAAAGGCCGTGGCCGGTTCGAGCTCTGCCAGATCTGGGGGCAACGAGTCGAGTTCGCGCCGGGCACGGTCACGGCTCGCATCGAGACTGCCGGCCGCCCCTATGCGCACACCATCGTGCATCACGGGCGCAATGAGCGCAGCACCCGGCTGCCTTTCATCTTCAAGCGCGATGCAGTCGGATTCGATACGTCCGTCAGCGTCAAGGCGGCGAAACACCTGCTTGCGCCCCGGCCACGTTGCCTTGCCTTCGGAGCGCTTGCGGCGCGGCTTGCCCATGTACTCGGTCAATTTGTACGCGCAATCGAGGTAAGGCGCATCCGCCGAGGTATTCATCCGCGTGCCGATACCGAATCCGTCTATCGGTGCGTCCGAGTGCGCGAGCTCGCGCAGCCGGAACTCGTCGAGGTTGCCA
Source organism: Paraburkholderia franconis (assembly GCF_009362735.1). GTDB lineage: Bacteria > Pseudomonadota > Gammaproteobacteria > Burkholderiales > Burkholderiaceae > Paraburkholderia > Paraburkholderia franconis. Next base: position 10,813 of record NZ_WHNP01000087.1, on the reverse strand, counting down.
CTCGCCAGTATCGATATCTGCCGGAGGCCACTGGCGTCCAGAGTGCGCCTCACGTGTCGCGCATGTGCGCCGAGATTCCCGCTGTCGAGACGCACGCCTTTGATATAGAGGCCTTCGCGCGCGAGTCTTTGCGCCAGATTGACGACCTGGACCGCCGCGGCCTCCGTGTCGTAGGTATCGATCAGCAGGACCGCGTTGTCCGGCTGCGAGCGCACGAAATGCTCGAAGGCCTCGATCTCGTGTTCATGTGCCTGCACGTACGAATGCGCCATTGTCCCGAACACCGGAATTCCGTAGCGGATGCCGGCGAGCAGCGTCGCGGTGCCAGAAAAACCCGCCAGATAGCTGGCACGCGCCGACAGCATCGCAGCTTCCGATCCGTGTGCCCGTCGCAAGCCGAAGTCGACGAGTCGCTTGTCAGGTGCAGCCAGCACCATGCGCGCGGCCTTGCTGGCAACAAGCGTGCTGTAGTGAATGAGATTGATCAGTCTGCTTTCGATGATCTGCGCCTCACGCAACGGCGCGGTGATGCGCAAAATCGGTTCCTCTGAAAAGAACACGGTCCCTTCCGGCATCGCATCGACAGAACCCGTAAAACGCAGCGACTCCAGCGACTGGATAAATCGGGGGCTGAAGTGCCCGGTGCGTTCCAGTTCCGCGAGTTGCGAGTCCCGGAAGCCGAGCCTGCACAGATAGTCGAGCACCAGTTCCAGACCTGCCGCCATCAGGAAGTTGCGCCGGGCGGGCAGACTGCGCACAAAGAACTCGAACGTCGCCACGTCATTCATGCCGCTATCGAAATACGCCTGCAGCATCGTGAGTTCGTACAGGTCCGTCAGCAGGATGTTGTCGCAAGACTGGCTCATCGTTTCCTCCCTCCGGCTCGCGCCTCGCCCATATGCGGTGGCTTCCGCCACGCGCCTGGCTGAATGTTGCCGACGTGTCCCCTCAAGTCATCACTGTGCAGCGGGTGCCCCGAAACAATCACGTGCTGATGTTGTGCCAGGCCGTCTTGTTGCCGCCGCTCCCACGCCGTACGCTATCCAGCAGCGCAGGCCGCAGCTGATCGGGCTTCGCCGCCATTCCGGTGGGACGTTCGCTGACCAGGCTGCCATGTGCATGGATGCAGCGTTTCTTCCCTGAAAGTCATAGCGAAGCGGAGGTCGTCATGAAGTGGCTGGTAATCCTGTCAGGCGCGCACTGGCGCGACATCGTCCCGGAACTGTTCCTTGAACATCAGGCCGTCAAGGACTGGAGCATCATCGAATGCGATGAGATCGACGTGACGGGCGAAATGGTCGAATTGCGGTGTCGTGACGTCAGAATCCTTGTTCCTTACGGTACTGTGGTGACGGCCATTACTGCACAGGCTGGGCCACTCTCGCTCGTCGAGAACGCGCGAGGGCGGCACTGAACCGTCTTCCCCCTGGCTCCGTGCCTGCCCTGGGCACTCCCACCAGCAGTGGCTCGCCCGTTCAGCAATTCAGAAACCACTCTTGTCCCACCGCGCGTCGCGCACCTGCACGATACCGGCCTCGACGCGCACGGGAAACACCGCGACGTCTTCATAGGCCGGTGGCGCAAGCACTCTGCCCGTCTTGATGCAGAAACGCGCGCCATGCCGAGGACACACGACCACGTCGTCCTCTACCTCACCGCCAGTCAGGATGCCGCCGTCGTGCGTGCAGACATCCTCGATCGCGTAACACGTGCCATCCAGGTTGAACACCGCCACCTGCGCGCCGTCCACGTCGACACTGCGCACCGAACCCGGCGGGAAATCGGTCATCGCCGCGACATCGACCCAGTCTGCCATGTCAAAGCATCCCCAGCTGCAAGCGTGCGGCCTCGGACATCCGCTCTTTCGTCCACGGCGGGTCCCACACCAGTTCCACTCGTACGCCGTTCACGCCTGCCGCGGAATACACGGCGTCCTCGACCGTCGCGGGAAACGTCTGCGCGACGGGACAACCCGGCGCAGTCAGTGTCATGCGGATCGCCACGTCGCCTGCTTCGTCATCCACGTTCAGGTCATACACCAGCCCGAGATCATAGATGTTGACGGGAATCTCCGGGTCGAACACCGTACGCAACGCTTCGATCACGCGCAAGCGCAGATCGCCCTCGCCGGGTTCGAGCGCGTCGTCATCCCGTTTCAGCCAGTCGAACCCACTCATGTCCTTTCGCCTCATTGCATCATTCCGTCGATATCGCGCCGTGCTCGTCGTGCAAAGCTGCGTGCAGCGTATGCCATGCGAGCGTCGCGCACTTCACGCGCGCCGGAAACTCGCGTACGCCCGAGAGCGCCGCGAGCTTGCCGAGACCTGCTTCACCTTGCGTCGGCGCGTCCGCCGGCGTCGTCACCATGTCGTGGAAAGAGCCGAAGAGCGCCTCGACTTCCTGCTCGCTGCGGCCCTTCAGCGACTCCGTCATCAGCGAAGCTGACGCGATCGCGATCGCACAACCCGTGCCCTCGAACCCCACGTCTTTCACGATACCGTCTTCGATGCGCAGATACAGTGTGATGCGATCTCCGCACAGCGGGTTGTATCCTTCCGCCCTGTGGTTCGCATTGGCTAGCGCATGACAGTTTCTCGGCCGTCGGTAGTGGTCGAAAATGACTTCCTGATAGAGATCACGCAAACTGCTCATTGCCCAAACACCTCATGCACACGCGCTATTCCTTCGACGAGCGCGTCGACTTCGGCCCGCGTGTTGTATAGCGCGAACGAAGCGCGCACGGTTGCGGGTACGCCATAGCGCTGCATAACGGGCATCGCGCAATGATGACCCGCGCGCACCGCGACGCCTTGATGATCGAGGATCGTGCCGACGTCGTGCGCGTGCACGTGGTCGAGCACGAACGACACAATGGCCGCCTTTTCGTGCGCGGTGCCGATCAGCCGCAGATGCGGGACAGCGCGCATTGCACCCGTCGCATACGCGAGCAGGTCGGCCTCGTGTGCGCTGATCGTATCGGCGCCGATTGCGCTCACGTAGTCGAGCGCCACCGCAAGCGCGATCGCACCGCAAATGTTCGGCGTACCCGCCTCAAATTTCCATGGAATGGTGTTGTAATCGGTCTTCTCGAACGTCACCGAGCGAATCATGTCACCACCGCCTTGCCACGGCGGCATCGCTTCCAGCTTGTCCGCGCGCGCGTATAGCACGCCGATTCCCGTTGGCCCATACACCTTGTGCCCTGAGAATGCGTAGAAATCGCAATCGAGCGCCCGCATGTCGACGGGCAGGTGTGCAATCGCTTGCGCACCGTCGACCAGCACCGGCACGCCGCGCGCATGTGCGATCTCGATCAGCCGCGCAACCGGGTTGATGGTGCCCAGCGCGTTCGATACATGCGCGATCGACACCAGGCGCGTGCGCTCGCCAAGCATCCGCGCGTATTCATCGACATCGAGCGCGCCGCTGTCGTCGATCGGCACGACCTTCAGCACCGCGCCGGTCTGCTCGCACAAGAGCTGCCATGGCACAATGTTCGAGTGATGCTCCATCGCGCTGATGAGGATTTCGTCGCCAGGCTTTGCGAGTGGACGCAGGTAGCTTTGCGCGACGAGATTGATCGCCTCCGTCGTACCGCGGACGTACACGATTTCCTCTGCCCTGGCTGCATTGACGAAGCGCGCAATCCGCGCACGTGCGGCTTCGTAGGCGTCAGTGGCGCACTGTGACAGGTGATGCACGCCGCGATGCACGTTGGCGTTCATGTGCTCGTAATAGGTGCGTTCCGCATCGATCACGGCCAAAGGCTTCTGGGTTGTCGCGCCGTTGTCGAGATAGACCAGCGGCGCGCCGCGCACACGTTCGCGCAGAATCGGAAAGTCGCTTCGCCAGCGCGCAACCGTATCCGGGTCTGGGATGCACACAGGTTCGAACGGCTTCATAACAGCCCCCGCATGTACTCGCCTTCCGGCACACGCGCCAGCAGCAGTTTCTTCAGTCTGCTGCACACTGCGCCGATATTCACCCGCTCTACGCTGTCGCGCGCAAACGCCCATACAAGCAAAGCCCGCGCAATGCGTTCGTCGATGCCGCGCGAGCGCAGATAGAACAACTGGTTCTCGTCGAGTTGACCGACGGTTGCGCCATGCGTGCATTTCACGTCGTCGGCGTGAATTTCCAGTTGCGGCTTTGTGTCGATTTGCGCATCACGCGATAGCAGGAGATTGTGGTTCGCCTGATGCGTGTCGGTCCGCTGCGCGTCCCGACGCACAATCACGTTCCCGTTGAATACGCCATGCGATGCACCGTCGAGCACCCCGCAGTAGTATTCGCGGCTCGTGCCATCCGGCTTCTCGTGATCGATGCGCGTGTGATGATCGACATGCTGCCGCGCGCCCACGAAATACAGCCCGTTCAGTTCGGCGTATGCATCGAAATCCCGGAGCGCTGTGTCGATCTCCGTGCGTGACAGGGCGCCACCAAGCGCGAAAGAATGCGACGTAAAGCGGCTTGCACGCTGCTGCGTGACGTCGACGCGCGCGATGTGAAAGGCGCTACGCGCTTCCTCCTGGACGCGGCAGTGCTGGACGTTCGCCTCGTCGCCGGCCACGATCTTCGTTACCGCGTTGAGGAGATACGCATCGTCCGCGATGCCTACAAACTGCTCGACGACCGAGCAGCGCGAGCGCGCGTCTGCCAGTATCGCGTTGAAAGGATGTATCGCGAGGCCCGCTTCGTCGGTCAGGAATAGCATGACGAGCGGCGTCTCGATCGTACAATCCGGTGGCAGCAGGAGCACATATCCGTCGCTCAGCAATGCCCCATTCAAAGCCGCAAAGCCATCATGCGGTGCCTGCTGCTCGATGACTGCTCGAAGCCGCTCCGGCACTTCGCGGATCGCGCGTGTCAGACTGCCGACGAATGCGCCCTCCGGCAACGCCGGCATGCGCGACAGTTTCGGCATATGGCGGCCGTTGACGAACACGAGCCTGCCGACCTCCTTGTCGGGCACGAGATCGTCGACGATGCTGGAAACATCCACGTGGTCGCTGTGGGGCGATGCGAAATGCCACGACCGCTTCGCGATCGTGGCCACATTCGTGTACTTCCAGTCTTCGAGCTGCGTCGTGGGAAAGCCAAGCGCTTCGAACTGCTCGAACGCATGGCGCCGTGCGCTGCGCAGCCAGCGCAGTTCTGCGCCCGGCAGCGTTTTCGACACCGTCGCGAATGCTTGATGGAAGTAATCGAGCGTCGTCTCACTCATTTGACGTCTGCCCTCGCGATATCACCTGTGACCACCTCGCGTCAGTGGGCGCCAGGCGGCGCGGAATGCGGCTCAGGCGGCGCGTCCGCACCAAGCCAGCCGTAACCCTTGCGCTCCAGTTCGAGTGCCAGCTCGCGCGTCCCGGATTTCGCGATGCGCCCGTGCGAAAGCACGTGCACGTAATCGGGCACGACGTACTCGAGCAGACGCTGATAATGCGTCACCAGCACGATTGCGCGGTCCGCGCTGCGCATCTGGTTGACGCCCCGCGCCACCACCTGCAACGCGTCGATATCGAGGCCCGAATCGGTCTCGTCGAGAATCGCAAGGCGCGGTTCCAGTACCGCCATCTGCAAGATCTCGTTGCGCTTCTTCTCGCCCCCCGAAAACCCTTCGTTGACAGCGCGATACAGCAGGCTTTCGTCCATCTGCATGAGCGCCATCTTCTCCTTGACCGCCTGCAGGAATTCCATTGCGTCCATTTCGGGCTCGCCGCGATGCTTGCGCTGTTCATTCAACGCGGCCTTCAACAGGTACACATTGCTTACGCCCGGTATTTCGACCGGATACTGAAACGCGAGAAAAAGCCCTTCCCGCGCGCGATCTTCTGGCGCAAGCGCGAGCAGATCATGGCCCGCGTACTGCACGCTGCCGCCCGTCACGCGGTAATGTGCATGACCCGCCAACACGTGCGCAAGCGTGCTCTTGCCCGAACCGTTCGGGCCCATGATCGCGTGCACCTCGCCCGCCCTCACGCGCAGATCCACTCCGCGCAAAATAGGCTTGCCTTCCACTTCAACGCTCAGATTGCTGATTTCAAGCATGTTGTCGCACCGTCATCCTGTGCTGCCTTCCAGACTCACACCAAGCAGCTTTTGTGCTTCCACCGCGAACTCCATCGGCAGCTCCTTGAATACTTCCTTGCAAAAGCCGTTGACTATCATCGACACCGCATCCTCGTCCGACAGGCCACGCTGCCGGCAGTAGAACAGTTGGTCCTCGCCGATGCGCGACGTCGATGCCTCGTGTTCGACCTTCGCAGTCGGGTTCTTCACCTCGATATACGGAAACGTAAGGGCACTGCATCGATCGCCAAGCAGCAGCGAATCGCACTGTGTGTAGTTGCGGGCGTCCTCCGCCGAACGGGCGACTTTCACGAGCCCGCGATAGGCGTTACTGCCGTGACCGGCAGAAATGCCCTTCGACAAGATTGTGCTACGTGTGTTGCGGCCCAGATGCGTCATTTTCGTTCCCGTGTCGGCCTGCTGATAGTTGTTGGTGAGCGCCACCGAATAGAACTCGCCGACCGCGTTGTCGCCTTGCAGAATTACGCTTGGGTATTTCCACGTAATCGCTGAACCTGTTTCGACCTGCGTCCATGAAATCTTCGAGTCCGCTTCGCGGCAATCGCCACGCTTGGTCACGAAGTTGTAGATCCCACCACGCCCGTGCGCATCGCCCGGATACCAGTTCTGCACCGTCGAATAGCGGATCTGTGCACCCTCCAGCGCGACCAGTTCCACCACCGCAGCGTGCAGCTGGTTCTCGTCACGCATCGGTGCGGTACACCCCTCCAGGTAACTGACGTATGCTCCCTTGTCCGCGATGATCAGCGTCCGCTCGAACTGCCCCGTGTTCGGGGCGTTGATGCGGAAATACGTGGAGAGTTCGACCGGGCAATGCACGCCCGGCGGGATGTAGCAAAACGATCCGTCACTGAACACGGCGGAGTTCAGCGCGGCGAAGAAGTTGTCGGTGTGCGGCACAACCGAGCCGAGATATTGCCGCACGAGTTCAGGGTGTGTCTGCACCGCGTCCGAGAACGAACAGAACACGATGCCGAGCGCGCCAAGTTTTTCGCGAAATGTCGTCGCGACCGATACGCTGTCGAACACGGCATCCACCGCGACACCCGCGAGAATCTCGCGCTCCTTCAGCGGCACGCCGAGTTTCTCGTACGTGCGAAGCAACTCCGGATCGACCTCGTCGAGGCTCCTCGGGCGATCCTTCGGGGCAACGGGCGCCGAATAATAGGCGATGTCCTGATAGTCGATCGACGGGTGCTCGACCGTCGCCCAGTGCGGCTCGCTCATTGTCAGCCAGTGACGATACGCCGCGAGCCGCCATTCGAGCATGAAATCGGGTTCGTTCTTCTTTTGTGAAATCAGCCGGATGACATTTTCGGACACGCCGCGCGGCAATGTATCCGACAGCACATCCGTCACGAACCCATGCTTGTATTCGCGCCGGATCAGATCATCGACTTTGGACGCGGTCGAACTCATGCATGACCTCCTTCAACGTTGCTGGGGCCGGATGACGGTCCTGTGTGGCGAGACTGAAACGGCGCGCGTGCGGTCGATACCCGTGTGCCCCAGCGGCAACAGGCTGCGCGCGCGAATCGCGCTAATGTCGACCTCGCTGAGCGTCGGACTTGCCATATCGGCGAGCGACACCTGGCTCAGCGCTTCGAATATCAGCCGGTTGATCTTCTGCCAGTTGGCGCGTGCGCTGCATACTGCCTCCTGCGTGCATAGCCCCGGCAACGCGCTGCACTCGGTCATCCCGAACGGACCGTCGACGACGGCGATCACGTCGGACAGCATGATCCGCTGCGGCGGCAGAGCAAGCTGATAGCCGCCGCTCACGCCCCGCGCTGACGCCAGCACACCACCGCGCGCGAGCGTCTTCATCACTTTCGACACGGTCGGCGCCGGGATGCCCGTGGCCTCGGCGAGGCTGCCGGCGCTCTTCACGGCGTCCGGATCCCGTGCCATTGTGATCATGATCACCGTGGCATAGTCGGCAAGCTTGCTCATGCGTAACATCGCTGTGCCTCCTCGAATCGGTACCTTTTTAGTCCTGGTTCATAAATAACAATAGCACCGCATTACGGGCAATTGAGAAAGACATCACTGTGCGTGGGCATTAACTCTGCCCGTCTGTTCCCGCTGTCGCCACTGCCGCCATTGCACTGATGTTTAGCATTCCAGGAACCTTCGCGGCCGTCGCGCCAGTTGAGGTTGCCGTTAGAACGGTCTGCATGGGCAACACTGCATGAGAGCATGTGCAATACCTCAGTGGCAGTGGGTACGGAAGCGGCGATTCCAGCGTCTACGCCCGGCAGGCGCGGCCACATACGTCACGTCGTGATGTAAAATGAAAGGCGAAAGGCACGTACGTTTATCCAGTCGATATTGAATGAAGAAATCGCGGGCCGCGTTGGTTTCGACCGGTAAATATGGCATGGCGGTTTTTCATGAACCGACAGGATTCAGTCAATGTGACCGGGCAAAGGGCGGCACGCCTTGCACTCGCTGTTCCATTTCCTACAGGAGTCCATGTCATGCCATTCTCCCGCCGGCGTTTTATGATACTTGCCGCATCCGTCGCATCGACGACGGTTCTCTCCACTGAGTCGCGAGCCGACGCTCCCGTGCTTTCCGAGAGCGATCCGACTGCACAGGCACTTGGATACAAGACGGACGCCACGAAGGTGGACAAGGCCAAGTTTCCCCACTATCAGACTGGACAAACCTGCGCGAATTGCCAGCTTTATCAGGGCAAGCCCGGCTCGGCGATGGGCCCTTGTACAACCTACGGCGGCAAGCTGGTCGATGCAAAGGGATGGTGCAATGCTTACGTGAAGAAGGCCTGAACCTGGCGCAAAAGTCAGCCGCGCCCCGTCTCTGCGAATAACGCTTCGCGTGGCGCGGTCTTGCGAAACGCGAGTCAAAACGTGGGTTAGAGCCGCGTGCGGCTCTGTCATGTTGGCGAGGCGGTCACGTAAGATGGCGCGATGAAGAAGACAAAATCGCTTTATCACGGCCACCGGTTCCCGGCGACGGTCATCAGCCACGCGGTGCGGTGGTACTTCCGGTTCCAACTCAGCCTGCGTGATATTGAAGAACTGCTGTTCGAGCGCGGTGTCATCGTCAGTTACGAAAACGATCGGCCGCTGGTTCGACAAATTCGGCGCGGACTTCGCGCATCGCGTCAAGGCTGGTCGCCGCAAACCTGGCAGCACATGGCATCTTGATGAAGTTTTCGTTACGTTGCGCGGTGAGCCTTACCTGCTCTGGCGGGCGGTCGACCAGCATGGTGCCGAACTCGACATCCTGCTGCAGAAACGTCGCGATAAGGCTGCAGCAAAGCGCTTCTTCAAACGCGTGCTGGCCGCCTGTCCCGAGGCGCCACGAAGGATTGTCACCGATCAGTATCAGTTTTTGCGTCATCAACACGACAACGTGACAGTGCCGTTTACACATGCGCCAAGTTGGGCTCGTCACGCTGCGCAGCTCCGGTTACGCTGAAATGCGTGAATCACGCGAAAGAATCAGAAATGCCCGAAGTCAGTGCCGGGCGTTAGGAAAATCACCTCGGCAGCGAGCGCTTGCGTATAACTGCAGGCGCTCTATCGAGCTTCAAAGAAAATCATCGACGAGGCAATTAAACGCGTCGCCGTGTTCTATTTGCGTCCAATGCCCGCACTGTCCGAATACGTGCAATTGCGAAGGCCCGATTAGCTTATTGAGCCGCAGCGAGTTCTCTAGTGGAATGACACGGTCCTCGCGTCCATGCACGATCAGCGTTGGATGCCGAATGCGGCGCAGCGCATCTTCGTCGCATGCAAGCGCATCGATCCAGCGCTGGCGCGGCGCAGGAAACATCGACGCGAACGACGCCTGATACCCGGGCCGCACACTCGCGCGATACCGCGATTCGACAAGCTCGGGCGTAATACGCGAATGGTCGAACGCAAAGATATCCATGATGCCGCGCATGTTCTCGACGGAAGGCTCATAGCCCCATACCGCATCGAGCCCATGAGTCAATTCGAACTTCACGCCCGCCGCCCCCATCAGCACCAGTTTGCGCACGCGGTGTGGATAACGCACCACCATCGCCAACGCCAATGCGCCGCCAAATGAATTGCCGATCAGGTCGGTTTGTTCGATCTCCAGCGCATCGAGCAGGCCTATCAGATGTGTGACCCAAAAGTCCATGTCGTAGTGCACGTCCGCGCGCCGCTCCGTATAACCGAAGCCCGCCATGTCGGGCGCGATGACTCGCCGGGTGTGCGCGAGAGCAGGCATCGTGAGACGCCAGTTCGCCCACGCCGTCACGCCCGGCCCTGAACCGTGTATGAGCAGCACAGGGCTGCCGCTGCCGAGGTCATGATAGTTCGTATCGAGGCCCGCTGCCTGAATGCGCTGGCCGAGTTCCGGGTCGTTCTGCTGTGTCATGTCAACAGGCTCCATCGCAGCCGCGCATGAGCGCCGGCCGCTTCTATTACTCATTGGTCAGTAAGTTAGGGAACAAATTCGACGAGTGCTGATCTATCGTGTCGTGTCACTCGATGGAGCCACGGACTGTGAAACGAGACGGGAGAAGTCTGGCGCACAACATCCTCGAAGAGATGCGCATGCTGGCACTTGAGCGGATGAACGATGGGGAACATCCCGATGCGGTTTCGGCGTCGTTTGGAATGCATCGTTCGTGGGCGTACAAGCTGCGAGCGAAGGCCCGGGGGCGAGGACGAGGTGTGCGTGCGTTGAGGTCGACCCAGGCGACAGGCCGCCCGCGCAA
>NZ_WHNP01000086.1 GCF_009362735.1 Paraburkholderia franconis | reverse complement strand
AGTGACCGCCTGTCAGGCCGCACACCCCGCTGTCGCGCCACGCGTGGGACCAGTTATAAACCGATTGGCCGCTCACGCCGAGCTGCTCTGCGATGGCCTTTGGCTTGATCTTGCGCCCAAGCATCAGCAGGCCCGCCGCTCGCGTGCGTATATCCCGATGCTTGTGATTGATCGACAGCTGTTGCAATGTAATTTTCTCAGCTTCACTCAGCTCTACGACACACTTCATTCACTATCCCGGCATCACGAAGGCGCCAGGATAGCGAAATTCAAATCAGTTGCCCAGGAACACTTAGCGATTGAGACGCCTGTTTTCGCTCGTGTCACCGTCGACACGCCATTCTTGATGGACGCACGCTCTCAGCGGCCGATGCTCGATAGGGCTTGACCTGAGATTAGCGCAAGCAGCATGGCGTTCCGGAGCCACGGCGCGACAGTCGGGGCCTGTTCCAGCGTCGCGTTGAAGACATCGAGTGTCATTCGTTTCCGCTTGACCTTGACCATCGCTCGCTCGGTCGCATCTGCTGGGTTTTTGTCCAGCCCGCCGAGAGCGATCCCTCGGCGGCACACAGCCATCATCCGGCTCCGTACGTGAACCGCCCACTGCATCTTCCCACGTGCTTCAATTTCCTCGAGCAATTCAGCAACGTGCTTCGTCGTGAGCTCGGTGCATTTGATATGTCCAAGGGCTTCACGGATCACCTTGTCCTGATGCCGTCGTGCGGTGATCGTGGCTGGTTTTACGCCAGTGGTCGGCATCTTGGCGCAGGTCGGCTATTGTTTCTTGTCCTTCGTTCATGCGATCGATCAGGCGCTTGGTCAGAATGATTTCATTCACCTTTGCGTTGACCTCGAGCACGTCGAAGATCGCTTGTTCGATAGGAACGTACCCGATCGATTTGTTTTCTTGGTGACCGGATTACGCCAAACGTAGTAGCCCGGCCGCGGCTCGTGCAGGCTTTCCGGGCAGCTCGCACGGCGCCGGATTCGCGGTCTAGCTGCCATGGCCGAAAGCCCGATGAACGAGACGCGGCTTCTGGACGCCGTCGCGGAACACGGCGCGTTCCTCGACGTAGTAGGAACGGCCGACCTTGACCGGCGCGGGCGGTCTTGGCCCAGATACGGGCTGTACGGATCGCCGGCGGCGGATCGAACTCGCGTATCAGCCATTCATCAAGTCGGATTTTCATTCGATACCTTGGATTTTTGTTGTTTCGGTCACTCCCTGTGCCGCTTCGGTCGTGCTAGGATTTGCATCCACCTGTGGAGGGATCATGGCGTTCAAAGAGACGAAGGGAAGCAAGACCGTCGAGGCGTGCGTTATGCCCGCACCGGGCGGCATGTTTAAAGGCTATATTCGCGTCCAGACGACGCGGCACGGAATCATCGTTGGTCAAACCACGGGGCGTGGTTGTGGTCGGCCGATGCCTACCGAGGCCGAAGCTCTGGCCTTTGCCGAGGCTGAAGCGAAAAGAGTGCTTGCTCTGTAAATCGGACGGACCTCGAACGCGAGACTGGTCCATTCGCTCTCGCTGTTCTCGCTCATGCTGGTATTCCGTGTGAGATTCAAGGAGTTCCTCGTGACGAAGCGTCGTATATCGCCTGAAGAGTTCATTAGCAGAGTAAATGCGGAACCGCCAAAGATGCCGGGCGATGTGTCCGGTATGCGTGTGTTTCTTTATCCGGATGGGTGCACGCTGCATATGCGTCTGGTTACGACGTTCATCCCAAGTCCGCGTTGACGCGTGGCTAGTTTGGCCACGCGGCGTCACGGGTCCTGTTCTACTACGACGTAAATCCACACATTTCACGCGTTCCCTGATCAGGCTTTTGGCTGTGCGAATGCCGCGATAGGGTGAAGCAATCGCTGTCGTTGCGAGCCAGTGACCTGGCGCGTCCCTCGGTAGCCGACACGCTTGCGCAGTCGATCGCGTCGACCCTCAGCTGTGGTTCAAACAGAATCTGCCTGGGCGTGCGGCGCTTCGGTTGATTTTGGCTCATTGTCGTTGTCCTTGCGGTTGATTGCATTGCGCGAGTCGGCGGAGGTCCTCGGGCAGGCACGGGGAATGCGAAATCCATTCTCAGCAGTCTCTGAATGGGGGCTTCCATGAATACCCAGTCCTGCGCGCCATATCGGGGTTTCAACGTTGACGTCCGTGTCATAACCAGCAACACCGTCTCGCGTAACGGACAAGAGCGTCGATACTCTGTTTCCTGGTCAATAGCCTCGACTGAAACGACCGCAAGTTCGATCGACAGTCTTCCTGAGCAGTTCGCCTTCTTGTCATGGGACTCGGCTTTTTCGTACGGCGAACGCCGAGCGCATGTCTTCATCGACGGTTTGATCAGCATATCAAACGATAAATAGAACCGATGGTGTGCGCTAGTGAATCGCTTGCAGAAAAGAATTGGGAGGAGGTGCCCATGTGGGACAGCATCCAGTACGACGGCTTCGAGATCAACGTCATGCCGATATTGATCAACCATGCCTTTGGCACGCCGGTTGGTCCGAATGGTCGATTCAGGTTTTCCGGCTACGTTTGTCGTCCCGGTGTTGATCTGCGGCATGGGTATCTCACAAGAGCCTTCCAGTCGCTCGAGTTCGATCTCTATGAAAGTGAGGCCCAGGCTCGTGAAGCGGGATATGAAATGGGGCGATCCATCGTGGACGGCCGTCATCCCACGATTTCTGTCGATGACCTGCAACGTGCATGAGTTCACGAGCGTGACGATCGTCTGAACCTTGACGCCGGCGACGGCCAAGGTGCGCATCGTGTTGGGGCGGTCACCGAAGTGGCAGCGGTCAATCCATTGACTCATGCTACGATTCCTTGAGAAGGGAATTGGAGATCGTGGTGGAAGACGAGATCTACGCAACGCACACGCACATCGCACGAGTCCGTGTGATAAAGACTGTGGCCGGCTCGTATCGCGGCGTCGTTCATCTGCGGGAGGTGGGAGCCGAGCCTGAATCGGATCATCCGCGCGAAACCGAAATCGAATTCCTAAGTGAGGATCAGGCGCGAGAGGCAGCGCGTGCCCTCGCTAACAAGCTGCTTAAAGAACAGGAGACCTGAATTGCCGCGCCGACCATCAGAACCGCGGCAACCGCCGAAGAGACGAAAGCGGCGCCGGAGATTGCCGTGTGGACCTGTCGAAACTGCAATGCGCGGATTGCCTTCGGTGAAATCGAAGCCCAAACCGACGAAAGGGGATTCTTTTTCACTTGTCGTGACTGTAACTACCGAAACAGGCTGGTGAACGCAGGTCCAGACGCGACGGGAAGCCCGCAGCTTATCCAGCTCGATGACGAATAAAACAGCTTTACGGAGACGACCATGCAGCTCGGCTACAGGGAGTTTCACATCGACGCGTCGCCTCTCGATGAAGGTGGCCGCTACTACGCCCGCGCGAAGATTTATCGGCGCGACCCGGCAGGCGGCGAAGCCGTAGAAGTGAAGTATTCGGGTGATCTCGGCGATTACCCCTCCGATGCGGCCGCTATCGAAGCGGCGCAGCGTTGGGCGATCCAGTGGTGTGAGAGCCAATCCGGATAAGGCGCGCGTACGGATCCCTCGAAGTCGGTTAGATATGTCGATGATTTGATCTTCTTGCACCTGCTCCGGGGCGGCGCCGAAGAATGGGCACGGCGCGAGTTCCTTCTGTTCGGTCATGGTTGCCGTTGTCCCATATATCTTCGTCGGCCGATGCCGAACGGTTGAAAAGAAGGCTTCACGTCGTTCTGAGACCTTTTCCAGAATGGGGAGTAAGCTGTCGGTTCGTCTCGCATACCGCCCGGCGAATCGGAAATGGAACCACCATGCAAACCTAGTCTTGCACGCCGTATCGCGGTTTCAGCATTGACGTCCGTGTGACAACCAACAATATCGATTCGATCTACGGCACGGACCTTCGGTATTCGGTCTCCTGGTCGATCTTTTCCTCAGACCCGCTCGCGACGCCAGTCGTGAGCCTCCCGGAGCAACTTAATTTCTTGTCGCCCGCAGCTGCTTTCTTATACGGAGAGCGACGAGCGCGAACGTTCATCGATGATTGCATCAACTTCCAGGACGAGATCGGGGCCGCGGATTGAGTTCGGTTCATTACGGCTGTCCCGGGTCTGCGTCTTGTGGCCATCGCTTCATGAGAGCCCGCGTAAAAGCCTTCTTCATTGATTGACTCCTTGTTTAAAGTGCCGCCGTTAACTGAGGTGCCTAACCCAGCACGTCTTCGATGACCGTGCCTATTACGACGCCAAGAAGGAGGGCTATAGGAACTGCTAAGAAGATGATGTGAATTTCGTCCATTGCGGCAGCTTTTTATGGCGACGTTGGGACTGCGAACGTCCTTTTCGCTACGCGCAGAACACAGGATGGCATACGAACTGGGTGAAAGACTGCTCGCTCTGACCGAGAGCGCGGACGACCCGGGCCTGCTGGGACAGTCGCATATCGTACTGGGAACGTCATCGTTCTATCTCGGTGGGCCTGGCCCCGCGCGAACCCATCTGGACCAGGGCGTTGCCTGCTTCGACCTTGGGGTAATCGTCCTTTTGGTCCGAATTCTGGCGGTTAGGAACGAAAAAGGGCGCGTTATCAATGACTTGGAAATCGCTCGATCTGTCGCGACTCACTTATTTGCAAAGCCTTGCTTCAGTCGGTTCGGCGCTCTGCTACCGCCATTTTTCGCACGAAAAGGACGATTACCCCTAAAGGCGTGTTCGCGACCGTGACGATCGTGAGCGGGGAACTGATCTGCGAGTACAAGGGAAAACGGGTCCCACGGGAAGCCGCAATGAGCGGCCGTCCCCGGGATCTTGCGCAACCGGACCAAACCTTCCTTTTCGATATCGGAGATGGTTGCGTCATCGACGGTGCCGTCGGTGGCAATAGCGCACGATGGATTAAACATTCATGCAATCCTAATTGCGTACCAAAGCTGGACGGACAGATAATCTTGATTCGTGCCCGTCGCAAGATTGACGCCGGTGAAGAATTGAGCATCGATTATGCTCTGGTTAGCGATGAAAAGATATCAAAGGCACTTCGCGAACGGTATGCCTGTCACTGTGGGGCCCGGCGATGTCGAGGTACGATGATCGCTGGAAGACAGTCACGATAGGCAGGCTGGGGCAGCGCCAACGCCGGAGAAAGCTGCGCGCCATACGGTCGAGGCGTTCCGGTAAAGGTCGCCGGACACTTGGGAAGAAATGCATTGTCGGCGACGATTCGTTTGAAGATGACCGCAGTCTGGTGCAGGCTCGGGTGTAATCTGCAAATCTACGACCAGTCTCCCTGGAGTATTCAGAACATCGCAACAGGTACCGTCAAGCGGTTTAACGAAGAGAAGGGTTTCGGGTTCATCAAGCCGGATGACGGCGGTGAAGACCTGTTTGCCCACTGTTCCGAGGTTCAGGGAAGCGGCTTCAACTCACTTCAGGAGAGCCGGAAGGTCGGCTTTGAAGTCAAGCAGGGCCCCCAAGGGGAATCAGGCCGCCAGCATCAAGCCACTGTAAGTTTTTCGCTTCGCGAACGCGTCCTTTCACAACAGCGATCGGGCCGATGCGTGATCGTTGGGGATCGGGAGTTGCCCCTCAAAAGGTGACGTGCCCGGCTCTGCTCAACGCTCGAGAAAGGGCTTTAACCTGTCCGAGCAGCGGGGATGCGCCAGTTTGCGAATCGCCTTGCCTTCAATCTGACGGATCCGTTCTCGGGACACGTCGAACTGCTTGCCGACCTCTTCAAGCGTGTGCTCAGAGATCGTATCGAGCCCGTATCGCATCCGCAGCACCTTGGCCTCCCGCGGCGACAGCGCGTCGAGCGCCTCATCTATCGCGGCGCGCAATTTCGCGTGGATCGCGGCCTCGGCGGGTGAACCTGCAGAAACGTCCTCGATCATGTCACCGATCGTCGAGCCGGCATCGTCGCCCACCGGGGTCTCGAGCGAGACAGGTTGCCTTGCGATCCTGAGGATACGGCGCACCTTCTCCTCGGACATTTCCATGCGCCCAGCAAGCACAGCAGGCAGCGGTGCCATCCCCGTCTGTTGCAGGATTTCACGTGAAATCCGGTTCAGCTTGTTGACCATGTCGATCATGTGTACCGGCACACGGATGGTCCGCGCCTGATCGGCAAGCGCTCGCGATACGGCCTGACGGACCCACCATGTGGCGTAGGTCGAGAACTTCCAGCCGCGTCGGTATTCGAATTTGTCCACTGCCTTCATCAGGCCGATATTGCCTTCCTGGATCAGATCCAGGAACTGCATGCCACGATTCAGGTATTTCTTGGCAATTGAAATGACAAGACGAAGATTCGCCTCGATCATCTCCCGCTTGGCCTGCCGCATTTTCGACTCCGCGGCTATCATCTGGCGGTTGATCTGCTTGAGCTGCTGGAGCGGTAGCGAGACCATGGCCTCGATGTCAATGAGTTTCTGCTGCCCGGCCCGGATAGCCGGCAAATGTCGCTCCAGCGCCGCGCCGAACTGCTGCGAGGTCGCCGCCGTGTGGCTGGCCCATTCAAGGTCAGTCTCGTGGCCCGGGAACGACTCGACAAATGTCTCGCGTGGTACGCCGCACCGGTCGACGGCGATCTGCAGGATGCCGTGCTCGATCGCCCGAACCTCGGTAACCTGTTCGTGCACACGAGCGCACAGGCGGTCGATGGTTCTGGCCGTAAAGCGGATCGGCGCCAGTTCGCGCTGGATTTCCGAGCGCATCTGCGCAACGGCAGCGGAACGGGCCTTCCCCATATCCGGCGCATCCGGCAACCGCTCGAACAGCGTCCGCACGCGGGCGAAAACCGCGAGGCTGTCGTTTTTGAGCTGTTCAAGACGGGCTTCGTTCGCCTTGTCTGCATCCTCGGCGTCTGTTTCGACGTCGTCGCCGTCCAGGTCGTCGCTGGAAGGGTGTGCTTCCACGTCATCTTCGTCGAACGCCGGTGTCGTCCCGCTTTCGTGTGTGCCGTCGCTGATGCCATCGACGAGTTCGTCGATACGCAGTTCGCCGGCAACGACGCGGTCCACATCGGCAAGAATCATGGACACGATCGACGGACACGCGGCGATTGCCTGGATCATATCCTGCAAGCTGTCTTCGATGCGTTTCGCTATCTCGATTTCGCCGGCGCGCGTCAGCAGTTCGCTGACGCCCATTTCACGCATGTACATCCGGACCGGATCAGTGGTGCGGCCGAACTCCGAATCGACGGTCGCCAGTGCAGCTTCCGCTTCCTCGTCCGCCTGATCGTCCGATGCCACGGCCGGCGTGCCGTCGTTCAGCAGGAGCGTCTCCGGGTCCGGCTCCTGCTCGTACACGGCCACACCCATGTCACTGAACGTGCTGACGATGGCGTCCAACGCCGCAGTGTGCGTAAAGTTGTCGGGCAGGTGATCGTCGATGTCCGCGTGGGTAAGGTAGCCGCGCTCACGACCAAGCGCGATCAGCGCGCGCATCTGGCGTTGACGCTCTTCGTCCTGGTGCGCCATCGACTCTTTGTCCGCAGGTGTCGCGACGGCCCGGGTTATTCCGCTGGACAGGCGGCGGCCGGCTTTTGACGTCACCGTGATTACGGGTGGTGTGGAATCGTCCCGATCAGGATTTGCCAATACATGCTCCTCGACAGGTGGACCGACGATCGTCGCAGGCATGGCGGCAGGTCAATCTGCCTGCCGGGTTGCGAACGGAATCATGGACTGATGCATGGACAGTCGAGGCCGGGATGCCTCGCGGGGATCCGGTGTACGCAGCTTGAGGCATTATCGATGGTACAGGACGACGTTGTGCGATGCAATGCGACGGGTACAGTTTGTCAGGTTTGGGGGGAAGTCGAGCAAAAAAGCGCCGAGCCGATCGGGTCAAGGAATGCAGGGCGTTCTGGTAGCGCGTCCTGGATGGGGCATGCGTACTTTAGCTGCGAAAAGAACGATCACCCCAAGTTCGGTTCCCGTGTAGAAGCGCAGCGACCAATCTTTGAAGAGTAGCCGTCTATATGATTTGGAATGCAGATTGTTTGCCATCCAGCAATCGCAAGGACCTGGTGAAGCGGTTCGGTGGCAAGCGCACGCATCACCTTTTCGGACAATACGCCGTCTGCAACGGATGGTGCAGCATTACTGCACAATGATTATCTGGTGCTGCTTGCAGCCCATTCAAGGAATGGTGTTTCATCGCTGGGTCGACGGTCGGACACGCGTTCGGGCCGAGATCATGCGCTTCATCGCCTTCGTGGAACGCGATAGGCCACGTGATGTACAAGAACTTCGTCGACAATTCCGTCGAGTTCGAGCAGGTTTTCTTTCGCCAATCAATTCACCTGAGCGAAAAGGGGGGCGAAGCGTCGCTACTGCGACGTCAACGCAAAAGGTGCGATGAGTATCGAAAATCCTGATCATCGCAGACTTTGCAGGCAGATAATGCTGCTTCGCCGCACACCACCCGTGAAGTTGTGAAGTTGCCGAACGCAACGTAGTGTTGCAATCAGTGCATCCCGGGCATCGGGGAAACAACGGTTCGACCTTCGCTGAGGCGTTTGCACGGTAGATGAGTTGGTTCGCAGGGAGCGACAATGAAAGAAAATACAGCTTCGGCGGAAGCGTCGGCCCTCGAGCGCGTAGTGAGCGCTGCGCACGAAGTACAGGCGGCATCGCTACGGCTCGAAGCGCACTGCGCGCAGGGTCTCGATGAACAGCCGTCGACCCTGGAACTTGCGCGGTTTGCTGCGGCCATGCAGGAACTGAAGGATGCGCGGGAAGCCTTCGATGCATTAGTCGCGAAGAAAGACCCCCCATCGTCCTGAGAAATCCTCGAATGGCCTCCTTGCCGTCAATTCGTGTGGCTTAACGTTCGACGCCTCTCCGCATCCGTCGTGCCGTTCCTACGGGTCCCTATCGACAGAGCATGAACGCTTCACGCGCCGCGACGGCACCCGAGCCGTATACGCCTGCAACAAAGCAATACTCCGCAATGCACGAAAATCAATCACGAAGTGACGCTCAATGGGCAGCGGTCGGATCGGTACACGATGGCTCAATGATGGCGCTGGAATTCAACGCTCCCTGCTCGCGATTCTCGAGCCGCCCGTTGGCTGCCAATGGTCGCGCCGCAACGTCCTCCTGTGTATGAGCATGCGAAGACGAACGCGGGAAAAGCAACACACGGAACGGCGCCCTTATCCCAAAGTGTTCGGATCGCCGCGTCCGAATGGTCAATGCGGAAGGAGACTAAGACGTGCCGTTCAGTGCCAGCAATAAACAGCTCAGGCTCGCTGGCTGCCGGTCGAGGTACTGATTCGAGGGGGACGACACCGCAGTCCCGCCCATGGGAAACTACGCCACCCATGTCACTCTGCGTTCGTCGCAATCGGCGTTGGAGTGTTTTCTGGCGGCACAGTTTTGACAGCAGCCTTCTTCGCCGGCGCTTTCTTCACCGCTGGCTTCTTGACCGGAGCTTCTTTGACTGCGTGCTTCCTGGCCGTCGCTTTCCTGGCAGCCGGTGCACCCTTCGCCGCCGGGACCTTCGTGTTCGCAATCTTCTTCGCGGAAGCATTCTTTGCGGTCGATTTCTTGGCCGGTGCGGCCTTATTGACAGCCGCAGCCTTCGGCACCCCTGCGCCCGCTCCTGCAATCAAAAACTTCGTCCGGTCCTTTGCGCGAGCGATCCACTGGGGCGGACGTGCATGACCGCTCCATGTGGCGCCAGTCTTCGGATCACGGTACTTAGGTGGCAATTTGCCCGTCGCACCGGCGGAAGACTTCGTCCTGACGGTGCTGGCCGACTTGCTTGCATGCTTCGAGCCGGGCTTGTGGCCACGTTTCCTGCCGCCCAGGTGCGCCTCAATGTCGGCCGTGGTCAAACCATGCTTCTCCGTAATGTCCGGAATTTTCGCGATTGCGCCGGACGACTGCTTTTTAACCAGCGCTTCTGCCTGAGCCTGCAGCTGTGTAAGCTGAGCTTGGACTTTCTAGAGTGTTGGCATTGTGTTTTCTCCCCGTTGTCAGTAATGGCCGCACTATGCCACATGGCCAGAGAAAAAGGCTATTGAGCGGTAGACCATATGAGCATCGAATTAGTAGTGGTATTCTGAAGGCACAGGGGTTGCGGAGGCACGGAGACACCTCGCGCAACATAATTGAAAGAGGAAACCTAATGGACGAGCGAAAGCGCGACAGCATCGTCGCTTACCTGCGCCGTAGAATGGCCGAATTCGGAATCGAGCTTGACGACGTCGCAGCAGCAATAGCCCAGGACCAGATCCAGCAGAAGCCGGCAAGATATCGCAGTGCCACCGGAGAAACGTGGTCGGGCGATGGAGAGATGCCTCAATGGCTTAAGCAGGCCATCAGCGCGGGCCAATCACTCGAACATTTCGCCATAAACGGCGCGGCGCAATCGGTGCCCGCGGCATGTCCGAATGTTGATTGGAGTCAAGACCCTTTCGCAGGCAGCCCATTGGCGACGGTAGATCTATCGCATAGCGGCACGCGTTGAAAATCCCAATGCGACTTGTGAGAGATAGATTTGGTATTTTGACCGCACTGGTCCCGACCATCGACGCGGAGGGGACTCATGGGAGTGAGCACGGAAAACCTTGTGGACGTGCTCCGAGAGGTCGAAGCCTATAAACCCATCGAGGTCGTCGATCCACCCATGGCCATCCATCCCGCAGTACCGAGTTGGTTTCGGTAACCTCCGTAGCTGGCTCGTCGCGTCGCCAGATCGAATCGAGATGTCGACGAGCGCGTTGCATGAAATCTCCCGTCAGCCTCGAGGCGAGAGAGCCCTACCGTCACCAGCATCCGGTCGAGGAATTGCCCGACGGATGTATGGTGTTTCTGCCAGGTAGCCGGTATTGCGAGACCGACTTGTTGTCGAATGTTGCGTGGCAGCTTTTCGGCAAATCATCACCCGGCCGCGATCCGCTGCAAGCGATCTGTGGCTTTGCCCATCGACATATTGTCGTTCGGTCTGAGTTCCCCGATCGACGAAAACAGCCTGGCATGTCTACCACGAGCGAGGGGTATATCGCGTCGTTGCGCACCTGGCAATCACATTCCGTCGGGCCATGAACATTCCCTCGCGATACTGCAGAGGATATGTCAGTGACATCGGCGTACCCCAGCCGTACAGCGCGATGGACGTCGCGGCCTGACTTGAGGCGTATGTAGCGATGCTGGCAGACATTTGATCCGCGCAACAACGCGCCACGTATTTAGACGGGTATTGATGGCCCGCGGACGAGATGCTGCCGATGCCGCGATAAGCAACTCCTCCGGCCCGGCAAAGCTTGTGGACTTCGCCGTGCATTGCGCCCCGGAAGGGGGTGAACGGACGGCCGGCGTTCGCGGCGTTTCGGGCAAGCGCCTACCGCGGCTTCGAGATTCATGTGGATCTGCATCCCACATCGGCGGGCATATTCTTTCCCGTCGCTGGGCCTGCCACGTCGCGGAGACTCCCGGCCATGCCGCTATCGACGTCATCCCTGGTCACGCTGAGTAGCGTCGCGTCTGTACTTTAGTCTCCACCTGTGAGAAAAGCGGGTTTGAAAACCATGGATCAGTGGATGAAGATGATGTCCGATGATATTTCTATGGTCACCTAAAATACAAGCATGGTTACGACCTCAAAGGAGGCTGCCATGAGTCAGGCAATGATCAGTCTTGTAGTGGGGATGGCGGTGGTGCTGTGCGTCGCGATATTTGCAGCGGCACGGTACAGGCGGGAATACAAGGACGAGCCGCTTGCCCGTTGGTTAGATACGCATCCGATCCGGGACTGGATGCGTCATAGGCACTGAATGACGCAACATCCGGTTTTTGAAAGCGATGAGGTACGCGAGTGCTATTTCTCTACCGCGTAACCCGTCGCCAGATGTAAACCGGGAACAGATTGAAAAGGATGATATGACGTACCCAATGTGGGGCATCGCGGTGGGGCTGGCGCTGATGTTCGGCGTGTCGCTGCGACGGTACAGGCGCAGCCTCCAGCGGAAACAGGAGATCCGCTGGCTGGACGAACATCATGTATTAGACAGGCTACGCAGGCATTTGGGATTGCCGTTAGCGAAATGACACGCGCTGGGCAGATTGGCAGGGTGCTGAGACTGGTTTTTGAAGGAGGTGGCGAGATGACCCTGAATTACGCAGGCAGGTCGCACGATGAAGCCGTGGCAGCGAGGCACAAGCAGAAGCAAAAGGCACAGGAACAGGCAGGCGGTGAAATGGCGATAGAAGGGACGGAGGCCGACGCGGAGCATAGTTGCGGCGAACTTTCCGAACGAGGAAAGCAGGTATGGCGAAGTGGAAGCGGGATCAACGGTGGTGGAAAGGTGTAGTAGAGTCTCGTCGATCTAAAACGACCGGATGGAGCATTTCATTCCGACCACGTTGCATCGGACCCTTCCCATCTACGCCGCGGTCCTGAAAAGCGTCACTGCGGCCCGGCTCGCATGGCATATTTGCGACATGCTCGTCCCGGGCATCACTTCACCGCGGCGTATACAGCGCGAAGGCCGGCGGGCGGAACAAGACCTTCGGCACAGTTCTCGCCTGACGTCAGGGCCGCAACATGGTCCGACACCTCAGCGCCATATGGATAATTGACGCCCGGGCCGCCCCTGACGTTTGATTGCACGCGGAATTGCTGCATGCGTCACGACATGACAGCGGACGCCGTCCATAGGGACGCTGCACATTCGATTCAATACACCGGAAGGCTACCGGCGGTGCAGTTTGGCAAAATTTGCCAAGGAGTGATAGAGTGGTTTGCATGAGCACGATGAACATTTCCCTGCCAGATTCGCTGAAGGAGTACGTCGACGAACAGGTCGGCGAGGGCGGCTACGGCACGAGCAGCGAGTACGTCCGCGAACTGATCCGAAAGGACCAGGATCGCAAGCGTCTGCGCGCGATGATCTTGCAAGGCGCGACGTCAGGCCTCGCAGCACCTGTCGACGCCGACTACTTCGAATCGTTGCGCGCTCGCGTGCGTACTTCTCGCAAATGACGGGCCGCTTGATCGCTATCCGCACCTGATCTTCTACATTGAGCGCGAGGCTCATGTCGAAATCGGGCGCGTGCTCAATGGCAAGCGTGATATTCCAGCGTTGCTGGAGAGCAATGACGATGAGATTCATTGACACCCTGTGCTCGGCACCAGGCCCGCGTGCAGCCTTCATTGGCATCGCGGGCTTTGTCATTTGAACCACAGCGAAGCTAAAGAAATTCGGACCGCCTGACCGACGATGAGACCATCCGGCATTACCTCGATCAGACCTTTGAAGCAAGCGATCCGCGGGGGTGCCAGTTAGCGCTCAGCAACGTTGCTCGAGCTTTTTAGGCGTGAAAGAAATCACGCGCAGCGCCGGAATGACGCGCAGGGCCCTCGAGCTGGCGCGGTCTCCTATTACCACCGTCGCCTTTGGCGGGAATCTCGGATCGGCATTGTCCATATGGAGCAGTCGGCGAGTGCGCGTACAGGCGGCCAGCAGCGGTCGTACCTATGCCAAGCAGGCGGTGCGGGGAAGGGGAGGCCGAGTGCTTGACATAAAAACCGCTCACGTCCCGGATGATAATGATGATGTGGGTCGCTGGACGGCGACGTGGTTGTGCCCGATAAACGCGGCGTGCCGAAATTTTCAGACTATGCATTCCGTTCGATGCGGGTCGCCTGACAGGATTGCACTGAAAGTCGCGCGTGGTCGTGCCTCTACGTCTAGGATGATTGATCCAGCTCGACCGCATCGGGGTAATCGTTCGAATCATGCAATTTATGGCGGCTTGCACGAAGAAACACGGACCAATCAATGACTTGAGAGTCTGTCGCCTGCACCAGAACTGTGACATCACGCGGCCTTGCTGCAAGCGGTTTGCGCGATGTCACCGCCAGATTTTGCACAGTTCGAGGGATTACCACAATTGGAATTGTGTTCCTTCGAGAAAGCGGGAAAAATCTCGGGCGGGCGATTCATTAATCGTTAAACAGCCGAGCGCTGGAGCAAACGGCTACCCATGCGAGTGAACGCTTTTGAACTGGCGATACGTCGAGATCCAGGAGAGGGTTTCCCTTAGATTATCGATAGTGGAGCAGAGAATGGACGCAATCAGAACACTCAAGCTGGCTGGTGCCGCATTGATTGTTGTCGCTTCCGTCAATGCGTGGGCGCAGGGAAGCGAATCTGCCGCCGCGTCGACGGCAACGCAAGGCACGTCGAAGTCTGCCGTCAGGAAGGCAAATCGGGCATTGAGCAAAAAAGTTGCTCAGGCGCTTTCGAAGGGCGGTATCGATACTACGGGCATTAACGTACTGGCGAAAGGCGGCGCCGTGACGCTCGCCGGAACCGTCACCGATCCGACACAGATCGAAAAGGCGGGCTCGATAGCGAAGGGCGTTTCTGGCGTTACGTCCGTGAAGAATGCTCTGACGATTCGCGAAGGTGGGCAGTAGCACCGCCGCCGCCCTCGCACGGCTCTGTCAGACAGATTGGCGAATTGATCACGATGAAGATCATCGACGACAGCCAGAAGATGTCGTTCGGTCCGGGCATCGCTGCTTGCGCGATCAACGATTGCTCGAAAAACGCACTGGCCTGATCAAGGTTCCCGCCGAGCGCTGCGCGGATGTTCGCGATCGCGTCCGCATATCCAAGTTTTTCACGCTCGTCTGTTCCGCGAGGTGCGCGTGATGCAGGATCTCCAGCCCGTCATGATCAGCGACGGGCCGATCGCCGCGCGGCGCACCACCTGGAGAGCGCGCCAAAGCGTGGGCTCTCTCACAATCGAGTGAAGCCTGGCGCGAGACAGCAATGGGTGTGCTACGCGCGATCGGCCCTTCCACCAACGGCATAGTGCATCGCGCGTTGACGACCATTCCCCTGCCACGATCAGACCAGTAGCGCCCACGAGCAGTGCATCGAGCTGGTCCAGTGCGCAGACGACGCACCGGCTTATCTGAAAAGACGGGTTCCAGCGAAGCCGTATCAATGTGGCTCGCAGACTGATTGCACAGGACGATCGTTTGCGCTCGCTGGTCTATTCGCACAGGGTGTGCCAATAATGACGCATGGTCCGCTGTATCGCCATAGAGTCTGAAACTAAATATGGAGACGTTTGGCGCGCCGTTCAGGGGCGGTGTCGCGAGGCTCCTTGGAAGCGAACCACGCGATGTTTGACCAAACAGGTGGCCGTCGAATCGTTCGTCGGGATCGAACAGCGACGCGATGCGATCCGATTGAAATCGACACCGAAGAAAGGGACCCGTGGGCAATCGGATGAAAGGATTTCCCGGCCCCGAGGCTGCGGCGGAAGCCGCGAATCGGCATCAAAGTGCCATGATGGAGTGTCGAGCCTTCATCAACGCCAGCAGCAGCAGGAGAAGCCCCTTTCATTCGATTACCTATGGATGGAGCGATCTGATGAAAGCGAATTACCCGCATGTCTCCTATGGCGAGCGGACCGTGCTGGCTACCTGGCTGCCGCCGGATGTGCTCTCGCAGGTCAGGAGCGGCCTGATACCGCCGCGACAGGAGGTAAGCCATGTGATTTCAGAACTCTTTGACCCGGATGCGCGGCAGACCCTGTCGTTCACGGCAGGGCCTGCCGCGCATCCGGGTCAAACGCATCTGCTGGTGGCCACTAGGTTAAGAAAGTGCGCGCGCGATCGTGAATCATGTGCCGCAGTGCGCCACCGTTAGGAGCCTGCAATGGACATGGTCAGAAATGAGATCGATACAAAGTGGAAATGGCTCCCGGTATTTGGAGCGTTGCTTGTGGTTCTTGGCATGCTCGCTCTCACGAACTTGCAGACGGCGACCGCGGTCCCGCTACGCCTGATCGCGATGTGCATGTTGGCGGGAGCCGTGGCGCAATTCGTGATGTGGTTCATATTCTGTGGATTCGGCTTGCTAATTGTAAGCACGATCTTCTATACCGTGTCAGGGTCGATTTTGGTCGCTGTCGGCAACTCCGCGTTTTCCGCCACAACGCCTGCGCTTGCATTCGCCATCATGTTGATCTTGTCTGGGGGGCTGCGCGTCTGGTCGAGCGTCACCCTACGCCCGGTCTGCGGTGAGAGTTGGATTATCGCGTCCGGCTCGGTCAGCGTACTTTCTGGTGCGGTGCTCTTGGCCGGTTCGTTTACAGGCGCGGTGTGGTTACCAGGGCTGCTGCTTTCCATTGACCTGATGTGGCAAGGTGCGATGGCGATCGGCTTCACATCTGCGCTATTGGAAGTCGCCACGCACTTGTTGACGGCTCGGTAAAGCTGACAGCGCCCAGTTCTGCTCCTGCCAACAGGCTCGAATCAGAATCGTCCCCAAACCGCGCTGGCGAGACTGACTCTGCGTCGGCGACATTCGTCGCTCGGCAGATAGTCTTCGGAGAGAAAAGCGAAAGCCGATATTCCGGGAGACGTCAGTGCGGAGCCGTCTCCCGGCGTCGCCGGAACAGACACTTCCAGTTTGTGTGCTCACCCAGCCGTGTTCCTCAAAGCCCTTCGCCCAGCAACAAGCGCGACGCTCACTCCGCCTCGCCGCCTGCCATCGTCTGGATGATGCTCTCCAGCTGCTGGCTCATCGGCAGGTTGAGACTCGTGCCCGACGGCAGGCGGCGCAAGAACCAGCGCTTGTATTGACGCTCAATTTCGCCGTCCGCTGCGAGCTCCTGGAAGGCGTCCTTCACTACCTGCGCGAGCTCTGGGTCGTCCTTGCGGAACATGATGCCGTAAGGGTCGTAGGAGAGATAGTCACCCACAACCTGATACTCGCTGCCCTTCCCGGCACTCTCGGCGATCAGCCCGTACAGCAGCACGTCATCGGTGGCGAACGCGTCAGCTTCGCCGCCCGCCACCTGCGCGAAACCCTGCGCATGGTCAGGCACAAGTTGCAGCTTGATTCCGAGCTTGAACTTCTGGTCCAGCACGCGCATCACGTTCTCGTTGGTGGTACCAGCCGTCACCGCCACCTTTCTGCCAGCCAGGTCGCGAAACGAGCTGATCGGCGAGCCCTTTTTCACCATCACCTTGGTGCCTGCCACGAAGATGACCGGCGAGAAGGCCACGCGCTTCTGGCGCTCCAGGTTGCTGGTGGTGGACCCGCATTCCAGGTCGACGCGGCCGCTGACCACCAGGTCGATGCGGGTTTCGGGAGTGACGGGCACCCACTGGATGGTCACGCTTCGATTGATCGCGTCCTCGATCGCGGAAACCAGCGACTTGCACAGCTCAATGGAATAGCCGATCGGCTCCCTTCGCGCACTAAGATAGGAAAATGGCACGGAAGCCTCGCGGTAGCCGAGTGCGATGGTGCCCGTGTTGCGCACCTTGGCGAGCGTTCCCGTCAGCGCAGCCGGCGCGGAGTCGCCAGCGACGGGGCGTGACGACTGCGCTTCATCCTGCGCCCATACCGCGGAGCCGGCGGCCAGCAGTCCCGTCAGCGCCAGCGCTGCCCAAAATCGCTGCGTCATCATGGCCCGGTCCCCATCACATCGGCCGGATGCGCGAGCGTGGCTTCGAGCTCGGCGTCAATGCGTGCCGCGTTGGCGGCAGCTTCGGATTCCGACATCAGCTCACGTTCCCACTTCGCAACCACCGCGCTCGCAATGGAATTGCCCACTGCGTTTGTGGCCGAACGGCCCATGTCCAGGAAGGTGTCCACGCCGAGGATCAGCAGCAGCCCCGCCTCGGGGATGCCGAACTGGTGCAGCGTGGCGGCGATCACCACCAGCGACGCGCGCGGCACGCCAGCCATGCCTTTGGACGTCAGCATCAGGACCAGCAGCATCGTGATCTGCGTGCCCAGCGAGAGGTGGATGTTGTACGCCTGAGCGATGAACAGCGACGCGAAGGTGCAATACATCATCGAGCCGTCCAGGTTGAACGAGTAGCCCATCGGCATTACAAAGCTGGAGATCTTGCGTTTTACTCCGAAACGGTCGAGCGCGTCGAGGATCTTCGGATACGCGGCCTCGGAGCTGGCGGTCGCGAACGAGAGCATGAACGCCTCCTTGATGAGCGCCAGCAACCTGAACACGCGCGGCCCGAGAAATAGCAGGCCCGCGGCCGTGAGTAGCGCCCACAGCAGGAAAAGGCTGAGGTAGAAGTCGCCCATGAAGACCGCGAACTTCAGCAGGATCGACAGCCCGTTAACCGCGACGGTGGCGGCCATCGCGGCCAGCACGGCCAGCGGCGCGAGCTTCATCACGTAGCCGGTGATCTTGAGCATGACGTGAGAGAGCTGGTCGATAGCGGCCACCAGGATCTTGCCCTTTTCGCCCAAGGCCGCGAGCGCGACGCCGAAGAACATCGAGAACACGACGATCTGCAGGATCTCGTTGTTGGCCATCGATTCGGCGAAGGACCTGGGCACCATGTGGCCGATGAAGTCCTTGAGCGTAAACTTGGAAGTCGCGAGGTTGGGCGATGCGCCGATGTCGGGCAGCGGCAGTCCGAGGTTATCGCCGGGCCTGAGCAAATTGGACATGAACAGGCCGAGGAGCAGCGAAATCAGCGACGCGGTCACGAACCAGGCTAGGGACTTGGCGAACACCCGTCCGACTGAAGCCGCGTCGCCCATGTGCGCGATGCCGACAACCAGCGTGGAGAACACGAGCGGGCCGATGACCATCTTGATCAGGCGCAGGAACACGTCCGACACAAGCGAGATGTAGCCCGCGATCTCCGTGACAACCTTCCTGTCCGGAAAGCTGGTGAAAATCATATAACCGATCGCGATGCCGACCAACATCGCAATCAGGATCCACATGGCCGCAGCATTTTTTTTGATCATGTCGATGCCTCCATGCACTGCGTGTGCAATTGCGGATAGAACAGAAGATACAAGATGCGCTTGGCACTGTCCGGGATGGCCCTGGCTGCTTTAAAAGAGCATCTGGCCACGAAACATCATTTGCGATTGCCTTTGCTCAAAGACTCGTAGGGATTGTGCCCACGAATCTTCCTCGAATCCCCTCTATTAATGCTATCGGTGCTCGAGACATCGTAACCTATGGCGACAACGTTGATGTGTTTCGGCGTCCACCTTTCTGCGGTCCTTTTAAACGGTTGCCTGTGCTGCAACTCCTTAAATGGGCAAGCGCATGTTTCGCGCAAAAAATGGCGGTAACGCGGCGGCCGCGGCGTTGGTCAGCCTGAAGGAAGCTTCTGCTGTCCGTCGTTCGGCGCCGAGGTGCCGCCGAAAACGTAGCCCCCCTTGACCTGCGCGTCAGCTGACGAAACGGTCAGCTTCACGTCGGCACTTTGGTGACGGCCGCCGGCCCCTCCCACAGTGACCGGGTAACCCTGCATTTCGATTGCGTTGCGTCCATTGCGTGCGTCAGCTCGTCGTTGATCATGGCGACTGCCCCGTGCGCGCGCATCACAAGCGATGTCGACCGGGAGGGGTAGCTGCCCGATTTGTGCCGAGACATCGCTATCATCGACGCGGTTGGCGTTTCGCTTAGAATCGACGTCCGGCATCGGCGGGCCACGGCTGTGCACGTCGACGGCGAATCGTTCAATCGGGGAGTGAACATGCGGTTTATCCATGCAGCGGATATTCATCTCGACAGTCCGCTTCACGGCTTGAGTGCCTATGCGGACGCGCCCGCGGCCATGCTGCGCAATTCGACCCGCGAGGCGTTCTCGTCGCTGGTGACGACCGCCATCGACGAATCTATCGACTTCATGGTGATCGCGGGCGACCTGTACGACGGAACCTGGCGCGACCACAACACGGGCATCTTTTTCTGCAGGGAGATGGGCCGGCTGCGACGCGCAGAGATTCCCGTGTTCGTCCTGTTCGGCAATCACGACGCCGAAAGCGAGATGACGAAGCAACTGCAACTGCCCGACAACGTCCGCACGTTTTCGACACGCAAGGCGGAGACGTTCCGGATCGACGCGCTGAAAGTCGCGTTGCACGGCCATAGCTTCAAGGAACGGGAGACCACCGTGAACCTCGTCGCCGGCTACCCGGCGCCTGTATCCGGCTACTTCAACATCGGCGTGCTCCATACGGCGCTCGAAGGCAATGCCGCACACGCGAGCTATGCGCCGTGTTCACTGGCGGAACTGCATGGCAAGGGCTATCACTACTGGGCGCTCGGGCACGTGCACGAGTTTGCGATGTGGCAGGACCGGTCGACGGTCGTATTCCCGGGCAATCTGCAAGGCCGCAATATCCGCGAGACCGGGCGTCGCGGCGCCGTCATGGTGACGGTCGACGATTCGGGCGAGATCGAAATCGAGCGCCTCTTCGTCGATGTGCTGCGCTGGGAAGCGGTGGAGGTCGATGTCTCGGCTTGCGCGACGCTCAACGATGTCGCGCGCGCGGTTGGTAGCCATCTGGAGATGCTCGCGGAATCGGCGTCGGCGACGGTGCCGCATGCCGTCCGCGTGACGGTCACGGGAATGACTGCGGCGCATGGCGAGCTGTTCGGACTCGAGCCGCAATTGCGCGCCGAAGTGCTTGCGCAGATCGCGGGTCTCAGCCACGACCGTCTGTGGCTGGAGAAAGTACGCATCGAGACGAGCCCGTTGGGCAATAGTAATGCCGTGCTCGATCGTGCGGATGCCATCGCAGATCTGCATAACCTGCTCGTCGAAGCCGAGTCCGATCCGGAGTTTCTCGCGATGCTGAAAGAGCGGCTGATCGGGCTGGCGATGCATTCGCCTCCCGAACTGCAGGAGATGGTGCCGGCGCTCTTCGATGTGCGCAACGGCGAACTGACGGGACTGGTGCGTACAGTGCGCGCCGGGCTGGTTGAACAGGTGGCGAAGGCGAACTGAACCATGCGCATTGGCAAGCTCGAACTGATCCGCTACGGCAAGTTCTCCGATGAAGCGGTGGCGTTTCCCCGCTCGTCGCACGATTTTCACTTTCTCGTCGGACCCAACGAAGCCGGCAAGTCCACGATCAAGACGGCGATCACCGAACTGCTGTTCGGCATGCCGCACAGCTCGCCGCTGGATTTCATTCATCCTCAGAGCGAACTGCGGCTGGGCGCGGTGATCGAGCATTCGGATCAGTCGCTGGCGTTTCATCGGTCGAAGGCGAGAAAGGCGTCCCTGTCCGCGCCGACGGGCGAGCCGCTCGCGGGCGAAGCGCTCGTTCCGTTTCTCGGCGAGGCCGACAAGGCGTTCTTCGAACAGATGTTCTGCCTTGATCACACGTCGCTGATCAAAGGCGGGCAGAGCATTCTTGATGCGTCCAGCGACGTGGGGCAGGTGCTATTCCAGTCGGCGGCAGGCATCTCGAGCCTGGGTCCCGTGCGGGAGCGGCTCGCGCAAGAGGCCGACCGCCTGTGGAGCAAACGCAAGTCTGGCGAGCGCGCCTATTACGTCGGGCAGAAGCAACTGGATGACGCAAGCGCCGAACTGAGAGCCGCCGTAGTCCGGACGTCCGCCTGGCGGGCTGCGCAGGAGACAGTCGACGACGCGCTGGAAGGCAAGCAATCCGCAGAGCGCCAGCATGGCGAGCTGGAACTGAAACGCAGCCGCCTGGAGCGCATTCGCCGCGTCACGCACCATCTTGCCGTGTGGCGGGAGAAGACCGCCGAGCTGCGCACGCTGGGCGAGGTGATCGATCTGCCGCACGATGCCGACGCCACGCTGCAAGGCGCGTTGAGAAAACTGGCGGCAGCCGACAGCGCGCTCGAGGTGCATCTGCGGCGCGCGGGCGAACTGCAAGGCACGCTCGACAACAAGGACATCGATCAGACCGCGCTGGCGTTCCAGAGCGAAATTGAGGCGCTGGAAAGTACGCGTCACCGATGCGGTGATCACGAAGCGGACATCGCGCGCCTTGAGCAGCAGGTTTCGTTGCTCGTGCGTCAGGTCGCCGATGCATGCGTGCAACTCGAATGGCCCCGGGACGAACTGGTGGCGCGTAATAGCGTGCCCTCGGCGCTCGCGTTGCATACGGTCGAGAGCCTGATGCGCGACCGCGGCAAGCTTGAGCAGTCTGTCGTCAACGCACAGCAGGCGTTAGAAAAGAAGCTGGCAGAGATCGCCGACCTTGGCCGCAAGCTGGAGAGCCTGCCCGCTGGAGAAGTTCCCGACGATGTCCAGGCCGCACTGCGTTCCGGGCAACGATACAGGGAAAACGACCTCGCGCAGCGCCGGTTGACGGATGCCGCCGCCGACGCACAGCGCACGCTGGATGCGAGTCTTGCGGCGCTCGGCAAATGGAGCCGTCCGTTGCCGGCGCTGAAGTCGATGACCTTGCCATCGACGGAACGTGTCGCGTCGTTGCGTGCCGAGCGCGACGATCTCGTCTCGCGTCTCATGCGCGCACGCGACCGTCTCGATGAAGCACGCGAGGGCGAACGGCTGGCCGTTGCCGAACACGATTCGTTCGAGCAGGCGCATCAGATCGTGACGGGTGAGGTCGTTGTGCAGGCGCGCGGGGTCCGCGACGCGGCATGGGCGGCGATCAGGGATGGCGCGGTGTCGGTGGCGGACGGCGCGCCGCAATTCGAAGCCGCAATGACGGTGGCGGACGATCTGTCCGACCGGCAGGTCGGCTCGGTCACGGAAGCGACGGAACTGTCGAACCTGAAACAGCGGGTTCTCGAAACGAAGCAAACGGCCCTGCGCCATGGCCAGCGCGTTGCCGAGGCAGAAGAGGCCCTCGCGCGCTTCGACGCGGCCTGGGCGTCGGTCGTATCCGAACAGCAACTGGCGGGCATGGCGCTCGACGATATCGCCTCGTGGATCACGCGCCGCGAAAGCGCGCTGCAGGCCTCCGCAGCACTCGAAAAGAGCACGGGTGAACTCGAACGCGAACGCGCGGAGGTTGAATCGTGCCGGGCACGGCTCGCCGGTTGTCTTGTCCAGGCGGGGCTGAGCGGCCCGTTGCCGGCCGAGCTCGAAGACTTGTGCACCATGGCCGAGCGCTACGTGAGCGAATGCAGGCAGGCGGCGACGACGCAGCGCCTGCTCGCCGGGCAGATCGAAGCGGCTCAGGCCGATGTTGCGAGCTTGCGTCGAGAGGCGGACGCGCACGTCGATGCCCACGGTCACTGGAAGGATCAATGGGCCGCCGCCATGACGAAAGCGGGTCTGTCTGCCGTCGCGGATTCGGATGCCGCGACCGGGGCTGCGCTCGGAATCGCCAGGACGGTTCGCGAACAGCTCGATGAAATCGCAGCAATCCGCAACGCGCAAATCGATCCGATGCGTGTCGCCCTGGCGGACTTTTCCGCAGATGCCAGCAGGCTCGCGGTCAAGTTCGACGTGCCGATGCCGGAAGCGGATGCGAAAGCCATTTCGATCGAACTCTCGCGACGTCTGTCGTCGGCGCGGGCTGTGCAGGCCGAATCCCAGCGCCTGACGAACGAACTGGTGGACGTGTCGGAGCGCGTTCGCCTCGCCCGTGCGGAGGTGGATGAGGCGACAGCGCAGCTGCGTCCGCTCTATGCACTTGCCGCCGTCGACAAGCCGGACCTGCTGCGTCCGCTGATCGCGCGTTCGGACCGCAAGCGCGAACTGGCGACGGCCATCGGGCAGGCGCACAGGAGTCTCGTCAACGATGGCGACGGCCTGGGCATCGAAGAACTCGCCGGGGAAGTCGACGCGACCGATCTGCAGACGGTCCAGGCCGATCTGCTTAGTGTGGGCGTCGCGCTGACGGACTCGGTCAATGCACGTGCCGAGATGGCGACCAGGGTGGCCGAGGCACGTCAGCAACTGGCGGCGATCTCGGGCGGCGCGAATGCGGCGATTGCCGAAGCAAAACGCCAGGAGGCGCTCGCCGCCATGGCCGAAGCGGCCGAACGCTTCATCAAGGTCGAGACGGCGTCCACGTTGCTGCGCTGGGCCGTCGACCGGTATCGCGAGCGTCGTCAGGGCCCCATGCTGGCACGCGCGAGCGCAATCTTTTCGGAGCTGACGCTCGGTGCGTTCGAACGTCTTTCGGTCGACTACGACAGCCAGCCGCTGGCGCTGGCCGCCGTGCGCGCGGGCGGCAAACGCGTAGAGATCAGTGGCATGAGTGAGGGGACGCGTGACCAGCTCTATCTGGCGTTACGTCTTGCCGCGCTCGAACTGCATTGCGAGCGTGGTTCCGCGCTGCCTTTCGTTGCCGATGACCTGTTCATCAATTTCGACGACAGGCGTGCGAAGGCAGGGCTTCGCGTGCTGGCGGGACTGGCCGCGCGCATGCAGGTGATCTTTCTCAGTCACCACGATCACCTGGTCGAGATCGTCAACGAGGTGTTTGGCGCTTCGGCGAACGTGCGATATCTCGGTTAGCGGTTCTCTCCATCCAGCAACGCAACGAATATTCCGGCAAGTAGTGCCGCTTTTGCGTGTCCGGGGTGGACATCGCCACTTCCCGTGGTGGAACCCGCGTCGAAGTACAGCACCGATGAGCATGACGTTCCGCGGCCATGATCGCCGCTGGCGTGGTCGTATCGGCGGTCGGGCGGAGGCAAGGAGATTCAATGACGTCGAAGGTGCAGTGGTGTCGGGACAAGTTCACAAAACCTCTTACCTGACGTCAACGAAACCCATCCCCACGCGTTATGGCAGTGGACGACGCAATGAATCGTCGCCTTACCACTGGAGACTCCGAATGAAGAAGCTTGCTGCCGCCTTGATTACATCCCTGTTTGCTACTGTCGCGTTCGCCCAGGCATCCGCACCCGCTGCGACCGCACCAGCAGCCACGGCTACGGCTCCGGCCACGACCGCCACGACTCCGGCGCCTGCACACAAGTCGACGAAGCACATTCGTAAAGTGAGTCACCATGTGACGCACAAGAAGGTCGCACAATAATCCACGGCCTCGGCGTAAAGTATCAGAACCCTGCTTCGGCGGGGTTTATGCATTCAGCGATCGGCCCTAAGTTCGGTAATCGTTCATCGCGCGGTACGTAGACCTCGTCAAGGTGTTCGCGGCAGTGGGTGGGCGTGGCTGCATTGGTCTCATTCAAACAACGTTGCCTGATGCAAGCGCGAGCACCTTGTCGCCAAGGCATTCGCGGCCGGCCCGTGGGCGGGGCCGTCAGAGTGGGCAAGCAGGCGCTTGCCCACTCGGAATCCCGCAAAAACGCTGCCTTATGCGAGCGCGAGTGCCTTGGCTCGTCACGTCTTGCGTCGCGCGTCAAATGCGCACACTGTTCAGATCACGATAGTGAAATTTCCGCGACGAGGGTTGTGGGCGCGCTTGACGCTTTTCGGCCCTGGCGGGACAAGTTACGCCAGCAAGTGAGAGAGAGGTGGCTCCGGAAATTCGGACAGTTCATTGAGTGGAAAAGCTGGGGCGTGAGTCGGTCATAATGGCCGGCGACAAGGAACCAGAAGATGACGAAACGAAACCGACGGACACACTCACCGGCATTCAAGGCAAAGGTGGCACTAGCGGCGCTTAAGGGCGACAAGACGCTGGCAGAGTTGGCCCAGCAATTTGATGTCCATCCGAACCAGATCACGGACTGGAAGAAGCAGTTGCAGGAGCGGGTTGCCGATGTGTTCGACGCGGGCAACGCGCCCCCAGCTGCACCGCCAAT
>NZ_WHNP01000085.1 GCF_009362735.1 Paraburkholderia franconis | reverse complement strand
ATCTGATTGTCGACGGACTGCCCGCACACAAAAAGGCCGTCGTGAAGGACTACGTTGCCAGTACTAACGGCAAACTGACCCTGCACTTTCTGCCCGGTTATGCACCGGACCTCAACCCGGATGAGTTGGTGTGGAGCCACGTGAAGCGCACAGGCGTCGCGCGAAATCCCTTGCGCAAGGGCGAAAAGCTCGGTCCGAAAGTTCACGACCAACTTGCACAGGTCCAGCAAAACCCAGAACTCGTGCGCTCGTTTTTCAGGCATCCGTCTGTCGCCTATATTTCTGATCTATGAGTAATGAATGAGCGAAGCGCTTCGGGTGCTTCGTTGTATCGAGGAATCCTGACGCGTAGCGGGTAGCCGCTATCAGTAAATGGCGCAAGGACACCATTCAGCCCGTTTTGTGGAACAACGCATCGGTCCTTCACATTCTTTGGCTTCAACTGGTCTGAGGACAGTTCGTCGCGCACGACAAACACAGCCTGGACTTCCGGAATAAGCTCCGGCATCCCATCCCCCCAAACGACTACGCTCGTCAACTCTCCATTGACCGCAAACATCATGATTCTGGGCACGAACAGTGATTCACCAAACTTCGCCTGCGTCTGACCAATGAGTAAGTTCCATCTCCAGATTCGCTCAAGCTCGGCTGAAGGCAATGTGTAGAGCTTGCGTGTAGGTTACTGCATTTGCAGAATGGCTTCGTACGCTGCCTCATTGCCCGTATTCCATCCCGACAGAAAGCGCTCTGGCGCATACGGACCGGCACCCATTCCATGCAACTGCGGGTCCTCAATTTTGGGCGAAAAGCGCATGACAAACGCGTGTACTTCAGCCTCGGCTTCCAGCCCGAACACATGGGGCCGAAAATAGTTCACGTTAAAAGCGACACGACCAACCTTGCCATCGACCGAATCTCGTGGCCAGGTGAACTGGAAATACACACCCGTATGGGGGTTCTGATAAACGGCGGCATCGCCGACTTGGTAGTTTGGGCGGCCGCTGAAGTGGCGCTCGATGTCCGTACTTGGGACAGGCGTGGGAAAGTTAAAGAACAGGTCGTAGCTCATATCTTGCTGGGCATGTGAAGTCTCTCGCGCGCAAACTCGCGCGTTCTCAGACTGGCGGATTCGTTACGCGTTTAAGCAACATATCGGTACGTAAACTCGAAACTTGATAGGCGCATACCAATGCGACTTAAGGCCATTGTTCAGTCTTGCACTGCCAGGAGGAACAGATATTGCGCATTGAAAGCAAATAATTGCTTTGACCGGAGAGAAATGGTTCGCGCCGGGTCTGGCTGGACTGAGGCGTCTGAAACCGTTAGGCTGGAGACGCCCGAACAGTTTCGCTACACCGGTCCTTCATAACGTCAAGGAGCTGACACATGGAAGTGAGCACCGAAATGCTTGTCGATATGCTGCGCGAAGTGGAAGCCGAGGACCCCATAGACTATGCTGACCTGCCTTTCGGGGAACAGGAACTCCGGCGCGTCATCATGAATTCCCTAGTCGAGCGCCATCATCTGGTTGAGAATGGTATGTCGGTGTCAGACATCCATGCGATGTATCTGCTGAGTACCGCCAAGCTCGTACTCGAAAACACCGTGTTGCACGCACGGCTGCTTTTGCTTCAGGAGCATCAAATTGACGTGGAGTCGCTGTTGGCGCCATTCACTCTCAAAGGCAAGCGGTAGACACGTTGCCAGATGCTGGGGGCCGAGCGGACCCCGTACTCAATCATGCTGCCAGCTTGTGCTCATAGTACGGCCGCTCTTTGTCATCAAGAATCGCGTACAAAGCGTCGAGATTCATAGGGTCGGGATTGAGCCAGGCGTCGACGTACTCCGCTCTGATGGGCACGATACATCGGTCGTGACCCGCCGCTGCAATCTCTTTCGGCGGCTCATCGGTGATGGCAGCAAAAGAGTACAACTCCGGTTCTCCGGGCGCCGACCACTTTGACCACAGACACGCAACGAGCATGGTCCGTCCGTCGCTAGGTTTGAATTCGAGCACCAGATTTTCATCCTTCTCGCCCTCACCCAGTTCGCGCCCTTCCTTTTTCGCTCGACTGACGTTCTCGTAAAAAACATCGACCATCACCAGACCGTGGCGGTATCCGAACAATGGCTTCCAAAAGCCTTCGAGATTGTCCCGTCTTGCGTTGTAGGTCCCCGGATACTTGACGTCGTAGTTCGCCGGCTTACCCGCAATCCGACACTGGTACCTCATGGGTTTCACAACTCGCTGCCCGTCTTCAACGACAAGCACCGGTGCATAGTGCCCAGGGAAAATTCGCGAGTCTTGCGGTTCGCTATCCGTTCGTTTGATGTCATCCAGGCGGCGCAGCGTCGCACTGATTTTGTCGGTCGCAATGCGCTTGCTCTCGGCCGCTGCTTTCGTAGGCTTCGATTGCAGGCTTCTCTCTGCAGCCACCAGGCGCGCGCGCTGCTTGAACAGTTCTTCCTCGAGTGATTTCGCCTGGCTTGCGTTGTACTGGTCGATGAGTCGCCTGATTTGGCGCTCCTCTTCTGACTGGGGCGAGGCGAACGAATCATCCATCGCCTTGGGAATCTTCGCCTTCAATCGCCCCTCGGCACGTTCCCAATAAAGGCGCGCGAACTCGCGAATGTCCATATGCGCACCGAACATACGCACATATCGTTTGTAGTCGGCCTTGATTTGCGCGGAATAACACATGGATGCTCCCGGTATCTCGTGCTGGCCCGAGGCCACTGTTGCAAGTCTACGGTGACACGTGCAGCGGCTCAACCGACCGGGTGAGCGCTTGGCGCGCCGGCCTACGCCCGTTGGAAAGCAATACAGGCGTCGGCTGCAGCGGTACCGAAATCGGCTCGCTGGCAGCCGGTCCACGTCGCTTCACCATCCCGACATTCATGCCGTCGGCCGACGGGCGAAGCGCCAACCTCAGGATTGGGCTTCGTAGCTGGTGCACATTCGGGCCTCCTTTCGCTCCGTCATACCTGCCTCGAACCAGGCTATACTGTACATCCATACAGTATTTTCGAGCACCATGAATGCTCAAACCCCATTACCGGAGTCCATCCATCCGTCACTCTGGCGGGCGTCGCAGCTCGCGCGCGGTCGGCTGTCGACAGTCGAAACGGGGTATCCGGCTTTGTCGCATGAACTGCCGGGAGGCGGCTGGCCCGTCGGCGCGCTCGTCGAAATCCTGGCGCAGCACCCAGGCTCAGCAGAGATGCGACTGATTGCACCGGCGCTCGGGGCGCTCAATTTGCCGATTGCGCTGGTTGAGCCTCCTTGCGACCCATCAATCCAAGGTCTCGCCTATGCGGGCTTTGCTCCAGGCCAGTTGGTGCTGGTACGCGCGAAGAGCACGAGCGACCAGCTCTGGTCGACCGAGCAGATTCTAAAAGCAGGCACTTGCGGTGCCGTCTTGCTGTGGCAAACGCATGCGCGTGCGGATGCACTCAGGCGGCTGCTTTTGGCAGCCCGTTCGAGCACGTCGTTGTTTTTCGTTTTTCGTCCCATGCATGCAAGGTCGGATGCCTCGCCTGCTGAATTGAGGATTGCCGTGCGCTCAGCCGAAGACGGCGTGTTCGTCGACATCGTCAAACGCAAAGGACCGAGGTTCGAAGGCGAACTGACGGTTACCGTGCAGCCCAGGTCAACGTTGATGAGCCCGCACGGCCGGGCGCGACGCGCAATCAGGCCAATCGACATCGGCGCTCGAGCGACAGGCGATGCGTTCGCCTGAACACGACAAGTTGATGGGCCCGTTTCACCCAAGGAGGTTTCATGATGGCAGCGGACGAGTGGGTCCGGGAAGCGGAAAGAGAGTCGAAGCTCGTGGATGCGCTTTATCGAGCGCGATACGCGATTGCGGTACACAACGGCATGACCGTGCGGTCTAACGGCGAAGAGTGGGCTCTCGATTTTGGCCAGGAACTGAAGTTGATTGATACTGCGTTAATGATGGCTGGAATCGACACCACGCGGCTGAAGCAGTAGATACTTGTTGAGCCGCACAGAGGTCACCATCGGTGTCGCAACAAAAGGACGTCAGGGTCGACAAATGCAAACTGAGAAATATCGCGGATACACACTTTGGGGTCACGCCATTCTGCAGCAGGAAGACATCCTGCAGGTTGAGCGATTTGCAGCTAGCGGCACAATCATGCGCGACACCAAGGTAGTCGAAGCTTCGGGCGTGCTTGGTACGTTTGAATCCGAAGAAGACGCGGAGACTTCTGGTATCGCATGGGCGCGCGCATGGGTCGACAACCACGGGTGACCATGGGCTAAGGTAGCTTCGCCTTTCGCGACGAATAGCGTAACGCGTCGACAAGCAACGCAAAAGCGGGTGTCGGCTGACGGCGACTTGGGTAGTAGAGGTGATAACCGGAGAACGGCTCACACCAGTCCTCCAGCACACGAACTAACCGGCCGTCTGCAAGGTAGGGCTCCATCTGTCCCTCAGTCAGATATGCGAGACCTCGTCCTTCGAGCGCAG
Source organism: Paraburkholderia franconis (assembly GCF_009362735.1). Lineage (GTDB taxonomy): Bacteria > Pseudomonadota > Gammaproteobacteria > Burkholderiales > Burkholderiaceae > Paraburkholderia > Paraburkholderia franconis. The sequence continues at coordinate 21,262 of NZ_WHNP01000085.1, read as the reverse complement.
CGTGCAATATGAGGTTGCTACTGTTGAACACGAGTTGGCCGTCCACTCGCACGTTCAATTTCCTGCCGCGCTTCTCGAATTCCCACGCATACAGCCCGCCATGACTGGAGAGGCGGAGATTGATGCAGCTATGCCCAGTTAGCTCCTGTGGCGTTCGCGGCGCCTTTCGCTTCAGGAAGTAGTCTGGCGACCCGGCAACTGCCATCCGCATCGGCGGCCCAATGCGCACCGCAATCATGTCTTTTGCGATGGTCTCACCCGGTCGCACTCCTGCATCGAATCGCTCGCGCACGATGTCGGTGAGGCCATAGTCAATCAATACCTCGACCTTAATGTCCGGATACTCATCCACAAGTTTCGCGATAGCTGGCCAGAGAACGGCCTCGGCCGCATATTCGGTGGATGTAAGTCGTATCACCCCTGACGGCTTGTCGCGAAGTTCACTGAGCACCATCAACTCACGCTGGATTTCTTCCAGCCTCGGCCCAACAGACGTCATCAGACGTTCACCCGCCTCGGTCGGCACGACACTCCGCGTTGTACGGGTCAACAACCTTAGACCCAACTGAGCTTCCAGCGAGCGAACGGTTTGGCTCAGCGCTGACTGGGAAACGCCGAGTCGCTTCGCTGCCCGTGTGAAGTTTCTTTCCTGCGCGACCGCCATGAAGGCCGCCAGGTCATTCAGGTTGTCACCGGCCATTCAGAAGTATCTCTTATAGGTCCAATCGGATTTTACCAGCTAGTCTCTGACTGTCGTGTCGCTTACATTGAATGGACAGGCTGGGCACTGCCCGTTCGGGACGACGCAGAGGCCTCCTTGCTTGGCGCTGCCCGGGCGGGTGCGGGTCTCGCAGCCGCGTCGTCACTGGGAGGCTCAGACAGAAGCAGCGGAGGCAGGTCCGTATCGCCTGCGCGCGCACGGCAACTCGCAGATTGACCAGGCCTTCGAGCGCATCAAATCGCAAAGGACGTCCGATACCGGTTCGTCATCGACCTGACCTGACCTGACATCTCTTGAATCGCGCTGTGCTTTGTTGCCGCGCTGCTCAACCACAAAGAGGCAATGATGAAACACGTTATCGCAGCTGCCGTATCAGCCGCAAGCATCGCATCGACCCCGGCCATTGCCGAAAGCATCGAAATCCGCCACAGCGGCGAAGTGCAGGTTGTAAGCGGGAAGCCCGAGAACTTCACCGGCAACGCGGGCGTGCGCGCGCTACTACCGCCCAACGATTCCACGCGCGCAAGTGTGGGGCTTGTTGATTTCGCACTGGGCGCCCGCACGACATGGCACTCCCACCCCGCAGGTCAGATGCTGATTGTGACCTCTGGCATGGGCTGGATACAGGAGGAAGGCAAGTCGCGACGCGTTATCGAGACCGGCGACGTCGTCTGGATTCCTGTTGGCGTGAAGCACTGGCATGGAGCGACTGACAAGACGGCGATGAGCCATATCGCACTGACCTATATGAAAGGCGACAAGAACGTCGACTGGCTCGAGCCCGTGTCCGACGAGCAATATCGATAAGCAGGAGAAAGGCATGAACGCGACGACAGCGGCAACCATTGCACTTGCAATCTCGCTCGGTGCTGGCGAAGCGCCGGCCGAAGTCGGGGCCCAGAGAGGCACGCTTTCCCAAGCGGACGTTCAGGCGGTTTCGCCCGCGCTCGACCGGTATGCCACAACAAGACTTGCCAATGACCTATGGAAGCGTCCAGGCCTGTCGCCCCGTGACCGCAGCATCGTCACCGTTGCGGCGGTTATCGCACGCAATCAGGCAGTCCTGATGCCCGAACAGTTCTCCCATGCGCTCGACAACGGCGTGACACCTGCGGAACTGTCGGAAATCATCACCCACCTCGCGTTCTATGCGGGATGGGGAAACGCGATTGCAGCTACAGGAATCGCCCGTGAAATCTTTTCAGCCCGGGGCATCAAACCGGACCAGATTCCAGCGGCTTCGGTTGACCTGCTTCCGCTCGATGAAGCAGCCGAAACGAAGCGCGCGATGGCTGTCGCTGCCAGTGCGGGGCCTGCCTCGCCGGGCCTGGTGCGCGACACGGCCGATGTTCTTTTCAAAGACTTGTGGTTACGCCCGGGGCTCGCACCGCGGGACCGGAGTCTCGTGACGGTCAGCGCACTCATCGCAAATGGTCAGGTCCAGCAGATTCCATTTCATTTGAACAAGGCTATGGACAACGGGCTGACCCGCGAGCAGGCATCGGAAGTTGTCAGCCAGCTCGCGTACTACGCGGGTTGGCCGAACGCGTTCCCGGCTGTTCCTGTGGTCCGCTCTGTCTTCGAAGAGCGTACATCGAAATAGCAGTCAGTTCTCTTGTCAGGAATCGAATCATGTCAGTGATTGAAAACAAGGTCGTTGTCATCACGGGAGCCAGCAGCGGGCTCGGTGCTGAAACTGCACGTCATCTCGCGAAAGCCGGCGCGCGCGTTGTACTCGGCGCGCGCCGCATTGAACGGCTGGAATCGCTGAGCAGCGAACTGCGCCTCCATCCCGAGGCTATGCAGAAGACGGACGTGACCGACCGCGCTCAGATGCAGGCGCTCGTCGACCGTGCTGTAAATCTGTATGGTCGTGTTGACGTCATGCTCAATAACGCCGGACTCATGCCTAGTTCCATGCTCGACAAGCTGAAAGTCGACGAGTGGGACCGCATGATTGACGTCAACATCAAGGGTGTCCTTTACGGCATTGCAGCAGTGCTGCCATACATGCAGAAGCAGATGTCCGGCCAGATTATCAACGTCTCGTCCGTTGCCGGTCACAAGGTCGGCCCTGGGGGTGCCGTGTACGCCGGCACCAAGTGGGCAGTGCGTGCGATTTCTGAAGGGTTGCGCCAGGAAGTGAAGCCCTGGAACATCCGCACGACTATTGTGTCGCCAGGTGCAGTTGCGACCGAACTCATCAACACGATAACTGACAGCGACATCGCAGCAGGAATGGCCAAGACCTACGAGAAAGCAATTCCAGCAAGCTCGTTTGCGCGCGTCGTCGAATTCGCCATCAATCAGCCCGACGACGTGGACATCAACGAAGTGTTGTTCCGGCCGACTACTCAGGCCTATTGATGTTGCAGAGGTCGGCCGCCTGCGGTCGACCTCAGTTCAATCCATGTGGAGATGCATGTTATGCCACACGTCATCGTGAAAGCGTGGCCCGGAAAAACGGATGAGCAGAAGCAGAAACTGGCTGACGCAATTGCCCGCGACGTCATGTCCATTTTGGGATATGGCGAAGCTGCGGTTTCTGTCGCTTTCCAGGAGGTTCATGCGAACCAGTGGAGGGACGAGGTGTATATCCCCGACATAAAGAAGCGCCCGGACATTCTCCTCAAGAAACCTGGCTACACGATGTAAGGGCAGATGGACATGTCTGACTTCCCCTCCGGAAAGAGTGAAAGCAGCTCCGTCCTCGTGACACTGATGCCAATCATGGCAGCCGTGCTGGTTGGCTTCGTGATTATCGGTGTCGCGCTGCCGGTACTGCCCCTGCATGTGCACGACGACCTTGGGTTCGACACATTTGTTGTCGGACTTGTCGCAGGTGCGCAGTTCGCAGCGTCGCTCGTCTCCCGCATCTGGGCGGGCTCGTACTCAGACCGGCGCGGAGCAAAACAGGGCGTAGTGACAGGACTGATTGGCGCGGTGGCGGCAGGGCTGCTCTATCTGCTGTCACTCATGCTAGTGAATATGCCGGTCCTCTCCGTTGCAATCCTGCTGACTGGACGCGCGGTGCTCGGTGGTGCGGAAAGTTTCATCATTACTGGAGCTGTGGCGTGGGGGCTCGGGCTCGTCGACCGGGAGCACGCCGGTAAGGTTATCGCATGGGCCGGCACTGCGATGTTTGCTTCGATGGCGCTCGGTGGACCGGTCGGCACTGTGCTTTATACGTCGACGGGTTTCATCTCTATCGCGCTGACCACCGCGCTATTGCCGCTCATCGTGCTGCTCTATATCGCACGGATGCCGGCAGTAGCGCCGCATCAGCATGGAGAGCATTCGTCGCTGGCGACAGTCATGCGTGCCGTATGGTGGCCGGGGCTGGGCGCAGCCCTCGCAAGTATCGGCTATTGCGCAATCCTCGCATTCAGCTCGCTCTTTTACACGGAAATGCACTGGCATCCAGTGTGGATGGCGTTTACGGCCTTCGGCCTCGCATTGATGCTTGCGCGTACCGTGGCGGGTCATCTGCCCGACCGGTTTGGCGGTGCCAGGGTCGCACTGGTGTTTGTAGTCATTCAGGTAGCAGGCATGGTCCTGATGTGGCTCGCACGGACGTCGCTCATCGCTTCGTTTGGGGCGGCCCTCGCGGGATTCGGATACTCACTCGTATATCCCGGACTCGGTGTCGAGGCAGTCAGCGCTACGACGCCAAAAAACCGGGGACTCGCGATGGGTATCTATACTGCCTTCCTCGATATAGCGATGGCCATCGGCAGCCCAGGACTCGGCTGGATTGGAGGGCACATCGGTCTTCGTGCAGTATTCCTCTTCGGAGCGATGGTCGTCGCATGCACTGCAGCAGTCGTATGCCGTCTGCTTTTTACTGGAGAGCGGTCTTAGATGAGTGACTACGCGAGGCACACTGCAGCACTACTATGCCGGTCAACGGGCACTAAGTAAGGCACGTTCGACACTGTAAGGCGAAAAAATGCTAGTTCTGAACCACAATTGGCGATAAGAAACGAACTTCCTTGTCGGCGACAAAGTCCTTCGTTGCATTGTCGTAGATGGCTCGGTATGGTTTCTGAGGCTGCTCGCTGAGCCACTCTTCCCGGGTGCCGTTCCATACCTCAAATAAGACCAATTCGTCTGCGTCCGCAGAGTCTTCGCTGAGCACGGCGCTCACGAAAGTCGGCTCCTCCGCCAACGTCTTCATGAGCTCTGCGAGGTGTGGTACGAACAGCGCCTTGGTTGAAGGGAGCAGCTTGAAGCGCACGTAGAGAGATAGCATTGGACTGTCCTGGTATTGTTGCTTAGGAAGCGTGTTAGACGACTGCGCATCTCCAGTGAGAAGCGTCCCACGAATGACCGACGCGTCGAAGTCTCAAAAGCAAGCGGCCGCAAGCATCTAGCTGCGGCCGTTCGGTTACGTATTTCAAACGTCGCCCTTAATTCTCGAACTGGCGAATCGTTGCGTTATACGCACGTGTGGCCATCGCCTCGAGCGGAAGCTTACGCTCGACTTCGGACAAGATTTCTACGCCCCACGGACCGTCAAAGCCAGTCGCCTGGACTGCCTTGATGAAACCCTGCACGTCGAGTACACCTTCACCCGGTAGACGGCGTTTGTGGCAGGTGTCCATCCAGAGCGGCTCGATTGCGTACCGGTCTGCGTCGTCGAGTTCGATGCCCTTGATGAATTCCGGCTTAATCGTGGCAATTTCCTTGAAGTCGACGTTGCCGCGGCTCAGGTGCCAGATGTCGAGCAGCAGACCAGCGTTCTTCTTGTTTGCTCCTTCGACGATGGCCTTGCCGGTTTCAATCGTCCGTACGTTGCTGAACGGCATGATTTCCAGCATGACTTGCGTGCCGCGCTTCTCGGCGTCGTCAGCCAGCTTGCCGAATTCTTCGACCATGAGCGGGACGTTTGCAGTTTCTTCGCCAATGCCCGGACCGACCTTTACAATGCGAGCGCGCAGTTCCTCAGCGGCCTTGAGGTAGTAAAACCGCATGTTGTCGGACGTGCGACGGCGTTCGCCTGTTTGATACCAGTCGACCAGAAACTCGAACTCAACATGTTTGATGCCGTTGGCTTCGAGGATACGACGCATCTCCGGGAAGCCAATCTTGTCGGCAGTTGCATAGATGTCGGAATGAATCAGACCAATGCCATCCCAGCCTGCTTTGGCTGCAGCTTCAACGCGGTCTTTGAAGCTGAACGGACTGATTTCGGTCGGGCCGAACGGATAGACGTCGCCGGACAGCGTGAAGTAGGCAGCAACGAGCTCGACTTTGGATTTGGACATTTGAATCCTCAAGAAAAAGAACGCGACCAGCGTGACGCGGCGTCGCATAGAAGCGGTGTGCCATCACTATCACGTAGAAACCGCTCCGGATAAACAGCCCGAAAATCGTCTTTCTGTAGAGCGGAAATCTACAATCCGTTTCGCGAATTGCGCCGGCGTGATTGTCTTTCGCCGCGAATTCAGCGGGGTCGGTTGATTGTTCGACGAGGTGCGTCTTTCACCGTCCATAGCCCGTGATTTTTCCGGTGGGAGGAAATAACTTTTCGTTCTGTTGCATTTTTCTTTCGGATTCCAAGCCTTACTGTGCCTCCACCAGAACACAAAACCCACCTCTTCAATTCGAAGAGGCCTTCAGGAGACACCAGCATGAACATCCGTAAATCCCTCATTTCCTGCTTCGCTCTCGGAGCAATCGCCGCCACTCTCAGCAGCGGTGCAGCTGCTGCGAATCCGCCACGCGTTGCGCTGCTCATGCCCACGCAGAGCGTTGAATACTGGGCGCTGTACGTCAAGGGCTTCCAGAAAGAAGCTGAGGCGCTGGGTCTCAAGCTTGATGTGAAGGTGACCAACTACGACCCGAACGAACAGGCAACCCAGGTCGAACAGACGCTCGCCCAGAAGCCTGATGTCATCGTCCTCGTGCCCGTGGACTCGAGCGCCATGGTCCCGTCGATTCGCAAGATTGACCAGGCGAAAATCCCGCTCGTCATTTCGAATTCGATGCCCGACCAGAAGTATTCCCGCTACTGGAAGGTCTTCACCGGCCCGAACGACATCAGCAATGGCGAGGCCGCGGCGAAAGCGATGATTCAGGGGTTCAAGGAAAAGGGCTACGGGGACAAGGGTAAGGTCATCGTCATCAACGGTCCGATGGGGACGCCTCCTCAGGTGCAGCGTTACCAGGGCTTCGTCGATGGGCTCAAAAAGAACGCGCCCGGCATTGACGTCGTCGGCGCGCAGCCAGCTGACTGGGATGCCGTGAAAGCAGAAGCAGCAGCATCGGCACTCTTTACCCAGTTCAAAGACGTAAAAGGCGTCTACACCGAGAACGACTCACAACTTCGCGGCGTGGTGACCGCCGCTCAACGACTGGGACTCGAGCCTTCGAAGCTTGTGATTGTGGGGCACGGGTGTGATTCCGGTGGCGTCGAGGCCATCTCGGCCGGAAAAGCGTATGCAACGGTCGAGCAGTCTCCCTTTGATGATGGCGCATACGCGGCGAAGGCGGCGCTGGAACTCGCTTCGGGCAAGTCACCCCAGGCTGTGCAGTATCTGCCGAACCCTATCGCAACGAAAGCGACCCTCAACGTCTGCTACTCCCAAAAGAAGTAAGTTGCGCGCCGGCGATGGCGTCGTCGGCTATCACAGTCGAGAGGCGACCCTACGGGTCGCCTTTCCATTTACGCGGAGACGAGGATGAGGCGAGAGATTGGGGTGGCAGTAATTGGGACTGGCTTTATGGGCAAAGCGCATGCACTTGCGTATCGGGCGGTGCCCAATGCATTCCCGAACGCGTTGAAGCCGAGATTAGTGGCGATTGCTGACGTCAACGAGGCTGGCGCGCGACAATCTGCCGAGCAGTTCGGATTCGAACGCGCGACGTGCGACTGGACCACTCTCATTGACGACCCAGCGGTGGAGGTCATTTCAATCACGACGCCGTGCAGTTTGCACCGGGAAATGGCATTGGCCGCGATTGCTGCAGGGAAGCATGTGCATTGTGAGAAACCCGTCGCCCCGTCCGCTACTGATGCACAAGAGATGATGACGGCGGCTGAGGCAGCCAATGTGGTCACACAGGTCGGATACAACTACATCAAAAATCCCGTGCTGAAGCTGGCGCGAGAAATGATAGCGTCGGGAGAACTCGGCGAAATTACAAGCTTTCGTGGCGTCCATGCTGAGGATTACATGGCCGACCCCGAGATTCCATATAGCTGGCGGGTGGACCCGCAGAACGGCGCCGGAGCGTTGGCCGAGATTGGCAATCATATCGTCGGTATGTCGCGGTTTCTGCTCGGCCCGATTGTCCATGTGAATGCGCAGCTTGAGACGGTCAACAAGACGCGGCCGGTTGCGCCAGGGTCCCCCGAGCGACGGGAGGTGAAGGTCGATGACATCGCGCGATTGATGGTGACGTTCGAGCGAGGATGCTCGGGTTCAATCGAAGCGAACTGGGCGGCCACCGGGCGCAAGATGCAGCTCGAGTTCGAAGTCTATGGGACCAAGGGTGCACTGCTATTTTCCCAGGAGCGGTTCAATGAACTCCAGTATTTCAAGTCAGGAGGCGACCCTGGCACCTCCGGGTTCACTCGAATCGAAGCCGGTCCGGCACATCCTCCATACGAAAACTTCACTGTGGCAGGGGGGCATCAGCTCGGGTTCAACGACCTGAAGACCATCGAGATGGCAGAGTTTCTCGCAGCCATCGAGCACCGTTCGCCCACATTCCCGGATTTTCGCGAGGCATGGGAGATTCAACGGGTAGTCGATGCCGCAATCCGCTCCTCTGCTGAGGGACATCGCATCACGGTCTGAACGACCAGCAGGACTCCACGGTTACGCGCGGTTTGTCAGGTGTCACGTCCTGACTCCCGTGCGCTTTTTTTATTGCGCTTCCGGGTGCCGATATTTCCGGCCACCGGAAATATCATTTCGCCGCAGCGCATTTTTCTTTTCAGGGCGAACGAATAACCTTTGTTTCAACAATGACGAAGCCGCTAAAGCGAGTTTCCGATGGAGACGACATTCCTTCCTGCGCAAGCAGCGATTCTTTGCGAATTCCTCTCGTCGTAGACCAACAGCTTCACCTATCACTTGGCGGTGAGCTTCAGGTTTCGTTGTTCGATATTTACCGTCACTGACACGAGCAGTGACAGGCATCAGCCCGTGACAGCGGACGACCGAAGAGTGTTCCGCGTATGGAGGAAGACAATGCTGCAAGACGCAAACAGCGACACCGCTACGCATGCCGCTCAAACCTTGCTTTGCGCTCGCAATCTGACCAAACACTACGGCGGCGTGAAGGCGCTTACGGGCGTCAGCCTCGAGTTGGTTCCAGGTGAGATTCATGCGCTGTGCGGAGAGAACGGAGCCGGCAAAAGCACATTCATCAAAATTCTTGGTGGCCTGGTGCAGCCGGACGACGGAGAAATCACGGTCGACGGGCACGAACTGAAGCTCGGCCACCGCACCGACCCCAAGCTCATTTCCATCGTTCACCAGGAGTTGGCGATTGTCCCAACCCTGTCGGTGCTTGACAACATCCTTCTCGGTGGTGCGGACCAGAGTGAAATCTACCGACGCAGCCAATATCGTGACTCCGTTCGCGAACATCTGGATTCTGTAGGGCTGTCACACGTGAAGCTTGATGCCCCTGCGTCGCGGCTCAGCCTCGCCGAATGCCAGCTCGTTGAAATCGCGCGCGGCATGTCGCGTCAGGCGAAAGTGCTTCTCCTGGACGAGCCTACTGCGACGCTGTCGGATGCAGAAATCGTTCGGGTCTTCGATGTCGCGCGCAGGTTGCGTGACCAAGGCACAGCGATGATTTTCGTGAGCCACCGACTCGACGAAGTTTTCGCGCTGACCGACCGGGTTACGGTTTTCCGCAATGGGCAGCATGTGCTCACGCAACGCACCGCCGATATGAAGACCGCCGAGGTGGTCAAGGCGATGATTGGTCGCGAGTTGGTGCATAGCGAAGTCAAACCCCCGGAGAACCGCGCCGACATCACGCCTCGTCTGTCGGTCGACAATCTGACAGTCGCGGACAAGGTCAAAGAGCTTTCAGTTGACGTCGCACCGGGCGAAATTCTTGCGATTGTCGGCCAGTTGGGCTCCGGAGCGGAAGTTGTCGTAGAGGCGCTCGCTGGTCTTCGCGGTGACATCTCGAGTTCCGTGCAGCTGGATGGTCAGACGGTCAAGCTTGACAACATCCGCAACTCGTTGCGGGCGGGCATTGCATACGTGGCTGAAGACCGCGCCGACAAGGGCGTGTTTTTGGACGCACCGATTGCTATCAATATTACGGCCTCTGTCATGGCGAAGTTCAGCCGGGCCGGAATCATGCGGCGCGCTGGCGAACAAGAGGAGGCGAGACGTCTCGCGTCAATGTTCACCATCGACCCGAAACGCCTTCCTCATGAAGTATCCACGCTCAGCGGCGGCAATCAACAGAAGGTCTCTTTGGCGAAAGCGGTGGCACTGGCTCCGCGCCTGTTGCTGCTGAACGAGCCCACTCGCGGAGTGGATATTGGAGCGCGAAGCGAAATTTACGCGACGCTGCGCAAGATGGCGGACGAGGGTCTGGCGATTGTCTTCTACTCGACAGACCTCGAGGAAATTCTTGAACTCGCGGACACCGTGTTGACAGTCTTCAGAGGACGCATGGTGCGACATAAGCCGAGATTCGAGATAGATGGCGACACTCTCCTGCATGACATCGTTGCGGGGAACAGTGACGCATCTCATGCCCATGTCTCTTTCCGTAACCATCCTGTGGAGGTGGGTAATGCATAAGACCGCTTTGGAGCCCACTGCGCAGCTCTCATCAACCGGGCTGAGGCGCTGGACAGCAGCGCTGTTCGGAACAACCAGTATTCATGCCGCGTCCATTCGAATCGCAACTGTTCTTCTTATTGCGCTTGCATCTGCCATCGTTCCGCACTTCACTAAGTTCGGCAACGTTCAATCGCTGATGTACTCAGTCGCTGCGGTAGGCATCGGCGCTACCGGGATGGCACTCGTCACGCTCAGCGGAAACCTGTTCATGTTGTCGATGGGTGCGACGGCGGCGGTTTCGACGGTGATGTTCGCCGCGCTTATTCACCTGGGCCTGGGTGCGACATTGCTGCTCGTGCTGTTAAGTGGGCTTCTGATGGGCGCCGTCCAAGGTGGAATCATCGCCTTGGGGAAGGCCAACCCCATCATTACGACGATTGCCACGTCGTCAATCATCATTGGTGCCGGCGTCATTTACACCGGTGGTCTGACGGTTATCGGAAAGGGAGACGCGACCTGGCTCGGACAGGGAAAGCTTTTCGGTTGGTTGCCAACCCAGATTCTGGTGTTAGCTATCTTCGCGACCATCGCCAGCTTCATCCTGCAGAAATCGAGAATCGGGCGAGAGATTCGACTGATTGGCATGCGAGCTGAAGTCGCACGCATCGCCGGTCTCCGACTGATGGCGGCGACGCTGGTTTGTTACGGATTCGCTGGCGCCGCAGCCGCTCTCGCGGGCTCGCTGATTGCCTCATCGTCGGCGCAAGGCAACCTGACCTACGGTATCGACCTCGATTTCAATGCAATCGCAGCGGTGCTAGTTGGGGGAATCTCGATTCGAGGGGGACGCGGCCGGATTTCGGACGCTATCACCGGCGCAATCTTCCTGGCCGTAATCAGCAACATCCTCCTGGTCAGCGGCGTGAGTTACGAGTATCAACTGGTAGCAAAGGGCATCGTGGTCCTGGCGGCCGTCGTGTTCGGGGCATTGCTCGCCCAGCTCGGCCCGGGACGGAAATAACAGGAGATTTGAAAATGGAACAGTCGCAACGACTTCTCAATCTGGCCATTCGCCTCGTACTGCTCGTCGGAATGCCTGCGATTTTCGGCCTCTGCGTCGACCACTATTTCTCACAGGCGAATCTCTATGCAATCTTCCAGGCGTTTGCCTTCCTTGGCATCGTGGCGCTTGGTCTCTCGGTGACGATGGTCGCCGGCGAGTTTGACCTAAGTGTCGCAGCTATCTCGACGGTCGCCGGCTTGATTGTCGTGAAGTTTGGCGGTGATAGCGCGTGGCTTGGTGTCCTGTGCGCAGTGGTGTTCGGCGTCGTGGTCGGCATCGCAAATGCAGCGTTGCTGCCTTGGCTGGGGGTGTCCTCGTTGGTGACGACCGTCGGCTCGATGATGTTCCTCACAGGAATCGGCTACTGGCTGGCCGGTGGTCGCGTCTTGAGTTATGCAAACCTCGATGTCAGCGACTTCCTCGACCAGAACGTCGGCGGCATCTTTTCGCCCCGGAGTCTCATAACCATCGCCTGCTTCATTGTGGTGTCGCTCTTTCTGCGCTACACGACCCTGGGACGTGACATCTACGCGTCAGGCGGTCATCGGAAGGCGGCTATCCAGAGCGGTGCGCGTGTAGGAAAGGCGCTTACGGTCGGCTTCGTCATCTCGGGAGGACTCTCGGCGCTCGGCGGAGGTTTACTCTCGCTCAGCCTGGCGACGGCGTCGGCAACGATGGGAAGCAATATTCTGCTGCAGGCGGCCTCGGCGGCGATTGTCGGTGGAGTTGCGCTAGGCGGGGGTATCGGGTCACCGCTCGGCGTAGCGATGGGTGTGCTGATTCTCACGGTGTTGAACAACGGGCTCGGATTGCTGAGCGCGACCTCAACGCAGATTCTTCTCGTCAATGGACTGTTGCTTCTGATTGTGGTCTTGCTTGACGGGCGTCTCGGTGCTGTCCTGGCTGCTCCGCTCGGCCGATTCGCTCGCAGAAAGGCGACAGGCATCGCGTAGCATGTTGCTGCCCCTGCTTGGAATGGCCTGCGCGGTAGACGCATTGACGACGTTGGCAGCTCAAGCAGGGGCATCCCTGAACATGTTGGACATTCGATAGTTTCAAGTCGCACAAGTCATCCAGCGTTCTTCGAGCTTGAGGCGCTTCACGCGGTCAATGAGAAAGTCAGTGAAAACTCTGATTTTGGCCGGCTGATAGCGTCTGCTTTGATACGCGAGATTTATGGTCAGACGCGGCAGTTGCCAGTCGTCCAGTACCGGAATAAGGCGCCCCGACACGATGTCGTCGTGGATGATGTACAGCGGCTGTACTACGATGCCCAGTCCCGCACGCCCAGCCGCAACGATGACCTGCCCCTCGTTCGAATCGAGTGCGCTCGTGATAGCAATGTTGCGTTCTTCCCTTCCGCGCCGCAGGTGAAGGAGATATGGGTCAACGGCAAGGTTGTAGACGAGCAACTTGTGTTGTTCCAAGTCCTCTGGATTTTGAGGGCGGCCGTGCTCGGCGAGATAGGCGGGTGACGCCGCGAGCACACGTCGAGTCTCGGCAAGGCGCCGGATTGTAATGCCTGAGTCACCTTCATGTTCCTTCGTGCGGATAGCGATGTCTATCCCTGCTTCGATGAAGTCCCGGTACTGGTTTGCAGCGGTGATTTGAACGGATAGATTGGGGTAGCGTCGCAGAAATTCGGGAAGCGCAGGCGCGATGTGCATCATCGCGAACGACACGGAACTGGTCACTCGAAGAACCCCTCGCGGACTGAGGGCCTCTTCAGAAGCAACTGAATCAGCTTCCGCCAGCTCGGAGATGACGGCTGTGCAGCGGCGATGATATTCGCGACCCACGTCTGTCAGCCACATGCGCCGTGTGGTCCGTTCTATCAACCGTGCACCAAGGCGCTCCTCCAGCGAGCTCAGCGTGCGACTTGCTGCGGCGTTCGACATGTCGAGCTGCTCGGCGGCCTTCGAAAGGCTTCCCAAATCGGCCGTGAGCACGAATAACTGCAGTTGCGTCCAGCGGTCCATCATCTCCCTCTCGGATTTCTGGTGGAACAATCGAAGGGGATTCTTCCAACCCCGTTGCGGCCAAATATGCCGCAGGGAGTCAGATAGATAAACCTACCCGGATTCTCCGGTTTGTAGAGCCGCTTTCTACAATCGGTGTAGCCGAGGCGCGCTTCCGGGCGCGGCGAATCAGGGAGCTGCCAATCGCGCAACCATTCTTCCGGCAGGAGGAAATGTCATTTCGCCATAGCGCATTTTATTTACGCCAGCCACGCTTTACCTTTCATTCTCAGACGCGAGCGCACAACGGAGACATGCACGATGCGCAACATCAACGAAGACACCATTACCCAAGCTGTTATCGCCTCGTTTGCAGACTGCACGGACGCAAGGTTGAGGACTGTGATGACGAGCCTGGTTCAGCACCTCCACGCCTTTGCCCGCGACGTTCACTTCACCGAGGACGAGTGGTTCAAAGCAATTAAATTCCTGACGGAAGTCGGCCACATCACCGATGACAAACGACAGGAGTTCATCCTCCTGTCGGACACACTCGGACTCTCGATGCTGGTCATGTCACAGAATAATCGCAAGCCGTCCAACTGCACTGAGGCCACGGTGTTCGGTCCGTTCTATGTTGAGGGTGCGCCTGTCTATAGCAACGGCGATGACATCTCGAACGGTGCAAAGGGAGCGCCATGCTATGTGAAGGGGCAGGTGCGAGGTGCTGGCGGGGAAGGGATTGCAAATGCGCAAATCGACGTTTGGCAATCCGATGAAGATGGATTCTATGACGTCCAGAACCTCGACGAAGCAGGCAACGCAATCCACCGTGCACGTGGACGACTGACGCCGAATGCCGAAGGCTTTTTCAACTTCCGTTCGATTCTCGCCGAGGCCTACCCCATCCCGCACGACGGGCCTGTTGGTCGCATGTTGTCGGCCGTCGGTCGTCATCCGTGGCGACCCGCTCATCTCCATTTCATGATTGAAGCACCGGGGTACGAGACGCTCATTACCCATGTGTTTCGTGATGGCGACCAGTATCTCGATTCCGACGTCGTGTTCGGCGTGCGCTCAACGCTTATCGCTGAGTGGAAACGCCATGAACCGGGTGTCGCCCCGGATGGCCGCGAAATTGAAACACCGTGGTACTCGCTTGAATACGACTTTGTGCTTAACCCATCGGAGGTGCACGCATGATTCGGCATATCGTGATGTGGCGCGTTCGCGGTGACACACCAGCGGAGCGTTTGGCCGCATCGAACCTTGTCAAGACCAGCTTCGAAGGCCTGCGTGGTCGCATCCCCGGAATGCGGCATCTCGAAGTCGGCCTTGACCACAGCCAGGTCGATTACGCATGCGACGCTGTTCTCGTCACTGAATTCGACTCGCAGGAAGCACTGGAAGCGTATGCGTCTCATCCCGAACATCTGCGCGTGCGAAATGAACTCGGGGACCTACGCACAGCACGATTCCAGGTCGACTATCACGCGGATGCAGAACTGAGTTCAGAACGTGCAGCGGAGTATCTTCATGCAAAAGCGTGAGTTTGTTTATCAGGCACGGGCGGGGAGAGTCGTGTTTGGCCCAGGCAGCTTGCAGCATCTTGAGCGCGAGGTGCTTCAACTGAACTCTGAGCGGGCACTGATTCTGTGTAGCCCCGAGCAGAAGGAAACAGGCGAGGCAGTTGCTGCACGTCTCGGCAAACGCGCGGCTGGCGTTTTTGACCGTGCTGTCATGCACGTGCCACTTGAGTTGGCCAAGGAAGCTCGCGCGCGGGCGAAAGAGCTGAATGCCGATTGTGCGATTGCTGTTGGCGGCGGCTCGACGATTGGCTTGGGTAAGGCAATCGCTCTCGAGTCAGACCTCCCGATTCTCGCTGTGCCCACGACATATGCGGGTAGCGAAATGACACCTATCTTTGGCATTACCGATGCTGGCCTCAAAAAGACAGGCACAGACCTGCGTGTATTGCCAAAGACCGTGATTTACGATGCCGACCTGACGATGTCCCTTCCGGTCGCACTATCTGTCACGAGCGGAATCAACGCCATTGCGCACGCAGCGGAGGCCCTCTACTCACGCGATGCAAATCCTGTGACGAGCCTGATGGCAGAGGAAGGGATTGCTGCGTTCGCGCGTGCGTTGCCTGCCATCGTCGCCGACTCTCAAAACGTCGAGGCTCGCTCTGACGCTCAGTATGGTGCCTGGTTATGCGGAACCGTCCTGGGCAGCGTGGGTATGGCGCTTCACCACAAGCTGTGCCACACGCTAGGTGGAAGTTTCAACCTTCCACATGCGCAGACGCACACAATCCTCCTGCCTCACGCGCTTGCGTATAACCGTCAGGCCGCGCCGGAAGCAATGCGGCGCATCGCGCGTGCGCTTGGCGCGGACGATGCTGCGCTGGGAGTCTACGAACTCGCCAAACGCTGCGGAGCGCCTCTTGCACTTAAAGACATCGGCATGTCTGCAGGAGACGTTCAGAGAGCTGCTGACATTGCCAGCTCGAATCCCTACTGGAACCCGCGTCCGATTGAGCGTGAAGCACTCCTCGCGCTTTTGCAGGATGCCTTCGACGGCACCGCGCCGCGCGCGGGAACACCCTGACTTTCATATGTCGCTGTGACGCTCGATACAGGGCTCGAATTGAAGCAAGGAGACAACAATGCATTTCACTGTTTATTGCCTTGACCACCCGAACACGGTCGAGCGCCGCCTTGAAAACTATGACGCTCACAAAGCCTACCTGCAGACGGCGCCTGTTAAGACGCTCATTTCGGGACCGCTGACGAAGTCAGATAGCCAGACGATGATAGGCAGCTTCTTTCTTTACGAAGCCGATGGCATCGAGGAAATCGAGAAGTTTGTCGCTACGGACCCGTTCAACAAGGCCGGAATCTGGAACACGGTCGACATCAGGCCGTTTATCAAACGGGTCGATAACCGCTAAGTCTGGCGCCAACTGCGAATGAAATTGCTGCCTCGCTGGCGCGGGGAGTGGGTGGCGTTCGCACGCAAAAAAGTCCAGAAGACCTCAATCGAGGCGCGGGCAATTGGTGCTCCGGGTTGCTTGCGACAGCACATAACATTGAATTGGAGACGTCATGGAAGCAGGCCTCGAAGGAAAGATTGTGTTGATTACTGGCGCTGCGCAAGGCATTGGCCGCGCGACGGCGTTGGGATTCGCGCGTGAAGGGGCGCGTCTTTGTCTTATCGACATCGACATCAATGCTCTCGAAGAAACTCAGACGGAGCTGCGTTCGCTCGGAACCAACGTCACGATTGCGAGAGCCGATTTGTCGACAGCGGACGGAGTCAAGGGCGGCATCGACGCGGTCTTGAAGCCATATAACGGCGAGGTAGACATTCTCGTCAATAACGTCGGGGCTGGAAAAGTCCGCACGTTCGAAGAGCTCTCAGACGAAGAGTGGGACTTCACCATGAACCTCAATTTCATGAGCTACGTCCGGACGTGCCGGTATCTATTGCCGATGCTGCGTTCGCGCGAGAAAGCGGTGATTATCAATAACGCGTCGGACCTGGCACGACAGCCGGAGCCGGTTCCGATTGACTATTCCGCTTCGAAGGCGGCCGTGCTCGCTCTGACGAAAGGACTCGCGCGAGCCGAAGCTCCGAAGATTCGGGTGAATGCAGTTGCGCCGGGACCGGTCTGGACGCCGTTCTGGACGAAGGAAGGCGGCTTCGCAGACACGATGGGCAAGTTTCACGGGATGGCTCCGAAGGACGCCGTGGAGCATGAGTTGTCGCTGCGTCAGTTACCGCTGAATCGCTTGGGCCAACCGGACGAGGTCGCTAATGTGATTGTCTTCCTGGCGTCTGACCTCGCGTCGTTTGTTACCTCGGCGGTCTGGGGTGTTGACGGCGGAAGCATTCGAAGCCTCATTTGACGGCGCATGGCCCCTTGACGTCGGCTACCGGCTCCAACTGGCGACGGTTGACCGCAGGTAGGACGCCGTTCGCGGCGCTATTGTTCAGAGGTCCAGGATATGTCTGCCCATGACCAGACGATTGGCACAAAGGTGTCACAACGAGAGCGAGCATTTTTGGTGGAAGCACTTGAACTGCTGATACGTGAGCGCTCCAACGCCCTTCGCATCGCCACCGCCGTAGCGCAAGCACGCGGAGAGCGTGTGCCTGAGGTTCAGGACTTTGGTCTGGATGACATTCTGCGGCTGAGTCGACAGATTGCCGAAGCGCCCTGTGCTCCACGCTTCGTTTGTCGCTCAGAGGCACCGCATCCGACCAAAGAGACAAACATTGTTGGCAGTCTAAGAACGTTCTGCCAGGTGTCAAATCAAGAGTGAATAATCGGCCCGCCAAATGGTGCGCTGACGAGAAATAGGAGACTCACATGTTGCGTATCGCTGTTCTCGGTGCCGGGCGCATCGGAAAAATCCACGCGGCCAACGTTGCCGCTGACCGTCGGGTGAAACTCGTCGCCGTGGCAGACCCCAACAAGGAAGATGTCGAAGCGCTCGCAGCTGACCTCGGTTGCGACGCATCTATCGATTGCAAAGCGGTAGTTGACCGCGAAGACGTAGATGCAATCATCGTCGGCACACCGACGGACACGCATATCGACCTCACGTTGCAGGCGGTTCGGCTGGGCAAGCCGGTGCTCTGCGAGAAGCCCATCGACCTGGACATAGACCGCGCGCTCGCCGCGGTCGAAGAAATCGAGCGTCTTAACGGGCGCGTGATGCTTGCCTTCAATCGACGCTTCGACCCGGACGCCATGCGGCTCAAGCAGGCTATCGAGGACGGTGAAGTCGGCGATGTTCGCCAGGTCGTCGTCACGAGTCGCGACCCGGGCCTCGCGCCCCGCGAGTATCTTCGGCACTCGGGCGGAATCTTTCGTGACATGACCATCCACGATTTCGACACTGCTCGCTGGCTGCTCGGCGAGGAGCCCGTCGAAGTAATGGCGATGGGTAGCCGGCTTGTCGACCCGGGTCTGGAAGAGCTTCCTGACTTTGACAGCGTGATGGTATTGCTGCGCACGGCGTCAGGGAAACAATGTCACATCAATGGTTCCCGACAAGCGGCATACGGATTCGACCAGCGCGTCGAAGTGTTCGGTTCGAAGGGGATGGTGCTGAATGAGAACCACCGCCCCTCCAGCCTGCGTCGCTGGACGAGCGAAGCAACTGAGGCACGCGACCCACTGCTCAACTTTTTCCTTGAGCGACATGCGGACTCATACAAGGTCGAGCTTGACCGCTTCCTGACGGCGCTTGAAACGGCCGCTGCAATGCCTGCGACGCCGCGGGACGGTATCCGGGCGCTGCGAATCGCGAACTGCGCCTTGGAAGCTGCCAACACAGGGCGCTCGGTGAAAATCTAGTCGGTCCTTGGAGAAGGGCACTTTTACCCTAGGTTGACAATATGCTCAGGTATGCCCTATATGAGGAATAAAACTCTTCAATGAGGCAGAGCATGGCGCAAGTTGACACACTCAGTGGAATCGCGATTTTCGTCACCGCCGCGAAGTCGCGCAGTTTCACCGACGCAGCTGAAGAACTGGGGCTGACTAAGTCAGCGGTTGGGAAAGCAATCGCGAAACTGGAAGAGCGCCTTGGCGCGCAACTATTCCATCGCACCACCAGAAGCATCTCGCTGACGGCGGACGGCGATGCATATTTTGCAGCGTGCGCTTCTGCACTCGATGAAATCTCAACAGCGGAAACCGCGCTTGGCCCAGGGAACCAGCGGCCTGTCGGTCGCTTGCGGATTGACATGCCCGCAGCCTTTGGCCGGCGTATCTTAGTCCCGATATTGCTGGACATCGCGCGAAAGCACCCTGACCTGCAGTTCACGATGACTTTCTCCGACCATCTCATTGACCCCATTGAAGAAGGCGTGGACCTGGTTGTTCGCTTCGGCGAACTGGAGAGTTCGAGTGGTCTGGTTGCTCGTCGCCTGACTAGCCAGCGGATGGTGATTGCAGCATCGCCCGATTACCTTGCGCAGCGCGGTACTCCGAGCAGATTAGGAGACTTGAAAAATCATTCATGCCTTCTCGGCTATCGCCGTGGCCAACCGCTATCGTGGCGAGTGAAGGTCGAGGGCGAGTGCCGGCGGATTTCGCCACCCGCAACCCATCAAATCAGTGACGGCGACTCTATTGTTGAGGCCGCTCTTGCAGGCTTGGGACTTTGCCAGATGCCAATGTCGCTCCTACGACCTCACCTAGAGTCGGGCGTGTTGTTGTCTGTTCTCGACGATATTTCGAGTGAAGTCATAGACGTGCACGCCGTCTGGCCGAAGGTGGCGCATCTGCGACCCAAGGTGCGTCACGTGGTCGACACTCTAGTGGCGCTGGCCGAACGGGGCGAGTTGGATTGAAACTCTCAATGCACGGCAAATGGTGCACCGAACAAAGTGGCTTCTTGGAACTCATCGGAGGGCAGCCAGGGGGTGAGTGGGCTGACGTGTGGTGACTTTGAACTGCGCGGCTGTGTCCGCGAAGGACGTCGCGGGCTGCAGGCTGGATGGAAGAGATGCCGCTCGCGTGAACTAACTCCTCGTCCTGGATGCCATCTACTCCATCCCTTTGAAAGAGGAGCGGTTACGCGCAAACTTGGGGCGATTCAACGGAAGCGCTATAACGAGCTACTCTCAAGAGGCTGGTCGCTTAAGCTTAGGAAATTACACAGATTAAAGATTATATGATTACCGGAGCGCCCAACCGGGAAAACGCGTTGTCTCCTGCGGCGTTTTCAGAAGTGGATACCCAATTTCCGTGTGTGAAGGTCAAGCAAAACGTGGGTGGAGGTCAAGTTGCGTGTGGGTGGGGGTCAAGTAAACGGTGGGTGAAGGTCAAGTCACGTCGATGGATTTCGACATAACTTTGCCTCACGAAATTATTGTCGAAACCAATAGTCGCAACTTCGCCCCGCGTAGCGCGCCACGTTGACGCTCTGGGCGCCAAGCGTCAAGGTTGTCGACGAACTGTACAAGGCGCGCTATCTCATCTCGTTGCACAACGGCATGACCGTCCGGTGCGATGGTGAAGAGTGGGCGCTCGATTTCGGCCAGGAGCTGAAGATGATTGACGCTACATTGAAGATGGCCGGAATCGATACTGGGCGCTCTGGGCCGACAGTAAGCGGTGTCCAGCGGGGGACAACCGCGGATGAAACGTGAGACCTACAGGGGTTACGTCTTGTGCGGGCATGTGATTCGAGAACCGCAAGCGATTCTCGAACGTTTATGCGGCGAGCGGCTCGGTCACTAGGGGCGGCAAGTTTATCGAAGCATTGGGCATCCGCGCTCTTGTCGATTCAGAGTCCGCGGCGGGACAAATCGGCTTGGCATGGGCGCGCGCGTGGTTGGTAACCAGGCGCCACGCGATAAGCGTGGCCATCATCGACGTGGTCGTCAACGCGTTGACCTAGCGTCATTAGTCTGGGGGAAGCCTGCAAAAAAGTAAGCGCCCGGCAATGTCGCCTTGAACCAGCGTGTTAGGGAAGCGACGATCGTGTCCACCAATTCTTTAAATGGACACGTGTACGCTATGAACGAGAATGAAGCCGGTTCTGAGGTGGTACAGCCGATACGGCGCCGCCGTCGCCACAGCAAGGAGTTCAAGGAGAAGGTGATCCGTGCGGCGATGCAGCCGAACGTGTCGATCGCCGCGGTCGCGCTGCATTACCAGTTGAATGCGAATTTGCTGCGTCGATGGGTGGCCGCGCAGGAGGAGCAGGACGCCGCGCGGGAGGCTCGC
>NZ_WHNP01000084.1 GCF_009362735.1 Paraburkholderia franconis | reverse complement strand
AGCACTTCGCAACGCATGAACAGGCGCGTCGACGTGTGTTCTCATTCCTGGAAGGCTGGTACAACATACGCCGCCTGCACAGCAGCATCGGTTATTGCTCGCCGCTCGAATTTGAAAACCTGCATGCGCCACATCAACCGACATCGCATCGCGGGTTGCCCACCGCCGGGCAGCGTCATGGGCGAGAGAAGCGCCCCGCTGCCCGTCCGTGGACAACCCGCTGCTCAACGCCCAATGGAGGCTAAATCACATTCAATCTCTGACTGCAGATCGGTCCGCTGAACCGGGTCAACCTCAAAACATGGTGGTTCGTCATAGGAAACCTGCGCGGTTTCCTATGTTGGGAGATGAGGCGGTTTGCCTCATCTCCCAACAGGAGCCCAACCATGACTACTGCCAGCCGAAGCGTCAGTCCGCTGCGTCAACGCATGATGGACGACATGCGCATGCGCCGACTCGCACCGAAGACGCAGGCCAACTATCTGCGTGCGGTTCGGGATTTCACCATCTTCCTCAGCCGCTCGCCCGACACCGCCACAGTCGAGGACTTGCGGCGCTATCAACTGCATCTGGTCGACCACGGCGTGTCGCCAATCTCCCTGAACGCGGCCATCACCGGCCTGAAGTTCTTCTTCGGCACAACACTTGGCCACGAGGAGTTGATGGCCAAGATGCGTCCGATCTATCTCCCGCGCACCTTGCCCGTCATACTCAGCCGCGACGAAGTGAGTCGGCTCATAGCCGCAGCAGGTAACCTCAAGCATCAGAGCGCGCTCGCGCTCGCCTATGGCACTGGGTTGCGCGCCAGCGAAGTGGTGGCCTTGAAGGTCAGCGAAATTGACAGCCAACGCATGACGCTGCGCGTTGAGCAGGGCAAAGGCCAGAAGGACCGATATGCGATGCTGTCGCCGATCCTGGTCGATCGTTTGCGGGTCTGGTGGCGCGTCGCCCGAGCCCAGGGCAAGATGCTCGACGGTGGCTGGTTATTTCCCGGCCTCAACCCAATCGAATCGCTCAGCACCCGTCAACTCAACCGCGCAGTCCATGCAGCGGCACAGGCTGCCGGAATCGACAAGCGCGTGTCGATGCACACCTTGCGTCATAGCTTTGCCACCCATCTGCTCGAGCAGAAGGTCGATATCCGTGTGATACAGGTCATGCTCGGGCACAAGAAGCTTGAGACGACAGCGCTTTATGCCCAGGTCGCCACCGATATTCTGCGTGAGGTAGTGAGCCCTCTTGAGAATTTGCACACCGAGTAAGTCGACATTGTGGCGCATCGCGCGCTCGAGGTGGCCGACGTCTTTCGCTCGCTTGGCCCAACGTGGCGGCAATCCGCCAACCTGAGCCTGGGCCAACTGAAGGTTAAGTCGGCCATTGAACAGTGCCGCAGCGCGGCGCTGGGAGGGCACGTGCTTCGCTGTAAAGGATGTGCGGAGATTGAGATCGCCTACAACTCATGTCGCAATCGCCATTGTCCAAAGTGTCAGGCAAGCGCTGCGCGCCGATGGCTCGAAGCACGCGAGGTGGATCTCCTGCCCGTCGAGTACTACCACGTGGTCTTCACACTGCCGGCCGAAATCAGCGCGATAGCGTATTACAACAAGGCGGTCATTTATGGATTGCTGTTCGATGTCGCCGCCGAGACGCTGCGCACTATCGCTGCCGATCCGAAGCATCTCGGCGCACAGATCGGTGCCACCCTTGTTCTGCATACCTGGGGTTCGGCGCTCACGCACCATCCCCATGTACATGGCATTGTGCCCGGCGGTGGTCTGTCGCTGGACCGAAGCGGGTGGGTGGCATGCAAGCCGGGTTTCTTTCTTCCTGTGCGCGTACTCTCGCGCCTGTTCCGACGACGCTTCCTCGAAGAGCTGGAGGCCGCCTATTGCCGCGGTAACCTGCGCTTCTTCGGCGAACGCGCCGCGCTCAGCGATGTGACCGCATTTGCCGAGTGGCTTGCGCCGATGCGCGCATGCGAATGGGTCGTGTATGCCAAGCGTCCGTTTGCGGGACCCAAAGCGGTGTTGGCCTATCTGTCGCGTTACACGCACCGAGTCGCGATATCCAACCAGCGGTTGGTCGCGCTCGACGACCGTGGCGTCACCTTTCGCTGGAAGGACTATCGCGTCAAGGGACGCACGCGCTACAAGACCATGACGCTCGAAACGGGTGAGTTCGCGCGCCGGTTCTTGCTGCATGTGCTGCCCGGCGGCTTTCACCGCATCCGCCATTACGGCCTGCTGGCAAACCCAGTGCGGCGTGACAATCTGGCGAAGATACGCGAGTTGCTCAGCGAAATGCCTGCCGGCAACAAGCCTGGCTGCGCAATCGCAGCCACTGCGCCAGCGCCAGCAACCTTCGTCTGCCGTCACTGCGGCTCGCCGATGATCATCATTGAGACACTTCAACCCAGCAGACCTATCCGGGCACCACCACCCCTCTAAGCGAGTCTGCAGATGAATGCCATCGCGTCGGCGCACGTACCTGAACTGTCGGCTTCCCGGCAACGAGAGCCCTTAGCAGACGCCTGTGCTCGCCACGGCAAACGGCCAGTTTGGCTTCGGCAGAGTCGGCTCGATAGCGATCCGACACAAACCCGTTGCCGCAATCGTACTCACCCAGGTTCGCGACCACTCGCGTTTCTAGTCAGCATGCTCCCAGGGTGATCGACAAATCGCCATAACGGCGAAAGTGTTCAGACCATGCCGGAGCACTCCGCGGTTTCCTCCCTTGGGGCTTGTAGGACGTCTGCCCGCTCGCATCCACGTGGATCGACGCGCCCGAAGGGTTAGGGCAGGCATCCTACAACCCTAAACATGAAAGCGACATTCGGAGAAAGGACGCCGCGGACGGCCAACCGTCGGATGTGGGCCGGGCCAGCGGACGCTCAGCGTGCCCCATCGATCCGGTGCTCAGTCTCAGACGGCAGTGAGGCAACAGGCTTATGCACAGCAAAATTGGTATTGCCTCTCACCTCGCGCGCTAACCTTAGCCGGGCCAAAACTAATAATTTTAGATAATAACGATAGCAATGCTTCGCCATAACACCGCCCTTATCGGAAAAATCCTAAAAGATCAAAAAAGTAACTTTTAGTAACGCGCTTGACCTATATTGCATTCTGGAAGCTTAAAGAAGCCTAACAATTCTAATTAGGAGGTTATGCTTCAGAACAATTCGCCACGTATCCTGGTTGACATCACATTGGGCAATACCCAACACTCGCGCCCCGCTCACAATACAAGCGGGCAGCGCGCGGGGTTAATTTGTCTTGTCCGAATTTTAAATAATCCGGCAATACTTCGGCCGACTCGTTGCGCCACTGCCGCCGGCGTATCGTCAAACAGTCTTCGATATTTTTATTATTAAAAAAGGAGGCCCATTATTCGAATTTCTCAGTTACTTCTCAATAGACCGTACCATTGATTTATTGGAGCCAAATATGAAGAATCTGGCTTTAGTTACATTGGCTGCGATGCTGATCGCTCCCGCAGCTTGGGCCCAAACCATCAATGCCGCCAATGCGCCCAGCGGAGCACATTTTGCAACTGCCGAGCCGACATGCACCACAGATCAGAATCTGAATGTCAGCTGTACCGCGGCCACCATCGGGGGGGTCGGCAACACTAATATTACAGTGACGCTGACAGCGAGTTACTCAGGCACCGTGACGTGCACAAACGGTGGCGGCAAGCTCGTCGATGTGAAGACGAAGGCCGTAACGTCTGGTTCGGCGCAAGGCATGCCATCTGCCAAGAACGGGCAAATCGCAGTGCCGGCGCTCAGTGTGACGGCGCCGAGCACCGCGTCGTTACTAGCCAATGCCACCTGCCCCAACGGGAACTGGACCAAGTCGCTAGTGGGAAACAGCGTAACCCTTGTGAGTTTCGCGTATACGATCACATTTGATGGCTTCAGCGGGGCTTATTTCAGTATTCCTTGATTGACCTTGGCACAGGCTTCGGCACATTCGACCGATACGGGAAACCCGACACTAGCGAGAGCGTCCTAAGCCAGGGATGGACGTGCCAGCATCCGCTGGCACGTCTGCAACCGGTGGCGGCTGGTACCGTCATCTCATGCGGTGCCACGCCCGCTTTTCCTGAATCATCGGATGCTTGGCCATGCAACAAGACGTTCACCCTGATTGCCGCGTGTGGCATGTCCCACATGCACCGCGCCATTTTTTGCATGCCCGGTGGATGCTGCTGTTCAGTCTGCTGCTTACCGGATGCGGCGGAGGGGATTCCGCCCCGGCATCCATGGCAGCCCCGCAGCAAGCTTCGGCGGGACCGGGCCCATTGGCCGCGCAAAGCACGTCGCCTGGAGGGGGAAAACCGGCACCGTCGCCCGTGACGCACGAAGCTGCCGTACCTTCGGTAGGGTCCGCCAGTATGGTGCAACTCAGCGCGCTACCGTATATGTCATCGCTCTCCGACCGTGAGAAGGCGGGGTTGCTCATGCTGCTGCCCTCCAAGTCGTCTTCGGAACGGATGGCACTGATTAACATGTATCCCAGTCTGGTCAACCTGCCGTTGCAGCAAAAGGAACTGTTGCTGGACCGACTGGAAAAAATCGTCCCGGTCACGGTAAGTGAGCGTCAATGACCGCTTTCCGGTAAGCGGTCGTTGTGCATAAGTTTGAACGACCGAACGTTTCGGATCTCCAGGCTAGACGACTTGGCATGGTCGATGTCCGTTGGATGCGCAAATGCGGCCGTAGTCGGTGCGGCGATCCGAGTGACGGCAACGGGTCGCTTGTTGTCCTCACAATGGGAGGCAACCGCCGTTCAAATGACTCTCGGTCTGACGTCAGAAAAGCTGACCATAGCCGCCGTTGGTCGATGGCCGCGCCAGCGAATTAGTAAGGACTTTCCCGATCTCGTGGCATAGCGATATGCCAGGATGGTTGGTGCTGGGCAACCCATCTGAGAACGGGAAAGTCATGGACAAGATTACTCGTATCGGCGTGGATCTGGCCAAGAACCTGATCCAGGTGCACGGCGTGGACAGCATGGAACGCGTGGTGGTCAGGAAAGCCCTCTCACGGCAGAAGTTTCTCGAATGGTTTGCCAACCTCGCGCCGTGTCTGGTCGCAATGGAAGCGTGCAGCGCAGCCCACTACTGGGCGCGCAAGCTGCGCGCGCTCGGCCGGCCATGAAGTCCGCCTGATCGCGCCGCAGTTCGCGGCGCCCCGCAAGGGCGGCAATCACGTGAAGAACGACAGGCTGGATGCGGAGGCCATCTGCGAGGCCGCGCGCCGACCGCACATGCGCTTTGTGGCCGTCAAAACGGCAGACCAGCAAAACGTGCTGGTGGTGCACCGCATGCGCAGCGGTTTCGTCGAGGAGCGCACCGCGCTGATCAAACCGGCTGCGCGGCGAACTGGTGGAGTTCGGCGTGTTCCTGCCGCAAGGCATCGATGCGTTTCGTGACCATTTCGTCGAGGCACTCGAGGACGGCGACACTGAACTGAACGGTGTCGCGCGCAGTGCGCCGCTGCAAGGCTGGGAGCACCTGCAGGCCCTTGACCGGCAAATCACCTGGTGTGACGCGCAAGTCGCCACACACGTGAAGCACGACAGCAATGCGCAGCGCGTGATGGCGGTCATCGGCATCGGAGCGCTCACCTCCTCGGTCGCCGTCGCGACCGTCGGCGACGCTCGCCTGTTCAAAAACGGCCGCCAATTTGCCGCCTGGATCGGCACGGTTCGCAAACAGAAGAGCAGCGGCGGCAAGACCCGCCTGGGCCGCATCACAAAACAGGGCAACACGTGTCTGCGCACGCTGCTGTTCCAAGGCGCGCGCTCGGCCGTAACGAGCGCCCATCGACGAAGCGACCGGCTCTTGCGCTGGATCGTTCAACTCCAGGCACGCGTGGGCTGGTATCGAACGCTGGTCGCCGTCGCCAACAAGCACGCGCGCATCCTGTGGGCGATTCTGGCTAGGGGCGAGCGTTTCGATCCCTCGTATGTGTCCACTCCCTCAACACCGAGCCAGCCACGGTAGGACCACAGCATGAACAGGTTAATTCGCAGCGTCACCCTAAAAGCGTGACTTCGTAATTCAGGGACGCAAAGGCAAGGATAGCGACAGGTCAGACCGGCTGTGGGCGAACTCGAAAAGCTGTCAGGCGCTACACGAAATGTATTCGCCGTCCAGCGGATGGAGTCCTGCTGCGCGGTTACTATCCGGGCCCGACAAGGCTGATGGCATGGACTCCCGCCCCCTCCGGGGTGCACACTTTCGGAGCCACCTTCGGGAGATTCGAGATGCCTACACTGACCATCGGTCTTGATATTGCGAAAAATGTGTTCCAGGTACACGGTGTCGATCGTAGAGGCACGCCGGTCATGCAGGGTAAGCTGCGCCGGGCTGACGTATTAAAGTTCTTCTCAAAGCTGAAGCCGAGTCTGGTAGGTATCGAGGCCTGTCACGGTTCCCATTACTGGGCGCGTAAATTGACCTTCCTTGGGCACACAGTACGGCTGCTGCCAACGCAGTATGTGAAACCATTCCGGGTTGGGGGAAAGAACGACGCGAATGATGCTGCCGCTATTTGCGCAGCTGTTTCGCGACCCGGCATTCACCCCGTGCCCATCAAGAGCGCCGAGCAGCAGTCGCTGCAGTCTGTTCACCGCATGCGCGAGCGACTCATCCACGAACGAACCGCGAAGTCGAACCAGATCCGCAGCATGTTTGCCGAAGAGGGATTCATCTTCCCGACGGGCATTCCTCAGTTGAGGCAAGGTATCGTTGCACTCGTCAACGATTGCGATGCCCGGATCACACTCCTGCTGCGGCGGCTGGGATCGATGTACCTCGAACAGCTGGCGGCCCTGCAGCAATGGGTCGAGGAACTCGCTACCGAGATCACCGAAATATTCAAACGCAATGAAGGTTGCAGGCGACTTGCTACGGTTCCTGGCATTGGCCCCCTTGTAGCCACCGCATTGTTCAGCAGCGTTGGAGATCCTTCGCAGTTCAAGAACGGGCGACAGTTCGCGGCATGGTTGGGCTTGACGCCGACGCAACGATCAGGCGGCGGCAAGTCGAGGCTGGGCGGCATTACAAAACGCGGCGATACTTATCTCCGGACTCTGCTTGTACAAGGTGCGCGCGCAGTGATGCGTTTCGTGAATCGCCGCGATGACCGGCATAGCCGATGGATCAAAGCCGTGATGCAACGCCGTCACATGAGCGTCGCGGCAATCGCTCTGGCGAACAAAACGGCACGCATCGCCTGGGCGATATTGACGAGCAATGATAGCTTCAAGGTGGTGTAGCACCTGTAACATCTGAAGTACTTTCAGCCTCTTCGCGATTGCGCAAGAAGCGGTGAGCATGGCGAACCGGTCGGACCGGCGCTTGCAGATCCTGATATATGCGGCGGCTGCAGTACGAAGCCAGAAGGCCGATGAGGGGCAAGCGCGCAAACTTCCATGATGGCTCGTGCCCATAGTAGGCACATCAGAAGCCGGATGTACGGACGCAGTCGGGACCTTCAAAATGCAAACCAATCTTGCTCATAGGCGGGGGTCCATGTACGTTTATAGGCATGCAGTCTGTCACGTCGGCACGCTATCAGAATTAGCGGGCAGAATAGCGCTTATGTGAACTCGGCTTGCGGAATTAACGAAAAACGTCAATGCCGCGCGCCATCTGATCGACCGTAAGCGGTAGATCTACCGCACATGGATCAAGTTCTGGCTCGACGAACTCGCACCCAAGGTTTTGCCCGAAAGTCTGCTCGGCAAGGCAATCACCGCGTCAGCTTCGCAAGGCGAGGGAGCAGTTCGAGTGCACTGTCGCGGTTGATCGCCGCATGCTGTTCTGAGGATAGACCGCCTTAGGCATCAAACATCGCGGTGAACGACGCGCCCACCGACGCCGGCGCATATGGATAGTCGCTGCCATACAGGATGTGTCCGGGTTTCGCGAACGTCGTGAGGCTCGGCAGCGCCGCCGGACTCGAAGACAACGCCATGTCGAAATAGAAGCGCTGAAAGAGCACAAGGAGGTCATCCGTCAACGGCACGTCGGCACGCACGCCGGGCGCCAGTTCGGCGCAGCGGTATGCCACATACGGCAGGAAGCCGCCCGCGTGGGACAGGATCACGCGCACGTTCGGATAACGGCCAATCACGCCGTTGAGCACGAGCTGGACTGCGGTGCGCGTCGTGTCGAATGGATAGTCGAGCATCGGTCCGGGCATGCCCCTTAACGTCTCGATGCCCGGCTTGGCCGGGTGAACGAACACGACAGCATGGCGCCGGTCGAGCGCGGCCCACATGGGTTCGAATGCGGGATCGCCGAGATACTGGCCACCATAGTTGCTGAGCAGGACGACGCCGTCGGCGCTCAGCGCGTCGAACGCATGATCGATCTCAAGCAGCGCGCCGGTCATGTCCGGGAGCGGGATGGTGACGAAATGGCCGAAGCGCGCCGGATATCGGGCGACGATGTCGGCCGTGTATTCGTTGACTCGGCGCGCGATGTCACGCTTCTCATGGGCGGACCATCCCTGCACGCCAGGTGCGGTCAGCGACAAGACGCCGGTGGCGATCTGCAGCTTGTCCATGAACGCAATAGCGCTGTCAGGACTCCACGTAGGCATATGCCAGCCGGATGGATCGCCTCCGTGCGACGGCAGCGTGTCGGCCCAGAACGGCGGGACGACATGTTGGTGGACATCAATACGGTTCTTCGCGGTCACGGTCGGCTCCTGTACGAATAACACTGGGGGTAGCGTCGTGAGATCAGGATGCGCCGACTTGTATTTTCATTCCAATAGATTAAAGTTCGAAATTAGTCACTTTAAGTAATCAATCGATCCACATGGACCTGCGTCATCTGCGCTACTTTCTCGCAGTCGCCGAAGCAGGGCATTTCGGGCGGGCGGCTGAGAGGCTGCACATCGTGCAGCCCGGGCTGAGCGTCCAGATCCGCGCGCTGGAGGAAGAACTGGGCGCCACGCTGTTCGTGCGAAGCACGCGCAAGGTGGCACTGACAGACGCCGGCAAGCTGTTTCTGGTCGAGGCACGGCGGACGATCGAGCAAGCTGAGCGGGCCAAGCGCCTGGTCCAGCGCGCAGCGCGCGGGGAGACCGGTGTGGTACGGATCGGCTTCGTCGGCAATGCGGTCGCAGCAGGGACCTTGTCCGACGACTTGCTCGCGTTTCATGGCGCATGGCCGAACGTCGCGCTCGAACTGCACGAGATGGCACCCGCAGCCCAGCAGGAAGCGATCCTCGCGGATCGCCTCGACATTGGCTACTGCCCGGCGTTCGGCGTCGAATTCGATGCGAAGCTCGCGGTGCGCCTGGTCGGAAGTTGGAGATGGGAGGTCGTGATGAACAGCAGTCATCCTTTCGCGAACCGACGCTCCCTGTCCCCTGCCACGCTCGCTGACGAGCCGTTCATCCTCTATGCAGCCGATGGGGACGACGATGGTCAGCTCACGATCCTGCGTCAGGTGCTGGGAAAGGAACCTCGCATCGCACACAAGGTAAGCAGCACGCTGTCCGTCCTGGCACTGACGGGTGCGGGACTCGGGCTGGCACTCGCGCCCGCGCCGCCGAGCAAGATCGCAGCACCGAATGTGGTCTACCGGAAACTTGCGGGGCGTGGCCTGAAGGCGGAACTGGTCGCAATCAGCCGGATCTGTGGAGAGTGGGGAGCCGTTCAGCGCTACCTTGAGATGCTGGGCAATCGTGCCGCGTGACCATCACCTCGCTGCGCTGATTGTCGTCACTAGCGAGCGATCGTCGTCGACGTGCAGATAAAGACTGGTGTTGCTGAGCGACGCATGCCCGAGGTTGGCGCACACTTCGAATGCTGCGCCGGGTTCGCACAGTCGGGGCGGCCGCGCCGGCGAGACATCCTTGACGATCGTGTGCAGCGCGGCCCGCGTCAGCGGCTGATACGAGGAGCACCCGGGTCTTTGCCGCTCCTCTCCTTTGTCCCGAGACCGCGCCGCTGCCCTTCCTGCAGTCTGTCCCGCCGTAGTGCGCGCTGCACGCGGGGTGTCCTGCGGCATCGGCGCGACGTAATCGTTGACCTCCTGCCAAAGGCCGGGCTCGAGATAGCGGGTGATTGCGGTACGGGCTTGCAGGTGCGCTGTGCACGCGGTCAATGTGACGATGGTGCGGCACGGCGCGGACATCTGGTATGTAATGCATCGAAGCCGCGTGACGATTTCATCAAACTCGAACGGCCAAACGCGTCGTGCCTGCGGAGAAAGCTTTCGTTCCGGCATAGAGCAAGGCCTTAGCAACGAACTCGCGTCCGCGCTGCGCGAGGCTCGTCAATCGCTCGATCTGGCCGCTGCGGCTTTCGCCATACAGACACCACGCGCAAAAGTGCTCGCAGTTGTTGGTCATCAGCCGGTAGCGGTCTTCGCCGAGACGCTGATAGGCGCGGCGAACGGCATCCGCGCCGGCATAGCGCGCATCGGGCGCGCGCACGACCCACATCGCGTGATCGCCGGCGAACTCGTCGCACGACACTTCTTCGACGGGCGCGCGCCTCAGCGAACGTGAAAGGCCTGCATAGTGAATCACCTTGCCGTTGCCCGCATAGATGCCGTGATGCGTATACCAGCGGCGTTGCGTGACGACGTGAGCACCGATGACGAGGCCGGTATCGTCAACCTGATCGAGTGTTTTCGTGGGGTCCGTCATCGCGTTCACCGCAGCCGTAGCCAGTTTGCGCGATGCTCTGCATGGGCGGTGCCAATGGGCGTCCATCAAGCGTGAGCGCCCGATGCGGGCGATTCTGCTGATCCATTTGCCGAGGCCACATGACAGCCGGCTTGATCATTTGATCAAGCGGCGCGTGGTTCATGAGATCGTGAACGCAAGCTCCGGCTTGTGAGCGAGAGGCGCCCCCGTTTTGACGAAATCGTTGAATCGGTTGGGGCGATTTGATCAAATGGTTAAACGCGTCTACGTGTAAATACCGAGCAGACCGTGCAGGGACGTTGAAGAACATCAGGTGTGCCCGCGCGAAAGCAGTTCGGCACGGACCTTGCCTACAATAGGCGTAAAAACGATTACTCGATCCAATAAGGAGACGTCGTGGGAGACAGCACCGCCCGATTTTCGGCGAGCATGCGCGAAGGTCTCGACAACCTGTCGCGTCGCCTGAAGTTCGTCATGCAGGAGGGGCATATCTGGCTCGACGAGAACCGTATGATCCTGCTTCATACGGCCACGCTCGGCGCGTTGCGCAAGGAACTCGTCGATACACTGGGACTCGAGCGCACGCGCGGCCTGTTCACGCGAATGGGTTTTCAGTCCGGCGCGCGCGACGCCGAACTCGCGCGCAAGCTGCGTCCGACGGCGAGCGACTTCGGCTTGCTCGAAATCGGTCCATGTCTTCACGTGCTCGAAGGCAATGTGCGCGTGACGCCAATAGATGTTCATATCGACATCGCGAAAGGCGAGTACTACGGCGACCATCTGTGGGAAGACTCGTTCGAAGCCGAAGTACACCGGCATCTGTTCGGTGTCGGCGACGAGCCCGTGTGCTGGATGCAAGTCGGCTACGCGAGCGGCTATACGTCCTCGCTGATGGGGCGCACGATTCTCTACAAGGAAACGGAGTGCGTCGGTTGCGGCGACCGCAATTGCCGTATCGTCGGCAAGCCGGTCGAGGACTGGCCCGACGGCGAAGAGATGCTCAAGCTCTATCAACCCGACCCCGTGTTCGATACGCTGCTTCAGTTGCAAAGCGAAGTCGAGAGCCTGCGCTCGATGCAGGACGACACGGGGCAGCCCGAAGATCTCGTCGGCATCTCCGATGGTTTTATCGAAGCGTGGCGGCTCGCGCAGCGCGCCGCGCCGAGCGACGTGACGGTGCTGCTGCTCGGCGAAACGGGCGTCGGCAAGGAACGCTTCGCGCGCGGTTTGCATCACGTGAGCCGCAGACGCGACAAACCATTCGTCGCGATCAATTGCGCGGCGATGGCGGAAGAACTGATCGAAGCAGAACTATTCGGCGTGGAGCGCGGCGCGTTTACGGGTGCGCATCAGAGCCGCCCCGGACGCTTCGAGCGCGCCGATGGCGGCACGCTCTTTCTCGATGAAGTAGGCGAGCTTTCGGCGAATGCGCAGGCCAAGTTGCTGCGCGTGTTGCAGGAAGGCGAGTTCGAACGTGTCGGTGATACGCATGTGCGGCGCGTCGATGTGCGCGTGGTGGCCGCGACCAATGTCGATTTGAACGATGCCGTGCGGCGCGGGACATTCCGCAAGGACCTGCTGTACCGGCTCAACGTGTATCCCGTCACGATTCCGCCGTTGCGCGAGCGCTGTGACGATATCCCGTTGCTCGTCGAGCGCTTTATCGCAAAGTACAGTGCGCGGCATGGCAAGCGCGTGCTCGGGCTGACCGATCGCGCGATAACGACATTGCGCGCTTATACGTGGCCCGGCAATGTGCGCGAACTGGAGAACGTAGTCGAGCGCGGTGTGATTCTCGCCGCGCCTGGCGCGCGCATTACCGAGTGCGATCTGTTCGCTTCGCCGCCCGCGGAAGTGGAGTGCGATACGGCTTCGCTCGATGCGAGCGGTCGTCCGTTGCGCCAGAACGCCAGTGCCGCCGATGCGCTCTTCGATCATATGGCGCGCGAGGGCATTCCGCTCGATCGCATTGAGAACATGCTGATCGAAACTGCCGTCGAGCGCGCCGCAGGGAATCTGAGCCAGGCGGCACGGATGCTGGGGATCACGAGGCCGCAGTTGGCGTATCGGTGGCGCAATCGCGATAAGGCATCGGCTTCGGCTTCGGCCGACGAGTGACGGCTTATTTCGCTTGATCCCGTCATTCAGGCCGGTCCACGGGAGCCGGCCAATATTTCTTCAAGTGCTCGGGCACGCGTCTTTGCCACGCGGTAACAACCAGCACGTCATCACTCGCAGACATAAAGCCCGAGCGGCGCGTTTGATCTTTTCATCAAGCGTATCTCCCCGCATCTTCATCTCACCACGCGCTAAACGGCCGTTGCGCCGCTCTGGCTGCGCGGCAATCGAATCCAATTGATCAAACGATGAAGCACGCCTCTCGCGCTTGATGATTTGATCAATCAAAAAAGCAAAAGGCCTCGAAATACAGCGCTATTAAAGATGCCAACTCCCTGTCATGCCCGAAAAGACGTGCATGGCATACCTCCTGCAATAAAGGCTGCAACAGGAGGCCACGATGAATCATCCCCAACCGCTGTTCTCGAGTACTCGACGCTACGTGCGTATCACGAGCCGGCGCGACGGCTATGTCGAGTTCGACTTCTCTGTCGGCGATGCCGACCTTGCCGTCGAACTCATCATGAACAACACGATGTTCGAGCACTTCTGCCGCATCAACGAAGTACAGACACTCGGTGCCGACGACAGCGGAATTGAGCGTTCGAGAGAACGCTGGCGCTTCGAAGGCTGAGGCGAAAGACAAAAGATAAAAGACAAACACCGCATATCAAGCGGATTCATTCGATATAGCACTGACAACACGGAGACAGTTTCATGCAGATCGAAATCAGGACGCTCAAGGTTCAGCCGTTGCGTCAAACCTATGGCCACGTCGCGCGCCGCTTCGGCGACAAGCCTGCGTCGCGCTACCAGGAAGCCACCTACGACATCCAGCCGACTGCGAACTTCCATTATCGCCCGACATGGGCTCCCGCGTTCCAGTTGTACGACACGGCCCGCACGCAGATCGTGATGAGCGACTGGTACGCGCTCAAGGACCCGCGCCAGTACTACTACGGTGCTTATGTCACGGCGCGCGCGCGTCAGCAGGAAGCGGCTGAGACGGCATTCGATCTGGCCGAGCGGCGCGGCCTGCTGACGGGTCTCGCGCTCGAATGGCAAGAGCGGCTGATTGCGGGGTTGCTGCCGCTGCGTCATGTCGAGTGGGGCGCCAACATGAACAACATGCTGTGCGCCGATTACGGCTACGGCACCGCGATCACGCAAGCCTGCACGTATTGCGCGATGGATCGGCTCGGCATTGCGCAGTACATCTCGCGCATCGGTCTCGCGCTCGACGGCAACACGGGCATTGCCCTAGAACGCGCGCGCGTCGCATGGCTCGAAAGCGAAACGTGGCAACCGATGCGCAAGCTGGTCGAAGACATCTTCGTCATCGCGGACTGGTTCGAAACCTTCGTCGCGCAGAACCTCGTGATGGACGGCCTTGTTTATCCGCTCGTCTATCAGCACTTCGATGCGCGCGCAGCGCGTGAAATCGGCGCGAACCTCGCGATGCTCACCGAGTTCGAGCAGCAATGGCAGAACGACCACGTGAAGTGGGTCGATTCGGTGATCCGCACGGTGACGGCCGAATCGCCCGCCAATCAGCAACGTATTGCGGATTGGGCCACGCATTACCAGGCACGCACGATCGAAGCGCTGCGCCCTCTCGCGGCCACGCTGCTCGATGACGACGCCGGGCGCGCGCTCGAAGAAGTCCGCACGCAATTCACCACCCGTCTCGCGAAACTCGGCGCCGTGCCGGTTAGCGCATAACCGATTCGAGGCCGTCATGCAGAACGTCTACATCGCATTGCAGAACACCGACGAAACGCGCGCCATCGTCGCCGCCATTACTTCGCAAAACCCTCAGGCCGCCGTCACCGAGTACCCGGCGATGGTGAAGATCGACGCGCCAGGCAAGCTCGTGATCTCGCGCGAACACGTATCCGAAGAAATGGGCCGCGACTGGAACATCCAGGAACTGCAACTGAACCTCATCTCGCTGTCGGGAAACATCGACGAAACCGACGACGCCTTCACGCTGCACTGGCACGTCTGAGAACACCAGGAGACACACGATGGACGCACGCAAGAAACTCAATCTGAAAGAGAAGTACGCGCTGATGACGCGCGACCTCGGCTGGCAAACCACGTATCAGCCAATGGACGAAGTATTTCCCTATGACAGATACGAAGGCATCGTGATTCACGACTGGGACAAGTGGGAAGACCCGTTCCGCATGACGATGGACGCGTACTGGAAGTACCAGGCAGAAAAAGAACGCAAGCTGTACGCGATCATCGATTCGTTTGCGCAGAACAATGGGCACATGAACGTATCGGATGCGCGCTATATCAACACACTCAAGCTCTTCCTGACGGGCGTCACGCCGCTGGAGTATTCGGCGCATCGCAATTACGCGCATCTTGGCCGGCATTTTCGCGGCGTCGGCGCGCGCGTCGCGTGCCAGATGCAATCGATCGACGAATTGCGCCACTGCCAGACACAGGTGCATACGCTGTCGCTCTACAACAAGTACTTCAACGGCTTTTCCGAATGGCCGCACATGCACGACCGCGTGTGGTATCTGTCGGTTCCGAAGTCGTACTTCGAAGATGCAGCAACGGCCGGCCCGTTCGAGTTCATCACGGCCATCTCGTTCTCTTTCGAGTATGTGCTGACCAATCTGCTCTTCATGCCGTTCATGTCGGGCGCGGCCTATAACGGCGACATGGCGACCGTCACGTTTGGCTTCTCGGCGCAGTCCGACGAATCGCGCCATATGACGCTGGGTCTCGAAGTGATCAAGTTCCTGTGCGAACAGGACCCTGTGAACGTACCTATCGTCCAGCGCTGGCTCGACAAGTGGTTCTGGCGCGGCTTCCGGCTGCTGACGCTGGTCGGCATGATGATGGACTACATGCTCCCCAAGCGCGTGATGTCGTGGTCCGAGGCATGGAAGATCTATTTCGAGGATGCGGGCAGTGCGCTTTTTCAGGATCTCGAACGCTACGGCCTGCGCATGCCGAAGTATCACGAGATCGCGACGCAAACCAAGGACCGCATCACGCACGAAGCCTGGGGCACGTTCTACAACTACGCAGGGGCGGCGGATTTTCATACGTGGGTGCCGTCGGACGAAGAACTCGACTGGCTCTCCGCAAAGTACCCCGAGCATTTCGACCGGCTCTACCGGCCGCGTCTCGAGTACTGGCGCGAACAGCAGCAGGCGGGCAAGCGCTTCTACAACACGAATCTGCCGATGCTGTGCCAGACCTGCCAGATTCCATTGACCTTCAGCGAGCCCGACGATCCGACGAAGATCGCGTACCGCGAATCCACGTATCACGGCATGAAGTTCCACTTCTGCTCGGACGGCTGCAAAGACATCTTCGATGGAGAGCCCGAGAAATACGTGCAGGCGTGGCTCCCCGTGCATCAGATCTATCAGGGCAATTGCGGCGGCGCGACGCTCGACGACGTGCTCGAGTACTACCACATCCGTAATGGCCATGAAAACCTCGATTTTGCGGGCTCACCCGATGAGCGCAACTGGAATGCATGGAAGGGCGCAGGGCAAGAACAGGTCGAAAGCTGAAGCACTCAATGCAAGGCATCAAGCACGATATCCAATGAAGGAGACATGACATGGCGACGATCGCCCTCAAACCCTATGCATTCGAGCCCGCCGACGCCGAAACCAGGTTTCACGGCAAACGGCTGCTCTATATCGGCTGGGAAGACCACCTGATGTTTGCATCGCCGTTCTGCATTCCTGTTTCGCCGGACATGACGTTCGGAGCACTCGTCTCCGATGTGCTGCCCGGTCTGTATGGCGTGCACCCGGACTTCGCGAAGATCGACTGGGACGACGCGCAGTGGCTGCGTTCGGGGCAACCGTGGCAACCCGATTCAGCGTTGTCGATCGCCGATAACGGTCTCGTGCATAAGGATGTGATCCGTCTGCGCACGCCAGGGCTAACCGGCATCAACGGTTCGTACAGCTAGCAGGAGGCAGCGATGGACTACACCGTTCGTATCGAACCGCTCGGCCAGACTATCGACATTGCAGCCGGGCAAACGCTGCTCGATGCGTGCCTGCGTCAGGGCGTGTGGCTGCCGCATGCGTGCTGTCACGGTTTGTGCGCGACTTGCAAGGTGCAGGTCGTGGACGGCGAAATCGATCAGGGCAGTGCGTCGGATTTCGCCTTGATGGACTTCGAGCGGGAAGAGGGCAAGTGTCTCGCCTGTTGCGCCACGCCGATGTCGGACCTCGTGATTGAAGCGGACCTCGAAGAAGATCCGGATGCGCAGAATCTGCCCTTGCAGGACTTCAAAGGCAGTGTCACCGCGATCGACGATGTTACGCCGACCATTCGCGTGATCCGTATGGCCGTGCAAACAGCGCACCCTGTCCAGTTCCAGGCGGGCCAGTACCTGAACCTGAAGGTGCCTGGCTGCGACGATGCACGCGCGTTTTCGATCGCCAATGCGCCGTATGACGGCGAAATCGAACTGCATGTCCGGCGTGTGCCTGGCGGCGCGGCAACGGGCTGGCTGCATGACGAGTTGCAGCACGGCGCGCAACTCGAATTCTCTGCGCCATTCGGCCGCTTCTTCGTGCGAAAGCGGGCACAGGTACCGACCATTTTTCTCGCGGGCGGATCGGGTCTGTCGAGTCCGAAGTCGATGATCGTCGATCTGTTGCATGAAGGATCGACGCTGCCGATCACGCTGATTCAGGGCGCGCGCAATCGCGAAGAGCTGTACTTCGCGGACTTCTTCGAAGAGCTCGCGCGACGGCATCCGAACTTCCGCTATCTGCCGGCGTTATCGGATGAACCGCAAGACAGCGAATGGTCCGGTCCGCGCGGCTATGTCCATGAGGTACTGAAGCAGCAATTCACCGATGCAGCCGGTGTCACGGATTTCCGTGGACATAAAGCCTATTTGTGCGGACCACCGCCGATGATCGAAGCGTGCATCAAGACGCTGATGCAAGGGCGCCTGTTCGAAAAGGACATCTATACGGAGAAGTTCCTGTCGGCGGCCGATGCAGGCGAAGCAGCAAAGAGCCCGCTGTTTCGCATCTGACGTCGTCGCGACCCATTGAACGGAGTGGACGACATGACCTATCGGATCGAAGTCGAAAACACGGGCGATGCATTCGGCTGCGACGCGGATGCGACGGTGCTCAAGGCTATGGCGGCAGCGGGCGGGCGAGGCATTCCCGTCGGCTGTCGAGGCGGCGGATGCGGCGTGTGCAAGGTGCAGGTGCTCAGCGGCCGATATCACGCCTGCAAGATGAGCCGCGCGTGCGTGAGCGCCGACGACGAGGAACAGGGCACGGTGCTCGCCTGCCGTATCACGCCGCTGTCGGATCTGTCGCTGCGTGTAGTCGGAACGATGGCCCGCTGTATCGAGAAAGCCCGCGCGAATGCACACATGCAAGCGCAAGCCCAGGCGCAGTAGACGGATCACAAACACCAGGAGACACATCATGGCATTACAAGGCGTGCTGAGACCCGGCCATATCGCGCTGCGGGTTCTCGAACTCGAACCCGCCGTGCGTCACTACACGGAAGTGCTCGGCCTGCATGAAACGGGACGCGATGCAAAAGGCCGCGTCTATCTGAAAGCGTGGGACGAGCACGATCATCACAGCGTCGTGCTGCGCGAAGCCGATGAGCCCGGCATGGATTACATCGGCTTTCGTGTCGACGGCCCCGCGACGCTCGACAGGCTCGCAAACGCGGTGAAGGATTCGGGGCTCGTCAGCGATTGCAAGTGGATCGAAGCGGGTGAGCATTTGCAGACAGGCATGCGCTTTCGCTTCACGGTATCGACGGGGCATGCGATCGAACTTTTCGCGCACAAGGAGAAGATCGGCACGGCAACCGGCGATGTCAATCCCGACCCGTGGCCCGATGGATTGCGCGGCATGTCGCCGAGCCGCTTCGATCACTGTCTGCTGTATGGCGACGGATTCGACGACACCGTGAAGCTATTCCGCGAAGTACTCGGCTTCTCGCTCACGGAACAGGTGGTCACGCCTGACGGCTTGCAGATTGCCGCGTTTCTCACGTGTTCGAACAAGGCGCACGACATCGCATTCATCCGGCACGGCGAAAAGAACAAGTTTCACCACGCATCGTTCGTGCTCGATTCGTGGGGCGACGTGCTGAAGGCCGCCGATCTGATTTCGAAGCACGACGTCGCGCTCGATATCGGGCCGACGCGTCACGGCATCACGCGCGGCGCGACGATCTATTTCTTCGATCCATCGGGCAATCGCAACGAGGTATTTGCGGGCGGCTATATCCATTACCCGGACAAGCCCGTCATCACGTGGCACGAAAAGGATCTGGGGCGCGCGATTTTCTATCACGACCGCAAGCTCAACGACGCGTTCCTCACGGTGTTGACCTGATCTGCAGCCTCCTTGCGCACAACCTTTTGACAGTGGTGCATCCATGACTGAATTCAAGAACTTCATTGACGGCGAATGGGTCGCGACAGGCCGCACATTCGAGGACCGAAATCCCGTCGACAACAGCGTGATCGGCCTCGTTCACGAAGCGGGACAGGCAGAAATCGACACCGCCGTGCGTGCGGCACAAGCGGCGTTGGATGGTCCGTGGGGCAATTTGACGGTGCAGCAGCGCGTCGATCTGCTGTATGGCGTAGCCGACGAAATCAATCGCCGCTTCGACGATTTTCTCGCTGCGGAGATCGCCGACACGGGCAAACCGCATGCGCTCGCAAGCCATGTCGACATTCCGCGCGGCGCGGCGAACTTCAAGGTATTCGCCGACATGATCAGGAACGTTCCGACGGAAAGCTTTTCGATGGCGACGCCCGACGTCGGACACGCGCTGAACTACGGCGTGCGCACGCCGCGTGGCGTGATCGCGGTGGTGTGTCCGTGGAATCTGCCGCTGCTTCTGATGACGTGGAAGGTCGGGCCTGCGCTTGCGTGCGGCAATACAGTGGTCGTGAAGCCTTCTGAGGAAACGCCCGCGACGGCCACGCTGCTCGGCGAAGTGATGAACAAGGTCGGCGTGCCCAAAGGCGTCTACAACGTCGTACACGGCTTCGGACCCGACTCGGCGGGCGCGTTCCTCACCGCGCATCCCGGCGTGAATGCGATCACGTTCACCGGCGAGACGCGAACGGGCGAAGCGATCATGAAAGCGGCCGCCAACGGCGTGCGCCCGGTGTCGTTCGAACTCGGCGGCAAAAACGCGGGCATCGTGTTCGCGGACTGCGATTTCGATGCGGCTGTCGCGGGCATCGCGCGCTCCGCGTTCGAAAACACGGGACAGGTGTGTCTCGGCACAGAACGTGTCTATGTGCAGCGGCCGATCTATGAGCGCTTCGTCGATGCGCTGGCGGTGCGTGTCCGTTCGCTACGCCCCGGACGGCCGCTCGATGAAGGCACGACGTTCGGCCCGCTGATTTCACAGGAGCATCGAAGCAAGGTGCTCTCGTACTACGAGAAAGCGCGTGCGGAGGGCGCAGTCGTCGTGACGGGCGGCGGCGTGCCGGACATGCCTGCCGGTCTGCAAGCGGGCGCGTGGGTCGAGCCGACGATCTGGACAGGCTTGCCGGAAACGTCGCCCGTGATACGCGAAGAAATCTTCGGACCGTGCTGCCATATCGCGCCATTCGACACGGAAGCCGAAGTGGTCGTCAAAGCGAACGACACACCATACGGACTCGCCGCCACCGTATGGACGCGCGATGCAGCTGTCGCGCATCGGATGGGCCGGGCGCTCGACGTGGGCATCTGCTGGATCAACGCATGGTTCCTGCGCGATTTGCGCACTGCATTCGGCGGCGCGAAGCAATCGGGCATCGGTCGGGAAGGCGGCGTGCATTCGCTCGAGTTCTACACCGAACTGCGCAATGTCTGCGTAAAGCTGTGAGGAATGCGATGACGACACAACTGAAATCAACGCTGACGCCCGCCGCCATCGAGCGTTACGGCGACGAGCTCTATCGCGCGCTGCGTGAAGCGCAACCCGTCGAGCCGCTGTCGGCGCGCGAGCCCGCGATCACCATCGACGACGCATACAGCATCCAGCTTCGCATGATCGAGCGG
Source organism: Paraburkholderia franconis (assembly GCF_009362735.1). Taxonomy (GTDB): domain Bacteria; phylum Pseudomonadota; class Gammaproteobacteria; order Burkholderiales; family Burkholderiaceae; genus Paraburkholderia; species Paraburkholderia franconis. Next base: position 4,920 of record NZ_WHNP01000084.1, on the reverse strand, counting down.
CGCGTGACGCTGGACGGCGAGCGCGTGATTGGCAAGAAGATCGGCGTGACGAGCCAGGCGGTGATGGACATGCTCGATGTACGGCAACCGGACTTCGGCCATCTGACTTCGGCAATGGTGTTCAATGACGGCGCATCGATCGGTCTTTCTTCGCTGATCGCGCCGAAAGCAGAGGGCGAAATCGCGTTCGTTCTGAAGCACGATCTCGCTGGCCCTGGCGTGACGAATGCCGACGTGCTGCGCGCGACGCAAGCCGTGTTGCCTTGCTTCGAGATCGTCGACTCGCGCATCCGCGACTGGAAGATCCGCATTCAGGATACCGTCGCTGACAACGCTTCGTCGGGCGTGTTCGTGCTCGGCGATAACGCGGTCGATCCACGTGAACTCGATCTCGCGCTCGTCGGCATGACGCTCGAAAAGAATGGCGAGATTGCAGCGACGGGTGCGGGCGCGGCGGCGCTCGGTCATCCCGCGAACGCCGTTGCGTGGCTCGCGAATACGCTGGGCCGCCTCGGCATGACGCTCAAGGCGGGCGAGGTGATTCTGTCGGGCTCGCTTGCCGCGATGGTTTCCGTGCAGGCGGGCGACGTGTTGAGGATGAGCCTGGGTGGCGTCGGCGGCGTTTCGGTGCGCTTTGTCGAAGGAGAACAGTGATGACGCTGAATGACGCAACGATTGAACGCCTTGCAGCGCGGCTCGATGATGCCGAATTGCATCGCAACGCCATCGTCAAGATCACCGACGAGCATCCTGAGCTCGACTGGGCCGATGCGTACGCGATTCAGGATGCGGTGCGTGAGCGCAAAGCGGCGCGCGGCATGAAACTGGCCGGGCTGAAGATGGGACTGACATCGCACGCGAAGATGCGGCAGATGGGCGTGACCGACCCCGTCTACGGATTTCTCACCGACTACGGTGCGTGCATGGACAGTGCCGCGATCGACACGTCCACGCTGATTCATCCGAAAGTCGAAGCGGAAATCGCCTTCGTGACGTCGCGCGAACTGACGGGCCCGGGTTGTCATATCGGCACCGTGCTGGCCGCGACAGATTTCGTCTTGCCCGCCGTCGAAGTGATCGACTCGCGCTACGAGAACTTTCGCTTCGACCTGAAGAGCGTGATCGCCGACAACACGTCGGCGGCGCGCTATGTGATCGGCGGGCGGCATCGAAGCGCGCAAGGCATCGACCTGAAAAACCTCGGCGTCGTGATGGAGAAGAACGGCGAAATCGTCGCGACGGCGTCAAGCGCGGCCGTGCTCGGCCATCCCGCAGCGAGCATCGCGATGCTCGCGAACATGCTGGGCGCGCGCGGCCAGTCGATTCCGGCGGGCACGCTGATTCTGACGGGTGGCGTCACCGAGGCCATCGCTGTCAATGCAGGCGACGCGGTGACGGTGCGCTTTCAGCACCTGGGCAGCGTATCGATGCGCTTCATCTAGACACGGAGACGACCATGCCCATCTTGAATGTTCATCTGCTCGAAGGACGCACCGATGAACAGAAGGCACGCCTGATCGAAGCGCTGACCGAGGCCGCGATGAACGCCATCGACGCCCCGCGCGAATCGATCCGCGTCCTGCTGATCGAAATACCGAAGACCGACTTCGGCATTGGCGGCAGGACCGCACAAGCGCTCGGGCGCTGACTGGCTACGCATATCGACCTCGAAAAGGAAACATACATGACAACCTTGTCAAACGATAACGGGCCGCTGAAGGCGGCCATCATCGGCTCCGGCAACATCGGCACTGACCTGATGATCAAGATCTTGCGCCACGGGCGGCACGTCGCGATGGGCGCGCTCGTCGGCATCGATCCGCAATCGGATGGCCTTGCACGCGCGCAACGGCTCGGCGTGGCGACGACGGCGGGCGGTATCGACGGATTGCTGACGTCGCCGGGCTTCACCGACATTCGCATTGCTTTCGATGCGACATCAGCGGGCGCGCACCGGCGGCATAACGAAGTGTTGCAGGCGCACGGCATCAAGGTGATCGACCTGACGCCCGCTGCAATCGGCCCTTATGTGATTCCTGCCATCAACCTCGACGCCGAACTCGACGCGCCGAACATCAACATGGTCACGTGCGGCGGACAGGCAACCATTCCGATGGTGAAGGCGGTATCGAATGTCGCAAAGGTGCACTACGCGGAGATCGTCGCATCGATTTCGAGCCGCTCGGCAGGACCCGGCACGCGAGCGAACATCGACGAGTTCACGGAGACGACCTCGAAAGCAATCGAAGTGCTGGGCGGCGCGACGCGCGGCAAGGCGATCATCATCCTGAACCCCGCTGAACCGCCGCTGATGATGCGCGACACCGTCTTCACGCTATCCGATCCCGCCGATCGAGATGCAATCGAAGCGAGCGTCAATGAAATGGCCGCGCGTGTGCAGCGTTACGTGCCTGGCTACCGGCTCAAGCAGCGCGTGCAGTTCGATGTGTTCGACGAGCGCAATCCGCTCAACGTGCCGGGGCTTGGCGGGATGACGGGCCTGAAGACGTCGATCTTTCTCGAAGTGGAAGGCGCGGCGCACTACCTGCCTGCGTACGCTGGCAATCTGGACATCATGACGTCGGCGGCTCTTGCGTGCGCCGAACGTATCGCTGAAACGCGGCTCGCGCCGCTAGCCGTGTGAGGGGCACGAGATGAACGGTCGCAAACTCTATATCTCCGATGTAACGCTGCGCGATGGCAGCCATGCTATCCGTCATCAGTACAGCATCGCCAATGTTAAGGCGATTGCGAAGGCACTCGACGATGCGCGCGTCGATTCGATCGAAGTCGCGCACGGCGACGGTCTGTCGGGTTCGAGCTTCAACTACGGGTTCGGCGCGCATAGCGATATCGAATGGATTGCCGCCGCGGCGGAAACGGTGGCGCACGCGAAGATCGCGACGCTGCTGCTGCCCGGCGTCGGCACCGTGCACGATCTGCGCAATGCGTACGATGCGGGCGCGCGCGTCGTCCGTGTCGCGACGCATTGCACGGAAGCCGACATGTCGAAGCAGCACATCGAATATGCGCGCGAACTCGGCATGGACACCGTCGGCTTTCTGATGATGAGCCACATGACGACGCCACAAGCGCTCGCGCAGCAGGCAAAGCTGATGGAGCGATTTGGCGCGACGTGTGTGTATGTGGTCGATTCGGGCGGCGCGTTGGCGATGGAGGACGTGCGTGAACGCTTCCGCGCATTCAAGGATGTGCTGGATGCGAACACGCAAACGGGCATTCACGCGCACCACAATCTGTCGTTGGGCGTCGCGAATTCGATGGTCGCCGTCGAGGAAGGTTGTGACCGCATCGACGCGAGCCTCGCTGGCATGGGCGCGGGCGCGGGCAATGCGCCGCTCGAAGTGTTCATCGCGGCTGCCGACCGGCTCGGCTGGAACCACGGCTGCGATGTGTACGGCCTGCTCGATGCCGCCGACGATATCGTGCGGCCGCTTCAGGACCGCCCTGTGCGCGTCGATCGCGAAACGCTTGCGCTCGGTTATGCAGGCGTCTATTCGAGCTTTCTGCGTCACGCCGAAGCGGCCGCTGCGAAATACGGCCTGAAGACGGTCGACATACTCGTCGAACTTGGACGCCGCCGCATGGTTGGCGGACAGGAGGACATGATCGTCGACGTCGCGCTCGACCTCGCGAAGTGATGCGCTAAAGCGCTGTATCTCTCACCAGAACAAATACCCGGAGACGTCAATGAAATTTCGAATCGCCGTCAGGCGAGGGACGCTGCTTGCCTGCGCGTGCGCAACCGCGATGTTCTGCGCGAGCGCGCGAGCCACGGAAGGCGGCAGCGACACGATCGGAGAAGGTGCGGAAGGCTTTTTTGCGGGCGCACTGCCGCCCGCAGGGTTCTACGGCCTGCTGTACTACACGCACTATCACGCGAGTCGGTTCAACGATTCGCACGGCAACAGTTCGATATCCGGATTCAAACTCGACGCCGATGTGCTGATTCCGCGTCTGATCTATATGTCGAACCTGTCGGTGCTAGGCGGCCGGTATGGCGCGTACGCATTGCTGCCGATGGAGCGTCTCTCGCTGGATGCAGGCGGTTCGTCTTTCGACCGGACCAATCTCGGCGACCTGATTGGAAGCCCCGCGATGATCGCCTGGGGTGAAGGCTCGCTGCGCACGGTAGCCGCGCTCGAATTCGTTTTTCCAACCGGACAGTACGACAGGAATTCGCCGCTGAATACGGGCAAGAACTACTTCACGATCCGGCCTGTTTTCGGCGTGAGCTGGTTTCCGTATCCGGGGTTCGAAATGTCGGCGAAGTTCACGTATAGCTTCAACACGACGAACACAGCAACCGATTACCACTCGGGACAACTGTTTCACTTCGACTATGGCGCGAGCTATGCGGTGACGACGTCGGCGCGTATCGGCGTTGCAGGCTATTTCGTCAAGCAGACCACTAACGACGTGCAGAACGGACAGCCCGTGAATGGCGATGGATTTCGCGGGCAGGTCTTTGCGATCGGTCCTGGCTTTCGCTATGAGTTCAAGAAGGGCAGCATCGACATTCGCGTCGTGAAAGAACTGTTGGTGCGCAATCGCCCTTCGGGTGAAGCGGTCTGGGCACGCGCGGTGATTCCTTTCTGATCTTACTCATAGATCAGAAATATAGGCGACAGACGGATGCCTGAAAAACGAGCGCACGAGTTCTGGGTTTTGCTGGACCTGTGCAAGTTGGTCGTGAACTTTCGGACCGAGCTTTTCGCCCTTGCGCAAGGGATTTCGCGCGACGCCTGTGCGCTTCACGTGGCTCCACACCAACTCATCCGGGTTGAGGTCCGGTGCATAACCGGGCAGAAAGTGCAGGGTCAGTTTGCCGTTAGTACTGGCAACGTAGTCCTTCACGACGGCCTTTTTGTGTGCGGGCAGTCCGTCGACAATCAGATG
>NZ_WHNP01000083.1 GCF_009362735.1 Paraburkholderia franconis | reverse complement strand
ACGTTGCCGGCATGATTGAAGCCCTCGTTGCGGCTGATACGGGAGGCCAGGATTCTGTGCCCCACCACACCGAGGCTCAGCGCGGCAAGGGTCGGGCCAATGATGGCCGAGACGAGCGCCAGCGCCGTCTGCGTCAGCAGAATGACCGGTAGCGTTGGACAGCGGGCGATCAGCAGGCAGCCCGCCGCGACCATGCCAGCCGATACCGCAATGATGGCCCGCTTTGCACGCGTGGCGTCCACCAGCATCCCCGCAGGAATCTGGCTGAGCGCGGCGGCCACGCCGCTCGCGCCCATGACGAGACCGATATCGCCCGACGACCAGTGCTGCGTGCCCTTCAGGAAGATGGCGAGGAATGGCCCGATGCCGTCGCGCACGTCCGCCATCAGGAAACTGAGTGCGTCCAGACCTCTCAGGCTTTGTGCTGACGGCGAGCAGCCACCTTTGGGATGACTGCTGCCGGCGCGTGCGGAAGGGCTCATCGTCATCTCCGCGGGTTCATGCGTCCGTGCCGGCATCCGCGTCAGCAGCAGAACCAGGATCGGCCTGTTCCGCAATCTCGCTCACGTCGAGCGTGCGGCCATGCGTGTTCTCCACCATGTCGCCCCACGCCTGCGCGCGTGCGCCGGGTGCCAGATAGGCCTGCAGTTCTTCGGCGGCATGGGGAGGCATCCGCAGTGACATGCCGTCATCCAGCAGCGCGCCACGCAGTTCTCCCCTCGGTCCGTGCAGCGACAGCATGACCGTGCCCGTCACCTCCGCCGCATGCGTTTCGACCTCGGGTCTTTCGTGTCTGTCGTCATCGCGATGCGGTCCCTCGTCGACGACAGGTTCGCCGTCATCGACGGCAATCGACACTGCCGCGATGATGTTCGCCGTGCGTGGCCTGACGCCCCGCACAGTGACGGTGTCGCCGGGCGCAACGCGCTGCGCAATGTGTGTCCCAAGGTGCGGCGGAAAATGGACCTGCCGCTGGCCGTCCAGAATGAAGCCGTCGGGTTCGCCGTGCGGGTTGAGCAGGAACTGCGTGAGCGTGCCCTTCGCTTCGGGCAGGCATGCCGGGTCAATCCAGTGCATGGTGTTTCTCCTTCAGTTGGGAAACTTGCTGTACAGCCGGGTGAGGTTGCCAGGAGTGCCGAAAGCGGTGGCCTGCAGGGCTTGGCCGTACCGGTTGCGTGTGCCATAACCGATGGCAGCGACGTTCGCGCCCGGGCGCAAGAGGCTCACGAACTGCTGCGCCACGACAGGCGTCAGCCTGATGACAGTGCCGTTGCGTAGCAGCACCCCGTCGGGTTCCCCACGGGGCGCAGTCGTCACGCGCATGACCTCGCCCTGGACGCTGAGCCGCACGAGACCAGCGCCGCGAAGGGCGGGCGGCGGACGGGGTGCGTCGGGTGGCGGAGGCTGGTCGATGAGTTGCTGGCCAGTGCGCTGGTTGACGATCTGCTGCGCCCTGACGTCCCCGCCGCCATCCCTGAAACCGGCGACCTGGACGCTATCGCCGGGCTGCATGACAGCCACCAGTTGCGCGCCGGGATGCGGCGGGAAATGCACGAGCGAGCCGTCGCTGAAGATGAACCCGTCGACGTCGCCCTCGGGGTTGATGACAAAGCGGCTTATGGTGCCTTGCGTGACCGTGAACGGCTGGCCCAGGGTTGGCACCCGTGCGCGTCGAGGCGAAGGTTGCGTGCGCACCGGCCCACGGACGGGCGGCCCCCACGGACCAGCCACCGAAGGAGGCACGTCCGGCGCGGCGGGGCGGGGCGGCGTCTGTGCGACGCACGCGCTGGTCCACGGCGTCAGTGCGACGAGTACCACGCGAACTGCCCGCCGGACTGCGCGCATCGCAGGCCCCGCATGCTCAGCGTTGAATGGAAAACTCGGGAACATGGTTCACTCCTGTCAGAGGACAGCGGGTGAACTGCACGGCCTATGCCATGCGACCATGCACGACAGGACAAGGGCATGAAGGAGGAGACGAAGCCGAAGGCGTCCGGTTGCTGGACACCGGGTGTCGGATTCGTTGACAGGTCTAGTTCAGCCCGAGACCCGCCATCTTCGTGTAGAGCGACTGCCGGCTGATGCCGAGCCGTCGCGCGGCGTCGGCGCGGTTACCGTTCGCCAGCGCAAGCGCGCGGACAATCATCGCGCGTTCGATGCGCTCAACGGCTTCGGCGAGTGGCAGATCGGCGAGGTCAGCGGGCAGCGCGTGTTCTGCAGGTACCGACGGCCCTCTGAGGAACGACAGGTCATCCCCGGTAATCGCGGGGCCGGGCGCGAGCGAACAGACGCGCTCGATGGCGTTCTTCAGTTCCCGGACGTTGCCCGGCCACGGATGGCCGACGAGGCGCCGTTGTGCCTCCGCGGACAGATGCATCACGCGGTGCGCCGGCTTGGTTGCGGCTGCAAGGAAGTGTTCGGCAAGCGGCAGGATGTCGGCGATGCGTTCGCGCAGCGGAGGCAGGTGCAATGGAATGACGTTCAGGCGGTAAAGCAGGTCCTGGCGGAACTCGCTGGCGCTGACCATTGCATCCAGGTCGCGATGCGTGGCGGCAACCACGCGTACATCGACGGGCACGGTCCGGCTGGTGCCGAGCGGCGTGACGCTTTTCTCTTGCAAGACCCGCAGGAGCTTGGCCTGCATTGCAGGCGGCATGTCGCCGATTTCGTCGAGGAACAGCGTGCCGCCATCCGCCGCGGCGATGCGACCAGTGCGTTCCGTCGCCGCACCCGTGAAGGCGCCTTTGCCATGCCCGAACAGTTCGCTTTCCAGCAGATCGTGGGGGATGGCCGCGCAGTTCACGGCGACGAACGGACCATCGCGACGGCGGGACGTCTCGTGCAGGACCCTCGCGGCGACTTCCTTGCCGGTTCCCGTTTCACCCGTGATGAGGACTGTCGCGTCGGTCATGGCGGCCCGGCCCAGCTGCTTCTGGACCGTGCGCATCGCTTCGCTCACGCCGAGCAGCAGCGGCCTGTCCGAGTCGGGTTCCCCGGCGAACGGCGCTTCATCCGGTCCGGTCGCGACGGGCATCTGGCTGGCCGAGAAGATGCGTTCGAGCAGCGCGGCAATGTCATTGCGCCCGACCGGTTTCGTGAGATGCTCGAAGGCGCCCAGCCGCATCGCGCCAATCGTGTTGTCGCTGGTGGCATGCGCGGTCAGCATCACGACGGGGATGACCTTCAGCGCAGCGTCGCCGCGCAGCCGCTCCAGCACACCCAGACCATCGAGGCACGGGAGCCGGAAGTCGAGAAAGATGCAGTCGGCCGCCTGGCCGTCATGCAGCACTTCAAGGGCGGCTTCTCCGGACGCGGCCTGCACCACGCGATGTCCGAGGTCGGACAGGGTTTCCGCGAGGCCCTCACGGAATGCGTCGTCGTCATCGACTACGAGGATGGTTGCCATGGAATATCAATCACGAAACATGCGCCAGTGGATCGGTCGTCAAGATATGCGCTGCCGCCATGCGCGATCGCCACTTCACGGACCACGGCAAGGCCGAGGCCGGAACCGTCGGGGCGGCCGGTGACGAACGGTTCGAAAATGCATTCGCGCTGGTCCGCCGGCACCCCCGGTCCGTTGTCGGAAACGGCAATTCTCAGATGTGGGCACTCGCCTGAGCCATCACGCTGGGCGGTCACGGTGACCATGCCGCCCTCGCCGACGTGGCGCAGTGCGTTCAGCAGCAGATTGTCGAGCGCGCGCCGAAGCTGGTCCGCATCGAATGCCGGCCGCTGCGGCAGCGGCGCGTCGGCCAGTTCTTCGAGCTTCGACACCAGCGTCAGCCGGATGCCGCGCCGGCAGGCCAGTTCGCGGTGCGACTCGACAACATCCACCAACCATTCCGCGACATTCACCTGATGCGGCCTGACGGTTACGGGCTGCGTCAGGGCGAGAAGACTGGCGACCTGCGTCTCGATCCGTCCAATCTGCTCAAGGATAAAGCGAAGCGCGCCGTGTTGCCGTTCGCGGTCGCCCGCCAGCGCGTTCTCCGCCTTCAGTCGCATGGCGCCCGCCGGATTGCGGATCTCGTGGGCGACCTGTGCCGCCAGTTTGCCCAGCACGCTGAACCGCTCGGCACGGGCGAGCCGGTCACTGAGCTCCGTGGTCTGTTGCCTGAGCAGCTCGGCCCGCCCGGCGTACTGATTGAGTGCATCGACAATCCGGTCGAGTTCCGGCTCGCCAAGACGCGTGAAATGGGCAGAGCGCCCGACGTCGCCGTCGGACGACAGCGCCACTTCGAGTCGAGTGAGATTGCGCCGCCAGCGGCGCAGGGTCAGTGCAAGTGTGACCGCGACCACGAGGATGACGGCCAGCACAGCGGCCAGTCCCGTGACCAGCCCTTCTCCATACGGTCCCAGGGGCGGGCGGGCACGGGTGAGCATCCACGCGAACAGGGCAGGCTCATCCTTCACCGGGCAGGCCGCCGCGATGACCGCATCCGGTCCGTTGCGGATGATATCGGCTGCGGCGGCATGCGCGGCAGCCGTCGTTCGCAGGGTGCGCAGAATCAGCGGCGTTTCGGCTTCCGGGATGTCGCGTTTGATGCCGCTGCCCTGGTAGGTCGGAAACGCGTACACCAGAAAGCCGGTCACCGGGGCACTGCCTGCTGCCGCGCTGTCCTGGCCCGGCGTCGCCCCCTGAGGCACCGCGAGCACGGTCGGGGCGGTCCAGAATCCACCCTCGACGCCCGGTGTCTGTGCGAGCACGATGTCGAGCACTGCATGCATGAGGTCCGTGTTTCCTGCCGCCCCCGACATGGGGCGCGAAAGACTGTAGCGTGTCGCAACCGCTTCACAGGCGGCAGTCGCCTGCTGCCTGGCGCCCGCGATCTGCTGGCTTTCGGCCGAGATCGCCATGAACCATACGATGGTGACAAGCATGGCGCATAGCGCTGCCACGAGTGCCCACAGGGCGACGAGCTGCGTCGAGAACGAGGGTCGTTTCATCAGGAGGACGACGGCAGAAAGTAAGGAAAAGCATATTCGAAAGCGGAAGCCGGGCCTGGTGATTGTGGGCACGGTCCTTAGAAATCGGTTTTGGACTTCAACGCGAATCCCGGCGCCGCGGCAGGCACGCCGGTCATGGCGGCCGCTTTCCGTTTCGAAAGACAATTTCGACTGTTCACACGGTTTGGCGGCGGTGCACGCTCTATTTGACGCAATCAGTTTGCAGGCTAACTTCGCCGCAGTCTTGCCTAGGCTTCTCCCACATCATCGTCCAAAACGCTTGCCCTTCGGACGTCAGTCCACGAGGATACGTACTATGCTGTCTGTATTGCCGGGCGCAAGTAGTCCGGATGTGTCTTGGGAATCTGCGATGGACGGCATCAGGCTAAGAATGGATACCGGCGATTTGCTTGTGCTGGCCGATGCACTTCGACGGAGGGTAGCGCAATTTTCATCAGTCGATCGAAAAGGGCTGCTTGCCGAAGTCATGCTGCTTATCGATCTCGTGGAACCTGTCCTCTCCCGTGATCCCCTCTATCGAACCCAAACCACGGCAGCTCGCCTACTGGTTATGCAGGACAATCCTCTCTCTGCGTTGGACCACATCAGTGCGCTGCTTTTCGGCTGCGGTGCACAGCCGACGCTCCCGCCTCCATTAGATTTTTCTAGCGTGGGTCCGGTACAGGCAGCTTTATAGAAATCAGTTATTGGTCGTGAGTTGAGAGGTCGCTGACCGAAAGCCCCATGCAAGATATCCTTGGGCTCTATGCCCACGCTCGAGTTGCGCACGACGAGCGCGTCGTGACGGGAGATCCTGCTGAACAGCGCCGTCAAATGCACTCCGCCAGGCGGAAGCGTTAGCCTGGACATCCATCAGGAAGATGACCTGGCCTGTGCGAGCCGGGCGAAGTCGCCATCGACCCTTGCTCGCATTGCCCCGGGAGCGCTTCAACTGCGGCGCGCCGATCGATCACCCGCCCGTTGATTCGCGCAGCAGGCCTGCCGTTCACCGCGGTTCACCGGGCAGTGGATGAGTCGGCAGCTAAGGTCTGAAGCGAGGTCGCCACAACCCAGGACTGTGCGTTCAGCCGCCACGCGACTTCGCGCAGATCAGAAGTTGAAACAGCCTCGAACATGACCGTCATTTCATCGACGTTGTGCTTCTTGCTGCAGTGAATCCTGGTCCGCCTGGCCTGCGCGGCATGCTGGCCCAGCGCCTGCCAGACGGGCAGAATCCTCAACTGGCCGGCGCCAGCGCGCACGGTCAGGCTCGTTGTGATGCCTGCCTGTTCATGTCGTAAAGTCATCGATAATGCGTCGTCAAGTAATACGATTTTTTCTATCGTGATTTTCCCGGAGTATAGCCCGCGAAGATGACATTTTGATAATGCTAATCATTATGTCGGGCTTGAAAGTCGTAGGTATTTAATTCGATCTCACAGACATTTGTTCGCCGTATCGAAAGAATAACCGGCGGTATTTTGTCTGGACACTCGGCGCCGCATTAAGGCGCCACATGCCTGGACTCAACGCATGCCGCTCCCGCATAGCCGTCGCGTAACCGCAGGCGCATCGCGGTGGATTACGTCTGGCAAAAGAGACTCTATCAAGCTAGGAGCTTCATGCGTTATTTTTATCCGAAAAACGGTCGGTTCACACTTAACATTCTAATTCGGTTTGAAAATCGGATTCGCAGTGCCTAGGTGTAAGAAACTGGAATAAATACCGAACATCGACAGCGAGAATCGTGCGTCACCGGTAATTAATGCGTCAGTACCACGCTAATCCAGACAATGGAGACACATACATGCTAAGCCCTCACGAATTCGCCACGCTGATGCTGGTCAAGGCCGCGCCCGACCAGATTGACCTGAACCGCGAAGAACTTGACACCCTGCTGGAACAGCAACTGGTCGCACTCGAACAGCTCGCGTCTGGAGATCAGCGTCCTCGCGTTACCTGCAACGGCGATTCAGTGCTTCAGGCGATTGCCAGAAAACGCTAGGGATCGGTAGCAGCCATTGGTGAGTACTGTCCCTGAATCGCACGCAACATCGTGCTGCCGCGGATGTGGCGACCGGTATCCTGGGCATGCTCGCTCGATTCGCCGTTTAAATGCAATGGAGTTGTCTGCGCGTGCCCGTGCCGCGCACTCCCTTGACCTCACGCGATCACGCCGGCGTCTCCCGTTCCGCCCCGCCTTGGGCGGCGCAGCGTTAGCGCAGATCGCCGTTACAGGAGTTTCATCATGCTGACCCCGGAACAGGTAGCAGCAACGCAGAAGGCCAACCTCGAGATCCTGTTCGGCCTGGGCAACAAGATCATCCAGGGCGTCGAGAAACTGGCTGCAGGTGACCCGCACGACACTGAGAGACACGCTTGATCTGGCGCAGAAGGCATTGTCCGTCAAGGAGCTGCAGGAATGGCTCGCGCTGCAGGACGGCCTTGCTGCGCCGACGGCAGAAAAGATGCAAGCCTACCACCGGCAACTGTTTGATATCGTCTTGTCGACCCAATCGGAATTCGCGAAAGTCGCGCAGGCCCAATGCGGAGCGTACGGCCGCCAGATGCAATCGGTGGTGGACGACGTCGCCAAAAACGCGCCAGCCGGCACGGAGGCCGCCGTGGCCGCACTGGATGCTGCGATCAAGGCGGCCAATACACTGGTCGAAACCGTACAAGAAACCAGTCAGCAAGCGGTCGAAGTCGCCAGAAGCAACCTTGACATGGCCGCCGCGGCCGCGTCGAAGAACACCAAACGCGCGATCGAGCCGGTATCGCAAGCCGGAAAGCGATAGCCGCGGGACACGGCGCTGGGCATATGAAGGCAAACCCGCTTCATATAAAGGAGTCCTGCGTAGGTATGTCGTTGCCGGTGTATCAAGCTGGCCCGGCGGCTGATGAGGACCCGGACGCTGGCAGGCGGTGCAGCGTCCGGTTCCAGGCATGGCCGCCGGACCGCAGGTCCGGAGCAGAGCATCGCACATTGCTGGAGGTGAGGATGGAGGAAACCTGGATAGGCACCGCCATAGGTTCGGCGGTCCTGCTGTTCGCGATCATCTTTGCGATCGGCCACTATCGACGCGAACGTCGGCGGACGCAGTTGCTCCGGCAACTGGAATCTGTCGTCTGGCGCTGGTACATGAATTGATGCGACGCGAGAGGTTTGCCCCCGGATCCGACAGAACGCTGCAGGTGACGGAGCATGAGAGGTCAGGGTACGCACCATCGGCAGGTGCGGCATCGCGCGCGCCTCGCGACCATGAATATCGTTGTAGCAAGAGGCAAAGAAAACCATGAACTACGCTGATCAGGCCGCGCGGGACCTGGTGCACATCCGCACAATGATCCTGCGACTCGAGCATCTTGTTCACGACAACGATACCGGGGAGGCGAGCCCCGTCACGTCCCCGGACTACTGGCGTGCGCGGATCAATGCACTTTTGGCGGCGAAACTGCCGCCTGTCCTTGAGATGCAGGCCCGCGCGCTGCTGGTGCGGCTGGACGCACTCGGTGCGGCGTCGCGCAGTCGCGCGCACCATCAACCGCATTAGGCATCGAAAATCAGATCGACGTCCCTCGGAAGCGGGTAGTGAGAAGGTACTGGCGCATTCGACTCCAGGTGCAGTGATTATTGAACCGCGCTGCTATGAAAGAACCTTTGTTTTCATCCTGACATCAGGAACTCGCCGCTCACTGCACCTTCTCGCCGGTGAGCGGTTCTTCCTGTTCTCCGGCTGCGAGCGGTACACATGGTCAGGCTAACCTCTGGCTTCCCGGAAGAAGGCCGGTGCGGGCGCCCGGCGAAAAGTCCGATATTTTCGTCATGGCAAACGTCAAAACAATGTTGCATCGGCACGCATCTCAACAACACGCTGCGCTGGGTATGTATGTACTTGCACTTCCAGCTCACACGGAAATTCTTAGTTTTGTTTAGTGACTCAAAAGCGAATATCAAAGGCCATGGTCTCGCGGGAACGAGACGACCGCGTGCGTTAGAACTGCTCCCACTCAAGATTGTCCGCCTCGGCAGACACAACCATCGCACGCCTTGGGGGTGCAGTCTTCGGCACCGCGTGCACGGCGGAGGTTGTCGCCGACACCATATCGCGCCGCTTCGGGACGACGTGGATCTGTGCGCCCTCGAGCCTGAAGACGCCGACCAGCTGCGCGAGATGCCCGGCCTGATCCTGCAGCGATGCGGCCGCCGCCGCAGCCTCTTCGACGAGCGCCGCGTTCTGCTGCGTGACCTGGTCCATCTGCTCCATCGCCTGATTGATCTGCTCGATTCCGGCGCTCTGGGACTGCGTGGCGGCCGTGATCTCTCCCATGATGTCCGTTACGCGCTCTATGCTGGTCACGATCTCGTCCATCGTGGCGCCGGCCTGAGCAACCTGCTGACTACCGGTCTGCACCCGTTGCACGGAGTCGCCGATCATGGCCTTGATCTCTCTTGCTGCCGTCGCGCTGCGCTGCGCGAGGTTCCTGACCTCGCCCGCCACGACCGCGAAGCCTCTGCCGTGCTCGCCCGCACGCGCCGACTCCACCGCAGCATTCAGCGCGAGGATATTGGTCTGGAATGCGATGCCCTCGATAACGCCAATAATCTCGACCACCCTGTTGGCCGATTCATTGATTGCGCCCATCGTGTCGACCACCTGCGAAATGACTGCCCCGCCCCGGGTCGCAACCTCTGAGGCCGAGAGCGCCAGCCGGTTGGCCTGCAGCGCGTTGTCGGCGTTCTGCCTGACGGTGCTCGTCAGTTCCTGCATCGACGCGACGGTTTCTTCGAGCGAGCTGGCCTGTTCCTCGGTGCGCGAGGACAGATCCTCGTTTCCGTTGGCGATCTGGCTCGACGCGGTTGCGATCGTGTCGGTACCAATGCGCACTTCGCCCACGATCTTCTTCAGGCTGTCGTTCATGCGCCCGAGCGCCTGCAACAACTGGCCGGTCTCGTCGTGGCCCGGGACGTGTATGCGACTCGTCAGATCGCCGGAGGCCACCGTTTGCGCGATCTGCACCGCTTCGCGCAACGGCCGCGTGATCGAGCGGGTGATGACATAAGCGCAAGCGATACCGATCAGCATCGCTGACAGTCCTAGTGCTAGCATCAGCACGCGAGCCGATTCGCTCACCTGCCGCGCCTCCTCGCCGCGCTCATTGACGACGCGCCTCTGCAATTTCACAAGATCCCTGACCGATTGTTCGAGACGATCCAGTGTGGGAAGGGTCTCGTCATTCATCATCGTCGTCGCGCGATCGCGCTCCCCTGTAGCGAGTAACCCGGCTACCTTGCCGAATGATGTCATATAGGCGGCACGCGTCTCCTTGACCTTCGCCAGCAGTTCCTTCCCTTCGGCCCGGGATACCAGCTTGTCGAGCGTTTCGAGCGCACCGTCGATGACCGCCTTGTTGCCGTCAATTTCGTGAGTGATCGCGGCAATCTTGTTGCGATCACTTGTGATGAAGAGTTGCATGGTTAAACGTGCGTTCGCACGCGTTCTGGCATTGACGACCTGCGCGGCGTCGGCCTTCACCCACTCCAGCTGGATGATCTTGTCGGTGATCTCGCTAATACCGGCCAGCCGGTTCAGACCGACGGCAATCAAGGCCGCCATCAGTATGAGAGTGAATCCGAAGCCTGCTCCCAGACGTACTCCGATTTTCATATTTTTAATCTTCATTTAAAGACGACCTCCAAAGATCTGGCGAAACGTTATGCGATTATTAACCGAGCTGACGCGCCTAGATCTCCGTAACCGGAATCGGATGCATTCGGTCATCCGCTACGGTCATGCGTTGCGTTCTATCGGTATTGACGACTGGCTCGCCAGACAGACGGGGGTCGAGAGCAGGGCAAATAGCGAAAAACCAGAATAAAAAGCGAGAGCTTTGCGAGGCGTCAGTGCGTTTAACCATTTTATCGTTACTCTTAATCAGTATAACCTGCCGGTTGCGCTGCCTGGTCTAGGCACGCATGAACCTGCACGTCACAATTCAGGCTATCGGCCGATAAGAGCCGGGTATGAAGGCCCGGAACGTGATAAATCTTTTTCCCGCTGGTTTAAATCAAGCACGTTCGTGTTCTTCAAGGCCGATTAATGCTTATTGAATAAACGGGCAAGGTAGGTGCTGCGTTGAATTGAGTGTTTTCTAAATGATGCTGACGGATTTTTGGGCGGACAGCCCGAGATGCCACGTGTCGCATTCGAACACCAATTCTTCGATATCGCGCATGCTGAGCCACAAGCGGAAATACCATCGTATCGTGCAACCAGTGACTGCGCCCGGAAAGCGGTGACCGTGATACGAGCAATTGCGTCTTTTTTTCAGCCCATCTTGCTTGAGAGCGCACGCAATGATGTCCGAAGTGTTGATTGCAATTGAGCGCCGCGCACTGTCGACGGAATCCTTGCCGATTGGCGCGCTGGAATTCTTCGCAAATCGGTAGCGTCTGTTCGTCGCCTCGCGGACGCACCGCGAGGGTTGCCGAGCATGAATGCCTTCCACTCTCATGGCTTGACAGGAGGCAGGATGCCACGCCGAGCCAGAAATCCTTGATGCTGCGCACGACGTCGGTAAACGACGTGAATTCCACCGGCTTGGTGATGTAGCAGTTCGCATGAAGGCCATACGACGTCACTACGTCTACTTGCGAACGGGAGGTAGTCAGGATGACGACCCGCATGGCTGCCAGGGCGGAGTCGTTTTTCAGTTCCTCAAGCACCTCCCCGCCACACGGGCACGGTGCATGCCGTGTTCCCCTTGCCGAGTGTGTCGAGCCACCACCGGTCCTGTCCGTCGGCGCCCGTGCGGCGTACGCGCGTTGGCCATCGGTGGTCTGTGGCCGCTGCGCGACAAACGTCTTGACCTCGTCCCACAGCGCGACGGACAGATAGTGTGTCACTCGGGGCGCCAACAGCGGGCCATTGAAAGGACGCCAGGAAGCTGACGGCAGCGTTCGTTGCGAGGCTCTCGTTGTCCGAGTGCGTTAAGGTTTATTCGACGTCTGCCAACACACGCAGAGGCACCGTCACATTTCTGTGGCCGATGGCAGGCATCGAATAACCCTTAACGACATCAGGCGTCGTCATAAACACACAAGCGGCCGCCGCAGGCGCAAGGCACGGCCGCAGCCCTTGCGGCCACTAACCGCGCGAAGCTCCTCCCGTCGCGCTCCGGTTGGAAGCGCTGCACCAGGTCGCGGCTTCGTGGCGAGGAACGACCTCCATGTAGTCATGCAACACACGTCCATAAGGGAGCGTGATGTCGGCAATGAAATGAACGGCTCCGAAAACGCGCTTGACGGGAAGATCCGCAACGGGCGCATTGACGTGCGGGACAAGACCGAGCCGCGCCGGACCTGACCATGCGCCTTTGACGCGAATGTCGGCCAGGTTGTAGCCGACGAGTTGCGCGATGGCGGGTGTGCCGTCTACGCCCGGAATGACCTTCAGATTGACCTGGGTCGTACTCATCTTGTCGATAATTGACGCGGGGGAGCAGGCACGTCTGCCTTCGACGTCGTAGAGCAGATGCTGATGCTTGTACCCCATCGTGCCGACAGCGATCTGGACGCCGGCATATTCGAGTGTCCCCGTCAGCGTGTC
Source organism: Paraburkholderia franconis (assembly GCF_009362735.1). GTDB lineage: Bacteria > Pseudomonadota > Gammaproteobacteria > Burkholderiales > Burkholderiaceae > Paraburkholderia > Paraburkholderia franconis. The sequence goes on along the minus strand of NZ_WHNP01000083.1, from coordinate 13,385 downwards.
CTGTACGACGGAGAGCCTCGGCCGCGCGTGCTTCTTTGGAAAGCCCCATATCTCGCGTCCGCCTGCAATGGGCGGCTCGTCATCGAGATACATCTGCGCGGTGAAATTGACGTGCTCGTCGCCGAGCCTTGCGGGAATCACGACACCCGATTCCGTGTAATCGCCGAACCCCGCGGAGTCCGGCATGCGGATAAATTCGAATAGCGCAGTGTTGCTGCCGTCCGGTTGAAGGGGTTCAGGCAATGCGTCGCGTAGCGCATCGGCATCCGTTTCGTACGTGATGATCAGATATTCGCGGTCGATGAACCGATAGGGGCCGCGCGGATACGACGGCGAGGCGGCGGGCATCGACGGCAGGGCGAGGACATCTTCACGTTTCATGGCGATCTCCAAAAGAATCGTTCTGCGACATTGCAGGGACTATCGGTTTCAGGTGCGCGCGTCGGTGCGTTGAGCTGTGTCGCGTGACATCGCGACGGAATGCACGAGTGTTCTCGCGTGAGTCTTGTGATCCAGTGACAGGTCAGCGAGCGGCTTGTGGCCGTTAATGTCTTCGGCCTCGTTCGACCGGGTAAAGCGCAGGTGCGTGATGTCTGTCGGGAAGAACATGCTCCAGCTCCACTCGACAAAGACTCTCAGCTTGCGGCCGAGTGTCGGAATGCGCGAGAGATAGAACGCACGCCACAGCAGCCACGCGGGCAAACCGGTCACGCGTACGCCGTAGATCGACGCGACGCCCTTCATATGACCGATGGTGGCCATCATCCCTTTTGCCACGAACGAGAATGCATGCGTGTCTCTGCCTGTCAGATGGCGCATCAGGTTGTCCGCGAGTTGATGTGCTTGCGCCACCGCAAGCTGTGCCGTAGGCGGCGACGGTTGTCCCGTCGCTGCATTGCGCACCAGCGCGCAGTCTCCCGCGGCCCAGATGCCGGGGAGGTTGGGTACGCTCATATCGGCTTGCGTCTCGATACGGCCGCGCTCGACGGGCATGCCGATGCGCGCAGCAAGCCGCTCGATCAACGGGTTCGGCTTCGTGCCGATCGTGCAGATCACCGTCGATGCTGGAAGGAACTCGCCGTCCTGCAGCACGACGCCTTCTGTGTCGACACGCGACGCGCGCGTGCCGAGCCTGACGTTGATGCCCCGATCCGCCATGTGTTGTGCAGCCATCGCGCCAAGCTTTTCGGGCATTTCGGGCAGCAGCCGGCTTGCGTCGTGCAGTATCGTGACGGCAAGGTCCTCATCGCGCACGAGCTTGTAAAAGTGCCGCACGCTATGCAGATAGTCGGCCAGCTCGCCCGCCACCTCGACGCCGGAGAATCCGCCGCCCACGACGATGAAGTGTCCAAGGCGCCGTCTGACGGCTAGGTCCGACTCCAGCTCGATGCATGCGAGCCGTCGCAATACCTGATTGCGGATGAACATCGCGTCACCGATCAGCTTGAGCGGCAACGCGTGTTCTTTCATGCCCGGCACGAGATCGAGGTTGGCACGCGTTCCAAACGCGAAGATCAGGTGTTCGAAGGCGATCTCGCGAGGACCGGCGAGCGTCGTGCCATGAACGATCCGGCGCTCGTAGTCGATGTCCTGGACAGTCGCCATGATGAAGCGTGAATGCCTGAGCATCTGGCGAATCGGCACGATGACCTGCTCGGGAAAGACAGACGCGCCAACGACTTCGGCAAGCATCGGATTGAAAGTCGTGAAGCTTTCGTCGCTGACGAGCACGACGCGATATGGGGCAGGCAACCTCTTTTCGAGTGCCTGCGCGAGTGTCGTGCCGGCGAAGCCGCCGCCGACGATCACGATGTTCTTTTCCGCTTCCATGTCAACTCCTGCTGCGCACCCTTCGGCCGGAATGGCTTGCATGGGCCTGTGAGGTAGTGTGCGAAATCGTCCTCACGCGGAAGTCGCCTGGAATTCACTTTTTTGTCACGACATCCAGACGGCCACGTCGACCGGGCCGGTTACGCCCGCGACCGAACGCGCCGACCTTGTCGGCCTGGTCTTGGCGTAGCCTTGGGCAATAGCCTGCGCATAGGTGGCATGCGGCGCCATGGCGCGCGTGCTCTCCGCCTTGTTGTGCTTTTCGAGCTTCGCAGCGAGATTGACGGCATCGCCGATCACCGTGTACTCGAGCCGCTTTCCATCGCCGACAATGCCGAACAGCACCGGACCGCTGGCGATGCCGGCGCCGATGTCAGGCGCCTGCTGGCCGGACCGGCTGCGCGTTGCACGCCAGCCATCGACGGCGTGCATCACGGCATCCACAGCACGCAACGCATTCGCTGCATGCCGCGTATCGGGTATGACGGCGCCGAAGCTCGCAAGAATGCCGTCGCCGAGAAACTTGTCGATACTGCCGCCATGCGACCGGATGATCGGCACGATCAGTTGCTGATATTCCCGAAGCAGCGCGATGAGATCGGTGACGCAGAGCGTGCGCGACGCTTCCGTAAAGCCGCGCATGTCGAAGAACACAATGGTCGCTTCGCGTATATCGGCCTGCCCCGGCATTGCAGGCACTTCAGATCGCGTGATGCGGTCCGCGACCGGGTCGTCGAAGAACATCGAGAGGTCGGTGACGGCCTGCCGACCCGACACCGACAGGATGACGAAGCGGCGCGCGCGGGCGAGCGCCATTGCGAGTACCGCCGTCGTCACCACGATCGCAAGTACTTTGTCCAGCTCGCCGCCGAAGTGAATCTGCGTCGAGCGCAACGAGGTGACGTAATCCCACGTCACCGCGTTGCCCTGTGCATGAGTCAATGCGTACGCAAGCAACGCCAGCCATCCTGCCGCCGCCGTCAGGCCCGACAGCAGGACCCATATCGGCTCGAAGCGCAGTGTGCGAAGAGCAATGAGTATGAACACATATGCGAACTCAGTGCACTTCAGAGAGAACGGCGCCGGCTGCTCATACTGCAGGTGATACGCCCAGATCACGAACATCAGCAGGGCCATTTCGGTCACGACGGTCGCGCCCACCATCCATCGCTGAAGCTGGCCCGTCACGGCAAGATAGAGCCGTATAAGTGCAACAACCGAAAAGAGTGTGAGACCGAGCGGCACTGCCCGAATGGGCGCATCCGGCGAAAAGCCGGGTGGGGTGAATGCGTATAGCACAGCGAGCACGGCTGCAATCAGTAACTGAACCGCCGTCACCAGCAGCTCGCTACGGTACTGCTCGTGTTCCAGTTCTTGCAGTACGCGCGCGGGCCATGCTTCGGCGCGCATACGCCTTCCCAGCATCGAAACGAACGATTGCGTGAGCGTCGACATTCGCAAATCCAGGTCGTGTCCGGGAATGCGCTAACCCGATGCAGGCCGGATGGCACCGCCCGCGATCTTCGTGCATGTGCCGGCTGGAAGCAGAAGCCATTCGTCGCCTGCCGCATCGCGTGGCGCGCGGCCCGCGCACGCATGCTTCGCCGTGCCGCAATCGTTTCGCCCGGCTCGCACGATGCCGAAGCACCTTTCGCGATCGGATTTGAAAGTCGCGGCTGAGAGGGGGCCGAGATGGGTGTTTCGATCGATAGCCACCGCAATGGCGCCGAATGCGCCCAAGATCACGAGGACATTCCCGATGCGGCGATTCATGCCAGCTCCCTCGTTTCGCGATGCCAGCGCGATCGCAGCACTCTGCGTGTTAGCGATACGGCGCCGATCGCGACACACATCGCTGCGAACCCGACCCACGCATAAGGCCGCAAGAGAGGCATCGCCACCAGTACGAGCGAGTCGTTGCCGCCCGGAATCATCAGGCTTGCCCAGCCCATCAGCGCGCCTCCGCCCAGGCAGCGCGCCAGTTGCGAAAGTGTCAGGCGCGGACGGCGAGAGCGTTCGCCGCGCAGCGCTCGCGTGATGCCGGCTGACGTGGCGCCCACGAGCAGCGCACCGAACAACAATGCGCGCGAGGCCGTAGCGTCTGCGTGCCCTTGCGCAAGGTCGGAGAGCGTGTCGGTGTATGTCCAGGCTCCGTCGATCACGAACAGCAGCACGAACGTGATGCCGATCGCGGCTGTTGCGGCATGTGGTGACCACGCTGCGCGTTCGGCCGCGCCCGGATCGTCGCTCTGCATGCCGGGAGTGGAGCGTGCCCGGCGTGAGTGCAGTGCGCAGGCCGCGAGCGTTGCTACCATCGCGGCGAGCAACACGATAGTGGAAGCAGACGCGTGCGGAGCCGGTGAATCGTGAGCGGGGATCGGGATCGTCGCGGCGAGCCTGCGTGCGGCGACGTGGCAGCCGGCGTAATAGCCGATGGGCGTTGCGACATAGCACCATTGTCTCGCGCCGATGCGCGCGATCGTGCCCAACGCGCACGCGCCATTGACCGACGCACCGAGACCCAGCGTCAGTCCACCCCACACCGTCGCGAGGGTCACAGGCGTGCTGGCCGGAAGCGATGGCGGCACATCGAACGACTGCGCGAGCAGCAGGCCGCCGAGCACGAGCGTCGATGCGGCGATGAGTGCGAGCAGGCGCCCGTATTTGCGGTCGTCGATGATCTCGTTGACGGCGGCCACCGTGCAGGTCGTCCCTCGCCGGATGGCGACGCCCATCGCGAGCGCGCAGAGCGCGGCGAGTGTCCCTGGGACGGCACCAGGCATGAGGTTGACCATGACATTGCTCCGCAAGGTGGGACGGACGAGCTACAGGAACTCGGCGCGGATATCGATGCTGGAGCGCTGGCCGATTGCGTCAAAGTTGTCGTGCAGCCACGTTTCAGCCCGGGCACGACCCTCATCGCGAAGAAAGCACAGGAACGGCCAGTCGGCATTGAGCTTGCTCGATACGCCAAGCGCCGACATCGCTTCGTCGGAGCGGATCGAGTGGATCAACATCTGCTTCATGTCCGGCCGATCGATCTTGCCTTCCTGAATCAGCGACGTGACGAAACTGATCGCCCTCATTTCGCGCATCAACGACGAGTTGAAACTGACCTCGTTGATGCGGTTCATGATCTCCGACGCCGTTTTCGGAACGCCCCGCCGCACGATCGGGTTGATGTGCACGATCACCACGTCGCGCGTACCGCAGTGATAGATGAGCGGAAAGATCGCGGGGTTGCCCATGTAGCCGCCGTCCCAGTAGTGTTCTCCGTCGATCTCCACGGCCTGGAATAGGAACGGCAGGCAGGCGGATGCGAGCACGGCATCGGCGCTCATCTCGTGGCCGTCGAACACGCGTACCTTGCCGGTTTCGACGTTGGTCGCGCAGAGATGAAGATGAATCGGACAACCGGCGCGCAACGCTTCGAAATCGACGTGGCGTTCAAGCACGTCGCGAAGCGGATTGAAGTTCATCGGATTGAACTGGTACGGCGACCACATCCGCAGCATGAGATCGGTCATCACGTACATCGGCGAGTAGTCCAGCGTATGGCCGTTGTGAAGAAACGTTTCCCAAGGCAGCTTGCGAAAGGGGCTCGCATACTGCGCCGCACGGGCTATGTCTTGCCAGAATGCATGGAGCGCGGCGCGGGCGCCGTCCGGGCCGCCTCGCTGAAGGCCGCCTGCCAGCACGGCCGCGTTCATCGCACCCGCGCTGGTGGCGCTCACACCCTCGATCTCGAGCCGTCCATCTTCGAGAATGCGGTCGATCACGCCCCACGCAAACGCGCCATGTGCGCCGCCGCCTTGCAATGCCAGCGCAATCTGCTTCGTGCCGCCGTTTGCGCGCGGGCTGACGTTTGTCCTGTTCACGGCCGCCTCCTAGTGCTGCGTCCAGCCGCCGTCCACCGCGAGGGCAGCGGCCGTGATCGACGCAGCAGCGTCGGATGCGAGGAACAACGCGAGCGCGGCGATTTCCTCGACCGTCACGAAGCGCTTGCGCGCCTGATGGACGAGCAGAACATCGCGGATGACGTTCTCCACCGGGATGCCATGAGCCTTCGCCTGTTCGGCGATCTGCCCTTCGACGAGCGGCGTCCTGACGTAGCCGGGGCAGATCGTGTTGCTCGTGATGCCGTGCTCGGCCACCTCGACGGCAACCGTCTTCGAAAGACCGATCAGGCCATGCTTGGCGGCCACATACGGCGCCTTGAACGGAGAAGCCACCAGCCCGTGGGCCGAAGCGACGTTGATCACGCGGCCCCAGCCACGTGCCTTCATCCCCGGCAACACGGCCTTGACCAGGTGAAAGGCCGAGGACAGGTTGACGGCGATGACGGCGTCCCAGCGGTCGTCCGGCTGCTCGTCGATCGGGGCGACATGCTGGATGCCGGCATTGTTGACAACGATGTCGACCTTGCCGAAAGCGCCGACAGTCTGCAGCGCCATCTGCCGCACGTCTTGTGGCACGGCCATGTTCGCGGGGCTGTAGCGCACGCGTACGCCGTGTTCGTGTTCGAGTCGTGCACGCGTCGCCTCAATGGCATCCGCGTTGCCGAAGCCGTTGAGCATCACGTCCGCGCCGTGCGCGGCGTATGCGGTGGCGATCGCGAGACCGATGCCGCTCGTCGACCCGGTGACGATGGCTGCTTTTCCTGTGAGCATGAGATTCTCCGGATTGGACGCGGCGCGCCCTGGCAGGCGCCCGCTAACAACTGCGCCGTATTTACGGGCGTGATGATGCGTGACCCAGCCAGCGGCTGATCAGGTAGTCGAGCGACAGCTTGCCCGGACCGTGCAGCAGCGTGACGAGCAGAAAGAGGCCCCAGTACTGGTGGTCCCGCAGACCGACTTCGCCAAGCCCCGGATAGGAAACGACAGCGATGATGTTGAAGATGAAGAGCCCGAATGCCGCGAAGCGCGAGCCGAGCCCAAGCACGAGAAAGATCGGAAAGCCCAGTTCGGCGGCCGTGCCGAGGTACGCAGCCAGCACGGGCGGCAGGAGGGGCACCGAATACTCGCCTTGAAAGAGGGCGAGCGTCGAAGACCAGCTTGCGATCTTGGTGAGCCCTGACTGGAAAAACACAAGGCCGATCACGATGCGAATGCCGAGGTCGAGTACGGGTGTCGCGAACTCCAGCGCGCGCAGCGCTGAACGGCAAAGCGAAATTGCCTTGTGGGAAACGCCGGACGGTTCGGCGTCGTGCGTCGCGGAAAGTGGCGATGAGAGCTTCATGTTGGAACCTCGGGTCGTCGTGAAGGCCGGCAGATCAGAAGGCGCCGCAGCCGGCTCGGTGCGGCGCCGGGATGGCGCAGGCTATGTCAGCCCGCAGCCGCTGCTTTGGCGACGGGACTGAGAACGCCGCTTTTTCCACCGGGCTTGGCGAACTCCGACATCTGCAGATGCGCGCCGGCGATCTTGTCGCACGTGCCCTTGGGAACGAGAATCCATGCTTCCGTGTCGTGGTCCATCTTCGCCGTGGCGGCACATGAACTCTTGCTGGTGCCGCAGTCGTTCTTGCCTGCCTTTGCAATGCCCGCGCATTTCTCGAAGTCGCCGCCGGCCGCAAATGAGGCCGTGCTTGCCGTCGCGACGCCGATGGCAAGCAGACTCGCAATGGCGCCTTGAATGATGCGTTCGCTTTTCATGATGCTTCCTCCAGGATGGTGATGAGGGCAGGCGCGATTGCCTGTGTCCCGGGATGAAGTGTGCGAAACGCTGCTCACGGCTTTGTCGCCCAAAAATCAATTTTTCGTCACGACATGCAGCCGCGCTGGACACGCCACGCTGGCGATCTAGAATGATCTACACGCAACGCATTCGCCGCCTTCGTGCGGGCAATGCGGGCTCTCCCAACAGTCCAGTGAGGATGCAGGTCATGTCTCGCAACGTTCTGGTGATCGAAGACGACAATGACATCGCCCAACTCGTCCGCATGCAGCTCGCAGGTCTGTCCTGCGAGACGACCGTGCTCAATGACGGCAGGGCAGGGCTGGCGGAAGCGCTTGCCAGACCCTACGACCTGGTGGTGCTCGATCTGATGCTGCCAGGTCTCGATGGCCTGGAAATTTGCCGCCGCCTGCGCTCGGAGCGTCGCTACACGCCGATCCTGATGTTGACGGCGAAGTCGACCGAACTCGACCGGGTGCTGGGCCTCGAAATGGGCGCGGACGACTATCTCGCGAAGCCATTCAGCGTGCTGGAGTTCGTTGCGCGTGTGAAGGCGATTTTCCGGCTGGTCGACATGCTGGCAAATACGGCTGCCGGTGAGCACACGCTGATCGAATGCAAAGATCTGAAGATCGACGTCGAAAGACGCGACGTGACCGTGCGTGGTGCGCCGATCTTGTTGACGGCCAAAGAGTTCCAGTTGCTGCTTCATTTCGCGCAGAATCCGGGACGGGTCTATACGCGCGGGCAGCTGCTCGATCAGGTGTGGGGCTACAGCCATAGCGGCTATGAACACACGGTCAATTCACATATCAACCGGCTGCGTGCAAAGATCGAAATCGACCCGAATTCGCCGGAATACATCCAGACGGTATGGGGCGTCGGCTACAAGTTCCGAAATGCGCCCGAGAACTAATCTGCGTCTGTTCGCTACCTTGTATGGCCGTCTCGCGTGCTCGCTGATGGTGGTGTTCATCGCGATCGGCGCCGTCATGATCGTGGCGTCGCAACGTATGTTCGAGACGCAGCGGCTGTTCGAGCTTGTGACCAACCTCGTGGTCGGCACGGTGGCATTCAGCCTGATCGCCGCGCTCGTCGTGTTCCGCTTTCTCACGCTCAGGCTTCGGCGGTTGGCAGCCGCGATCGAAGCATTTCGGGCAAGCGGTTTTGCAAGCCCGATGCGAGCGGAGGCGCCCGACGGCAACGACGATGAGATCGGCTGCATCATCGCCGCGTTTCAGGAGATGTCGGAGCGCATTGCGATGCAACTGGCGCAGCTTGCACAAGCGGACCGGCAGCGCCGCGAGTTGCTTGCCAACGTATCGCACGATCTGAGGACACCGCTTGCATCCATGCAGGGGTATCTGGAGATGGTGCTGATCAAGGACGACGGATTGTCTCAGGAAGATCGCTGCCGATATTTGCAGATTGCGGTAAAGCATTGCGAGCGGCTCGCGAGGCTCGTGCGGGATCTGTTCGACCTGACCAAGCTCGAAGCGAACGAAGTGAGGCCGCAGGTCGAGGCATTTCCGATCAGCGAACTCGCGCAGGACGTCGTCCAGAAGTTTGCGCTCAGCGCTCAAAAGCGCGAGCTCAAGCTGAGCGCGAGCGTGAGCGCCGATTGCCCGCCCGTTTGCGCCGATATCGGCATGATGGAGCGTGTGCTCGAGAACCTGATTGAAAATGCCATGCGCTATACGCCAGCCGGCGGAGAGATCAGCGTCGGCGTGCGTCGTGCTGGAGACCGGGTCGAGCTTCAGGTGAGCGACACGGGACAAGGTATCCATCACGACGACATCAGCAACGTCTTCGATCGCTACTATCGTGCGGATCGCGGCGAATCCAGCGACGCAGGCAACGCGGGCCTCGGGCTGGCGATCACGCAGCGCATTATCGAGTTGCATGGCGGGCAGATTCGTGTCGAGAGCACGCCGGGCGCGGGCACTACCTTCACGGTCGAACTGGCGATGGCGTAGGCGTCGTGCTGGCCTGCCCGAAGTCAAAGATCAAAGCCGACGATGGTCGAGTCGAGGATGCGGCGCTCGACAAACTCGCCGAGTGCAAACGCTGGATCACGGCGTAAGGCGCGGCCATAAGCATCTTCCACGCTTTGTCCTTCGTGCAGCGCCTGCAGCATCGAAAATTCGGCCGCCGGTAGTGCCTGAATATCGACTGCAAAGCCAACGCGGCGCACCAGGAGCCTATCGCCACCCGCGTCCAGATTCACGACTTCATCGCTCATCGCATCAGGCTGATTGACCTCCCAGATCTTCAGGACCGGAAAGGCAGACTCGAACAGACGGCATGCCGGGTGTAGTTCGAAGTGCAGCGTGGCGCACTCGGCGCTGGCAAGGCTCGGCAGCAGCGAGAACTGAAACGGAGCGTGATCGGCTGCATGAAACACCTCGTGCACGAGCCATTCGAGCGTGGCCGTGTCACGGAGGTAGGCGAGTGAGGCAGCGGGCGGAAAGTGTTCGAGGAAGGTCGGAAACGTGTAGCCGAACCGCTGTATGTCTCCGCTTTGCGATGGATGGTCATGAATGTACCTGTTCGCGGCATAGTCGAAGAACCCCTCGCCGACGAGTTTGTCGACAACGGGATAAACGGCGCGCAGTGCTTCGCGCAGGTTGTGATACACGTTGCCGGCATAGACCGACAGGCGTTCTCGTCCGTTGCCGCCGTAAACGCTCCCGTCGATTCTGGACGAATCCTGTTCGAGAATCGCGCAAGCAAAGGTAGCCTGTAGCTCACGTAGTGAATGCATGGCGTGACCTCATTACCGTGGCGGCGTGGCGGGCTTCTTCGAGCAGGACCTCGAGCGGCGGGATGTCGGTATCCCATTCGATCAGCGTAGCGACTGGACCGAAGTGGTCGAGAGCCTGTGCATAGAGTTCCAAGACTGGGGCTGCGACCCGCGTGCCGTGTGTATCGATCAGCAGGGTGCCGGCGCGGTCGTGACCGGCGAGATGAATTTCACAGATCGCGGAGACGGGCAGCGCATCCAGATACGCCACAGGATCAATGCCGTTATTCGCTTCATTCACATACAGGTTGTTGACGTCTAGCAATAGCAATATCCCGCAACCCGTGCGCCGTGCGACACGCGCGATGAATTCGCCTTCGGGCATGGTCGAGTGGCGGAACTGGACGTAGCTCGATATGTTTTCAACGAGGATCTGCCTGCGAAGCCGTTCCTGCACTTCGTCGATGTGATCGCACACGACTTCCAGCGCCTCTTCGGTATAGGGCAACGGTAAAAGGTCGTTGAGATGCCTCGGGCCGACGCGCCCCCAGCTGAGATGCTCGGACACGAGCCCCGGCTGGATGCGCGAAATGAGATCGCCCAGACGGCGGAGATGATCTTCGTCCAGCGGGCCGACCGATCCGAGGCTCAACCCGACACCATGCAGACTGAGCGCATACGCGTCCCGAATGCTCTCCAGGTAGTGCAGTGGTTGACCGCCTGCACCGAAGTAGTTTTCGCTGTGTACTTCAAACCACCCGACGCGCGGCCGTTCCTGCAGAATCTGCTGATAGTGAACGGGACGCAGGCCCACGCCTGCCGAAGCCGGGACAGTCTGAGCCGTAGCAAACGGTGCGGTGAGCGCTTGCATCTGGTCTACCTCGATGGCTGAATGGATAAGCAGCAATGTGGTCGATAACGATCACGAATCCGTCACGATTGCGTCGAATTTTTCTCCCACGATATGAGCCACGCTTGCCGCGCGCTGGTGCAGCGCGAGATGTTCGCCTATCTTTGGGAAGAACAGAATTCTTCGACGTTTGAGATGAGGCCTTCGTATGAGTCTCAAATGGAAACTGATCTGGCCGGCTGCCGCCTGTGTGCTGCTGTTGCTCGTCTGGCTGGTCGCCGGTCCGGTTCCGGGGTTGGCAGCGGGGTATGCACGAACGGGTCTTCTGGTGGTCGTCGCGGTGGTGCTTGCGGTGCTGCTGGTCGTCACCGGCATGATGGCGGAGCTTCGGGTATGCCGGCCGCTTCGCGCCATTCTGCATACGTTTGACGGTGCCGAAGCCGGCGATGCATCGGGCAAGGCGGCTGATGAAGTGCAGGCAGTGCAGTGCGCGGTCGAGGAACTTCGCAACAAGGTGGGCACACTCAGCCAGACACTGCATGTCGCCGACGCGAAACGCTCGGCACTCCAGGCCGAACTCCAGTACAGCGAAGAGCGATATGTGCTCGCGATGCGCATCTCGGACGATGGTCCATGGGAATGGAATCTCCAGACAAACGAGTTTGTTCTCTCCGCACGCTGGAAATGCATGCTGGGATATGGCGAAGATGAATTTCCGGATTCGATCGAGAATTGGCACAGGCATATTCATCCCCTTGACCTCGCAGGCGTCGAGGCCACGCTGCGCTGTTGCATTGAAGAACGCGTCGGCCAGTTCGAGCACCAGTTCAGGCTTCTGCACAGGGATGGCCAGTATCGTTGGGTGAGTTCGCTCGGAACAGTGATTCGTCACGCGAGCGGAAAAGCGTTGCGTATCGTCGCGCTCGACACCGACATCACACGGGTGAAGCATATCGAGAGCGTGCTGCGGCATATCGTGGAAGGTACTGCCGGTATGGGAGGGGAGGCCTTCTTCCGTGCACTGGTGCGTCACTTTGCTGCCGCGCTCGACGTGCCGTGCGCCTTCATTACGGAGTGCATCGGCTGGCCGCCCAAAAACGTTCAGACGCTCGCGTACTGGCTTCGCGACGATTTCCGCGAAAACATTGAGTTCGAACTTGCAGGGACGCCGTGCGAAGCGGTGTACACCGATGGCCGGCCCGTTTTTCATCCATCGGGCGTCGGGAAGCTATTCCCGCGCGACAAGGCATACGAGAGCTACTACGGCATACCGATCTTCGGCACGCGGGGAGACGTGATCGGGCACATGGCCTTCTTCAACGACAAGGAAATGAAGGAGCAGGATGTCCTGACCGATGCCGTGTATCAGATCTTCACGACTCGTGCGGCTGCGGAAATCGAGCGCAAGGCCGTGCTCGAACGTCTGAAGCATTCCAGCCTCGCGGACATGCCCGACGCATCCGGCGTCAATGGTCTGCCGCATCCCGCGTCCCATGTGACGAACATGTGATTTCCAGTTGATAGAGGCGTGAATATCGACAACCAGAATCGCTCCTGAGGGTTCAGCCTGGAGAGGTCATGTTCGATGGGCCGTGAGTGAGGTCCAGAGGCTTGCGCTCCCGTGCTGCACTTTGGTGTGACGCGTCAGTCGCGATGGCGGCGCATTTCTTCTCCGGAGCAATCATGAAAACCGTTCGCAATGCATTCCTGTGTGCTGTTGTTCCTCTCGTTTGCGCGCTGGGCGCGACGCATGCACAGGCGCAAGGTATCGGCCGTAGCGGCAGCTATGGTCCGTGGTGGGATAGCCCCGTTACGATGTCGATGGACAAGCTGACGGCGCAGCAAAGAAGCGAAGTAGTGCAAATCAAAAACAGGATGATGCAGATGACCATGGAGCATGAGCAGGCGATGGCAAAAATGGAAAGCGAGTTCATGCAAACCATGATGAATCTTCAGAAGCAACTGCTCGACGTGTTCCGCGGACATTGACTCAGTGAGGTAAGCCACCGGCTCTGCCGGTGGACTCACCAAGGTTTGACCTTTACGACGGTCGGCGCGAATTTCCTGTCTCTGCCAAGAGAAGGAGATTCACGATGAAAGAGTATCAGAGCCTGAGCCACACGAGATGGGACTGCAAGTATCACGTGGTGTTCATCCCGAAGCGGCGCAAGAAGCAGATATTCGGCGCGTTGCGTCGGCAGCTCGGAGAGATATTTCATGAGCTGGCGTCCCACAAGGAATCGAAAATTGTCGAAGGGCACCTGATGGGGGATCACGTTCACATGT
>NZ_WHNP01000082.1 GCF_009362735.1 Paraburkholderia franconis | reverse complement strand
CTGATAATCATGTAGCCGGCCTCACGCCGTTGCCGTAGGGCGGCGGGCGTAAAGTCAGGGTTGGTCCACCCACTTGACGCACAGGAGGCCGGCATGGACAAGTTTAGTGGAATCGACCTTCATTCGAACAACAGCGTAGTTGTGGTCAGCGATGACGCTGACCGGGTGCTCTACCAACGGCGCTTGCCGAACGATCCCATCCAGATCCGGGCAGCACTGGCACCGCACCGCGAAGATCTCGTGGGCGTGGTCATCGAAGCAACGTACAACTGGTACTGGCTCGTCGATGAGTTGATGGGCGATGGCTACAGGGTACATCTGGCCAACCCCGCAGCGATCCAGCAGTATGAGGGCCTGAAATACAGTGGTGACTTCAGCGATGCCGCCCATCTCGCACAACTGCTGCGTCTGGGACTTCTGCCAGAAGGCTACATCTATCCAGCAGAAGAACGTCCGATGCGGGACCTCTCACGCAAGCGAATACAACTGGTGCAATGCCGTACAGCGCAGATCCTCGCCATCGAGAACCTGTTCTCACGCCATACAGGTGCGCAGATGCAGGGTGAGCGGGTCAAGCATCTCGATGAAGTGCAGGTCAACGGATTCGGATTTGCGCCCGATGTGACGCTCGCGATGCAGGCCAATCTGGCGGTCATGCAAACCCTGCAGGAGGAAATCACGATCATCGAGAAGCGACTCCTGGAGCGGGTAAAACTGCGTCCCGATTACGCGTTGCTGAACTCGGTCCCCGGCATTGGTCCCGTTCTCGCAACCACAATCATGCTGGAAGCCGGGACCATCTCGCGTTTCACCGAGGTGGGAAATTTCAGTTCGTACTGCCGCTGCGTGGACAGCCGGCGCGAAAGCAACAGCAGAAAAAAAGGCCAAGGCAATACGAAGAATGGCAACAAGTATCTGGCGTGGGCGTTTGTTGAGGCGGCCAACTTCGCCATCCGCTCATGTCCGGAAGCCAGGCGCTTTTACGAGCGCAAGAAGCGCGCGCGAAACAGGATTGTCGCGATCAAGGCGTTGGCGCACAAGCTGGCGCGCGCCTGCTATCACATGCTTCGGGAGCACAAGCCATTTGAGATAAACCGCTGCTTTGGCTAATGGTGGCGCAAGGGGACCGAGCCCAGCGAGACCTTTTGGACCTTGCCTGGTACCAACGTTTCTCTGGGGCGGCAGCAACAACCGCCAGGGCAGACGTGAGTTACATCACGGCATGCTTGAACCCGATGGGTGTCTGGTGCGATCCGGTTCGCAACCAGCTCGAGAAAACGGATGCGATACCGAACCTTGCAGGCGGCCCTGACAGCATGACTCAAGAAATTTCGCCGAATGGTCATGACGATAAAAATGCCCATCGTCATGACCATTCGGCGATGGATAGATATTTGCACCTTGACTTCGGCCGACTAATGGGTGTCGCAATAGCGTACGTGAGACTCAGACTTATCGTTTCTGAGTCGCTGCCGCCGCTTGAAATGGAATGCCCCCCGCAAGGTGGAAGGATGGCGTAGCTCGGACAGGGGTTAAAGATAGGAGCGGGTTCTCACTGCCGACGGCATCGGATGTGCCAAAGTACCAGTCTCGAAATGTATCACCCGAGACGGAGAACCCCGATGAAGCTTGCCGCAGTCGGCGTAGATGTTGCAAAACGCGTGTTTCGATTGCACTGGGTAGAAGCGGAAACCATCGGCTGGGGGCGGCGCAGCCTGTAACGTCGACGGTGGATTCGTCTGATATCCGTGGGTTGGCTCCCCACACTACAGAGTTCCGTGTTGTGAACCTGCCGTGCTCTGTGTCCGAGAGTCTGCCGTGGTGGAGGCTGTCTCGCAGTATCTTGGCGGATTGTTCGCGGACCGTGCAGCGCACGTCTTCAGCAGACTGTTGTTCCTCCGCTGATTGTGCAATGTTGCCGTGATCAGCGAGTGTGCGATTGAGGCTGGGTCGGGAGTGCAGTCATTCGCGGGGATCCCACGCGAATGCGGCCACTTCCCGGCTATCGCGGTAACGGAGACGTTGAGATGCTTGCCACGGGCGACCAGCGTGCGATACTCCTTGCACAGCCGCAACTGTGCATCCTACGCGCGATGGTTTTGTCGCGGCAATGGCAAGTTGGCGGACAAACGGAAGTTAAGCGGGATTGCTTATGCTTCCGGCGAGTAAAACTGCTCGTCATGAGTGTATCCGACGCCACGGTTTTCCATTTGGCCCTTGGTGATCATGTGCATGATCTCGATGCCACTCAACAGAATGCGAGCACAACGAAAATCCTTGAAGCCGAGCACGGGCCGGAGGCGTCGCTTGATCGCTCGCTGATCTTGCAACTTTATTCAGATACTTGTTCTGCCGAATCTTGATCGGTGTTTCCCGCTCCGCGTTGAGAGCATCCGGCGCGGCCAGATTCGCGCCGCTTTTATCAATTGTCACCGTCTCGGGCCCGCAGTTTTGGTCGATGGACTTTCCGAAATAGCGCCGCGCCGCAGCCTTTCACGATGGGCACGCAGCGGAAAATCCACGGTGTTCTCCTCTTTGTCGACCGCGCAATACAAATACTTCCACTGGCTTCGGACCTTGGTATGCGTTTCATCCATTCGCCAGCTCCGCCAGACGGCTCGCTTGTTGCGGCGAAACGCCTTTTCCAGAAGCGGCAACACTTTGATGGTCGAGCGGTGCCCGGTTGAATGATCGACCGAGATTCCGCGCTCCGCCATCATCTCTTCGAAGTGTCGAAGGCTCAGCGGATACGCCACATATCAGCGGACACACGTCAGGATCACATCGGGCGGATAGTGCAAACGCTTGAGCACCCGTACCAAAGTTGGATTCAGAGTCGTCATCGAGTGTCCGACCGTTCGTATTATCATGACACATGATACCCGACGCTTATCGCGACAAAGCCCGAAGACTGCCCACAACCATCTTCAAACCGGCGGCCGCGCAGGAACGAACACCTATCCGAGCACGTTGTCGATGCTGCTTCTCAGTATCTGCATTGCTTCCTCGATCTGATCACCGGTCGTCACCAGCGGACAAAGACACTTTATTACCTGGCCGGAATGGCCGGATGTTTCGATGATTAGCCCCTGTCGGAACGCCTCGGCAGTAATCTTGGTTGCCAAGGCGCCTGATTGAACGTCAATGCCGCGCATCAGTCCGAGCCCGCGTTCCTCGGCCTCAACTTGACGATATCGCAATAAGTCTATCAGCCCGAGAAAGCCTTCCCTAACTATTTCTCCTTTCCGCCGGACCTCGTCTGCGAAAGCATCGTCCGACCAAAAGTATTCCAGTGCCTTCGCCCCGGTAATCATGGCCGCATTGTTTCCGCGGAACGTACCGTTGTATTCCCCTGCCTCCCACTGATCATGCTCAGGGCGAATCAAGACCTGCGAGAAAGGCAATCCAAATCCTGACAGCGATTTCGAGTTGGTCACGAGATCCGGCACCACCCCAGCGTGCTCGAAGCTGAAGAACCGGCCGGTCCGACCGCACCCCGCCTGGATGTCGTCGATGATCAACAGGATGTCTTGATCTCGGCAGACCGTCTCCAGCTCTTGCAGCCACGCCGGAGAAGCGACATTGATTCCACCTTCTCCCTGCACCACTTCAACGATAACAGCTGCTGGGTAGTCCAGACCGCTGGAGCAATCGCTCAGGCATTTTTTGAAATACCTCAGGGTATCGACACCTTTGCCAAAATAATTGTCGAATGGCATGAACGCGTTGCCCACGGACGGCAAACCGGCTGCGCTCCGAAACTTCGCATTTCCGGTGAGGGCGAGCGAACCCATGGTTATGCCGTGGAAGCCGTTGGTGAACGAAACAATGGTACTTCGTTTCTTTATCTTCCGAGCTAAGCGAATGGCGGCTTCGACCGCGTTGGTGCCAGTGGGCCCTGTCAGATGCACCTTGTAGTCAAGTCCACGAGCCTTCAATATCAGACGGTCGAAGGTGTCGAGATAAGCGTATTTTGCTGCAGTCCAAAGGTCCAGTGAATGAACGATGTTGTCACCCAGAAAATACTCGATGATCGACTCCTTCAGAGCCGGATGGTTGTGCCCGTAGTTAAGCGCTCCCGCGCCTGCTAAGAAATCGATATAGCGTCGGCCATCGACCGAGTAGATCTCCGCACCTCGCGCCTTGCAGAATACGACTGGGAAAGCGCGCGAATAGGTGCGGACATTGGATTCTAGCTCGGTTAGCTTCTCAATCATGTGCTCCATGAATTCTCCTGCATAACACTGCATTGGATTTTTATCTGCGTCTAGCCACTCCCTTGGCCTCATCTTTCCGCAAACCAAGCCGGAGGATGTCGTGCCGTTCCGGGCGCCATAGACGAGTGACGAATTTATAACCGCGGCTGGCCTGCAACCACAGCATGTGGAGATTCGCGCGCAAAGGAGACACGAGCGAGCTAACGGTGTCCCACGAGAGGGATGCTCATGCCTCTCGTATGTGCGATGTCAGGAACGTACGGCGCCGATCCAATGTGCCCAGCGCGTCGAAGCAAACGCAACGCGGTGCAATTTACCTCGTACTCCGGTTTCAATAAACGGTTCATTTGTGCTCCACATAGGCCATCATGATGCGTTCCATTCTGGCGTTAGCTCCGTTGTGTTCTAGCCTGGCGATACCGGCGTCATTGGCTTCTCGTAGATACAAGGATCGGCACGATACATTTCATGAGATTCATGGCATCTACAGTTGTTGCGAGAGCGGGTTCACGGCTTGTGTGGCAAAAGCCGTACCCGAACGTGACGAAGTCGCTAGACATACCGTTCAATAGGACTTAGTCAGAAGTGCTACACGGCACTGGTGTTGGCCATTTGCAAGTAATGCGTTCGTTTTGTCGGGAAACGGACATTTGTCAGCCCGGCGCAATTTCTCAACAAATATCCGCCAACTTTCCGCCTACCGGTAACTTACGAGGGTTCGGACCGGCATGGCCCGAAAGCTGCTTAGAGTCGGTCTGCGGACTGGGCCTGATCAGCGTGTGGAACAACAGGAACAGATCAATGACAACTCCGACCTCCAATAGTTGCAACCGTGTAGCTCTGTGGTCCGCAATGATCTTCCCTACTGGAAATTTATCGGCAAAGGGGGCGGTTTGGAAAGCTTTTACGATGTCATGCGAAGTCATGGGGCGACGCGGCGCAGTTTCCTCAAGTTTTGCAGTTTGACCGCCACGGCGCTAGGGCTCGGTTCGTCGTTCATCCCTCGTATCGCGCACGCATTGGAAACGAAACCACGGACCCCGGTAATCTGGCTGCATGGCCTCGAATGCACGTGCTGCACAGAATCGTTCATCCGCTCCTCTCACCCACTTGCGAAGGACGCGATCTTCTCGATGATTTCGCTCGATTACGACGACACGATTATGGCGGCGGCCGGCATACAGGCCGAAGCAATCCTGAACGACATCATGAGCCGCTACAAGGGCAACTATATCGTCGCCGTCGAGGGCAATCCGCCACTGAACGAAGACGGCATGTTCTGCTTTCCTGGCGGCGAGCCGTTCATCGAAAAGCTCAAGCGTGTATCCGCGGACGCGAAAGCGGTGATCGCGTGGGGTGCCTGCGCATCATGGGGCTGCGTGCAGGCAGCAAAGCCTAACCCGACTCGCGCAACACCGATCGCCGGCGTGATTCTCGACAAGCCGATCATCAAGGTGCCAGGTTGTCCACCGATTCCCGAGGTAATGGCTGCGATCATCACCTACGTGGTTACGTTCGACCGTATCCCGCCGCTCGACCGTCAGGGGCGACCTAAGATGTTCTACGGGCAGCGCATTCATGACAAGTGCTATCGCCGGCCTCACTTCGACGCGGGCCAGTTCGTCGAGAACTGGGACGACGAGGGTGCACGCAAGGGTTATTGCCTGTACAAGATGGGTTGCAAGGGACCGACCACTTACAACGCGTGCTCGACAGTGCGCTGGAACGACAGCGTATCGTTCCCGATCCAGTCGGGCCACGGCTGTCTTGGCTGCTCGGAGAACGGCTTCTGGGACAAGGGCTCGTTCTACGACCGGGTCGTCGACATTAACCAGTTCGGCGTTGAATCGAATGCCGACCGTATCGGTCTGGCGGTGGTGGGTGCAGCTGGCGCGGCAATCGCGGCGCATGCAGTCGTCAGCGCGATCAAGAGTTCAGTGGTCAAGATGCAGGACCTGAAATCGCTCGGCGAAGCACATAATAAAGCAGCACAAGAGGAAAATCGCCAATGAGCTATCAGACTCAGGGCTTCACACTCGACAACACCGGGCGTCGTGTTGTCGTCGATCCGATAACGCGGATCGAGGGGCACATGCGTTGCGAGGTCAATCTCGACAGCAACAACGTCATTACGAACGCGGTCTCCACTGGCACGATGTGGCGCGGCTTGGAGGTCATCCTGAAAGGCCGCGATCCGCGCGACGCGTGGGCGTTCGTCGAGCGTATCTGCGGCGTGTGCACCGGCGCGCACGCGCTGACATCAGTGCGCGCGGTCGAGAACGCACTGAACATCCCGATACCCGACAATGCGAACCTGATCCGCAACCTGATGCAGGCAACGCTGTGGGCGCACGACCACCTCGTCCACTTCTATCATCTTCATGCGCTCGATTGGGTCGATGTGGTGTCGGCGCTGCAGGCCGATACGAAGCGCACCTCGGAGCTTGCGCAAAGCATCTCCGACTGGCCGCTGTCGTCACCCGGCTATTTCCGTGATCTGCAGTCGCGGCTGAAGCGCTTTATCGAGTCTGGCCAGCTTGGCCCGTTCCGCAATGGTTACTGGGGTCATCCGGCGTACAGGCTACCGCCGGATGCTAATCTGATGGCGGTTGCCCATTACCTCGAAGCACTCGACTTCCAGAAGGACATCGTCAAGGTCCATACGGTGTTCGGAGGCAAGAACCCGCACCCGAACTGGCTCGTCGGGGGCATGCCCTGTGCGATCAACATCGACGACGTGGGGGCGGTCGGCGCAATCAACATGGAGCGTCTGAATCTCGTTTCTCGAATCATCGATGAGACGATCAAGTTCTGCGATCAGGTGTATCTGCCGGACGTGACCGCAATCGCCAGTTTCTACAAGGACTGGGGTTCGATCGGTGGCGGATTGTCCTCGCAATCTGTGTTGTCGTACGGCGACTTCCCCGACCACGCAAACGACTACAGTGCCCAAAGTCTGCTCGCGCCGCGCGGCGCGGTGATCAACGGCAACTTCAACGAGATCCACGATGTGGACCTCTGCAATCCCGATGAAATCCAAGAGTTCGTCGCACACTCTTGGTACCGCTATCCCGAGGGCACGCACGGCCTGCACCCGTATGACGGTCAGACCGAACCGCACTTCGAGCTCGGCCAGGCGACCCGGGGAAGTAAAACGAGGATCGAGCAGATTGACGAGTCGGGCAAGTACTCGTGGATCAAGGCACCGCGCTGGCGTGGTCACCCGATGGAGGTCGGTCCGCTTGCGCGTTACCTGATCGGCTATCATCAGAACCGCACGGACATCCGCGAGCCGGTCGATGCCCTCCTCCGACGGCTCGACATGCCGCTCGCCGCGCTGAACTCGACGCTCGGCCGCACCGCGGCCCGTGCGCTCGAAGGTCAGTGGGCCGCGTACAAAATGAAGTACTTCTTCGATCGGCTGATGGCCAACATAAAGGCCGGTGACACATCGACGGCAAATGTCGACAAATGGCAGCCGTCGACATGGCCGTCGACCATACGCGGAGTGGGTTTCACCGAAGCACCACGTGGCGCGCTGGGCCACTGGCTGAAGATCCGCGACACGAAGATCGACAGCTATCAATGCATTGTGCCGACCACGTGGAACGGCAGTCCTCGCGATGAAGTGGGGCGGATTGGCGCATTCGAGGCGAGCCTGATTCAGACGAAGATGGCCCGTCCCGACGAGCCCCTGGAGATCCTGCGCACGCTGCACAGCTTCGATCCATGTCTTGCGTGCTCCACCCATGTCATCGGACCTGCCGGCGAAGAACTGGTCAACGTCACGGTGCGCTGAGACGGCCAGGCAACGATGTTTAGGAACCAGCATATGAAAACCTATGGTTTTGACGGCAACGCCCCTTCGCAGCTCGACAGCAGGCGGATTACGTCGGTCTATGTGTATGAGGCGCCGGTGCGGCTATGGCATTGGTTAACGGTCCTGTCGGTGATAGTGCTCTGCAGTACTGGATATTTCGTCGGAAAGCCGCTTCCGACGCTGTCGGGCGAAACCGATGCTCATTTCCTGATGGGTTATATCCGCTTTGGGCACTTCTGCGCGGGCTATGTACTCGCGGTCGGCCTGATCTTCCGCGTTTGCTTCGCGTTCCTCGGCAACGCGTTCGCGCGGGAGATTTTTATCGTGCCCGTCTGGGATACCCAGTGGTGGCGAGAGCTGCTCTACGAATTGCGCTGGTATCTGTTCCTTGCACGCTATCCGTGCAAGTATGTCGGCCACAATCCGCTCGGCCAGAGCGCGATGTTTGGCTTTTTTATTGTGGCTATATTGACGAGCGTCAGCGGCTTTGCCCTGTACGGCGAGGGTCTTGGCAATGATAGTTGGGCCGCTCGCCTGCTCGGTTGGACGATCGCGGCGCTCGGCGGAAACAGCCTGTCGTTGCACAGCTGGCACCGGCTCGGCATGTGGAGCATCGTGCTGTTCGTGATGATTCACGTCTATGCTGCAATTCGCGAAGACGTCATGTCGAAACAATGCATGATCTCCACGATGGTCAGCGGCTTCCGGATGTTCAAGAACTGACCCATGGAAACAACGACGGCACACTCCCTGCCCCATATCGTCGTGCTCGGCATCGGCAACGTGCTGTGGGCGGACGAAGGCTTCGGTGTTCGGGCGGTGGAACGACTCAACGCGCTTTGGCAATGGCCGGAGCATGTGGAGCTGGTGGATGGCGGTACGCAGGGGCTCGCGTTACTGCCGTTCGTTGAATCGGCGGACCGGCTCATCGTGTTTGATGCAGTCGATTTCGGTCTGGAGCCGGGCACGCTCGCCGTGCGGGAAGGCGACGCGGTACCCGCCTGCCTGAGCGCCCGCAAGATGAGTTTGCATCAGGCCGGCTTTTCGGATGTGCTCGCCTGCGCGCAGCTCAAAGGCAACTACCCCGACGATCTGGTGCTGATCGGTGTTCAGCCGGTCGAACTAGATGATTTCGGCGGCAGTCTGCGTCTAGCCGTCCGTGCCCAGATCGAGCCCGCCATAGCGGTGGCGGGCGAATGGCTGCGACGCTGGGGTGCATTCCCCGTTACGCACGCTGACCGCGATGCGCCAGTTTCGTCGTTGAACGCCAACGGTCTTGCGCTGTCCCGCTATGAGGGCGAACGTCCGTCGCCGCAAAGCGCGAACCGGCACGGCGACACGCGCTTCTGGCATCCTTCGGAGCCGTGCTGATGTGCGTCGGTATTCCTGCGCGCGTGCGACGCGCCAACGGTCTGCGCGCGCAATGCGAAAGCCGCAACGGACCTTGCATGGTCGACCTGTCGCTCACGGGACCGCTTGCTCCCAATACGTGGGTGTTGACGTTCCTCGGCGTGGCGCGCGAGGTAATTGATGAGGCGCGTGCACGCGACATCGAATCGGCCCTCGCCTCGCTCGATGCGATCGCCCACGGCGAAAGCGGTCTTGACGCCTACTTTGCAGATCTGGTCGATCGCGAGCCAGAATTGCCAACACATTTACGCGAGAACATTACGCAATGACAACACAGGGCACATCCGCCGCGTCGACGCTCGAGTGCCTGCGCGAACTTCTGCTCAAACAGGGCTTTCTGGAACTGCAGAACCATACGTTCGACAGCGTTGCCGTCGGCGCCCGAACTCTCGTCGTGCTTCCGCTCGGCAATCCGGCACGGCATCCCGAATTTCTCGACCTGACGGTGGTCCTGCCCGAAATAGTGCGCCAGTTCGGGCCAGACTCGTTCCGCGCGGCCTTTGCCATCCCGCCGGCAAGCGCAGCGATCGCGAATCGCTTTGGCGTGCTGCGTCACCCGGCGCTGATATTCCTGCGTGAAAGGTGCTACCTTGGCGCGATCGAAGGACTGCGCGACCGGCAGGATTATCTGCAGTGCTTTACACGCATGCGCACTGAGCTGCCCCAGCCGGTACCGATCCAACTCTCCGTGTACGGAGCCCGATCATGAGCCGCCCGTTCCCTGTTTCGATCATGACGGCGGCTGGTCCCGGCTCGCAGCCCGAACCCGATGACTGGTCGTGCCTGCCGCTGCCCTCCACGAGCGAAATCTGGCGCACGACGGCTACGCCTGAGCACGGCGCGGGTGACGTGCTGGCGCTGTTGCGCGCCATGGTCGCCGTGCTTGATCGAAATCCGTCGCCCGCGCACCCGCTCGTCTTCCGGGTCAGCACACTTGGTGCCGACGCGCATCGACTGCTCGCTCAGATCATGGGCGAAGGCGAGGTGTCGGCGCAGGTTGTGTCGAGTCGCGGAGCACGAGCCGACGCCGGTGCGCTCGTCCGCATTCAGGAATGCCGGTATCCGGGCATCTGGCGGGTCATCGTCGACAGCGCGAACGGCGTGCGCATCGACGACCGGATCGAAATCGGCGCGATTCCGGCCGCGATCCTCAACGAAGCGCGCCACAGCGGCACGACGCAAGGCACAATCCCGGACACGTCGGGCCACAACTTGACGAACGCGCCGTTCATCGCCAGCGAAATCGTTGCGGCCCAAGCCAGGGCTGTCAGCTGGCACGGCGCGGGCAGTCACGTCATCAACTTCAGCCTGTTACCCGTCACGCCCGCGGACGTCGCATGGCTCGACAACATGTTGGGCGCGGGTACTGTCGGTATCTTCTCGACTGGCTACGGCAAGTGCACGGTCATCGCCACCACTTGGCGTCACGTGTGGCGTGTGCGCTATTTCGACGGATCGAACAAGGTTCTGCTGGACACACTCGATATTGCCCTGATTCCCGAGATGGTCATAGCGTCAGCCGAGGATCTTATGGACTCGCTGCGGCATCTGCGCGAAATCGTGAAATGGCTGGAGGAGGACTGATGTTCGAAGGGAGCTATCTCGGCGGCGACCATGTGCTGCAAGCGCATCGCCGGCTCGAATGCAAGATCGACTGGTGGGTCTACGATCCCGCACAGGGCGCTCCCATCTGGAACGTTTCGCCCGGCTCGCCGCTCGCCGATCTGCCCAAATACTGGAAATACCCGGTATGCGATGGCCCGCACGATCAGTTCATGATAGTGCCAGACTGAAGCCATGGCGCCCACAGCATCGTCTTTCAGCGCCGACCTGACGCACCGAATCGAAGGCGCGTTCGAGCAGATAGCACAGACCCGCATGTGCGACCTGCCCTTTCTGAATTCGCGCCTGAGTGTCGCTGCGGTGGCTTTTCGTCCGTGGCAGTCGAGCTGGATCGGCGTGCTCGTAACGCCGTGGGGCATCAATCTACTGCAATTGCCGACGTCTGATGCACCGTTTCCGCCGACGCGCGCCGACGCCGTGACCGAAGTCGCCCTGCCGGGCGGGATTATGCCGTTCATGCCGGCGCGGCTCGATACGCTCGGCGAGTTCCGGATGTGCTCGCTTTTTTCACCTGCGCGACAATTTGCCGATCAGGAGACTGCGCTCGTAACCGCTTGGGAAACGATGCGGCTGCTATTCGAGCCGGAGAGCGTGGCACAGCCGAAGGTGGGTTCCGACGGTTCTGCACAAGTACACCCGGATCGTCCCGACCGGTTCCGGCGACGTCTGTTTGGATTGCAGCCGTGACACCCTTGCAAGTTCCGGTTCTGACACTCACGCTCGACGGTGACAACGAAGGCGTGCACTCGGTAGTCGGCCGGTGGTCGCCCGTGCCCGTCGAGCGTTTGCTGATCGGCCGGGATGCGTCTGACACCCGGGCTGTAGTCGGCGCGATGCTCGTGCTATGCCGTCATGCGCAATGCGCAGCATCGGCGCGCGCGCTCGCGGCCCCACAACCCACCATTTCGCCGGTCGCGACGAACGACGAACAGATCGAACTCGAAGCTGCACGCGAAACGCTGCGGCGCTGGCTAATCGATTTTCCGGGAGTGTTCGGCGGAACATGGTCAAGCGACGTGATCGCCCAATGGGCGGGACTCGGTTCGCGGGCGCGCATCGCCGATTTCTGCGAGCGCCAAGTATTCGGCATGCCTGCCGCCAGGTGGCTAGCGCTGTCGAAGTCCGATCTCGCCAACTGGGCTGCAGGTACCGGGACGCTACCGGCGCGCTGGCTGAACGGCCTGCAAAAACAGGCCGCACGGCCCGTTTCGATCCGGCCGGCAAACGTGCTGCGCAGCGTGCGCAAAAATGCTGCAGAAATGCTGCTCGCCCGCGATGCAGGCGCATTGGAGGTGTCCGGGCCAGCTTGGCCCGCCCATGCGGACCTCTGGAGCGATCCGGAGACGGCACCGGATCTCGCTAGCGGATTGATGAGCACACGATTGCGCCATCTCGCACTGCTTTGCGCGAATCGCGCGAGTGCTGCAGCGGGCGGCCTGCGGTGCGGCGACATCAGCATCGGCTGGGCGCGCTGTGCTCGGGGTGTGCTCGTGCATCTCGCACGCCTCGAAGAAGGTAAGGTCGCCGCGTACCGAATCGTACCGCCAACCTGGTGGAACTTTGGCCGCGCAAACCTGCTAGCGGCCGCTCTTCGCGGCCTGCCTTGGGAAGCGGCGCAACCGCTCGCACAACGTCTCGTGCTATTGCTCGACCCATGCGCACCCTACCGGATCGAGGTGAACCGCCGTGCATGAGATGTCCGTTGCGGAAGGCATCCGGGACGTGATCGAGGACGAGGCGCGTCGGCATCAGTATCGGTGCGTCCGCGAAATTGCGTTGGAGGTCGGGCAGCTTGCAAACGTCGATACCCGGGCGCTGCGTTTCGCACTCGATGTCGCACTGCGCGGCTCCCTCGCCAATGGCAGTGTCGTCACGATTCACGAGCCACCCGGCCACGCATGGTGCATGCGTTGCGGCGACACGGTGGAGCTGCGGCGGCGCGGCGACGGTTGCCCCGCCTGCGGCAGCTATCAGCTCGCGGTGACGGATGGGGACCAGATGCGCATCGTCGGCATGGTCGTCGACTGACGCGCCCGGCACGACGGCTGGTGCCTTGCGGGATAGAAGTGACGCGAGGCTTTGGTTCAACCGGTTGCGCACTCCGGAGCGCAACCCGCGAAACCATTGGAGTTCCTTATGACCTGCGCGACGGCGCGCCAAGAACGGAGGACAACATTATGTGTACGACTTGCGGATGCGCTTCATCCGAACCCCAGGTCGAGGACGACTGTTCGTGGACGACGCTCCATTCCTACGAGCACGATCAGGCGCACTTGCACGCCGCTGGCCGCGTGCACACTCACGACCACACGCAAGGCGGCGGCCACGCGCATCCGCACGGGACCCATGGGCGTCACATCCATCTGGAGCGCGACATCCTGCACGAGAACAACCATCATGCGGGCGCGAATCGCGAGCGCCTGCGCCAACGTGGCGTATTCGCGTTGAACCTTGTATCGAGCCCGGGATCCGGCAAGACGTCACTGCTGGTGCGCACGGTGTCGGCTCTCAAGGGCACCCTGCCCGTCGCCGTAATCGAAGGCGACCAGCAGACCGCCAACGACGCCGAGCGCGTTCGCGCGGCCGGCGCGCCCGCCGTGCAGATCAACACCGGCAAGGGATGCCATCTCGACGCGCACATGGTCGGTCACGCGCTGGACCGGTTGCCGCAGAATGAGGGCGGCTTGTTGCTGATCGAGAACGTCGGCAACCTCGTTTGTCCCGCTTCTTTCGATCTGGGCGAAGCGCACAAGGTTGTCGTCCTGTCGGTGACTGAAGGCGAAGACAAGCCGCTCAAGTACCCGGACATGTTCGCCGCCGCTCGGCTGATGCTGCTGAACAAGACGGATCTGCTGCCACATCTTGACTTCGATGTGAATAAGGCGTGCGGCTGCGCACGACGCGTCAATCCTTCGATCAAGATCTTCTGCGTATCGGCCCGCACGGGCGAAGGCTTCGAACATTGGCTCGACTGGATTCGCGCCGGCTGCGCCAGCGCAGAGGCAGTTGCCGGACCGAAGAGTGCCGGGGGCACGTCGCATTGTGATCGAGCGTGAGCGAATAGAGGTCAGCGGCATCGTGCGAGGCGTCGGATTCCGTCCGTTCGTCTGGCGGCTGGCGCGACACTTCAACCCGAGCGGCGAGGTCTGCAACGGAACGAATGGCGTGCAGATCGACATACAGGGTAAACGGCGCAATCTGGACGCTTTCCGCGCCGCGTTGGCGGAGCAACCACCGCCGCTCGCCCGCATCGACGCAGTGCGCCGGACTGCAGGCACGCCCAGTCCGGGAATGAGCGACTTTCGCATCGCGGAAAGCATCGAAGATGCGACGGCTCAAAGCTGTATTCCTGCCGATTCCGCCCCCTGCGATATGTGTCTCGACGAGCTTTTCACTGAAGGTGGCCGGCGCTGGCGATACCCCTTCATCTGCTGTACCAACTGCGGTCCGCGCTATACGCTGATACACCGCACGCCGTACGGCCGTGCGCATACCAGCATGACCGCTTTTGCGCTGTGCGAGCGTTGCGCGGCAGAATACAGTGATCCTACTGACCGGCGCTTTCATGCGGAAACGATGGCCTGCACGGAATGCGGGCCCACGCTGCGCTTCAGACGGCTAGATGCGCGTGGTTATGCGGCCCCCCACAGCGGTTCGCCCATGGGTCCGGTCGCGCAGGCATGGGCCACCATCGCGCGCGGCGAAATCGTTGCCGTCAAGGGGCTCGGCGGCTTCCAGTTGATATGCGATGCGACGAATCCGGCCGCCGTGGAGCGGCTGCGCGAGCGCAAGCGTCGGCCGACCAAACCGCTTGCGCTGCTGGCGCCGAACGTGGCGTCGGCCGCACAATGGGTGGACTTGGGCGATGCGTCGAATGCGGAACTGCTCGCTTCGGCGGCCCGCCCGATCGTCGTCTTGCGACGTCGCGACGGGGCGACGCTGACAGGCGTGGCGCCGGGCCTGAACCGGCTCGGACTGATGCTGCCCAGCACGCCGATCCAGTACCTGTTGTTTCATCAGGCGCAGTGCCAGCCGCCCGGCACCCGCTGGCTCGGCGAAGCCCAGCCGACGATACTCGTTGCCACCAGCGCGAACCTGTCCGGCGAACCATTGCTGAGCGATCCCGGCGACGCGGGCGAGGCGCTCGCCGACATCGCCGATGCGGTGCCCGATCACGACCGTGAAATCGTTTCCCATTGCGACGACAGCGTGGTACTCGCCGCGCATCCGTTGCCTGCGATAATGCTCCGCCGCGCACGCGGCTATGTGCCCAAACCCGTGCCCCTGCCAACGGACGGCCCGTCGGTGCTCGCGCTTGGCGCGCAGATGAAAAGCACCGTGACGCTCACCGGCGGAAGGCTCGCGTACGTGTCGCCATATCTTGGCGACCTTCGTAGCCTTGGCGTCTGCGAGTTGCTCGAAGAGACCGTCAATCGCCATGTCTTTCGCATGCACGTCGCACCGGCCGCCATCGCCTGTGATCTTCAGCCCGATCTCTATTCGACCCGCCTCGCCGAAACATTGGCCGATCGCTGGAACGTCCCTTTGCTACGCATCCAGCACCATCATGCACATGTTGCCGCCGTACTCGCCGAGAACGGTCACGCCGATCCTGCGCTGGGTCTCGCGCTCGACGGTTTCGGTTGGGGCGACGACAGCAATGCATGGGGCGGCGAACTCCTGTTTGTCGAAGGCGGCCGTGCGCGGCGGCTCGGTCATCTGAGTCCACTCCCTTTGCCGGGCGCGGACGCCACCGCCCGCGCGTCGTGGCGCATGGCGACCGCGCTGCGGCACTCGCTCGAACCCGGCACGCGCCGGCTCCCGCCCGCCATCGACGCGAACACTGCGCGGCTCTATCAACAGATCGAACGCGGCTTCAACTGCCCGGTCACGACGAGCCGCGGTCGCTGGTTCGACGCCATCGCGGGACTCGCCGGCATCTGCCCGACGAAGCGCCATGAGAGCGAAGCGGCCATGAAGCTCGAAGCGCTCGTGCGCCCGGCTGACTCGCATGCGGACAGTTGGCGCATCGACGGCCTGAATCTCGATCTGCTGCCGCTCGCGCGCCGGCTCGCCGCCCTGCGCGATCCCGTGGAAATGGCCAGTCGCTGGCACGTAACGCTCGCTACCGCGCTTGCCGACTGGCTGCGCCACGCGATGCGCGCCACCGGCATCGATACGATCACGGTCGGTGGTGGCTGCTGCGCGAATCTCGCGCTGATGTCCGGCTTGCGAGAAGCCCTGCACGACGTGCGTTGCACGCTGCTGCAGGCCTGTAGTCTGCCGCCAGGCTACGGTGCACTCAGCTACGGCCAAGCGTGGGCCGCAATCCAGCGATTACAGTCCGATACTGTCCTGACACCGGAGGACCGTCCGAAATGAAAGGAGTTCGATCATGTGTCTAGCCATACCCGTCGAAGTCGTCGAACTGCAGCCGGGCGAAAGGGCCCGCGTCAGCGTCGACGGTGTAACGCGCGAAATCTCGCTCGCGCTCGTCGAGAACGTCGCGTCCGGCGACTTCGTACTGCTACATGTCGGCTATGCGATCGGCACGCTTGACCGGGCCGAGGCCGACGCAACGCTCGCGCAGCTCGCCGCGCTCGCCGCTTCGTGTGACGCTGACGCAGCAGCGAGCGACGCATCCAGAGGAAACCCAGCGTGAAATACGTCGACGATTTTCGTAATAGCGACCTCGCACGTCAGATCGCGAGGCGTATTCATGCCGCCGTTGAGCCGGAACGACGCTATCGTCTGATGGAATTCTGTGGCGGCCACACGCACGCTATCGCACGATATGGCTTAACGGCATTGTTGCCGCCCTGCGTCGAGCTGATTCACGGCCCCGGCTGTCCGGTGTGTGTCCTGCCGGTCGGTCGTATCGACAGCGCGATAGAGCTCGCACTCGAACATCGCGTCACGCTTTGCACCTATGGCGACACGCTACGGGTGCCCGCGTCGCGCCAGATGAGCCTGTACAAGGCGCGGGCGGAAGGCGCCGACGTGCGCGTCGTCTATTCGAGCGCCGATACGCTGACATTGGCGCGCGATCGACCCGACCGGCAGGTCGTGTTCTTCGGCATCGGCTTCGAGACGACCACGCCTGCGACGGCCGTCGCGCTTCTGGCCGCGCAGGCCCAGCAGCTTGAGAACTTCACTGTGTTCAGCAACCACGTGCTCACGCCGGCCGCGATGCAACATCTGCTTGCCGACGATGATGCGAATCTCGATGGCTTCATCGGCCCGTCGCACGTCAGCACGATCATCGGCATAGCACCTTATCGCGTGATCGCGCGTGACTATCGCAAGCCTGTGGTCATCACCGGTTTCGAACCGCTCGACGTGCTGCAAGCCGTGCTCATGCTCGTCACACAGATCAACGAAGACCGCGCGGATGCTGAGAACCAGTTCACGCGTGCTGTCACCGAACAGGGCAACCTGAAGGCACAGGCGCTAGTCGCGCAGACATTCGAGCTACGTAACGATTTCGAATGGCGCGGACTCGGGCTCGTGCCCGATAGCGCACTCGCGATCCGCGCTCCGTTTGCGCAATGGGACGCGGAAAAGCGCTTCAACCTGTCCACTCAGCCGGTCGCTGACGTGAAGGCCTGCCAGTGCGGCCATATCCTGCGTGGCCACGGCAAGCCAACTGACTGCAAGGTCTTTGGCACGGCGTGCACGCCCGCGGCACCACTTGGCGCCTGCATGGTTTCGAGCGAAGGTGCCTGCGCAGCACACTATCAGTATGCCCGCTTCAACGATGCAGCCGCGGCCGGATGTGTTCACCTATGAAACACCCCATCTTTCATGGTCGCCCTCTCGACCTCAAACACGGCCGCATCGACCTGACGCATGGCGCCGGCGGCCGCGCCAGCGCACAACTGGTCAACGATGTATTTGCCCCGGCGTTTGATAACGCCTGGCTCGCGCAGGGCAACGACCAGGCCATCATGCCGCCTGTTGCCGGACGGTTAGCGATGAGTACCGACTGCCACGTCGTTGCCCCGCTGTTCTTTCCCGGCGGTGACATCGGAGTACTTGCTGTCAACGGCACAGTCAACGACCTCGCCGTCGGCGGCGCGCAGCCGCGCTACCTGAGCGCCGGATTCATTCTCGAAGAAGGCCTGCCACTGGACGATCTCGTGCGCATCGTCCAATCAATGGCGCGGGCTGCACGCGACGCTGGCGTGCAGATCGTCACAGGCGACACGAAAGTCGTCGAACGCGGCAAGGCTGATGGACTGTTCATTACGACAGCGGGCGTCGGCGTCGTACCACAAGGCGTCGAGTTGGATGGCGGCAACGCGCGGCCAGGCGATGCCATCCTGCTGTCCGGACATCTTGCCGAGCACGGTCTCGCCGTGCTGTCGCAACGCGAAAACATAGGCTTTGACAGCAGCATCGTGTCGGATTGCGCTGCGCTAAACGGTTTGACCGAGCAACTGCTCGAAACGTGCCCGTCGCTGCGACTGATGCGCGATCCGACGCGTGGTGGCCTTGGGAATGCGCTCAATGAAATCTGCCAGCAATCGGGTTTCAGTATGCGCATCTGGGAAGAGGCGCTACCCATACGAACAACTGTGCGGGCGGCCTGCGAGTTCTTCGGCCTTGACCCGCTGTACATTGCGAACGAGGGCAAGCTAATCGCCGTATGTGCGAGGCAGGACGCGCCCGCACTCGTCGATGCGATGCGCGCTCATCCGCTAGGCCAAGATGCCGCGCTGATCGGCGAAGTAACGGATGATGCGCGCGGCCTCGTGAGAATGCAGACTTCGTTCGGCGGCGAACGGCTCGTTGACTGGTTGAACGGTGAGGTGCTACCCCGCATCTGTTGATGGAAAAAGGGCTCTGGTGCAAATAGCGCCAAGCGAATCGGTTAATGTGTCGGGCTGAACGAATTGCGAGCCGACGATGAGCAAGCTGAAGAGCCAGGACGAACTGTTCGCAGGCCGTCACGTTGACCGCGATATGATCACTCTGTGTGCGCTGGTACCTGCTTGCAGGCTCGCGGGATCGACGACATAACATTCGATCCCGCGAGCCTGCAAGGCACGATAGATCCAGAACGCGTCCTGGCCCGCCTCGTAGCTTACGACGATCCGTAGTTCGGCTGGCAACGCCCATTTCTACCGGTGCTGTTCAATCAGCGACAGCACCGCCTGCAGGCGGGATGCGGCCTGTGGCTGAGTCGCTGTATGCACGGCCGGCTGATCGCGGCGGCGGCCTTCATGTAGCGCAACTTTCCACTTCGCCATTGCCAGCTCGAGCGACACCGCCAGTACAACTTCCTCGGCGCATGGCCTGGAGACCTGTTGTGCGTGCATGATGCCCTCCTGTGAGCAAGCGTTGACAAGCTGATTTTACGGGTCGGCTCGCCGACCTTCCTGCTACATATGTCTAGCGCATTTGCCAGAGCGTTACAGGGGTCAGCCGCGGTCGTAGTGGGTCGCGACGGATTGACGCGTACCCGTTAGGGTCTTCAGGAAGGCTACGATTGCGTTGACATCCGAGTCCGATAATTGCTTACCGACCTGATACGTCGCCATGTCGCGCACAGCTTCGTGCAGATCGGTACCGCTGCCGTCGTGAAAATATGGCGCGGTCAGCTCCACGTTGCGCAGCGTCGGCGTCTTGAACGCGTGGCGATCGAGCGGGTCTTTCGTAACGTTCGCCCGGCCGTTGTCCGCGGTGAAGGCGTAGCCCCGCGCGGCGAAGTAGTCGGCCGCGAGGCCCATTCGCTCGAACGACTGCCCGCCCAGATTCTTGCCAACATGGCAGGTCGCGCAATGGTTTGCCTTGAATAACTGGTAGCCGCGCAGTTCCTCGCTATTCAGCGCATGCCTGTCGCCGCGCAGGTAAGCATCGAAGCGACTCGGCGTTAGCAGTGTCGTCTCATATTCGGCGATCGCGTCTGTGATGTTCGCGCCCGACCAACCGTCCCGGTACACCGTCAAGAACTGTTGCGTCAGCGACGAGTCCTGTTTCAGCTTATCGATGATCTCACTCCACGACCTAGACGCCATTTCGACCGGATTCAGCGGTGGGCCGCCCGCCTGTTCCTGCAGCGTGGCCGCGCGACCGTCCCAGAACTGCTTGTCGTTGAGCGCTGCGTTGAACACCGTCGGCGCGTTGACAACGCCAAACTGTCCGCCCACGCCGGACGAAACCTTCTTTCCGTCTACGCCCCCACTCGACAGCGTGTGGCAACTCGCACACGATATCGTGTTGTCCGCCGATAGTCGGACATCGTTGAAGAGCTCCCTTCCAAGCGCGACCTTACCCGCGTCGGTCGGCAAGGAATCTGGCAACGGTTGCACCGGCTCGTTAGCGAACTCCGGTGCAACGCCGCGCGTCGCATATGCGCTGTGGCGCTGTGACGCGATCCAGTCGAGAAGCGCGCGTTGATCGTCGGCCCTCAGTCCTGTTGTCCAGTGTACGAGGCGGAACAGCTTTGGTGGCATGGTGCGTTCGTTCACAATGGTTTCCAGCTTCGCAAGATCGGCTTCGGGAGCTGGCATGCCGCTTTCGAGCGCCGCGTACAGGCTGTCGATGCGGAAGTAGGCGAGTCCAGTTTGCCTGTCGTGTTCCGCTAGCTGACGAATGCCTGGTAGCGCGGCATAGTTGGGCAGGACAGCTTTCGTCGAATGGCAGTAGTAGCATGCGTTTCGATCTAACACGTCGCGGATGCCGAACGCTTGTGAGGATACGACCGGCCTCGCGGCCGCTCTTTCCGCATAGTCCTTGTCATGTACATACGCGATACTGCTGATACCGAGATAGCCAACTAGCACGACGGCGATCGACGCGATCAGAAGTTTCTTCACTTGCTCTCCTGTTTCGATTTTGAACGGAATTCGTTAACGTCTACTTCGGACAGGTGATATCGGCTGTCGAGCGACGACGCGCCGGCCAAACAGAAGGCACAGCAATTGAACATTACGTAAGTCAAGAGGCTGCAATATCCGCTTGATCCAATCCGTCCCTGCGTGCGCTCGCACGTTGCGTATCCGCTCAGTCTGCGTCAGACTCGAGCAGATATTGGCCGAGCCAGGAATTTCGGTTGATCATTCGACAGTGCATCGCTGGGCGCTCAAACTGTTGCTGGTGCGGGCCCGCCGTGAGGAAGTGATCTACGGTTTGTTGAATGATCCACCACGACGCCTCGTTTCTTCGGGGATTCGCGGCTTTAGCACATAAGACATGTAGCGCCATAATCAGGCGCTCATTGCTCTCGCCCGACGACGCTGCGACGTGCTGTTCGCCATGCTGCGCGACGGCACCCTCTACCAACCAAAATCTGACCCCTACTGCTTAACAACGATCTCTATCAGTTGTTTCATCCGTCGAACCTCGTCGCGAGCCGAATCAGATATGAGCCCCCCAAAACCTCAACGCGACAACATCCTCGCCGCATGCGTGACGGACAGATGCTAACCGCAGCTCATGCCTGATACAAGCGGATATTGATTAAATTCGCATAAGGGAAATTTATGTTAATTTGAAGAGCAAAAAAATGAGCCAATTGTTGGGACTCTCACCCTTGATATAAATCAATTTAATTTCCTATTTATAAGTAGATAAAATAGGATGATGCTTTATTTTGCCTGACAGATGAGGTTGATTTGATGAGCTTAACGATTTATCGGACAGCGAGGATGCTTACAGCAAGACAGGTTGGAATTTTTTAGCTTTCTCTGATTGTAGTCGGGTTTTATGGTCGCGGTGACTCGAACGGTAGCTCAGGCACCGATGCTATGGCACTGGCAGGCTGCTGGAGAGAGGTGTCGGTAGAATGAAGCAATGAAGAAGACGAAATCGCTTTATCATGGGCCATCGCTTCCCTGCTGTCGTTATCAATTGTGCCGTTCGCTGGTACTAACTTCCGGTTCAATCTGAGCCTGCTCGACATCGAGGCTTTGTTGCTCAAGCGTGGTATCGTGGTCACGTACGAAACGATCCGTGGCTGGTGCGACAAGTTCGGAGCTGGATTTGCACAGTGCGCCAAAGCGGTGCCGCGGAAGCCAGGCAGCACTTGGCATTTGGATGAGATGTTCGTGACCCTGCGCGGCGAGCCGTACCTGTTGTGGCGCGGGGTCGACGAGCATTGCGCCGAACTCGACGTGTTGGGGTAAAAGCGTCGCGACAAGGCCGCAGCGAAGTGCTTCTTTCGGCGGGTGCTGCGCTCGAAACCGGTGCCGTGTAGAATCGTTACCGACCAGCTACGCAGTTATCCGGCCACAAAGGCCGATATACCTGAGCTCGCACAGGTGATCCACATTTTCGTCAAAGCGGCTGCACGCGTGAACAACCGCGCCGAGAACAGGCACCAACCGACCCGTAGGCGCGAACGCCAGGTGTGTGGCTTTCGCGATGCACGTCGTACGCAGGCATTTCTTTCATGCTTCGGCCCGATCCGTCACCCCTTCGCGCTTCCCAGACATCAGATGAACGCTGCACGTCATCGCGTCATACTCAAAGAACGCCTCGGCACATGGCATAGTTGGACTGTCTCTTCCGCAGTCGATGACGCTATCTGATAAGGATCACTATTTTTTCGCCAAACAGTTAGTCTACAGGCACCAACGCCCTTCGAATGGTTGTATCCGCTGTGTGCCACACCGGTGCCCGCGCTCATCAACAGGGCGTCGACGGCGCGATGAAGAGCGTCGAGGTGCGCGGGCCGTTGCGCGCCAATAACGGTTCTGTCGCGCTAAGACGTCGAGATAAAATTGTCGCCTGGGCATGGAAGACGAATAAGATGGCGAAGACACGGAAAGCGGCACGCGAGGTATCCCGCCGTTACAAGGGGGCGGTCGGGAAGAGCTGGCGCATGGACGAGACCTATATAAAGGTTGGCGGCCAGTGGAAGTATTTGTACCGTGCGGTGGATAAGGCCGGTAACACGGCTGACTTCTTGCTGCGCGCCGGGCGCGACAAGGTTGCCGCCCGGCGCTTCTTCGAGCAGGCGATCGCGAGCAGGCGATCGCGAGCAATGGCGGACCTGAGACTGTTACCATTCACAAGCGCGGCGCGAACCGGGCCACGCTCG
This sequence comes from Paraburkholderia franconis, assembly GCF_009362735.1. Taxonomy (GTDB): domain Bacteria; phylum Pseudomonadota; class Gammaproteobacteria; order Burkholderiales; family Burkholderiaceae; genus Paraburkholderia; species Paraburkholderia franconis. The sequence goes on along the minus strand of NZ_WHNP01000082.1, from coordinate 3,391 downwards.
AAGCCCTGAACGCCCAAATGGGAAACGCCCATCTGGATCCGGCAGATCAAGTACCTGAACAAAATCCTGGAGCAGGACCATCGAGCAATCAAGCGCATCATCAGTCCTATGACGGGCTTTAATGATTTCCGTTGCGCGCGCATCATCCTGTCCGGCATTGAGTTAGTGCACATGATTCGCAAAGGGCAGATGAAAGACAACAGGCTTGTCAAAACTGTTGTCGGCCAGTTCTATTCTCTGATGCCATAAGCAACCTACTCATATAGAACCACGATCGCCTCGGCCTTCTTATTGCGAAAGAGCCAACCCGCTTAACCCTCTCAACCGTCACGGAAAATAAAGCTATACGCGCTCAACGCCGGCACACCGCCCAGATGCGCGTACAGCACGCGGGAGCCGGCCGGAAATTCGCCGTTGCGCACCTTGTCGATCATGCCGTGCATCGACTTTCCCTCGTACACCGGATCGGTCAGCATCCCTTCGAGTCGCGCGCACAGACGGATCGCTTCGAGCGTGCCGTCGTTCGGTAGGCCGTATTCCGGGCCGCCGTAGCGCGCGTCGAGCACGATGTCCTTCACGGTGATGTCGCGTCCCAGCTCGACGCTTTCGGCGGTCCGCTTCGCGATGCGCGTGATTTGCTCACGCGTCTGCGCCGGTTTCGCTGACGCGTCGATACCGATCACCCGGTTGGCGCGGCCGTCGGCGGCGAAACCGACGACCATGCCCGCCTGGGTGCTGCCAGTGACCGAGCACACGACGATGTAGTCGAATTTGAAGCCCAGTTCGGCTTCCTGCTGACGCACCTCCTCGGCGAAGCCGACAAAGCCGAGCCCGCCTAGCGGATGATCCGAGCAGCCGGCCGGAATCGCGTACGGCTTGCCGCCGGTCGCGCGCACGCTGTCGAGTGCGTCTTCCCAGCTCTTGCGAATGCCGATGTCGAAGCCGTCGGGCACGAGCCGCACATCGGCGCCCATGATGCGCGACATCTGGATGTTGCCGACGCGGTCGTACACGGCGTCGTAGTAGTTGACCCAGTTCTCCTGCACGAGCACGCATTTCAGGCCTAGGTGAGCGGCCACCGCCGCGACCTGGCGCGTCTGGTTCGACTGGATGCCGCCGATCGACACGAGCGTATCGCAGCCTTGCGCGAGCGCATCGGGGATCAGGTATTCGAGCTTGCGCGTCTTGTTGCCGCCGAACGCGAGGCCGCTATTGCAGTCCTCGCGTTTAGCATACAGCTCAACCTTGCCGCCGAGATGCTGCGAGAGCCGCTTGAGCGACTGGATCGGCGTCGGTCCGAAGGTGAGCGGGTAGCGGGGGAATCGTTGCAGGTTCATCGCGGCTCCGTGATGAGTGATTTTCGTGAGTTCATGGTATGAGGACAGTTCAAAAAATGTGACTCCGCTCGTTTAAATATGTTCCAGCAGACGAGCGAGCAAGAAAATTTGAAGAATTGGACCGCGACAATCATGTTGGCCGGTGTAGCGGCAAAGGTTTTGGCCGGTGGGGAGGAGTCGGAGGCGGCGTAGCCGCCGGAGACTTCTCCCCACCGGCGGCGCCGAGTCGGCTGGGCTCTACGATGGCTGATCGAATAAGAAAGCGATCAGCTACATGTCTGGAACCCGCATTACCGACCAACAGGTTCGCCTCTACATGTCCAAACGCAAACATCACTCGCAGGAGATTGCCGCCGCCAAGGCCGGCATCAGTGTCCGCAGCGCCCGGCGCATAGAACGGGACACCGTACTGCCATCACAGAAACCACGTCGTTACTGGCGTTCCCGTCCCGATCCCTTCGCCGACGTCTGGGATACTGAAGTCGTTCCGATGCTCGCGAACGCGCCGCAACTTCAGGCGGTCACGATCCTGCGCAAGCTGCAGGACGATCATCCCGGGGAGTATCCCGACAGCACACGCCGCACACTCGAGCGACGCGTGCGGCACTGGCGGGCGACGTCCGGCCCACCGAAGGAAGTCTTCTTCCCGCAGTTGCATGAGCCCGGCGCACGCGGCCTGTCCGACTTTACCGACATGGCTGAACTGCGAGTGACGATCGCTGGCGTGCCATTCGAACACCGGCTGTACCACTTCGTGCTCGCGTTCTCGCGCTGGGAATACGCCAATGTTGTTGAAGGTGGCGAGAGCTTCGAAGCACTGTCCATGGGATTGCAAAACGCACTATGGCAGGCCGGGGGATGTCCGCGCGAGCATCGCTGGGCGGCGACAATTATCTTGGCCGGTCGTTGACGATCGTTTTGGCCGGTGGTGAGGAGTCGCAGGCGGCGTAGCCGCCGGAGACGACGAGCCACCGGCAGCGCTGCGTCGGCGGGGCTTTAGGATGGGCTGATCGAAGCTTAAAGAAGAAGCGGTCAGCTCATGTCTGGAACCCGCATCACCGACCAACAGGTTCGTCTCTACATGAACAAGCGCAAACACCATCCGCAAGAAGTCGCGGCCGCCAAGACGGGCATCAGCGTGCGTACGGCACGCCGCATCGAACGCGATGCAACGTTGCCATCCCAGAAGCCACGGCATTCGTGGCGGACCCGTCCCGATCCGTTCGCCGAGGTCTGGGATAGCGAAGTCGTGCCGTTGCTGCGCAACGCACCCCACCTGATGGGCATCACGGTCCTGCGTAAGCTGCAGGATGATCACCCGGATCGTTATCCCGATAGCATGCGGCGTACGCTGGAGCGGCGTATTCGCCAGTGGCGCGCTCTCGAGGGCCCTACCCAAGAGGTGTTCTTCCCGCAGGAGCACCAGCCCGGCGTGCGTGGACTGTCGGACTTCACAGATATGAGCAAGCTGTGCGTGACGATCGGCGGCGCCCCGTTTGGCCACCGGCTGTATCACTTCGTGCTGGCGTTCTCACGCTGGGAGTATGCGAACGTGGTTGAGGGTGGTGAGAGTTTCGAAGCCCTCACGACCGGATTGCAGAACGCTCTATGGCAGGCGGGAGGTTGCCCGCGCGAACATCGCACGGACAGCCTGTCGGCCGCCTTCAGGAACCTGACCGAACAGGAGGACTTCACGACGCGTTACGCAGCTCTGCTCGATCATTACGGCATGGAGGGCACGCGTAACAATCGTGGTCTGGGTCACGAGTATGGTGCGGTAAAAAATATGTGCTGCTCGATAAAGAACTAGGCCAAGGCAGTACCTTTGTGGAAAGCGAACAGCACATATTATTCGCTACAAGGTGCGGAGGAAGGTCATCAGGTCGGGCTGATCCCGCCATTGCTTTTGGCCTTCGGCACCGCCTTCCACTTCGCATGTCGCCAGTGCCTGTGCCTTTGTTTCCAGATTGATCTCGGCGTAGATGTTGGTCGTCTCCAACGAAACGTGCCCAAGCCAGCCGCGTATCGTATTGATGTCGACACCGGCCTGGAGT
>NZ_WHNP01000081.1 GCF_009362735.1 Paraburkholderia franconis | reverse complement strand
GCCCACAAGCATCCGAAGGTCAAAGCGTGGTTGGCAGCACGTCCCCGGTGGCATATGCATTTCATCCCGACTTACAGTTCGTGGCTTAACCAGGTCGAACGCTTCTTCGCTCTGATCACCGGCAAGGCCATACGCCGTGGCTCGTTTGGTTCGGTCAAGCAACTGGTTAAACGTATCGATCAATTTGTCTCCCACTACAACCAAAACTGCGAGCCATTCATGTGGACCGCTACCGCTGACTCCATCCTCGCCAAGCTACAAAGACTATGTACGCGAATTAGCGGAACGGGACACTAGCTTCTCGCCCGTTGCCTGATCCTGTCGCGTGCCCACGCAAGCAGGCGCCAGCCGAGTAACGCAATCACGATGACCCCGTAAATCTTCGGCAAGATCAGATCGTGCTTGCCCGCTTTCATCCACCAGAAATGCAGGATCGCGAGCGCAGCAATCAGATAGATCGCGCGATGCAGCGTCTGCCAGCGTCTGCCGAGCTTGCGCACCATCGCTTTCGGTGACGTGACGGCAAGCGGGATCAGCAGCACGAACGCCGCGAAGCCGACCGTGATGAACGGCCGCTTGCCGATGTCCTTGACGATCTCGGCGAGATCGAACCACTTGTCGAACCAGAAATATGTCGTAAAGTGCAGCGCGGCGTAGAAGAACGCGTAAAGCCCCACCATCCGGCGAAAGCGCAGCAGCGCGTTCCAGCCGGTGAGCTTGCGCAGCGGCGTCACGGCGAGCGTGATGCAGATGAACACCAGCGTCCACAATCCCGTCGAGCGCGTGATGAACTCGATCGGATTCGCGCCGAGCCGGTCGGTGAAACCGAACAGCATGATGCGCGCAAACGGATACAGCGCCGCGACGAACACGGCGATCTTCGCCGGCACGATCCAGCGGCCCGCGCCGACAGCAGCCGTTGTCGCGTTGCGCGAAGGCGCCGCGTGTTTCGAAACGCTCGCCGCCGTGCGCGCGCCACTTGCGGTCACGGCCGGTGTCGCCTCGGTTCCCATGCGCGTCGCCATCAGAAGTTCTTCTTCAGGTCCATGCCCTGATACATCGACGCGACCAGATCGCCATAGCCGTTGAACATCAGCGTCTTGCGCTTCGGCGTGAAGAACCCGTCCTCACCGATGCGCCGCTCGGTCGCCTGGCTCCAGCGCGGATGGTCGACATTCGGGTTCACGTTCGAATAGAAGCCGTATTCGTTCGGCGCATAGGTGTTCCAGCTCGTCGGCGGCTGCTTGTCGACGAAACGGATCTTGACCAGCGACTTCGCGCTCTTGAAGCCGTATTTCCACGGCACGACGACGCGCACAGGCGCGCCGTTCTGGTTCGGCAGTACCTGGCCGTAAACGCCCACCGTCAGCAGCGTGAGCGGATTCATCGCTTCGTCCATCCGCAGGCCCTCGGAGTAAGGCCAGTCAAGAATCGGCTCGGACAGGCCCGGCATCTGCGACTGATCGGCGAGCGTGATGAACTGCACGTACTTTGCGTTCGCGGTCGGCTGTGCGCGCCGGATCACTTCCGACAGCGGAATGCCGATCCACGGTATCACCATCGACCAGCCTTCGACGCAGCGCAGGCGGTACACGCGCTCCTCGAGCGGCGCGAGCTTCAGCAACTCATCGATGTCGTAGACCTTTGCGTTCTTCACCTCGCCTTCGACGCTCACCTTCCACGGACGCGGCCGCAGCGTGCCCGCGTTGTGCGACGGATCGCTCTTGTCGGTGCCGAACTCGTAGTAGTTGTTGTACGTGGTGATGTCCTTGAACGGCGTGACCTTGTCGGTGACGACGAACTTCGAATTGGTCTTCGCGCCGAGCTTCTGCGCTTTCGCGTCGGACGACGAATACTCCGCAAACGCCTCGCCGTGCACGCCGATCAGGCCGCCGAGCGCCGCCGCGCCCGCTGCCTGCAAGATCCGCCGGCGATTCTCGAACACGCGCTGCGGCGTGATTTCGCTGCGCGCGATGTCGTCGCCGTAGAGACGGCTCCGTTCGCTTCGCTTGATCCACATGCTGAAACTCCTTGCCGGGCGTACTGGCCCGGACGATATCCGTTCGACCCGCTTTTCATTCGACCCGCTCGTTGCGGCCACCGTTCTTGTTAACACACACGACGCGCAATCCTTCCATATCCGCATAAAAAAACCGCCGGTGCAGCGCACGTGGCGGTTTTTTTGGTGTCCCGACTTCAGATTCTGTGGTTCTTACAGCTTGCCGTAACTATGCAGCCCCGACAGGAACATGTTCACGCCGAGGAACGCGAAGCTCGTCACCAGCAGGCCCGTCAGCGCCCACCATGCAGCGGCCGCGCCGCGCAGGCCTTTCATCAGACGCATATGCAGCCATGCCGCGTAGTTCAGCCACACGATCAGCGCCCACGTTTCCTTCGGGTCCCAGCTCCAGTAGCCACCCCACGCTTCGGCGGCCCACAGCGCGCCGAGAATCGTCGCGATCGTGAAGAACGCAAAACCGACGGCGATCGACTTGTACATGACATCGTCGAGCACGTCGAGCGTCGGCAGGCGGTCAGCCAGCACGCCGCGCTCTTTCATCAGATACGCGACGCCGACCATCGCCGACAGCGCGAAGCTGCCGTAGCCGATGAAGTTCGCCGGCACGTGAATCTTCATCCACCAGCTTTGCAGCGCGGGGACGAGCGGCTGGATCTGCTGCGCGTCGCGCGCGATCGAGTACCACATCAGAAAGCCGACAGCCGCGCTGATCACCAGCAGCACGAACGCGCCGAGCGAGCGCGTGTTGTAGTGTTGCTCGTAGTACAGATAGAACAACGCTGTAATCAAACTGAACAGCACGAACACTTCGTAGAGGTTCGAGATGGGAATATGGCCGACGTCCGAGCCGATCAGATACGACTCATACCAGCGCACCATCAAGCCGACGAAACCCATCAGCACGGCGACCCACGTCATCTTCGAGCCGATCGCGGCGCCCGACGGCGAGCGCGACAGCACGCCGATCCAGTAGAACAGCGTGGCGAGCACGAAGAGCGCACTCATCCACAGGATGGCCGACTGGCTCGACAGAAAATACTTGAGGAAGAACGCGTGGTCGGCGCGGGTCAGATCGCCGCCGTACAGCTGGATCGCGAACAGCGAGAGCACGGCGATGCACGCCATCAGCAGGCGCGCCGGCTTCCAGCGCCAGCCGAGTACGACGAAAGCGGGCACCGAGCAAACCAGCACCAGCTTGTCGTAGTAATTCATGTACTCGTGGTAGCGCGACAGCGCGAACCCGGCTCCCGCCACCATCGCCAGGGCGAACAGCCAGTCCAAAGCGCGGAGGCGCTTCAGGAACGGACGGTCGTCCAGCAGCGCCAGTTCACCGGGCAAATGCGCATGCAGATGCGCGGCCGAATGAGCCGACGTATCGGCGCGCGGCTTGGCGCGCGAGGAAGAGGAAACCTGGGTCAAGTCCATGTTCTTACCGGGTCGAATCGGGTGAATCCGTGGACGCTGCGTCCGCTTCACGGGCAGCGCCCTTTGCGTCGTGGGCGGCATCGGCATCGAGCGGCTTCGTTCCGAGCGCCGCGCCGATAGCATCGCGGGTTCGGACAAATTCCCTCTCGAAATCGAATGTCCTGCGTGCCGTCGACATCGCCATCACGACGCTCACGCCGCGATCCGCCTCCTTGAGCCAGAACCACAGGCGCCGTTCGCGGACGTAGAACATCGAAAAGATGCCTAACACGAGTAGCAGGCTGCCAAGATACACGACTTTTTTGCCCGGTGCGCGCGTCAACTGAAATACCGAAGCTTGCACCTGCTTGAAGGAGTCAAGCTGCAAAAACACAGGCGAACCGTACAGAAAGCTGTCCGAAAGCGCATTGATCGACGTCTGGATAAAGCGGCTCGTGGTCGCATCCGCCGTCGCGGGGCCTTCTCCCGCCTGCTGCCGCGCAATCTGCCATACGTCCCACGTCGCGCCTTCCAGCATACGAAGCAAGAGTCCTGCCGCCTTCTCCTGCTCGCCCTTGGGGACGGAGCGATCGATGAACGCGGCAATTGCCTGGAAGCCGCCAATCGGCTGACCATCGGGCGCCTTGCCGATCGCAGGATCAGCGCCCGCGAAAAGCGTCAGCACGCGCGACGCGCTTTCTTCCAGATGCTGCTGCAGGTCCGCGTTCGACTGCACCGAGCGCTGCGCGAACTGGTGCGCCGCCTGTGCGCGGATGGCCGGATCTTCGAGCGCAGCGCGCAGTTTCATCCATTCGTTGACCGTGCCGCCGGCGTCGGCGGGAATGCGCAGATAGCGGAACGGATCGTCCGGATTCATGCGCATGCCGGCGAGGAACACGCGCTCACCGCCGACGTCGACGGGCAGCATGTAGTTGTTGTATTCGCGCGCCTGGCCGTCCTTGTTGCGCACCTTGTACTGCACCGACGGGCCGACGTTATGCAGATCGACCGGCTTCGACGTCTTCGCGCCCGAACCGAGACGCTCGTCGAAGGCCTCCTTCAGCGACTGATGCGCAGTCACACCGCGTGCATCGTTCTGGCCATTGCCGTTCGAGATGTTCTCGACGTTGATCGCGCGGAAATCGGCGAACTCGACGGTCTGGCCGTCCGCGCCCGGCATCGATGCGCTCAGCACTTTCGAGCCGCCGATCTCACCGTTGAAGGGCTCGGTCTTGCTGCTGCGGCCCGTCATCGGATACGCCGTCATCTGCATCTGCGAGCCGCCGTCCTGGAAGCTCGACTGGTAGATCGACACGCCGTCGTATTCGAAGGGCTTGTTCACTTCGACGCGCGCCGGGATGCGCGCGCCCGTCTTGTGGTCGATCACGACGATATCGCTCGCGAAGAGCTTCGGCATGCCCGTCGAGTAGTAGTCGACGATGAACTTCTTGAGCTCGATCGAGAACGGCAGGTCCTGGATCAGCGAGCCGTCCTGCTGGTTCAGGATCGCCGTCGACACATGCTGGCCCTCAGGCACCCAGGCGTAACCGCGGAACGTCGGGTTGCCCTGCGACAGACGATGCTCAGGCGGAATCTCGTTGATGACGGTATTGCTGCGGATCGGCGTCTTGTCGAAGAGCCACATCTGCAGCTTGATGGGCAGGTTGCTGTCGAGCAGGCCGCCGATACAGATGATGACGATCGCGAGGTGCGCGGAGATGTAGCCGAGCTTGGTCAGCGCGCCGCGCTTCGCGGCGATCAGCGTCGCGCCTTCCGATTCGCGCGTCACGTACTTGTAGCCGAGCTTCGCGGACAGCTGGCCGAGCGTCGCCGCGGCCTGCGCGCGGGTAGTGTCCGCGACAGCGTACTCGCCCTTGTGATGGAACGCGCGCAGGCTGCCTTCGCGCACCTTGTCTTTCCAGCTCTTCGTGTCGGCGATCATCTTCGGCGCATTGCGGATCACGCACAGCGAGATCGACACGACGAGAAAGCCGAGGATCAGCATGAACCACCACGCGCTGTACACGTTGTAGAGGCTCAGCGAACGGAAGATGTCGGCCCAGAACGGGCCGAACTGGTTGACGTAGTTCGGATACGGGTCGTCCTGTGTGAGCACGGTGCCGATGATGCTTGCAATCGACAGGATCACGAGCAACGCGATCGCGAAACGCATCGAACTCAGCAATTCGACGGACGTGCGCACGAAGCGCGGCCGCGACTTCAACTCCCAACCCGACGTGGTGACGCTCATTCAAACTCCGACTCAACAGCAAAAAAGGGTGCAGGGATATCGCTTCTTGCGATTCCCTCACCCTTTTCTTGTTTTCTTGCCGGCCTTTTTACGGCCGGCTTCGCTTTTGTACGGACTCTTAATGCAAGCCCGCGACGTAATCGGCGACAGCCTTGATCTCGCTGTCCGACAAACGCGACGCGATAGCGTGCATCGCGTCGTTGTTATTGCGCGCGCCCGGGCCTTGGGTGAACGCGGTCAACTGCGTCATGGTGTATTCCGCCCACTGCCCCGACAGCCGGGGATATTGCGACGGAATCCCCTGGCCCGTCGGCCCGTGACAGCTTGCACATGCAGGCACGCCCTTGTCGGCGATGCCGGCGCGATAGACCTTTTGCCCCAAGGGCACTGTGTCCTTGTTGTGCGCGTAGCCCGGCTTCGGTGCCTGCGACGAGAAGTATGCCGCCACGTTCGCCATGTCCTGATCGGACAACGCTGCCACCATGCCCGCCATGATCGCATTGTTGCGGACGGGCTGCTTGGCACCGGGCTGTGTCTTGAAATCTTTAAGCTGCTTGACGAGATACTCGGGATGCTGGCCCGCGAGCTTCGGATACGCACCACCGGCGCTGTTGCCATCGGCCCCATGACAAGAAGCGCATACCTGCGCCGCGATTGCCTGCCCCCGATTCAAGTCCGGCTTTGCCTGATCTGCTGCTCTTGCCTGTACTGCGAAACCTGAAAGACCTGCTGCTGTGTGAAGTACCACCAGAAACTTGCCCAGTCGATTCATTCGCACACCCTGTTTCGTCTTGTGGGAATTAGAGGTTCTGCAAAATACGACAGCGGCTGATCGGCCGCAGAGGCCCGCGCGACGGCCTCACAGGTTTTCAGTAAACCATCGTATTGTACAATAACTCGCTATTCGCGCTGGCGCCAGTCGGGCCTCCCCGGCCTTCGCGGCGGGCTGTATCGCCCTTGCACGGCATTTCATCACGTCCGTCGATGTTCGCTGGACGTCCGCTTGACGTCCATTTACCCGTCCTTCTGGTCTTCTCCATGTCTTTCCTGCTCCACCAAGCCCGATTCTTTACCACCGTCAATCACTTGCGCGACCTGCCGCCTTCGCCGCAGCCGGAGATCGCGTTCGCGGGGCGGTCGAACGCGGGGAAGTCGACGGCCATCAACATCCTCTGCAACCAGAAGCGTCTTGCGTTCGCCAGCAAGACGCCGGGACGGACACAGCACATCAACTTTTTTTCGGTGGGCCCGGCGGCCGAGCCTATCGCGAATCTCGTCGATTTGCCGGGTTACGGCTACGCCGAAGTGCCCGGCGCGGCGAAAGCCCACTGGGAACAGCTGCTGTCGACCTATCTGCAGACGCGCTCACAACTGCGCGGCATGATCCTGATGATGGATTCGCGCCGCCCGCTCACGGAACTGGACCGGCGGATGATCGAGTGGTTCGCGCCGACGGGAAAGCCGATTCACACATTGCTCACCAAGTGCGACAAATTGACCCGCCAGGAGGGCATCAATGCGCTGCGCGCGACGAAGAAAGGGTTGGATGAATATCGCGCGGCCGGCTATCAGGGCGACTTGACCGCCCAGCTCTTTTCCGCGCTCAAGCGGACTGGCCTCGACGAGGCGCACGAACTGATTGAAAGCTGGCTCGCGCCCGATGTGGCGGGCGATGCCGACGAATCCGCGTCGGCCGAGTAAGGCCCGGAAGGCCGTCGCAGAGGGCCCCGCACCGTTTTTCGATCACCCATAAAAAAACCCGCCGCTAGTTGACGGCGGGTTAAACAGCCTAATCGAAAAACGACAGGCACCCGCTCAGGGAGGAGAAGCGGGGAGGTCAGCGCTAGGCGCCTTGCTCGATCGGTATGATATACCATTGTCTCGAAAAGTTTCTGGCAGGGAACGGCCAGCGTTCCTGACTTCTGCAGACACGACATCTCACATGAGCTTCTATCCGCACCACCGTCCGCGCCGCATGCGCCGCGACGAATTTTCGCGCCGCATGATGCGCGAAAACATTCTCACCACCAACGATCTGATCTATCCCGTCTTCATTCTCGAAGGCACGAATGCGCGTCAGGCTGTCCCGTCGATGCCGGGCGTCGAGCGCGTGTCCGTCGATTTGCTGATGGGCGTGGCCGAGCAATGTCTCGAGCTGGGCGTGCCCGTGCTGTCGCTGTTTCCGGTGATCGAGCCGTCCATCAAGACGCCCGACGGACGCGAAGCGACCAATGAAGCAGGCCTCATTCCGCGTGCCGTGCGTGAACTGAAGAAGCGCTTTCCCGAACTGGGCGTGCTGACGGACGTCGCGCTCGACCCTTACACCAGCCACGGCCAGGACGGTGTGCTCGACGAAAGCGGCTACGTGATCAACGACGAAACCGTTGAGATTCTCGTCGAACAGGCGAAGGCGCAGGCAGTGGCAGGCGTCGACATCGTCGCGCCGTCTGACATGATGGACGGCCGCATCGGCTCGATCCGCGAGATGCTGGAGAGCGAGGGCCACATCCACACGCGGATCATGGCGTACTCGGCAAAGTTCGCGTCGGCGTTCTACGGCCCGTTCCGCGACGCTGTGGGTTCCGCAGCGAACCTCGGCAAGGGGAACAAGATGACGTACCAGCTCGATCCCGCCAACTCGGATGAAGCACTGCGAGAAGTGCGCGCCGACATCGACGAAGGGGCGGACATGGTGATGGTCAAGCCGGGCATGCCGTATCTGGATATCGTGCGTCGCGTGAAGGACGAGTTCCGCTTCCCGACCTATGTGTATCAGGTGAGCGGCGAATACGCGATGCTGAAGGCGGCCGCGCAAAACGGCTGGCTGGATCACGACAAGGTGATGATGGAATCGCTACTCGCGTTCAAGCGTGCAGGCGCGGACGGCGTGCTGACGTACTTCGCGCTTGATGCTGCGCGCGTGTTGCGGGCGCAGAAATAAGACAACGCGCTACGCGATAGCGCTGCGGTATTGAGAAAGCGGAGGCGGCCTTGTGGCTGCCTCCGCTTTTTTGTTGCGAGCGTTTTCGGGATTCGCGGGTACGACTAATCCACTCGGATTTTGAGTGCGCCGTGCGTGAAACCGGCTAACCGCTGCCTGGCGTTGCCGTTCTCAGGTCTGAGGCGCCGTCGTCACACGGTCGAGACTTCTCAGGAATTTGTCCGCCGATTCGTAACCGACTACGCGCAAGACCTCTCTGCCGCCTCGGTCGAAAAATATGATGCCAGGCGGCCCAAACAGGTTGAAGCGCTTGAGCAGCGCCTGGTCGTCAGCGTTATTCGCCGTAACGTCCGCCCGCAGCAGATTCATCTGCTTGAGCTTGGCCTGAACGCGTGGATCGCTGAAGGTGAGCTTCTCCATTTCCTTGCAGCTGACGCACCAGTCCGCGTAGAAATCGAGCATAGCGGGCTGTGCAGCCGTTTTGACGGCTTCGTCGAGCTGCCCCGATGATCGCACTGGGGCAAACGCCAGATCGCCCTGAGGAGCCGCTGTGGAGGGCGCGTTCGGCGTGCGGCCGGCAAGCACGGCTAGCGGCTCGAGTGGGTTCGTCGATCCCGCTGCGAGCCCGACGAGCAGCGTTGCCGCCCAGATCGCCAACGCCGCGCCGATTCCGCGACCGAGACCGCCCCAGATGGAATTTGCTCCCACATGTGGCGAAAAGAGCCCCAAACCGGCCGAGGCGATCAGCAGCCACAGCGCTGCCAACAGCATTTGTGCAGTCGCGCCCAGAACCGGCCATACGATCCACAGCGCCGCCGCCAGCAGCACGACTCCGAAGAAGACCTTCACGCTGTCCATCCACGCGCCCGCGCGCGGCAGCAACGTGCCCGCGCCGAGCCCGATGATCAGCAGCGGTACGCCGAGCCCGATGCCCATCGAAAACAGGGCCGCACCGCCTAGGACAGCATTGCCCGCGTGCGCTATGAACGCCAGCACGGCGAAAAGCGGCGCTGTCATGCACGCGCCCACCACCAGCGCCGACAGCGCGCCCATCACGGCGACGGCGGCGAACTTGCCGCCCGAACGTCCTTCGGATGCCTTCGAAACTCCGTTCTGCCAGCGCTGCGGCAACACGATATCGACGCCCGCGATCAGCGTAAAAGCGAACACTGTCAGCACGAGTGCGAACGCGCCGAGCACCCACGGATTCTGAAGCCAGGCACCGAGGCTTTGCCCGACGAGCGCGGCCGCAATGCCGAGCACGGTATAAACGAGCGCCATACCGATCACATAGGCAAGCGACAACGCGAAGCCTCGGCCTCGCGTCACGCGCGGCCCCTCGCCGATGATGATCGCGGACAGGATCGGGATCATCGGATACGAACACGGCAGCAGGCTCAGCAACACGCCGGCGATGAAATACAATCCGATGATTGCGAAGAAGCCCCCGCCTTGCAGCAGCGACTGCGCGTAATCCGCGCTCGTAGCTCGTTCGTACCAGGGTGCGCCCCTCTGCGAACCTTGGACACTTTCGTCGCCCCCCCCCGCCGCGGCGGCGTGCAAGGCGGTGCCCGTCACGTGATAGACGCGCTCCATAGGCGGATAGCAGATGCCCGCATCGGCACAACCTTGCGACGTCACGGCGAGATCAAACGGACCACTTGCCTGTTTCACCGGTACGCGGATCGTCAGTTCGCCGCGATACGTTTCGACATTCTTCGCGAAGGTCTGGTCGAACTTCACATGGCCAGCGGGCAACTGCGGAGCCCCGATCGTGACCGTGCCGTTGCGGGTCGCAAAGGCAAATCGCTCGCGGTACATGTAGTAGCCATCGGCGATCTTGTAGTGAACCAGCACTTCGCCTGGCTGTTCAGACGCGCTGAATCTGAAAGCAATGCCGGGGTCAAGGAAGTCGTCAGCATGTGCGCCGCTCACCCTGAACAGCGAGAGCAGCAGAATGCCGGTGATGAGGACAAAGAAGCGCGCGCTATCGCGCCAGCGCAAAGGGAAGCTGTTAAACATGGATCGGGCGTTGCGTTTCGGTGTTCACCCACTGGCCGTACGCGGCCGACGCCGTGACCTGCCAGGAGAGAATTTCGGGCGTTTCGTAGGGATGCCGAGCCTGAATGAACTGCTCGAGTTCGAACGCCCGGGCGACGCTCGTCTTGAACAGCAACTGGATCTCATCCGCGGATTCGATCTTGCCCTGCAAGTGATAGCTTGACTGGGCGCTTCCAAGCTGCGTCACACACGCGGCGAGACGGGCAGAAAGTGCCTCCTGAGCCAGTTTTTGCGCCGTCGCGAGGTCCGGCACGGTCGTCAAAATCAAACTCACATTCACGTTCACCGACCGCTCCAGCACTTTCGAAACACAGTGACGCTATCCTATCACCTTGTCTCAAGACCTCGCTGACGGCCAAATGGCATAGGCCATATGCACGCCCGAAAACAAAAAAGCCAGACTTTCGCCTGGCTTTTTAGCAGTTCTCAGAACGCTTATTCAGCTTCTGCAACGTTCTCGACTTCCTCGACTTCCGGACGGTCCAGCAGTTCGACCAATGCCATCGGTGCGTTGTCGCCGACGCGGAAACCGAACTTCAGGATGCGCAGGTAGCCACCCGGACGGTTCGCGAAGCGCGGGCCCAGCACGTCGAACAGCTTCGTGACCGAGTCACGATCGCGCAGGCGGTTGAACGCCAGACGACGGTTTGCCAGCGACGGCTTCTTGCCGAGCGTGATCAGCGGCTCGACGACTTTACGGAGTTCCTTCGCCTTGGGCAGCGTGGTCTTGATGACTTCGTGCTCGATCAGCGAGTTGGACATGTTACGGAGCATTGCCAGACGATGGCTGCTCGTGCGGTTCAGTTTCCGCAGACCATGACGGTGACGCATTTCAGTTTCCTTGATTCAAAGTTTTGGTCCAGCTCTTCTATCGCTTTCGGTGGAAAGCACGGGCCGGTAGTGAAAAAGGCAAGACGCGGATTTTAAAGGAAAATCCGCGTCCTAGCCAGTTGATACGCCGTGAGTTACTTATCGAGACCAGCCGGCGGCCAGTTTTCGAGCTTCATGCCGAGCGTCAGACCGCGCGAAGCGAGCACTTCCTTGATCTCGTTCAGCGACTTGCGGCCCAGATTCGGCGTCTTCAGCAGCTCGTTTTCCGTGCGCTGGATCAGGTCGCCGATGTAGTAGATGTTCTCGGCTTTCAGGCAGTTCGCCGAGCGAACCGTCAGTTCGAGATCATCGACCGGGCGCAGCAGGATTGGATCGATCTGCGGTGCGCGCGACGGTGCTTCTGCCGCGGCTTCCGTACCTTCCAGTGCTGCGAACACCGACAGCTGATCAACCAGAATACGCGCCGATTGCCGAATCGCTTCTTCCGGCGAGATCACGCCGTTGGTTTCGATGTTCATCACGAGCTTGTCGAGGTCGGTACGCTGTTCGACACGCGCGCTTTCCACGGCGTAGCTCACGCGGCGAACCGGCGAGAACGACGCGTCCAGCACGATGCGGCCAATGATCTTGGCCGATTCTTCGCCGTAGCGACGCACGTTGCCCGGCACGTAACCACGGCCTTTTTCGACCTTGATCTGCACGTCAAGCTTGCCGCCTTTCGACAGATGCGCGATCACGTGATCCGGGTTCATCACCTCGCAGTCGTGGGCGAGTTCGATGTCGCCAGCGGTAACAACGCCTTCACCTTCCTTGCGCAGCGTAACCGTCACTTCGTCACGGTTATGCAGCTTGAACACCACGCCCTTCAGGTTCAATAACAGGTTGACCACGTCCTCTTGCACACCATCGAGCGTCGAGTATTCATGCACGACGCCTGCAATCGTCACTTCTGTCGGCGCGTAGCCAACCATCGACGACAGCAACACGCGCCGAAGCGCGTTACCCAAGGTGTGGCCATAACCGCGTTCAAACGGTTCCATGACCACTTTCGCGTGGCTTTCGCCAAGCGATTCAACTGCGATAATCTTGGGCTTCAACAAACTGGTTTGCATAGGTTTTCCTTTTCAATACCCTCGGCTCGTTACACCGATAAGGCTGACCGGTAACAACCTGAAAATAAACAGCCGAGGCGCCCCCTTGCCTAACGCAATCCGGGAACCTCGGCCGTTAATCCGATTACCGCGAATACAATTCGACGATCAGGCTTTCGTTGATGTCGCCAGCGATATCGCTGCGTTCCGGCATTTGCTTGAACGTACCTTCGAACTTCTTCGAATCGACGGCAACCCAGCTCGGCAGGCCACCTTGTTCGGCGAGCGACAGCGCTTCGAGAATACGAGCCTGCTTCTTGGCCTGTTCGCGCACGGAGATTACATCGCCAGCCTTCACTTGCAGCGACGGGATGTTCGCGACGACGCCGTTCACCGTGATTGCCTTGTGGCTCACGAGCTGACGTGCTTCTGCGCGCGTCGAGCCGAAGCCCATGCGATACACGACGTTGTCCAGACGCGACTCGAGCAGTTGCAGCAGGGTTTCACCCGTGTTGCCCTTGCGGCGATCGGCTTCAGCGAAATAACGGCGGAACTGGCGCTCGAGCACACCGTAGATGCGCTTCACCTTTTGCTTTTCGCGCAACTGCGTGCCGTAGTCGGACGTACGCGCGCCCGAGGTGCGGCCATGTTGACCCGGCTTGCTGTCAAGCTTGCACTTGTCAGCGAGCGAACGACGGGCGCTCTTCAGGAAGAGATCGGTGCCTTCACGGCGAGACAGCTTGGCTTTAGGGCCGATATAGCGTGCCACTTTGCATTCCTTCTATGATTGATCACGTGAACATTCATTCACGCTAGTCCGAACCCTTTGGGTCGAACGGTGGGCTTAGTCAATTCAATAACGCAAGCAGCCTGCTACCGCCTTTAGCGGCAACAGGCGCAAGCAATGCAAGCGTCTTAGATACGACGACGCTTCGGCGGACGGCAGCCGTTGTGCGGGACGGGCGTCACGTCGGAGATCGCGGTGATCTTGATGCCAAGACCATGCAGCGCGCGCACCGCGGACTCACGGCCAGGGCCGGGGCCCTTGATCCGCACTTCGAGGTTCTTCACGCCGTATTCCATCGCCACGCGGCCAGCCGACTCAGCGGCAACTTGAGCTGCAAACGGGGTCGACTTACGCGAACCCTTGAAGCCCTGACCACCCGACGTTGCCCAAGCCAATGCATTGCCTTGACGATCGGTGATCGTGATGATGGTGTTGTTGAACGACGCGTGAACGTGAACCACGCCCTCGGCGACGTTCTTCTTGACCTTCTTGCGAACGCGTTGCGCCGCGGAGTTGTTCGAAGCCTTAGCCATTACGTTTTCCTGTAACTGTCAGTCTCGCTTACTTCTTCAGCGCTTGCGCTGCACGACGCGGACCCTTGCGCGTACGCGCATTCGTACGCGTGCGCTGGCCGCGCAGGGGCAGGCCCTTACGATGGCGCACGCCACGGTAGCAACCGAGGTCCATCAGGCGCTTGATGTTCATCGTCGTTTCACGGCGCAGATCGCCTTCAACGATGAACTTGCCGACTTCTTCACGCAGCTTTTCGAGGTCTGCGTCGGTCAGGTCCTTAACCTTCTTCGAAAATTCCACACCAGCAGCAACGCAAATGTTGCGCGAGCGCGTGCGACCGATACCATAAATTGCCGTCAGGCCGATTTCGGTATGCTGGTGGTTCGGGATGTTAACCCCTGCGATACGAGCCATTGTTTTTCCTCAAACAAAAAGCGCAAACAAAAGCGCGGCGTTCAGCCTTGACGCTGCTTGTGGCGCGGATCAGAGCTGCAAATCACGCGAACGACGCCCTTGCGCTTGATGATCTTGCAATTGCGGCAAATGCGCTTAACCGATGCCATCACTTTCATGATATTACCCTTTTTTCAAATCACTTCGCCCGGAACACGATCCGCGCACGCGACAGATCGTAAGGCGTCAATTCAACCGTCACCTTGTCGCCCGGCAGAATACGGATGTAGTGCATCCGCATCTTGCCGGATATGTGTCCCAATACGACATGGCCGTTTTCCAGCTTCACCCTGAAGGTGGCGTTTGGCAGGTTTTCGATTACTTCACCCTGCATCTGGATTACATCGTCTTTGGCCATAAGTCCTTTCAACGCATCGGGACGCCGCCGCCTTTGAAATTGGCTTTCTTCAGCAGCGATTCATACTGTTGCGACATAACGTACGACTGCACCTGCGCCATGAAGTCCATTGTGACGACGACAATGATCAGCAGCGACGTTCCACCAAAATAAAACGGCACATTCCACCGCAGCACCAGAAACTCGGGCAGCAAGCAAACGAACACGATGTAGATCGCACCGGCCAACGTCAGACGCGTCAGAATGCGATCGATATAGCGCGCCGTCTGGTCTCCCGGACGAATGCCCGGGACGAATGCACCGCTCTTTTTCAGGTTGTCGGCCGTCTCTCTGCTGTTGAACACCAGCGCGGTGTAGAAGAAGCAGAAGAACACGATCGCCAACGCGTACAGCAACACGTACACCGGCTGACCGGGCTTGAGCGCTTCGGCCACATTGTGCAGCGTGTCTGCGAACCAGCCGGTTCGCGATCCGGAACTGAACCAGTTCAGGATGGTTGCCGGGAACAGGATGATCGACGACGCGAAGATCGGCGGAATCACGCCCGACATGTTCAACTTCAACGGCAGATGCGACGACTGTCCGCCGTAAATCTTGTTGCCGACTTGCCGTTTCGCGTAGTTCACAAGAATCTTGCGCTGGCCGCGTTCGATGAACACCACCAGATACGTCACAGCTGCAATCAGCGCGACCACGATAATCGCCGAGATGATGCTCATCGAGCCGGTACGAACCAGTTCGAAGAGACCACCAATCGCGTTCGGGAAACCCGCCGCGATGCCGCCGAAAATGATGATCGAAATGCCGTTGCCCAGACCACGTTCCGTGATTTGCTCACCGAGCCACATCAGGAACATCGTGCCGGTCACGAGCGTCACAACCGTCGTCAGCCGGAAGACCATGCCAGGATCGATCACCAGTGCCGGCTGATTCTCCAGCGCGACAGCGATGCCAAAAGCCTGGAACGTCGCCAGAACCACCGTGAAGACACGCGTGTACTGTGTAATCTTCCGTTGACCTGCCTGCCCTTCCTTCTTCAGCGCTTCGAGCTGCGGCGAGACGATCGCCAGCAACTGCATGATGATCGACGCCGAGATATACGGCATGATCCCAAGCGCAAAAATCGTGAACCGCGAAAGTGCGCCACCCGAGAACATGTTGAACATGCCAAGGATGCCGCCCGACTGGCTTTGGAACAGCTTTGCCAGTTGGTCCGGGTCAATGCCCGGCACCGGAATGTGCGCGCCAACACGGTAGACGACCAGCGCCAGCAGCAGGAACACTGCACGCCGGCGCAGATCGCCAAACTTCGCCGCGCTTCGACCGGGTTTTGCGAGACTCGGGCTGTTAGCCAAGTACCTTCTCCGATGCAAATGCTAGTGACGGCAATCGACTTGCACGTTACTCGGCGAAAGAACCGCCAGCTGCTTCAATCGCAGCGCGCGCGCCCTTCGTCGCAGACAGACCTTTCACGACGATCTTGCGCTTCAGCTCGCCCGTCGCGATGATCTTGGCGCTCGTCATCATCTCGCCAATCAGACCGGCTTGCTTCAGTGCCAACAGATCGATTTCGTCGACCGGCAGCTTTTCCAGGTCACCGAGGCGCACTTCACCGACGAATTCCTTCGTCAGCGAGGTAAAGCCACGCTTCGGCAGACGGCGTTGCAGCGGCATCTGACCGCCTTCGAAGCCGACCTTGTGGAAGCCACCCGAACGCGACTTCTGACCCTTGTGACCACGGCCAGCGGTCTTGCCGAGGCCGGAGCCGATGCCGCGACCAACGCGACGCTTTGCGTGCTTCGCGCCTTCAGCCGGCTTCAGGTTATTCAATTCCATTATCAACTCCTTGAGTGCCCGAACGGCCGCTTAGCCGATGACCTTAACGAGGTACGAAACCTTGTTGATCATGCCACGCACAGCCGGCGTGTCCTGCAGCTCGCTAACCGAGTTCAGGCGGCGCAGGCCAAGACCGCGCACTGTTGCGCGGTGCGATTCGCGGGTCCCAATCAGGCTCTTGACGAGCTGAACCTTGACAGTTTTTTCAGACATGGTGACCACCTTAGCCCAGAATTTCTTCGACGGACTTACCACGCTTCGCCGCGATGTCAGCCGGGGTCGACTGCTTGCGCAGACCGTCCAGCGTCGCACGGACGAGGTTGTACGGGTTCGTCGAACCGTGGCTCTTGGCCACAACGTTTTGCACGCCCATCACGTCGAACACTGCGCGCATCGGGCCGCCAGCGATCACGCCGGTACCGCCCTTCGCCGGAGCGAGGAGAACCGTCGATGCGCCGTGCTTGCCGTGCACTTCGTGTTGCAGCGTGCCGTTCTTGAGCGGCACCTTGAACATGTTGCGGCGGGCTTGTTCCATTGCCTTCTGAACGGCAACCGGCACTTCCTTCGCCTTGCCCTTGCCCATGCCGACGCGACCATCACCGTCGCCAACCACGGTCAGTGCGGCGAAGCCGAGAATACGGCCACCTTTCACGACCTTGGTCACGCGGTTGACCGAAATCATCTTTTCGCGAAGGCCGTCGTCGCGTTCGTCAGCCTGAACTTTCGCTTGCATCTTTGCCATGACGAATTCCTTCCTTAGAACTTGAGCCCGGCTTCGCGCGCCGCATCAGCCAGCGCCTTCACGCGGCCGTGGTAACGGAAACCTGAGCGGTCAAAGGCGACGGATTCGATGCCGGCAGCCTTAGCCTTTTCTGCGATGCGCTTGCCGATCAGGGTTGCAGCGGCAACGTTGCCACCCTTGCCCGACTTGTCGGCGAGCTGCGCACGCACTTCGGCTTCGAGCGTCGATGCGCTGGCGAGCACCTTGGTGCCGCACGGCGAGAACACTTGCGCATAGATGTGCGTATTCGTGCGATGCACGGCCAGACGCGCGACTTGCAGCTCAGCGATCTTGAGACGCGTCTGACGAGCGCGGCGCAGGCGAGATTGAGTCTTATCCATGATTGCGCACCCTTACTTCTTCTTCGTTTCTTTGAGGATCACAACCTCGTTGGCATAGCGCACGCCCTTGCCCTTGTAGGGCTCCGGCGGACGGTAGCCGCGCACTTCTGCAGCGACCTGGCCAACTTTCTGCTTGTCGATCCCCTTGATCACGATTTCCGTTTGCGACGGGGTTTCAGCCTTGACGCCTTCCGGCATCTGGTGCACCACCGGGTGCGAGAAACCCAGCGACAGGTTCAGCTTGTCGCCTTGCGCTTGCGCACGATAACCAACGCCAACCAGCGTCAGCTTGCGCTCGAAACCCTTCGTCACGCCTTGCACCATGTTCGCGACCAGCGCGCGCATCGTGCCCGACATCGCATTTGCTTCGCGGCTTTCGTCAACCGGCTCGAACTTCAGCGTGCCGTTGTCGTTCACCACCTTCACCAGGCGATTCGCGCCTTGCGAAATCGTGCCCAGCGGGCCCTTGACGGTAATGCGCTCGTCGCTCAGGGCCACTTCTGCGCCTTGCAGCGCGATCGGGCTTTTACCTACTCGAGACATGTTTCTTCTCCCTTCGGCTTTAAGCGACGTAGCAGATGACTTCGCCGCCGACGCCAGTAGCGCGCGCCTTACGGTCGGTCATCACACCCTTCGGCGTCGATACGATCGCAACGCCCAAGCCATTCATGACCTGTGGGATTTCGTTACGGCCGCGGTACACGCGCAGGCCAGGCTTCGAAACGCGCTCGAGGCGCTCGATAACCGGACGGCCAGCGTAGTACTTCAACGCGATGTTCAATTCCGATTTCGCACCTTCGGACTTCACTGCGAAATCGTCGATATAGCCTTCATCCTTCAGGACTTGCGCGATCGCAACCTTGACTTTCGACGAGGGCATCGTCACCGAAACCTTCTCGACCATCTGCGCATTGCGGATGCGAGTCAGCATATCGGCGATAGGATCACTCATGCTCATTTACGTTTCTCCTATTACCAGCTCGCCTTGGTCAGGCCAGGGATCTCGCCGCGGAACGCGATTTCACGAATCTTGTTACGCGCCAGCCCGAATTTGCGGAACGTGCCGCGCGGACGACCGGTGATCGCGCAACGATTGCGCTTACGGGTCGGGTTCGAATTGCGCGGCAGTTGCTGCAGCTCGAGACGAGCCGCATAGCGCTCTTCTTCCGACTTGCTTTGGTCGTCGATGATTGCCTTCAGCGCAGCACGCTTCGGAGCGTACTTGGCAGCCAGGCGCGCACGCTTCTTTTCACGTTCGATCAGTGCCAGTTTAGCCACGGTAACCTCAGTTTCTGAACGGGAACTTGAAGCTGGCGAGCAGTGCCTTTGCTTCGTCGTCAGTCTTCGCAGTCGTCGTGATGCTGATGTTCAGCCCACGCAGCGCGTCGATTTTGTCGTAGTCGATTTCGGGGAAAATGATCTGCTCTTTCACACCGATGTTGTAGTTGCCGCGACCGTCGAATGCACGGCCCGACACGCCACGGAAGTCACGCACACGCGGGAGCGCAACCGTCACGAAACGGTCCAGGAATTCGTACATCGCGCGGCCACGCAGCGTGACCATTGCGCCGATCGGATAACCCTGACGGATCTTGAAGCCCGCGATTGCCTTGCGCGCCTTCGTGATCACCGGCTTCTGGCCCGCGATCTTCGTCAGATCGCCAACGGCGTTCTCGATGATCTTCTTGTCGGCGACGGCTTCGCCAAGACCCATATTCAGGGTGATCTTGGTGATGCGCGGCACTTCCATCACGGATTTGTAACCGAACTTCTCGATCAGGCCGGGAACAACCTTCTCTTTATAAAATTCTTGCAAACGTGCCATTTTTTACTCCGCGTCAGGCGCTCAGCACAGCACCAGTCGTCTTCAGGAAACGGACCTTCTTGTCTCCCTCGACCTTGATGCCGACACGCGACGGCTTGCCGTTCGCGTCGACCAGCGCGACGTTCGAAATGTGCAGCGGCATTGCCTTCGCTTCCACGCCGCCCGTCGTACCCTTCATCGGGTTCGGCTTCACATGCTTCTTGGCGATATTGAGGCCTTCGACGGTCACACGGTCCTCGCCAACAGCCAGCACGACGCCGCGCTTGCCCTTGTCTTTGCCGGTGATGACGACGACTTCGTCACCCTTGCGAATCTTGTTCATCTCGGCTCCTTACAGCACTTCCGGCGCGAGCGAAACGATCTTCATGAAGCGTTCGCTGCGCAGCTCACGCGTGACCGGCCCGAAGATGCGGGTGCCGATAGGCTCGAGCTTGGTATTCAAAAGCACGGCGGCGTTGCCGTCGAACTTGATCAGCGAGCCGTCTTGACGGCGAACGCCCTTGGCGGTGCGAACCACCACGGCGTTGTAGATTTCGCCTTTCTTCACGCGCCCGCGCGGCGTTGCCTCTTTGACGCTCACCTTGATGATGTCGCCGATGTTGGCATAACGACGCTTCGAGCCGCCGAGCACCTTGATGCACATGACTTCACGTGCACCCGTGTTGTCGGCCACTTCGAGCCGAGTTTCGGTCTGGATCATGGTTTATCTTTCCCAACTTAATCCGATTGCACCACCATGATGCATTCGGTCAGTCTTGGTCCCGTCAGCCAATCGGCTGCTTGGGTTAGAACAGCAGCGACGGCAAACGAAACCCGCCATCGCAATCCGGTGAATCTGCCGACATGAACTGACGTCCACATCGCTTCCCCCACCTACAACTTCGCCCGCGATGGGGCTCCCACAAAGAGGGAAGACCGAGATTATAACAAATAATCTCGGTCTTGCAAGCGAAATCTACTGCGATTTCAACTACTTCTTTTGCTCAGCCGCTTTAGATGACGCGAGCGGCTTCGACCAGACGCGACACCGTCCAAGCCTTCGTCTTCGAGATCGGACGAGTTTCCTGGATTTCAACGAGGTCGCCCTCGTTGTAAGTGTTCGCCTCGTCGTGAGCGTGGTACTTCTTCGAACGTACGACATACTTGCCGTAGATCGGGTGCTTCACACGGTGCTCGACCAGCACGGTAACCGTCTTGTCCATCTTGTTGCTGACGACCTTGCCGACCAGCGTCCGCTTGAGCGAGGTTTTTACGCTATCGTTCATTTCTGGTTCGCCTTCTCAGTCAGGACGGTCCGCACACGTGCGATGTCGCGGCGAACCTTCTTCAGCTGGCTCGTGTTCGTGAGCTGCTGGGTCGCGAGTTGCATGCGCAGGCCGAATTGCGCCTTCAACAGGTCCGACAGCTCTTTGTTGAGCGCGGCCTGATCTTTCTGGTGAAGTTCTGAAGCCTTCATCATTCACTCCTTAGGCGCCGAGCTGACGAACCATGAACGTCGTCTTCAGCGGCAGCTTGGCTGCAGCCAGACGGAACGCTTCACGCGCCAGTTCTTCGGACACACCGTCCATTTCGTACAGCATCTTGCCCGGTTGAATCTCGGCGACGTAGTACTCAGGGTTACCTTTACCGTTACCCATACGCACTTCAGCCGGCTTTTGCGAGATCGGCTTGTCCGGGAAAATGCGAATCCAGATGCGGCCGCCGCGCTTGATGTGACGCGTCATTGCACGACGCGCTGCTTCAATCTGACGCGCGGTCAGGCGGCCGCGACCGATAGCCTTCAGACCGTATTCACCGAACGACACCGCGTTACCACGCGTTGCGACGCCAGTGTTACGACCCTTCTGCTCTTTGCGATACTTCCTGCGTTTCGGTTGCAGCATCGTTATTCTCCAGTCTTACCGTCGCCGGCACCGCCGCGGCGCGGACCGCCACGGCGAGCACCTGCCGGTGCACCTTCACCATCGCGACGCGGGCGACGGTCACCCGGACGTGCATTGCGGCGCGGACGCTTTTCTTCGGCGACTTCTTCCACCACCGGAGCGTCATTGCGACCGAGCGTATCGCCCTTGTAGACCCACACCTTCACGCCGATGATGCCGTACGTCGTCTTCGCTTCGGAGGTCGCGTAGTCGATGTCCGCACGCAGCGTGTGCAACGGGACGCGGCCTTCGCGATACCACTCGGTACGAGCGATTTCGATACCGTTCAGACGGCCTGCGCTCATGATCTTGATGCCCTGAGCACCGAGACGCATTGCGTTTTGCATCGCACGCTTCATCGCGCGGCGGAACATGATCCGGCGCTCGAGCTGTTGCGTGATCGAATCGGCGATCAGTTGTGCGTCGGTTTCCGGCTTGCGGATTTCTTCGATGTTGACGTGAACCGGAACGCCCATGCGCTTCTGCAGTTCCGACTTCAACAGTTCGATGTCTTCGCCCTTCTTGCCGATCACAACACCCGGACGCGAGCTGAAAATCGTGATACGCGCATTCTTTGCAGGACGCTCGATCACGACGCGGCCGACGGACGCGTTCTTCAGCTTCTTCTTCAGGTATTCACGAACACCGATGTCTTCCTGCAACATCGCCGCGAAATTGTTGTTGTTCGCGTACCAACGCGACGCCCAATTACGGCTGACGGCCAAACGGAAGCCAGTCGGATGAATTTTCTGTCCCATCGTATGACCCCTTAATTCCCGACCGTCACAGTGATGTGACAGGATTGCTTCTCAATGCGGTTGCCGCGGCCCTTGGCGCGCGCGGTGAAACGCTTGAGCGACGCTGCCTTGTCGACGTAGATGCTCTTGATCTTGAGCTCGTCGATATCAGCACCTTCGTTGTGCTCCGCATTCGCGATCGCCGACAGCACGACCTTCTTCACGATGCCAGCCGCCTTCTTCGGCGAGAACGTCAGAACGTTCAGCGCCTTGTCGACCGGCAAACCGCGGATCTGGTCAGCCACAAGGCGCGTCTTCTGCGCCGAGATGCGGGCACCGCGATGAATTGCTTTCACTTCCATCTTGATTGCCCCTTATTTCTTGGCCTTCTTGTCGGCCGCGTGACCCTTGAACGTACGGGTCAGTGCGAACTCGCCAAGCTTGTGGCCGACCATGTTTTCCGTGACATACACCGGAACGTGTTGACGGCCGTTGTGAACGGCGATCGTCAGACCGATAAAGTCCGGCAGGATCGTCGAGCGACGCGACCAGGTCTTGATTGGCTTCTTGTCGCGCGATGCTGCAGCCGCCTCAACTTTCTTCAGCAAATGGGCGTCGCAGAACGGACCTTTTTTAATAGAACGTGCCATTGCCTACTCCTTAACGCTTGTGACGGCGCTGGACGATCATGCTCGTCGTGCGCTTGTTGCTACGGGTGCGATAGCCCTTCGTCGGCGTGCCCCACGGGCTCACCGGATCGCGACCTGCAGCCGTCTTGCCTTCACCACCACCATGCGGGTGATCGACCGGGTTCATTGCAACGCCGCGCACCGTCGGGCGGATACCGCGCCAGCGGTTCGCGCCAGCCTTACCGATTTGACGGAGGCTATGCTCTTCGTTGCCCACTTCACCGATCGTCGCGCGGCACTCGATGTGAACGCGGCGGATTTCGCCCGAACGCAGACGAACCTGCGCGTAGGTGCCTTCACGAGCCAGCAGCATCGCCGACGTGCCAGCCGAGCGCGCCATTTGCGCGCCCTTGCCCGGCAGCATTTCGATGCAGTGAATCGTCGTACCGACCGGGATGTTGCGGATCGGCAGCGTGTTGCCTGCGCGGATCGGCGCTTCCGAACCCGACATCAGTTGCTGGCCGACCGTCACGCCCTTCGGAGCGATGATGTAGCGGCGCTCGCCGTCTGCGTACACGACCAGCGCGATGTTCGCGCTACGGTTCGGATCGTACTCGAGGCGTTCGACCTTCGCGGGAATGCCATCCTTCGTGCGACGGAAGTCGACGATACGATAGTGATGCTTGTGACCACCACCCTTGTGACGCGTGGTGATGTGGCCGTTGTTGTTACGGCCGGCGGTCGAACTCTGCGTGTCGAGCAGCGGCGCGTACGGCTTGCCCTTGTGCAGATCCTTGTTGACCACCTTGACCATCGCACGGCGACCCGGCGAAGTCGGCTTAACTTTCACGATTGCCATGATTACTTGGCCTCCGCTTCAAAGTTGATTTCCTGGCCGGGCTTCAGGCAGACATACGCCTTCTTCACGTCCTTGCGCTTGCCCATGAAGCGACCAAAGCGCTTGGCTTTGCCCTTCTGGACCAGCACGTTGACGGAATTGACTTCCACCTTGAACAGCAGCTCGACAGCAGCTTTCACTTCCTGCTTCGTAGCGTCCGGCGCAACTTCGAACACGACTTGCTCGTTCTTGTCAGCCACCAGCGTCGCCTTTTCGGAGATCACCGGCGCGAGCAGAACTTGCATCAAACGATGATCGTTTTTGCGAACTTCGCTCATGACAGCAACTCCTCGATCTGGGCGACCGCAGCCTTCGTGATCAGCACTTTCTTGAAGTAGATCAGTGACAGCGGGTCGGCGTAACGCGGCTCGACAACCGCCACATGGGCCAGGTTGCGCGACGCGAGGTACAGGTTTTCGTCAACCGTGTCGGTGATGACCAGCACGGAATCGAGACCCATAGCCTTGAACTTTTCGGCCAGCAGCTTCGTCTTCGGCGCCTCGAGCGTCAGCTCGTCGACAACCGCGATGCGGCCTTCGCGGGCCAGCTGCGAGAAGATCGAGCAGAGACCTGCGCGATGCATCTTCTTGTTGACCTTGTGCGAGAAATTTTCTTCCGGCGAGTTCGGGAAAATGCGACCACCGCCACGCCACAACGGGCTCGACGACATACCGGCACGAGCACGGCCCGTGCCCTTCTGACGCCACGGCTTCTTCGTCGTGTGCTTGACCTGCTCGCGGTCCTTCTGAGCGCGGTTGCCGCTACGTGCGTTCGCCTGGTAAGCAACGACGATCTGGTGAATCAGCGCTTCGTTGTAGTCACGGCCGAACACGACGTCCGACGCGCTGACAGCTGCGCCTTCCTGACCATTTGCATTCAGGAGCTTAAGTTCCATTATTTCGCTCCTTTCGCGGCACGCGCCTTCACGGCCGGCGTCACGAAAACCTTGCCGCCCTTCGCACCCGGAACGGCACCCTTGACCAGCAGCAGCTTGCGATCGGCGTCGATACGAGCGATTTCGAGGTTTTGCACCGTCACCGTCTCGTCACCCATGTGACCGGTCATGCGCTTACCCGGGAAAACACGACCCGGATCCTGCGCCATACCGATCGAGCCCGGCACGTTGTGCGAACGCGAGTTACCGTGCGACGCACGGCCCGAAGCGAAGTTGTAACGCTTGATGGTACCGGCGTAGCCCTTACCAATCGAGGTGCCTTGCACGTCGACCTTCTGGCCAACTTCGAAGAGATCCACACCGATCACGGCGCCGTTCGACAGCTCGGCAGCCTTGGTGGCGTCGATTTGGAATTCCTTGAGGATTTCACCGGCTTGAACACCGGCTTTGGCGAGATGACCTGCCAGCGGCTTCGTCACGCGCGATGCACGGCGCGTACCGAAGGCAACCTGAACGGCCGTGTAGCCGTCGGTTTCAACAGTCTTGATCTGCGTCACGCGGTTGTCGGACACGTCCAGCACGGTGACGGGAATCGAATCCCCTTCAGCCGTGAAGATACGGGTCATGCCAACCTTGCGACCTACGAGTCCAAGGCTCATCGTTTTCTCCATTCCCGACTGCGATTGGTCGGGGCTAATTTACAAAATGCCGCGTGCTCCAGAGGCGAACCACGACGGCTTTTTTACGCAAATGCGCGAAAAGCCTAGCATTGTAGCAAGGCTTTTCCTTTTCCGCAAGCAATCAAAGACTTAGCGACATCCGATGATCCAGATGCCGCGTGAAACCTTTACTGCAGCTTGATTTCGACGTCCACGCCAGCCGGCAGATCCAGCTTCATCAGCGCGTCGACGGTCTTGTCCGTCGGATCAATGATGTCCATCAGGCGTTGGTGCGTGCGGATTTCGAGCTGATCGCGCGACGTCTTGTTGACGTGCGGCGAACGCAGGATGTCGAAACGCTGGATACGGGTCGGCAACGGCACCGGACCACGAACGATTGCGCCAGTCCGCTTTGCCGTGTCGACGATTTCAGCTGCCGATTGGTCGATTTACTCGATGATCTTGGCAACGACACCGGCGCCGACGGTACGGCCACCTTCGCGGATGGCGAAGCGCAGACCTTCTTCCATCGCGATCGGCGCGATCAGCTTGACCGTGATCGACACGTTGTCGCCCGGCATCACCATTTCCTTGTCCTTCGGCAGCTCGATCGAGCCCGTCACGTCCGTCGTACGGAAGTAGAACTGCGGACGGTAGTTGTTGAAGAACGGCGTGTGACGGCCGCCTTCGTCCTTGCTCAGCACGTACACCTCTGCCGTGAAGTGCGTGTGCGGCGTGATCGAACCCGGCTTGGCCAGCACCTGGCCACGCTCCACGTCTTCACGCTTCGTGCCGCGCAGCAGGATACCGACGTTGTCGCCTGCCTGACCCTGGTCGAGCAGCTTGCGGAACATTTCCACGCCCGTGCAGGTCGTCTTCACCGTCGGCTTGATACCGACGATCTCGATTTCCTCGCCGACCTTGATCACGCCACGCTCGACGCGACCCGTCACCACCGTGCCGCGACCCGAGATCGAGAACACGTCTTCCACCGGCATCAGGAACGCACCGTCCACCGCGCGCTCCGGCGTCGGGATGTACGTGTCCAGCGCGTCGGCCAGGTTCATGATCGCCACTTCGCCCAGCTCGCCCTTGTCGCCTTCCAGCGCCAGCTTCGCCGAACCCTTGATGATCGGCGTGTCGTCGCCCGGGAAGTCGTACTTCGACAGCAGCTCGCGCACTTCCATTTCGACCAGCTCGAGCAGCTCGGCGTCGTCGACCATGTCGCACTTGTTCAGGAACACGATGATGTAGGGCACGCCGACCTGACGCGCCAGCAGGATGTGCTCACGCGTTTGCGGCATCGGACCGTCAGCGGCCGAGCACACCAGGATGGCGCCGTCCATCTGCGCGGCGCCCGTGATCATGTTCTTCACGTAGTCAGCGTGGCCCGGGCAGTCGACGTGTGCGTAGTGGCGGTTCGCCGTTTCGTACTCGACGTGTGCCGTGTTGATCGTGATGCCGCGCGCCTTTTCTTCCGGCGCCGCGTCGATCTGGTCGTAGGCCTTTGCTTCACCGCCGAACTTTGCGGTCAGCACCGTCGTGATCGCCGCCGTCAGCGTGGTCTTGCCGTGGTCAACGTGACCGAT
>NZ_WHNP01000080.1 GCF_009362735.1 Paraburkholderia franconis | reverse complement strand
CACCTGCAACAGAAGCGCACGCACCAGCTTCTCCGGTGCAATCGAGGCCCGGCCGCTGTCCGCATAGATGATGCCGAACAATCCGTTGAGCCGCTTCAACGCCTGATTGACCAGCAACCGTATGGGGCGCAACGGATGATCGGCCGGAACGAAGTCCTCAAGCTTGACCGTCGTGAAAAGAGCTTCCTGCATCTCATCCATTCCGCGCATCGAATTCACTGCCAAAGATCATGAACAGGATTTCCATAACGTTCGGCCCCAGGATCCCGTTTACGCGGGATCGAAATTCAACAGCCTGTTAGGCAAACGCGAGCTGCATCCGGCTATGCGTGATGTATCGCTTGAGGGCGTGGTGAATCGGCTCGCAACGTCAGGTTCACAAACTTCGATGCCTTCCAGCATTCCCGGTGAGAATCAGTTCGGTGTTGCCGTTGGCATACGACGTCTGTTCTGGTGAACGGTGCGGAGGATGCGTTCGTGCATGCTTTACATGATGTGCCCGGCAGGGCTCAACGCGTCGTTACGCCTTGGCCGAAAGCGCCTCATCACGCGGTTGTATCGTTCAGAATCGCCAGCATGAGGGCTTCGACGCCGCACGGTGCGGTAAAAGCACGCTGATGTGAACCGTAGCCGCCCAGTGAGGAAGACGCAAAACGCAGCTGAATCAGCGCGACGAACTATTGCCCCCCTCGTGAATCGTCAGTGCATTTTTCATGGATGTAATGCCAGAAACGCCCTTCGCTACCGAGCCAGCTTTCTCGATCTGAGAGGCGTCTGTGACGCTTCCGGCAAGCGTCACCGCACCATTTTTTGCGAGCACATTGATCCCAGTGGTGTCAACACCGGCCTTCGAGAGCGCCTGACTTACCCTTTTACTGAGTGCATGGTTAGCTTTCCTGACGGCGGACTTAGACGTGCTTTGCGTTGCCGTCGACGTTGCAGCGGATTCGCTGCCCTGTGACCACGCGTTCACGGATGCGGCGACGATCAACGCAGAACCGGCCAGTCCGACTATCTTGATAGCTCTGATCGTTCCCTCCAGTGCCAGTGCGGTACGCTAGCCCCTGTCGGGGGATCGCAACGTGCCACAATCTTTACAAACAACTGCCGATAGCTTTGTCACGGCCTCTGCGTTGCGGTTGCGCGCACGCATGTTTTATTACGAAGGCGGCTGGCCTTATGACATTCACAGCTTCGTCGACGTTGCGCCATACCTGGCTTCCCGCGGGTATCGGGTCATCGTTCCCTATCTGCGCGGCTATGGGTCGACGCGCTTCCTCTCCGATCAGACCATGCGCAATGGCGAACCCGCGGCCGTGGCAGTCGACATCATTGCGCTGATGGACGCCCTTAAAATCCAGAAAGCGATCCTTGCGGGTTTCGACTGGGGCGCACGCACCGCGGACATCATCGCGGTGCTATGGCCCGATCGCTGCAAGGGGTTGGTATCGGTTAGCGGCTATCTGATTGGCAGTCAGGAAGCGGGCAAGATGCCGTTGCCACCAGACGGAGAACTGGCGTGGTGGTACCAGTTCTATTTCGCAACTGAGCGTGGGCGAGCGGGCTACGAGAAATACACCCATGATTTCGTCAGGTTGATCTGGCGGCAAGCCTCTCCGAAGTGGGACTTCGATGACGCGGCCTTCGAGCGCAGTGCGTCGGCATTCACCAATCCAGACCACGTTAGCATCACCATCCACAACTATCGCTGGCGGCAAGGACTTGCCACAGGCGAGGCAAACTATGAGGACCTGGAGCGGCGACTCGCCTCAGCGCCGCCGATCACTGTTCCGAGCATCACCATGGAAGGCGATGCGAACGGTGCCTTTCACGTGCCACCCGGTGCATATGGCGCGAAGTTCACGGGCAGATACGAGCACCGGACCATCACGGGCGGTATTGGCCATAACCTCCCGCAAGAAGCACCGCAGGCATTCGTGCAGGCCGTAATCGACGTGGACAGGTTTTGATGCAGGAACGTGCGCCCGGTGACGCAGGGTCGATCACTCGCGCCGGCAAGCGACTGCCCCTTCGCGATAGTCGGCACAGCCGCGCGATCCCGTGAACAGCGGGAGAAAAAATAGCACCTGCTTTCTCGTTGGCGTGATGTTATCGACCCACGCTGCGATATCGACGCGCGCAAATGGCTGGCGCGGGGCATCGATATCGCGCTTGCAGATGCGTCTTGACTCCGCGATGACGGTACCCCGCCTGCTGTATGTACGGCAATGTATCCGTGCTACACCGCGATACAAAAGTACACATACCCACTGCTTTACGACACATCTTGGATACGTCTGCACGCTCTAATACGCTCATCGACGACGGGCGCGATTCAAGCTGATGACGTTCGGGACGTCGATGTTGCATGTGCAATGTGAGGTCGAACACGGGCGTGGACATTCAATACGATGCGAACGATAAGGTGACCAGGCAGCTCGCGCAATTGCCTGCTTACACGGACGCGGCAAATTTCCCGGGTCCTCACCACGATTTACGACGACGCACTGCGGCCGTTTGGCATCAACGCACCTCAATTCTCCCTCCGCGTGCTCATTACGAAACTCGGGCCGCTTAGCCGTTCGAATCTCGGGCGCAGGAATCACCAGGATCGTTCGACCCTGACGAGAAACCTGCAACCGCTCATCGCGCAGGGATGGATCGCTGAAGGACTGCCCGGCACAGATGGACGCAGCCGTCTCCTTTCGCTTACCGAACGAGGCGAAGCGTTGCTGTGGGCACCGTTGTGGTACGGAAATCCACCGGCATGGCCGCAGTGGAGGTGGCGAACAGCGGGCATTTCGTGCAGGAGGAGCACCGCATTATCGTCAGCGAGACGATGCCTGACTTCTTGCCAGCCGATCAACAGAAGCACGACAGTTGAAGGCTGAGCAGCAACGAATATCGTGCATGACGCGTATTTGTATGTGTATATGCATAGACTAGTGAAACGAAAAGGTAAATGACATGACGACGAAACCCGTACATGCCCGGCCCATTCTGGTAACGGGCGCAGCTGGCGCTGTTGGTGGCATTGGCCGCAGCCTCACCGAAATGCTTCTCGCCAAGGGACACAAGGTGCGCGCCATGGTCCGCCGCGAGGATAAGCGCGCCGAAGATCTGCGCCGGCTTGGCGCCGAGGTCGTGCTGGGCGACCTGACGGACCTCGCTTCGATGCATCGCGCCATCGACGGCTGTTCACGCATCTACTTTGGCATGTCTGTCTCCCCTTCCTATCTGGAAGCCACGGTCAACACCGCCGCAGTCGCGCGCCACCATGGTGTCGAAGCTTTCGTGAACATGTCCCAGATGACAGTCACCCAGATGAGCATCACGGAGACCACCGACAGCCCCCAGCACAAGCTGCACTGGCTTGCGGAACAGGCGCTGGAATGGTCGGGACTGCCGGTTGTCACGGTGCGGCCCACGGTCTTCTTCGAAGGCTTCTTTCGGCTTCTGACCGCCGAGGGCGTGCGCGAGCGGGACGAACTGGCGGTGCCGCTTGGCAACGGCAGAACGTCGCCCGTCTCGGCGGTCGATGTGGCGCGTGCTGTGTCCGTGATCCTCGACGATCCGGCGCCGCACATCGGCAAGGTCTTCAACCTGACGGGGCCCGAGTCGGCCGACCTCGAGCACTACTCGCGCGTCTTTTCCGAGGTGCTGGGCCGGACGATCCGCTACCGCGATGTGCCTGTTTCCGCATGGGCGGCCCGTCTTCGCGAGATGGGCGTGCCCGAGCATCTCGTCAGGCACGTTGGAACGATGGGTGAGCTTCACGCGCAGGGGCGGTACGACCGCATGACGGACGACCTGTTAAAGCTCACGGGCAAAACGCCGACGAGCATGCGCGATTTCGTGAAGCAACACGCCTCTGATTTCACTCGTGCGTAAAGCCCCGGTTTGAAATTGCAACAGTACGCGAACCAAAATCCAGTGATACGCCCGACCCGCAATGCGGCACCGCCGGGCGCGCCTTCGCGGAGATAAAGGCCGCGCGTAACAGTGGGGCCATCCGGCGTGTCGGTACGTGCGCATACAAAAGCGCGGTTTCGGGAAACACGCGAAATACATCGATGCGTTCGAATGGCATTCACGAAAGCGCGCTCCGAACAAACGCGAACCTGGCTTCACTGCCCTCAGGAGTTCTCATGTCAAACGACACCCTTCCCCGGTCGCCGTCTCGTCGCCGCTTTGTCGGCGTGACGGGCGGCAACCATCGCGGCCGGCTCGCTGAGCCAGCTTGCCTTCGCCGAAACGAACCAGTCGATTCTCTCGGTTGCAAAATCTGCGGGCGGCGATAAGACTGCGATTCGTCCGCTTCGCGTACATGTACCCGAAGCGCAGCTTACCGATCTGCGCCGACGCATCAAGGCGACACGATGGCCTGACAAGGAGACGGTCAACGACGATTCGCAAGGCGTGCCGCTTGCGATGACGCAGGAACTCGCGCGCCACTGGTCAACCGACTACGACTGGCGCAAATTCGAAGCAAGACTTAATGCGCTGCCGAACTTCATTACGGAGGTCGACGGGCTGGACATTCACTTCATCCATGTCCGGTCGAAACATGAAAACGCGATGCCGCTCATCGTCACGCATGGATGGCCGGGCTCCGTCATCGAGCAATTCAAGATCATCGATCCGCTGACCAATCCCACCGTGCATGGCGCGAGTGCATCCGACGCATTCCATCTCGTCATTCCATCGTTGCCGGGCTACGGGTTTTCAGGCAGACCGACCGAGATCGGCTGGGGTCCGGAGCGCACTGCCCGCGCGTGGGTCACGCTCATGAAGCGCCTCGGATACGAAAAATTCGCGGCGCAAGGCGGCGACCTGGGCGGCGTGGTCGCGAACGTGATGGGCAAGCAGGCGCCGCCCGAGTTGCTCGGCATTCACGTCAACTTCCCGGCCACCGTTCCCGCCGATATCGCCAAGGCGCTGCAGGCGGGTGAGCCGCCGCCCGCAGGACTGTTGGACGACGAAAAGCACGCGTACGAGCAGCTCAGCAGCGCGGCGAAAAAGCGCCGCGCCTACGTGCTCGAGATGGGCACACGCCCACAAACGCTCTATGGACTGTCGGACTCGCCGATCGGCCTCGCAGGCTGGCTTCTCGATCACGGCGACGGCTATACGCAGCCGGCGGCGGCACTGACTTCGGCCGTGTTCGGACGCACCGTCAACGGAGAATCGTCAGGCGCGATGACGCGCGACGACGTCCTCGACGACATCACGCTCTACTGGCTGACGAATACGGGCGTTTCCTCGGCGCGCTTCTACTGGGAATCGCACTTCAACTTCCTCGCTGCCGCCGATGTGTCCGTCCCTGCCGCCGTGAGCGTGTTTCTGCGCGAGAACTACCAGGCGCCGCGAAGCTGGACAGAGCGTGCATATCACAACCTCATCTGGTACAACCGGCTCGACAAGGGCGGACACTTCGCGGCGTGGGAACAGCCGGAATTGTTCGCTGAGGAAGTGCGCGCGGGGTTGAGGCCGTTACGGAAATAAGCAGACGCGAGAAACACGGGGCGATGTCTCGCAGCAATGGGATATCGCTCGGATCCTCGTAACTACTTCTCGAACCAGTATTCAAACTCGGTGTGGTTCTGGTTGAAGGCCTTGGAGTCGGAAATTGTTTCCGCGCGCACGACGCCGCGAATGCCGCGGAATTTGCCAGTGCCACCGGTGATATCCAGCTCTGTGAGGTTCTTCAGACGGTTGCTATCGGGCAGTTTGTGGCTGAGGAAGTATCCACGCGCAAAGATCTTGTCGCCATTCTCCATCCTGTATTCGACATAGCTGCGTCCGAGCCCATTCAAGTCGGTCAGGTCGCTTGTGGCGCGGATGACGGCTTCTTTGAGAACGATGCCCTCGATTGTCTGGTCTTTGCCACCGTAACTGCGCACTAACTCGTACAGCCGTAGCTCGTGCTCGGGCACATCACCAACTTCAAGGATGTAACGCTGCGTGTACTTGTTTCCGCTCGCTGGTGCATCGAATGCGGCGATATGCGTCTCGTGTGCAATGGCGGTGGTCGAAGCGAACAGCACGCCGCATAGCGCCGCAAATATTCTGAGTTGCATGGTCTTCTCGCAGCGGGGACCTGTTGCACTCTAGCAAGACCGCATGGCGAAATGCAAGACAACGGGAACTGCCGACGACGCTAGATCTAAGCGAATGCCCGTTTCTGGCCGACCTGTGCCCGATACGTTCGATGGTAGTCGACCCAATCGGGCCGGTCAGCACGGGTGCGGCCCAAAGGCCGCTTTGGAAAGCCCGACGCTCGAACTCGATCGAGCCGCTTTCCTTCAAGTTCATATGGGTAGTGACAGGCCTCGTCTATCTGGCAGTCATCACCCGGCCAGATCAGCGGGCCCGTCGACCTGTGAGATCGCGCTAAGCGTTATCGCTCGCCCGTTGGAATACATCGACAGTGGCCTCGAGCGTCATCCGTGCCTTTTCGCGCCGTCTGCGCGCGAGTCGCTCCGCGCCGGCGCTACGTTCGGTCTCACCAGCAAGCAAAGCGTGAATGTCGGGGAGCGTATAGATGGCGCCACGACTGCCCCAGGTACCGTCGGGAATCTCGGTCGGGAAGGCCCAGACGCGCGATGCGACCTCATCGAACGGTCGGTTCTCGGCGCGGGCCACCGCTTCCGTGATTGCCTTAACCAGCGCTCTTCGCGACTCGTCGGTGTATTGCCCCTCAGGCGCTGACGGAATGATCCGGTAGCGCACTGCTTTCGAGCGTTCCCCGCCGACAAATACTGCAGCAGGTCGATGCAGATTGAGAACA
This sequence comes from Paraburkholderia franconis, assembly GCF_009362735.1. Taxonomy (GTDB): domain Bacteria; phylum Pseudomonadota; class Gammaproteobacteria; order Burkholderiales; family Burkholderiaceae; genus Paraburkholderia; species Paraburkholderia franconis. Next base: position 20,580 of record NZ_WHNP01000080.1, on the reverse strand, counting down.
GATACGCTCTGTGCAATCGGATTCGCCGGATCGTACCCTTCCGCTTTGATCAGAATGTCGGTCAATTCTTTGATCAGATGGGCTTCCGCCTCACCGGTCAAGGCGTCTTCCGGCCACAGTGCGTCGATCATTGGCATGGTGTTGCTCCTTCATAAGGTGTTTTCGCCTAGCGGTTCGCAAGAAAGTTCCGCTACTCGTTTAGGCACGCATTCCGCTTAAATAAGCGCGATCACGACATCGATGTTGCCGCGCGTAGCCTTGGAATACGGACAGGTCTGATGTGCCCGGTCCACGAGCGACTGGGCGACGTCACGCGGCAAGCCGGGAAGGCTCACGTTCAAACGCGCTCCGAGGAAGTAGGCGCCGTCAGTGGTCCCGAAATCAATTTCGGCATCAACACTCGTGTCGGCCGGCAGCGTGACGTTCAAGGCGCGCGCGGCCCCACCCATTGCGCCAATAAAGCATGCCGACCAGCCGGCGCCGAACAGTTGCTCGGGATTCGTCCCGGCGCCTGCCGAACCCGGTCGCGAAAGCTTGATGTCGAGGCGGTCGTCCGAACTGCGCGCGGCCCCTTCGCGGCCACCCGTCGTATGGATCTTGCCTGTGTACAGCAGGTTTTCGATTCGAGTCATGATGGTTTGCTCCAGTTGATCAATGGAAGTATTAAAGTGCGCGGATGTACCCCGCTTGTGTCGGAAAGCGGCGGTTTTGTAATCTCGGGTACCAACCTGCGCTGCAGGTACAGTGCGCTACACTGCTGCGGTGCGCCCGATCCAGCGAATGCAACACCGGGCCGCGCGCCGTCACATCGAGTCTCAGAACAGATGTCGCACGCCTATCAGTGGCCAGCGCTCTGGCCTCCGTCCACGTGCAGGATCTCGCCCGTGACGAACGGTGCGGAGTCGAGATACAGCACGGCGTTGACGATGTCGCTCATCTCGCCCATATGGCCGACGGGATGCAGCGCGCCCAGCGCCTCATGCGTTTCTGGCGCGTGCATCGGCGACTTGATAGCGCCCGGCGAGACAGCGTTCGCGCGGATCCCCGTCTTCGCGTATTCGATAGCGAGTGACCTGGTGGCCGCATTCAGCCCGCCCTTCGTCAGCGATGCAAGCACCGACGGCACGCCGGAAACTGCATGATCGACGAGACTCGTTGTGATCTGCAACACATGGCCGCTTTCGTTCTTCTCCATCTCGGCGATTGCAAGCTGCGTGATATGGAAGAAGCCATTGACGTTGACGTTCAGCACGGCGGCATAGTCTTCAGCCGTGTATTGCGTGAACGGCTTCGCGATGAAGATGCCCGCGTTGTTGATCAGCGTATCGACGCGGCCGAAGCGTTCGACGGCTTCGGAGACGGCACGCTTCGCCACTTCGCGATCGCCGATGTCACCGGCGACTGTCACGATGTTCGGATCGTCGGACGGTTTGATCGAACGCGCGATTGCGACGACGCGATAGTCGCGCTCACGGAAAGCTTTGACGAGTTCCGCACCGATACCTTGCGATGCGCCGGTGACGATAACGACCTTTTGCGAGTTGCTCATGATTGACCTCAAGACGTTGGTGGCATTTGCCGTCGGGAATCGACAGCGCCGTTAGGTCGTCAATCTAGGCTTCCTCGATCCGCTTGCGTACACCCGCGGTGGACAAACAGTTGTGATCGCCAGGAACAAACGCTGTCTGTGCACTTCAAGCGTGTCCGAATGCGAGGTGGATGTGTCCAGATGGTCTTCAACCGGAATTCAGTTGTGCGTGTGGCCACTCGCGCTTATGCCAGGCACCTTCGGCATCGGACATGTGGCGAACATGCTGTCGTCCGCCGAGAACATCGAGATCCGTCGACCCTGATTATCAACACGCCGCCGCGCTGAAGTGCTTTGTCGCTGACCCCGGGCACGCCTCTAATGGCTGCTGAATCTGGTGGGCATGAAAATGTCGTTAATGCAGCCTGAAGCTGCGTCCACAACGCCAACAGCTGTACGTCTGGATTGGCCAAGTTGTGCGCGTAGCCCGTGCGTCAGATTCCGGAGTAATGCCGTCGCTCCAACGGCAGGTTTTCGCCGCTCGCTGAGTGGCAGGTTGTGGCTGGGAGTACGCGGTCATCGACGTCGCCGGAAAGTTGTCGTTGAGACTCGAACGTCGCCTCTGTAGAGCGTTCGCGGAACCCGTGCTTTCGGCCAATACCGGCCGATCGACACTAGTGCCAAGATCGCCGACAATCAATGTGGAAAGCCGCACGACATTCAACAAACAAGCGTGGAACAAATCAAAGTCATTGCCGTGAGGGAGGAGTACGAAGATGCGATCCAGTCTTAGATCACTCATTTCAATTGCCGCGCCCCTTACGCTTGGTTTGATGAATAGTGCTTACGCACAGGCACCTAACGAACTGCCTGCCTTATTGCGAAACGTCACGGCGCACGGTGGTTACTGGGGCGCATGCCCGCCGACCTCGGGAGCACTTGCAATTTCGCCGGAGCTTGACGCCCGACTGAATACCGATTTCCCTCCCGGATCGGATGGTCAGAAACTCGAAAGTACCCTCGTGAAAGACGGATTCCACATTAACGGTGTCTGTAACACAGATGGGTCGATCCATATTGCTGGCTTTTTCAGGAAAGGAGTGGGCCTCCTGCCCTACGATGTTTCCGCACAAGTCTATTGGAAAGTGGATCAAGGGGGCAACATCGTGTGGACGAAGGGATTCGTTATGTATATCGGTTTGTAGAAGTTTTCGAGAACCAAACTAGTCAACAAAGGCTCCAGTCGTGAGCCGATCGAATGGCCGCTTACAAGGTCGTCGAAGGGCAGAAACGGATCGCTATGCAGAGGTTTACATAGACGACCCCTATGCGCAGGTCGCAACTAATGTGCATTTATCCTGAGATTGACGGCGCCACGCTCGATTCGGTGAGGCTTCGGGCCATAGTCGACTTTTCATAGTTATCGCGCGTCAGCGGTGCCGTCGGGAGCGAGTCTAGGTACTGGTGGTGCGCGTAGTGAAGCTTTCGCCTATCGCGAGGTTCGGGACGTGTACGCACTATCTCTTTTTGCAAGGTCGGTCCCGACTCAGCAATGACGTGGCAGAACAGTCAAACGAACGCGACCATTTCAATTTGGAGCAGAAACTATGTCCGTGTCCTCGCCGATCGAACACGCGAGAAGCCGCGTCAGTACAGAATCAACGACGTGCGATTGCACGATCTGCGCATAGGGGTCGGTTTGATGCGTTCGCCGTCGGCCCAGATCGGCCAAGAAGCGGCCGTTGGACATCAATGCGTAGATCGCCGACAATCGACGCAATGGCGGACTGATGGGACCGGGACTCATCTGGGCATAAGATGCGAAATGACCTGAACCGCGCAGCTCATTGGATTGCGTTCATCCTCGAACGCTGCCATTTTCCGAATCGAGATGCGCTCGCGGCGCAATTCGCGAATGCTGAAATCACGGAACTCTGCGAATGCGGGTGCAACAGTTTTGCTCTATCAATCGCGGCACCAGACTGCCTGCCAAGAATATCGATGAACGGACACGGTTACGGTCTGGTATTTGAAGCAGATTTTCGAGACCTCAGCGTACCCGGAGAGCCGCGATCGCTCGAAATTCTTCTGTTCACCGATGATTCGGGTCATTTGAGTTATGTTGAGATTGACTATTGCGGTAACGGGCTACCAATGCCCGGGCGTTTGGACCTCGAATCAACGCCCTATCGCGTTTTCAAGGGCGACACGCTGATCTCAAAGTAAATCGGGAGCGTGTCCAGTCAGCTCATTTTTGGTGGGGGGGCGATGATATGGTGGAGCCAGGTCACGAGGTAAAAAACGACAAGAACGTGGTAACGGATGCTTGGCTGATCCACCGCATCTTCGGTTACTGGCCCAACTTCCAGACGCCGAACTGCTTTCTGTATCGCTGCGTCGACACGCATCTGGTGGGAAATGGCAGACGGACATCGAACTTGACCTTCATTACTGGGGGCAATCCAATCCGGAATGGCAGGGCGACGATGTACATTGCAAGCTGGCGTTTGTGCTTGAGGACGTGGAAGGAACCGAGTTCACCACCGAGAACGTAAGCCATCCTTCATGGATCTCCCATCTGAGTTTTTCGGGGCGTGACGATGGGCGAATTCTGGTCGATCTGGAGCCGTCTTCGGGCTTTTCCCTCCTGCTTGATTGCGCCGTTGCGCGTGTTGCGCGTGTTGAACCATACCTGCCCGAACGAGGTTGGCCTGCGCGCCGAAGTTTGCAGCAGCACCGGCATCAGCGCTGATACTTCGACTGTGGTGTGGGTAGCTGAGCCCCAGAAGGTGAGAGGTGGACTCCGCTGGGGAACAGCAAGGCCGAGCCGGATTAAGCACGAATCCGCGATTTTTTAATCGGCTGGTGCCAGATCTCTAATAGTCTTACTGCCCTGCCTCTGATGGTGAATGAACGCTTCGCGCGAGCGTCACCGTCCGCTTCGGGTCGCAAGTACACATTCGCTTGCAGTGAACGCTGATGTTGGCCGCCGACGAAGTGCGAATGGCGGCAAAGCGACTCGTAGCCGCCTGACGGACGAGACCTGAAGGTCAGCTATGGCCGATTCCTGGGCAGATGCTGCGGTGTACTTTCGGCACCGCAGCTCACGCCGAAAAGGCTAGCCGTGGTAAGGAGCGGGCTCCCGCCGCGCACAATCGCGGATTTCTTCCGGGTATTCCCGATAGAGAGCCTCTAACCGGCTGCATATATTCGTTACTACCTCACATACAGCGTTGCGAAGCAATCGTCATGGAATTGCCGCTCCAGGGGAGACCAAGATGAACGACCAATGCGGCCTCAAGCGCCGCCACGTGCTTCATTCGCTGATGGCAAGCGGTGTCGTTGGCGTGGCAGGCGGTTGGACGAATCTCGTGCGCGCCGCCAACGCGATCACCCTTCCGTTCGAAAACGGCTTAAGGGAACTGACGACCGACTTCCCGCAAAAGGGCGAGATGGTGCTCTTACGCAGCCGGCCGCCGTTGCTCGAGACACCGTTTTCCGTCTTCGATCAAGGAGTGTTCACACCAAACGATCGCTTTTTCGTGCGCTGGCACCTCGCGAGCATTCCCACGCGTGTCGACGCCCGGACGTTCCGGCTGACGGTTCATGGATCGGTCGCCCGTGAACTGGATCTCGGACTCGATGACATCAGGAAAGGATTTGAGCACGTCGAGTTCGCCGCCGTGAACCAATGCGCTGGCAACTCGCGGGGATTCTTCAAGCCGCGCGTCGCTGGTGGGGAATGGGGTAACGGCGCGATGGGCAATGCGTTGTGGACCGGCGTACGCCTCAGGGACATTCTCGATCGTGCGGGCGTGAAGGCCGGGGCCGTGCAGGTTCGCTACAGAGGCCTTGATAAAGGGGTGATTGCCGCCACACCCGACTTCATCAAGGCGCTGGGCGTCGATCATGCGCGCGACGGCGAAGTCATGGTCGCGTTCGCCATGAATGGGCAGCCGCTACCGCTTTTGAACGGTTTCCCGTTGCGGCTCGTCGTTCCGGGTTGGTATTCGACGTACTGGGTGAAGATGTTGAACGACATCGAGGTCATCGACACACCCGATCAGAACTTCTGGATGGCGAAGGCGTACCAGATCCCGGATACGCCGCACGCGAACGTATCCCCGGAACAGACGGGCGTGAAGACGATCGCGATCAACCGCATGGTGCCGAGATCGTTCTTCACCAACGTCAGCGACGGCTCGGTGATCGATGTGGGCGCAACGCAAACGGTGCGCGGCATCGCTTTCGGCGGCGATACGGGCGTAAGCAAGGTGCTCTTTTCCTCGAATGGCGGAGCGTCGTGGTCAACGGCTAGCGTCGGCCGCGACTTCGGCAAGTTCAGTTTCCGCCGCTGGGAGGCGCGTTTCATGCCTCGGAATGCCGGGCAACACGTGCTGAAGGTGAAAGCGATCAATGACAAGGGCGAGGCACAGCCGGACGAGCCGAACTGGAATCCCGGCGGCTATATGCGCAATCTGGTCGAATCGGTAACGGTTGTCGCAGCATGAGGAGAGAGCGATGAGAGTGAGATCGATCGTTCTGGCCTTGTTGGCCGCAACGGGGATCGGCACGTCGTTCGCGGCTGGCCCCAACAAGCCCGCGACAAAAGCCGCTACGCAAACGGTCGACGTTTCGCTGCCAAACGGCATATCGACTTTTCCACCCGGGCCGGGGTCCAACCTGGCCGATCAACAGTGCGTGATATGCCACTCCGTGGACATGGTGACACGCCAGCCGCCGCTTTCGTTCGAATCCTGGAAGGCCGAAGTCCTAAAGATGCGCGCGGTTTATGGCGCGCCGTTGCCTCCGGAACAGGTCGAGGACATCGCACGATATCTGACGAGGATCAACGGAACGCCGTAGCGGCGCCGCAAGCGTGACGAAATCACAGCCAACCATTACGGTAGCCCCCGACCGCACAGCCACTTCGATGACGAACGGTTGGTGGGCAAGCGGTGGCCACGATAAAGTGATTTCGTTTTCTTCATGATTTCGTTTTACCGCCGCCTCCCCACAAACTCGACAGAGCCCCCGCCGCGGTATTCAGGCCCTCTGCAGAATGTCCATCGCCTGATTGGCATCGTCCAGAGAGTCGACGGCGAGATAGGCAATGAACTGTGAGCCGAGTACAGCGGCAGAAACACCGCGGAGGTTGATCCCTCCGTCTGCCAGCTTCTGGGTCAATTCAGCGACGATCCCCAGTTGATCCAGTCCCATCACACGGACGGAGTGAAGACTCGGTGTGACGTTGAACCCGACCTGTGTGGCGGCACGGATCTCCTTGTCCCCCTGCAGCGGTGCAACAAATACGACCCCGTTGCCCGGTGATTCCGGCGTGCGACGTGCGACAACGAACTGCAGGTCCGCGCCGGCATCCCGCAAGGCGCCTAATACGCGTGCAAGCCCGCCCGGCCTGTCCTCGATGGTGGCTGCCCAGACATCGACACGTTCCACGAGCAGTTCCATGGCAAATTCCTCCAGTTTTTTGCATCCCGATTAAAAAATCTACTTCACGAGTGGCCGGTGGGCAAGGCTGGCGTGATCGACACGCGTATGTTGCGTCCCGTCGATTGACCGCACCTGCGCGTGAGAGCGGGTCGCGCATTTGGGTGCGCCGCCTCTGCGGACGATGGGAGACACCGATTGAAGTGACCAAAGCGCTGCGGGGCCGCATCTCACAGTCACAAGGCAGGTTGACGACGGTCCGCCCTGGCTGTCGACCCGACCCTCGTTAGGCTTGGTAACACCGCCGGACTGGGCTTAAATGGGTTTATGCAATCTGACGTCTCAGCCGCTACGCCGAATCGCGACAGAAGAGTACAAGATCGTGTCGTGCGACGCGGGCAAGGCGAGAGGTGTCGTGCCCTGGAAGGGCCCCAGATCAAGGAGGAGCCGTCATGTCTCGCAACAAGTCATCGCGCCACGCTATCACGGAGCAACAGACGGCTGACGTCTCCGAGGCGCAGATCGCCGTGCACTGGCCGGAGGAGGACTACTTCCTGCCGCCGCCCTCATTCGTTGCCCAGGCCAATCTGGCGGACCCGGGTGTCTTCGAACGCTTTTCCCTCGACCGGTTTCCCGAGTGCTTCAAGGAGTTCGCGGATCTGCTCGACTGGTACAGGTACTGGGAGACGATGTTCGACGCCAGCAATCCCCCGTTCTGGCGCTGGTTCGTCGGCGGCAGGATCAACGCCTGCCATAACTGCGTGGATCGCCATCTGACCCGGTACAGGAACAAGACGGCGATCCACTTCGTGCCCGAGCCCGAAGACGAACGGGTGCAGCACGTCACCTATCAGGAACTCTTTATCCGCGTCAACGAATTCGCCGCGCTGCTGCGCGATTTCTGCGGCCTGAAGACAGGCGACCGCGTCACCCTGCATATGCCGATGGTGGCCGAACTGCCGATCTCGATGCTTGCCTGCGCCCGGCTTGGGGTGATCCACTCTCAGGTGTTCAGCGGCTTCAGCGGTGCGGCCTGTGCGGACCGCATTCTCGACTCCGAAAGCCGGCTGTTGATCACGATGGATGCCTACTATCGGTCTGGCAAGCTGCTCGATCACAAGGAGAAGGCCGACACCGCATATGCCGAGGCCGCCGCCAAGGGCCAGCGCGCCGAGAAGATCCTGATTTGGCAGCGCTACCCGGGCAGGTACTCGAGCCCGACGAAGCTCGTGGAAGGACGAGACGTCATCGTCAACGACACCCTCAAGGAGTTCCACGGCAAGCGCGTCGAGCCCGTGCAGATGCCGGCGGAGGCACCGCTTTTCCTCATGTATTCGAGCGGCACCACCGGGCGTCCCAAGGGCTGCCAGCACGCGACCGGCGGCTACCTCGCCTACGTCGCCTGGACATCGAAATACATCCAGGACATCCATCCCGAAGACGTGTACTGGTGCATGGCAGACATCGGCTGGATCACAGGCCATTCGTACATCGTCTACGGCCCGCTTGCGCTCGCGGCCTCAACGGTCGTGTACGAAGGTGTGCCGGTCTACCCCGACGCCGGGCGCCCCTGGCGAATTGCCGAAGACCTCGGCGTCAACATATTCCATACGTCGCCGACGGCGATCCGTGCGCTGCGGCGCAGCGGACCGGACGAGCCGGCGAAGTACAACTACCGCTTCAAGCACATGACGACCGTGGGCGAACCGATCGAGCCCGAAGTCTGGAAGTGGTATCACCAGTCTGTCGGCAAGGGCGAGGCGGTCATTGTCGATACCTGGTGGCAAACGGAAACGGGCGGTTTCCTGTGCAGCACAGTGCCCGCACTGCACAAGATGAAGCCCGGCAGCACCGGTCCGGCGATTCCTGGCATTCACCCGGTTATTTACGACGACAACGGCCAGGAGCTTGCGCGCGGTTCCGGAAAAGCGGGCAACATCTGCATCCGCAATCCCTGGCCCGGTGCTTTCCAGACCATCTGGAAGGCGCCGGAGCGCTACGTGAATACATACTATTCCCGTTACTGCAAGAACCCGGAAAGCAAGGACTGGCGCGACTGGCCGTACATGGCGGGAGATGGTGCCCTTGAGGCGGCGGACGGCTACTTTCGCATCCTTGGACGCATCGACGACGTGGTCAACGTCGCGGGCCACCGTCTCGGCACCAAGGAAATCGAGTCGGCTGCGCTGCTCGTGCCGGACGTCGTCGAGGCGGCGGTCGTGCCGGTCGCCGACGAGATCAAGGGCAAGGTCCCCGAACTCTATGTTTCGCTCAAGCCGGGCGTAGAGTCGACGCCCGAGATTGCACGACAGGTCTCGGACACCGTCGTTTCCAGGATCGGCGCGATCGCGAAGCCCCATCGGGTTGTCATTGTTCCCGACATGCCCAAGACCCGGTCCGGCAAGATCATGCGGCGAGTACTGGCCGCCATCTCCAATGGCCAGGATCCCGGAGACGTGTCCACGCTGGCCAATCCGGAAGTCGTGGACCGTATCACGCAACTTGTCCGGTAGGCTGGCAGGGCTGGCGCACACGACCGCATGTGTCCGGGCAAATCCAGCTCGCCGGGGTAGCTTGCACGTTGATGGGCACTGGCATCACGTCACGGCGCATGCTGATGCGCAGCGCTTACGATGATGCGCTATCTTGCGGCTCAGGCATCGGCCGCCGCTCAAGTCTGATCAGAGGCCGTTCATGAACGTTCTTGTCCCAATCGCATTTATTCTGATTATCGCGAGCATGATCTCGGCACTGTATTTCATGATGCGCGATCGGGGTAAGACGCAACGGATGGTCTGGTCGCTGGCGACGCGTGTCGGTCTGTCGATTACGCTTTTCCTCTCGATCCTCGTTGCGAACTGGATCGGCTGGATCCACCCGACCGGAATCCCGTTTGACCGCTAGCAGCCAGCAGCAACCAGTTACCAGTGGCTAAACCTGAAGTCGGGTGGCGGATCCGGCGGAAAACTCGCATAGGATGCCGAGAGCGCTCGCGTCTGCTTTGCGCAGAGTTGGAAATTCCGTTTTAAGTGAACTTCCGCGACTGCCGCCGGAAACTCGGCGGGCTTCGCGACGGATGCCACGATGTCACACTTCGTGTGTCTCGCCGCGGCTCGCAACGAGCTATTGCGAAAGATTGGCTGGGATGTTGAGGTCGACGGGATGTTTGGTGTGCCAAGGATAGATGTGTACGCGGGTCAGGACACGCAGATATCTGTACTCGCAGCACTTCGGCATCTCGGATTTGGCGAGGGCAACACAGTCCGCATCTCAACCGATCGTACCGTCGGATTCTCGTCGATAAATCGCGTGCGGCGCTTGCTGACATGACCGGGCCGTTGCTCGTCGTCGCGCAGGCTGGCCAGATCAACACAGGCGCTTTTGATCCCGTCGACGCAATTGCGGATATCACTCACGAACGGCAGGGATGGCTTCACGTGGACGGGGCCGTCGGTCTTTGGGCAAGGGCGTGTCCGGCAAAGGCTCACTTGGCAAACGGAATCGAGAAGGCCGATTCGTGGGCCCCCGTTGAGCACAAGAGGTTGCAGAGACCATATTACACCCGATACGCATTTGTCCGGAACGCGGAAGCACATCGACAGGCGATGAGAATTGAGGCGAGCTATCTCACCGCGTCGGAGCAAGGCGTACATGACCCGCGTAACTATGTTCCGGAGCTTTCGCGCTGTGTTCGCGGGTTTGTGACTTGGGCAATCAATTCCGCGCTCGGCCGGCAGGGCATCGCCGATATGATCGAATGCCATTGCCAACTTGCACAGGCCATGTCGCAACGTCTGACTGAAGAACCCGGAATCTACGTGCTGAACGAAGTCGAGCTGAACCAGTTTGTCGTGCAGTTTGGATCACCAACATCTTCCGAAGCATTTGAAGGCCGTTATCAGTCGTGTTCAGACAGACCGTGTCTGCTTTGTGTCCGGGGCGGCTTGGAAAGGCTTGTGGGCAATGCGCGTTTCAATCATTTCTTGGCCGACGACAAGCACAGATGTTTTTCGGGCGGCAGATGCGATCGTTGATGCTTGGCGTTCCATAAGAGACGCCGCTGGGACCTAGGGGGCGGTCGATCGTCTGGTGTCGGAGTTATAGCTGACAGCCCTTCGACCTCCGCCAACGGCAGGAGAGGGTCGGAGTGCGCATCGGCTGGCATTAGACCTGATGCAGTTGCATGAATCCGGGTCAATCCTGTTACGGGAGCTTCGATCCATCGCCTTCGCGAGGGTCGTGGCGTGGCCCGGATCAACGATCGGATCGCCTTCGCTGCATGGCTTCTGGCCACGATTGGACTGGTGTGCTCCGCGCGCTCAAACCGGTCAACAGCAACGGACCGTAGCGAGATCATCACGATCGGTCGAGCGGCGCAGAACATCGAGAAAGCCCATAGCGCCACCCACTTCAATGCGCTATGCGATGGTCGATCAGTTCGAACTGGCCGAAGTACTGCTGTCGCATGCGATCCGGGTCGCCGTACACGTAACGCATCTGTCCGGGCCACGAGTCGAACATGCACAGGCTGCCGGTGCGCAGCTGACGTCGTGCGTATCGAGTCGCAGCTTGGCCGTTCGAGGAACTAGCGCGACGCGTCCCGCTTTGATCTGCTCGCCCTCGCCCTGTACTTCCACCAGCTCAGGAAGTTGGTCACGGCGGCCGCGATGAACGTGACGATAGTGGAGGTCGACGACGCGATGAGTGTCATTTCCTGAGTATCACGCGAAGACGTTGTCGATTGGTGTTGCGAAGCAGTTGAAGGTGGGACTGCGGGAGCGCTTCCCGGCAAGGCTCGCGATGCGCTTTTCGACCGCACGACGGTGACTTGCGGCGGCTGGTCCGCCGATATGATGTAACGCGAGAAAAGGGCGGTAGTTACGCAGGAAAAGCCGACAAATAGACCGAGGAATAACCGGCACAACAGCTCGAGCCGAGGGAAGTTTGCCACGCCTGCCTCCACCTTCGACGACGGTTGCAGCACACTCATATTGCGCCACAATCTCGCTGAATTGATATTTCAGGCGTAGAAATGGAGTCCCCTCTTTGGCACAGTTTCCGTCATCGGGAGCCATTGACGCGCGTGGCGGAACGGCATGACAAGGCGCTTGCCCGCGCTGACCGGTGCAGATGCAGGAATTATTGAAGCAGACCACTTCAAGACGCCGCCCGAGCCGTGCAATTGCAGCCGCCCGACCAGCCTAGCGCAGCCGCCCGACCAGACTAGCTCGAATCATTGCGTGAAACCCAGCTACCCTGGTAGATTTCGCAAGACAATCCGACAACGCACGAGCGGCTGTTTCCGCCTTGCCGTTTGCGCTCGATTCGCCCGTCTGAGGCCCGCTCGCTGTCGCTGATTGAACAGCACCGGCAGAAATGGGCGTTGCCAGCCGGAGTACGGATCGTCGTAAGCTACGAGGCGGGCCAGGACGCGTTCTGGATCTATCGTGCCTTGCGGGCTCGCGGGATCGAATGTTATGTCGTCAATCCCGTGAGCATCCCCATTGAACGCCAGAAGCGGCGCGCCAAGACGGACCGGCTGGATGCGATCAGGCTCGTCATCAACCTGCGTGCGGGCATGATGCTCTCCTTTGAGCAAGCGTTGACAAGCCGATTTTACGGATCGGCTCGCCGACCTTCCTGCTACATAGCTTCGCAAGGCCGCCAATCGTCCCCAGTGTTCCGCAAGAAACCCATGATGCGCTATAACACAGGCGGCAGCGCCCCGTTGACCGGAAGATCACTGGTGCCCGCATGCGACGTCACCGGACGCCGCGTGACGAGCCCGGCACATAGCATGGTCCGGGAATCGTCGGTGACATTGGTGAGCGGCGCAAGCTGCATCCCGTTTGAGAGATCGAGTCGATTCAGACGCTTCCCCCTTGCGCTGCCCTGAACCAACCACGCCGGAGCACGCCATGGCCATGCGCAAGCGGGAAGATGATGAGGTGTATCCAAACGCCGCCGGCATCGATGTGGGCGCGTCGAGCCACTGGGTAGCAGTTCCACGAACCGCTGACGACCAGCCGGTGCGAGAGTTCGGCACGATGACCGGTGACCTGAACGCGATGGCCGACTGGCTGCTTGCGTGTGGGGTCGACACGGTGGCACTCGAATCCACCGGAATCTACTGGATACCCGTATACGAGGTCCTCGAGCAGCGCGGCCTGACAGTCTGGCTCGTTGATGCGCGCCAAATGAAGTATGTCCCCGGCAGCAAGAGCGACGTACAGGACTGCCAGTGGCTGCAGAAGCTCATGAGTCTCGGACTGCTGCGCGCGGCCTGGCGCCCTGCCGGCGAAGTCTGCGTGATACGCGCGGTAGTGCGGCAGCGTGAACTGCTGCTCACCGAACAGGGCAGCTGGATACAGCGTATGCAGAAGGCCCTGGGCGCAGATGAACCTTCAGCTCACCGAGGTACTCTCCGATGTCATGGGCGCGACCGGCCAGGCGATCATCCGCGCCATCGTCGCGGGCGAACGCGACCCGAAAGTGCTTGCCCGTTTCCGCCACAATCTCGTCAAGGCGCTGACCGGCAACTGGCGCGAGGAGCACCTGTTCGTGCTCGCGCGGGCGCTGGCGATGTTCGACAGCCTCGCCCAGCGCATCCTCGAATGCGATGCGAAGACCGAGGCGTTACTCGTCCCGCTCGCCCGGCACCACGTCCAGCTGACCGGCCCCGACAAGAAGCGCCAGAAAAACACCCCCGGTTCGACGCGCGTGCCGCGCCCGCGCGTTGGGCGGGTGTAGACCTCACGCGCATCAACGGCCTATCCGTCGCAACCGTGATGACGATCCTCTCCGAGATCGGCCCGGACCTGAGCCGCTTTGCGAGCGTCAAACACTTCTGTTCGTGGCTGCGCCTATGTCCCGCCACGAAGATTAGCGGCGGCAAGACGCTGTCTTCCGGCACGCGCCCCTCCGCCAACCGTGCCCGGCAGGCACTCAAAATGGCAGCCATGAGCCTCTCACGCAGCGACTCAGCCCTCGGCGCCTTCTACCGCCGGCTATGCGCCCGCATGGACAAGCCGCGCGCCAACACCGCCGTGGCCCACAAGCTCGCCCGCATGGTCTACTTCATGCTCACGCGCGGCGAAACCTTTCTTGATCAGGGACAGCAACGCTATGAGGAACAGCAGCGACAACGCAGCATCGCTGCCCTCAGGCGACGTGCTTCCGCACTCGGATTCCAGCTCCAACCGAACGCGCAGACTCCATGAAAACGAACCCTTTCTGCACGGTTTCTTGAGACATCTAACACCGTCTAATGAAGCCATTCCTGAAAATGGCCGACGGTGAGCGACGCTTTTCCATTGACGCGTAGCCGCGTCTGCGAGCGCTTTGCGATTTTCTGCTTCCCCGATCGTCTTTTCTCTGCGGACAGTTCGTCTGACACTGCCTGTCCTTCGCGACGATGCTCGTGTGATACCCAAACATAGCGATCTTGCGCGGGCGGTACCCATTCGTATCGAAGTTGAAGGTTTGCCTGTCTAGACTTCGATGGCCAGTTACACGGTCTTGCATCCGTAACGAGGCACCCTGTCATCCACGAGGAGGGGTCATCCATCATGAAATCATTCGCGATTGCAGTTGCCGCTGCGTCGGCGCTTTCCTTGCCGCTCGCCGCGTTCTCGCAAAACGATGCGGCGCCGACGCGCGCACAGGTTCGCGCCGAGCTGCAGCAGCTCGAACAGGCAGGCTATGACCCCGCCAAAGGCGAAGACCCGAATTATCCAGCAGACATCCAGGCGGCCGAGGCGCGCGTATGGATGCAAGGCGGAGCAACCGCCTACGGTGGCGTGACGCCCGGTTCATCGGCAGCGGGTTCGCGCGCAACCGCGCAACCCGCCTCTTTGGACGAGATCAAGCAACTCTACTTCGGCGGCCAATAGCCGCCCTGCGTATCCGCGCGTGGCCCGGCTTGCCTGGCGACGCGCAGATACCATTCCGGGAACGCAATCGCGTCAGACCATGTGATCCAATGCGCGCATGTCACTGACGCGCTTACATGACACTGCAAGGACGGGCGGTATCGCAATGAACCGCCGCCCAATCGAATCTCAGTTCGTCGCCCGCGAAAAGATCTTCGAAATCGCCTGCGCGGCCGCGCCAGCGTTTTTCTCGTTCAGCGCCGCCACGCACATGCGGCCAGACCGGATCAGGTAGACGCCGTGCCGCTCGCGCAGCAGGTCGACCTGCTCCGCCGACAATCCCGTGTAAGTGAACATCCCGCGCTGCTCCAGATATCGCGCGAGGAGCGCGTCCGGCACGTTGCCGCGCAAACGATCATGCATTCCGGCGCGCATGCGGACGATGCGCGCGCACATGGTCGCGAGTTCGTCTTCCCACGACTGCCGCAGCGTGGGTGTCGTGAGCACCCGGGCAATGATCTTCGCGCCGTGCGTCGGCGGGTTGCTGTAGTTCGCGCGCACAGCGCTCGTCAACTGCCCCAACACACGTCCTGCGACGTCCCGCGACTCGCAGATGACCGACAGACCACCGCAGCGCTCGCCGTACAGCGAGAAGTTCTTCGAGAACGAGTTGGCGACGAACGCGGGCACGTTCTGGCGTGCGAGTTCGCGAATCGCGAATGCGTCGGCATCGATGCTCGCGCCGAAACCCTGATAGGCCATGTCGATGAAAGGCAGCAGTTCGCGCTTCTTGAGCACCTCGATCAACGTCACCCATTGCAACTCGCTCAGGTCCACGCCGGTCGGATTGTGGCAGCACGCGTGCAACAGCACGACACTGCGCGCGGGCAGCGCATCGATGGCCGAGAGCATCGCTTCGAATTGCAGTCCGCCGCTGTTTTCGTCGTAATACGGATACGTGCTGACGTTGAAGCCGGCGCGCTCGAAAATGAAGCGATGGTTTTCCCACGTCGGATCGCTCACCCAGACCTGTGAGCCCGGGAAGTAGCGCTTGATGAAATCCGCGCCGACCTTGAGCGCCCCCGAGCCGCCCAACGTCTGCACAGTCGCGATGCGTCCGTCGGCGCGCGCCGGCGAGTCGTCGCCGAATACCAGCGACTGCACGGCGTCGCGATACTGCGCAAAACCCGCCATCGGCAGGTACGGCTTTGGGCCGGGTTCCGCGAGCAGTTGCGTTTCGGCCTCGTGCACGGCTCGCATGACGGGCAAACGGCCGTCCTCGTCGTAATAGATGCCGATGCTCAGATTGACCTTGTTGTCGCGCGGGTCCTTCGCGAAGTTCTCATTCAGCGTGAGGATCGGGTCGCCGGGATAGGCATCGATGTGTTCGAACATGGCAGTTCCTGCGAATGGCAAAGAGATGGCAAAGAGATTATCCAAGCGCGCGAGATTCAACGAGCGCGATCGGCTCGCCGCAACGCAGTTCGAACGTGGAACAGCCTTTCTTGCCGTCCCACGGCCGATTGCGTGCCTAGCGCAGTGGCACGCCTTGCGGTACCGGGTCGTCCGCGCGCCGGCTGCGCAGGCGGTAGCCGATACCCAGCACAGCGAGCCAGACGGGGATCAGATAAACCGAAATGTGCAGGTCCGGAATCAGGCACATCACCACCAGAATGCCACCGAGAAATGCAAGGCACAGATAGTTGGTGAGCGGATAGCCGAGGCTGCGGAACACGGTCGTTTCGCTTGCGCGTGCCTTGGCGCGGCGGAATTGCAGATGAATGATGCTGATCATCGCCCAGTTGATGATCAGCGCCGACACGACGAGACCCATCAGCAATTCGAACGCCTTGCCCGGCATCACGTAGTTGATCACCACGCACGCGGCCGTCGCGAGTGCGGAGACACCGAGCGCCACGAGCGGAATGCCGCGGGCGTTGACCTTGAGCAGCGCGCGCGGCGCGTTGCCTTGGCCCGCGAGGCCGTAGAGCATGCGGCTGTTGCAGTACACGCCGCTGTTGTAGACCGACAGCGCGGCCGTGAGCACCACGGCATTGAGTACGTTGGCCACGAAGTTGCTGTTCATCGCGTGGAAGATCAGCACGAACGGGCTGCCTCCGGTGACCACTTTTTCCCACGGATACAGCGAGAGCAGCACGCCGAGTGCGCCGACGTAGAAGATCAGGATGCGGTAGATCACCTGGTTGGTCGCGCGCGGGATGGTGTGCGACGGATCATCCGCCTCAGCGGCGGTGATGCCGACAAGCTCGAGTCCGCCGAACGAAAACATGATGACGGCCATCGCCATCACGAGTCCCGAGATGCCGTTGGGGAAGAAGCCGCCATGACGCCAGAGGTTGGACACACCCGCCTCAGGCCCGGCATTGCCCGAAACGAGCAGATAGCCGCCGAACCCGATCATGCCGACGATCGCCGCGACCTTGACGATCGAGAACCAGAATTCGAGTTCGCCATACGATTTCACGCTCGTGAGGTTGATCGCATTGATCGCGCAGAAACACACGAGCGCCGAGATCCATGTCGGCAGACCCGGCCACCAGTATTGCATGTAGATGCCGACTGCCGACAACTCCGCCATCGACACGAGAATGTAGAGCACCCAATAGTTCCAGCCCGATACGAAGCCCGCGTATTGCCCGCAGTACTTGCCCGCGAAATAGCTGAAGGAGCCGGCGACAGGCTCGTCGACCACCATCTCCCCGAGTTGCCGCATGATAAAAAAAGCGACGATGCCAGCAATCGCATAACCGAGCAGTACCGACGGTCCTGCCGATTTGATGGTCTGGGCGATGCCGAGAAACAGCCCCGTTCCTATCGCGCCCCCGAGCGCGATCAGTTGAATGTGACGATTCTTCAGGCCGCGTTTGAGCGTGCCCTGCCCTTTGTCTGCCACGGTGTCTTCTCCTGTGTCCTGCGGTTGGTTCCGGACGCCACGCCTCGCGGTTCGCCTGCCCTGGTGAGGCAAGCGAGATGTGCGAAGGCGTCACGGCCGGCGCTTGTGACGCCGGCGCCGTATCCTGCTGGGATCTGTATTGTTGAACCGGCCCATGAGCCGGGTTGCGGGCACGTCAGACCTTGAGCGTGCCCCGTTCGATCTGGTCGCGTTCGAGTGACTCGAACAGCGCCTTGAAGTTGCCTTCGCCGAAGCCTTCGTCGCCCTTGCGCTGGATGAATTCGAAGAACACCGGGCCAAGGAGGGGTTTTGAAAAGATCTGCAGCAACAGCCGCGGCGTGCCGTCGGCGGTGGTGCCGTCAAGGAGGATGCCTCGCGACTGCAGTTCGCCAACGGGCTGGCCGTGACCCGGCAGGCGCCTCTCGAGTGCCTCGTAGTAATAGTTGTTCGGTCCCGTCATCAGCGGCACGCCTGCCATTTGCAGGTTGTCGATGATTCGGATCAGATCGTCCGTGAGGAACGCGATGTGCTGAATGCCTTCCCCGTTGAACGCCATCAGGAATTCCTCGATCTGGCCGCTGCCCTTGCCCGACTCCTCATTCAGCGGGATGCGGATCTTGCCGTCGGGCGCCGTCATCGCCTTCGACGTCAGGCCCGTGTATTCGCCCTCGATATCGAAGTAGCGCAATTCGCGAAAGTTGAATAGCTTCTCGTAGTAGTTCGCCCAGTACGTCATGCGGCCACGATAGACGTTGTGCGTGAGATGGTCGACGATGCGCAGGCCGTGACCGACGGGCCGGCGCTCGACACCTTCGATGAACTCGAAATCGATGTCATAGATCGACTTGCCGTCTTCGAAGCGATCGATCAGGTAAAGCGGCGCACCGCCAATGCCTTTGATCGCGGGCAGGCGCAACTCCATCGGACCGGTGGCGATCTCGATCGGCTGGGCACCCAGCGTCAATGCGCGTGCGTACGCCTTGTGCGAGTCCTTCACGCGAAACGCCATCCCGCATGCGCTCGGACCGTGCTCGGCGGCGAAGTACGCGGCTTCGCTGTTCGGCTCGCGGTTGACGATGAAGTTGATTTCGCCCTGGCGGTACAGCAGCACGTCCTTCGATCGGTGACGCGCCACCAGTGTGAAGCCCATCTGCTCGAACAAAGGTTCGAGCACGTTGGGCGTGGGCGAGGCGAACTCCACGAATTCGAAGCCCATCAGTTGCATCGGATTGTCAAACAGGTCGGCCATGTTCGTTTCGCGTTTGTCGGAGAGTGGATGATTCGTTGAGGTGCAATGCACGGCATATCGGGTGCGGTGTTGTATGCCGGATGTCGCTGCGCAAGTGGGCGTGCCGCGACTGCCGGACGGCGCGCCGTATGCGCGTGCACCGCAGCAATTTCGGGAATCAGTGTAATTTCCCTTCGACGCAATAGGATTTCCTAACGGACGCAGACAAACCCTAATTTGCCCATTAAAATTTCCTCCCACCAGTTACGTGAGAAAGAAAAGTGCAGACGCTTGAGATTGACCGTATCGACATGCGCTTACTGGGGATCCTGCAGACCCGGGGGCGCATCTCCAATCTCGAACTGGCGGAGGCAATCAGCTTGTCGCCGGCGCAGACGCTGAGGCGCCATCGGCGGCTCGAGGAACTCGGGGTGATCCGGTGCTACGAGACCCGCCTCGACGCACAGGCACTCGGCTTCGGCGTGGTAGCCTTCATCCAGGTGACGATGGAGCGTGGCCATGTCCGCGACCTGGCGAAGTTCAAGGGCATGGTCGCGGAACTCACGGAGATCCAGGAGTGCTTCGCCGTCACGGGCGATATCGACTACATGCTGAAGGTGGTGGCACGCGACCTGAAAGCGCTGTCGGAATTCCTGCTCGATACGTTGATGCGCATTCCTGGCGTGAGTGGAGTCAAATCCAGCGTTTGTCTCGACGAACTCAAGTGCACCGGCGCGGTTCCACTCGCGACCTAGAGCCCGCTTCGCGCACGTAATCGATCATCAGCGTTTCGCGGAATCGTCGTCTGGTGAGTCCTTGTGGACGGTCTCCATGTCGACGGTCCGTTCGTCGTCGCTAAACACGTGCGCCTGCCGACGCAGCGCGCGGGTCTTTGACCAAAGATAGCCGGCGACGGCTCTGGTGCAAATAGGGTTGGCGATCAGTTAGAGTTGTCGTAGCAAAACGAACTGATAACCCGCGATGAGCAAGCTGAAGAGTCTGGATGAGTTGTTCGGTGGACGCCATTTTGATCGGGAGATCATCGTTCTGTGTGTGCGCTGGTACCTGCGGTACAAGCTCAGCCTACGCGATCTGGCCGAGATGATGGCCGAACGGGGTTTGTCGCTGGCTCACACGACGATCCTGCGCTGGGTGAGGCGTTATACGCCCGAGTTCGTCAAACGCTGGAACCGCTTTGCTACCCCTGCGGGTCGCTCGTGGCGTGTCGATGAGACCTGCCTGACGATTCGTGGCAGGTGGGTCTACCTATACCGGGCGGTCGATCGGGCTGGTCAGACGGTGGACTTCATGCTCAGGGCGAGGCGCGACGTGGGCGCGGCCAAAGCCTTTTTCAGCAAGGCGATCAGGCATCAGGGCCAGTCGCCGGAGATCATCACGCTCGATGGCTATGCTGCCTCGCACCGCGCGGTGCGCGAGATGATGGTCGATGGTTCGCTGCCTGAAGACACGAAGGTCCGGTCCTCGAAATACCTGAACAACCTGATCGAGCAGGACCATCGCCATATCAAATCCAGAACGAATGTGATGCTCGGCTTCAAACGGTTCAGAAGCGCCGCGACGACGATTTCAG
>NZ_WHNP01000008.1 GCF_009362735.1 Paraburkholderia franconis | reverse complement strand
TGTACCGCCTCGGCAAGGATTACGAAAAGCCCGAGTTCAACCTGCATCAGATCGTCAAGGACGGCCGCAACATTCCCATCGTCGAACAGACGATCGTCGAAAAGCCGTTCTGCCGTCTGCTGCGCTTCAAGCGCTATTCCGACGACAGCGACGCCGTCACGCAACTCAAGGAAGAGCCCGTCGTGCTGGTGTGCGCGCCGCTGTCGGGCCACCATTCGACGCTGCTGCGCGACACCGTGCGCACGCTGCTGCAGGACCACAAGGTGTACATCACGGACTGGATCGACGCGCGCATGGTGCCGCTCGAAGACGGCTCGTTCGATCTGGACACTTACATCGCGTACATCCAGGAATTCATCCACCACATCGGCGCGAAGAACCTGCACGTGATCTCGGTGTGCCAGCCAACGGTGCCCGTGCTCGCCGCCATCTCGCTGATGGCGAGCCGCGGCGAAGACACGCCGCGCACGATGACGATGATGGGTGGCCCGATCGATGCTCGCAAGAGTCCCACGTCCGTCAATTCGCTTGCGACCCAGCATTCGTATGAATGGTTCGAGAACAACGTGATCTATAACGTGCCTTCGAACTATCCGGGCTTCGGCCGCAAGGTGTACCCGGGCTTTCTGCAGCACACCGGCTTTGTCGCGATGAATCCGGAACGCCACGCGGCGTCGCACTGGGACTTCTATCAGAGCCTTCTGCGCGGCGATGAAGAAGATGCCGAAGCGCACCGCAGTTTCTACGACGAATACAACGCGGTGCTCGACATGGCCGCCGAGTACTATCTGCAGACGATCAGAATCGTGTTCCAGGAATTCCGTCTTGCCGAAGGCACGTGGGTCGTGGACGGCGAACCGGTGCGTCCGCAGGACATCCGGAAGACGGCCCTCTTCACGATCGAAGGCGAGCTCGACGACATCTCGGGCGACGGCCAGACGCGCGCCGCGCACGATCTGTGCACAGGCATTCCCGAGAAGAACCGCCGCCACTTCACCGCGGAAAAGTGCGGACACTACGGCATTTTCTCGGGCCGCCGCTGGCGCACGATCATCTATCCGCAGTTGCGCGACTTCATCCTCGAGCACGGCGCCAGGAGCGCGCGCAAGACGGAAGAGCACATCGAAGCCTGACGCGATGGGTTCACCTGCATTGCGCCGATTGGCGGGATGCAGCAAATAGCAAAACGGCCTCTCACGAGGCCGTTTTTCGTTGGGACGGAGCTTAACGCCGCATCAGATACGCGAGCAGGATCTCGGTATTCATCTGAACGACTTCGCTGCGCTCGCCGGCGGTGCTGAAGTCGCGGCCGAGCGTCGCTTCGAGCGTGAAGCGATTCGACACAATGTAGTAGCCCATGCCTGAGAGCGTCACGTAAAAGCGCAGCGGATCGACGTTGGTGCGAAAGAGCCCCGCGCGCTGTCCGCGTTCAAGAATCGAGCCCAGCGTGGCGACGATCGGCGAAATCATTTCACGGATGCGCGTGGACTTCTGCATATAGCGCGCCTCGTGCAGATTCTCGTTGTTCACGAGTCTCAGCAACTCGGGATGGTCGCGATAGTAGTCCCACACGAAATGCGCAAGACGCGTCACGGCTTCGACCGGCGCAACGCCTGCGAGATCCAATGTGCGCTCGGCTTCCGTGAGCGCGCTGAATGCGTGCTCGAGAACTGCCGTGAATAGCTGCTCCTTGCTACCGAAGTAGTAGTACAGCATGCGTTCATTGGTCTCCGCGCGGCGGGCAATCTGATCGACGCGCGCGCCGAACAACCCACCATTCGCAAACTCTTCGGCCGCCGCGAGCAGAATGCGGCGACGGGTGCCTTCAGGATCTCTTTTGATTTTCGGCTGATTCATGGTGGCATGTGCTTTGTGAGCCGCGTTATCCGGATCGCCCGCCGTCCTCTTGCATGGCCTTGCAACGGCGGCGCTGCGCGGGCTGGTTGGTGGAACACCCTCCTGCGGTCATACTAAAAAGCGTTTTGATTATGGCACATGCTTCAGTAATAACAACTGGGGAAATCGGCGATAATGTGCTTTTGACCGATTGCCGATTGCACTCGCCGCGACGCTCTCATTTTTGAGAACTTTATTGAGAACATTAACGCGGTTCGCGCACGATCTATGCTCGCCATTGCCTGAATTTCAGCGCGAGTTTCTGAGCTGGATGCGGTCGCACCGTTGAAGTCGCACCCATCGGAGCGCGCGTGACAGCAATGCGAGCAATCGGCGACAGCAAGCCCCACGAAGTCCCCGCGTCTTGACCGTGACACATTCCCAAACACTCGCCGACCGCATCGAAGATTTATTGCCGCAGACGCAGTGCACGAAGTGCAGCTATCCGGACTGCCGCGCTTACGCCGAAGCGATCGCGGACGGCAAAGCGAACTACAACCAGTGCCCGCCAGGCGGCGCCGAAGGTGTCGCACGGCTTGCCGCATTGCTCGGCAAGCCGGTGATCCCCATTAATCCCGAGAACGGCGTCGAGCGCCCGCGCCCTGTCGCATTCATCGACGAGAACCTGTGCATCGGGTGCACGCTGTGCATGCAGGCGTGTCCCGTCGATGCCATCGTCGGCGCGCCAAAGCAGATGCATACGATGGTCGCCGAACTGTGCACGGGCTGCGACCTGTGCGTGCCGCCCTGTCCCGTCGATTGCATCGCGATGATCCCCGTCACCGGCGACAAGACGGGCTGGGACGCGTGGACGCAGCAACAGGCCGACGCCGCCCGCGCACGCCACGACCGTCGCCAGGCGCGCCTCGCCGCCGAACGCGATGCCGCCGAAGCGCGCGCTGCGGCAAGGCGCGCGTCGAGTGCAGCGGCTGTCGCTGAATCGCCAGCGCCGACCGTTGGCCCGCGCCCAACAGAAGCGTCGGCTGCAACGACGCAAGCCACGGCCGCGCCAACACCTGCGCGCGCCCCCGCCGACGACGCCGAAGCGAAAAAACGCGCGATCATCCAGGCCGCGCTCGAACGCGCGCGCAAGAAGAAGGAAGAAAACGCAGCGCAAGGCCTGGGGCCGCAGAACACGACGAACGTGAGCGCCGAAACACAGGCGCAGATCGATGAAGCTGAAGCGCGTCGTCGTCGGCTTGGCATTGCGCAGGGCAACTCCGAATCGGCACCCAAGCCGGACAACGATCATCCTGAAAAGCCCTGACCTCGCCGAATGAATACGAACAAACGACGCGCGATCTACGAGACGCTTCAGAGCCTGAATCCGCATCCGACGACAGAGCTCGAATACTCGACGCCATTCGAGTTGCTGATTGCCGTGATGTTGTCCGCGCAAGCAACGGATGTATCGGTGAACAAGGCGATGCGCCGGATGTTTCCCGTCGCCAATACGCCGCAGAAAGTACTCGACCTGGGCGAGGAAGGCGTCGCCGGTTACATCAAGACGATCGGCCTCTATCGCACGAAAGCGAAGAACGTGATCGCGACGTGCCGCATCCTGCTTGATCAGTACGGCGGCGAAGTGCCGGAGGACCGCGAAGCGCTGGAGAGTTTGCCGGGCGTCGGCCGCAAGACGGCGAACGTCATTCTGAACACGGCGTTCGGCCATGCGACGATCGCCGTCGATACGCACATCTTTCGTGTTGCCAATCGAACGGGGCTTGCGCCCGGCAAGGACGTGCGCGCCGTCGAGCTGGCGCTGGAAAAGTTCACACCGGCCGAATTCAGACACGACGCGCATCATTGGCTGATTCTGCACGGGCGGTATGTGTGCAAGGCGCGTCGGCCGGAGTGCTGGCACTGCGTAATCGAGCCGCTGTGCGAGTTCAAGCAGAAGACGCCGCCGCCCGATCTTTGAGCTTTTGCACCTCTTTCGTATCCACAGCGAGCGTATTTCGCTGCAACCCCGTCCCGCCGTGCCTCCTCGAGCCGCCCATCAGCGGGCAGCACGGTCGCAGCGTAAAATAAGCGCCTGCGTGCGCGGTCCGTCGTCGACGGCCTGCAATGCGCGCGTCGCCGTATCCGGCTCCACTCGCTCTCACCGCCCGAAGTCCATCGATGTTCAATCCCAGCCGCGACGAAGTCCGCCGTTTTTTCACTGACACCTGGCGCAAGCAGCGCGCGGGTGAAATCCTGACGCCGCTCGAAGCGATCGCCGCCGACTGGATCGTCGAGCACCCCGAATATCACGCCGATCTCGCCGACCCCGACGCCGCATCGGCACAGGACTATTCGCCCGAGCGCGGCCAGACCAATCCGTTCCTGCATCTGTCGATGCATCTCGCCATCAGTGAGCAACTGTCGATCGATCAGCCGCCCGGCATCCGCGCCGCGCACGACCGCCTCGCCGCGCGCCTCGGGTCGACACACGACGCGCAGCACGCAATCATGGAGTGCCTTGGCGAAACGATCTGGGAAGCGCAGCGCACGAACACGCCGCCCGATACGGACGCGTATCTGCAGCGTATCGAGCGCCGCGCGTCGCGCGATTGAACACCTGACGCGCACGCGTCGCATCCGTCACGCGCGACGTCCGTCGCACCAAAGCAAACACCCCGCGTATGCGGGGTGTTTGTGTTTGTCGCGAACCGTCAGCAGATGTCGTGCCGATTACTTCTTCTGCACGAGATCGCCATTCAGCGATTCGATGTAGGCCGCGAGATCTTTCATGTCGTTCTGCGACAGGCTTTGCACCTGCGCCTGCATGATCGCGTTGTTGCGGCCGAGATGCGGATTGCCGTTGCCCATCTGATACTGGCGCAGCGCCCAGTAGATATAGTCGGCATGCTGGCCCGCGAGCTTCGGATATTCGGGGCTCACCGGCTTGTTCAGGTTCGGGCCGTGGCAAGCCGCGCAATTGTGGCTCTCCGCGAGCACCTTGCCGTTGCCGGCATCCGCCGCGCGCGCCGCATTCGAAGCGACGACGAAACCGGCCAGCGCAAGCGTCGCGCATGCCGCCTTGACCACGGTATGAAGTGCGTGTGGGTGCTTCTTCATGAATTCTCCTGTGTCGACGGGGGCGCTTTAGCGCTTACTTCCGTCCCATGCAATCTGATTGCGACCCGCGAACCGGACGAGCAAATGAGCCGCCTTGGTCGGGACGATGATCACTTGTCGGGATTGTTCTTCGAAGAGGAAGTCTGCGACGCGTAGTACGCGGCGATGTCCGCGATGTCCTGATCGGACAGCGACGTCGCGACAGCGTGCATCGTTTCGAAATGGCGATCGCCCTTCTTGTACGCGTGCAGCGCGTTTTCGAGGTACGTCTGATTCTGGCCGCCCAGCATCGGCACCCGATACACCTCGGGGTACGCCGTACGATAGTCAGGAATACCGTGACAGCCGATACACATCGCGACCTTGCCCTGGCCCGCCTTGGCATTGCCGACGATATCCGCTGCCTGCACAGTTGACGCTAAGCCCGCGAGCACCGACATCGCTGCGATCACGACATGTTTGCCGACGAATTTGTTCATAGCTCTTCTAACCTGGCTTGAGGGGAAACGGGCGCCCGAAAAGGCGACGGCCTGCGCCGTTTTACTTGTCGGGTTGCCACGCAGGCCAAAAAAATCGGCCCAATTGTACCGCGACGCCGCGCCGGGCGTCCACCGGGCGGGAGCCCTCACCCTTTGCCGCCAAAGCGCCGCAGCGAGCGGCGCGCAGCGCACGGCTCAGGCGCCTTAGCGCATTTGACGCGCGCCGGTGCGCGGCACATTGTCGCAGGTCGAATAGGCAGCCCGCGTAGGCTGTACGACAGGTTTCAACTGCCAATTCCCGCGCGCCCCGACCACACATCCGCCGCTTTTTCGAGCATTGCACCGCACCCCGCACGACACCTTACGCCGCTCGTCCGAACGTCGGGGCACGCGTTCTGCGCCCCGTGCGACGCGGCTGACACCATACTGGAGCGCGATTCAGCGCAACAGGGCTTCTGACTTATACTGGAATTTTTCCCGAACGGGCGTCCAGTCATGCGTTTCGAAGGCTCATCGCAATACGTCGCCACCGACGATCTCAAGCTCGCGGTCAATGCCGCGATGACGCTCAAGCGCCCACTGCTTATCAAGGGCGAGCCGGGCACGGGCAAGACCATGCTGGCGGAGGAAGTCGCTGCTGCCCTCGGCATGCCGCTTCTGCAGTGGCACATCAAGTCCACGACGAAGGCGCAACAGGGCCTGTACGAATACGACGCCGTCTCGCGTCTGCGCGATTCGCAGCTCGGCGACGAGCGCGTGAAGGACATCCGCAACTACATCGTCAAGGGCGTGCTGTGGCAGGCGTTCGAGTCGGACCAACAGGCGGTGTTGCTGATCGACGAAGTCGACAAGGCCGACATCGAGTTTCCGAACGATCTGTTGCGCGAGCTCGACCGCATGGAGTTCTACGTGTACGAGACGCGCGAGCTCGTGAAGGCGCAGCACCGTCCGCTCGTCATCATCACGTCGAACAACGAGAAGGAGTTGCCCGACGCATTTCTGCGCCGCTGCTTCTTCCACTACATCAAGTTCCCCGATCCCGCGACGATGCAGCAAATCGTCGAAGTCCACTATCCCGGCATCAAGCAGGACCTGCTGCGCGCTGCGATGGAAAGCTTCTTCGAATTGCGCAACGTGTCGGGCCTGAAGAAGAAGCCCTCCACGTCCGAGCTGCTCGACTGGCTGAAGCTGCTGCTCGCCGAAGACATTCCGCCCGAAGCGCTGCGCTCGAAGGACCAGAAGCAGATCGTGCCGCCGCTGCACGGCGCGCTGCTGAAGAACGAGCAGGACGTGAGCCTCTTCGAGCGGCTCGTGTTCATGAACCGCAATAACCGCTGATAGACGCATCGGCGCGGAAAGCCCGGAGACGACGGCATGCTGATCGATTTTTTCTACACGCTGCGCGCCGCGAAGCTGCCCGTTTCCGTGAAGGAATACCTGACGCTGCTCGAAGCGCTGAAGGAAAGCGTGATCCAGCCGTCGCTGGACGAGTTCTACTACCTCGCGCGCATGACGCTCGTGAAGGACGAGCAGTACTTCGACAAGTTCGATCAGGCGTTCGGCGCGTATTTCAACGGCGTCGCGCAGAAGTCCGATCTCGCGTTCGACGTTCCTCTCGACTGGCTGAAGAAAAAGCTGCAACGCGACCTGAGCGCCGAAGAAAAGGCGCAGATCGAAAAGATGGGCGGCCTCGACAAGCTGATGGGGCGCCTGAAAGAACTCTTCGACGAACAGAAAGGCCGTCACGAAGGCGGCAGCAAATGGATCGGCACGGGCGGCACCTCGCCGTTCGGCAACGGGGGCTACAACCCGGAGGGCATTCGCATCGGCGGCGACTCGTCGGGCAACCGGACGGCCGTCAAGGTGTGGGATCAGCGCGCCTATCGCGATTACGACGATCAGGTCGAGATCGGCACGCGCAATATCAAGGTCGCGCTGCGCCGCCTGCGGCGCTTCGCGCGCGAAGGTGCCGCCGAAGAGCTCGACTTGCCCGACACGATCCGCAGCACGGCCGCGAACGCCGGCTGGCTCGACCTGAAGATGGTGCCTGAGCGGCACAACAACGTGAAGGTGCTGATGCTGCTCGACGTCGGCGGATCGATGGACGATCACATCAAGCGCACGGAAGAACTGTTCTCGGCCGCGAAGGCCGAGTTCAAGCACCTCGAGTTCTACTACTTCCACAGCTGCGTCTACGACTTCCTGTGGAAGAACAACCGCCGCCGGCACGTCGAGCGGCTCGCGACGTGGGACATGCTTCACAAGTTCACGCCCGACTACAAGCTGATCTTCGTCGGCGACGCGACGATGAGCCCGTACGAGGTGCTGCAGCCGGGCGGCTCCGTCGAGTACAACAACGCCGAAGCGGGCGCCGTGTGGCTGCGCCGGATCGCCGATCATTTCCCGCATCACGCATGGCTCAATCCCGAGCCTGAAGGCTTGTGGGAATATCGGCAGTCGGTTTCGGTGATCCGCGAAGTGCTCGGCCACCGGATGTACCCGCTCACGCTCGCCGGTCTCGAAACCGCGATGCGCGTGCTAAGCAAGTAAACTCCACCGATCTTCGACGTCCGAACGCGTGGCGACGATAGCGGGCACACTGCGCCCGTTCAATCTTTGTTTGCGCACCGCACGGCAACGGCGCCGCAACAACGCACCACCTATAACGCACCGCCATAACACACCACCACAACGCATCACCCATAACACACCGCAACAACGCACCACCAGAACACACCACAAGAGACACGCAGGATGACCACCCCTTCTTCCCCCGATTTCTCCACGGCCACGCGCACGCCGCTCAGGCCGTTCA
Organism: Paraburkholderia franconis; assembly: GCF_009362735.1. Classification (GTDB taxonomy): domain Bacteria; phylum Pseudomonadota; class Gammaproteobacteria; order Burkholderiales; family Burkholderiaceae; genus Paraburkholderia; species Paraburkholderia franconis. The sequence goes on along the minus strand of NZ_WHNP01000008.1, from coordinate 232,024 downwards.
CCGACACGTCGCTGTCCGCGCTCGTGGCCGGCTTCGTCGCAATGATGACGGGCTACACGAGTTCGCTCGTGCTGATGTTCCAGGCCGGCCGCGCCGCGCATCTGACCGATGCGCAGATTTCTTCGTGGATCTGGGCGCTGTCGATGGGCATGGCGCTGTGCACGATCGGACTGTCGCTGCGCTTTCGCGCGCCCATCGTGATCGCGTGGTCGACGCCGGGCGCGGCGCTGCTCGTGTCGTCGCTGCCGCACGTCGCGTATCCGGAAGCAATCGGCGCATTCATTGTCTGCGCGCTGCTGCTGACCATCGTGGGCCTCACGGGCTGGTTCGATACGCTGATGAAAAAGATTCCGGCGGGCATCGCGGCGGCGCTGCTGGCGGGCATCCTGTTCGAGATCGGCATCGAGATTTTTCGCGCCGCGCAATTCCAGACGGCGCTCGTGCTCGCGATGTTTTTCACCTACCTCGCGGTCAAGCGTTTTGCGACGCGCTATGCGATCCCCGCGACGCTCGTGGTCGGCACGGCCGTTGCAGGCGCGCTCGGTCTGCTCGACTTCAGCGCTTTCCGCGTGGCGTTCGCCGTGCCCGTGCTGACTGCGCCCGCGTTCTCGCTGTCGGCAATCGTCAGCATCGGCATTCCGCTGTTCGTGGTGGCGATGGCTTCGCAGAACGTGCCCGGTATCGCCGTGCTGCGCGCCGATGGCTACCAGACACCGTCCGCGCCGCTGATCGCGACGACAGGCGTCGCGTCGCTGCTGCTCGCGCCGTTCGGCTCGCACGGTGTGAATCTCGCCGCAATCACGGCCGCGATCTGCACGGGCCGCGAGGCGCACGAAGACCGCTCGAAGCGCTACATGGCGGCCGTCTGGTGCGGCCTGTTCTATCTGATCGCAGGGATCTTCGGCGCGACGATCGCGGCCCTCTTCGGCTCGCTGCCGAAAGCGCTCGTGGTGTCGGTCGCGGCGCTCGCGCTGTTCGGCTCGATCATGAGCGGGCTCACGAACGCGATGCACGACGCGAGACAGCGTGAAGCCGCGCTCGTCACGTTCATGGTGACGGCCTCGGGACTCACGCTGCTGTCGATCGGTTCGGCGTTCTGGGGGCTCGTCGCGGGCCTGCTCACGCAATTCGTGCTGAACGCGCGGCGCACATGACAGGGCACGTGCGATGCGCGAAACGCGAACGACCACGCGGCGCTGAGGACAGCCAGCTCCAAAGGCGGAAAGCGCCTAGGCCTATGGCGCGAACGGACGGAGGAGGCGTACCTGTCAAACCAGCATCACCCAATCCGCCATAGAATAGAAGTATCGGGCGGCGTTCCACGGTAACATTTCCGGCTTGCGGCGTGGACACTGCCGGTGACGCGCTCATGCGTGGCCGTTAGCGTGCTGTCGGCGACCTCGCGCGGCGTCATCATTTCCCTGGACCTTGGCGCGCGTGCGCCCCGAAGCGAAGGCTCGACATGACTACTGCACTCGATCAACTCAAGCAATACACCAAGGTCGTCGCGGATACCGGCGACTTCCAGCAACTCGCGCAATACAAGCCGCAGGACGCGACGACGAACCCGTCGCTGGTCCTGAAGGCCGTGCAGAAGGACGAATACAAGCCGCTGCTCGAAAAGACGGTACGCGACCACGCGTCGAAGCCCGTCAGCGCAATCATCGACCACCTGTTGATCGCCTTCGGCACCGAAATCCTGAAGATCGTCCCGGGCCGCGTGTCGACGGAAGTCGACGCACGCCTGTCGTTCGACACGAAAGCGTCGATCGACAAGGCGCATGAGCTCATCAAGATGTACGAAGCGCGAGGCATCGGCCGCGAGCGCGTGCTGATCAAGCTCGCGTCGACGTGGGAAGGCATCCGCGCGGCCGAGGTGCTGCAGAAGGAAGGCGTCAAGTGCAACATGACGCTGCTCTTCTCGCTGCCGCAAGCGGTCGCGTGCGCGGAAGCGGGCGCGCAGCTGATCTCGCCGTTCGTCGGCCGCATCTACGACTGGTACAAGAAGAGCGCCGGCAGCAACTGGGACGAGGCGCGCGACGGCGGCGCAAACGATCCGGGCGTGCAGTCGGTGCGCCGCATCTATGCGTACTACAAGAAGTTCGGCTACCCAACGGAAGTGATGGGCGCGAGCTTCCGCACGACGAGCCAGATCACCGAACTGGCGGGCTGCGATCTGCTGACGATCAGCCCCGATCTGCTGCAAAAGCTGCACGACAGCACCGACAAGATCGAGCGCAAGCTGTCGCCGGAAGCCAGCAAGAACGCCGAGATCGCGCGCGTGCCGACGGATGAGCCGTCGTTCCGCTTCCTCGTCAACGAAGACGCGATGGCGACCGAAAAGCTCTCGGAAGGCATCCGCGTGTTCGCAGCGGACGCGATCAAGCTCGAAAAGGTGATCGACGCGCTGCGCTGATCCGCGTCGCATCTTTTCACTGCGCAACAATAGCGCGCGCAGCCCGCAAGGCTGCGCGCGCTTTTTTATGCGCTTTTTGCGCCAGCTTTCTTGCGAGTTCATCGCATACTGTCAGCCCGCTGCGCGCGTTGCTTCGGTCAACACAGTTTCACATTCGACGCTCCCGCGACGACTACAATCGTTGACACGAATGCGTCGCTGCGCGTTCGCATGGAACGACATGTCAATTGAGTGGAGACATCGATGCAAGTCCAACCCTATCTGTTTTTCAATGGCCGCTGTGAAGAAGCGCTGAAGTTCTACGGTGAGAAGCTCGGCGCGCAGGTGCTGTTCCAGATGCGCTTCAAAGATGCGCCGCCGAGCCCCGAGCAGCCGATCCGCCCCGGCACGGAAGAAAAAATCATGCATTCGACGATCAAGATCGGTTCGACGGAACTAATGGCGTCGGATGGCAATTGCGACGGAACGCCCGTCACGCACTCGGGCTACAGCCTGTCGATCACCGTCGACGACCCGTCGCAGGGCGAAAAGACGTTCAAGGCGATTTCGGAAGGCGGCAACGTCGTGATGCCGTGGCAGGCGACGTTCTGGAGCAGCGGCTTCGGGATGGCCATCGACAAGTTCGGCGTGATGTGGATGGTCACGAACCCGCACGAAGGCGACAAGCACCCAAGCTGATACCAACCCCAAAATATCGAGCCGGTAAGCGAATCAGCGCGCGGCGTGCTCGCGATCTCCGCCTTCGATGTTCCAGTTCGGCTCGGCAGCAGCCAGCAACGCGCGCATGCGCTCGACCTGTTCCGCGAAGCGCTGCGCAAGCCAATATGGCCCCTGCAATTCAGGGGCCATTTCTTTGTGCGAAGCCTGCGCGCCTGTCAGATTTTCTGCGCTTTGTGCCGTCTCGTCAGCAGGCGGGCAAGCGAGCGTCTCCGCTGAAACCTCCTCCGGCATCCCGAACTGCGTCGCGCCCGCGAAGCGCAACGCGCGCGCGCTCGCAAGCAGCGTCATGCGCACCGCGTTCGTCTCCTCGCCGCACTCGCGCGCAAACGCTTCGCGTATTTCCGCGTGCGCGAGCGTGCCCGTCGACAGCATTTCCAGCGCGCTCAGCATCGAGCGATGCAGACGCTGGATGTCGTCGAGCCGCGCGATGGGCAAGTCGATTTCCTTCGCCACCGACGGCATCAGCGAGCGCAACTGCACGAGCCGCTTGCCCATGCGGATGAACGCGGCCACCTGCTCGTCGCCGCCGATGGGCACGCACGTCATCATCCGCGTGTAGAGGCGCGCGCACTCGCGCAGGTTGTCGGCGAGCAGATAGCGCCACGAATACGTTGCGTGCAGCGGCAGCGCGAACGAAAACGCGAGCGCGATCACGATGCCGATCAGCACGTTCAGCGTGCGCCACAGGCCCGTATCGATCATGTTGTCGCCGTGGCCCGCGACGATGCACATCGTGATCGCCGTCAGCAGCGCGACGTAACCGGCCGTGCCGATCGCGAACCACGCGCAGACTGCGGCAATCACCGACATCAGCACATACGTGAGCGGCAGCGAGTCGAACAGGTTCTGCTGCAGGATCAGCGCAAGCCCGAGCGCCGCGCCGAGCAGCGTGCCCGCCGCGCGCTCCGCCGCCTTCTTGCGGATATTGCCGTGATGCTGCAGCCCGCCGATCACCACCAGCAGCGTCACCGACGACCAGATGCCATGCGGAATGTCGATGCCCGTCGTCGCGAGAATCGACACGAGCATCGCGAGACCGACGCGCAGACTATGGAAGAACTTCGCGTGCCGGTAGCGATAGTACGGTGACGTGATCGCGCTCGCGATCCGTCCGATGCGCGCGCGGCGCGGCGCAAGGCGCGCGGTGACGGCATCGCTCGAGACGGGCGGCGTGCCGTTGCGCTTGCGTGACGGATTCGAATGCGGGTCTGCGAATGCCATCGGTCATCTCTCGTTGGGTCGAAACCACCAGACGAGCATAAACGATGTGAGCGGCATCGGCAGGAGACCGTCAGACCGCGCCACGCCAATGAAAAAGCCCGCAGCATCGGCTGCGGGCTTCGTGTGATTCAGACCGCGCAAACGGCGCGATCAGCTTTCGACCGGGTGGTCCAGATAGTCTTCCGGACTCGTGCGGTCTTCCGCGTGTTTCATGCCCGCTGCGCGCACGGCGAAGCTGACGACGATCGACACCACGAGGTTGACGATCAGCGACCAGACAGCCGCATAACCCGGAATCGCCATACCGCCGATGTGGATCGTATAGATCGAGCCCGCGAGCTTCAGCGAGATCGCCATCCACGTGCCGACGGCAATGCCCGCCGCCCAGCCGAGCAGCAGACCGCGATAGTCGAGCACACGCGTATAGAGGCCGAGCACGATCGCGGGCAGCGTCTGGATGATCCAGATGCCGCCGAGCAGCTGCAACTGGATCGCGTACGTGAGCGGCAAGCCGAGAATGAACGCGACAGCGCCCACCTTCACGATCAGCGAGACGAGCTTCGCGATGTTCGTTTCCTGCTCGTGCGTCATGTTGCGGTTGACGAACTCCTTGTGGATGTTGCGCGTGTACAGGTTCGCCGCTGCAATCGACATGATCGCGGCAGGCACCAGCGCGCCGATGCCGATCGCCGCGAACGCGACGCCGACGAACCACGACGGGAAGAAGTGCAGGAACAGCGCCGGCACCGCGAAGTTCGGGCCGAAGGCCTTGAAGTACGGCGCGAACTCCGGCATGTCCTTCACGCCCGCCGCGAGCGCCATGAAGCCGAGCAGCGCGAGCAGGCCGAGCACGAGCGAGTACGCCGGCAGCATCGCCATGTTGCGACGGATCGTATTGCCCGACGACGACGACAGAATCGCCGTCACCGAGTGCGGATACAGGAAGAGCGCGAGCGCCGATCCCACTGCCAGTGTCGCGTATGCGCTATAGCCGTTCAGGCTCGCCACGTCCGGCGCCTTCAGCAGCAGCTTGGCGGGCGGCACCGCGCTGAAGATGTGGCCGAAGCCGCCGAGTTGCGGCGGAATCACGATGATCGCGGCGCCGATCGTGATGTAGATCAGCACGTCCTTGACGACGGCGATCATTGCCGGCGCGCGCAGACCCGACGTGTACGTGTAGGCCGCGAGGATCGCGAACGCGATGATCAGCGGCAGATCGCCGACGAAGCCCGTCGTATCGAAGCCGAGTGCGCCGATCACCACTTCGATGCCGACCAGTTGCAGCGCGATGTACGGCATCGTCGCGACGATGCCCGTCACGGCGACGACGAGCGCCAGCATGCGGCTGCCGTAGCGTGCGTTGACGAAGTCGGCGGACGTGACATAGCCATGACGCTTCGCAATGCTCCACAGCTTCGGGAACACGACGAACGCAAACGGATAGATCAGGATCGTATAAGGAAGCGCGAAAAAACCCGTCGCGCCCGCGCCGAACACGAGCGCCGGCACGGCAATGAACGTGTACGCGGTGTACAGGTCGCCGCCCAGCAGGAACCACGTGACGACCGTGCCGAAGCGCCGGCCGCCGAGGCCCCACTCTTCCAGGTGCGCGAGGTCGCCGCGCCGCCAGTGGGCCGCGACGAAGCCGAGAATCGTGACGCCGATGAAGAACAGAACGAAGACGAAGGTTGCGATTGCATTCATCGTGCGCCTCCCTTCGAGCGGGTCTTCGTCTTGAAGTACACCAGCGCGGTGATCACGGCGCTGATCAGCACCCACAGGAGCTGATACCAGTAGAAGAACGGGAAGTCGAACAGTTGCGGTTCGACCTTGTTGTATGACGGCACCCAGATCATCGCGATCCAGGGCAGCAGCAACAGCCAGAGCCAGTGCTTGCTGGCCTTGTTGGCGGCGGCGTCGTGAGCCATGACGTCTCCTCTTTCCTTTTATTGAATTGTGGCCCGAGTTTGGCGGGCAGATGGACCCGGCTGCGGATAACAGCTCAGGCTCCCCGAAAGCATCGAAAGAGTATCGGAGTGGCGAACGACCGGTCAAGCAGGGCTGACCCTAAACGCAACGGTGTTGTCAATAGGAGAATCGTCGGGGAGTGTGGGAAAGGAGACCAAAGCGGATACTTCTGCCGCTTGATTGGACGGGCTGTGCTATGCCCTGTCGATTCGAGTGTGTTTGAGCCAAAGCCGCACTTGCAGCCGCATTGAAGCCGCTTTGATTCCGCCGTGCAGTGTCGATGGCACGGCGATTGCGCGCTGGCGTTGCACCAGCGCGGGGCCCGTGTGGTTACTGATGGCGTCGCTGGTTGCGACGCCTGTCGCGTTTCTTTTAGCGTTCGAACGCCGACGCGCGTCAGACCGCGAACGTGCCGTTCTGCCCCGTCGATTCCTGCAAGCCCTTGACCCACTTGCGCGCCGGCAACGCGAGCTGCGCTTCGAGCAGCTTCGCGCGCGCCTGCAACTGCGTGAACGGCACGTCGATGGCGGGCCCCGAGAACGCGATCGCGATGCGGTTGCCGTCGTGCACTTCCGGCAACGCGACGACGCGTCCGTCGAAGGCTTCGTTCAGCCGCTTCATGTTGCGCACGAAGCTCGGATGATCGCCGAACAGGTTGACGGTGGCCACACCCGCTTGCGCAAGGCATGCACGTGCGGCGCGATAGAACGCGACGCTGTCGAGCACCGGGCCGCGCGCCGTCGCATCGTACAGATCGATTTGCAATGCGCCGACCGTGCCGTGGTTCGCGCGGTCGTTGACGAACTCCCATGCGTCCGTCTCGCGCACGCTGAGACGCGCGTCGTCGGCGGGCAGGCCGAACATCGTGCGCGCCGCGATCACGACAGCGGGATTCAGCTCGACGGCTTCGACCTGCGCGCGCTTCAGGTAGCGGTGCGCGAACTTCGTCAGCGAGCCGGTGCCGAGTCCGAGCTGCACGATGCGCTTCGGCGTTTCGAGGAACAGCAGCCAGGCCATCATCTGCTGCGCGTATTCGAGTTCGATGTGATCGGGCTTCGACAGACGCATCGCGCCCTGCACCCATTCCGTGCCGAAGTGCAGATAGCGCACGCCGCCCTCTTCCGAGAACGTGACGGGCGCAAAGCGCGGCTTGCGCGGCGCTTCGATCATCGAGGCCTTTGCGACGCCGGCGAAGTCGTCTTCGTCACGCGCGGCACGCGTTTTCGCGCGCGAGATTCTTTGCTTCGAGACTGCGGACTCTTTGTTGCGGAAAGCACGCGCCTCGGCCGAAGCGCGCTTGATCAGTTTCGTCATGTAAGGATGTCGCGCCACAGGCGCAATTTTTGGTCGAACGAGAGCATAGCATTCGCGGGACTCGACGACGGCAGCACGAGAGTTTCGTAGCCGGCTGCGGCGATCACGGTCGCAAAGCGGCCCGCCGTCTTGCCATTGAAGCAGACCTTCGCGAGCTTCGGCGCGTACTCGCGCAGCGATGCGAAATCGTTGGGCGTCGCGTTGCGGATCGCCACGTCGAGACTGCCCTCGCGCGTGCACGCGGCAAGCACGTCCCACACGCCGACGCCATGCTTCAACACGTGCTCGAGACGCGTGGGGTAATCGAGTTCGGCCAGCGGTTCGCCGATCACTGCGCCGAGCAAGCGCCAGAACTGATTGCGCGGATGCGCGTAATACTGCGTCGCCGCGAGCGACGCCTCGCCCGGAAAGCTGCCGAGTATCAGCGTATGCGTGCTCTCGGCGACGACGGGAGGAAAGCCGCGCAGCATCAGCGGGCCTCCTCGCGCTTGTCGATGCGCCTGTCGACGCGTTTTGCGTTAACGTCGGCGCGCGACGCCGTGTGATCGAGCGCCTGGCCGTGATCGCGCGGCACGGGCTGTGCGATCTGCCCGAGCGCGCGCCGGTCGCCGCGCATCGCGAGCTTTGCCCACAGCGCGGGCAGCATGCATTCGGTGACCATCAGCGGCTCGCCATAGCGCTCGAACACCGAGCGCCGCGCGACGAGCGCATGCACGCGCACGTCGCCCGTTTCTTTCGACGCGAGCCGATACAGCGGATGCCGCGCCGTCACGCGCCGGCTCGCCAGCGACGAACGCGACACGCTGCTGTCGCTATACAACAGCTCCGCGAGCGGCCGCGTGCGCAGACGCCGCATCGCCTGCCAGACGCCCGTGCTCGGCGTGAGCGGCACGATGCTATGCGCGGCGACAAACGGCGTGCCGTCCACCGACAACGCCACTTCACGCACCCACACGGGCGTGCGCGACGCGATGCCGAGCGCGGCGTACTCGTCTTCATAGGGCAGATCGACTGCTTCGCGTGTCACGCGCACAGCCACCGCGCCGAGCGTGCGCAGATGAGCGGTCAGCGAACCGCCACGCGTGAGCCAGTCTTTTTGATCGGTCGAAAAACCTGGAAGGGGCGCGACGCGCCAATGGGCGTCGGCAGCATCGAAACGAATAGACATGGGCGGCATTATAGGGTCGCCAGAAAAAGCAGGCCTTCGAGACGCCATGTCCGCATGAATTCACCGACCGTTCCGGTACGCGGTTCGGACCGTTCGCCGTTCAAAGCGCCCGCCAAACGATGAAGATAACCGGCGAGCGCCGCGCTCTCATGCACGGCCTTTTATCCACAACCCAGGGAGCTTCAATTGACCGCTCAGGACAAAGCCACGTCGGACCGCGTCGCGCATCTCGCCGCGATCGTGCTCAAGCACTCCGCCGCATCGAAGATCGAGAAGGAACTCGCCGCCTCCGCGCTCGCGCAGCATCACACGACGAAGCACACGGGCGCGGCCATCGGCAAGATCGCCGCGCATGTGCTCAGCGACGCGCATGCATGCGCCGAAGCGAAGGAACTCGCGGGGTCGGTGCTTGCTCAGGTGCGCAAGCTGAATGGCGCGTCGCCACAGCGCTAACCGCACATCGCCGCACGAACGCTGCACAAAAAAATGCGCTGCCAAAGCAGCGCATTTCCTCTCTTCACCCCTTTATCGGGCAACGCGCATCAGCGCGCCAGCAACAGCGTATTCGTGCGCTTCACGAAGCTCGCCGGGTCTTCGAGCGAACCGCCTTCGGCCAGCAACGCCTGATCGAACAACAGGTGGCACCAGTCGTCGAAGTTCGCGTTGTCGGCGCTGAGGTTCTTGACGAGCGCATGTTCCGGATTCACTTCGAGAATCGGGTGCATCGCCGGCGCATTCTGGCCCGCGGCTTTCAGCATGCGCTGCAGGTAGCCGCTCATCTCGCCTTCGTCGGCGACGAGGCACGACGGCGAATCGGTCAGACGGAACGTCAGACGCACGTCCTTCGCCTTGTCCTTGAGCGTCTCCTTCATGCGCTCGACGAGCGGCTTCAACTCTTCGCTGACCTTCTCTTGCGCCTGCTTTTCTTCGTCGTTCAGCTGACCGAGATCGAGGTCGCCGCGCGCGACGCTTTGCAGCGGCTTGCCGTCGAAGTCCTGGAGGAACGACAGCATCCATTCGTCGACGCGATCCGTCAGCAACAGCACTTCGACGCCCTTCTTGCGGAACACTTCGAGATGCGGGCTGTTCTTCGCGGCCTGATACGTATCCGCCGTCACATAGTAGATCTTCGTCTGTTCGGGCTTCATGCGCGCGACGTAATCCGTCAGCGACACGTTCTGCTCGGACGAGTCGTTATGCGTCGACGCAAAACGCGCGAGCTTCGCGATGCGCTCCTTGTTTGAGAAGTCTTCGCCGATGCCTTCCTTCAGCACCTGGCCGAATTCATTCCAGAACGTCGCGTACTTCTCCTTGCCGGCGGCTTCTTCCGAATTCGCGAGTTCTTCGAGCATCGACAGCGCGCGCTTGGTCACGCCTTCGCGGATCGCCTTCACGTCACGGCTTTCCTGCAGCAGTTCACGCGACACGTTCAGCGGCAAATCGCTCGAATCGACGACGCCCTTCACGAAACGCAGATACGTGGGCAGCAATTGCTCGGCGTCTTCCATGATGAAGACGCGCTTCACATACAGCTTCAGGCCGCTGCGATGATCGCGGTTCCACAGATCGAACGGCGCATGCGCCGGCACGTACAGCAGTTGCGTGTACTCGCTGCGGCCTTCGACGCGGTTGTGCGTCCACGTCAGCGGGTCCTGGTGATCGTGCGACAGGTGCTGGTAGAACTGCTTGTACTGCTCGTCGGAAATGTCGTTCTTCGCGCGCGTCCACAGCGCGCTCGCCTGGTTGACGGTCTCGTCCTCGTCCTTCGCGACCATCTCGCTCTTCTCGGCGTCCCACTCTTCCTTCTGCATCAGGATGGGCAGCGCGACGTGATCCGAGTACTTCTGGATGATCGACTTGAGCTTCCACGCGGACAGCAGTTCGTCTTCGTCGGCGCGCAGATGCAGCGTGATCGTCGTGCCGCGCTGTGCGCGCTCGATCGCTTCGACCGAAAAATCGCCCTCGCCCGAGCTCACCCAGCGCACGCCTTCCGAGGCCGGCAAGCCGGCGCGGCGCGTCTCCACTGTGATCTTGTCCGCAACGATGAAGCCCGAGTAGAAGCCGACGCCGAACTGGCCAATCAGCGCCGCATCCTTCTGCTGGTCGCCCGACAGCTTGCCGAAGAATTCCTTCGTGCCCGAGCGCGCGATCGTGCCGAGGTGCGAGATCGTTTCGTCGCGGCTCATGCCGATGCCGTTGTCGTCGATGCTGACGGTGCGCGCCGCCTTGTCGAACGACACGCGGATGCGCAGGTTCGGATCGTTTTCATACAGCGCGTTGTTCGCGATCGCTTCGAAGCGCAGCTTGTCGGCCGCGTCCGATGCGTTCGAGATCAGTTCGCGCAGGAAAATTTCCTTGTTGCTGTACAGCGAGTGAATCATCAGGTGCAGAAGCTGTTTCACTTCTGCCTGGAAGCTCATGGTTTCTTGTGCCATGGTCGTTTTCCCTTTCTGTTGCTGGTTGATTCGAAGCAGACGATGCCCGTGCCGGCGGCGCTCGAAACGGGCGTTGCGCGCTCAGATGGGGTCGCGCGCCGCCGATTCAAGAGGCTCCATGTCATGAAGCGCGGCGCGCGACGCTGTCCAGATAGCCGCACAAAAACGCCGGCAGTGCCGGATCGCCGCAATTCGCGACGTTGAAGCGCATCCACGTGGTCGGCGACTGCTGCGGCGAGAACAGGCTTCCCGGTGTCAGCAAGAAGCCTTCCTCGTGGCCGGCGGCCGCGAGCGCATCGGCGTCGACGCCCGTATCCGCCCACACGAACATGCCCGCCGCCGGTGTCTGAAACATCCGCAGCCCCGTTTTTTCGAGCATCCGCACAGATTTGTCGCGCACGCCGTCGAGCCGCGCGCGAAGCCGCTCGACGTGCCGCCGGTAGTGCCCTTCCGTCAGGATCTTGTACAGCACGCGCTCGTTCAGTTCGGGCGTCGTCATGCCGACGAGCATTTTCTGGTCCGTGACGGCCTTCGCCACGTCCAGCGACGACGCCATGAAGCCGACCCGCAGATTCGCCGCGAGCGTCTTCGAAAAGCTGCCGAGATAAATGACGCGCCGCAGCTGGTCGAGGCTCGCGAGGCGCGTCGCCGCAAAGCCGGGCGGGCACAGGTCGCCGTAGATGTCGTCTTCGACGACGATGAAGTCGTACTCCTCCGCGAGCCGCAATATACGGAACGCCTGCGCCGCCGTCAGCGACGTGCCCGTCGGATTTTGCAGCACCGAGTTGATTACGAGCATTTTCGGGCGCCAGGTCTGCACGAGCGTTTCGAGCGCGTCGAGATCGGGGCCGTCCGGCGTGTACGGCATGCCGACGAGGCGCGCGCCCTGCGACGCGAAGCGCCCGAACATCTGGAACCACGCCGGATCGCCAACGATCACGGTATCGCCGGGTTGCACGTAGAGCCGCGCAATCAGGTCGATCGCCTGCGTGATGCCGGACACGAGCACGATCTGTTCCGGCGACGCGCCGATCTCCAGCTCTTCGAGCCGCGTCTGCAACTGCTGGCGCAGCGGCAGGAAGCCTTGCGGCGTGCCGAAGCCGAGCATCTGCGCGCCGCTTTGCCGGCCGAGCGTGCGCAGCGCGCCCGTGATCAGCTCGCCGTCGAGCCAGCGCGACGGCAGATAGCCGAGGCCCGGACCGCGCTCGGGCCGCGTCGACGTATGCAGCATGTTGCGCAACAGCCAGACGACGTCGATCGTGCTGGGCGCGGGCGCCGCATCGGGAGCGGCATTGGAAAGACGGCGCTCGACGGACACCGGCCCCGCGAGACGCTCACGCACGTAGAAGCCGGAGCCGCGGCGCGAATCCAGATAGCCCTGCGCGACGAGCCGCTCGTACGCCTCGACGACCGTGAAGCGCGACACGCCCTTGTCGAGCGCGAGCTTGCGGATCGACGGCATGCGCATGCCGGGGCGGAACACGCGCTCTTCGATGCGTCGGCGCGCCCACTGGACGAGCTGATCGACGAGCGTGAGCGCCGACGCGTCGTGGGGTGCGGGAATCAGATCGAGCGGGACGGACATGGCGGACTCCAGCTATGCGCTGCAAGGGCAACGTCGGAAACGACAACGGAAACAGGCTTGGCGGCCGTCGCGGAACGCGCGAAACCAGCGGAACAGGCCGCCGCCGCCGAACGGCATGCACGGTCGAACGGACGGCGATGTGACCGGACAACTGTACCGAACAGTATCGAGCCGATTGTACCGTTACTGTGCCGGTCACTGCCGGTACATTTGATTCGACGCTGCTGCTGTTTTCCCATTGCCCGCTTTATCAGACGGCGGCGCAAAGCCCGCCGATACCGGCCTTGCCGCACTGTGCATGGTCTGGCCGCGCCGAACGGTTACTCTTACAGATTAACCCTGGTGGCCCGGCATCCGGCAGACAGTTGCCTGCCGTAGCGGCTTCCAGCCGACCGACCGTTCCCTTGCAGCCATGACCGCACACACGCTACGACTCGACCATCTCGTTGTTTCCGCCCGCACGCTCGACGAAGGCACGGAGTACGTCGCCGATACGCTCGGCGTCGCGCCGTCGGGCGGCGGCGCGCATCCGTCGATGCGCACGCACAACCGGCTGCTCAATCTGTGGGGCGGCGTGTATCTGGAAGTCATCGCGATCGATCCGGACGCGCAGGAAACCGCGAACGCTCGGCCACGCCTGTTCGCGCTCGACGATCCCGCGACGCACGCGCGGCTCGCGAACGGTCCGTATCTGTCGCACTGGGCCGCGCGCGTCGAGCGGCCGAAGAATCTCGCGCTGTGGCAACAACAGTATCCGCAGCGCATCCCGACCGTCGTGCCGATGACGCGCGGCGATTTCACGTGGAGCCTCACGGTCGCCGACGACGGCGCGTTCCCCGCGTGGCAAGGCGCGGGCGATGGCATCGTGCCGTCGCTGATCCAATGGGACACGGCGCGCCATCCGTCGATGGTGCTGCCGGAAACCGGCCTGCTGCTCAAGTCGCTGAAGGGCTGGCATCCGCGAGTGGATCTCGTCGCGCAGCAACTGCAGTGGCTCGGCGCGCAAACGCTGATCGCGCTCGAAAGCACGGACGGCGCGCCTGCGCTCGCCGCCGAAATCGAAACCCCGAGCGGCCTGCGCACGCTCAAATAACCACACGCATGGAGAGACAGACGCAATGAAGCGCGAAACCCAAGGCATGCTGCTCGGCCTGATCGGCGTAATGATCTTCAGCCTGACGCTGCCGATGACCCGCATCGTCGTCGCCGAATTCAGCCCGCTGCTGAACGGCCTGGGGCGCGCGCTCGCCGCTTCCGTTCCCGCCGCCGCGCTGCTCGCGATCCGCCGCGAAAAGCTGCCGACCTGGCCGCAGCTCAAGGCCCTCGCTGTCGTGTCGCTCGGCGTGATCATCGCGTTTCCCGTGTTCTCGGCGTGGGCGATGAAGAGCGTGCCTGCGTCGCATGGCGCCGTCGTCAACGGCTTGCAGCCGCTGTGCGTCGCGATCTACGCGGCGTGGCTGTCGCACGAGCGGCCGTCGAAGGCGTTCTGGGCGAGCGCCGTCGCGGGCAGCGCGATCGTCGTCGCGTTCGCGTTGCAGGCGGGCGGCGGCGCATTCCAGGCAGGCGACCTGCTGATGCTCGTCGCCGTCGGCATCGGCGCGCTCGGCTACGCGGAAGGCGCGCGGCTTGCGCGGCAGATGGGCGGCTGGCAGGTGATCTGCTGGGCGCTCGTCGTGTCCGCGCCGTTCCTGCTGATTCCCGTTGCGTGGCTCGGCTGGGAGCAGCACGTCACGCATCCCGGCCCCGTCGCGTTGAAGACCTGGCTCGCGTTCGGCTACGTGACGCTGTTCTCGCAGTTCATCGGCTTTTTCGCGTGGTACGCGGGCCTCGCGATGGGCGGCATCGCGCGCGTCGGCCAGGTTCAGCTAATGCAAATCTTCTTCACGATGGCCTTTTCGGCCCTCTTCTTCGGCGAGGACGTCGCGGCCATCACGTGGATCTTCGCCGCCGCTGTGATCGCCACCGTAATGCTCGGCCGCAAGACTGCCGTGCACACGGCCGCGCGGCCCGTTCGCGCCGCCTGACAAGTTCGCGCGATAATCGCTTTTTTGACCGACCACCTGTTCAAGCCATACCGACGAGGAGACCATGAATCAAAGCGACCTCAATGCCCCGACCTGGCAATTGTCCGAACGCGCTCGCAAGCTGACCAGCTCGGCGATCCGCGAAATCCTGAAGGTCACCGAGCGGCCCGAGGTCATTTCGTTCGCGGGTGGTCTGCCTTCGCCGGCCACGTTCCCGGCCGAGGAAATGCGCGCGGCGTCCGACCGCATCCTGCGCGACTCGCCCGCCGCCGCGCTTCAGTACAGCGCAACGGAAGGCTACATGCCGCTGCGCGAGTGGGTTGCGCAACGCTACTCGGTGAACGGCGCGCAAATCCGTCCGTCGCAGGTGCTGATCACGACGGGCTCGCAACAGGCGCTCGACCTGCTCGGCAAAGTGCTGGTGTGCCCGGAAAGCCCCGTGCTCGTCGAAACGCCGACGTATCTCGGCGCGCTGCAATCGTTCTCGATGTACGAGCCGCGCTATGTGCAGGTGCCGACCGACGGCAACGGCCTGATCCCCGAAGGTCTCACGCCGGAACTGACGAAGGGCGCGCGCCTTCTGTACGCGCAGCCGAACTTCCAGAATCCGACGGGTCGGCGCCTGCCCGTCGAGCGTCGCCGCGCGCTCGCGGAGTTCGCGAAATCGGCGCCCTTCCCCGTCATCGAAGACGATCCGTATGGCGCGCTCGACTACAAGGGCGAGCCGCTGCCGACGATGCTGTCGATGGCGCCCGATCACATCGTGCATCTCGGTTCGTTCTCCAAGGTGCTGGCGCCGGGTCTGCGCATCGGCTACATCATTGCGCCCGAAGAACTGCACTTCAAGCTCGTGCAGGCCAAGCAGGCCACCGACCTGCACACGCCCAGCTTCACGCAGCGCATCGTGCATGAAGTCGTGAAGGACGGCTTCCTCGATACGCACGTGCCGAAGATCCGCGCGCTGTATCGCGACCAGTGCGAGGCGATGCTCGGTTCGCTCGAACGCTACATGCCGGACGGCGTTGCGTGGAACCGTCCGGAAGGCGGCATGTTTATCTGGGTGTCGCTGCCGAAGCACATCGACTCGATGAAGCTGCTCGAAGAAGCCGTCGCGCAAAACGTCGCGTTCGTGCCGGGCGGTCCGTTCTTCGCGAACGAGGCGCAGCAGAACACGTTGCGCCTGTCGTTCGTGACCGTGCCACCCGCGAAGATCGACGAGGGCATTGCGCGTCTCGCTGAACTGATTCGCGCGCGCGTGTAGGCGCATCGCGAACCACTCTTTCCATTCACCGACAAGGACACGTCATGGCTCAATCAAATGTGTATGACAAGCTGAAGGAACTGGGCATCGAACTGCCCGTAGCAGGCGCGCCCGCTGCCGCTTACGTGATGAGCGCGCAAAGCGGCAACACGGTGTATCTGTCCGGACACATCGCGAAGAAGGACGGCAAGGTGTGGGCCGGCAAGCTCGGCGACACGCTGAAGACCGAAGAAGGCAAGGCCGCGGCGCGCTCGATCGCAATCGATCTGCTCGCGACGCTGCACGCGCACGTCGGCGACCTGAACCGCGTGACGCGCATCGTCAAGCTGATGAGCCTCGTCAACTCGACGCTCGATTTCACCGAGCAGCACATCGTGACGAACGGCGCATCGGAACTGATCGCCGATGTGTTCGGCGAGCGCGGCAAGCACGCGCGCTCGGCATTCGGCGTCGCGCAGATTCCGCTCGGCGCGTGCGTCGAGATCGAGTTGATCGCCGAGGTGCAATAAGCGGCGCGTATTGCATGTATAGGCGCTCGTTGCGAGCGCCTTCATCGCCCGTTCGACGCCGACACGCCGTCGATGACGTGAACGCGTCATCGGCGGCGTGTTTTTTGTGCCTCTACTGTCGCGCGGGCTGGTCACAGTTGAAGTTGTGCCGACACACATGGAACGGTCCCACGTCGCTGCACACGCAACCAGGAAAAACACACCGAACAGGAAACAGACGATGCAAGAGAAAACCGTTCGCTTCAAACAGGTCGACGTGTTCACGTCGGTGCCGTTCAAAGGCAATCCGCTTGCCGTGATTTTCGACGCGGACGGACTCGACGCCGAACAGATGCAGGCAATCGCACGCTGGACGAATCTGTCGGAAACGACCTTCCTGCTAAAGCCGACCGACTCGTCGGCCGATTATCGCGTGCGCATCTTCACGACGCGCGGCGAGTTGCCGTTCGCCGGCCATCCGACGCTCGGCACCGCGCACGCGTGGCGCGAGGCCGGCAATCACGCGAAGCAGCCGGGACGTATGGTCCAGCAATGCGCTGCGGGCCTGATCGAATTGACGGAAGAAGATAGCCAACGCAACGTGTGGGCTTTCGCCGCACCGCCCGCGCGCGTGACGCCGCTCGCCGAAAGCGAATACCCGGCGCTCGCTCAAGCCTTGCGCAGCGATGCAATCGATTACACGGCGCAGCCCTGCGGCGTCGACAACGGTCCGCAATGGCTCGTCGTCCGTATGAATTCGGCCCGTGCGTGTCTCGCGCTCGAACCCGATGCCGCGCTGTTCGAGCGTGTCGCGAAGACGGTCGGCGCGCATGGCATCGCAGCCTACGGTCCGCACGATCCGAACGGACCCGCGACCTTCGAGTTGCGCTGCCTGATGATGGGCGGCGGCCTCGGCATTGGGGAAGACCCTGTGACGGGTAGTGCAAACGCCGCGCTGGCAGGATTGCTCACGCAGCAGAACCGCCGGCCCGGCGCGCAATACACGGTGCGCCAGGGTACGGCGCTTGGCCGTGCGGGCGATGTCTCCATCCGTTACGACGATGCGGCGGGCAAGACATGGATTGGCGGCGCATCCGTGACTGTCGTCGACGGCACTTTCAGGCTGCCATAGACGCCGCAAGCGTTCGCGTCGTTGCCGGAACTGACATTCACGCGTCACCTGGATGTTCTAAGAGTCGGCCGGATGCGCCGACACAAAAAAGCTAATTACACGTTCGAGGCCATTCATGCAGCCTGCATGAATGGCCTCGTTGCCATAATGGCTGTTGCCGATCCATTCACGCGATTCCTGACACACCGGATATTTTCGACTCAGTCTTTCAAACGCCCGCCTGGCGCGCCTGTCAGGCCAGCGGCGGCAACGCGCGCATGATTCGTTCGCATGCCCGCCGAGCCCAGCGTATACCCGATGCGCGAAACCTTTCTTAATTATTGGTCATTCAGTAATATCAAAATCGTAACCGTTGACCAACCGGGTGGTCTGGCTCGCCACCACGCCCCTGCTTCCCGCAGCAGTTGCGGCATATCAACCATTCGATACAGCCGGTTTTAACATTCGCGCAGTCGTTCGCAACGCAAGCACCGAAACGCAAGCACAGCCGCAACGCACAGGGTCACGGTCTATCCGATGAATCAGTTCCGCCTCTCTTCCGCGCGCGACGTCAGGCACCGTCTCGATCCGGCCGGTACGCGCCGACGCGCGCTGCTCGCGATTCCCGCGCTCGGCGTGCTGGTGCTCGTGCTGCTGTGGACGGTGATCTTCGCGCGTCTGTCGGTTGAGAAGGACACGACTTATCGCGAGGCGATGGCGTCGGCCGCTATTTTGTCGGCGGCGCTCGAACAGCACACGGTGAAGGCCATTCACCAGGTCGATCAGATTACGCGCTTCGTCAAATACGAATTCGAAAAATCGCCGGGCCGTTTCGATCTCACCAGCACGGTCGAAAAGGGCGTCGTGCAAAGCGAAACGCTCGTACAGGTGTCGCTGATCGACGAGCGCGGCAAGCTCATCGCGAACACATCGGAAACCAATCCGAAGCCGATCGATCTGTCCGACCGCGAGCACTTCAAGGTTCACGAGCACGAGAACGACGATCAGCTCTTCATCAGCAAGCCCGTGCTCGGCCGCGTCTCGGGCCACTGGACCTTGCAGATGACGCGCCGCCTGAATCATCCCGACGGCACGTTCGCGGGTGTCGTGGTCGTGTCGGAAGACCCGAGCTATTTCACGACCGACTTCTACAACAACGCTGCCATCGGTCGCGAAGGCGTGATCGCGGTGATCTCCGATAGCGGTGCCGTGCTCGCGCGCCGTACGGGCAACACAGAAAGCTCGCCAGGCGTGTTCACGGCGACGGGCGTCTATCCGACTTCGGAGCACGTGTCGGGCACCTACGTCGATTCGATCGACAACGTCACGCGCATCGTGTCGTACCGGCATATCGACGGCTATCCGCTCGGCGTGCTGGTCGGTCTGTCGCAGGCCGAAGAGTTCGCGGACTACAACCACACGCGCAACGTCTATCTGCTGATGGCGAGCTTCATCTCGCTCGCGATGCTCGGCTTCTTCGCGGTCGCCACGGGTCTGATCGGCAAGCTGCTCGGACGCGAGCGCGAGATGACGCATCTCGTCGAGTTCGATCTGCTCACGGGCCTGCGCAACCGCTACTCGACGCTGCAAAGCCTGCGTCACGACGTGGCGCAGCCGATGAACGTCGGCCACCTGGCGATCCTCTTCATCGACCTCGACAACTTCAAGACCGTCAATGACACGCTCGGCCACAACGCGGGCGACATCGTGCTGCAAATGACGGCCGCGCGTCTCGCCGATGCCGTCGCCGATGCGGGCGCCCTCTCGCGCATCGGCGGCGACGAGTTCGTCGTCGTGCTCAAGGGCGACGATGTCGAGAAGCGCTCGGTGATGCTCGCGGAAGTGATCTCCGACGTGTTCGCAAAGCCGTTCGAAGTGCGCGGCAGTTCGTTCGTGCTGCATGCGAGCATCGGCATCGCGCTCTACTCGGTGGCCAACGAAAGCGAAATCGATCTGCTGAAGAAGGCCGACCTCGCGATGTACAGCGCGAAGGACGCGGGCAAGAACTGCTATCAGTTCTACTCGCCGCATCTGTCGCATCGCGCGGACCATCTGATGAAGTGGGAACAGCAACTGCGCGTCGCGCTCGCCGACCAGCAGCTGTTCCTTGCGTATCAGCCGAAGATCGACCTGTCGCGCCGCTGCATCACCGGCTTCGAAGCGCTCGTGCGCTGGAATCATCCGCAGCACGGTGTGATTCCCGCGAACGAGTTCATCCCTGTCGCCGAGTCGACGGGCCTGATCGTGCCCATCGGCGATTTCGTGATCCGCACCGCGTGCCGGCAGCTCGCGCAGTGGCAGCAGCAGGGCTATGACACGCTGTCGCTGGCCGTAAACATTTCGGCCGTGCAGTTCTGGCGCGGCGATCTGTACGAAACGATTTCGCAGGCCATCGAGGAATCGGGCATCAGCGCGCGCCGCCTCGAACTCGAAATCACCGAGACGGCGATGATGGAGTATCCCGATCTCGTCTCCGAAAAGATCTTCGCGTTGAAGCGGCTCGGCGTGCGCATCGCGCTCGACGACTTCGGCACCGGCTATTCGTCGCTGTCGTATCTGAACCGCTTCTCGGTCGACACGCTGAAGGTCGACCGCTCGTTCGTGCAGGCGATTCCCGGCGACCGTAGCGTCTGCGTGATGGTGTCGGCCATCGTCAATCTCGCGCGTTCGCTCGGGCTGACAGTGGTGGTCGAAGGCACGGAGACGGAAGAGCAGATCGCGTGGCTCGCGGCACTCGGACATATCGAGGCGCAGGGCTTTCTGTTTTCACGGCCCGTGCCCGTCGAGGGCATCCCCGCGCTGCTCGAACGCTTCGGCGTGTGCGGCACGCACGGCATGCGGGTCGCGCACAGCAGCGACGCGGACAGCACCAGCGACGCTTCGAGCACCAGCGACGAATCGGCCTGAGGAACAACGCCGCATCGACGCGGCTTCGTTCCCGTCAGCCCATCCGGCGTCACCCAGGCAAGACATACAGGCAGGACATGAACGTTACCGGCGCGTATCGGGCGGTTTCGTCTAGACGCGCATGGCATCGACGCACGCCGGCGCGGGCATCGACGGCGCGCACCGCACAAGAAACTAACCCGACAGGTGTTCGCATGCGGCCAGCCCGGCACATGTCGGCGCTACGCGCGCCAACCACAGACGAAGCTGCACGAAGCAACGAGCGGGAGCCGCTCTGGGCGCTCTTTCGTGTCGTGTTCGGATTGTCCGCGCTGTCGTGGGGCGGACTCGCGCTGATGGCGCAGCTGGAGAATCACTACGTTGAGCGCGAAGAACGCCTGACGCACCTCGCGTTCTCCGACATCGTCGCGCTCGCGTGGATGGTGCCGGGGCCCGTCGGCTGCAATGTCGCGGTCCAGCTCGGCCATGTGTTGCGCGGACGCTCGGGCGCATGGGTCGCGGGCCTCGCGAGCGTTCTGCCCTTCTTCACGCTGATGACGGCATTCGCGATCTTCTACCGGACGCCGATCGTGCGTGAAGTCGCGTCGCAGACGTTGCTCGATCACTTCAGCGTCGTGCTTGCGACGCTGATCGGCGTGACCTGGTACAAGCAGACGCGCGCGCTCGTGCGCGGATGGCTCGAATGGACGGCAGCCGTGCTCGGGTGCATCGCGCTCGTCGGCGCGCATACACCCGCCGCCTACATCGGCCTGCTGGGCGTTGCGTTCATGTCGGGGTGGCTGCGCAGCGACGCGCGCGGCGAGCGCCTCGCGACGACGCTCAGCACGGGCGACTGGCGTCTTCTGATCGGCCTGGGTGTGCTGCTGCTGACGTTCGCGCTGCCCTTGCCGCATCGCTACGAACTCGCGCTGTTATGGCCGCGTCTCGCGGGCGCCGGACTGACGCTGTTCGGCGGCGGCTTCTCCGCGCTGCCCGTGCTGAAGACGCTGCTGGTCACACCGACAATCGGCGTCACGGACAACGAATTCACGCTGGCCTTCTCGCTGTCGCCGTTATCGCCGGGACCGCTTCTGAACGTGGTGCCGTTCTTCGGCTATCTGGTCGAAGGATGGCACGGCGCCCTGATCGCGACGATCGCGCTCTTCGTGCCGTCGGGTTGTCTCGTCGTGCTCGCGCAGCGCCATCTGCATCGACTGAAGACGAACCCGCGCTTCGAGCATGGGATGCGCGTGCTGCGCGCGGTGACGACGGCATTTCTCGCCGTCGCAGTGTTGCGCATCGTGCGCCATGTGCCGCTCGAACCATCCTGTCTCGTGACGGCCTTGTTCTCGGGCCTGTGCTTCGCGAAGCTAAAGCTGCCCGTGTATGCCGTGTATGGGACGGTCGCCGTCGCGTGCGGCGTGTGGCTGTATATCGGGCACGTGGCCTGACGCAGCGCTTCACCGACGCCGATGCAAGAAGCGCCGCCCATGTCGATGCATAAGCGGCGCTTTTGGGTGGAACGGCCGGGCGCTACAACCGCGCGGAAGCGAACATCAGAAACCGCGCGACAGCACCGCCACGCCGATCGTCACGATGCCGAGCACCAGGTTCACGATGACGAGACGCCGCACGGTTGCCACCGCCCGCGCGCCGTCGGGCCACTTCTGCGCCTGCACCGCGCGGCGGATGCGCGGGAACACCGCAAAACGGATATGCCCGAAGATCAGCATCATGATGATGCCGAGACCGGCCATCGCGTGCAGTTGCCAGGTGGCGTGGCCGCCGCCGAACTGCATCAGCAGAAAACCGCCCGACAGCAGAATGACCAGAACGGACACGCCCACCCAGTTGAAGAAGCGGCCGAACACCGATTCCCACAGCGGCAGCCGCAATTGCGGCGAGAGATCTTCGAGCGCCGGGCGCAAGCAGAAATGCGCGAACACCATGCCGCCGATCCACACGGCGACGCCCAGCAAATGCAGAAAGAGCGCGACTTCGATCGCCTTGTTCATATTTGTTTTCCTTTCCCGATGATGGCGCGCTGCCGTTGTGTCCTGTCGGTCGTGTCGATAACGTGTCGGCTCCGACATGAGCCAACGACCGCGTTCGACCCGCGACGTTATGCGCAGTTCATTCTCTGCGCTGATTTCTTTTGTATTGCGCCGTGAGAGACCCCGCTCACGGTTTTCGCCAAGGCGCGCGTCAGCAAAGCACACTGCAATGACGCGTGCCGCAGCGAAGATAGTACGGCCAGACGATCATGCCGTGCGCGGTGAATGAAGCCTGCACATTCCCCGCGCTCACACGGCTTACTCCTTATTCGCCCAGCACCGGACGCAGCGACGTCACCTTCAGCTTCGTGTCCGGCGCGCGTCCCTTGCGGGCGCGCTTGCCGACATGCGGGGCGAGCGCCTTGCTCGACAGCTGTTCCTCGGAAGGCTTGTTGCGGTAGATGCCTTGCAGCACGACGCCCGCATCGTTGATCGCGAGCGCCTGCGTCAGCGCTTCGTTCGGATCGAGCGCCACCAGCGTCACGCCGCGTCCGCCGCCCGACAGCGTCTTCATCTCGTCGAGACCGAACACGAGCAGACGCCCGCCGCCCGACAGACACGCGACCTGCGTAGCGTCCGGCAGCATCGGCATCGGCACGAGCGGCGTCGCGCCTTCGTCGATCGTCATGAACGCCTTGCCCGCCTTCACGCGGCTCACCATGTCGCCGACCTTCGCGATGAAGCCGAAGCCGTTCGACGATGCCAGCAGCAACGCCTGGTCCGCCGATGCCGCGAAGTAATGCATCAGGTGCGTGCCCGATTCGAGCTCGATCAGCGACGTGACGGGAACGCCGTCGCCGCGTCCGCCCGGCAGCTGCGAGACGGCCACCGAATACACGCGACCCTTGCTGCCCCACGCGATCAGCGTATCGGGCGTGCGGCACTGGAACGCGGCATAGAGACCGTCGCCCGCCTTGAACGTGAAGCCGGCCGGGTCGAGCCCATGACCCTTCAATGCGCGCACCCAGCCCTTCTGCGACACGACGACCGTCACCGGCTCGTCGACCACGCGCGCTTCGAACGTCGCGCGCTTTTCCTGCTGGATCAGCGTGCGGCGGTCGTCGCCGAATTGCTTCGCGTCCGCTTCGATTTCCTTGATCAGCAGGCGCTTCATCGCCGGTTCGCTGCCGAGCAGTTCTTCAAGCTTCGCTTTTTCGTCGCGCAGCTCGGACAGTTCCTTCTCGATCTTGATCTTCTCCAGGCGTGCCAACTGACGCAGCCGGATTTCAAGGATGTCCTCGGCCTGACGATCAGACAGACCGAACGCCTGGATCAGCGCTGCCTTCGGCTCTTCGGATTCGCGGATGATGCGGATGACTTCGTCGATGTTCAGAAAGACGATCATCCGGCCTTCGAGGATGTGAATCCGGTCGTTGACCTTACCCAGACGATGCTGCGAACGGCGCGTGACGGTCGTGAAGCGGAAGCCGACCCACTCGTGCAGCATCTCGGCAATGCCCTTCTGACGCGGACGGCCATCCGAGCCAACCATCACGAGGTTCAGCGTCGCGTTCGATTCGAGGCTCGTATGGGCGAGCAGCGTGTTCACGAACTCCGTCTGATCGATCGTGCGCGACTTCGGCTCGAACACGAGACGCACGGGCGCATCCTTGCCCGACTCGTCGCGCACGGCATCGAGCAGGCCAAGAAGCGTCTGTTTCGTCTGCAACTGTTCGGGCGTCAGCGACTTCTTGCCGAGCTTGATCTTCGGATTGGTCTGCTCTTCGATCTCTTCGAGCACCTTCTGGCCGGACGTGTTCGGCGGCAGTTCGGTGATCACGAGCTGCCATTGGCCGCGCGCGAGGTCTTCGATCTTCCAGCGCGCGCGTACCTTAAGACTGCCGCGCCCCGTCTCATACGCCTGCGAGATTTCCGCTTCGCTCGAAATGATCTGGCCGCCGCCCGGGAAGTCCGGGCCAGGGATGTACTGCATCAGTTCGGCGTGCGTGATCTTCGGATGGCGGATCATCGCAACGGCGGCCGCCGCAACCTCGCGCAGATTGTGCGACGGAATTTCCGTCGCGAGACCGACCGCGATACCCGACGCGCCGTTCAGCAACACGAACGGCAAACGCGCGGGCAACAGCTTCGGCTCTTCGAACGAGCCGTCGTAGTTCGGCATGAAATCGACGGTGCCCTGGTCGATTTCATCGAGCAGCAGTTTTGCGATCGGCGTCAGACGCGCTTCTGTGTAGCGCATCGCCGCCGCGCCGTCGCCATCGCGCGAGCCGAAATTGCCCTGGCCGTCGATCAGCGGATAGCGCATCGAGAAGTCCTGCGCGAGACGCACGAGCGCGTCGTACGCCGACTGGTCGCCGTGCGGGTGATACTTGCCCAGCACGTCGCCGACGACGCGCGCCGACTTGACGGGCTTCGCGTTGTCGCCGAGACCCATCTCGTTCATCGCATACAGGATGCGACGCTGCACGGGCTTCTGGCCATCGCTGACATCGGGCAGCGCGCGGCCCTTCACCACGCTCACCGCATAGTCGAGATACGCGCGTTCCGCGTAGTTGCCAAGCGTCAGGACATCGCCCTCGGGCGCTGCCGGCTCGGCAAAAAGATCGGGAGTGTTGTCGTCCATCTAGATTCCGTGTCCTTGTTCGGCGGCGCGCGCTTCGTGCTTCACATGCATTCGCTGGCACGAAGCGCAGCGGCGCTCAGATATCCGCTTCGACCTGGTTGCCCTTCTCTTCGAGCCAGCTACGGCGCGACGCCGCTTCGCCCTTGCCCATCAGCATCGTCATGCGCGCGACGGTCGCGTCGAAGTCGAGTTCGCCGAGCGCGACGGGCGACAGGCGCCGCGTGTCCGGGTTCATCGTCGTGTCCCATAGCTGCTCGGCGC
Source organism: Paraburkholderia franconis (assembly GCF_009362735.1). Taxonomy (GTDB): domain Bacteria; phylum Pseudomonadota; class Gammaproteobacteria; order Burkholderiales; family Burkholderiaceae; genus Paraburkholderia; species Paraburkholderia franconis. The sequence goes on along the minus strand of NZ_WHNP01000008.1, from coordinate 206,528 downwards.
TCATTTCGCCGAGGCCCTTGAAGCGGCTGATCGTCCATTGCGATTCGCGCAGGCCGTCCTTGCGCAGCTTGTCGAGAATCGCTTCGAGTTCGCCTTCGTCGAGCGCGTACAGCTTCTGCGCCGGCTTCTTGCCGCGCGCGGGCGCATCGACGCGAAACAGCGGCGGACGCGCGACATGCACGTGCCCGCGCTCGATCAGCTGCGGGAAGTGCTTGAAGAACAATGTGAGCAGCAGCACCTGAATGTGCGAACCGTCGACGTCGGCATCGGACAAGATACAGATCTTGCCGTAGCGCAGATTGGACAGATCGACGACGTCATCCGGGTTGTGTGGATCGACACCGATCGCCACAGAAATGTCGTGCACTTCGTTGTTGGCGAACAGACGATCGCGCTCCGTTTCCCAGGTGTTCAGCACCTTGCCGCGCAGCGGCAGAATGGCCTGATATTCCTTGTCGCGGCCCATCTTCGCGGAGCCGCCCGCCGAATCGCCCTCGACGAGGAACAGCTCGTTGCGGCCGATTTCCGTCGATTCGCAATCGGTCAGCTTGCCCGGCAGCACGGCGACGCCCGAACTCTTGCGCTTCTCGACTTTCTGGCCCGCGCGCGTGCGGGCCTGCGCCTGTTTGATGACGAGATCGGCGAGCTTCTTGCCGTGCTCGACGTGCTGGTTCAGCCACAGTTCGAGCGCGGGACGCGCGAACGACGACACCAGCTTCACGGCATCGCGGCTATTCAGGCGCTCCTTGATTTGCCCCTGGAACTGCGGGTCGAGCACCTTGGCCGAGAGCACGAACGAAACGCGCGCGAACACGTCTTCCGCGAGCAGCTTCACGCCTTTCGGCTGCAGGTTGTGCAACTCGACAAAGCTCTTCACGGCCTGGAAGAGGCCGTCGCGCAGACCCGCTTCGTGCGTGCCGCCCGCCGGCGTCGGAATCAGATTGACATAGGACTCGCGCGTGAGGGGGCCTTCTTCGCTCCACGCGACGACCCACGCCGCGCCCTCGCCCTCCGCGAACGTCTCTTCGTTCGAGCGCGAGCTTTCCGCGTAGCGCTCGCCTTCGAAGAGAGGAATCAGCAGGTCGCTGCCCGCCATGCCTTCCATCAGATAGCCGCGCAGACCGTCTTCGTATTTCCAGCTTTGGCGCTCGCCCGTTTTCTCGTTGACGAGGATGACCTCGACGCCCGGCAGCAGCACGGCTTTCGAGCGCAGCAGGCGTTGCAGTTCGCCAAGCGGCAAGTTAGGCGAATCGAAGTATTTCGGATCGGCCCACGCGGTCACGCGCGTGCCGGATTTCTTGTCGGTCCTGGCCGCGGCGCGCACCTGCAGCGGCTTGATGACGTCGCCGTGCGAGAAAGTGAGTTCGGCGACCTTGCCGTCGCGCCACACGGTAACGTCGAGGCGCGTGGACAGCGCGTTCGTCACCGACACGCCGACGCCGTGCAGACCGCCCGAGAACGTATAGGCGCCGCCCGCAGCCTTGTCGAACTTGCCGCCTGCGTGCAGGCGCGTGAAAACGATCTCGACGACGGGGACGCCTTCTTCCGGATGCAGGCCGAACGGAATGCCGCGGCCGTCGTCTTCGACGGACACGGAATGGTCGGCGTGCAGCGTGACGGTGATCTGACGGCCGTAGCCGCCGAGCGCCTCGTCGGACGCGTTGTCGATGACTTCCTGAATGATGTGCAGCGGGTTTTCGGTGCGCGTGTACATGCCGGGCCGCTGCTTGACCGGCTCCAGGCCCTTGAGCACCTTGATCGATGCTTCGCTATAAGCGGCGTTAGGCTTTTTCGTTGACATGGCTCGTTCGGGTCCGTCGGTTCATCGTTGTCCACATGTCTTGTGGACATGTGCGTGGACAATGCGTTGAGTTTTCAAAAAAAGCGAAACGAAACAACGGAGTGTGTGCGCTGCGCGACTTGCGTGCAGCGGCAGGTTGCTTTGCCTTTCTGCTTTCCGCGATTTTCCATCATGCCCGGTTACGGACGATACGCTGAAACGACCGTAGGAAGCAGGTTCGCGGGTATTTTACTGATTTCGATGCGCGGGGCAATTTAGACGGAAGATGTAGGACGGTTGGCAGGGGCGATTTGTTTGTATGTACACAAAGATTGCACGCCACTGTTGTCACCAAAATCTGCATATTGGTGTCAACCTGAGTCCCTGGAGCGTCAACGTGAGACCTTCCAATGCAATGCGCCAACATCGAACCGAGATCAGAAGCATCGTCGCGGAAAACCACGCCTGCAATGCACGCGTGTTCGGTTCAGCCGTCACAGGCGACGACCGCGAGGACAGCGATCTGGATCTGCTCGTCGATCCAACGCCCGAAATGACGCTGTTCGACATCGCACGCATTCAGCGGCAGCTTGAAGCGGTGCTTGGCGTGTCGGTCGACGTGTTGACGCCATTGGCGCTGCCTGAGTCATTTCGCGCACAAGTTATCAGTGAGGCGGTGCCGGTGTGAAGAAAAATGACTTGCGCATCGCCGACTACCTTGACCATATGCTGGAAGCGATCACCAAAATCCAGCGTTACACACATGGCATGGATGTCGATGCCTTTCATGCCAATTCACTCGTCCAGGACGGCGTGAGATGCAATCTGCAGATTATCGGGGAAGCGGCCCGCAACGTTGAGCGAGACCACGCCCATTTCGCCGCAGCACATCCAGACATGCCATGGGAGTTGATGTACCTGATGCGCAACCGCATTTCGCATGGCTACTATTCGGTCGATGTGGGCGTCCTCTGGCAACGGTGGTGCGCGATCTGCCGGGTCTGAAGCAGCAACTTGCCCAAATCCGGCGGCCGACGCCCTGGCTTTTTTCCGGGCGCGGCCACCTCGCGTTCACTTCCCCTTGCTCTCCAGCTCATCCCATCTTTCAATCGCCACAAGCAGTTCGTCTTCGATCACCGCATAGCGCTCCGTCAGACGCGCGCCTTCCTGCGCGTCCTTCACGAAGATCGAGCCATCCTCGATTTGCGCGGCGATCGTCTTCTGTTCGGCTTCGAGCGCCGCAATCCGGTCGGGCAATGCTTCCAGCTCGCGTTGTTCCTTGAACGAAAGCTTCACCGTGCGCTGCGCGTTGCGGCCCGCCGCGCTTTCCTTCGGCGCGGCCTCCTTCTGCGGCTCTTTGGGCGCGTCCTGCTGCGCGATCCGCTCGGAACGCTCGCTTTGAATCTGCCAGTCGGTGAAGCCGCCGACGTATTCGCGCCACTTGCCCTCGCCTTCCGACGCAATCACCGACGTCACGACGTTGTCCAGAAACGCGCGGTCGTGACTGACCAGCAGTACGGTGCCTTCGTAGTCCGTCAGCAGTTCTTCGAGCAGCTCCAGGGTTGGAATGTCGAGGTCGTTGGTCGGCTCGTCGAGCACCAGCACGTTCGCGGGACGCGCGAAGAGACGCGCGAGCAGCAGCCGGTTGCGCTCGCCGCCCGACAGCGACTTCACAGGCGAACGCGCGCGCTCCGGCGCAAACAGGAAGTCGCCGAGATAGCTCATCACATGCTTTTTCTGGCCGTTGATCTCGACCCAGTCGCTACCTGGGCTGATCGTATCGGCGAGACTCTTTTCGGGGTCGAGCTGCGCGCGCATCTGGTCGAAGTACGCGACCTGCAGATTGGTGCCGACGCGCACCTCGCCCTCGTCCGGCTGCAGGTCGCCGAGAATCAGCTTGAGCAGCGTTGTCTTGCCAGCGCCGTTCGGACCGACAAAGCCGATCTTGTCGCCGCGCATGACCGTCGTCGAGAAGCGGTCGACCACCGCGCGCGCGCCGTAGCGTTTCGTCACGTCCGTGAGTTCGGCGACGATCTTGCCGGACTTCTCGCCCTGCCCGACGTCGAGCTTCACGTTGCCCTGCACGTTGCGGCGTTCCGCCTGCTCCTTGCGCATCTGCACGAGCCGTGCGATGCGGCCGACGCTGCGCGTGCGCCGCGCCTCCACGCCCTTGCGAATCCACACTTCTTCCTGGGCAAGCAGCTTGTCGAATTTCTCGTTTTCGACTCGCTCGACTTCGAGCTGCTGCGCCTTGCGCGTCTGATACGCGGAGAAATTGCCCGGATACGACAGCAGCCGCCCGCGATCCAGTTCGACGATGCGCGTCGCGACGCGATCGAGAAACGCGCGGTCGTGCGTGATGAACAGCAGACCCGCGCGCTGCGCGATCAGCAGTTCTTCGAGCCAGCGAATGCCGTCGAAATCCAGGTGATTGGTCGGTTCGTCGAGCAGCAGCACATCCGGCTGCACGACGAGCGCGCGGGCCAGCGCGACGCGCTTCTGCATGCCACCCGACAGCGAGCCGACGCGCGCGTCGCCGTCGAGCCCGATCTGCGCGAGCGTCGTCGCGACGCGCGTGCGCCAGTTCCACGCGTCCGTCGCATCCAGCGACGATTGCAGCGCGTTCATCCGCGCGAGCAGCGCGTCGTGCTGCGCGCCTTCCGGCGTTTCTGCAAGCTCGTGCGCGACCGCGTTGTATTCGTCGAGCAGCGCGCTTGCGTGCGCGAGGCCCGCCGCGACCGTGTCGAACACCGACACGTCGGCGTCGAACTCGGGTTCCTGCGGCACGTAGACCGTCACGAGATCTTGCTGGCGCGTGATCAGGCCGTCGTCCGGCTTGGCCAGTTCGGCGACGATCTTCAGCAGCGACGACTTGCCCGCGCCGTTACGGCCGATCAGCCCGACGCGCTCGCCGGCTTCGAGTGAGAAATCCGCGTGATCGAGCAGCGCGACGTGGCCGAACGCCAGTTGCGCGCCCGTAATGGTGTAAAGCGACATGGAAAAATGAGGAAACCAGCGATGAGTCGGAAGCGCTCATTGTACCGGTCGATGGCGCCGACACTGAGGCGATACGGCCCGGCACGATGGCATAGGACGAATCGCATGGGCGTCGGCTGCGGCAACGCACGGACCACGAGGTCCGCGTCTTGCTCGAAGGCTCGAGACGCACGAATGCAGCGGCAAGCGCCAACCCGAGGCTGGCGTCGCAAGTGCGAGCGCTGCATTCGCGCCGATGCTTACTTCACGTCAATCGTGATGGTCTTGCTCATCTCCGGACCGTACGAACGATGCGCGCCGTCGCCGAAATCGAGCGTCAGCGTATGGTCGCCCGGCGGCAGCGTGAGTTCCGTTTCCGTCTGGCCCTTGCCGAAGTGGAGCGACTTGTCGTTGGCGGGAATGACCGCACCCTTCGGCAGCGGCTGGCCGTCGACGATCAGATGGTGGTGCCCCGTGCCCTCCGTCATCGTGCCGGCGGGCGCGACCTTCATGCCGTCGACGGCAAACTTCACGTGGACGGGATTGCTCACGGTCGCGCCGTCCTTCGGCTCGACGAAGGAGACGCTTGCAGCATGCGCCACGCCCGACACGACCAGCATGCCCGCGCACGCCGCGCCGGCCAGCCATCTGTAGTTCAGCATCGTTTTCCTCCTTGTTGAAAGTGACTCGAGAGGCGCGAGGCGCACCGACGTGTGCCCGCCGCGCAAAGCGGCGCCGCAACCGAAGGATAGTCATTCGCACCGGTCCGCACACAAGCCTGTTAGTCCGCCGCCTGCGCCTTCGCATTGATTTAGAACGATAAACGGAACGGGAGGCTCAAGCCTTCCAGCGAATTCCGGTAATATTGCGGATCGCCGCCGGGCGCCCAATAAAGGGGCAGAGCTGTGCGGATATTGCGTTGAATCGATGAAGAGTGTGTGTCGTGAGTGAAGTGATCGAATATAAGAGCTGGGTCTGCCTGATTTGCGGCTGGATCTACAACGAGGAAGAAGGTTTGCCCGAAGAAGGCATTGCGGCCGGTACGCGTTTTGCCGACATCCCGGATGACTGGCGCTGCCCGCTGTGCGACGTGGGCAAGGCGGAATTCGCAGTCGTCGAGTTCTGAGCGGATCGACGGGCATCGATATCGCGCCGATGTGGCGCTGATCCGCGAACGCCCCCGCCAGTCTCCGAAGCGTTCCGTCGTGCGTTATACTCTGCGCTCGTCGGCGGCTCCTCCCCGTAGTTCAATGGATAGAACGAGTGCCTCCTAAGCGCTAGATACAGGTTCGATTCCTGTCGGGGGGACCAGACACCAGTTCGGTGACGGAAAACGCGCCAATAAAAAACCCGCAACGGCTCACGCTGTGCGGGTTTTTTTTATTGGCTGCAATGCCTGCGTCGCATCGGACGCCGAGACTTCGACAGCGATGCGCCGTCTAGCGTCGGCGCGAGATCCGAACCGTCGCCAGTTGCTGTTGGTCCCGACGATCGAAGAATCGGGCCAGCGCGAACAGCGACGCAGCCGCCAGCGGCCAAAGCACAAAGAAAGTAACGAGCATGATCGGCTCCAAAAGCGAAATATCTGGCTTGAGTCTACCGGCTCGCGGCGCGGAGAGAATTACCGGAATTGCCAAAACACTGTTCCCTTTTTGATAGCAAAAGGGGCGCGTCGCTGCAGACGACGGCGTGGCGCGGATCGTGCGGCGGTTTCGCGGGCCGCACGCGTTCGGTCGGCCTCGACCGCACGTGACAAAATCACGCACCTTGCGCAACGCGCGCCAGGACTACGAAGGACACTTTCCATGGACATCAACAAGCAAGTCGCCGCCCTCACCGCTTCCGAACTGCAAACAGCGGGCGCAAGCCAGGCGACGGCCATCGCCGTCAGCGTGCTGCTGCGCCATCTGAGTTCGCCCGAGTTGTCGAAGCTGCTGAACTCGGCGTTCGAGAATCATCAGGCGGTGATGCTGCAAACGCCGTGGCCGGAACAGATGCTGCAAGCGTTCGAAGCGACACGACGGTTCCTCGAAGGCGCTGCCGCCCAGCCACCCGCCAGCCCGACGAATCCAGCCAATCCCGACGCGCCGGCCTGACACACCGCCCAGCGGCGTGCTGCCCCGGTTGCACCGCTCAGACGCGCCGGCAGCCTGTAACGCAGCGAACCAGCTAACCCGCCCGAGCCGCCTCCGGCGCGAGGCGGCATGAATTGCCACGCGCGCCATCCTGCGCCCGACGCCCGTCTGCCCCAGCCTCAAATCCCTGCGCTGCCGACCAGTGTGCGCTGTCCCACCCAACCCGCCATTTGTCTGACGACGAGCGGGCGGCATCCTCATATTATTTCGTCACTCCTCCGATACGTCAGGTTGAAGCGATGCGCTACCCATACAACCTCGCTGTCGCTGCTGGCCTGATGATCGTCGTGCTCACGTGCAGCCTCGCGCTGGCGCTGACTTGAGTCGACCAGGCAGCGCAGGCGAATGCCGCCCACAACGGCGCGCTGGCTGGACCGAAAAAAATATTTCCACAGAACCCTAAAGTTTTCCTGGCCCCTGCCGTAGAGCGGGCATGGACAACTTCCTCACTTCATCGGCGGGATCGTTCAAATCGACTCTGATCGATCAGGACATCGCGCACATTGCCCGCGTCATGCGGCCTTCAATGCACGGTGACCTGGGTGGGGCAATTCTCCCAGCCGCCTATTGGCGAAAGCGGCTCTTCGAGCTGCTCGATGCCGAGCATCTGACCAACTCGCAACTTTGCGCAGTCGACGACTTGCTGCTGCAACTCGACGACCTCTGCGCGAAGGAACTGGCGCCCCTGCCGGTGGCGACCGCGCAGCCCGCGGCCTCGCGCGACGCGAACCGGCATCGCGTGCGCCGTCGGCGCTGAGCGCGCGAGTGCGACGACGAGTGTGGCCACAAGCGGCTGGCAGCCCAGCCGCAGGGTGAACGCGCCCCGCGCATTTGACATTGGTTGACCCGCCACGCGCGTCCATCCACGATGCTGCTCGCGGCAGCGCGAACACCCGGCGGCACGGCGACAGCGTGAGCTGGCGCGCCGCCGGGGCTGCCCCTTCCCGTGTCATCGTGTCATCGCCGCTGTCAAAACATCCAAGCTGGGTATTTTCTCCGCCGACCGCGCCACGACCGCAAATTGGGGACATTAATAGGTCATAATGTCCGCAAAAATACCCAGCAAAGGACTCCTGTGACCCAGGCTTCGCCGCTTGACCTGCTAAAGCAGGCGCGCACCCGCTTCACACAAAAAGAAATCGCCGCGCATGTCGGCAAGGACATCAAGACGGTGCGCCGCTGGGAAAAGGGCGAAACGCCTTGTCCCGCGATGCTCGAACCGTCACTGCGGGCACTGCTGTATTCCACGGCTGGGCAAGGCATCTCGCCATCAACGGGCGATCATTCGTGCCTGCGCTTCATCGACCTGTTCGCGGGCATCGGCGGAATCCGCATGGGCTTCGAGACACACGGCGCACAGTGCGTGTTCACGAGCGAGTGGAACGATTTCTCGCAGAAGACGTATCGCGAGAATTTCCGCGACGAGCCCGCGCAACGAGAGGGCGCCGGGCAACACACGCTGATCGGCGACATCGTCACCTTTCCCGCCGACGACGTCCCCGCACACGACATCCTGCTCGGCGGCTTTCCGTGCCAGCCGTTTTCGATCGCGGGCGTCAGCAAGAAGAACGCGCTCGGCCGCCCGCACGGCTTCGAGTGCGCGACGCAGGGCACGCTATTTTTCGACGTCGCGCGCATCATCGCCACGCGCCGCCCGGCCGCGTTTCTGCTCGAAAATGTTAAGAACCTGCTGTCGCACGACAAAGGCCGCACGTTCGACGTAATCCTGCAGACGCTGCGCGACGAGCTCGGCTACGAAGTGCACTATCGCGTGATCGACGGCGCGCATTTCACGCCGCAGCATCGCGAACGGATCATCATCGTCGGCTTTCGCGGCAAGACGTCGTTCACCTGGGACGATCTGCGCCTGCCTGAAGAAGGTCCGCGTCTCGCGTCGATCCTGCACAGGACGGACGGCACGGAGCCCGTTCTGCCATGGGATAGCGAGCGTTTCTTCGATCACGCCGCCCGCCACGTTCAACCGAAGTACACGCTGACGCCCAAGCTCTGGACCTACCTGAAGAACTACGCGGACAAGCATCGCGCTGCCGGCAACGGCTTCGGCTACGGGATGGCGTATCCGCAAAGCGTGACGCGCACGCTGTCGGCGCGGTATCACAAGGACGGCTCGGAAATTCTCGTCTATCAGGGCGAGCGGCAGCGCCCGCGCCGTCTGACACCGCGCGAATGCGCGCGCCTGATGGGCTTTCCCGACACATACCGCATTCCCGTCAGCGACACGCAGGCGTATCGCCAGTTCGGCAACAGCGTCGTGGTGCCCGTGATGCGCGAAGTCGCGCGGATCATGCTGCCGCACGTGCTGGCGCTCACGCGCGCGGCGCACGCCGATGCCGCGGTGGAGCTGGCCGCCTGATGATCGATATCGTCGATGCCGCCACGCGCAGCCGGATGATGTCCGGCATTCGCGGACGCAACACGAAGCCCGAGGTCCTGATCCGCAGCCTGCTGCATCGGCGCGGCTTCCGCTTCCGGCTCGACGCGCGCGATCTGCCCGGCCGTCCCGACATCGTGCTGCCGCGCTACCGCGCCGTGATCTTCGTGCATGGCTGCTTCTGGCACGGTCACGACTGTCATCTATTCAAATGGCCGCAGACGCGCCCGGACTTCTGGCGCGAAAAAATCGGCCGCAACCGCGCCAACGATGCGAAAGCCCAAACCGCGCTGCTCGACGGCGGCTGGCGCGTCGCGACGGTGTGGGAATGCGCCTTGCGCGGAGCGAACCGGGATATCGACGGCGTTCTGCAACGGCTCATCGACTGGCTGCATGGCGACGCGCCGCTGCACGAGGAACGCGCCTGACGCACCGTTTGTTACGGCATTTGCCGCGCCACTTGCCGCATCGCCAGCGAGACCGACCGGCGCGCGTTTGCCGGCGAACATTGCAAGGCGCCGGTGCTACACTCGATTGGCCCCGCTGAAGTCTCTCCAGCGGTCTCTCAGCGGCTTCCATCCATCCTGGAACCACCCTTTGAAGGAGGCACACGATGGCTGATTTCCGAATCTGGTCGGACGACTTCCCCACCAACGGCTTCATGCCGAAAGCGCAGGAGATGAACGACAAGTCGTTCGGCGTCGACGGCGACGGCGAGAACGTCTCTCCGGCGTTGCAATGGGAGTCGCCGCCCGCCGACACCCAGAGCTTCGCGCTGACCGTCTACGATCCCGATGCACCCACGGGCAGCGGCTTCTGGCACTGGGTCGTCGTCAACATTCCCGCCGACACGCGCTCGCTGCCGCGCAACGCAGGCAAGGCCGACGGCAGCCTGCTGCCGCAAGGCGCGCTGCAGTTCCACAACGATTACGGCACGGTCGGCTTCGGCGGCGCTGCGCCGCCGCGCGGCGACAAGCCGCATCGTTACATCTACCGCATTCACGCGCTGAAAGTGGCGGACCTGCCCCTTTCCGCCGATACGACGAACGCGGTTGCGCGCTTCATGACGCACCTGAACGAAATCGATTCGGCGACATACACGGGCCTGTACGAGCTGAAGTAACGATGCGCGCCGGCAAGGCGAGCGCGTGGCCGCGCTTTGCCTCGCCCGCGCTTTCGCTGCGCAGCCCGCATGATCCGGCGTGAAGGCCTAGAGCAACGAGGCTTCACGCCGGGTCAGCACGGCCGTGCACCGTCCCATCGACGACAGGAATCACAATCCTGGACGCTACCGGCGGCCACGCATGGCCGCCCCGCCGTCCATCACAACAACACGATGCAAGCATCTTCTTCGAGGGACAACGGCAACACTTCCGGCGCGCCCGTCTCTGCTGCCGCGCCGCCCGCACCGGACGCCGAACTCGGCTTGCCGCTGCCGCAACGCTACTGGGCGATTCTCGTCGTCGCGCTCGGCATCACGCTCGCCGTGCTCGACAGCGCGATCGCCAACGTCGCGCTGCCGACCATCGCGCGCAATCTGCATGCAAGCGCCGCGAGTTCGATCTGGATCGTCAACGCTTACCAGCTGTCGGTGACGATCTCGCTGCTGCCGCTGTCGTCGCTCGGCGATCGGATCGGCTACCGGCGCGTCTATCTGAGCGGGATGGTGCTGTTCACGGTTGCATCGCTCGGCTGCGCGCTTTCCGGCTCGCTGCCGATGCTCGCGCTCGCCCGCGTGATCCAGGGCTTCGGCGCGGCGGGCATCATGAGCGTGAACACGGCGCTCGTGCGGATGATCTATCCGCCCGCGCGCCTCGGGCGCGGCATCGCGATCAACGCGATGGTCGTGGCGATTTCGTCGGCGGTCGGGCCGACCGTGGCATCGGGCGTGCTGTCCGTCGCGCCGTGGCCGTGGCTGTTCGCGATCAACGTGCCGATCGGCATTGCGGCGCTCGCGGTGGGCCTGCGCTCGCTGCCGCGCAACGAACGCCATCCGTCGCCATATGACTATCCGAGCGCGGTCATGAACGCGTTCGTGTTCGGCCTGCTGATCTTCGCCGTCGACGGGCTCGGCCACGGCGAACGGCATGGTTTCGTCGCCGTCGAGCTGATCGCCGCAGTCGTGATCGGCTACTTCTTCGTGCGGCGGCAACTCACGCAGCCCGCGCCGCTTCTTCCCGTCGATCTGCTGAAAATTCCGATCTTCGCGTTGTCGGTCGGCACGTCGGTGTGCTCGTTCTGCGCGCAGATGCTGGCGTTCGTGTCGCTGCCCTTCCTGCTGCAGAACCATCTCGGCATGTCGCAAGTGGAAACCGGCTTGCTGATGACGCCGTGGCCGCTCGTGATCGTCGGCGCGGCGCCGCTGTCGGGCGTGCTGTCGGACCGGATTTCGGCGGGCTGGCTGGGCGGCGCCGGACTCGCGACGCTCGCCTTCGGCCTGGTGCTGCTCGCGACGCTCGGCGCACACCCGACACCCGTCGACATCGTGTGGCGCATGGCGCTGTGCGGCGCGGGCTTCGGCCTCTTCCAGTCGCCCAACAACCGGACGATGTTGTCGGCCGCGCCGCGCCATCGCAGCGGCGGCGCGAGCGGCATGCTCGGCACGGCGCGCCTGACGGGGCAAACGCTCGGCTCGGCGCTCGTCGCCCTCGTGTTCGGTGTCGCGCCGGAGCATGGTCCCGTCATCTCGCTCTATCTGGCGGCGGGCTTTTCGGCGGTGGCGTCCGTCGTCAGCACGATGCGCGTGACGCAGCATGGCGCTGCGACGGCCGCGCGATAGTTTCAGCGCGTCAGTCACATCGCGCCCTTTCAGCCGCCGGCCCGCCTCATCCAGCCGTTTGCGCGCGAGCGGCTTCCGTCCCCGCACTTTGCGCCTATTCTGTAGTCGAAAGTTACGACCCGCCGCCGCTCTTCGCGACGGCCAGCGAGTCTTTCATTCTGGCCTTTGAACGATAGGGGGCGCCATGTCACTCATCGTCGCTGGACGTTTCACCACGTTCCCCGCCGCCGAAGACGCAGCACAGAAGCTCTTCGACAACGGGTTCCTCGGGGAAGACGTCACGCTGTTCTTCGTCAATCCGCGCGGCCAGCACGCACGCCATCCGCTCGACGAACACGCGGGCGCACCACCCACGATCTCGAGCGCGCTGCCGCCGACGCTGCATCTCCATCACCACGCGGTGACGATCGGCGCAGTCGCGGGCGCTGTAATCGGCGTAGCGGTGTTCTCGGCGTTTGCGGCGTCGATGCCCGTCGTCGTGATCGCGGCGGGTACGGGCGCGTATCTGGGCGCGCTGGTCGGCAGGATGGTGCACGCGCGCAGCCGTCCGCACGAGCATCACGACGTCGTGCATCACGAGTTGCGCAATTCGGGGGTGCTCGTGGCCGTGCACGTGTGCCCGGAGAATCAGATGGAAGCCGCGCGCATCCTGCGTGAAGCAGGCGGCGCGGACATCGAGCGCGCGACGGGCCGCTGGCAGCGCGGCAAATGGGCGGATTTCGATCCGCGTCAGACGCCCGTGCCGCTGACCGACCTCAACCAGCAGCAAGCCTGAGCCCGCCCGGCTGGAAACGAAAACGGCAGCCGTTACAGGCTGCCGCTCCGGGGTGCGCACCTCGCAGGCGCCCCACTACGCGCACGCGCTCATGTCGCGCGACCACGTCATGCCGTGACGTCGGCGCGCTTGACCGCCTTCTCCGTCACCGATGAAGCCGTCGCGACGTGCCGCAAGTCCGCGAGGAACGTATCGCGCCACACCGACAGGTTGTTCTCGCGCAGCGGCGCCATCATGTCCGCGTGACGCGCCTGGCGCTCGGCGAGCGGCATCGACAGCGCGCGCTCCAGCGCCTCGGCCATCTGCGACAGGTCGAACGGATTGACGACCAGCGCGCCCGGCAACTGCTCGGCCGCGCCCGCGAACTGCGACAGCACCAGCACGCCAGGATCGGCGGGGTCCTGCGACGCGACATACTCCTTCGCGACGAGATTCATCCCGTCGCGCAGCGGCGTCACGTAGCCGACCTGCGACTGGCGGAACAGCGCCATCAGCAGATTGCGTTCGTACTTGCGGTTCAGGTACTGGATCGGCGTCCAGTCGAGCTGCGCGAAACGGCCGTTGATGCGCCCCGCCTCGCCTTCCAGGTTCTGGCGAATGCGCTGATAAGTCTGCACGTCGGAGCGCGTCGGCGGCGCGATCTGCACGAGCGACACGCGGCCGTGCCAGCCTGGCGCGTTCAGCAGAAGACGCTCGAACGCCTGGAAACGCTCGACGAGTCCCTTCGAATAGTCGAGCCGGTCGACGCTCATGATCAGCTTGCGGCCGCGCATCGCGTCGCGCAGGCTGCGGACCTGCTTGCGGTCGCTGAACTGCTCGGAGGCTTTCGCAATCGCGTCGGGATAGATGCCGATCGGATAGGCGGCGACCTTCAGGAAACGACCGTACGCGTGGACCATGTTCTCGTCGCTCGACGTGCCGTGATTGCCGCGTTCGATGTAATCAACGAACGACTGCCGGTCCGCGTCCGTCTGAAACCCGACCACGTCATAGCTGCACATGCACTTCACCAGCTCTTCGTGCGGCGGCACCGTGCGCATCACTTCGGGCACGGGAAACGGAATATGCAGGAAAAAGCCGATCGGGTTTTTCACGCCGAGATCGCGCAGGCACCGCGCGAACGGCAGCAGGTGATAGTCGTGGACCCAGATGATGTCGTCGGGCCTCACCAGTTCCTTCAGTTGCTGCGCGAGCGACGCGTTGACGCGCAGGTAGCCCGCGTATTCCTGGCGGTCATATCGCGACAGGTCGTTGCGATAGTGAAAAGTCGGCCACAGCGTCGCATTCGAGAAGCCGCGGTAGTACTGGTCGTAGTCGCGCTTGGTCAGCCCCACCGTCGCATAGGTCACGTTGCCCTGCTTTTCGATGACGGGCGACGACGGCTCGGCGGCAATCTCGCCGCTCCAGCCGAACCACACACCTCCCGTTTCCTTCAAGGCATCCAGCACCCCGATCGCCAGACCGCCCGCTGCGGGGCGTCCTTCCTGAGTCGGCGCGACGCGGTTTGAAACTACGATCAATCTGCTCATTGCGGCTCCACCTCATTCAGTTGACTTACATGCGGTGATACACCGACTGACGGCACGCAAATCTCATGCCGTGTTGCGCAAAATCACGGAATAAAAATGTATGTAAATGTGACAGACAAGAAAAAACTCGCTGCGCACATGGTTGCGCGCAGCAAATTATTCGCCTGTCGAATGAGCCCGGACCGGCTGGAAAACGCAGCTCAAGCGTCCTGCTCGGAGCCCAGGTCGCGCTGGTAATCCAGCCCTTCCTGGCGCGTGCCGCCCTGGTTGTGTTCCCCGTCAGGCGGAGCGTCGGGCGCGGCGCGGTTCTCGTGCGCCGGATCGGGTGTCGCTGGTTGATTGCCCGTGCCGCTGGCTGGGCGCTGATCGCGCTTCGAATGGCGCGCGGAGCGCCGCAATGCGGGATGTCTCATGATGGACGCCTCCAGGGAAGGCCACTGCCCGAACGTGGGGTCGCTCGGGCTGCATCACATTAGTCTAGGCCGATGAACGTAATTTGCCGGTAAAAAGTTCGCCGGTTTTGTAACCGATACATCTCCCAGGCCCGGCAATTGCACTCGCGAGGCGCATGCCCCACGAACGGCCGTAACGGCATTGAATTTCATGACCCGCCGCCTCGCAGCGCGGCGCCGGGGCGCGTATGCGGCGTCTGCGAGGGTTGCGGCGGCGGATCGCCGATGGGTGGCGTATCCGGTTCGACGGGTTCGCGCGTCGGATCGGGCACCGTGTCGGGCTGGTCCGGCTCGGGCGGTTGGCCGGGGTCGGGTGTGTCGGGTGTGTCGGGTGTGTCGGGTGTGTCGGGTGTGTCGGGTGTGTCGGGTATGGTGGGATCGGGGCGATGCGCGTGCAGATCGTGGACAGCGTCGTAATCCGGCATGTTGGACTCCCAGTTTTCGTTCGCTGTCGTCTCGCTTGCGCGATGCAACTGTCGAACTGAATTCAGCAAAGCCTGTGCCGTTCGGACGCCGTCCGATGTGGCGGTGAGGATGGGCGGCCGATTGATCGCGCTGACTGATCGGGCCGCCCCTCAGACGCCGCTCAGGCGTCCGCCTTGCCGAGCGCCTGGGGTTCGTCGCTGACGTCGTCGCCGTCGGCGCGGCCGGCGTCGTTGCCGTACTCGACGAGCCGGTTGTACAGCGTCTTCAGGCTGATGCCGAGAATCTCGGCGGCGCGCGTCTTGACGCCGCTGCACTGCTCGAGCGTGGCGAGAATCAGCTGACGGTCGGCTTCGGCCAGCGACGTGCCGAACGGAATCGTGATCGCCGTGCCCGCCGTCGGCTTCGACAGCGAAATCTGCAGCGGCACGGTGGCCGTGCTGTCCGAATCGGCGCTCGACATGATGTGCGCGCGCTGCACGTAATTCTTCAGCTCGCGCACGTTGCCCGGCCACGGATACGACAGCAGCATCTCACGCACGGCGGGCGGAAAGTGCTTCTTCGTGCCGTGCTGCTCGTTGAGGTCGTCGAGGAATGATTGCGCGAGCAGTTCGACGTCCTTGCCGCGCTCGCGCAGCGGCGGCAGGCTGATCGGAAACACATTGAGCCGGTGATACAGGTCGAGCCGCAGCTTGCCTTCCAGCACCGCCTGCTCGGGATCGCGGTTCGTCGCGGCGATCAGGCGCACATCCGTTTCGATCTCCTTCGTCGTGCCGACGCGCATGAACATGCCCGTCTCCAGCACGCGCAGCAGCTTCACCTGCAATTCGATCGGCATTTCGGTGATTTCGTCGAGGAACAGCGTGCCGCCGTTCGCGCGCTCGAAATAGCCCTTGTGCTGCCGGTCCGCGCCCGTGAACGCGCCGCGCTCGTGGCCGAACATCTCCGATTCGATCAGGTTCGGCGAGATCGCGCCGCAATTCACCGCGAGAAACGCATGCTTGCGGCGCAGGCTCAGCTGGTGCAGCGTCTGCGCGGCCACTTCCTTGCCCGTGCCCGATTCGCCGACGAGCATCACCGAGGCCGCCGTCGGCGCGACGCGGCTGATCTGGTCGTACACCTGCTGCATGACGGACGAGTTGCCGAGCATCAGGCCGAAGCGGCCCATGCGGCGCAGCTCGCCGCGCAGCGTGCCGATCTCGGCTTTCAGATCGCCGGCGCGCGGCAGGCGGCTCAGAATCGCCTTCACGCGCTGCATGTTGATCGGCTTCACCAGATAGTCGGCGGCGCCCATCTTCAGCGCGCTCACTGCCGATTCGACCGTCGCATGACCCGTGATCACGACGAACTCGACGCCCGAGCGCGGATCGAGATCTTCGAACAGATCGACGCCCGTACCGTCGGGCAGCTTCAGATCGGTGAATACGACATCGGGCATCTGTCGCACGAGCTGGATGCGCGCCTCGCGCAGATCGCTCGCCGTGGCCGTCGTCAGCCCGTCTTCCGCGATGATCGCCGCAAGCGCATCGCGGGTACCCGGATCGTCATCGACAATCAATACATGTGGCATCGCGTGTGGAAAGCTCGAAAGTACTGGTAGTGAACACGCACAGCCTGCGTTCGCCAGAAAGTTGCGACGACGAAAACGCCCGCGCGCTGCGATTCCAGGCCTGGGCCTGCGTCGCGACGCCGGACGCCTGAATCGGAAAAACTTTCCGACTTACCGCATCTGCGCAACAATTTCCGTAAATTTTGCCGTAAAACTCATATATTGTTGTGGTTTTTGATCATTATACGGCTTTGTACCGAAAAAATATCGGCAGTTGGCCGACAGGCGCGTGCCGTGTGCGCGACTGGCCGCAGCCGTGACGACAGCAGCATCATCCGCGCGGAAACGGCCATGCGTCGCCGCTCGCGCTGTGATCCGCGCCATTGCCGCCACGCGGATGCGCCGCGGGCGCCATGTGCGCGCCGGGCGGCTGCTCAGGGTCCGTCACCGAGCCGCCCTCGCCTTCCCAGCGCGTCAGATCGCGCGCGAGCGGCTGTTGCGCGCCGCGCTGCCGTTGCACCCAGCGCCAGGCCAGTACGCTGCCCACTGCGAACAGAGCGCCGAATATGCCGATTGTGGGTCGTGCCATCTTGAACTCCTTGTTGTCGTGAATGGGGACTGGGCGTCGTCAGCGCGCCCGACAGCGTCCACGAACGCCGATCACCGCGCCGCGAGCAAGCCGAGCGCGAAGCCGACGCTCGCCGCGATGCCGAGCGACTGCCACGGGTTCTGGCGCACGTAGCGTTCGGTCTGAACCGTCGCGCTGCGGTAGCGCCGCTGCGCCGACGTCTGCGCATCGCCGAGCGCCGCCTGCAACGTATCGACATGCGTGCGCAGCCGATCGCGCAAGGCATCGAGGCCCTCGCCCGGAACGGTCGCCGCAAGCCGCAGCATTTCTTCCGAGTCGGTCAACAGCACCCTGAGATCCTCGACAATTTTCTGCCTGCCCAACGCGAGCTGCTCGGTTGTTCCTGTCATTGCAATCTCCTTTCCGGCGCGGGACCGGTCTGTCTCATTGGCCGACGGCCGGTTCCGGTGGAGGCGAGCGCCGCGTCCTGGATTTTTCTTTGCGCCGTCTATTTACCCACTCACCGCCACGCATGGCGCGCGTCACCCGTTCGGCCTCCGGCGCTCGTCTATCCGCCCTTTCCGGTATCTTGCAACGGCCGTACCCGGCCACCCCTATGCGATCCACGCCTGCCCGCCGAGTTCCGCCTCGCGGCCGATTTCGAGATACATGCAAGGCGCGCAGAGTAGAGACAAAGTTGCCGGGGCGATTGCGCAACGGATGCAACTTTTTCCGCCATCTCGTGCCGATCGGACGTCAAAGTTTGCGCATTTCCAGCGAATGCCAAATTTACGCATGCCTTGCCGGATATGGCGCGCCAATGGTTAAATTGCCCTTTATGAGATAGTGGACTCACTAACAGAGCAGTCCACGCACTCGATACTGGCCTGCGCCATTCAGACACTCACCCGAAATTGCACAGGACACCCTTGGTTATGCCGTCAACCGATCTGGACTCGCCCGCCGCGGAAGCCGGTGGCAGCGCTCCCGCGCCACAGGGCAAGCAACGCACGGTGGAAGGCGTCCCCGGACTGAAGTCGTACGGCGTGCTGTACGGCTCGTCGCCGGTGATGCTGGATCTCTACGAGCAGATCGACCGCGTGGCCGCAACCGATGCGACCGCGCTCATCATCGGCGAATCGGGCACGGGCAAGGAACTGATCGCCCGCTCGATCCACGAGCACAGCGCGCGCAAGGACGGCGCGTTCGTCGCCGTCAATTGCGGCGCGATTCCCGACGAACTGATCGAAGCCGAACTGTTCGGCCACGAGAAAGGCAGCTTCACGGGCGCGGTGCAAGGCCGCATCGGTTACTTCGAGCACGCGAATGGCGGCACGCTGTTCCTCGACGAAGTGACGGAAATGGCGCCCGTGCGCCAGGTCAAGCTGTTGCGCGCGCTGGAAACGGGCACGTTCTATCGCGTCGGCGGCACCGAGCTGATTCGCGGCGACGTGCGCGTGATCGCCGCGACCAATCGTGACCCCGCCGTCGCCGTGAAGGAAAACGGCCTGCGCGAGGACCTGATGTACCGGCTTGCCGTGTTTCCGCTGCGCGCGCCGCCGCTGCGCGAACGCGAAGGCGACCGCGAGCTGCTCGCGCTGCATTTCCTCGATGAGCTCAACCGCCAGGAAAGCACGAACAAGGTCTTCAGCAAGCGGTCGATGGAAACGCTGCGCACGTGGTCATGGCCGGGCAACGTGCGCGAGCTGAAGAACGCCGTGTATCGCGCGTTCATTCTCGCCGAGAAGGCCGTCGAGTTGCCGCATCCGCATCTGATGTCGCGCGTGAAGAAGCCCGTCACGCTCGGCGATTCGATGAGCGTGTGGATCGGCACGCCACTCGCCGATGCGCAGAAGCAGATCATCCTCGGCACGCTCAAGTACTGCGGCGGCGACAAGCGGCGCGCGGCGAAGGCGCTCGGCGTGAGTCTCAAGACGCTGTACAACCGACTCAGCGCATACGGCGACGAAGATTCGAATTCCGACGAATCGTGACACGCGGCGCGCGATGCGTCGCGTGCCGTGTCACGCTCGTGCGCTTCGTTGCACGCTCATCTATCGCGCCTGAGGCAGCATCTCCTGCCGCTCATTACAGTCGATACTTCCAACGCGCCGCCACGCACGATGCGCACGTCCGCCCATAGCGGCGACGCTGCGCGGCCCGTCCGGGCATGCGGACTGCTAGCAAAATCAAACAGAAAGACAGCGGCCCTGCAGCATCTTTTGCAATTACTTGCACTTTCCCTATGCCAATTACAAAAGGCATCCTGCACAATGCCGCTGCGTAAAAATCAGACGCAGTCCGTCCTTCGTGCCGGCGCGGTCCGCGCATCGAAGGCACGAGCAGGAGCAATGACCAACAAATGCTAAAAGCCATGCACCGCAAAGCGCTCACGGCGCGGCCCGCAACGATGCGGCGTTCAATCTTTCCGGGCGCCACGCTGGCCGTAGCCGTCACGACGGCACTGAGCGGCTGCAGTTCGCTCTACTCGGAAGGCGCGACGGCGGGCGCCGGTATCGCCGGCGCGGCCATCGCCGGCAAAGTCACCAACAACGCGGCCGTCGCAACGGGTATCGGCCTTGGCGCCGTCGCCGCGGCGCGGGCGGGCGTCCAGTACTCCGAGCGCATCATCCATCGCAATACTCAGGACAGCATCGCAATCGCGGCGGGGCCGCTCGCGGTGGGCGCCGTCGCGCCGTGGAGCATCACCCATTCGGTGCCGCTCGAAGACGACGAGCATGGCCGCGTGACCGTGAGCCGGACGATCAGCATGGGCGAGCTCGACTGCAAGGAGATCGTGTTCTCCGTCGACAAGACGGCGACGAAGAACGTGCCCGCTTCGAGCGCGTTCTATGTCGCATCGATCTGCCGCGACGGCAATGCGTGGAAGTGGGCATCGGCCGAACCTGCAACCGAACGA
The DNA here is from genome assembly GCF_009362735.1 of Paraburkholderia franconis. Taxonomy (GTDB): domain Bacteria; phylum Pseudomonadota; class Gammaproteobacteria; order Burkholderiales; family Burkholderiaceae; genus Paraburkholderia; species Paraburkholderia franconis. Next base: position 186,250 of record NZ_WHNP01000008.1, on the reverse strand, counting down.
TGGGGCTCGCTGCAATGATCGCGTGCTCGACACACAAGCGGGCCTTGGATCGGCTGCGCTCGACGGCGTCCGCGCGGCTCGCGCTCGCCGGTGCGTTGTGCGTCGGCGCGCTGACGCTCATAAGCGGTTGCAGCTCGTCGTCCGTCGGCGCAGCGGCGGGCGCGGGCGCAGGCGCGGCGACGGGGCTCGTCACAGCGAATCCCGCCGTGGGCATCGGCGTCGGAATCGCGGTGCAGGCAGCCACCGACGAAGCCGTCGCGCGATATATGCGAGTCATGCATTCGGATCAGCAGAATGTGATCGCGGCGCTCGCGGGCGCGATGCCCGTCGGCGAAACGCGCGACTGGAGCGTCAAGCACGCGCTGCCCATCGAGAACGGCCACGGCCAGGTGCGCGTGACGCGCGCATTCGCTTCGTCGCTCGCGATCTGCAAGGAGTTCGTGTTCTCCGTCGTCGATGGCGACAAGCCCGACTCGAAGGTCTTCTGGTACACGGCTGCCGCATGCCAGCAGGACAACAAGTACTGGAAGTGGGCATCGGCGGAACCGGCTGTCGAGCGCTGGGGCAATCTGCAGTAACCAGAGCGCTGACTCGTCCCGTCGCACGATACGACGCAGACGCGTCGCATAAACACGAGGGGAGCCGCACGGCTCCCCTTCTGCATTTGCGCGCCCGAATCGATCGAGAGCGCAGGTCAGCAAGATCAGGACTCGACGTCCTCGAGACTGAAGATTTCCGTCTGGTCGTTGTACGAGAAGATCTCGGCATAACGGCCCCAGTTGATGACGGCATCGAGCGTCTCTTCCGCCGCGCTGTCGGACAGGAAGTCTTCCAGCTCCTGCTCGAAGCGCACTCGCGGCGCGCGATGTCCCGGGCGCTCGTTCAGCACCTTCTTGATCCGCGCCGCGAGCGGCACATGACGCAGCAGATGCTCGGCGAACATCATCTTGCGCTCCTGGGTGCCGAACTCGGCGAACACGCGCGCGGGCGGCGTCAGGAAAATATCGCCCTCGCGCACGTCCGCGAAGCCCAGGTGCTGCAGCACTTCGGCGACGGGGAACAGGTCGTCCACTTCCAGGTGCAGCGAGCGCGCGATTTCCGGCATATCCGCGCGGCCGTGGTAAGGCGCGGCCGCCAGCATTTCGATCAGACCCGCCATCAGGTTGGTCGACACGTGCGGCAGCCAGCTGTGCAGCTCCAGCCCCTTCTTCGTCGTTTCGTCCTTCTGACGCGCGGTCATCTTCGCGTAGATGTCGTCGACGAGGCGGCGGAACGCCGGGTCCAGACGATTGCGCGGATGCTTGAACGGCACCTTGATCTCGGCGATCACGCGGCCCGGATTCGACGAGAGCACAAGAATGCGGTCGCACATGAACACCGCTTCTTCGATGTTGTGCGTAACAATCAGCACCGATTTGATCGGCATGCGGCCCTGCGTCCACAGGTCGAGCAGATCGGTACGCAGCGTTTCGGCCGTCAGCACGTCGAGCGCGGAGAACGGCTCGTCCATCAGCAGCAGCGTCGGATCGACGACCAGCGCGCGCGCAAAGCCGACGCGCTGGCGCATGCCGCCCGACAGCTCGCGCGGATACGCGTTCTCGAAGCCGTCGAGACCGATCAGGTCGATCGCGGCCAGCGCGCGCTCGCGGCGCTCGCGCGCGCCGACGCCCAGCGCTTCGAGACCCGCTTCCACGTTCTGCAGCACGGTGAGCCACGGAAACAGCGCGAACGTCTGGAACACCATCGCGACGCCTTCGGCGGGACCTTTGAGCGGCTTGCCCATATAGGTCACTTCGCCGTCCGTCGGTTCGATCAGCCCGGCGATGATGCGCAAGAGCGTCGACTTGCCCGAGCCCGAACGCCCGAGCAGACCGACGATCTCGCCTTCGCGCAGCGACAGGTTGGCGTCGTCGAGGACGAGCAGTTCGCCCTGCGTCTTGTTGAACCCGCGGCACACGTCCTTGACGCGCAGAATTTCTTCGCCGAGACGCGGCGGCATCGGCGGCGTCTGGATCGGCGTGGCGGTAACGGCTTTAGGGTTTTGCATCGCGTTTTGCCTTCAATGAATCTCAATCGAGCCGCAGACGGCTTTCGGCATAGGCGTACATCGGACGCCACAACAGACGATTGAACAGGGACACGAACAGGGACATCACCGCGATACCCAGAATGATCTTCGGATAGTCGCCGGCGGCCGTGTACTGCGCGATATACGCGCCGAGTCCATGCGCCGCGACCTTCGTATCGCCCCACTGGACGGCCTCCGCAACGATGCTCGCGTTCCACGCGCCACCCGAGGCCGTGATCGCGCCCGTCACGTAGTACGGGAACACGCCCGGCAGCATCGCCTGGCGCCACCACTGCCAGCCGCGGATGCGGAAGTTCTTCGCGGCTTCCTTATAGTCGTTCGGATAGGCGCTCGCGCCTGCAATCACGTTGAACAGGATATACCACTGCGTTCCGAGCACTATCAGCGGCGAGAGCCAGATGTCCGGATTCAGATGGAACCTGACGATCACGATCACGAACACCGGGAACAGCAGGTTCGCCGGGAACGCCGCGAGGAACTGCGCGAGCGGCTGGACCTTTTCGGCGAGCGCCGGACGCAGCCCGATCAGCACGCCGAGAGGCAGCCACACCACCGATGCGAGCGCGATCAGCAGCGTCACGCGCAACAGCGTGAAGAGGCCGAGCACGAACACATGGCCGACCTCGTCGAGCGTCACGCCCGAGCGCACATACTCGATGACGCGATATACGACATACAGCGTGACCACGACGACGATCACGGCCCACACGATGTCGCCGGCCTTCGACGACTTCTCGCTCGCCGGCTTCGCGAACTTCACGTGACCAACGCTCGGCCAGCGGATCGGAATGCGCGCGGCCCTCGCGAACATCCAGCCGATAGGCACGAGCAGACGGTGAATCAGCCGCGTGCGGCGGATCAGGTCGAGCAGCCACGACTCGGGCGCGTCGCCGGAACTCGTGGTCTCCATGCGGAACTTGTCGGTCCACGCGACGAGCGGCCGGAACAGGAACTGGTCGTACGCGAGGATCACGACCGTCATCGTGAGAATCACCCAGCCGATCGCGTGCAGGTTGCGCCCGGAGATCGCCTGCGCGAGGTACGCGCCGATGCCCGGCAACGTGATCGTGTGATTGCCGACCGTGATCGCTTCCGATGCGACGACGAAGAACCAACCGCCCGACATCGACATCATCATGTTCCAGATGAGGCCCGGCATCGAGAACGGCACTTCGAGCTTCCAGAAGCGCTGCCATGAAGTCAGATGGAAGCCCTTTGACACTTCGTCCAGATCGCGCGGCACCGTGCGCAGCGACTGATAGAAGCTGAAGGTCATGTTCCACGCCTGGCTCGTGAAGATTGCGAAGATCGCGGCCAGCTCGGCGCCCAGTACGCGCGACGGAAAGAGCGCGAGGAAGAACGTCACCGTGAACGAGATGTAGCCGAGTACGGGCACCGACTGCAGGATGTCGAGAATCGGCACCAGTACCTGGCCCGCGCGGCGGCTCTTGGCGGCGAGCGTGCCGTAGACCAGCGTGAAGACGAGCGACGCGACCATCGCGGCGAGCATGCGCAGCGTCGTGCGCAACGCGTACTCGGGCAGGTTCGACGGATCGAGCGAGATCGGCTTCGCTTCGAGCGTCGAAATGGGCGCCATCGTCTGATGGAAGCCGATGAACGCCATCGCGATCAGGCAGATGATCAACGGAAACGCAATGAAGTCCCAGCGGTTGGGCAGTACCCGCCACGCCGACGCGTTGGCGGTACGGTTCAGGCTGAAGCCGAACACATCCATCAGGCGGCCCTCCCGTTGCACGGGAGCGCGAGCTCGCCGCAAGCCATCATGGCTACACCCGCAGGGCGCGCGGCGCGGCGGTCCGAGTTTCGATCCGGAAAGCGGAAATCAGGCATGACAAAACGCTAATGCGCGGTAGATCGTTGGCGTTGATACGCATTGGCCGGCAACGAAGACGTTGCGCGGCGCCCCGTGCCGGCCTGCGCACACGGCCGGCGCATTCGTCCGCGCGGCCGCCGCCGGCAGAACGGCGAGCTTTCCTCGTTTTGGACGGCACGACACTACTACAACCCGTGTGACAGAAACAACCGTTGACATTCAAATGTCACGCTGAATGGTTCTCGGAATGCATCTGTAAGCAGCGAGCCGCGCGGCGCCTCGCACCCAAGCCCGCGGACCGTCGCGCGCGAGCCACATTGGAATCGCGCCGCGCTATTCAGAAAGTCCCTTCCCAGGCCGTTAAAGACCACACGGGACTTTCAAGCGAGCAAATCCTGACTGGCGCCTTGCCGCGCGACGGTTAAAATCTGGAAGCGGCGTATCCAGCAGGCTGCCAGCAACGAGGACGGCGGACCGGCGCATCTATCCTGGGTCCGTGCGGCACACGGCGAAGATCGACAGGAACGGCCCAACGCCGGCGCGTTGCAACGAAAGGCTTTGTTGCATGAATCAGTCAGACGGATCAGAGGGTCGATGAAAAGGACAATCTTGCGCCAGGCATCGGGACCGGCCAGTTTCATACTGGTCGTGATCGCATGCTGGTTCGCATCCGGCCTGGTCGCGGACCGGATGGTACAGCAAGAACTGGATGCCGCCTTGCGCCAGCAGCGGCAGATGTCCGGCTCGATCGTCTACAACATGGCCGAAGTGATCGCGAGCGACCTGGCGATGTCGCGTGCCATACCCGCCACCATGGCCGAACTCGGCGTGATCCAGCAGGCGCTGACGCACTCGCAGAATTATGCCGTTTCAGGCGTCGACGGGGAACCCGCTCATCGGGAAGAATTGCTGAAATCGCCCGAGCTGGCGGGCATCGACGGCTTTCTGCGCGACGCTCAGGGCTTCTCCGGCCTCGACATCATCTGGCTCGTCAACGCGAACGGACTATGCGTGGCCGCGAGCAACGCGCAGAACGCGCAGTCGTTCGTCGGCATCGACATGCGCTCGCGCAGCTATCTGACCAACGCGCTGCTCGGCGCATTCGGCGAGGCGTACGGCGTGGGCCGCATGAGCGGCGAGCCGGGCATTTTCATTTCCGCGCCCGTCTACGACGATGGGCTGCTGGTCGGCGCGATCGTCGCGAAGGTCGGCATCGCGCGGCTGCGTCACTGGGTCGCGCACGCAGGCACCTTCGTCACCGACGACAACGGCGTGATCATCATGGCGCACAACGCCGCGCTCGAAGGTGAGGCGCTGCCGAACTCGCGCGTCACGCAGATGCGCGAGGCCGAGCGCATGAGCACCTATCACCGCGACCACTTCCAGCCCGTGCAGATCCGGGCCGTCAAGGGGCAGGTGCGCCGCGATGCGCCGTGGGTGCCGCCTGAGATCGCCGAGCAACTGTTCGACATGCCCGGCCAGCCGGTCCCGACGCTCTACCAGTCCCGCGAAGGATTGAATTCGGGGCTCTCCGCGCATCTCGTCGATCCTCTCGCCGCCTGGCCCGAACTGATGCGCAATCACAAGCGCGATCACCTGCTGGTGTTCCTGACGCTCGCGGGTACGGTCGCGCTGGCCTGGGTGATCACCGTGTCGTACCTGCGCGAGCGGCGCCACCACCGCGCGACGCGCGTGCTCGCCGAGCAGTTGCAGTCGGCCAATACGCTGCTGTCCGCCGAGGCCCGCCACGACGCCCTGACAGGCGCGCTGTCGCGGCGCTATTTCCTCGACCTGTTGCGCCATGAGATCGACCGTGCGCATGCGGCGGGCGAGCCGCTCTGCATGGCGATCGCCGACCTCGATCACTTCAAGCAGATCAACGATCGCTTCGGCCACGCGGCGGGCGACCGCGCGCTCGAACATTTCGTCGACACGTGCCGCAGCGAGCTGCGCGGCAGCGACGCGATCGGGCGGCTGGGCGGCGAGGAGTTCGGCATTCTGCTGCCCGCGACGGCACTCGGCGCGGGGCTCGAAGTAGTCGAGCGCCTGCGCGTGAGGCTCAAGTCGATGCCGTCGACGAAGCTGCCTCCGTCGGTGGGCTTGAGCGTAAGCATCGGCATCACGGAATTGTCGCAGGAGGATTTGCCGGAGCGCATCGTCAGCCGCGCCGACCAGGCGCTCTATACGGCAAAACAGGGCGGCCGCGATCGCAGCGAAGCCGTTCCGCCCGACGACACCGCGCCGCCCACGCGCGCGTCCGCCAGCGTCTGGTGATCCTCTGAAATGCGCGGTCAGGTACGCGCATGGTGTTTGCGGGCCATGCAGCCTGCATCCCTGTGCCGAAGCCGCCGGGCAAGCGAAGCGCAAGCAGGTATCATCGACTTTCGAACGAAGGTTGTGATCACCGCTATACGCTCCCCGGAGGTTCGCATGAAGGGAAATCTGGTCATCGTCTGCCGCGATCAGGACGCTGACGCTTTCGATCATCTGCTTGCAGAGTACGGCGCGTTTCAGACACGCCTGTCGTCGACCGCGTGGTATCTGAAACTCGAAGTGGCGCCGGAAGTGATCCAGGAAGAAATCCTGGCGCGTCTTGGCAAGTACACGACGCACTACATCTTCGAGGCGGACACGGTCACGTGGAATACCGTCGACAGCGAAGCGGCCGCCGCGCTCAACTCGCTCTTCACCGAATAGGCGCGACCCTCTCGCCTCGCGCGCAGCGCGCATGAAAGGGAATGACGGGCGTCACTGCCCGTCGATACTCATCAAGTTCCGTCGATCCTTCTCACCCCGCGCAGCGGATCACCAGGCGCTTTCCGAGGTCGCCGCCGCGCGCGACTCTAATTCCAATGGGAACGTCATCTGCACGCGCAGCCCTCGCCCGCCGTTGGTTGCGGCGTCGTTGTTGCCGATCTGCCATTCGCCGCCCGCGCGGCGCACGAGCCGCTCGACGATTGCGAGCCCCAGGCCGCTATGGCCGTTGCCGCCGCGCGCGGGATCGAGCCGCACGAACGGACGGCTTGCGTTGATCAGGTCCTGCGCGGCAATGCCACTGCCGTTGTCGCTGATGGTCAGCGTGAAGCCGCGCGGCGTGCGCGCCGTGGAAACGACAACGGGCGGCGCGCCATACGCATGCGCGTTATCGAGCAGATTCGACAGGATGCGGTCGAGCGTCGCCGCGGGCAGCCTGAATCCGGGACCGGCGCACAAATCCGTCTGCACCGTCGGCGCGCCCGACGATACCGCACGATAGCTGCGCACCACGCGCTCGCACTGCGCATCCACTTCGACGGGCTCGCTGCGATCCGCGCCGTCATGCGCGAACACCAGAAACTGCTCGACGATATGCGTCATCGAATCGACGTCGCGCACGACGCCGTCGCGCATCTTCGGTTCGTCCATCATTTCGGCGCGCAGCCGCAGACGCGCAAGCGGCGTCTTCAGATCGTGCGCGACACCCGCGAGCATCACGGCGCGGTCGTGCTCCGTGCGCTCGACTTCCTGGACCATCTGATTGAAGCCGTGCGTCAGCTGACGCAACTCGCGCGGCCCGCGTTCGCGCAACGGCGGCACGGGCAGGCCGCGCCCGAAGCGCGCGACAGCCTGCGCGAGCGAGCGCAGCGGCTGCTGCAACTGCCACGCCGCGAAGAGCGCCGCCATCACGCCCGCCGAGAAAATGATGCCGAGCCACAGCACCATCCGGTCGAGCGGCCGCGGCGGCCGCAATGGCTGCACGGGCACGACGATCCAGCTCGCGTCGCTCGCCGAGCGCACCCATAACGTGGGCGGCTTGCCGGGCGCGCCGATGCGCACCTGCGTCGAGGTCGGCATGCGGTCGCGCACGTCGTCAAGGAAGCGGTTGAGCGGCATGGGCAGGTTTGGCGCATCGGGCGGCACGTCGTTGCTGGCGGGATCGACGAGACGCACGCGCGACGGTAGCGGCTGGTCGGGCTCGCGCCTCACGTGATCGCGCACGGCATCGACGAGAAACACCGCTTCTTCGACGGCGTAGCGCGTCTGCAACTGGTTGCGCTCGAAACGTACCAGCAGATACCACGCGAAATGCGACAGCAGCAGCACGCAGACGACCAGCAGCGCCAGCCGTCCGAACAGCGAATCAATTGGACGACGCATGTTGCTCGCCATCGGGGACGAACACATATCCGCGCCCGCGCACGGTCTGGATGAAGCGCGGAACGGACGGATCGGTTTCGAGGATGCGGCGCAGGCGCCACACCTGCACGTCAATGCCGCGGTCGGTGCCGTCGTATTCGGGACCGTGCAGCAGTTCGAGCAGGCGCTCGCGGGTGAGCGTGCGCATCGGGTGATTAACGAAGATCTTCAGCAGCGCGAATTCGCTGCCGGACAGCGTGAGCGGCTTGCCTTCCTGATGCAGCGTGCGCGACTGGAAATCGAGCGTGAAGCGGCCGAACGAAAACGGCTCGCGCTGCTCGGGCGCGGCCGCCGACGGCTGCGTCTTGCGGCGTCGCAACACTGCCTGCACGCGAGCGAGCAGCTCACGCGGATTGAACGGCTTGCCGAGGTAATCGTCCGCGCCGAGTTCCAGGCCAACGATACGGTCCACATCGTCGGCGCGCGCCGTGAGCATGATGACGGGGATATCGTCACCCGACGCGCGCAGCTTGCGCAGCGCCGTCAGCCCGTCGACACCCGGCATCATCAGGTCCAGCACGATCAGGTCGGGACGTTCGCGCTCGATGCGGCGTTCCAGAGAGCTGGCGTCATGCAGCACCGAAACCTCGATGCCTTGCCGGGCCAGGTAATCGCGCAGCAGGTCGCGCAGTTCGACGTCGTCATCGACGACAAGAATTTGAGTAGCCATGGCTTGAAGTGTAACGCGCGCCCCGACGGCTATTCGACCCAACTGACCCCCGAAAGGGTTACGGGGTGTTACCGCGAAAGGCACACGTAATGTCGCGTAACTTCCGCAAGGATACGCGTAACACGCCCCTCGTTCGATCCCTCTACGCTGTGCCTTACCGAATGCACGCCCGTCCACCTTCGAGACAGGCGGCATCGTCGGCTAGTCATCAAGGAGCACTGTAATGTCCAAAAAAACATCACGCTTTCTCGCCGTCGCCGCTGCATCGCTCGCACTGAGTCTCGGGTCCGCGTTCGCCGCGCAGCCCCAAGGTGGCCCCGGTGGTCCCGGTGGCATGGGCCCCGGCGGTCCCGGCTGGCACCACGGCCACTTTATGAAGGAGCTGAACCAGTTGCACGGGCAGCTCAAGCTGAACGCGGATCAGGAAAAGCAATGGCAGGCCGCGCTCGACACGATGAAGCAAAGCCATGAAGCGGAACGCGCGAACCACGAGCAGATGCGTCAGCAGTTCAAGCAGATGCAGCAGCAGCCGATCCTCGACCTGAACGCGATGCACGCCGCGCATCAGCAGATCGAGCAGAAGGACGCGCAACTGCGCGAACAGACGGCGACGGCGTGGCTCAACTTCTATAACGGCCTGAACGACCAGCAGAAGACCACCGTCAGCACCTCGCTCAAGCAGCACTTCGCGAAGATGGAGCAGCGTCACGAGAAGATGCGCGAGCGTTGGGAAAAGCATCGCGGCGACGCGGCGGCTTCGGCGGTGAAGCCGTAAGCGGCGATCGCACGTGACGCGTCGCGCAGGGCGGCGCGGTCGGCCGCCCTTGCCTCGCGCCGATCATCGCGTGCTACACGTAGAAGAAAACGCCACGGGAACGACATCCCGTGGCGTTTCTCATCGATGGTCCGGCGAAAGCGCGAACGCCCGGACGACAGCCTGACGGCTGGCGGCTTAACGCAACCGCCCCAGGTCGAACAGCAGCACTTCGGCGCCCTCGCCGTTCTCGAGCGTGACCGCGGACGCATCGGTGATCATCGCGGCGTCGCCTGCCTTCAGCGCTTCGCCGTTCACCGTCAGCGCGCCACGCGCGATGTGCACATACGCCTCGCGCCCAGCCGCTAGCGCATACTCGGCGCGCTCCGCGCCGTCGAAAAGACCCGCGTGGATCGACGCGTCGGCGTGAATCGTCACCGAGCCGTCGCGCCCATCCGGCGACACGACGACGCGCAGACGGCCGCGCTTGTCCGCATCGCTGAAGCGCTTTTCCTCGTAGCCGGGTTGATCGCCCGCGCGCTTCGGGATGATCCAGATCTGCAGCAGATGTAGCAGGTCTTCCTGCGACGCATTGAACTCGCTATGCATCACGCCCGTGCCGGCGCTCATGCGCTGCACGTCGCCAGGGCGGATCGTCGAGCCGTTGCCCATGCTATCGCGATGCGACAGCGCGCCGTCGAGCACATACGTGACGATTTCCATGTCGCGATGCCCGTGCGTGCCGAAGCCCTGCCCGCCCGCAATGCGATCCTCGTTGATCACGCGCAGCGGGCCGAAATGCATGTGCTCCGGATCGTAGTAATCGGCAAACGAGAAGCTGTGCTTCGAGTCTAGCCAGCCGTGGTTGGCGTGGCCCCGTTCGTCGGAGCGGCGAATCGTGATCATGTGACTCTCCCGTGAAAATTGGTGATGACGGGAAGAATGTATGGGCCGCGCGCGCCCGGAACAACCGCCGCCACTGCACCGGATCGTTCCGCAAATGACGGCAATGGCGACGGCCGTGCAATGCGCGCCGCATCGGTCGTGACGACATCCGCACGCATGCCGGGATATCGCGCCGCGCACGCATGTCTCTGGCGGCAAAGGGCTTTTTCCGCACGGCTGCCACACGACTGCCACTGGCACCGCGCCCGGGTTCGGGTAAAATACCGCGCTTTTTGGAAAGGGTCGACGCGCGTGCCGCGTCCGGACGGATCGCCGCTCACAGCGCGCGCCCCCGGACAGCAAGGGGAGCACGCCTCGCGGCCGCCTGGGTGGGGAAAGAGGCCGGCAAGCAGCAGGCCGCTTGGGTCAATGAATCGGCGGCAAATCGGTCAATTCGCCTTTAACCCGGGCAGCATAATTTTGTCCGCCTAGAATGGCGACGGCCGGCCACCAGCCGGCGGTCGCCGGCGCGGGACGGCACCGCGGCGATCGGGAAGTCAGGAGAAACATGAAGAAGCTCGCACTGTGCGTAGCGCTCGCAGTCATGGCCACGGGGGCTATGGCAAAAGAATGGAAAACCGTGCGCATCGGGGTCGACGCCAGTTATCCGCCGTTCGAATCGATGGCGCCGAATGGCCAGATGATCGGTTTCGACGTCGATCTGACGAAGGCGCTCTGCGCGAAGATGAACGTCAAGTGCGTGTGGATTCCGCAGGATTTCGACGGCATCATCCCGGCGCTGAAGGGCAAGAAGTTCGACATCATCGTGTCGTCGCTGACCGTCACCGACAAGCGCCGCGAGCAGATCGACTTCTCCGACAAGCTGTTCGACGCGCCCGCGCGCATGATCGCGAAGGCGGGCTCGCCGCTTCTGCCGACGGCTGAATTGCTGAAGGGCAAGCACGTCGGCGTCGAGCAGGGCACGACGCAGGAAGCGTACGCGAAGGCGTACTGGGAGCCCAAGGGCGTGACGATCGTGCCGTACCAGAACCAGGATCAGGTGTACGCCGATCTCGCGACGGGGCGTCTCGACGCGTCGCTGCAAGATGAACTGCAGGCTGACGCCGGCTTTCTGAAGACGCCGCGCGGCAAGGGCTTCGCGTGGGCCGGCCCGGAAGTGAAGGACCCGAAGACGATCGGCGAAGGCACGGCCATCGGCGTGCGAAAGGAAGACGGCGAGCTGAAAGCGAAGCTCAACAAGGCGCTCGCCGACATCCACCAGGACGGCACGTTCAAGCGGCTCGAGAAGCAGTACTTCGACGTCGATATTTATCAGAGCCGCTAGCCTCTGATGGGCGTGGGCGGGCCGCCTGCGCCGGCGTCGCGCAGCAAAGGCTCGGGACAGGCCCGGATGGGCTTGTCGCCGGGCTTCGTAATACAGTCGCACACGAAGTAACGAACAAGCAGTAGCAAACAAGCTGGAAAACGCGCTGCCGGCCGGCAATGGTCAGGCAGTCATGATTCGCACAGCGGCATGCTGTGCGCCGCACGGGAGACATCGAAGGCGATACCGCATCGGCCTTCGCGCGACCCGCCGCAGCGCACGCGTTCCGCGTCTTTCGCGGCGCGCGGGAGCGTCGTCAAGGACTCACTATGTTCTTTCAAGGCTACGGCCCGCTCATCTTTGCCGGCACGGTGCAGACCGTCAAGCTGGCGATCCTGTCGCTTGCGCTGGCGTTTCTGCTCGGTCTGCTCGGCGCGGCGGCGAAGCTGTCGAAAAACCGCTTGTCGTATGGCATCGGCACGCTCTACACGACACTCGTGCGCGGCGTCCCCGATCTCGTGCTGATGCTGCTGCTCTTCTACAGCATCCAGATCTGGCTGAACAATCTCACCGACATGCTCGGCTGGGACCAGATCGACATCGATCCGTTCGTCGCCGGCGTCGCCGTGCTCGGCTTCATCTACGGCGCGTATTTCACGGAGACTTTCCGCGGCGCGTTCCTCGCGGTGCCGCGCGGCCAGCTCGAAGCGGGCGCCGCGTACGGCATGACGGCCTGGCAAGTGTTCTCGAGGATCATGTTCCCGCAGATGATGCGCTTCGCGCTGCCCGGCATCGGCAACAACTGGCAGGTGATGGTCAAGGCGACGGCGCTCGTGTCGATCATCGGCCTCGCGGACGTCGTCAAGGCATCGCAGGATGCCGGCAAAGGCACGCTGCGTTTCTTCTTCTTCACGCTGATGGCCGGCGCGATCTATCTGGCGATCACGACAGTGTCGAACTTCGTGCTGATGTACCTCGAAAAACGCTACTCGACTGGCGTGCGCAAGGCGGAACTATGATCGAGCTGATCCAGGAATACTGGCGCAACTATCTCTATACGGACGGCTACCGCTTCACGGGCGTCGTCATCACGCTGTGGCTGCTCGTCGTGTCGATCGGCCTGGGCTTCTGTCTGTCGATACCGCTCGCTGTCGCGCGCGTGTCGAAGAAGAAATGGCTCGCGGGCGCGGTGTGGCTGTATACCTACATCTTCCGCGGCACGCCGTTGTACGTGCAACTGCTGCTCTGCTATACGGGCCTCTACAGCCTCGAAATGATTCGCTCGAACGCGCTGACCAACGCGTTCTTTCGCGACGGCATGCATTGCACGCTGCTCGCGTTTACGCTGAACACCTGCGCGTACACGACGGAGATTTTCGCGGGCGCGATCAAGGCGACGCCGTACGGCGAAATCGAAGCCGCGCGCGCCTATGGCATGTCGCAGTTCACGCTGTATCGCCGTGTGATCCTGCCGTCGGCGCTGCGCCGCGCCTTGCCGTACTACAGCAACGAAGTGATCCTGATGCTGCACGCGACCACCGTCGCCTTCACCGCGACCGTGCCGGACATCCTGAAGATTGCACGCGACGTCAACTCGGCGACCTACCGTTCGTTCGACGCTTTCGGCATCGCCGCCCTGCTCTATCTGATCGTCTCTTTTGCGCTCGTCTGGCTCTTCCGCCGCGCCGAGCGCCGCTGGCTCGCTTATCTGCGCCCGCAAGGCAAGTAACGACGGCGAATAAGCAAGTCAAGGAACCCGATGAACACTCAAGCCACACAGCAAATGCTTTTCGTCGACAACCTGCACAAGCAGTACGGCGACAATGAAGTTCTCAAAGGCGTCACGCTGCGCGCGAACCGCGGCGACGTGATCAGCGTGATCGGTTCGTCCGGCTCGGGCAAGAGCACGATGCTCCGCTGCATCAACTTCCTCGAGCAGCCGAACGCTGGGCGCATCTTCGTCGACGGCCAGGAGATCCGCACGCAGAAGGACAAGCACGGCGCACTGCGCGTGTCGGACCAGAAGCAGTTGCAACGGATGCGTACGAAACTTTCGATGGTGTTCCAGCACTTCAACCTGTGGACGCACATGACGGTGCTCGAAAACGTCATCGAAGCGCCGCTGCACGTGCTGGGCATGTCGCGCAAGGATGCCGAGGAGCGCGCCCGCACGTATCTGGAGAAAGTGGGCCTCGCGCCGCGCGTCGAGAAGCAGTACCCGTCGCATCTGTCAGGCGGCCAGCAGCAGCGCGTGGCGATCGCCCGCGCGCTGACGATGAACCCCGACGTGATGCTGTTCGACGAGCCCACTTCCGCGCTCGACCCCGAGCTGGTCGGCGAAGTGCTGAAGGTCATGCAGACGCTCGCGGAAGAAGGCCGCACGATGATCGTCGTCACGCACGAGATGGCGTTCGCGCGCAACGTGTCGAATCACGTGATGTTCCTGCATCAGGGGCGCGTCGAAGAGGAAGGCCATCCGGATGAAGTGTTCAGGAACACGAAGAGTGACCGCCTCAAGCAGTTCCTGTCGGGCAGCCTGAAATAATTCCGTGATGTAGTTTATGTAGCATTACAGGGCGCTTACCGGCGCCCTTTTTCATTGCCCTCGCGACGCCTCCCTGTCCCTCCTGCGCCACATCAAAGCTTCGGCATCCCAACATCTGCACCACCAACGGACCGGAACGCCCCTACTCCCGACGATTTATCGCGTCAATAGAGGCAATCCTTGACACCACTCGTTAACAACCGTGCTTCCCTTGTCGGACAAGGCCCGGAGCTCTATTCAAAGCCCTCCGCACGCCACTTGTCTCACAGTGGTATTGCAATTTAGAGACATCTTTACCGAGCATCGCTAATTTATTCGCCAACCGAGGGGTATTTTGCTAAATTAGTAACGAAAGTAGCAAAACAAAGTTCAAGAAAAGTAGTTTCACTTCAAAACAAACGTATAGGAGATACCGGTCGCGAGAGAGATCGGCGTGACGATCAGACAGCCTCGAAGCTGCATCGACAAACAACCGATCACCCGCCCATCTCCCTGAAAGGGATTCCTGCTCGGCGCCGCTGGCGTCCGGGCACCACTCGCAGTACTGGCTTTACTTTTTGACAGGGTATGGAGGAGAAGATGAAGAAAGCTTTGGCTGCCGCAGCGCTGCTGACTTTCGGCGTTGCAGCACACGCACAGAGCAGCGTGACGCTGTACGGGCGTCTGGACGCTGGTCTGGAGTACATGTCGGGTGTGCCGACGAACCCGAACGCAGCGGGTGCCGCGCAAAGCAGCACGCACCGTTTCCGTGCGGAGAGCGGCGACTGGGGTACCAGCCTGTGGGGCTTGAAGGGCGCTGAAGATCTGGGCGGCGGCACCAAGGCCGTGTTCCAGTTGGAAGGCTCGTTCAACACGATGACGGGCGCAGGCCCTGGCGGCGGCGGTCTTTTCAATCGTTGGGCGACGGTCGGCTTCGCGAACAACCAATACGGTACGTTCACGATGGGCCGCATGCTGTTCATCTCGAACGGCGTGTGGGACTTCGATCCGTTCGGTCAGTCGAACTGGTCGTCGGCATCGCTGGTGCGTGGCCGCAACTGGCCGCAATCGAGTAACAACGTCGCTTACCAGTCACCGAAGATAGCGGGCTTTGACTTCTACGGCCAATACGCGCTGTCGAACGCGACGAACTGGAACGGTAACGGCACGACGCCGCAAGGCCGCGAAGCCGGTGCGCAGGTCACCTACACCTCGTCGCTGTTCCAGGTTCGCGGCATGTACGACGAAATCCGCAACCCGGGCAACGGTGTGCTGTACGGCCCGCAGACGGGCCTGATCAACACGGCTAACGCGCCGGGCGGCGTGTACTCAGCGTCGCGCGAATACTCGGCGATGGTCAACGTGTTCCTGGGCCAGTTCAAGGTTCAGGCTGCCTACCAGGCTGTCCGTACGTCGGGTGCAACGGGCGTTCTGCCTGGCCAGCCGACAACGCTCGATCACGAATGGGGCGGCGTGACGTGGCAAGCAACGCCGGCAGCGGCGCTGATCGCAGCCGTCTACCACGTGAACGGCAACAACGGCGCAGGCAACGCGACGATCTACACGATCGGCGGCTCGTACAACCTGTCGAAGCGCACGCTGCTGGACATCCAGATCGCAACGGTCCAGAACAGCAAGACGGCTAACTACGGCCTGAACGCGAACAACCCGGGTACGGCAGTCGCAACCGACAACCCGCTGCCGGGTCATAGCCAGTCGGGCGTGTATGCAGGTATCCAGCACTCGTTCTAATCGAACGGTGCAAACAGAAGAGCTTTAACGGAAACAGTTTTCACGCTGCTGCGAGAGGCGCGTATCGGTGCGATGTCCGAAAGGGTGTCGCACCTTTTTTTATTTGCGCGGACGGCGAAGTTCAAAACCGAAGTTCAAAGCACTCCGCTTGTGCATCGAAGCACCGGCGCAGTGCAACGCCGGCGCGTAATCCGACGCGATGCGCGACCCCGCGAAGCGGGACGCGCAAGTAGACCGCTTATACGGCCGCTTCGTTCTCCTCACCCGTGCGAATGCGGATCACGCGCTCGACATCCGCGACAAAGATCTTGCCGTCGCCGATCTTGCCCGTGCGCGCCGCGCCGATGATCGCATCGATCACCTGATCGGTCTGGTTGTTCGCGACCACGACTTCGATCTTCACTTTCGGCAGAAAATCGACCACGTATTCGGCGCCGCGATAGAGCTCGGTGTGCCCTTTCTGACGGCCGAAGCCTTTGACCTCGGTGACGGTCAGCCCCGTCAGGCCGACTTCGGCGAGCGCTTCGCGGACTTCGTCGAGCTTGAACGGTTTGATGATGGCGGTGATGCGTTTCATGGCAGGCCTCGTCTCGGTTCGAAAAAGGAAGGTTCAGATGCGTTAGATTCTACGCCGCACTGCACACCTTGCCAGCATGGGCACGACGCCGCGTGCAGCGGCGTACACGCGGCAGCAGATAAAGACGGGGCTCAGGCGGCTTTGTCCGGAACCGTTGCAAGATCATCGGTCCAGACAGTCGCTTCCGAATCGCTCGGCGCACGCCAGTCGCCGCGCGGCGACAGCGATCCGCCCGAGCCCACCTTCGGCGCATTCGGCACGCAGCTCCGCTTGAACTGGCTCGTCTTGAAGAAGCGCCACAAAAAGATGCCGAGATTGCGCTTGATCGCGGCGAGGTCGTACTCGTTGCGCGCGACGTGCGCGCCTTCCGGCCAGCCGCCCCTCTCCTTGTCGCGCCATGCGTGCAGCGCGAGGTACGCTACCTTCGAAGGCGCAAAGCCGTAGCGCAGGATGTAGTACAGGTTGAAGTCCTGCAACTCGTAGGGCCCGATGAACGACTCGGTCTTCTGTTCAATCGCCCCCGCCGCCTTGCCGGGCACCAGTTCCGGGCTGATCTCGGTGGCGAGAATATTGAGCAGCGTGCCGGAACCGCTCTTGCCGATCGCGCCCGTCTCCGCAACCCAGCGCACGAGGTGCGTGATCAGCGTCTTCGGCACGCTCGCGTTCACGCTGTAGTGCGACATGTGATCGCCGACGCCATACGTGCACCAGCCGAGTGCCAGTTCGCTCAGATCGCCCGTGCCGATCACGATGCCGTTGTGGAAATTGGCGAGACGGAACAGATGGTTCGTGCGCTCGCCCGCCTGCACGTTCTCGAACGTGATGTCGTACTTCGCCTCGCCCGCCGAATACGGATGGTCGAGGTCCTTGAGCATCTGCTCGCAGCTCGGCCGGATGTCGATTTCCATCGACGTGCAGCCGACCACTTCCATCAGCTCGCGCGCCTGCTTCAGCGTGCGGTCGCTGGTCGCGAAGCCCGGCATCGTCACGCCGATGATGTTCGTGCGCGGCAGCTTCAGACGGTCCATTGCCTTCGCGCAGACGAGCAGCGCATGCGTCGAGTCGAGCCCGCCCGACACACCGATCACGACCTTCTGGATATTCGACGCCGACAGCCGCTGCACGAGCGCCTGCACCTGGATGTTGTAGACCTCGTTGCAGCGTTCGTCGCGGCGCCGCGTATCGGCGGGCACGTACGGGAAGCGCTCGACCTTGCGCTCGATCGGCAACGCGCGCGACGTATCGTGATCGATCGCGATGCGCACGATCCGGAACTTCGCCACTTCTTCCTTGTGACGCTGCACCGACATGCCGAAAGTCGTCTGCCGCATGCGTTCGTGCGAGAGCCGCTCGAGATCGACGTCCGCGAAGATCAGGTGCGAGTCGTCGAGAAAGCGCTCGGACTCGGCGAGCATCTCGCCGTTTTCGCAGATCAACGCCTGGCCGTCCCACGCCATGTCGGTCGACGATTCTCCGCGGCCCGCCGACGTGTACAGATACGCCGCGAGACAGCGCGCCGACTGCTGGCCGACGAGTTGATGCCGGTAGCCCGACTTGCCCACCACGATGTTCGACGCCGACAGGTTCACGAGCACCGTCGCGCCCGCAAGCGCCGCGAACGACGACGGCGGAATGGGCACCCACACGTCCTCGCAGATCTCGACGTGAAAGCGGAAGTCGGGCACGTCCGTCAGTTCGAACAGCAGCGACGCGCCGAACGGCACGCGCTCGCCGAGCAGATCGATCTCGCGCGCGACGGCGCTGTCGGCGGGCGTGTACTGGCGCGCTTCGTAGAACTCGCCGTAGTTCGGCAGATAGCTCTTCGGCACCACGCCGAGCACGGCGCCGCGCGCGACGACCACCGCACAGTTGAACAGGCTGTGGTCCACCTGCAGTGGCATGCCGACGATCAGCGCGGCGGACAGCTTCTTCGACGCATCGACGATCTTTGCCAGCGCGGTCTTGCATGCATCGAGCAGCGCGCCCTGATGAAAGAGATCGTCACAGGTATAGGCGGGCAGGCCAAGCTCGGGAAACGCGACGAGCGCCGCACCCTTCGCGGCGGCTTCGCGCGCGAGCTTGAGCGTCTCGTCGGCGTTGAAGGCGGGGTCGGCCACCCGGCAGCGCGGCACACCCACCGCGACGCGCGCAAAGCGATGCGAATACAGGTTAAAGAAATTGCCTTTCATGTCAGAGATTCCTTCGGGCGCGTGCGTCGGCCAATCGAACGGATCGAACCAATCGAACGACAGGCGGTCACGCGAAACGGCTGCTATCGAACAGCGTAGATGATAAGCGGTAAGCGTATTCCAGGTCTCGATCACGTGCGCGCAAGCCTTCACGCAATCGCCGCGCCCGCCTCGGAAACCACGCTGCGCACTTCGCGCGCGCATTTGCATTAACATGGCCGTTCGTCGCGCCGCGATGGAGTTAGCGCCTTGCCATCGAATCGTCGTTGCATCGAGGCGAACTGGTCCCGCGCGCAGCGTCCGTATATCCGCATCATTCAGTCCTGTCGGGTCGCGAGCCCACGCGAGCGCGCCAACAGTACCGCCAACGGTCGAACAGATTGAACCAGGAACGTTTTGATTACAGCGCGGGCATTCTCGCTTCGCCGCTCGAAGTGGATGCCGTCGAGTGGAACGCGCTGCTCAGCCAGCAGGCGCAACCGACGCCTTTCTTGCGCCACGAATTCCTGAGCGCGCTGCACGCGACGCAATGCGCCGTCGCCGATACGGGCTGGGCGCCGCAGTTCGTCACGCTGACCGATCCGCGCACGGGCAAGCTGGCCGCGGCCGCGCCCGTCTATGCGAAAGGCCACTCGTACGGCGAGTATGTGTTCGACTGGGCATGGGCGGACGCGTACAAGCGCAACGGACTGCCCTACTATCCGAAGCTGCTGTGCGCGGTGCCCTTCACACCCGTGCAGGGCACGCGCCTCATCGCCGCCGACGAGCACGCTCTGCGCCATCTCGCCGCCACGCTGGTCGCATTCGCCGAGCAGGCCGACGTGTCGTCGCTGCATGTGCTCTTCCCCACCGAAACGGAAGCGCAGGTGTTGACGGACCTCGGCATGATGCAGCGCGAAGGCGTGCAGTTCCACTGGATCAACGAAGGCTACCGCGATTTCGACGAGTTCCTGTCGACGCTCGAACAGAAGAAGCGCAAGAACATCCGCGCCGAACGACGCAAGATGCGCGAGGCGGGTATCACGTTTCGCCGCGTGCCGGGCGAAGACATCAGCGACGCCGAATGGCGCTTCTTCAGCAAGTGCTATCGGCAGACGTACCGCGAGCACTTTTCGAGTCCGTATCTGAATCTCGACTTCTTCCGGATGATCGGCGCGTCGATGCCCGAGAATCTGATGCTGGTGATCGCAGAATACGAGGGCAAGCCGATCGCGAGCTCGCTCGTCGTCTATCAGCGAGACGGCGCGAATGCGGGCGGCACGCTGTACGGGCGCTACTGGGGCGCGCTCGAACACGTGCCCTGCCTGCACTTCGAGACCGCGTACTATCAGCCGCTCGAATTCTGCATCGAGCAGAAGCTCGGCGTGTTCGAAGGCGGCGCGCAGGGCGAACACAAGATGGCGCGCGGCTTCATGCCGACCGTCACGCGCTCGGCGCACTGGCTCGCGCATCCGGCATTCTCGGATGCCGTCGCGCGGTTTCTCGACAGCGAGAAGAATCACATCCACGCGTACGTCGACGAACTGCGCGAACACAACCCGTTCAAGGACTAGGCGCGCGCGATGCCGTGGTTTCTGTATCTGATCGAATGCTCGGACGGCAGCGTCTACACGGGCATCGCCACCGACGTCGCGGCGCGCTTCGACAAGCACTGCAACGGCACGGGCGCGCGCTACACGCGCTCGCGCAAGCCCGTGCGCCTGCTCGCGACGTTCGAACTCGCCGACCGGTCGAGCGCATTGCGGGCCGAGTACCGCGTCAAGCAGCTCGCGCCCGCGCAGAAGCGGGAGCTGGCGTCGGGAACGCGGACGCTCGAATCCGTGCTGCCTGCGCTGAGCGAAGCAGAGGCGCCGGACACCGGGGAAGCCTGATCCGGACTCGTGATCCGCGCCGCGCCGTTGTCCGCGCAGCAACAGTGTTTTCAATAATCGCACCTCGACGCGCCCTTGGCCCGAAAGCATACTTCCCCACACCGAATCGATACCGACGCAGTGCCTTTACCTGGCAGGAACCTCAAGGGGAAAGCAAATGGACGAGCGTAAGCGTGACAGCATGATTGCGTATCTGCGCAGCCGCATGGCGCAGGTCGGCATCAAGATCACCGATCTCGCGGCTGCACTGGCCGAAGAGCGCACGCGCCAGAAGTCGGCGCGCTTTCGCAGCGCTTCCGGCGATACGTGGGACGGTAAAGGAAATCTGCCGCAGTGGCTGAGCCAGGCCGTGAGCGCCGGTCAGTCGATGGAGCACTTCGTCGTCGAGAAGCGCGCCACGCGGTCCAAACCAGCGGCACGCCCGACCGTCGACTGGCGCCGGGACCCGTTCGCCGGCACGCGGCTCGCGACAGCGCGCCCGCAGTAAGGGCGCGCAGCGTCGACGCCCAAAAAACAAAACGCTCCCGAAGGAGCGTTCTGCCAGCAGACTTTCAGCGTACCGATTACTTCTTGTAGTTCGCGACGCCTTCGCTGATTTCCTTGTGGGCGGCATCGACGCCCGCCCAGCCCTCGACCTTCACCCACTTGCCCTTCTCGAGCGCCTTGTATTGCTCGAAGAAGTGCTTGATCTGATCCTTCAGGTATTGCGGCACGTCGTCGATCGACTTCAGGTCTGCCGTCATCGGGCAGATCTTGTCGTGCGGCACGGCGATCAGCTTCGCATCGACGCCCGATTCGTCCGTCATCTGCAGCATGCCGAGCGCGCGTGCGCGTACCACGGAGCCTGCCAGCAGCGGGAACGGCGTGATCACCAGCACGTCGACGGGGTCGCCGTCGCCCGACAGCGTCTGCGGAATGAAGCCGTAGTTCGCGGGATAACGCATGCCCGTGCCGATGAAGCGATCGACGACGAGCATGCCCAGTTCCTTGTCCGCCTCGTACTTCACCGGATCGCTTTGCGCCGGAATTTCGATGATGACGTTGAAGTCTTGCGGGAGGTCTTTACCAGGGGGGACGTGATTGAAGCTCATGGCACTCTCTGATCAGGATGAAATGTGAAAGATGGCGCGCGGCGCGCGCTGCGTTCGCGATACGGAACGCGGCGCCGCAACCCGGACACTGCGGAATGCGCCATTATAGCCAATCGGCCAATGACATCCTCGTGGCGATCGGCGCGATAATCGTCGTACGACGGGCGGCTCCCGTTCGCTGCGGTGCCTGTTGTGCCGGCATCCTTCGCCGGCATCCGTCTTTAGCCGCCGAGCATCGCGCGCGCTGCCAGTCCTTATCGACGGTTCCGTTGTGCCCGTCATGCGCGCGCAAGGCCATCGTCGTCCGCTGTCCCGTTTTTTCGTTGATCGTCCTCTGTCGCCTCAGGCAAGGAGCATGTGTGGAAGAAGCGAAACACTTCATCGGCGGTGAATGGGCCGCGTCATCGGGCTGGGAGACGATCCCCGTCGTCGATCCCTCCGACGGCCAGCCGTTCACGACGCTCGCACGCGGTACGGCCGCCGACATCGATACCGCGGTCCAGTCCGCGCGCCGCGCGTACGACGGCGCATGGGGCGCCGCCAGCGCGGCCGAGCGCGGCCGTCTGCTGTACCGGCTGTCGATGCTCGTCGCCGCCTGCCACGAAGAACTGGCGCAGATCGAAGCACGCGACACGGGCAAGCCGCTCAAACAGGCGCGCGGCGACGCGGCCGCGCTCGCGCGTTACTTCGAGTTCTATGCGGGCGCCGCCGACAAGCTGCATGGCGAAACGCTGCCCTACCAGAACGGCTACACCGTCTTCACGATTCGCGAGCCGCACGGCGTCACGGGCCACATCGTGCCGTGGAACTATCCGATGCAGATCTTCGGGCGCAGCGTGGGCGCAGCGCTTGCGGCGGGGAACGCGTGCGTCGTGAAGCCCGCCGAGGACGCGTGCCTCTCGGTGCTGCGCGTCGCCGAACTCGCGGCCGAAGCGGGCCTGCCGGCGGGCGCGCTCAATGTCGTCACGGGCTACGGACACGAAGCGGGCGCGGCGCTCGCGCGCCATCCCGGCATCGATCACATTTCGTTCACCGGCTCGCCCGAAACGGGCAAGCTCGTCACGCAGATGGCCGCCGAAAACCACGTGCCCGTCACGCTGGAGCTGGGTGGCAAGTCGCCGCAAATCGTCTTTGCGGATGCCGACCTCGACGCCGCGCTGCCGACGCTCGTCAACGCGATCGTGCAGAACGCCGGGCAGACCTGCTCGGCGGGCAGCCGCGTGCTGATCGAGCGGAGCATCTACGAGCCGCTGCTTGACCGGCTCACGACCGCGTTCAACGCGCTGCGTGTCGGCCCGGCGCACGCGGATCTCGACTGCGGTCCGCTGATCAGCGCGAAGCAGCAGCGCCGCGTATGGGACTTCCTGTCGGATGCGCAGCACGACGGCATCCCAATGGCGGCGCACGGCGAAGTCATCGCAGAAGCGCCGGAAGACGGCTTCTATCAGGCGCCGACGCTGCTGCGCGACGTGCCGCCCACGCACCGCCTCGCGCGCGAAGAAGTGTTCGGCCCGGTGCTCGCCGCGCTGCCTTTCGCCGACGAAGGCGAAGCGCTGGCGCTGGCCAACGGCACGCAGTACGGGCTTGTCGCGGGCATCTGGACGCGCGACGGCGCACGCCAGCTGCGCATCGCGAGACGCGTGCGCTCGGGGCAGGTGTTCATCAACAACTATGGCGCGGGCGGCGGCGTCGAGCTGCCGTTCGGCGGCGTCAAGCATTCGGGCCACGGCCGCGAGAAGGGCTTCGAAGCGCTGTACGGCTTCACGGTGCTGAAGACCATCGCGATCAAACACGGCTGACGCATAACTCCAAGCAACGCGAAACCATTCGCGCAACAACAGCAACCATCTTTCATGGACCGGGAGCAAGGACCGAGGCACCGACTCCCATTGACATAGGAGACATCATGCGGCTGACAGGCAAAACGGCCATCGTCACAGGCGGCGGCTCGGGCTTTGGCGAAGGCATCGCGAAAACCTACGCGCGCGAAGGCGCGAACGTCGTCGTCAACGATCTGAACGGCCCGGCGGCCGAACGGGTCGCGAGCGAGATCGCGCTGGCGGGCGGCAAGGCAATTGCCGTCGCGGGCGACGTCACGCGCGCGGACGACTGGAGCGCGTTGCGCGCCGCCGCCATCGAAGACTTCGGCAGCGTGCAGATCGTCGTCAACAACGCGGGCACCACGCATCGGAACAAGCCGGTGCTCGAAGTCACGGAAGCCGAGTTCGACCGCGTGTACGCCGTCAACGTGAAGAGCATCTACTGGAGCGTGCGCGAATTCGTCCCGTACTTCCGCGAGCGAGGCGGCGGTGTGTTCGTCAATATCGCATCGACGGCGGGCGTGCGGCCGCGCCCTGGGCTCGTCTGGTACAACGGCAGCAAGGGCGCCGTGATCGTCGCGAGCAAGGCGCTTGCCGTCGAGCTCGGGCCGGACCGCATTCGCGTGAATTGCGTGAACCCGGTGATCGGCGAGACGGGACTGCTGACGGAGTTCATGGGCGTCGAAGATACACCTGAGAACCGGCAGAAGTTTCTGGCGGGCATTCCGCTCGGCCGCTTCTCGACGCCGCAGGACATCGCGAATGCCGCGCTTTATCTGGCGTCTGACGAGGCCGAGTTCATCACGGGCGTGTGCCTCGAAGTGGACGGCGGACGCTGCGTGTAGCGGCACGTGCAGTGTGCTTCCGCGCAGGGCGTTCCGCCCATGCGCGCAAGCACGCCGCGCGCCGTACCGCGTGACTCGCGTCAATCGCTGAAAACTCGGTGTTTTCCCCGACGTCAAGCGGCTTTTCAGCGCGTATTGAACGTTTAGAATCGCGAACGGCGGTACGTCATTTCCACAATAACGAGCTTTACATAGGACCGGCGTAAGGCGTCAAAACGCCAACGCTGGTCGATAGGAGACACGCGTGTCCAGTCCTGCGAATCCGCTTCACCATCCCGGCGCAGGCGCGCCTTCCACTTTCGAAGAGGCGACCTACAGGAAAGTCGCCTGGCGTCTGACGCCGCTTCTGATGCTCAGCTATGTCGTCGCGTATCTGGATCGCGTGAACGTCGGCTTCGCGAAGCTCGGCATGAGCGCCGATCTGGGTCTCTCCGACGCCGTCTATGGCTTCGGCGCGGGCATCTTCTTCATCGGCTATTTCATCTTCGAAGTGCCGAGCAACATCATCCTGCACCGCGTCGGCGCGCGGGTGTGGATCGCGCGGATCATGGTGTCGTGGGGCATCATCTCGATGCTGACGATGTTCGTCACCACGCCCACCATGTTCTACGTGATGCGCTTTCTGCTCGGTCTCGCGGAAGCGGGCTTCTTCCCCGGCATCATCCTGTACCTGACTTACTGGTATCCGGCGCACCGGCGTGGCCGCATGACGACCTGGTTCATGACGGCCATCGCGATTTCGGGCGTCGTCGGCGGGCCGATCTCGGGCTACATCCTGAAGGCATTCAATGGCGCGAACGGCTGGCATGGCTGGCAGTGGCTGTTTCTGCTCGAAGGCATACCGTCTGTGATCGTCGGCATTCTGGTGTTCGTCGTGCTCGACGACCGCATCTCGAAGGCGAAGTGGCTGACGGACCAGGAGCGCGAACTGCTCGAGCGCAATATCGCCGCGGAAGAGGCGACGAAGGAAGATCACTCGATCGGCAAGGTGATGATGAGCCCGCGCGTGCTGCTGATGAGCCTGATCTACTTCTCGTTCGTGATGGGCCTGTACGGCGTGAGCTTCTGGCTGCCGACCATCATCAAGTCGACGGGCGTCACCGATGCGTTCATGATCGGCCTGCTTTCGGCGATCCCGTTCGCTGCCGCCGTGATCGCGATGGTGCTCGTCGCGCGCAGCGCCGACCGCACGCGCGAGCGCCGCTGGCACGTCGCGCTGCCGGGCTTCGCGGGCGCGCTCGGCCTCGTGTTGTCCGTGGTCTGGGCGCACGATACGACGCTCGCGATGGCCGCGCTCACACTCGCGACGATGGGCATCATCACGACGCTGCCGCTCTTCTGGAGCCTGCCGACGTCCTTCCTCGCGGGCACGGGCGCAGCGGCGGGCATCGCGATGATCAACTCGATCGGCAATCTCGCGGGCTTCCTGAGCCCGTACGCGGTGGGCTGGCTCAAGCAGATCACCTCCACCACCGACTCGGGCATGTACATGCTCGCCGCGTTCATGATCCTCGGCGGACTGCTCGCGATCAGCGTGCCCGCGCGGCTCGTGAACAAATAACCGCCTACCGGTCGTCCGGCTTCGCGCAAGAAAAAACCCTCGGTGACTACCCAGTCACCGAGGGTTTTTCACTTGAGGCCCGAGCCGTTCAGCGCATCAGACGATATTCATCGCCAGCGCGCTCTCGCGATAGTGCTCGCTCGCCTTCGATGCATCGCCCAGCTGTTCGTGCAGCCGCGCGAGCGCGCGGTGCGAGCGGATCTTGAGCGTCTCGTTGTCGGCTTGCTTCAGCGCCTGTTCGAGGAACGATTGCGCCTTGCCCCACAACTGCTGATGCAGACACAGACGGCCCAGCGTGAACAGCAGATCGGCGTCGTCGGGGCGCTCCTTGCGCCAGCCTTCGGCCTTCTGGATCAAGGGCAGCGCATCGCCGCCCGTCGTATCCGGATAGCGGCGCAAGAGGCGCGCGTCCCAGTTCTGCGCAAGCGCGTCCTCGACGATCTTGCGCGCCTCCTGCGGACGGTTCAGCGCGACCAGCAACTCGGCTGCGAGATCGGCGAGGCGCGGCGAATGGCGCTCGGTCGGCGTCAGCGAATGCCACAGTTCGAGCAGCGCGTCGGCATTGTGCCGGCGATCGCGCAACAGGTTTTCCGCCGCCAGTTGACGTAGACGCACGGCCACGGCGGGATGAATCGCCTCACGCTTTTCGAGCGTCTTGACGAGCTTGAGCACTTCGCCCCAGTTCTTCAACTGCTGCTGCGCGCGCAGCGCGATCTGCTGCGCGTGAATGCGGCGGCCGCCCTGCGACTGCATTTCGGTGAGCGCGAGCAGCGCGCCATCGGCATCGCGGCCATCGGCGCGCATGTCGGCCGTCGCCATCAGACGCGCATCCTGCCAGTCGGCTGCATCGATCTGCGCGAGATATTCGTCGCGGCGCGCGTACTCGTGCATCCGGTGCGCGGCGTTCGCCGCGATCAGGCCCGCCGCGCCCTTGTTGGCCGGATTCGCGAGCGAATCGCGTGCGGCCTTTTCGGCGCGCGAGAAACGCCCGGCATATAGATTCGCGATCGCGTCACGCAACGCCGAATGCGCCTTCGCGACGCGCTGACGCGCGCGGTACGCGGCCACGCGACGCGGCATGTCCCAGATGTTGCGCACGATGCGCAGCAGCACATACATCACGATGAACGTGACGATGAGGCCGACGACGAACAGGTTCAACGAAATATCGACGCGATACGGCGGATAGACGAGCAGCACCTGGCCGGTGTCGAAGCGCCCGACGAGCGCGAGCACGACGGCGATCGCGAACAGGAATGCGAGCCAGAGAAGTCCACGCAGCGCCATGATTAGCCCCGGTTCCGGTATTGATGCACGGCCTGCAGGCTCGTATTCAGGTTCGGCACTTCGACGGCCCCCGAGCCCTGGTCGACCTCCTTCACGAGATCGCGCGCGGTCTGCACTTTCTTCGACGACGCGTCGAAGTAACGCGCTAGCGCCTCATCCGCGGCGTTGAGATCGGACTTGAGCGTGGTCTGGTTTCGCGCGAGCAGCGCCAGTCGCGCCGACAGCAGACGCAGCTTCAGGTTCTCGCGCAGGAAGTAGCCCTGATCGGGGGACACGAGCATCGTATCGGCGTGATCGAGGCGGCGCACCTGCACGAGACTGGTCAGCTGCTGGCCGACGCCCGTCACGAACTGGTTCCACCACACCTTCCACTTCGGCTCGCCCGTGGCGGCCGCGACGCGGTCGACGTCCTTCGGCTCGGCCGCGCGCGGCGTCGCGTGCGCGATGGGCGCCTCGCCTGAAAGCGGCAGCTGGTCGACCTGGTCGATCGCGTCGTCGAGCTTGATCGCGAGGCCTGTCAGATCCGTCGAAGGCGCCGACTTCAGCTTGTCGATGTCCTGCGCGATCGCCTTGCGCACGGCCAGCACCTGCGCGCCGTCCGAGGCGGCGAGGCGCGTGTCGGCGCTTTGCAGCGCGAAGAGCGCGAGCTGCGTGTTGCCCGTCAGCTGCAACTGCTCGCTGGCGCTTGACAGCATCTGGCCGACTTCGGCCATCGTCCAGTCGTCGCGGTTGCGCGCGAGATCCGCGTATTGCTGCTGCAGCGCCTGTTGCGCGTTCTGCGCATCGGCGAGCTTGCCTTCGAGCTGCGCAATCTGCGCGTTGGCGGCTTGCACGGTCGCGACGGCCTGCTCCGTCTTCACGCGCAGCTCGGCCGTCGATGCGTCGTTGGCCTGCTGGCGATGCGACAGTTGCTGATCGAGCTTGATCACCCTGCGGTTCAGCGCGAGGCCGCCCGCGACCGCCACGATGAGCACCAGTGCGATGACGATCCAGAGCAACCCCGTGCCCTTGCCGCGTTTCGGTTGCTGCATTTCGTAAGGCGTAAAGGGCTGATTCGGCGGCAGCGTGGTGGCGGGCCGCGGCGCGGCATTGGGCGTGGGATTCGTGGATGCGTTGGTATCAGTCATGCGTTCTTGTGCCGGGTTGGACTGGACCGGTTGAACTTCGGAAGGAACAGCGAGGGACAACAGCGTGCGCGCGATACGTTCATCGCCCGCACCGGACACCGTAATGCTATCAAAACCCAATCCCCGCGCGGTTTCCGCGATGCGCGGATGGGGCGCGACGAACATCGCGCGTTTCAGTTGCGCCTGCTCGCCGACGGTCAGATGGTCATTCGCGAGTTCGCCGAGATTGCGCACGCCTTCGGAGCTGGTGACGAGCCACGCGTGCGGCGTCTTCGATTCGCCGGACAGCAGCGCATGAACGCGCGACCATGCGCCGATCGACGGCTCGGGCACGAGCCGCCGGTAAGCCGCGACGGTCTCCACTTCGGCGCCCGCTTCGCGCAGACGGTCGGCGAGCCATTCGCGGCCGCCGTCGCCGCGCACGATCAGCACGCGCTTGCCTTCGAACGCGTTCTCGCCCAGCGACGCTTCGAGCGCCGCGTACAGCGCTTCGGAGTCGAAGCGCGCGCCGTCGTTGTCGTCGGCGGGAGCGCCCGGGCTGATCACCGTGTAAGCGGGCGCTTCGACGCCGTGCTTCGCGAGCGCCGCGACGCTGCCCGGGCCGACGACGCCGACGGGCAGCGCATGCGGCCAGATCGCGTCATGGCGCGCGAATGCGTAATCGACGGCGTTCGGCGACACGAACACGACGAGCGCGTACCGGTCGAGCGACGCGAGCGCCGCGCGCAGCGGGCCTTCGTCGTCCGCGGGCGCGATCTCGATCAGCGGAAATTCGACGGTCGCGACACTCGCGTCGTGCAGCAGCTTGGCGAGCGCGTCCGACTGTCCCGCCGGCCTCGTCAGCACGACGGTCAGGTGCGCGCCGCGCGACGGGCCTGCGCCGTCCGTCGACGGGGAATCAGCGGATGTCGTGTTCGAGCCGGCCGCCATCACGGGGCATTCGCCGGCCCGCTCGCCGTGCTGAGCGCGCGGACGATGTCCATCGCGCCTTGCGCTTCGAGCTGGCTCGCGACTTCGCGGCCGAGTTCGAGCGCGGCGCCCGTGGTCGGCGCGGGCGCCGAGGCCTGGGCGGAGAGCACGCGCTGCCCGTCGGGCGTCGCGACGATGCCACGCAGATGCAGCGCGCCGTCATGCCAGATCGCGTAGGCCGCGAGCGGCACTTCGCAACTGCCGCCGAGCGCGCGCGACACCATGCGCTCCGCTTCGACAGCGGCGGCCGTGTGCTCGTGATGCAGCGGCGCGAGCCACGCGGCGAGGTCCGCGCGGTCCGCGCGAATCTCGATGCCGAGCGCGCCCTGGCCCGCGGCGGGCAGGCTGTCGGCGGGATCGAGCAGCGAACGGATGCGCCCGGCGAGACCGAGACGCTTCAGCCCGGCGGCGGCAAGAATGATGGCCGCGTAGTCGCCGCGATCGAGCTTGGCCAGCCGCGTATCGAGATTGCCGCGCAGCGGCTTCACGACGAGTTGCGGATAGCGCGCGCGCAGCATCGCTTCGCGGCGCAGGCTCGACGTGCCGATCACGCTGCCGGGCGGCAGCGCGGCAAGCGTGTCGTACTGGTTCGAGACGAATGCATCGCGCGGGTCTTCGCGCTCCATGATGGTGGACAGCGCAAAGCCTTCGGGCAGTTCCATCGGCACGTCTTTCAGCGAATGAACGGCGAGATCGGCGCGGCCGTCGGCGAGCGCGTTCTCCAGCTCCTTCACGAACAGCCCCTTGCCACCGACCTTCGACAGCGTGCGATCGAGAATCTGATCGCCGCGAGTCGTCATTCCGAGGATTTTTACGTCACAAGATGGATATAATTTGTGCAGCGCACACTGCACGTGCTCGGCCTGCCACATTGCGAGGCGGCTTTCCCGCGACGCGATGACAAGCGTAGTGGGCGGCGTGAGCGAAAGCGTCTCGGAATTCATTGTTTGAGTCATTGAACGACGGGATGTAATAACAAACAATGTTAGCACGCGCTTCGGCAACCTCTCGCTGGCCGCACGGCCATGCCGAAGCAGTTCGATGGAGGAGACGGGTTCGCGCACGGTGTCGGCGCCGATTGCTCCATGAGCCGTATCGATTCGTGACTTGCGTGGCCGCCAGAAGCCCGAGCACGGTCGTTCGCGCGTCGAGGCGCCGCATGCGCGATCATCTAATGCGGCGCAGCACGCGCAACCGGCCCTTCCTCCATCGCGCGCCGCATCGTTGACAGGCTTTTAGCGCAGTTCCCCGCAGTAACCGAAGTTGCAGTCCACATTCTTTAGACCCTGGCTTTCCTGAGGAAACATCGTGACGTCTTCCGGATCGGCGCGCCCTGCCCGCCGCAACACTGCCTCGCCCGACGCTGCAAACACCGCATCGGCCGCTTCCGCCGCCAAGGCTGTCAAGGCCGCGAAGGCACTGAAAGCAACGCAAGCCCTCGAATCCGGCAAAACCGGCAAATCCACGAAGACCAAGGCGGCCAAAGCGGCCGCCAACAGCCTGTCGAAACGAATCAAGAACAACAGCGCCAGCAAGCAGCAGGCCGCGCCGCTGAAAGACAACGCCCGCACGCGCGAGGACAAGGATCAGCCGCTCTTCGAGGACATCCGCTATCTGGGGCGGCTGCTCGGCGACGTGGTGCGCGAGCAGGAAGGCGACGAGGTATTTGACGTGGTCGAGACGATTCGCCAGCACGCGGTGCGCTTTCGGCGCGAAGACGACAGCGTCGCCGCGCAGACGCTCGAAAAGAAATTGCGCGCGCTGTCGCCCGAGCAGACGGTGAGCGTCGTGCGCGCGTTCAGCTACTTCTCGCATCTCGCGAACATCGCCGAAGACCGCCATCGCAACCGCCGGCACCGCATTCACGATCTGGCCGGCTCGACGTCGCAGCCTGGCACGGTCGCGCACGCGCTCGACCGTCTCGTCGAAGCGAACGCCGCCGCGACGCCCGTTTTGCAGCAGTTCTTCAACGACGCGCTGATCGTCCCCGTGCTGACGGCGCACCCGACGGAAGTGCAGCGCAAGAGCATTCTCGACGCGCAGCACGACATCGCGCGGCTGCTCGCCGAACGTGACCAGCCGCTGACGGCGCGCGAGCACCTGCAGAACGACTTGCTGCTGCGCGCGCGCGTGACGTCGCTGTGGCAGACGCGCATGCTGCGCGATTCGCGCCTCACCGTCGCCGATGAAATCGAGAACGCGCTGTCGTACTACCGCGCGACCTTCCTCGAAGAAATTCCCGCGCTCTACGCCGATATCGAAGAAGCGCTGGTCGAGCATGGCCTCGACGCGCGCCTGCCGTCCTTCTTCCAGATGGGCAGCTGGATCGGCGGCGACCGCGACGGCAATCCGAACGTCACGGGCGAAACGCTTGAAAACGCGATCACGCGCCAGGCCGCGGTGATCTTCGAGCACTATCTGGAGCAGGTGCACAAGCTCGGTGCGGAGCTGTCGGTGTCGAACCTGCTGGCGGGTGCAAGCGAAGCGGTGAAGGCGCTCGCGGACGCCTCGCCCGATCACTCGCCGCACCGCACCGACGAGCCGTACCGGCGCGCGCTGATCGGCATCTATACGCGACTTGCCGCGAGCGCGCGCGTGCGCCTCGGCGAAGGCGTCGTGCCCGTGCGCAGCGCGGGCCCCGGCGTGCCGAAGATTCGCGCAATTCCGTATGGCGACGCTTCCGAGTTCGTACACGATCTGCATGTGCTGATCGAGTCGCTTGCCGAGCATCACGGCGCGTCGCTCGCGACGCCGCGCCTGTCGCCGTTGACGCGCGCGGCCGAAGTGTTCGGCTTCCATCTCGCGAGCATCGATCTGCGCCAAAGCTCGGACATTCACGAAGCGGTGATCGCCGAGCTGCTGCGCCGCGCGGGCGTCGAAAGCGACTACGCCGCGCTGCCCGAAGCGGACAAGCTCCGCGTTCTGCTCGCGGAGCTGTCGCAGCCGCGCCTGTTGCGCTCGCCGTACGTCGAATACTCGGATCTCGTGAAGAGCGAACTCGGCGTGCTCGAACAGGCGCGCGTGACGCGCGAGAAGTTCGGCGCGCGCGCGGTGCGCAACTACATCATTTCGCACACGGAGACGGTCAGCGATCTCGTCGAAGTGATGTTGCTGCAGAAGGAAGCGGGCCTGCTGCAAGGCTCGCTCGGCAATCCCGTCGATCCGGCGCGCGCCGGCCTGATGGTGATCCCGCTCTTCGAGACGATTCCCGACTTGCGCAACGCGCCGCACATCATGCGCGACCTGCTCGCGCTGCCGGGCGTCGATGCCATCATTGAGAACCAGGGCAAAGAGCAGGAAGTAATGCTCGGTTATTCGGACAGCAACAAGGACGGCGGCTTCCTGACGTCGAACTGGGAGCTGTATCGCGCGGAGCTGGCACTCGTGTCGCTCTTCAACGAGCGCAACATCACGATGCGTCTGTTCCATGGCCGCGGCGGCACGGTCGGACGCGGCGGCGGCCCGACGTATCAGGCGATCCTGTCGCAGCCGCCGGGCACCGTCGACGGCCAGATCCGCTTGACGGAACAGGGCGAAGTGATCGCGAGCAAGTTCGGCAACCCCGAGATCGGCCGGCGCAATCTGGAGACGGTCGTCGCCGCGACGCTCGAAGCCTCGCTGCTGCCGCACGGCAATGCGCCCGCGCAACTGCCCGACTTCGAGGAGACGATGCAGACGCTCTCCGACGCGGCGATGGCATCGTACCGCGCGCTGGTCTATGAAACGCCCGGCTTCACCGACTACTTCTTCTCGTCGACGCCGATCGCGGAAATCGCCGAGCTGAACATCGGCAGCCGGCCGGCGTCGCGCAAGCTGCAGGACCCGAAGCAACGCAAGATCGAAGACCTGCGCGCGATTCCGTGGGGCTTTTCATGGGGCCAATGCCGGTTGCTGCTGACAGGCTGGTATGGCTTCGGCAGCGCCGTGGCCGGATGGCTCGATGCGTCGGACTCGAATGTGGAGCGTGAGCGGCGGTTGAACCTGCTGCGCAAGATGCACAAGACGTGGCCGTTCTTCTCGAATCTGCTGTCCAACATGGACATGGTGCTCGCGAAGACGGACCTCGCGGTGGCGTCGCGCTACGCGGCGCTCGTCACGGACAAGAAGCTGCGCAAGCATGTGTTCGAGCGGATCGTCGCCGAGTGGGAGCGGACGTCGAATGTGCTTTCCGAGATCACGGGCAGGAAGGAACGGCTTTCCGATAATCCGTTGCTCGCGCGCTCGATCAAGAACCGCTTCCCTTATCTCGATCCGTTGAACCACCTGCAGGTGGAGCTGTTGAAGCGGCACCGCGGCGGGGATACCAACCTGCGCGTTCGACGCGGGATTCATTTGACGATCAACGGGATCGCGGCAGGGTTGAGGAATACTGGTTAATCGTTTTTTTGTTGTTTGCCCTGCGGGCGGCGGGTCTTTTTTGATTCGCCGCTTTTTTCTTTTTTGTCTGCGACGGCTTTTTTTGTGGTCGTTTCAGCGTGCCGCTGGCATTCGCGATTACGCCCCGCGGATGCCGGCAGCAAGCCATGAAAACCAAAACCTAAAAGCCGTCGCAGACAAACACCCTCAATACCCCTCGATCATCAACGCATCGAGCTTGAACGACCCATCGTCCTGCACATCGAAATAATCGCGGACTTCATCGGGCGCCGAAGCCCAGACAGAACGGATCGCAGCGATGCGCGCCTCGGGTGTCCTCATCCGCGCAACCCACGATGCGAACTCGATCGGCAGGCGCCACCTCTCGCGTACGACCGCGGAAAACCCGGTGGCGGCGAAAAACGCGAGCCACTCGTCAACGCGGTAGTCGCGGATATGCGAAGCGTCGCGCAGAACTTCGACTGCCTGAAGATGCGTATCGAGCAACGGATGATCGCTGCCGGCAATGTCGATGAACAGCACACGCCCGCCTCGCTTCAACACCCGCCGCACTTCGGCGAGCGCCAGCGGCACGTCGTGCCAATGATGCGCGCTCATCCGGCTGATCACCCAGTCGAACGACGCATCGGCGAACGGCAGCTTCTCGGCCGCGCCCTGCGAGGTCCGGATGTTCGACAGCCCGCGCTCCTGCGCGGCGGCGTCGACGGTGGCCAGCATCTGCGGCGCGATATCGTAGGTGACGACGGATCCGGCGTGCGGCGCAACGGCGAAACTCGCGTGTCCCGCCCCACACCCCATGTCGAGCACGGCCGCGCCCGGCGTCGCCGCGACGGCCGTCGCCAGCGCCTGCAAGTCCGCGCCCGTCGCGTGCACCTGGCTCGTCAGATACGCGGCCGCTGTCGAGCCGAACGCGTCGGCCACCTGATCGTGATGCTTCATCGTGTGCTCCTGTCGACCGGAGTTGGCGCTTTAGCGCCTTACTCCGATCCCGTACAAAGTTGTCGAGCCGAGCCGGCGCTTTAGCGCCCTACCCGTCCCGTGCAAATGGTTGCGGTTGCGGCCCTTTCAGGGTCGTCTGTGAGGCTCATGTCCCAAGACCCGAACGGGTCCGCGTATTCGCACGCCCCGTTCCAGTCGCTACAATAGAGCCCGTCCTGTACCGGTACAAGTCAAGCAATTATTCTGGTATCGAGATTACCAGCCACCGCCGTCCGCAACATGATCACGCCGTCTTCCGCCGATTCCGTCCCGCCCCTCGATGCATCGCCTGCCCGCGCGCTCGGCGAGTTTATCCGCGCGCATCGCGAGCGCCTGTCGCCGCAAGCCGTCGGCCTGCCGCCCGGCCCGCGCCGCCGCACGCCCGGCCTGCGCCGCGAGGAAGTCGCCCAGCTATGCGGCGTGAGCCCCACCTGGTACACATGGATCGAACAGGGACGGCCCGTGTCCGCGTCCGCCGATGCGCTCGCGCGCATCGCCGTCGCGTTGCAGCTGTCGCGGGCCGAGCGCGCGTATCTGTTCGAACTGGCCGCTCAGCGCGATCCCGCCGAGCCCGACCCCGCCGCCGCGGACACCCCCGCGATGCTACTCAAGACCGTCCAGCTCGTGAACGCGCCGGCCTACGTGCTCGACCGCCAGTTCACGGCGCTCGCGTGGAACGCGCCGGCGGCCGATCTTTTCGTCGGTTGGCTCGACGGCGAACATGATCGCAATCTGCTGCGCTACACGTTCCTGTCCCCGGATGCGCGCAGCCTGATCGTCGACTGGGAAATCCGCGCGCGGCGTCTAGCCGCCGAATATCGCGCCGATTCGATCCGCCATCAAAACGATGCGCCCACGCGCTCGCTGATCGATTCGCTGTCCGCGGCGAGCGATGCGTTCGCGCGCTTCTGGGCGTCGCAGGACGTCAACGAACGCGAAGGCGGCCAGCGCCAGTTCAACCATCCGCGCGACGGCCATGTCGTCTACAACCAGATCACGTTCAAGCCCGCGCATCGCGAAGATTTGAAACTCGTCGTGCTCGTGCGCGAAGAATGATATCTGCGCCGTTCGTGCTATCGGCCTCATCCGGTCTTCCCGCCGCGCCGCAAGGTTCGGCGCGCGACGGGTGTTAAAATCGACGTCTTCCCCGAGGCGGCGCAGCGATGCCGCGCCGTCCGCGTCTTCACCTCGCACACTGCCCATCACCATGACGTCCCAACTGCATAAAAAAGGCGAAGCCTGGTCGGCTCGCTTCTCCGAGCCGATGTCGGAACTCGTCAAGCGCTATACGTCGTCGGTTTTCTTCGACAAGCGTCTTGCGTTCGTCGACATCGAAGGCTCGCTCGCGCACGCGTCGATGCTGGCCGCGCAAAAGATCATCAGCGCCGACGACCTCGCGGCGATCCAGCGCGGCATGGCGCAGATCAAGGGTGAAATCGAGCGCGGCGAGTTCGAATGGCAACTCGATCTCGAAGACGTGCACCTGAACATCGAAGCGCGCCTCACAGCCCTGATCGGCGATGCGGGCAAGCGTCTGCACACGGGCCGCTCGCGCAACGACCAGGTCGCGACGGACATCCGCCTGTGGCTGCGCGGCGAAATCGACCGCATCGGCGATCTGCTGAAGGAGCTGCGCGTCGCGCTGCTGGACCTCGCGGACAAGAACGCCGCCACGATCATGCCGGGCTTCACGCACCTGCAGGTCGCGCAGCCGGTCACGTTCGGCCATCACCTGCTCGCTTACGTCGAAATGTTCTCGCGCGACGCCGAGCGCATGCGCGATTGCCGCGCGCGCGTGAACCGTCTGCCGCTCGGCGCGGCGGCGCTCGCGGGCACGAGCTATCCGATCGACCGCCATGCCGTCGCGAAGACGCTCGGCTTCGACGGCATCTGCGCGAACTCGCTCGACGCCGTCTCCGACCGCGACTTCGCGATCGAATTCACGGCTGCGTCGGCGCTCGTGATGACGCACATATCGCGCTTCTCGGAAGAACTCGTGCTGTGGATGAGCCCGCGCGTCGGCTTCATCGATATCGCCGATCGCTTCTGCACCGGCTCGTCGATCATGCCGCAGAAGAAGAACCCCGATGTGCCCGAGCTCGCGCGGGGCAAGACGGGGCGCGTGAACGGCCATCTGATGGCGCTGCTCACGCTGATGAAGGGCCAGCCGCTCGCGTACAACAAGGACAACCAGGAAGACAAGGAGCCGCTGTTCGATACCGTCGATACGGTTGCCGATACGCTGCGCATCTTCGCCGAGATGGTCGCGGGCATCACGGTCAAGCCCGACGCGATGCGCTCGGCTGCGCTGCAAGGCTTTTCGACGGCGACCGATCTCGCCGACTATCTCGTCAAGCGCGGTCTGCCGTTCCGTGACGCGCACGAAGCGGTGGCGCACGCGGTACGCATCTGCGATCAGCGCGGCTGCGATCTCGCCGATCTGTCACTCGATGAGATGAAGGCCGAGTTGCCGAACGTCGCATCGCTGCTCGGCGACGATGTGTTCGGCTATCTGACGCTGGAAGGCTCGGTGGCAAGCCGCAATCACCCTGGCGGCACTGCGCCCGATCAGGTGCGTGCGGCAATTGCGGCTGCGCGGGCGGCGATGAACTGATCGCTCGTTTGCTTGCACTTTTGCTTCACGCCAAAGGCGGATTCTCTTGCGAGAATTCGCCTTTTCGTTTCTCATGAGCGCGCGCCACGCACAGCAAAGGCCGGCACCATTCGATACCATCACGATGCAATTGCCCGCACAGGACTCCCATCGTCATGATCATTCGCCCGCAACTCCACTGGTTCCGCATGCTGCTCGCGTGGCGCGGCTCCGTCCTGCCCGAACTGCTGCCACGCCTCGCTCTCATTCTGCTGATCTCGATCGTCGCGCTCGCCGTGCACGTCCACGTGCTGCATATCAACGTGAACGTCAGCACCACGCCGTTCTCGCTGATCGGCATTGCGCTCGCGATCTTTCTCGGCTTTCGGAACAGCGCGAGCTATGACCGCTATTGGGAAGCGCGCAAGCTCTGGGGACAACTGCTCAACGAAACGCGCTCGCTCACGCGTCAGGTGCTGACGCTGTCATCCGCGCAGATCTCCGCGAACGACACGCATGAATTCGTGCAGATGCTGGGCGCGTTTGCGCATGCGCTGCGTCATCAACTGAGGGGTACCGATCCGTCGCAGGATCTGTCGTCAAGACTCGACAAAGCGCTCCTTGAACGCGTCATGATGTCGCGCTATCGGCCCGCGACGATCATGCTCTGGCTCGGCGAATGGGTGCAGCGTCAGGCGCGCGATAACAAGCTCGACGCATGGACGGTTCACGCGATCGACCGCAACCTCAACGGACTGTCGGATGTGATCGGCGGCTGCGAGCGGATCGTGTCGACGCCGCTGCCGTTTGCGTATTCGGTGATGATCCACCGCACCGTGTACTTCTTCTGTGCGGCGCTGCCGTTCGGCCTCGTGGAGAGCGTCGGCGCGTTTACGCCGATCTTCTCGGTGTTCGTCGCGTACACTTTCATGGCGCTCGACGCGATCGCATCGCAGATCGAAGAACCCTTCGGCACCGATGACAACGACCTGGCACTCGATGCGCTCTCCGCCAGCATCGAAGACGCAGCCCGCGATTTGCTCGCACAGCCTTCGCTGCACAGGGCGGAGTTGAAGGACGATTATCTGCTCACGTAACGCGCGAGCGTGCTTCATGAAACGCGCGCGCCGGCGACACCAGGCGCGCGCATTTGTCACGACAACTTTAGTCCGTCCCGCACTTCGGCGAACGCGGACCATACAACAGGCCGTTCGGGCCACCGCTCGACAGCAGCTTGCGGCTCGTCAGTCCGGCTACATCATGCGATTCGTCCGCCAGCGAATGCGCGACCTGCTTGACGGCCGCCTGCGCCAGCGCGCCGATCAGGCCACCCGTATTCACACTGAAGTTGTTGCCCAGTTCCTTGCCCGTCGCGCTTGCCGTGCCTTGCCAGAGCGTATCGCCCGAGCGCAGGTCGACGAGCTGTGACTTTAAAAACTGTCATTCGACGCATGAAGCGATTTGCGCGTCGTCACAATACGCGCATGCCACGCGAAGCCGCGCGGCATGGGCGAACGTCAGCAGGCGCAAGGCAATTGCGCCTGCCGGATGAACAGGAGACTTGAAGGAATGCGAGGCTGACGAACAGCCGGACTCAATCGTTGCCGGCCGTATCGCCCATGCGCTTCAACAGCGCAACGCGTGCGCCGATGATGTCGATTTGCGTGCGCGCGTCCATCAGCGGGACGGTTGCATCGCGATACGCGGTCCACGCGCGTTGCGCACGCGTCAATGTCGGGCGTGCGTGCGCGGGCAGCTTCGCATGCAGGCGCCGGTAATAGCGGTTCAGATCGAACATCGCGTGCTCGCATTGCGCGTCGAACGAACAGGCGCGCGGGCGCGTCTTCGGGTCCTGCTTGCCCGCGTTCGCCGCCACGCTGCGCAGCGCAAGCGCGCGGTCGCGCACGGGCTGCAACTGCATGTCCGCGCCGGCGATCTGATACGACGTGCCCTGCGTCGTGGCGAGCACGGCCGCGAGCAGCTTGCCGTCGGCGTCGCGCCACGCCTGCCAGCGGCGCTGGCTCTCTTGCCACTTCTTGCGCTGCGCGTCGGGCACCTTCGCGAGCACCTGCTGGAACGACTGGTCCATCGACGCCTGCCACGCGAGCCGCGCCGTGTCCGTGCAATGCACCTGCCCCGCCGCCGACGACATGTCCGCGCGCGCGAGACACATGCGCATCGATGCGTCGATGGGGTCGGCCGCTGCCGCTTCCGCGCGCGCCGCAGCGGGGGCGAACGTCAGCGCGGCGAGCGGCGCGAGCACGCCCAGCAGCGCCGCGTACGCAGCCGCGCGCGCACGACGCCGAAGTCCGAAGCGCGGTGCCTGTTTCATGATCACGAGTCGCGTACGCAGTCGACGAAGTACTCGATGCGCCCGTTGATCGTTTCGCCCACGAGGCCGTGGATATCCGTATGGAAGCCCGGAAAGCGCTCGTTGAACTCGCGCGCGAAACGCAGATAGCTGACGATGGTCTTGTTGAAGCGCTCGCCCGGAATCAGCAGCGGAATGCCCGGCGGATACGGCGTCAACAGGATCGACGTGACGCGGCCCTCGAGTTCGTCAATAGGCACGCGGTCGATCTCGCGGTGCGCGAGCTTCGCGAATGCATCGGACGGTTTCATCGCCGGCTCCATGCTCGACAGGTACATCTCGGTCGTCAGGCGCGCGATGTTGTTCGCGCGATAGACGCTGTGGATCTGCTCGCACAGATCGCGCAAGCCGATGCGCTCGTACGCCGGATGCTGCGCGACGAACTCGGGCAACACGCGCCACAGCGGCTGGTTGTTGTCGTAGTCGTCCTTGAACTGCTGAAGCTCCGTGACCATCGAGTTCCAGCGGCCCTTCGTAATGCCGATCGTGAACATGATGAAGAACGAGTACAGGCCCGTCTTCTCGACGATGATGCCGTGCTCGGCCAGGTACTTCGTGACGATCGCGGCGGGAATGCCCGTCTCGCCGAACTCGCCGTCCACGTCCAGGCCCGGCGTGATGATCGTCGCCTTGATCGGGTCGAGCATGTTGAAGCCGTCCGCGAGCGCGCCGAAGCCGTGCCAGCGGTCGTTCGGGCGCAGCATCCAGTCGTCGCGCGAGCCGATGCCCTCTTCCGCGAGTTCTTCCGGGCCCCATACCTTGAAGAACCAGTCGTCGCCATATTCGGCATCGACCTTGCGCATCGCGCGGCGGAAGTCGAGCGCTTCCGCGATCGATTCTTCGACCAGCGCCGTGCCGCCCGGCGGCTCCATCATCGCCGCAGCCACGTCGCACGACGCGATGATCGCGTACTGCGGGCTCGTCGACGTATGCATCAGATACGCCTCGTTGAAACGGTGGCGGTCGAACGTGCTGTTCTCGGAGTCCTGCACGACGATCTGCGAGGCCTGCGAAATGCCTGCGAGCAGCTTGTGCGTGGAGTGCGTCGCGAACACGAGCGCGCCCGTGCGCGGGCGACCCGCGCCGATCGCATGCATGTCCTGATAGAACTCGTGGAACTCGGCGTGCGGCAACCACGCTTCGTCGAAGTGCAGCGTGTCGAGCATGTCGCCGAGCAGGTCCTTGATCATCTCGACGTTGTAGATCACGCCGTCATACGTGCTCTGCGTGATCGTCAGGATGCGCGGCTTGAGGTTCGGGTTCTTCGCGAGCGCCTCGCGTGCGAACGGATTCGCTTCGATCTTCTTGCGGATGTTTTCCGGCTTGAACTCGTCGCGCGGAATCGGCCCGATGATGCCGAAGTGATTGCGTGTCGGCGTGAGGAACACGGGAATCGCGCCCGTCATCGTGATCGCGTGCAGGATCGACTTGTGGCAGTTGCGGTCGACGAGCACGATGTCGCCGGGCGCGACGGTCGCGTGCCAGACGATCTTGTTCGACGTGGATGTGCCGTTGGTCACGAAGAACAGATGGTCCGCGCTGAAGATGCGCGCCGCGTTGCGCTCGGAAGCAGCAACAGGCCCCGTGTGATCGAGCAGTTGGCCAAGTTCGTCGACGGCATTGCAGACGTCCGCGCGCAGCATGTTCTCGCCGAAGAACTGATGGAACATCTGGCCAAGCGGATTCTTCAGGAATGCGACGCCGCCCGAGTGGCCCGGGCAGTGCCACGAGTACGAGCCTTCGTCCGCGTACTGCACCAGTTCCTTGAAGAACGGCGGCGCAAGCGAATCCAGATACACCTTCGCCTCGCGGATGATGTGCCGCGCGACGAACTCCGGCGTGTCCTCGAACATGTGGATGAAGCCGTGCAGCTCGCGCAGGATGTCGTTCGGCAGATGGCGCGACGTGCGCGTTTCGCCGTACAGGAAGATCGGGATGTCCGCGTTGCGGCGGCGCACGGCGGCGACGAACGCGCGCAGGTCGATGATCGCGGGCGCCAGTTCGGGCACCTGGTCGTCGCCGTTCTCGACGTACGGCAGCAGCTCGTCGTCGTCGATCGACAGGATGAAGCACGACGCGCGGCTCGACTGCTGCGCGAACGAGGTCAGATCGCCATAGCTCGTGAGACCCAGCACTTCCGCGCCTTCTTTCTCGATGGCCTCGGCAAGCGCCCGGATGCCGGAACCGGAGATGTTCTCGGAGCGGAAATCTTCATCGATGATGACGACGGGAAAACGAAACTTCATGGGCGATTCTCCAAAAAGAACGACCGCTGCTTAGGGTCTGTTCGCATATGAAACGTGCATGCGTTGCCTCGGGAAGGGCCGCCCGCAAGGACTGCGACGCAGCGAATACCGGACGTCCCCCAAGGGGATTTCCTTCGGGGCATATTCGCAAGGAGCATGACGCAGCGGGCGGCCCTTCCCGGGGCAACCCCCGACATGAATTTCATTCTAGGGGAACACCCGATCCGGGCCGCAGGGCAAGGAGCAGAGGAGCGCCGTTTGGCCATGCCAAACAAGCGACGATCGACGCCGCCCTGCGGCCCGGATCGGGCGTTCGCATGTACGTTTCATATGCGAACAGACCCTGCTGCGCAGCGGTCACCTGGATAGCGGGTGATTCAATGCGCGTTATCGTTACGTCTTCGGCAACGTTACGCCATGCTGACCTTGGTACTTGCCGCCGCGATCCGCGTAGGATACGTCGCAAATCTCGTCGCTTTCGAAGAACAGCACCTGCGCAACGCCTTCATTCGCGTAGATTTTCGCAGGCAATGGTGTCGTATTTGAGAATTCGAGCGTGACGTGCCCTTCCCATTCCGGCTCGAACGGCGTCACGTTGACGATGATGCCGCAACGCGCGTACGTCGACTTGCCGAGGCACACCGTCAGCACGCTGCGCGGAATGCGGAAATATTCGACCGTCCGGGCGAGCGCGAACGAGTTGGGCGGGATGATGCAGACGTCGCCCTTGAAATCGACAAACGACTTCTCGTCGAAGTTCTTCGGGTCGACGATCGTCGAATTGATGTTCGTGAAGATCTTGAATTCGTCGGCGCAGCGAATGTCGTAGCCGTAGCTCGACGTGCCATAGCTGACGATCTTGCGACCGTCTTCCGTCGCGCGCACCTGATTCGGCGCGAACGGCTCGATCATCTTGTGCTCTTCGGCCATGCGCCGGATCCACTTGTCGGATTTGATGCTCATAGGTGAACGCTGCTGACGGGTTGTGTCGGGCCGGCGGACGCTTGCGCGCCGCTCACGGAGCGCGCGCCGCCAGACGAAAGGCGCTTATTTTACGCGATCACGGCACGCGTGCCCGATGCGGCGTGTATCGCCTCCACCCACGCGCCTTGCATCGTGCTTTCGCCGGAAAAACGGCCGCGGAAGGTGCCAGATAAATGGCCAGGGAAAGACGGACGGAGAACGATGTATTCGCGCGCTGCGCAAACGATTGGCCGACGCGGCGCAACGGCGTGCGATGCGCAACCCCATCTGGTGAACGACAGGAAGTTACGGGCGGATCAGCCCGCATGCAATGGCGGGGCCAGCGCTGTGCTGCGGATACGCATAGGGATCGGACGCGTCGCGATGCAGCAGCACGGCACGCTGCATCACGGAACGCACGCCATCGAGCGATACGTCCGGCGCGACGACGAAGCCTGCCGCCACACCCGCTGCGTCCGCGTGAATATTGCCGAGATCGCCTTCGACGCGCGCGCCGATCTTCAGGCGCTCCGCCGCCGGCGCAAATATGGCGCCCGCGCCCGAGCCGTCGGCGGAATTGCAGTCGCCGCGCTCGTGGACCTGTAGCGCGTGATCGCTGTTCGGCGGCAGGCCCGTCAGGTTGTAAGTCACCTGCACGCCGTCCGAGTGCTCGATGAACGTGACCATGCCGCGCGCGTTGTTGCCGAGCGTCGGCAGCAACTGCGCGTCTGCGCGTTTCTCCTGCGGCCTCAGGAAGCTGCACCCCGATAACAGGACACAGGTCGCAGCCAGGACGATGCTTGTCTT
Organism: Paraburkholderia franconis; assembly: GCF_009362735.1. Taxonomy (GTDB): domain Bacteria; phylum Pseudomonadota; class Gammaproteobacteria; order Burkholderiales; family Burkholderiaceae; genus Paraburkholderia; species Paraburkholderia franconis. The sequence goes on along the minus strand of NZ_WHNP01000008.1, from coordinate 142,570 downwards.
GATCGCCTCGCCGCCGATTCGTTTTCTCATGCGATCCTCTTGTCGAGCGCCGGCCGTCCCCGCGACCGCGTTGCCGGACCTGATGAAGCCGACATGATACCGCGAGCGGGCCCGCATTCAGACCCCTTTCAACCCGCCTCCTGAATGCCTGTCCGGCCGGCTGGCCTGGCCGGCCAGCCGGGTTGTGCCGCGAGCCACCGCCGCTGCGCGACGTCCCAATCGCGCAACGTGCGGCGCAGTGCGCCTTACGTGTTCTGCACGACGATGGTCGGGAACTTCGAGCTCATGTCACGCGAACGTTCGGCGATATGAATCGCGACCTTGCGGGCAATCGTCCGATAGATCTCGGCAACGCGGCCATCCGGGTCCGCGACCACCGTCGGATGACCCGAATCGGCCTGCTCGCGGATCGCGATGTCGAGCGGCAGGCTGCCGAGCACATCGACGCCGTACTCCTTCGACATCCGCTCGGCGCCGCCCGAGCCGAAGATGTGCTCTTCGTGGCCGCAGTTCGAGCAGATATGCAGACCCATGTTCTCGACGATGCCGAGAATCGGAATGCCGACCTTCTCGAACATTTTCAGACCCTTCTTCGCGTCGAGCAGCGCGATGTCCTGCGGTGTCGTGACGATCACGGCGCCCGTCACGGGCACGCGCTGCGACAGCGTCAGCTGAATGTCGCCCGTGCCCGGCGGCATGTCGACGATCAGATAGTCGAGATCCTTCCAGTTGGTCTGCCGCAGCAGCTGCTCGAGCGCGGACGTGGCCATCGGGCCGCGCCACACCATCGGGTTGTCCTGCTCGATCAGAAAGCCGATCGAGTTAGCCTGCAGGCCGTGGCCCGTCAGCGGGTTCATCGACTGGCCGTCGGGCGACTCGGGACGGCCTTCGATGCCCAGCATCATCGGCAGCGACGGGCCGTAGATATCGGCATCGAGAATGCCCACCGATGCGCCTTCGCTCGCGAGCGCCAGCGCCAGATTGACGGCCGTCGTGCTCTTGCCGACGCCGCCCTTGCCGGACGCGACGGCCACGATGTTCTTGACGTTGGGCAACAGTTTCACGCCGCGCTGCACGGTATGCGCGGCGATGTCCTGCGACACCTGCACCCGCGCTTCGGCAACGCCCGGCACGCCGCGCAGCGCATCGGCGACGAGCGCGCGGATCGTGTCGAACTGGCGCCTGGCCGGATAGCCGACTACCACGTCGACGCTGACCATGGCACCATCGACGGTGACGTTCTTGAAATTTTTAGCCGCGGCGAAAGGACGCTGCGTGTTGGGGTCGGTGATGGCTGCGAGGGCCGCGTCTATCAAAGCCCGATCGATGCTCATTGAGTCTCCGTGGGAACGCTCGGCGCGGCGCGCGATCGAAGGATGCGCGACACGCCTGAAATATTGAAAGAAATTGTTAGCCGGCATTGCCTAAAACCTGTCTCATTGGCACGCTTGCCGCGCAAGTTTCCTATAGGGCCGAATCGTCGCTGACTCAGTCGTCATTGTAGTGGCTGGCGTCGGGGCTTGCCGGAAGACCCTTTCCGGCTATCGGCGCGATCGCGTGCCCTGCATCTGTGTGTCGACCGTCTTACTCAAGAGGACTCAAGAATGAACGCAAAAATCATGACACGCCTGTCGGCATTGGCTATCGTTGGCGCGCTGCTCGGCGGCTGTGCAACCGAGCAAGGCACCAACACGGCCGTCGGCACAGGCGTCGGCGCCGGCACGGGCGCCGCGCTCGGCGCGATCTTCGGCGGCGGTAAGGGCGCGGCGATCGGTGCGGGCGTCGGCGCCGCGGTCGGCGGCGTCACCGGCTACAACTGGCAGAACATCAAGAACAAGCTGTCGGGCGCGACCAAGGGCACGGGCACGCAGATCTCCGAGCAGCCGGATGGCTCGCTCAAGCTGAACATCCCGAGCTCGGTCACGTTCGATACGAACAGCTACGCGATCAAGCCGTCGTTCGCGCCTGTCCTCACGCAGGTCGCGCAAACGCTGAACCAGAATCCGGAAGTGGTTGCGCAAGTCGTGGGCCACACCGACAGCACGGGCCAGGCCACCTATAACCAGACGCTCTCCGTCAATCGCGCACAAAGCGTGACGAACGCGCTGGCGCAGGACGGCGTCGCGCCGCAGCGTCTGTCGGCTTCGGGCATGGGCGCGAACCAGCCGATCGCCGACAACAACACGGAAGCGGGCCGCGCGCAAAACCGCCGCGTCGAAATCTATCTGCGCGCAATGGCGCAGCACGCGCAATAAGGACTGTGGGGAAAGGACGGGGGTCTGCCTAGCAGAGCCCCGTCCAGACAGGCTCGTACGGGAACGCAAAGGCAACGGCGTAGGACCAGGCCGAAGCGCCCTTAGAGCCTCGCAGCGGACCGCACAAGCGAATCGAAAAAATTTTCGAACTCTTCTGAAATTCCGCGGTCTGTCTTTACGGTACGCGTGCGGCGATGCCGCCGCGTCACCATTCTCCTCTTGTCGTTGTTGCTCCGGGGCCCATAGCCCCGGTTTTTTTTGCCTGCTCTCCGTCCCGCTCCGCAACGCGCCGCGCACTGCAAACGGGGCATCGCGACCTCTCGTCACATACGCTCAACTACGCGATGCATTCAATGTGAACGCAACGCGACTTCGCTCTGCGCGCCCAATCGAGCGGGACACGCATCGCCGCCACCTCGCAGCGAAATGACTGCTGAATGCCCGCGCTCACCTGCGCGCTGCCTCCATGGGTCCACGCTGGTAAAATCGACGATTCGGGCCGGTTTTACGCGCGACGACCATCCGCGAAGCCGCGTTCGACAACCCGAGCTGCACGAGCGGACACCCCGCCCGTGTGGTCCTGGGCGCAGCGCCGTCCGCGTTGACGTAGTGACGGCCGCCCGTACCTTCCGCCAGTCCATAGAACCCACATGTCAGCAACCGACGCCACCGCGGTTCAGTCCGCGGACCTCACCGCCGCCGGCGCGCCCGAGAGCCGCCGCCAGATCCTCGTCACGTCTGCCCTGCCGTACGCGAACGGGCAAATCCATATCGGCCACCTGGTCGAATATATCCAGACGGACATCTGGGTCCGCGCGCTGCGAATGCACGGGCACGAGGTCTACTACGTCGGCGCCGACGACACGCACGGCACCCCGATCATGCTGAAGGCGGAGCAGGAAGGCATTACGCCGAAGCAGCTGATCGACCGCGTGTGGCAGGAGCACAAGCGCGACTTCGACAACTTCGGCATTTCGTTCGACAACTACTACTCGACCGATTCCGAAGAGAACCGCGTGCTGTCCGAGTCGATCTACACGGCGCTGCAGGCGGCCGGCCTGATCGAAGCACGCGACATCGAGCAGGCATACGACCCCGTCAAGGAAATGTTCCTGCCGGACCGCTTCATCAAGGGCGAGTGCCCGAAGTGCCACGCGAAGGACCAGTACGGCGACAACTGCGAAGTGTGCGGCTCGACGTATCAGCCGACCGAGCTGATCAACCCGTACTCGGTCGTGTCGGGTGCAACGCCGATCAAGAAGACTTCGACGCACTACTTCTTCAAGCTGTCGGACCCGCGCTGCGAGTCGTTCCTGCGCGGCTGGGTCGGCGGCCTCGCGCAGCAGGAAGCGACCAACAAGATGCGCGAATGGCTCGGCGACGCGGGCGAAGCGAAGCTCGCCGACTGGGACATCTCGCGCGACGCGCCCTACTTCGGCTTCGAGATTCCGGGCGCGCCGGGCAAGTACTTCTACGTGTGGCTGGATGCGCCCGTCGGCTACTACGCGAGCTTCCGCAATCTCGCGCAAAAGCGCGGCATCGATTTCGACGCGTGGGTGAAGAAGGGCTCGACGACCGAACAGTATCACTTCATCGGCAAGGACATCCTGTACTTCCACACGCTGTTCTGGCCCGCGATGCTCGAATTCTCCGGCCATCGCACGCCGACCAACGTGTTCGCGCACGGCTTCCTGACCGTCGACGGCGCGAAGATGTCGAAGTCGCGCGGCACGTTCATCACGGCCAACAGCGTGATCGAAACGGGCATGAACCCGGAATGGCTGCGCTACTACTTCGCGGCCAAGCTGAACAGCACGATGGAAGACATCGACCTTAACCTCGAAGACTTCCAGGCACGCGTGAACAGCGATCTCGTCGGCAAGTACGTGAACATCGCGAGCCGCGCCGCCGGCTTCCTGATCAAACGCTTCGACGGCCGCGTGCAGGACAGCGCGATGCAGCATCCGCTGCTCGGGTCGCTGCGCGCCGCGATCCCGCAGATCGCCGCTCACTACGAGGCGCGTGACTACGGCCGCGCGCTGCGCCTGACGATGGAGCTGGCCGATTCCGTGAACGCGTACGTCGACACGGCCAAGCCGTGGGATCAGGCGAAGGACCCGGCGAACGCTGTCGCGCTGCATGAGACGTGCAGCGTGTCGCTCGAAGCGTTCCGTCTGCTGTCGCTGGCTCTCAAGCCGGTGCTGCCGAAGGTCGTCGAGGCAGGCGAGGCGTTCCTCGGCGTCGAGCCGCTGACGTGGACGGATGCGGACAAGCCGTTGAGCTCCGCGCGCGCGATCAACGCGTACAAGCACCTGATGACGCGCGTCGATCCGAAGCAGATCGAGGCGCTGCTCGCCGCGAACCGCAGCACGCTGCAGCCGGCCGCTGGCGCGGCAGCCGAAGCCGACAAGACTCAGGCGCAGGCCAAAGCCAAGGCGCACGCGAAAGCAACGGCGGCCGCCCACGGCGACGCGCACGCAAAGCCCGACGACAGCGGCATCATCACGATCGACGACTTCGCGAAGATCGATCTGCGCATTGCGAAGATCGTCGATTGCCGCGCAGTCGAAGGGTCGGACAAGCTGTTGCAACTCACGCTCGACGTCGGCGAAGAAAAGACGCGCAATGTGTTCTCGGGCATCAAGTCGGCGTATCAGCCCGAGCAGCTGGTCGGCAAGCTGACGGTGATGGTCGCGAACCTCGCGCCGCGCAAGATGAAGTTCGGCTTGTCCGAGGGCATGGTGCTCGCGGCATCGGCCGCCGATGAGAAGGCCGAGCCGGGCATCTACGTACTCGAGCCGGACAGCGGCGCGAAGCCCGGCATGCGCGTCAAGTAACGCGAGCGCATCGCGCTTTTGGCGCGATCAGACGCCGTACACGAAAGCACGTCTTCGGACGTGCTTTTTTTCGTCCTGGCTCCGGCATCTGTGATGGGGCAACGCAAAACGAGACGGAATAGCTTCCGCAGCCAAATCCTTTCTCAATCGATCTTGCCGATCTGGCGAAGAGCGAGCCGGCGCTCGCGACGAGCCTGGGCATGTCGATCGTGGGTTCGGCCGTCGTGATCTCGCCGGCAGCGCACGCAAAGCGCGAGCGCCTGATCGAATGGCTGCCCGGCGCGCTCGAAACCATCGACGACCTCGACGATTTGCCGGGCGCGGCCGTCTGCGGCGCGTACATGCATTGCAGCTACTCCGACCTGCCGACCCGCCATGCGATGAAGCGCGGCATCAGCCAGCTCGTGCGCAAGAAACTCGACTCGCTCGGTCTGCTCGCCCACGAGGCGGAAGTCGCACGCGCCCCCGCGTCGCAAGAACAGGCCGACCGCAAGCCGCTGATGATCGTCGTGCTCGAATGGTTCAACGGGGGCCATTCGATCTATCGCACGCATTCGCGCACGATGCTCGCGGCGCGCGAGCGCTTCGAAGTCGTCGCATTCGGCGAGGCGCAGCACGTGGACGAAGCAGGTCGCGCCGTGTTCGATCGCTTCATCCCGTTCGAGCATCCGGAGTATGTCGGCGAGATCGTCCGGCAGGTGCAGAACTTCGCGCGCGACAATCCGCCCGCCGTGCTGTACATGCCGAGCGTCGGCATGTTCCCGCACACGATCTTCATGACCAACGTACGCGTCGCGCCACTGCAGATCGCGGCGCTCGGCCATCCTGCGACGATGCACGCGTCGTGCATCGACTATGTGAGCGTCGAAGAAGATTTCGTCGGCGATCCTGCGTGCTTCAGCGAAAAGCTGATGCGCCTGCCGAAAGACGGCCAACCGTATGTGCCGTCGAAACTGCTCACCGACATCACGCCTGGCATTCCCGAGCGCGGCGCGTTCATCGACATCGCTGTGACCGCGAGCGCGATGAAGCTCAATCCGCGCTTTCTCGGCGCGTGCCGGCGGATCATCGAAACGGCCGGCATTCCCGTGCGCTTCCACTTCATGACGTCGTGGGCCGAAGGTCTCGATATCGCCTACGTGCGCCGGCTGATACAAGCGGCACTGCCGCGCGAAAACGTGCTGGTGTACGGCGGGATGAGCTACCCGGCCTATCTCAAGGTCATGAACACGATGGACATGTTCGTGAGCCCGTTTCCATTCGGCAATACGAACGGCATCGTCGATGCGCTCACGCTCGGTCTACCCGGCGTCAACCTGTGCGGCGCCGAAGTCTTCGAGCATATCGACAGCGGGCTTTTCGGACGCGCGGGCATGCCCGCCTGGTTGACCACGTATTCGATCGACGAATACGTGCGCGCCGCCGTGCGGCTCGCCACGCGGCATCCCGAGCGCGAGATGCTGCGGCGGCGGTTGATCGACGAAAAGGCCGTCGAACGGATCTTCGAGGGACGGCCCGAAGCGTTCGGCCGGATCGTGCAGGCGCTGGTGAATACGCAACGAGAGGCAGCATCGCGCTAACGCATCACGCGGCAATTTCCCACTTCGCAGCCAGCAGGCCGGCCGCTCGCGCAGCACGCCGGCCTTTTTTGATCACCGCCACAGCCGGTCGAAGCGCCGCGTGTACTGCAAGTCCATCCCCTGGAACGTGCCGCCGTACGCGGCCACCGACCAGTAGCGCGTCAGGTTCACGGTTGCCTTGATCGCGTTGCTCGCCGACTGCAGGCCCTGTTCATAGCCGATCACGAGCCACTCGCTCATCGCCTTCGACACCATCACGACCTGCGGATCGGTCAGCCCCACTTCGCTTCGGCCGATCGAGAATTCGTCGAGCCCGAACTCCTGTGCGATCCGCTTGCCGCTGGCACTGCCGAGCAGCGCGAGCGCCGTCGTCATCGTGCTCTGCTGGCCGACGTTGTTGCCCTGGTCGGTGCCGTGTCCGAACAGCAGCCACGAGAGCTTTTCGTTGTCGGGCACGGACGGCTCCGACACCAGCTTCGCGACGGGCGACTGGATCGTGCCCGTCACCTGCACGCCCGCCTCGACCTGCTGGTTGCGGCGCATCGCGAGAATGTTGATGCCGGGATTCGCGACCGGCCCGTTGAACGTGAAGAAGCCGTTTTCGATGCCGAGCTTGCGGCCGAACGCCGTATAGGTCGAACCTTCCGTCACGCGCACGTTGCCGACCGCGCGCAGCGGCATATTCGGCGCGCTCAACGCGGTGATCGTGCCGCGCAGGCCGACGTCCGCGCCCTGGCCGCGGAAGCGGAATTTCTGGCCGAGATCGATATCGATGTTCGCGCGCGGCGCCAACGCGCCGACCGGCTTGTTGGAATTGCCGGTTTCCTGCGGCTTGCCGCCCGCCACCGATCCGTCCGGGCGCACGACCACGACGTCGTCGCCGAGACGCGGCTCGCCCTTCTCGGGCATGTCGAACATCGCATGATCGATGACGAACTTGCCGTTGATCGCGAGCCCGCCCTGAGCGCCGGCGTTCGCCATGCTCGCGCTGCCCGACATCGTCAGCTGCCGGTCCGGCGCTGCGAAGAGTTCGAGCTTGTCGGCGACGATGTTCGCGGTCAAATCGGGCTCGGCGTTGTCGAGCCGCACGCGGCCCGTCGCGCGCAGCGTGCCCGATGCGCCGTGAAACTCGACCTGCTGGAAATCGACGAGGTTTTCGGAGAGTGCGATGTGCACCACGCCGTCCTTCAACTGCACGCCCTGATCGACGAGCGTCGCCGACAGTCCGTCGCCAAGCAGCGAGCCCGACAGGTTCGGCTTCGCGACGGTGCCGCCGAGCGCGAGCTTCAGCGCCAGATGGCCGTCGAGCAGATAGCTCGGCCCGAACAGGCCGCCCGTCGTCTTCAGCGATGGCACGTTCGCATTGATGCTGCCCGTGAGCGGCCCTTCCTGGTTGAGCGTCAGCACGCCGTCGCGTGGCACGAGCGCCGTATGCGCCGACGCGTCTATCACACCGATGCGGCTTGCCTGCGCGTGCACGGTCGCGTTCAGCTGATTGCCGCCGCTGAAGTCCGCGCGCGCGGCGATGTCGCTGATGCCGACGGGCGCATAGCCGCGCCCCACTTCGAGCGTGATGTCGCCGCCGCGCCGCTTCAGCTCGATATGGCCCGTCGCCGTGTCGGCGAGCGCGAAGTCCCAGTTGCCGTCGAAGACGAGATCGGTCTTGAGCGTCGACGGCACGCCCGTGAACTCCTGGCGCAATTCGAGCATCCGCGCGACCGACACGCCCGTCAGCGTGCCCGCCGACCGGATGCGCCCGTGATCGAGCGCGAACGACTTCAGATCGAGCACCGCGCCTTCGAGCGTCAGCCGCGTCGCGCCGAGCGTCACGCGCTGGCCGCCCGCGCTGACGGTGAGCGGCGATTCCATGTTCAGCGCGGGCGTGCCTTTGTTCGACAGGCGCGTGACGGTGCCATCCCAGTGCGTGCCGTCGCGCGCGTCGGTCAGCTTGCCGTTCGCGGCCAGCGCCAGGTCGAGCGGCCGGCCTTGCAGCGTCCCCTTCGCGGCGGCGTCGAGCGTATGTTTCGCGCGCGTGCCGTTCAGGCGCGCGGTGAGCGTGTTCAGCTCGACGCCCGCCGTGCCGACATCGCGCGCGTCGGTCGTGAAGACCATCGCGCCGTTCGCGCCGTCGCGCAGCTCGACGTGCCCTTCCGCATGCCCGAGCTTGTTCGACGCGAACACGACGTTTTCCGCCTTGTAGTCGAGCGCGACATTCGGATGCTCGAACGTGCCCGTCACGTCGCCCTGCGCCGCGACGAGACCGGCGAGACCGAAGCCGAGCCGTTCGAGACCGGGGGCGTCGACGTGAAAGCGCAGCCGGTCGCCGCGCGCGCCGAAGCTGCCTTGCAGGTCGACCTGATTGCCCGCGACGGAAAGATTCGCGCGGCTCGGCAGGATGCGCGAGCCGGCCAGTTGCACGGTGCCGCTGCCCGTCATCGGCAGGCCGTCGTAGACGCTTTCTCCGAGGCGGAATTCGGCTTTCGTCGTGAACACGGGGCCCAGCACGCCCGCCGCCGACAGCGTGCCGTTCACGCGCGCTTCGATCTTGCGCGACGCGGGGGCTCTCGTCGGTGAATTCGCCGGTGAATTCGCCGCTGTTTTCGTGGGCGCCTTCGTAGGCGAATCAGGCGCGCCCGTCGCGGAGTTCCGGCTCTTGCCCGACTTGCCCTTTGCTGAGCCGCCCTTGCCCGCCGATGCCGCCGCGCGCGACGGCGTTTGCGTGGTCAGCGTCAGCGGATCGAAATCGGTCAGCGTCGCCTTGAGGTTGTACGTGGAGTGCTCGTCGCGCTTGATCGCGCCGTTCAGGTCGATGCGGCCTTTGCCGGACGTGATGCGCACGTCGTTGAAGCTTGTGCGCGCCGGGTCCAGCGTGATCTTGCCTTGCGCGCGCAACGCCGACTTCGGATCGTTCAGATCGAGCGTGACGCTTTGTATATCGTCGTTCAGCCGGATCGAGACGGGCCCGGCGAACTGCGTCGCGAGCACGCTCGCTTGCAACGCGTTCAGGTCCAGCTTCGCGACCTGAAGATCGAACTGCCCGCGCTTGCCCGTCAGCGTGCCGGCGCCCGTTACGGCCGCGTCCTTCACGAGCCGCACGTTGAGGTTGGAGAGGCGCTGCGCCTGCGCGTCGAGCCGCACGTCGACATGCGCGTCGATCAGCGGCAGCAGGTGCTGGTCGATCGAGCCGGGCTTCGCGTTCACGATCGACACCGCGCCTTGCACAGCGAAAGCGCGCGCGCCGCCAGCTGAGCCAGGCCGCGATGCCGGCGTAGGGGCGCTCGCTACGCTTGCTGGATGGGCGGAACTGGCGACGCTGGCCGGGCTCGCGGCCTTGGCCGGACTTGCGGCAGCCACCGAATCCGCCGCGCTCGCCGCACCCACGCTGCTGGCGCCGCTCGCCGCGTCATGCATCACCTCATGCCCCGCCGCGTCGCGCTGCACGGGCTGCAATTCGGCGCGCACAGCGAGATCGGCAAGCGGCGCGCCGGGCGCGAAAGCCTGCGGATTCACGTGATCGAAAGTGAGCGTCGCGCGCTGCAAAGGCACGTCGGCGAACGGCGTCGCCTCGACGCGCGCATGGCCCGCCAGCTTCATCCCCGTCGCGTCGAGTTCGGCGACCAGCGTTTCGAGGGTGCCGGACAGATGCGCGCGCACCTGCACCGGCTCGTCGTTGACCTTGCCGGAATAACTGGCGTCGCCCGTCAGCGGAAACGGCCGCGCACCGTCGAGCTTCGCCGCCGCCGTCACCGCGCCGAACGGCGTGTCGAGCCGGTCGACGGACGCCTCGTGATGCCGGCCGTCGCTGCGCCCGTGGAATAGCAGCCGCGCGTATTCGGACGTCGATCCGCCTTCGTGCAGGATCAGCCTGTCGACGCTCAGATCGCGCACGGCCAGTTGCAGCGGCACGCGCAAGTCTTTGGGCAGGCTCATCGGCTCGGACTTCGAGGGGGACGGCGCGATGCGCGCGTCGACCGTGCCCACGTGCAGATAGTCGACGACGAAGCGCCAGGGCTTGTCGGACAGCGCCCATCGCGCGTCGATGCGGTCGATGCGGATATCGGTGCCGCTGCCGTCCAGACTGCGCCAGCGCACATCGCGCAGGTGCAGGCCCGTCGCGATCGCGCCGCCGTCAAGTTTGCCTTCGAGCTGCCCATGCAGCAGCTTCACGGCTGCCTGCCACGCGTAAGCGGTACCGCGCTCGGTGACGAACACGCCATACAGCGCGCCGCCGATCAACGCGACGAGCACGACGGGCACGGTGATCCCCCAGACGATCGCCGTCCACAGCCGCCTGCCGCCGCACGGCTTTTTCCCGGGCGGCGGCGTGCCGGACCCATCCGGGCCGCGAGGCGGCTCGCCGCCAGGCGGGTTGCCGCCTTGCGGGTTCTCTGATGGATTCGCGGATGTGTCCGTCGTCATGCTTGGGAATGGCTATCGGGTTCGGTGTGGGTTCAGTGAAAATCAGAAGGCGATGCCGAGCGTCAGATAAGGCCGCACGCTCTTGTTGCGAATGCCATAGGCGAGATCGACGTTCACGGGACCGACGGGGCTGCGCCAGCGCGCACCCATGCCGACGCCCGGATAGAAGACCTTTTCGCCCCAGGTATCGGTAGCCGTGCCGATGTCGAAGAACACCGCCGCGCCCCAGTCGCGGTTGAACCAGTGCTGATACTCGGACGAGCCCGTCATCAGATACTTGGTCGGCAGAATCGAGCCGCCAACGTTGTTACCGATACTCTGATACCCGTAGCCGCGCACCGAATTCGAGCCGCCCGCGCGGAACAGCAGAGACGCCGGCACGCCGCTCGACGGGCCGCTCGTGAATACGCCGCCCAGCTCCGCGCGGAACACGATCAGGTCGCGCGCGCCGACGGGCACGTACTGCTGGCCACGCGCATAGCCGCGAATGAAGGTCTGGTCGGTCAGGAAGCCCTTCACCGCGAAGCCCGCCTCGACGTGCAGCAGGTTGCCCGAGCGCGGGAACAGCGGATCGTCGGTATTGCGGCGCGTCCACGACCAGGCGGGCACGAGCGCGCGGCTCGTCGTCGGCGCCTGGGTGTTCTGGTCCAGCCGGTCCTGGTAGTACAGGATCGAGTACGCGTAGTCGATGTACTGCGATGTGCGCGTTCGCTGCACGCCCGCGCGCATACTGTAGATGCGCGTATCGGACACGTCCGTGCTGGTGTACGACGCGATCGCGCTATTGGTCCAGCCACGGCGTCCCGGCGGCATCGCGAGCTTCACCTCGCCGTACTGCTGGATCTGGTCGAGCCGCCCGGCGACGGAAAACGGCCACGCCGCGCCGAATGTATCGAGATACGAATACGAGCCCTGAATGTGCGCGCCCGTGTCCGTCGAATAGCCGACGCCGCCGCGCACGCTGTTGTACGGGTACTCGCTGACCTTCACATGCACGGGCGTTTCGAGCGGCTTTTCCGTATCGTTGCCGACGTCGATCGCGACGCTCGCGTAGTACGGCGTGTTCTGCAACTGGCGCTGCAGCTCCGTCACGCGCTGCACGTCGTAGACTTCGCCCGGCGAAATCGGATTGACGTTCTCGACGATGCGCTCCGGATAGCGCCGCGGCCCCGACACGTCGAGCTTGCCCATCGTGAACGTCGGGCCGCTGTCGAAGGTGACGGACAGTTTTGCTTCGTGCGTGCGCGGGTCGACGCGCGCCTCGGAGCGCGCGATCTTCGCGCCCAGATAGCGGCGCGCCTGAAGCGCCTTCAGCGCCGCGTCCTTCGCGTCGTCCCAGTCCGACTGCGTGAACGGATCGCCCTCGTGCAGCGAGAACGCAAAGCGCGTCGCGTTTTCCTGCGTGGGGTCTTCCGTCAGCACCGGGCCGCGAAACGACAGAGAAATCGACGAAATCGTCGTGCGCGGGCCCGGATCGACGAAAACGTGCACCTCTTTTTTATCGTCCACCGTGCGCACGTCGGTCCGCACGACGGGCGTGAAATAGCCTTGCGTCGACGCGAGATCGCGCACCTGCTGCGGCGTCGCCGTCACGAGGAAATCGAACTGCTCGGGGGAGATGTCGTCGCGTTTCGCGAAGCGGGAAATGTCGAGATGCTCTTCGAGCAGCTTGCGCAGCGAACGCGGCTCCGCCTCGACTTCCACCTTGAACGACGGCTTCGCGCGCGCGGCGTGGGCGTGCGACGCCGTCATCAGCAGCAGCACGCAGAGCCCGCACGACAGGCACGCGCGCAGCAACGCCGCCGCATACGATGCACGATGCATCGCGGGACGGTTGTTCACCAGGATTTCGTTGCGGCGTTTGCATGACCGCTCGATGGCCCACCCCGCCAAACACGACCTCCGGCTCTTATTGACGATTTGTTGAACAATGCCGACACCCCGCCAGTCAAGGCGCAGGGGAACCCCCGCTATTTGACCACATCGGCGCTCGCGCGCAATTTATCGAACGCGCCACGTCAGCCCGTGCGAACGCACATTGACGCATGCCCGACGCATGTCACGGGTGCCCGCCTTGGACGCCACAGGCCGCTCAGCGGTTCCGCTGACTTTTCGCTTGGCCTGCCCGGGCTTGCGGTAAAATCCTGCTCTGCACCGGCGGCCCCGCCTTCCAGGCCATCTTTCGGGCGCCGTCACCTTCATTCACGGACGTCGAGCCATGTATCAATCGGATATCACGCAGTTCCTGAACCAACTGAAGCAGCAAAAGCCCACCCTGGAGGAAGAGCAGCGTCGCGGCCGCGCGCTCCTGTGGGACAAGCAGCCGATCGACCTCGACGAACGCGCGTCCAATCAGGCTGCGCGCGTGAGGCAGACGCCGTACGTCTACTACCAGAACTTCTAAGTGACCACCGCCGACGAGGCCCGCGCCGCAACGGAAAAGTCCGATACAGCGCTCGCCACGCCCGCTACCGACTCGACGCCCGACACCGTCGACGGCATCGCTTTCGCTCGCCTGTACGGCGAGCCGCTCTTCAAGCTGCCGCAGGACCTGTACATCCCGCCGGACGCCCTCGAAGTCTTTCTCGAGACCTTCGAAGGCCCGCTGGATCTGCTGCTGTACCTGATCCGCAAGCAGAACTTCAACGTGCTGGACATTCCGATGGCCGAAGTGACGGCCCAGTACCTCGGCTATGTCGAACAGCTGCGCAAGACCAATCTCGAACTCGCGTCCGAATATCTGTTGATGGCGGCGATGCTGATCGAGATCAAGTCGCGCATGCTGCTGCCCGTGAAGAAGGCGGACACGGGCGAGGAAGCGGAAGACCCGCGCGCCGAACTGGTGCGCCGCCTGCTCGAATACGAGCAGATGAAGCTTGCGGCGCAGCGCCTCGACCAGTTGCCGCAGCTCGGCCGCGACTTCCTGCGCGCCGAGGTGTACATCGAACAGAGCATCACGCCGCGCTTCCCTGACGTGAACACGGACGACCTGCGCGCCGCCTGGGCCGACGTGATCAAGCGGGCGAAGCTCGTCCAGCATCACAAGATTTCGCGCGAAGAGCTGTCCGTGCGCGAGCACATGAGCGTAATCCTGCGCAAGCTGCAGAATGCGCGCTTCATGGAGTTTTCGGAGTTGTTCGACACGACGCGCGGCGTACCCGTCGTTGTCGTGAACTTTATCGCGATGCTCGAGCTGTCGCGTGAGTCGTTGATCGAAATCACGCAGGCCGAGCCGTTCGCGCCGATTTACGTGCGGCTGGCTTACCTGCCGGCCTGACAGACGGCGGCGTCGACGCGGGGGACAATCGTTGCGTCATACTCCCGCCTTAGCCGTCCGCGCACTCGCAGCAGAGCCTTCCGGGCGCTCCAGCAGATGCGCTCCCGGCAATGGCTGCGGCCCCAAAACCAGGGGCGAGACCCGGCGCCAGGCCAGGCGTTTACCCGCCGCCTCGATTTGGTGCACCACAACAACAAATCCACTACAATCCCGCGCTTCGAAGGCTTCAAAGCCGGCCCGGCCGGCTCTGCGTGGATATCACGAAAGCGCGCGACATTTCGCGCAAACGAGACAACCGCGAGCTATCCAGCGCCGCCGTTAGCGGCCCGAATGGCTCACAACACCGCCCGATCATGAAAGTCATCAGCTCGATCCAGGAATTGCGCGACCAGTTGCGCGGCCAGAACCGCACCGCCTTTGTGCCGACGATGGGCAACCTGCACGAAGGCCATCTGTCGCTGATGCGCCTCGCGCGCCAGCACGGCGACCCGGTCGTGGCGAGCATCTTCGTGAACCGCCTGCAATTCGGCCCGAACGAAGACTTCGACAAGTATCCGCGCACGCTCGAAGCGGACATCGACAAGCTGCAGAAGGAAAACGTCTACGTGCTGTTCGCGCCGACGGAACGGGACATGTATCCGCAGCCGCAGGAATACCGCGTGCATCCGCCGCACGACCTGGGCGATATCCTCGAAGGCGAGTTCCGGCCCGGCTTCTTCACGGGCGTCTGCACGGTCGTGATGAAGCTGATGTCGTGCGTGCAGCCGCGCGTCGCGGTGTTCGGCAAGAAGGACTATCAGCAGCTGATGATCGTGCGCGCGATGACCGAGCAGTTCGCGCTACCCACCGACATCATCGCCGCCGAAACCGTGCGCGACACCGACGGCCTCGCGCTCAGTTCGCGCAACCGCTATCTGAGCGAAGCCGAGCGCGCCGAAGCGCCAATGCTCGCGGTCACGCTCGGGCGTGTGCGCGAAGCCGTGCTGTCGGGTAGCCGCGATTTCGCGAAGCTGGAGCAGAAGGCGATGGCGTCGCTCGCCGCGCGCGGCTGGAAGCCGGATTACGTCGCGATCCGCAAGCGCTCGAACCTTGTCGCGCCCGCCGCGCACGAACTGGACGCGCCGCTCGTCGTGCTCACGGCCGCGAAGCTCGGCGTGACGCGTCTCATCGACAACCTGGAAATCTGAACTCAACCGCGGCGCCGGCACGGCGCCAATTCGCGCCCGGGCCAGGCCCAACGCGGGCCCAAGCTGCCAAAGCAGTAGCAACGCCAAAGGATTAGCCATGCAACGCAACATGCTGAAGTCGAAGATTCACCGCGCAGTGGTCACGCACTGCGAGCTGCACTACGAAGGCTCGTGCGCGATCGACGAAAACCTGCTGGAAGCGGCGAACATTGTCGAGAACGAGCGCATCGACATCTGGAACATCAACAACGGCGAGCGCTTTTCGACGTATGCGATCAAGGGCGAGCGCGGCAGCGGCATGATTTCGCTGAACGGCTCGGCGGCGCGGCGCGCGCAACTGGGCGATCTCGTGATCATCGCGGCGTTCGCGAACGTCGACGAAGAAGAGCTGAAGGCGGGCTGGAAGCCGGATCTCGTGTTCGTCGACGAAAACAACGTGATCAAGGGCAGCCGCGATCACGTGCCGACGCAAAGCTGGACCTGATCTGATCGCCAGCCACGGTCACTGGCAACAAAGGCTGAAGCGGCTATCCGATCGAAAAGCCGCGTTCAGCCTTTCTTCCCGCTCCCCTTCCCGCCCGAGCCTTTCCCGTTGAGCCACGCGGTAATCGACTCCCACTGCTCCAGATCCTTCTCGACGCGGCTTTTCGCGACGTCCCACAGCGTCAGGCCGTGCGCCGCCAGTTGCACGTAGTTCTGCGTATCGCGCAGGTAGCCGAGCACGGGCAGATCCAGGCCGTCGACAAAGCGATGCAACTGGTCCGCCGACTTCGTGCGCGCATCCACGCGCATGCCGACCACGCCGATCTCGATCGCGCCTTTGCGCACCGCCTTTTCCTTCGCGAGCCGCTCGAGAAATTCCTTGGTCGCGAGAATATCGAAGATGGATGGCTGCAGCGGCACGATCACCTTGTCCGCGAGCGATAGCGCCACGTTCAGCCGGTTGCCGTGCAGACCGGCGGGCGTATCGACGACGGCCTGCTCGAGACCCTTGGGCGGCTTGGAAGGCGCGTCCGGATCGACGTGCCACGTTTCGATGGCCGGCAGCGTTTCCGGACGCAGATCGAGCCACGCGTGCGCGGACTGCTGCCGGTCGAGATCCGCGAGCGCGACCCATTGGCCCTCAGCCGCGAAATAGCCAGCCAGATTGGTCGACAGTGTGCTCTTGCCCACACCGCCTTTTGGATTCGCCACCACGATCACCGTCATGAATTCTCCCGGGAAGATGGCTGGCGCTGCCAGCCGGTTTGCCGCTCGACTTCCGGCCCGCCCGCGCTCCGCGGCCCGCCGATACGGCCTGGGCGTTTTGGCACGGCGTGGGCCGATTATTCCAGCCGTTGATAATATCGGCAAAACCTGTTGCGTCGAAGTCCCTACGCTCCCGAGTGACGCTTCCAGCCCTTTTTTTCGAGAGTACGAGGATTATGAGCAAGCTGCGCAGCGATTACACGATCGACCGGCTCCACGAACGCCAGAAAGGCTCACTGCCTGGCTTGCTGGGCGTGCGCGTGATCGACCTCGCCGAAGGCACACTGACGGCCGAGCTGACCGTTCGCAGCGAGCTTCTCGCGCCGAACGGCTTTCTGCACGCAGCGACCGTGATCGCTCTCGCCGATACCGCGTGCGGCTACGCGTGCCTCGCGCATCTGCCCGACAGCGCACGCAATTTCACGACAATCGAATTGAAGAGTAATTTTCTCGGGACGTCGACGGAAGGGACGATCCGCGCGGTCGCGAAAGGCGTGCATCTGGGGCGCAGCACCCAGGTGTGGGACGCGACGGTGACCGATCCGACCGGCAAGACGATGGCTCTGTTCCGGTGTACGCAGATGGTGCTGTACTAACCACCGCAAGCCATCAACGACAAAAACGGCACGAGGCTCACGCCCGCGTGCCGTTTTTCGTTGCGAAGCTGGCAGCGCACCAGCCCCGGATCGCTGCATCAAGCGGGCTTGCGCGCCTGCCCGAGCGACTCCGCCTTCGCGCCGCCGACAGCAAAAAGACCATTGCCGAGCAGCGACTGCACGACGAGCGTGACGGCCCAGAACGCCGGATACTCCCAGCCGCCGTGCGGAGACGCAAAGCCCCAGCCGTTCGGCAGATGCACGGACAGCGCGCCGAGCATGAACGGCAGCAGCACGAGCGCGACCCAGCGGACCTGCACGCCGAGCAGCAATGCAATCCCACCAAACAGTTCGACGAACGTCGTCACGTAGGCGAGCCAGCCCGGAAAGCCGATCGACACGAAGAATTGCGCCGCGCCCGGCAGCGTGAAGACGAAGATCTTCTGCAGGCTGTGCGCCAGATACAGCACGCCCAGCGCGACGCGCAGGATCGTGGCGGCGAGATCGGCTTTGTTGCTCGCGGTCAGGTTCATGTCGGTTCCTTGGTGATGATGGTTTGACGGCGCGGGTTGCGCCGTCGATGGAACGGACTTTATTCGAACCGATGCATCAGAAAAACCGCCTTGCCGACTTAGATTAATTCGCGTCGAGAACGAATCAACCGACGGCCGCCCACAGGCGCTTCAGGTCGAGGTGCGCGGCGAGCGTATCGGCGAGCCGCTCCAGCGACGCCTCGCGCAGCGCCGGATAGTCGACGGGCTCGGCGTCCGCAAGCCCCGCCCACGCGAGCAGCGACGCGCACGCGGCGGGCGTATCGAAGAGACCGTGCACATAAGTCGCGAGAATCTGGCCATCGGCGGAGCGGGCGCCGTCGGGACGCGAGCGGCCGTCCGCGTCGCCGAGCAGCAGCGCGGGCGCGTCGAGCGCGGGGCCATACGTCTCACCCATGTGGATTTCATAGCCGGCGATATCGGCGGCATCGAAAGCGAGGCTCCCCGTCACGTTCGTGAGCGTCTTGTCGCGCGTAAGCGTCGTCGAGAAGTCGAGCCAGCCGAGGCCGGCGACCGTCGCGGGCGGCCCTTCGACGCCATGTGGGTCCGCGACTTCGCGCCCGAGCATCTGCATGCCGCCGCAAACGCCGATCACGCGCCCGCCGTAGCGCAGATGACGCTGCAACACGGCGTCCCAGCCCTGCGCGCGCAGAAACGCCAGATCGCCCTGCACGTTCTTCGAGCCGGGCAGGATGATCAGATCGGCGGGCGGCGGCGCGCTGCCCGCGCGCACGTAGTGAAAGTCGACTTGCGGATGCGCGCGCAGCGCATCGAAATCCGTGTGATTGCTGATGTGCGGCAGCGCGGGCACGACGACGCGCAACGTCCGCGCGGCGTCGCCGGCGTGCGTGGCGCGCAGCTCGCGCGGCAGCATGTCTTCGGCGTCGAGCGTGAGGCCGTGCAGATACGGAACGACGCCGAGCACGGGTTTGCCCGTCTTCGCTTCGAGCCATTCGAGCCCAGGCTTGAGCAGGCCGACGTCGCCGCGAAAGCGGTTGATGACGAAGCCACGCACGCGCGCTTGCTCGCTTTCGGAGAGACAGGCGAGCGTGCCCGTCAGATGAGCGAACACGCCGCCGCGATCGATGTCGGCGACGAGCACGACGGGGCAATCGACGGCTTCCGCAAAGCCCATGTTCGCGATGTCGCGCTCGCGCAGATTGATTTCGGCGGGACTGCCCGCGCCTTCGACGAAGATCGTGTCGTACGACGCCTTCAGCCGCGCATACGACTCGAGCACCGCTTCGAACGCGACGGGCTTGTAGTCGTGATACGCGCGAGCATCAAGATTCATGCGCGCCTTGCCGTGGATAATCACCTGCGCGCCGCGGTCGCTCGTCGGCTTGAGCAGCACGGGGTTCAGATCAGTGTGCGCATCGATGCCCGCGGCCACGGCCTGCAGCGCCTGCGCGCGGCCGATCTCGCCGCCGTCGACGGTCACTGCGCTATTGAGCGCCATGTTCTGTGGCTTGAACGGCGCGACCCGCGCGCCCGCGCGCCGCGCGAGACGGCACAGTCCGGCGACGAGCGTGCTCTTGCCCGCGTCGGACGTCGTGCCCTGGATCATCAGCGTGCCGCGGGGCACGTTCGAGGGCACATCGAGGGGCACGTCGGGCGCTTCAGTCAAAGCGGAAGAAAAAGCGGACACGGTGGCCATGTGCGCAGTCGGAGGAAGGGAAGCCCGCATTATCCCATCGCACTTGCGAGCGCGCGCTTTCGTCACGGCACATGCAGACACTGTCGGTACAATTACGCGATGATTTCCCGCGACCTCACCTTCGTCCTCGGCGGCGCGCGCTCGGGCAAGAGCCTGCACGCCGAAGGCCTCGCGACCGCGAGCGCGCTGCCCGTCACCTATGTCGCGACCGCGCGGATCGGCGACGACGAGTTCGCCGCGCGCGTCGCGCGCCATCGCGAGCGGCGGCCTGTGCACTGGTCGCTGCTCGAAGCGCCGCTCGACTTGCCGCAAGCGCTCGCGTCCATCGATCAGCCGGGGCAGTGCGTGCTGATCGACTGCCTGACCCTGTGGCTCGCGAACCTGCTGTGCCCCGCCGACGGCTCACAGCCTGTCGTCGATTACCTCGCGCGTTTCGCGATGCTCGAAGAAGCGCTTGCGCAGGCGCGCGCGAAGATCATCGTCGTCAGCAACGAAATCGGGCTCGGCGTCGTGCCGCTCGGCGCGGCGACGCGTCTTTATGTCGACGAGTTGGGTCGGCTCAATCAGCGCATTGCCGCGATCAGCACGCAGGTCACGATGATGGTCGCGGGCCTGCCTCTGCATCTGAAAACGGCGGACCGCTCATGATGCTGCTGTCATTGCCTCTCGTCGCAACGCTGGCGACGGCATCCGTCGCTATCGACCGATGGTTCGGCGAACCGCGCCGCGCGCATCCGCTCGTCGGCTTCGGCAAGCTCGCGGCGAAACTCGAAGCCGCGCTCAACACGGGACGGCGCGGCCGGCTGCTCGGCATTCTCGCGTGGCTGCTGGCCGTCGTGCCGCCCGTTCTCGTCGCGACATGGCTGGTGCTGGCGCTGCCGTTCGTGTTGGCGTGCGCGGTGCACATCGCGCTGCTTTATTTCGCGCTCGGCGCGCGCAGCCTGCACGATCACATCGCGCCCATCGGCCGCGCGCTCGCGAGCCGCGATCTCACGCAGGCGCGCGTGCTGACGTCGCGCATCGTCTCGCGCGAAACATCGCACGCGGACGAAGGCGCGCTGTCGCGCGCTGCCGTCGAATCAGCGCTGGAAAACGGCAACGACGCGATCTTCGGCGCGCTCTTCTGGTTCGCGATTTTCGGCGGGCCGGGCGCGCTCGCGTTTCGCCTCGCGAATACGCTCGATGCGATGTGGGGTTATCGGACGCCGCGCTATCTGAGTTTCGGCTGGGCGGCCGCGCGTTTCGACGATGTGCTGAACTGGCTGCCCGCGCGCCTCACCGCATTCAGTTACGCGTTGCTCGGCGACACGCGCACCGCGCTGCAATGTTGGCGCGAGCAGGCGCCGCGCTGGGACAGTCCGAACGCCGGGCCCGTGATGGCCTCCGGCGCGGGTAGCCTCAACGTGCTGCTGGGCGGCGCGGCCGTGTATCACGGCGTGATAGAACAGCGCCCCGTGCTCGGCGCGGGCCACACGGCGAGCGCGCGGCACGTCGAGGCAGCGCTGATGCTCGTCGAGCGGACCGTCATTCTGTGGCTCGCCGTCTTCATCGCGTTCGCGCTTTTAAGCGTGCCGTTTCAGGGCTAGCCGATGACACGATCCGTTCAGCACGGCGGCAACCTGCACGAAGCGGCACGCCGTTACGCGATCCCCTACGAAGCCTGGCTCGATCTGTCGACGGGCATCAATCCGCATGGCTACCCGGTGCCACCCGTTCCCGCCGATGCCTGGCGGCGTCTGCCCGATAGCGGCGACGGCTTCACTGAGCGCGCGGCGCGCTACTACGGCGCGCCCGATGCATCGCACGTGCTGCCCGTCGCGGGGAGCCAGGCGGCGATCCGCATGCTGCCGCGCGTGCTCGGGCGGGGCACTGTCGGCATTGCGCCATTGACGTACGGTGAATACGCGCCCGCATTCGCGCGCGCGGGGCATCGCGTGACGACGCTCGACATCGCGCGTTCGACGTTGCCCGATGACATCACGCATGCCGTCGTCGTGAATCCGAACAACCCGACAGCCGAGCATGTGAGCGCTTCGCTGCTGCTGCAATGGCATGAAGCGTTGCGCGCACGCGGTGGCACGCTGATCGTCGACGAGGCGTTTGCCGATTCGATGCCCGCGCGGTCGCTTGCTGCATGCACCGATCGCGAAGGACTTGTCGTGCTGCGCTCTCCGGGCAAGTTCTTCGGTCTTGCCGGCGTGCGCGCGGGTTTCGTGCTCGGCTGCCCCCGCCTGCTCGAAGCGCTCGACGAAGCGTTGGGCGCGTGGACCGTCAGCGGTCCTGCGCGTCATGCCGTGAGCGCCGCATTCGCCGATACAACATGGCAGCAAGCGATGCGTGAACGGCTCACGCAGGACAGCGCACGTCTCGTTGCGCTTCTCGACTCACAGGAATTCGACGTGCATGCGACGCCGCTCTTCGCATGGATCGCTGACCCGCGCGCCGAGCAACTGCATCGCGCGCTCGCGCAACAAGGCGTATGGACGCGGTTCTTCCTCGAACCCGCGAGCGTGCGCTTCGGGCTGCCCGCAACGGAAGCGCAATGGCTGCGCTTCGAAGAGAGCCTTCGGACGAGCATGGCAGCGCTATAAAAACGATGCGATCAAAACGATGCAACCAGCCCGACGATTCCGAGCACTGAGCGCAGCATTCGTGCTCGCTTCAATGCTGCTATATGCGAATGCAAACGCAAGCACACCGATAACCGTCACCGACGACACCAATACGCCCGTCACGCTTGCGCAACCCGCGCAACGCGTGATCAGCCTCGCGCCGCATGTGACCGAGATGATCTACGCGGCGGGCGGTGGAGCAAAGCTCGTCGGCGCGGTGAGCTATAGCGACTATCCGCCCGAAGCAAAACAGCTGCCGCGCGTCGGCGACAACAAGTCGCTCGACCTCGAACGCATCATCGCGTTGAAGCCCGATCTGATCGTCGTATGGCGGCATGGCAATGCGCAGCGCCAGATCGACCGCTTGCGCGAAATGCACATCCCCCTCTATGTCAGCGAGCCGCATCACCTCGACGATATCGCCGTCACGCTGACGAAGCTCGGCCAGTTGCTCGGCATATCGCAATCTGCCGATGCGGCAGCGCGCGCCTGGCGCGACGACATTGCCAGCCTGCGCGCACGCTATTCGACGCAGCCGAGTGTCAGCGTGTTCTATCAGGTATGGGACGAGCCGCTGATGACGCTCAACGGCGAGCACATGATCAGCGACGTAATCGCGCTATGCGGCGGCCGCAATGTATTCGCGAAGCTGGAACCGCTGGTGCCGACGGTCTCGACGGAAGCCGTGCTGGCCGCGAATCCGGAAGTCATCGTCACGGCCGCGCCCGGCGAGACGAAACCCGACCGGCCGCTGCCTTCGCTCGACAGATGGAAAGCGTGGCCGGGCATGACGGCCGTCGCGCGCAACAACCTCTTTGCAATCGACGGCGATCTGATCAACCGCCCCGCCCCGCGTCTCGCGCAAGGCGCGGCGCAACTGTGCAAAGACCTGGATATCGCGCGCTCGCGCCGACCGAATCGCTGAAGCAGAACTCAAAGAGAAACGTCAGGCGTTCCAGCGCACCATCGACCAGTCGTGCGTGACGTCGTCGCGGCGCAACCAGACGCAGCCCGACATATCGAGCGACCATTTGAGGCAGCGCTCGACGGGCAACCCGAGCACCGTCGCCGCGATCACGCGCATCACGCCCGCATGCGTGACGACATAGGCAGGCGACAGTTCGCGCGTCTGCTGGAGCGCGTCGAACCATGTGCGCACGCGGCTCACGAACTGCTCGACGCTTTCGCCGCCATGCGCACGCGCGCCTTCGAAGTCGTTCGCCCATGCGTCGATCAGCGCGCGATCGATATCGTTCCAGCGCTGTAGCTCCCACGTGCCGAAGTCCATTTCCTTCAGGCTGTCGTCGCAGCTATACGCGCAGCCGAAGTTCGCGGCGAGCGCGGCGGCCACCGACGCGCAGCGCGTGAGCGGACTCGACAGCAGCACGCGCGGCGCGGGCACCTGCAAGGTCGCGAGACGCACGGCCAGCGCGGCCGCCGATGCTTCCGGCGCATCGGCGAGCGCCACGTCGCTGTGGCCATAGCAGACGCCTTCTTCGACGTCGACAGCCGGGTGACGGATCAGAACGATATCCATGCGAGCCCCACCAGGTAAATGGCCAGTTCGAAGATCTGCTGGGCGAAGCCCAGACAGTCACCCGTATATCCGCCGATGCGCCTGACGAAATAACGGCCCAATGCAATACGCAACACGACCAGCACGAGCAGCGTGACACAACCGGCACGCCATTGCGGCCAGAAGAGCCACGGCACACCCAGTAAGATAGCGCAGCCAAACGCATTGCGAGACATGCGCTGCGCGACGGGTTTCGCCTTGCCTTCCGCGCGCACGTAATCGAGCGTGACGAGATAGCTGATCGCACATGCGCGGCTTGCCGCATGTGCCGCGATCATCAGCCACGCCGCGCGCAGCGGCGGCAGTGACGCGAGCGCTTGCCACTTCAGCGCGAGCGCGATCATCAACGCAATCGCGCCGAATGCGCCGATGCGCGAGTCGTGCATGATGCGCAGCGTATCTTCGCGCGCATAAGCGCCGCCGAACGCATCGACGCAATCGGCCAGTCCGTCTTCGTGGAATGCGCCTGTCACGAGCAGCGTCGTCGCCATCGAAAGCAGCACGGCCACGCCCGCCGGAAAGATGCGCAGTGCGGCCATGTACACGACCGCGCCCGCCGCGCCGACCAATGCGCCGACGAGCGGAAAGTAGCGCGCCGCCGCGTTCAGATAATGCGGCTCATAGCCGACCCAGCGCGGCACGGGCACGCGCGTGAAGTAGCCGAGCGCCGTGAAGAAATAGCGCAGTTCATTCATCGATGGCCGTCGCTTGCGGTTCGCTCTTCACGATTTAACCCTTCACGGTTCATCCGGACGCCCCTGTTCTTGCGCGCGCCTGGCATCACGCGTCGCGTTGCGCGACACCCGCCGATTCGAAGCTCGCCATCTCGTTGATGAACGCAACGGCCGCGCGCAGCAGCGGCATCGCCAGCGCCGCGCCCGTGCCTTCGCCAAGACGCAGATCGAGCGTGAGCAGCGGCGCGGCGCCGAAGTGATCGAGCATGCGCCGGTGCCCCGCCTCGTTCGATGCATGCGCGAACACGCAGTAGTCGCGCACGGCGGGCGCGAATGCATCGGCGACCAGCAACGCCGACGACGCGATGAAGCCGTCGACGACGATCGTCATACGCGCTTGCGCCGCCGCGAGATACGCGCCCGCCATCATCGCGATCTCGAAGCCGCCGAACGTCGCGAGCACGTCGAGCGGATCGTCGGGCGCAGCGTGATACGCGAGCGCCGCTGCCAGCACGTCGCGCTTCTTCGCGAGGCCGGCGTCGTCGAGACCCGTGCCGCGTCCGACGCATTCGTCGATTGAAATGCTGCACAGCCGGCTCATCAAACACGCAGCCGACGACGTGTTCGCGATCCCCATCTCGCCGAAGCCGATCACGTTGGTACCCAGCGCCGCATGATGACGCACGCGCTCCACCCCCGCGCGCATCGCGGCGAGCGCTTCGTCGCGCGTCATCGCCGGTTCTTGCGCGAAGTTGCGCGTGCCCTTGCCGATGGGTATGTCGACGAGTCTTTCATGCGGCGCGAAATCGTAGGCGACGCCCGCGTTCACCACTTCGAGCTCGAGGCCCGCGACGCGGCTGAACGCGTTGATCGCCGCGCCGCCCGCGAGAAAGTTCAGCACCATCTGCGCCGTCACGGCTTGCGGATAAGGACTCACGCCCGCGTTCGCGATGCCGTGGTCGGCGGCGAAGACGATCATCGCGGGACGCACGATCGCGGGCTGTGTCGTCCGCTGGATCATGCCCATCTGCAACGCGAGCGCTTCGAGTTGGCCGAGGCTGCCGGGCGGCTTGGTCTTCAGATCGATGACGCGTTGCATTTCGGCGCGCAGCGTCTGTTCGAGCGGCTCGACAACAGGCAGGGCGGACAAAGCGGGCAGTGAGGGCGAAGTGGTCATGTTCGTATCTGCGTAAGGTGTCTGCGTAAAAAACGCGGTTCATGCAGGGCCGGTGCGAGCCGATGGACGCGTTGCCGGAATCAGCGCTTCGTCGTCGCCATCGCGGATCAGCACGAGCGGATAGCCGAATGCGCGGCTCGCGAGCGGCGGCGTCAACACATCGTGCACGGGCCCCGCATGCGCGGCGCCATTGCCTTCGAGCAGCAGCGCATGCGTTGCGAAACGCCGCGCGAGATTCAGATCGTGACACGAGAACATCACTGTACGCCCGGCGCCGCGCGTCCATGCGTTCAATGCTTCGAGGCAATCGATCTGATGATGCAGGTCCAGATGCGCGAGCGGCTCGTCGAGCAGCAGCAACGGCGCGTCCTGGCACAGCACGGCCGCGAGCGCGACGCGCTGTCGCTCGCCGCCCGACAGCGACAGCACATCGCGCGAAGCGAAATCGGCGAGACCGAGCGTATCGAGCGCCGCATGCGCAGCCGCGCGGTCCTCGTCGCGCTCCCAGCCCCAGCCGGCCAGATGCGGAAAGCGGTTCAGCAGGACGATATCGAGCACGCTCGCGCTGAACGCATCGTGCGACGCTTGCGGCATCAGCGCGCGGCGCTGCGCGAGCCGCGCGAGCGGCCAATCGTTCACGCGCATGCCGTCGAGCTCGACATGACCTTTTGCCGGATGCAGCAGACCGGCGAGCGTCGAGATCAATGTGGTCTTGCCCGCGCCGTTCGGCCCGGCGATGCACCAGACCTCGCCCGGATGGAACGTATGCGTGAAATCGTCGAGCAGCGTGCGCGTGCCCGCGCGCAACGTCAGCCGGTCGGCGCGCAGCGTGAGTTCGATCGCGGCGCGGGCGTTCATGCGCGCCTCCGCCGCAACAGCATCCACAGAAACACGGGCACGCCCGTCAATGCCGTGATCACGCCGACGGGCAACTGAGCGGGCGCGATCACGATGCGCGCGATCAGATCGGCGCCCATCACGGCGACGCCGCCGCCGAGCGCGGCCGCGGGCAACAGCATCCGCTGGTCGTTGCCGAACGCGAGACGCAGCATGTGCGGCACGACGAGCCCGACGAAGCCGATCGTGCCGCCCGTCGTCACGGCCGCCGCGGCCGCCAGCGATGCGACGAGATACACGCGCAGCCGCGCGCGCATCACGGGCACGCCGAGCGCCTGCGCCGCTGCATCTCCGCGCAGCAGCACATTGAGCTGCGGAGCGGCGGGCACGATTGCGATCAACGCCACGCACAACGCGGCAAGCGCGAGCCACGGCATGCCGCCGCCGTTCAGATCGCCGGTGAGCCAGAACAGCATGCCGCGCAAACGGCTGTCGGGTGCAACGGTCAGCAGCAGCGTGATGATGGCGCCCCACCCCGCTGCGATCACGGCGCCCGTCAGCAGAAGACGCGGCGACGCGTCCTGCGGCTCCCCGCGCCACAATGCGCCGCGCGCGAGGCCGAGCACGAGCAGGATCGATGCGAACGCGCCGGCGAACGCGGATACATCGACGAGCCACCATGCGCAGCCCGTGATCATCGCGACGAGCGCGAAGCTCGCCGCGCCGCCCGACACGCCGAGGACATACGGCTCGGCGAGCGGATTGCGCAACAGCACCTGTAGCAACGCGCCCGCGAGCGCGAGCAGCGCGCCGCATCCGAAGCCCGCGAGCGCGCGCGGCAGGCGCAGCGTGCGAACGATCTCGACAGCGAGATCGCCCGCTGCATCATGCGACGGCAGCAACGCAGCGAACACGCGAAGCGGCGCAACGCTCACGCTGCCCAACGCGAGCGACGCCACGAACACGACGAGCGCGGCAACGGCGAGCGCGGCCCAGATCGCGAGCGCGCGCTTCGCGCTCATGCTTCGCGCGACATGAATGGGCTGACGTTGCACGGCGCCGTTCATCGCGTGTTACTGCTGCTGCCAGCCAAGCGTGATGTACGCGCCGCGCCGCGGCGTGTTGTACGTGTAGGCGAGTTCATAGTCCTTGTCGAAGAGATTCTGGATCTGCGCGGCCACATACCATGCCTTCGTGATACGGTAGCGCGCGGCCAGATTCACGATGCCATAACCGCCGAGCGGCGTGCCGCCATCGACGCGCTCGCCGCTCAGAATCCATTCCCCGCCCACGCGCCAGCTGCCGATATTGCGGTTCGCGGTGAACGACGCGAAGTGACGCGCGCGCCGGTTCAGATCGGTGTGCGTGTCTTCGTCGACGGGATTCTGGAACGTCACGGCCACGCGCACATCGGTCCTGCCGACATGTCCCGCCCACGATCCTTCGATGCCCTGCACCTTCGCATGACCGACGTTCTCTGCAACGTAGATGCCCGGCATCGTCTGCACATAGTCGATCAGGTTCGTATAGCGCGTCTCGAATGCAGTGAGCTTCATCAGGCCCAGCGCATCCGATGCGTACTGCAAGGCCGCCTCGACGGAATGGCTGCGCTCCGGCTGGATCAGCGGATTGCCGCTGAACGGGTAGTACAGGTCGTTGAAGCTCGGCGCGCGGAACGCATCGGACCAGCTTGCAGTCGCCTTCCAGTGCTCGTCGAAGTCGTATCCATAGCCGAGATAGTAACTGTTGGCCCCGCCGAAATCCGAGTACTGGTCGCGCCGCACATTCGCCTGAATCTGGTTGTTGCCCAGGCGCCCCGAGTAGCCCGCGAACATCGAGTTCACGTGGCGGTCGGGTGCCGTGTACTGATTCGAATCGAGCGTCTGGTCCAGATGCTCATAGCCGATCTGCAGCTTGTGATCGCGCGCAAACGTCAAATCGTTCTGCCAAGTGTACTGACGGTTGTCCGAATCGAAGCGGTACAGATAGTCGCCGTTGAGGGCCGTGTTGCTGCGATCGTTGCCCGTCGCGGCGATGAAGTGCGTCGTCCACCAGTCGGTGAGCTTGCCGTTCGCGAAGGCCGACGCCATCTGCACCTTGCTGTGCAGATTGTTGAGATCGGTGGGCAGGCCGAACGGATTGTCGAAGCTGTCGTTGCCGTTCGACTGGAAATAGCGCAGGCCCACGGCCCATCGGTCGTTGAACCTGTGACGCAGCGACGCGCTCACGCTCTCGTTGAAGTAGCCGTTCGCGTTCGGATTGACGGGCGCGAGCGCGGGATCGATCGACGAGAAGCCATCCGTCTTCGCGCG
Source organism: Paraburkholderia franconis (assembly GCF_009362735.1). GTDB lineage: Bacteria > Pseudomonadota > Gammaproteobacteria > Burkholderiales > Burkholderiaceae > Paraburkholderia > Paraburkholderia franconis. Next base: position 113,775 of record NZ_WHNP01000008.1, on the reverse strand, counting down.
CGCGAGCGTGACGCTGAAGGTGGTCTTGCCGTCCTTGTCGAGCGAGCCGTCCACGCCTGCCGACTGCCGCTGCGTGTGATAGCTGCCGTATTCGAGCTCGAAGTGAAAGCGCGGCGGATGATTGCCGCCGTCCTTAATGAACACCTGCACGACCCCGCCGATCGCGCCCGAGCCGTACAGCGCCGACACATTGCCGTTGACCACTTCGACATGATCGATCTGGTCGAGCGGAATCTGCTCGAGCTGCGCGCTGCCCTGGCTCACCGAATCGACGCGCACGCCGTCGATCAGCACGAGCGATTGCGTCGCCGACGCGCCCCGCAGAAAGAGACTCGACGTCGAGCCGGGACCACCGTTGCGCACGATCTGCGCGCCGGGTGCGAGCTGCAGCAGCCCGGGCAGATCGCGTGCCGTCGTATCGGCGATGTCTTGCGCGTCGAACTGCGTGGTCTGCGGAATGGCATCGGCGAGACGTTGGGCGCCGCGCTCCGCGGTGACGACGATGGGCGAGAGTGTCGACGCATCGGTGCCGGCGTCCGTCGAGATGGTCGAGGCAGAGGGTTTTGCGGAAGGCTTGCCGGTGCCGCTGTCCGGTCGATCCGTCGTCGTGGCGGATGAGTCCGCGTGATGATCCGGAGACTGCGCTTGAGACTGCGCGTCGGTTTGCGCGCAAGCGGCGGACGGTGCACACGAGAGTGCGTATGCAAGGACGGCAAGCGCAGCGTACGGCGCACGCGCAACGCGCGGAAACAGCGGGGTGAGCATCGAAAGAGTCCTGTGGGCCTATGCGCGACCCGCTCCTCGTGGGCCGTTGCCTGTCCAGGGGGCGACCCGCCCCTTGCCTCTGGCCGGTATCCGGGCTGACGACGTGCCGACCCGCCTTCCCGCGCGCAACGCGCAGTGGCTTCTCGCACGGCGTTCGAACACATAGGTTCAACGCGTGCATTGGGTCGACCTGCAGGAACTGCGATCGTTGTACCGTTGCGAGGACAGCGCAGGTTGGCTCGTCCTGGAGGACTTCGCTCCCTGCTTCCCGTTTAACTGCGCGCGGCGCGATACCGTGCGCGGGCACCAAAGTGCCGCAAGTGTAGAAGTGGTGAGCAAACGCGTCAAGAAACGCGGGACATCGTACGAATGTCCAAAGAGGGACTGTTAAAAAAGCCCCTTTTTAAGGGGTAAAAATGCGTTAAACGCGGCGAGACACCTGGATAATGCGGCTTTAACGCGCTACTGTTACGTCTCGAAACGAGACAAATGTCCGAGCGTGCGACATTCCGCGCTAGAATGCCATGTCTTTAGAGGACGCAGCACATGCTCACCGAACTCGAAACACTGTCACAGAACATCGGCCGGCTGATCGAGATCAGCCAGCGCTATAACGAGGCGCGCATCGCGCTCGAAGAACAGCTTGCGCAAGCGCATGCCGAATGCGAATCCACCCGCGCAGAACTCGAACAGATCCGTGAAGAACGCAACGCACTGCAGGCGGAGCGCGATGCGCTGTCCGCGAAGATCGACGACGCCCAGGTGCGTCTGAACGCGATCCTCGAGAAGCTGCCACGCGCGCGTGGTCATAACGAGCCCGACAATCAACTCGATCTCCTCGCGCCCGAACAGCAGGCGCAGGCCACTCACGACGCGAACAACGACGCGACCCGCCACGGAGAAAATGCATGACCACGAAGCAGATCGACGTGTCGATTCTCGGCCAGTCCTATCGCCTCGCCTGCTCGCCGGAAACGGAGACGGCGCTGCTCGAAGCGGTCGCGCGTGTCGACGCCGAGATGACGAAGATCCGTGCCAACAGCAACGTGCGCGGCCAGGACCGTATCGCGGTGATGGCGGCGCTGTCGCTGGCATCGGAACTGCTTAGGCTGCAAGCCAGCGTACGTCACGGAGAATCGTTTCCCGCCGAGGAAATCCGGCGTACAATGCACCAGATGAACGAGCAGCTGGGCACTGTTATTCAACAGTACAGCGTGCAGTAAATGAATCTTGATAGGCTTGATTGACCGGCAATCAGGCCCATGTTGTAGAGCAAACGTTTTTCAGCTTCCCTGCCTGGTTCGCCAAGGTCATATATTCCTTGAACCAATGCTATGTGCACGGTTGCGGAAATTTGTAGCACGGGCGTGCGCGTCACTCAGTCTGATGTACCCGAAGTGCTGCTAACTGCGACCAATTCTGAACCTCAGGTTCAGGATGCCGGCCTAGCGGCTATGGCGGGGACCCAACAAACGGCATCGGACTTTGTCCGGTGCCGTTTTTCTTTGCGCGCTTACCTGTGCGAGAACTGATCGGCAAACCCTTTCCTTCTCTTCACGTTCAATCGACTCATGCGCTACTGGCTGATGAAGTCCGAACCGGACGAAGCAAGCATCGACGATCTCGCTAAGGCGCCGCAACGCACGCTGCCATGGACGGGCGTCCGCAACTATCAGGCGCGCAATTTCATGCGCGACATCATGAAGATCGGCGACGGCGTGCTCTTCTATCATTCGAGCTGCCCGGAGCCCGGCATTGCGGGCATCGCCGAAGTCTCGTCGACGCCTTATCCCGATCCGACCCAGTTCGATCCGAAGAGCGAGTACTACGACGCGAAATCGACGCAGGAAACGCCGCGCTGGACGCTCGTCGACGTCGTGTTCAAGAAGAAGATCCAGTTGATTCCGCTCGCCGAGTTGCGCGCGCATCCCGAACTCGCCGACATGCGCGTGCTCGCGAAGGGCAATCGTCTGTCGATCACGCCCGTCACCGAAGCCGAGTGGACGTTCATCACGAAGCAGCTTGCGAAGCAAGCCGCATAAGGCTCGATGGGCGCCGGCCCCGGATCTGTGTTTGAACCGCGCGGCATCGGGTCGCGTGCTCACATTCGAAGCGATACTCGAATGGACTCGGGGAACCAGATGGCCTTTTCAAACGCCTAATCGCCCGCAAGCGCCATGCCACGAGCGAGCGTCGAACGATCGACGCAAGCCGCGCCGTCGATGCATGCGCGCACAACCTGCTCAACGAAGGAGTCGAACAATGACGAAAAAATCAGCGCTCGTGTGGGCGCTCGCCGGCGCATGCGCGGCGCCTCTCGCGCTTGCGCTCACGCCCGCCGACGCAAATGCGCAAACGGTTGTGCAGCAGTATCAGCCTGCGGGCGTCCTGTCGCTGAACGCGCAGGCGAGCGCCGAAGTGCCGCAGGACGTCGTCGATATCACGCTGTTCTTCGAACAGGAAGCGAGCGATCCGTCGTCGTTGACGGGCACGCTGAACCAGCACGCCGACCAGGCGCTGCAAAAGGCGAAAGGCGTCGCGGGCGTGACGGCGCGCACGGGGGCGTTCTCGATCTATCCGTCGACGGACCGCGATGGGCGCATCTCCGCATGGCGCGGCCGCACGGAAATCGTGCTGGAATCGCACGACTTCGCGGCGGCGTCGAAGCTCGCGGGGCAACTGTCGTCGATCATGCAGGTCGGCAACGTGCAGTTCTCGCTGTCGCCGGAAGCGCAGCGCGCAGCCGAGCAAAAGCTGACAGGTCAGGCAATCGCATCGTTCAGGCAGCAGGCCACGGCCGCCGCGCAGGCGTTCGGCTACAGCGGCTATTCGATCCGCGAAGTAAACGTCGGCCACGGCGGCGTGCCGCCGCGCCCGGTGATGATGATGAGCATGCGCGCCGATGGCAACAGCGCGAAGGCCGCCGCGCCCGTGCCTGTCGAAGGCGGCACGTCGACGGTGACGGTCAGCGTGTCGGGATCGGTGCAGATGAAGTGACGCGCACCAAGCGCACTGGCCAACCAATACCCGCAAACGAAAACGCCACGGCATGCCGTGGCGTTTTTCATATCCGCCTGAACGGACGCGAACGTGACGCGACGCTCAGCTCGCGTTGACGGTTTGCGCAGCGTCGCGACGGCCGCGCCGATACGCCCACAGTAACATCAGGATGCCCGCGATGATCATCGGCAGCGACAGCCATTGACCCATCGAAAGACCGAACGTCAGCAAGCCGAGGAAGTCGTCGGGCTCGCGCGCGAACTCGACCGTGAAGCGCGCGAGACCATAGCCGATCAGAAACACCGCCGACGCCGCGCCGACAGGACGCGGCTTGCGCGTGAAGAACCACAGCACGAGGAACAGCACGACGCCTTCGAGCGCGATCTCGTACAGTTGCGACGGATGGCGCGGCAGCATGTGATATTGCGCGAACACATCGGCGAGATGCCATTGCGCGGCCTGCGCCGGATGCGCGGCGATCCAGCCCGCGTCTTCGTTCGCGGCGCCCGGGAACAGCATTGCCCACGGTGCATCCGGCGACGTCACGCGGCCCCACAGCTCGCCGTTGATGAAGTTACCGAGACGCCCTGCCGCGAGACCCGTCGGCACCATCGGCGCGACAAAGTCCGTCACCTGAAGCCACGTGCGCTTGCGCTGCCACGCGAACAGCATCATCGCGAGCGTCACGCCGAGAAAGCCGCCGTGAAACGACATGCCGCCTTCCCAGACCTTGAAGATGTCGAGCGGATGCGCGAAGTACCAGCTTGCTTTATAGAACAGCACATAGCCCAGACGTCCGCCGAGGATCGTGCCGAGCACACCGTAAAACAGCATGTCGTCGATATCCTTCGGAGTCCAGCCTTGCGCTGCGACATGCGGCAGACGCAGGCGCAAGCGGCCCACGACGATCGCCATGACGAAGGCGACCAGATACATCAGGCCGTACCAGCGGACGGCCAGCGGTCCCAGATGGATGGCGATGGGGTCGAAATTCGGGTGGATGTGCATCGTATCGTTATAGGGGTTCGTCGTTATAGGGGTTTGGATGATCTGAAATTCAAGCGCATTGGACGCGCGCGGACATAAACGGTTCGCAGCAGGTTCGCCGTGCTCGCCGGCGAGCGCATCGGCACATGCCAGCCGTTAGCCGGCGAGCACATCGGCATGCGCGCGCACGATGTCGATGAAACCGGCCAGCACGGGGCTCACTTCCGCCGTGCGCCACACGAGCCCCGTGACGACGGCGGGCACCGCTTCGCGCAGCGGACGATACACCACGCCCGTGCGCCGCAGGTTACGCAACGATTGCGGCACCAGTGCGACGCCCATCCCCGCTGACACGAGGCTTACGATCGTCTGCATCTGGATCGCTTCCTGGCCGACGCGCGGCGTGAGACCGGCCGCGCCGTAGCAATCCATAATGATGTCATAAAAGCCTGGCGCAAGACGCCTTGGGAAAACGACGAGCGGCGCGTCGCCCGCTTGCGCGAGGCTCAAGGGTCTGTCGCGCCATTCCGCTGCACTGTCGTCACCTTCGACGCGCGCCGCCATCTCCGTCGACATCGCGATCACAAGCGGCTCGCGCGCCAAGGGCAGCCACGACAGCTGCGCCGCGTAGCGAGGCGGCAGCGGCCCGATCACGAGACCCGCGTCGATCCGCCCCGCCACCAGTTCGTCGATCTGCACATCGCTCGTCGCCTCGAGCAGTTCGAGCCGCACGCGCGGATGCCGCGATCCGAACTCGCGCAACAGCGGCGGCAGGAGCCCGTAGTCGGCCGTCGACACGAACGCCAGCGACAGCACGCCCGCCTCGCCGCGCGCCAGGCTCTGCGCGAGCGGCCGCAGCCCTTCGGCGGCCGCGAGCAGGCGCCTCACCTCGGGCAGCAGATCCGCCCCGACTTGCGTCAGATCGACGGAGCGCTTCGTGCGCGCGAACAGCTCGACGCCCAGCGTGTCTTCGAGCGCGCGGATGGCCTGCGACAGCGGCGGCTGCGTCATCGACAGCCGCGCCGCCGCGCGACCGAAGTGCTTTTCTTCGGCGACAGTCACGAAATAGCGCAACTGGCGGAGATCGGGAATCGCGGGCAGGCTCATTGATATATTTTACGACCTAATCGACGCTGAATAATATATTGGACATTCGTTTGCAGAAACTGCATTCTTGCGCGACGCGCCCGAACTAGACTTAAGAACCCGCCCCAGCCCGCCCGGCCATTGGGTCGCGAGCAAGCCAACGGGCGCACGGATCAAAACAACTGGATGGAGCTCCCCATGCCGTACAACCGTCGTTCGAAGAACATCACGCAAGGCGTCGCGCGTTCGCCGAACCGTTCGATGTATTACGCACTCGGCTATCAGAAAGATGACTTCGACAAGCCGATGATCGGCGTCGCCAACGGCCACTCGACGATCACGCCGTGCAACGCGGGCCTGCAACGCCTCACGGATGCCGCCGTCGAAGCCGTCAGGCGCTCCGATGCGAACCCGCAGACCTTCGGCACGCCGACCATTTCGGACGGCATGTCGATGGGCACGGAAGGCATGAAGTACTCGCTCGTGTCGCGCGAAGTGATCGCCGACTGTATCGAGACCTGCGTGCAGGGTCAGTGGATGGACGGCGTGGTCGTGATCGGCGGCTGCGACAAGAACATGCCGGGCGGCATGATCGGCCTCGCGCGCATGAACGTCCCCGGCATCTACGTGTATGGCGGGACGATCAAGCCGGGCAACTGGAAGGGCACCGACCTGACCATCGTGTCGTCGTTCGAGGCTGTCGGCGAATTCACGGCGGGCCGCATGTCGCAGGAAGATTTCGACGGGGTCGAAAAGAACGCATGCCCGACCACGGGCTCGTGCGGCGGCATGTACACCGCGAACACGATGAGCTCGTCGTTCGAGGCGCTCGGCATGTCGCTGCTGTACTCGTCGACGATGGCGAACCCGGATCAGGAGAAAGTGGATTCGGCGGCCGAATCGGCGCGCGTGCTCGTCGAAGCCGTCAAGAAGGACCTCAAGCCGCGCGACATCATCACGAAGAAGTCGATCGAAAACGCGGTCGCGCTGATCATGGCGACGGGCGGCTCGACCAACGCCGTGCTGCACTACCTCGCGATTGCGCACGCCGCGGAAGTCGAGTGGACGATCGAGGACTTCGAGCGCATGCGCAAGAAAGTGCCCGTGATCTGCGACCTGAAGCCGTCGGGCAAGTACGTCGCGACCGATCTGCACAAGGCAGGCGGCATCCCGCAAGTGTTGAAGCTCCTGCTCGACGCGGGCCTCTTGCACGGCGACTGCATGACGATCACGGGCAAGACGATCGCCGAAGAACTGAAGGACGTGCCGGGCAAGCCGCGCGCGGACCAGAACGTGATCTACCCGATCGACAAGGCGCTCTACAGCGAAGGCCACCTCGCGATCCTCAAGGGCAACCTCGCGGAAGACGGCGCCGTCGCGAAGATCACCGGCCTGAAGAACCCGGTCATCACGGGTCCGGCGCGCGTGTTCGACGACGAGCAGAGCGCGATGGAAGCGATCCTCGCCGACAAGATCAAGGCCGGCGATGTCGTCGTGCTGCGCTATCTCGGCCCGCAAGGCGGTCCGGGCATGCCGGAAATGCTCGCGCCGACTTCGGCGATCATCGGCAAGGGACTGGGCGAATCGGTCGGCCTCGTCACCGATGGCCGCTTCTCGGGTGGCACGTGGGGCATGGTCGTGGGTCACGTCGCGCCGGAAGCGTTCGTCGGCGGCACGATCGCGCTCGTGCAGGAAGGCGACTCGATCACGATCGACGCGCACAAGCTGCTGCTGCAACTGAACATCGACGACGCGGAACTCGCTCGCCGCCGCGCAGCATGGAAGCAGCCGGCGCCGCGCTACACGCGTGGCGTGCTCGCCAAGTTCGCCGCGCTCGCGAAGCCGGCGAACAAGGGCGCCGTCACGGGCTGAGGCGCCAGCGCCGCTGGCGTCTCTGGACGCCACAAGCGCTGTCTTCGCTGACGCAACGCAGCAACGCGGGATCGCAACGAACGCACGCAGCGCGATGCTTCGATGAACGAAGGGGCACACGGACCGCCGTGTGCCCCTTTGCTTTTATAATGCGTCCACCACAGGCCGGGCCCAGGTCACCGGCGGAGACCATAATGAAATCGAAGTCGTATGCGGCAGTCTTGCTGGCAGGCGCTTTGACGCTCGCCGGAGCGGCGCGCGCGGAATCGGCCCCAGGCCTCGCGCTCGCGCAGAAGGAGAACTGCATGAGTTGCCATTCGGTGACGCGGCAGTTCATGGGACCGGCGCTGCACGATGTCGCCGCCCGGTATGCGTCGCGCAGCGATGCCTCGCATTACCTCGCACGCAAGATCATCGAAGGCAGCGCGGGCGTCTGGGGCACCGTGCCGATGCCCGCGAACACCCAGGTCACGCCCGACGAAGCAGCGTCGCTCGCAAGCTGGATCATGACGCTCAAATAACGCACGGGCGCCGGGTACGGCCTTGCGGATCGCGCGATCGACGCGCGGAATAAAACGTCAAATGCCGCTTACTTGACGTCCGCGCTGTTGCCGAGTTCTTCGCGGATCGCTTCGCGCACCCACCTCAGCATTTCCGTTTCGAGCGCGAGCGCGACTTCGCGCGTGATCTGGTTGACGAGCCACGTCGTGTGATCCTGAAACGCGTCGCGGCAGCGCGCTTCGATCAGATTGCGCCCCTCGCCTTTCAGATAGGTCGCGAAGCGTGCGCGCAAGCGTTCGGCGAGCACGTCCGCATCGTATTCGGGCGCGTCGGCGGGTGTGCGGATGCGCTCCGTCGGCGTGTGCGGTGCGCTGAGGTCAGGCGGCGCGACGTAGCGTTCAGCCGCCGATCCCGATGTGAACTCCGCTTCTCCCGGCACAAACTGCGCCGGCTCGCGCGCGGGCGCAAGCGCTTCTTCGTGCGCGGCTTGCGGCGTATGCGCGTTCGTTCCTTCGAGTTCGGGATGCATGGCTGGCTCGCCCGGCAGAACATCGTCCGCGGGTTCGTACACGGAATCGAGCACGGGCACGTCGTCTTCTTGCGCGGACGGCTCCTGAGCGCTCTCGCGAGGCGCTTCATGTGTTGCTTCATGCACCCCTTCATGCGCCCCTTCATGTCCCTCTTCATGCGCTTCGTGATGATCCTCGGCATGCGCCGCTTCCTGTCGCCGCGCATGCGAAGAATCGTGCCCATGTCCATGCCGCTTCGAGCGCTTCGTCTTCGCATGGGGATCGTGGCCCGTGACCATCACATCGGTCAGAACGGGAATGTCTTGATCGGAAGAGTCAGAAGATTGGGACACGAAAGCCTCCCTTTAAAGATCGGACGATGCGGTTCCGCGCGAATCGGACAAGACCGCGCATCGAGCGGACATGAACCGTCAGGCGCCCTGCTTGTAGTTGTTTAGAGCATAGCCGCGATCGCGATAGAAGCGGTAGCGCTCACGGCCCGCGGCCAGTTCGTCGGGCTCGTTGCCGACGATTTCCAGCAGGCGTTCGAAGCGCGCGAACTGCGGCGGCACCGTCGCGCTCAGGTTCAACAGTATCTGATGATGGGGTACGTCGTCGAGCGACGACGTGAGCACGACGGGCGTCTGCGCCGCGAGCGGACTCGCCGCCATGCAGTGCGGCACGAAGTCGAGCGGCGAGAAGGTCCAGAGCTGCTCGTCGAACGCGCGCAGCCGTGGCGGCTCGGCCAGCACGATCAGCGGCTGGCCGGCCTGATAAGCCTTGCGCACGAGACGGCACGCATAGAGCAGCGAATCGCCGACGTTCGAATGAAAGTCGATGCGGGTCATCGGCGAGCTTGCTTCATTGCTTCGTGCGCGCGGGGACTGCGATGCGTCATTGTGCGGCGCGGTCGATCAGGAACTGCGACAGCAACGGCACGGGACGGCCCGTTGCGCCCTTCGCCGCGCCGCTCTTCCATGCGGTGCCCGCGATGTCGAGGTGAGCCCACGGATACGCATCCGTGAAGCGCGACAGGAAGCACGCCGCCGTCACGCTGCCCGCAGGGCGTCCGCCGATGTTGGCGATATCCGCGAAATTCGACTTCAGCTGTTCCTGATACTCGTCGTCGAGGGGCAGACGCCATGCCGGATCGCCCGCTTCCTTCGACGCGTCGAGCAGTTCGCCCGCCAGCACATCGTCTTTCGAGAAGAGGCCGCTGTTGTGATGGCCGAGCGCGATGATGCACGCGCCCGTCAGCGTCGCGATGTCGATCACGGCGGCGGGCTTGAAACGCTCCGCATAGGTGAGCGCGTCGCACAGGATCAGACGCCCTTCCGCGTCCGTGTTCAGCACCTCGATCGTCAGCCCCTTCATGCTGGTGACAATGTCGCCCGGCTTCGTCGCGTTGCCCGCGGGCATGTTCTCGCAGGTCGGAATGATGCCGACGACGTTCAGCTTCAGGCCCATTTCGGCGACGGCGCGCATCGTGCCGAGCACCGAGCCCGCGCCGCACATGTCGTACTTCATCTCGTCCATGCTGTCGCCGGGCTTGAGCGAGATGCCGCCCGTGTCGAACGTGATGCCCTTGCCGACCAGCACGACGGGCGCAGCCTTCGCGGAGCCACCCTGATGCTGGAGCACGATGAATTGCGGCGGTTCGATGGAGCCCTTCGTGACCGAGAGGAGCGAGCCCATCTTCAACGCTTCGAGCTGCTTCTGGCCGAGCACTTCGACCTTCAGCTTCCAGTCTTTCCCGAGCTTCTTCGCGGCGTTCGCCAGATAGGTCGGCGTGCAGACGTTGCCCGGCAGGTTGCCGAGGTCCTTCGTCAGGTCCATGCCGTTCGCGAGCGCGACACCCTGCTTCGAGGCGACCTTCGCGAGCTTTTCATCGGCGGCGTCGACGCTGAACACGATGCGCTTGAGCGCACGCGCGCCGTTGTCCGGCTTGCTCTTCATGTGCGTGAACTTGTACGTCAGTTCGCGCAGCGCGAGGATCGCAGCGCGCACCGCCCAATCCGCCGAACGCTCCTTGACGGGCGCCTGGGCCAGCGTGAACGTGACCTGCGCGACCTTCGTGCCGAGGATTGCGCGCCATGCCGCGCGCACGGCGTCGCCGTACGCTTTCTGCGTGAAGGCATCCTGCTTGCCGAGGCCGACCAGCAGCACGCGCGACGCGCCGATGCCCTGCACTTCATGCAGGAACACCGTGCTGCCGATCTTGCCGTCCATATCGCCGGCCTTGACGATGCGCGTGAGCAGCCCCTTGGTGGCCGCGTCGATTTCCAGCGCTGCGCCCGACAGCGTCTGCGACTCGAACACGCCGATCACGATGCAATCCGATTTCCCGGTAAGGAACCCGTTGGTCGAGCCTTTGCTCCAATCACAGGCTTTTATGCTAAAGTCCATCGCGCTTGTCCTCGGATAAAATCTGGGCTTAGGATGAAAGCCGCAATTATCCGCTATTTTTCCCGCGGCGGCTGCACGGAAGGCGTGATGGGGCCCAACCCCGCCGTCCACCGGGGCGCGCCCTCTCCTCATCAACCATGATTTTTGAACGCTCCCTCCAGCGCGAACTGGCGTACACGGCTGGTGCCGTGTTCATGGTCCTGCTCACGCTGGTTCTGACGACGATGATGATCCGCATCGTCGGCTTCGCGGCATCCGGTGAAATCGATCCGCGCGATGTGCTCGTGCTGATCGGCCTCACGGTCATCGGCTATCTCGCGATCATGCTGGTCGCGACGCTGTTCGTGTCGATCCTGTTCGTGCTGACGCGCTGGTACAAGGATTCCGAAATGGTGGTGTGGCTCGCGTCGGGCGTGAGCCTCACGCGCTTCATCAAGCCGGTCGGGCTGTTCGCGACGCCCATCATCATTCTGATTGCGTTCTTCGTGTTCGTCGGCTGGCCGTGGTCGAACCAGCAGAGCAAGCTGATCCGCGCGCGCTTCCAGCAGCGCGACGAAGTCTCGCTGCTCGCGCCGGGCCAGTTCCGCGAATCGGCTACGAGCCATCGCGTGTTCTTCATCGAGAAGATGTCGCCCGATCAGGGCCACGTCGAGAACGTATTCGTCACGAGCACGGAGAACGGCAAGGTGAACGTGGTCGTATCGAAGAACGGCCACACGGAAACGCAGAAGAACGGCGACCGCTTCGTCGTGCTCGAAAACGGCCGCCGCTATGACGGCGAGCCGGGCCATCCCGACTTCCGCATCATGGAGTTCGCGCGATATGGCGTGAAGATCCAGAGCCAGCCTGTCGTCAACACGCCGACCACGACGGGCACGCCCACACTTGACCTGTTCCGCGACCCGACGCGCCAGAATCTCGCCGAATTCGCGTGGCGCGCGGGCTTGCCGCTGATCGCGATCAACCTGATGCTGCTCGCCATTCCGCTTGCGCACCAGAATCCGCGCCGCAGCCGCACGATCAATCTCGTGATGGCCGTGCTGATCTATCTGACGTATTCGAATCTGCTGAACGTCGTGCAGTCATGGATCGAGCAGGGCAAGATGTCGTTCGTCGTGGGTCTCGTGGGCCTGCATATCGTCGTCGCGCTGGTCGTCGTGTTCATCTTCTGGCTGCGGGTGCGCAACCGGCCGCTGTTCACGCGCGCGATGTTCAGCCGGGTTGCAGACACGCCGGCGCAGGGAGCATGACCGATGCGCATCTATGAAAAGTACTTCGCGCGGCAGGTCTATCTCACGTTCGTCTTCATCCTGTTCGCGTTCTCGGGTCTGTTCTTCTTCTTCGATCTGATCAACGAACTGAACTCGGTCGGACACGGCAACTACAAATTCCAGTACGCGGTGCTGCGGGTCGCATTGCAGACGCCGTCGCGCTTCTACGAAATCATTCCCGTCGCCGCGCTGATCAGCGCGATCTATGTGTTCGCGCAGATGGCGGCCAATTCCGAGTACACGATTTTCCGCGTGTCCGGTCTCGCGACGAATCAGGCGCTGCGCTCGCTGCTGAAGATCGGCATTCCGCTCGTGATCCTCACGTACCTCATCGGCGAAGTGGTCGGCCCGTACACCGATCAACTGTCTGAACGCGTGCGTCTGGAGGCATTGGGCTCGTCGGTGTCGAGCAACTTCGAGTCGGGCGTCTGGGTGAAGGACACGCTGACGGCGCGCGCCGATGGCGAGCAGGTGACGCGCTTCGTGAACGTCGGCCAGTTACAGCCCGATGCGACGATCACGAACGTGCGCATCTACGAGTTCGATTCGAAGTTCCGTCTGTCGAACGTGCGCATGGCGAAGTCGGGCAAGTATCAGCCGCCGGGGCACTGGGCGCTGACGGACGTCACGGACACGCAACTGATCGACGTCGCGCCCGACGCTGGCAAGCCCGCCGACGCACTGAACCCCGTGTATCGCGCGAAGCAGGTGACGCTGCCCGAGTACTCGTTGCGCTCGGAACTGACGCCGCAGATTCTGTCGGTGCTGCTGGTCGCGCCGGAGCGGATGTCGATGTTCAATCTGTTCCGCTACATCCAGCACCTGACGGAGAACCATCAGGACACGCAACGGTATGAGATCGCGTTGTGGCGCAAGCTGCTGTATCCGTTCGCGGTGTTCGTGATGCTGGTGCTGTCGTTGCCGTTCGCCTACTTGCATACGCGTGCAGGCGTAGTGGGCATGAAGGTGTTCGGCGGGATCATGCTGGGGATGAGCTTTCAGCTCTTCAACACGCTCTTCTCGCACATCGGTAATCTGAACACCTGGCCGGCGCCTTTGACGGCCGCGACGCCGGCGCTGTTGTATCTCGTGCTTGGGCTCGTCGGGCTCAAGTGGGTCGACCGGCACTAGCTGCTTTTTTTACGGGACGCTCCGGCTATGGGATCGAATGGCATTGTGCTGTTTGCGCATGGCGCGAGAGACGCCCGCTGGGCCGAGCCGTTCGAGCGTCTTGCCACCCGCTTGCGTGAGTTGCGCGGCGCCGATGCAGGGCCCGTTTCGCTCGCGTTTCTCGAACTGATGACGCCCGATCTGCCTTCCGCTGTCGCCGACCAGGCGTCTGCGGGGGCGTCTGTCGTGACCGTCGTGCCTGTTTTCTTCGGCCAGGGCGGGCATATCCGGCGCGACTTGCCCGTCATTCTCGATCAATGCCGCGCGGCCAATCCGGATGTCGAGATCCGCTGCTCCGTCGCCGTCGGCGAGGATGCCGATGTGATCGAGGCTATCGCCGGTTATTGCCTGCGGCAGGCTTCTTCCTGACCGGCTTTGCGCCGCGGGCAAGAAGCACACTTCACTTCATCACGTCGAACACGATCCGCGCAGCCTCGTCCACGATCTCGTTCTGGGGCGGCGTTTCCTTCGGTGTTACGCCTGTGAAATAAACGGCGACAACGAAAGCCGCCGCAGGCGAATACACAACGGCGACATCATTGGCCGTGCCGTAATCGCCGCTTCCTGTCTTGTCGGCCACGGGCCAGCCGGAAGAACGGACGGCCGCCCTGATACGTCTTTCACCCGTCGTATTGCCCAGCAGCCACGCCTTCAACTTTTCGCGCTGCGGCGGCTCGAGCACATCGTTCGACAGCAAGATCTTCTGCATGTCGTGCATCATCGCGCGCGGCGTCGTGGTATCGCGCATGTCGCCCGGCACGGCGTCATTCAGCTCCGGCTCCCGCCGCACGAGATCGAACCACGTATCGCCGATCGAGCGCGCAAACTCGTTCAACACTTCCGGCCCGCCCAGCGCGGTCAACAGCAGGTTGGCCGCCGTGTTGTCGCTGTACTGGAGCGCCGCCGCGCAGGCGTCGCCCATCGACATGCCCTCGCTCAGGTGCCGCTTCGTCACGGGCGAATTCGCGACGAGATCCGTCTCGCCATAGCGAATGTGCGTGTCGAGCAGAGCACGCTCGGCGATGCTGCGCTTCAGGATCGCTGCGACGGCAAGCAGCTTGAACGTGCTGCACATCGGAAAGCGCTCCGACTCGCGATAACCGACATACGACCCATCGGCCGTATTGAGCGCGGCGACACCGAGGCGTCCGCCGCTCCTCGCTTCCAGTTGCTCGAAGCGCTCATGCGCGGCCAGATTGATCGCCACGGACGAAGCCGGCTGCGCGCGCACGCCGACTAAGGGGCCAGCAGCAAGCGCAATCAGCAGTGCGCGACGCAACGAAGAATGGAACATGAGGCAGTGGTGAATGCAGAGCGAAAGCGAATGTTATCGCAACGCACATGCCTGCCCTCGCGTGTCTGCTCGACTGTCCGAAAACGACGAACCTGGAGCAGCGAACCCGAAGCGATGAACCAAAGACAATCGGCCGCATTCACTCGCGCGAATGCGGCCGAAAAATAGATACCAGCAAAAGCTGTCGCGTTATGCGACCCGCAGCGCAGGCTCGCCTGACGCAGCAGAAGACGAATCGTCCGCGCTCGGCTCGCTCTTTATCACGCGCTCGGCGAACGCATCGCCGATCATCAGCAGCGAAGGCTGCGCGGGATCGAGCCACAGTTGCGCATCGCCCGCCGCGAGTCCTTCGAGCGTCAGCGTCAACGTCCGCTCGCGCGGCGTCGAGCATGCCTCGACGATCGCCACGGGCGTCGAGGCAGCGCGGCCCGCGTCGATCAGCTGTTGCGCGATCTCGGGCGCGCTGTCGCGGCCCATGTAGAACACCAGCGAATCGGCGTTCACCTGCTCGCGAATCTCGGCAGAATCCGCCGCGCGGCTGTGCGTCGCCAGCGCGACGCTGCGCGACACGCCACGCAGCGTCAGCGAACGGCGCAGCGATGCTGCGCTCGCCAGCGCCGCCGTAATGCCCGGCACGACTTCATATTCGATACCCGCTGCTTCGAGCGCGCGCATTTCTTCATCGGCCCGGCCGAAGAGCATCGGATCGCCGCCCTTCAACCGCACGACGACGCCATGCTCGCGCACCGCATCGACGATCTGCTTGTTGATGAAGTGCTGCGCGGTCGAGCGCTTGCCGCAGCGCTTGCCCACCGCGATCTTGCGTGCTTTCGGCGCGTAGTCGAGCATCGCCGGCTCGACGAGCGCATCGTGCAGCACGACATCGGCAACGGCCAGCAGCCGTGCGCCGCGAACCGTGATCAGGTCCGCCGCGCCGGGCCCCGCGCCGATCAGATAAACCTTGCCCATTTGCTGCTCCGTTCCGCTTCGTTGCCTGCTTCGTCCCATCACGCAGAGACAGAACGAATCATGCCGGCCGCCACCGTGTGATGCGTCGCTTCGTCGATCAGCACGAACGCGCCCGTGCCCGGATGCGCATCGTACTCGTCGGCGACGATCGGCTTTTGCAGCGTCAGCGACACGCGGCCGATGTCGTTCATCCTCAGCTCGTGACGGTCCGTCGCGTGCGACAGCGTATGCACATCCAGCACCTGCTTGATGCCGCCGACGCGCGCGAACACCGTGTTCGTCGTCTGCTTCAGCAGATACTTGCGCGCCGTCGACAGCGGCGCGTCGTCGAACCAGCACAGGTCCGCTTCGAGCTTTTTCGCCGGCTGAACCGTCGCGGACACGTGCACGAACGTATCGCCGCGCGACACGTCGACGTCTTCCGTGAGACGGATCGTCACCGTCTGGCCCGCGAACGCGCGGTCCACTTGCGCCGTGCCGCCCGGCACGGGCGCGATGATTTCAGCCACCGTCGCCTGGCGGTTCGCCGGCAATACGACGATCGAATCGCCGAGCTTCACCTCGCCCGATTCGACACGGCCCATATAGCCGCGGAAATCGTCGGCCTGGCTGCCGTCCTGGCGCGCGACCCATTGCACCGGGAAGCGCAGTGCGTCGTGCGTCGCCGTATCGACGGGCAGCGCTTCGAGCACGTCGAGCAGCGGCTCGCCCGCATACCACGGCATGCGCTCGCTCGCCGTCACGATGTTGTCGCCCTTCAGCGCCGACACGGGCACGAAGCGCACGTCGCTCAAACCGAGCTGGCGCGCGAGCGCGACATACGCGTCGCGGATCTCGTTGAAACGCGTTTCGCTGTAGTCGACGAGGTCCATCTTGTTGATCGCGACGATCACGTGCTGCAGGCCCAGCAGCTTGACGATCGCGCTGTGGCGCTTGGTCTGCGGCAGCAGTTGCGCGACGCCGTTCTCGAACGCGACGCGCGTCGCGTCGACGAGAACGATCGCGGCGTGCGCCGTCGAAGCGCCCGTCACCATGTTGCGCGTGTACTGTTCGTGACCCGGCGTGTCGGCGATGATGAACTTGCGCTTCGCGGTCGCGAAGTAGCGGTACGCGACGTCGATTGTGATGCCCTGCTCGCGCTCGGCTTCGAGGCCGTCCGTCAGCAGCGACAGATCGATTTCGTCGCCGACCGTGCGCTTGTTCTTCGCGCGCGACAGCGCGGACAGCTGATCCGACAGCACAGCCTTGCTGTCGTACAGCAGGCGGCCGATCAGCGTGCTCTTGCCGTCGTCGACGCTGCCTGCCGTGATGAAACGAAGCACGCCGAGGTCTTCCGGTTGATGAATGCTCATAGTGGTATCGCCCTCGTGTGCCTTAGAAATAACCTTGCTTCTTGCGCTGTTCCATCGCGGCTTCCGACGTCTGGTCGTCCATCCGCGTCGCGCCGCGTTCCGTGATTTCCGTCACGGCCGTTTCGGCGATGATCTTTTCCACATCGTCCGCATCGCTTTCGACGGGGCACGTGCAGCTGATGTCGCCCACCGTGCGGAAGCGCACCAGCGCTTCTTCGCTCGTCTCGCCTTCGCGGATCGGCGTGAGCGGCGTCACGGGCACGAGCAGGCCGTTGCGGCGCACGATCTCGCGCTTGTGCGCGTAGTAGATCGACGGCAGTTCGAGGTCTTCGCGGGCGATGTATTGCCACACGTCGAGCTCCGTCCAGTTCGAGATCGGGAACACGCGCAGGTGCTCGCCCTGATGCAGGCGCGCGTTGTAGAGGCTCCACAGTTCGGGGCGCTGCGCCTTCGGGTCCCACTGGCCGAACTCGTCGCGGAACGAGAAGATGCGCTCTTTCGCGCGCGCCTTCTCTTCGTCGCGGCGCGCACCGCCGATCATCGCCGTATAGCCGTATTGCTCGATGGTTTCGAGCAGCGTGACGGCCTGCGCGGCGTTGCGCGAATCCGTTTCGCGGCGCAGGCGCACGGTGCCGCGCTTGATCGAGTCTTCGACGTGACCGACCACCAGCTCGGCGCCGATTTCTTGCGCGCGTCGATCGCGGAAGTCGATCACTTCGTCGTAGTTGTGACCCGTGTCGATGTGCACGAGCGGGAACGGCAGCTGCGTCTTGCGGTTCGCGCCGAGGCCGAACGCCTTCAACGCGAGCGCCAGCACGACGACGGAATCCTTGCCGCCCGAGAACAGCAGCGCAGGCTTGCTGCATTCGGCGACCAGTTCGCGCAGGATGTGAATCGACTCTGCCTCGAGCCAGTCGAGGTGATCCATCCGGTTCGCCGTGACGGGCAGCGGTGCGTTGACAGTGGAATCGAGCGTCGTGCTCATTTTCTGGTCCTTCATTGGTTCGTGTCGCATGTTCGGGTGCTCACCAGATGCGTGCGGCACGTAGGGATTCAATCGAAATCGGCAATTGGCGGCGCACGGCGTTTGCGTCATCTTACGCCGGCGCCTGCGCGGCTCACATCAGGCCGAGGCGTTCTCCGAGACGACCGTGACAGGGATCGTCGTGATGTGCAGTCCGCATTCCTTCGTATCGCGCGACTCCCACCACCAGCGCCCTGCCCGGCTGTCTTCGCCGGGACGCACGGCCCGCGTACACGGCTCGCAGCCGATGCTCGGATAGCCGCGCGCATGCAGCGGGTTCACGGGCACGTCGAAGGCCTTCAGGTAAGCCCACACATCGGCTTCCGTCCAGTCTGCGAGCGGGTTGTACTTGGCGATGTTGCGCGCGCCGTCGTGCTCTTCCTCGTGCAGCTCCGCGCGCGTGACCGACTGCTCGCGACGCTGACCCGTCACCCATGCGCCGACGTCGCCGAGCGCGCGATTGAGCGGCTCGACCTTGCGGATTTCGCAGCAGCGCTTGCGCAGATCGATGCTTTCGTAGAACGCGTTCAGGCCGTGCTGCGCGACATACTCGTCGACGGCGGCCGCTTGCGGATGAAACTGCTCGATGTCGTAGCCATAGCGCTCGCGCACGCGGTCGATCATGCCAAGCGTTTCCGCATGCAGGCGGCCCGTATTCAGCGAGAAGATGCCGATCTTCACGCCGCGCGACAGGATCGCGTGCGTGAGCAGCATGTCTTCCGCCGCGAGGCTGCTCGCGAGCTTCACCTTCTCATGACGCTGCGCGATCGAATCGAGCAGCGCATCGAGACGTTCGATCTTCGCCTCGAGCTCCGGCGTGAGGTTCGATGCGCTCGTCATACTGAGGCCTTTTGAGTAGCAGCCGCTTCGCGACGGCGAAAGAGCGGCGAAGGCTCGTCGAACGCGCCTTGATACTGGACCGTGAATTCGGTGAACGCCTTCAGTGCGTCCTGGATGTCTTTGTCCGCGCGCAGCGCATACGCGTTGAAGCCGCAGCGCTCGTAAAAGCGCAACTGGTCGCGCAGCACGTCGCCGATCGCGCGGATCTCGCCCTTGTAGCCATAGCGCTCGCGCAACAGGCGCGCAATGCTGTAGCCGCGCCCGTCGCGGAACACCGGAAAGTCGACGGCGATCAGGCCGAGCTTGTCGAAGTCGCCAACGATGTCGGCGGGCTCACTATCGGGCGCGAGCCACACGCCGATCTGATCAGCGCTGCGCGAAGCCGTCAGCTCATCACGCGAGCTCTGCCACAACACGAAGGGAACGATCACCTTGCCGGCGGGCAATGCGCCCACTGCGGGCAGCGTGCCGTCCTCGGCTGCGCGGACGACCGTGAAGTCGTCGTTGACGATCGTGCGGTCCTTGATAATCGATGCCATCTGCTAGTCCCTTTTACGCGTGAGCCGGTTGACGCGATGCATACACGCGTTCCTTGAACGGTGCGATCCCGATGCGGTTGTACGTGTCGATGAAGCGTTCGCCGTCGATGCGGTTCTCGACGAACGTGTCGATCACCTTGGACACCACGTCCGGCATTTCTTCCGCCGAGAACGACGGGCCGATCACGCGGCCGAGCTTCGCGCCGTCTTGCCCCATGCCCTGCTCGCCGCCGAGCGACACCTGGTACCACTCGGCGCCGTCCTTGTCGACGCCCAGCACGCCGATGTTGCCGACGTGATGGTGGCCGCACGAGTTCATGCAGCCCGAGATGTTCAGCGACACGTCGCCGAGGTCATACACGAAGTCGAGGTCGTCGAAGCGCTCCTGGATCGCTTGCGCAATCGGAATCGACTTCGCGTTCGCGAGTGAGCAGAAGTCGCCGCCCGGGCACGCGATGATGTCGGTCAAGAGGCCGATGTTCGGCGTCGCGAAGCCTTGCGCCTTCGCCTTTTCCCACAGCGCGTACAGGTCGCGCTTCTTGACGTCGGCGAGAATCAGGTTCTGCTCATGCGACACGCGAATCTTGCCGAACGAGTATTCGTCGGCCCAGTCGGCGACGGCTTCCATCTGCTTGTCGGTGGCGTCGCCGGGCGCGACGCCCGTCTTCTTCAGCGACACCGTGACGGACGCATAGCCCGACACGCGATGCGGACGCACATTGCGCTCGACCCAGCGCGCAAACGCGCGGCTTTCGAGCAGATGCTTTTCGAACGACGTGTCGGTGTCCGGCAGCTTCTCGTAGACGGGCGGCTGGAAGTATTGCGACACGCGGTCCAGTTCGGCTTGCGTGAGCGTCGACGGGCCGTCCTTCAGGTGCTGCCACTCTTCCTCGACCTGCTGCGAGAATTTCTCCGCCGACAGCGACTTCACCAGAATCTTGATGCGCGCCTTGAACAGGTTGTCGCGGCGGCCGTAGCGGTTATACACGCGCAGCACGGCTTCGCAATACGTGAGCAGATGCTGCCAGGGCAGGTCTTTCCTGATGATCGCGCCGACGATCGGCGTGCGGCCCAGACCGCCGCCCGCGAGGATGCTCGCGACGACTTCGCCCGCTGCGTTCTTCGTCAGATAGACGCCCAGGTCGTGAATCTGCACGGCCGCGCGATCTTCCTTCGAGCCCGACACGGCGATCTTGAACTTGCGCGGCAGCCATGCGAATTCAGGGTGAAACGTCGACCACTGGCGCAGGATTTCGGCCCACGGACGCGGATCGATGATTTCATCGGACGCGACGCCCGCGAACTGATCGGCCGTGATATTGCGGATGCAGTTGCCCGACGTCTGGATCGCGTGCATCTGCACGGACGCGAGCTTGCGCAGGATTTCCGGCGTCTCTTCGAGCTTGATCCAGTTGTACTGGATGTTCGTGCGCGTCGAGAAGTGGCCGTAGCCGCGATCGTGCTCGCGCGCGATGGTCGCAAGCATGCGCAGCTGGTCGCTGCGCAGATTGCCGTACGGAATCGCGATGCGGTGCATGTACGCGTGGCGCTGCATGTAGAGGCCATTTTGCAGCCGCAGCGGACGGAACTCTTCTTCGCTCAATTCGCCCGACAGACGGCGACGAACCTGATCGGCGTACTGCGCGACGCGTTCATCGACAATGGTCTGGTCGTACTGATCGTATTGGTACATTCGGGGACCCCAGGGTTTGTGTTCGTCTCGCACAACACGGCGTTCCGGTTACGCCGCGCCTCGTATTCATCATTGCCAGTCAGCTTTGAGCGTCGTGGCCATCGGCCGTTTAGATGCATCGCTCATTTGCTAATGACAAATACAGATATCCATATTGGAAAAACTGGAGAAATCGTAATAAACTCGCCTTATATTTCAAACGACTAAAAAATTCTTTTGATATGCGGCGAGGTTATATATGAACCTGCATCAGTTCCGCTTCGTACGGGAGGCCGTCCGGCAGAACTTCAACCTGACGGAAGCCGCCAAGGCGCTGTATACGAGCCAGCCTGGCGTATCGAAGGCGATCATCGAGCTGGAAGATGAACTGGGCGTCGAAATCTTCACGCGGCACGGCAAGCGCGTGCGCTCGCTGACCGAGCCGGGGCGGATCATTCTGGCGTCCGTCGAGCGGATTCTGCAGGAAGTCGAGAGCCTGAAACGCGTCGGTAAGGATTACGCGGCGCAGGACCAGGGCAATCTCGTGATCGCCGCGACGCACACCCAGGCGCGCTATTCGCTGCCCGCTGCGATCGCCGAATTCAAGAAGCGCTTCCCGAAGGTGCACCTCTCGATCCTGCAAGGCAGCCCGACGCAGGTCGCGGAAATGGTGATCCACGACCAGGCGGACGTCGCGATCGCGACGGAAGCCGTGTCCAGCTACAAGGAGCTGGTGTCGCTGCCCTGCTTCTCGTGGCATCACGTGGCCGTGATGCCCGCCGATCACCCCCTCCTCGAACGCAAGCAGCTTTCGCTCGACGACCTGACGCAGTATCCGCTGATCACCTACGACAATGCGTTCGCGGGCCGCACGAAGATCAACGACGCGTTCCGCCTGCGCGGCCTGCACCCCGACATCGTGCTGGAAGCAATCGACGCGGACGTGATCAAGACTTACGTCGAGCTGGGGCTGGGCGTCGGCATCATGGCCGATATCGCATTCAACGCCGAGCGCGACCGTCATCTGCGCGCGTTGCCCGTCGGCCATCTGTTCGGCAGCAACGTGACGCGCGTCGCGCTCAAGCAGGGCGCGTATCTGCGCAGCTATGTGTACACGCTCGTCGAGCTGCTGTCGCCGAACCTGAACCGCAAGCTGATCGAGCAGGCGCTCAAGGGCGATCACGAGACGTACGAGCTTTGATTTTTGTTCCGCTATAACAACTGCAGTTACCTGCCACGGAGACCCTTTCGCATGACGCCGCACGAGAACAAGCTGAAAGACACCTTGCGCCATCTGACACGCGCCGCCGCGCTCGGCGCGTCGCTCTTCGCCGCCGCCGCGCACGCGGACGTCAAGGTCGGCATCGATCTGTCGAGCACGGGGCCCGCGGCTGCCATCGGCATCACGAGCAAGAACGCGATGCTGATGTGGCCGAAGACGATTGCCGGCCAGCCGGCGCAGTACATCGTGCTCGACGACGGCTCCGATCCGGGCGCGGCCGTGCGCAATATCCGCAAGCTGATCAACGAGGATCACGTCGATGTGATCGTCGGGCCGAACATCACGCCCGCCGCGATGGCCGCGCTGGATCCCGTCGCCGAAAGCCAGACGCCGATGATCACGCTGATCGGTTCGGCGAGCGTGGTCGAGCCGCAGGAAGGCAAGAAGGTCTGGGCGTTCAAGATGGCGCAGACGGACGGCGCGATGGCCGATGTGATGACGCGCTACATGTCGAATCACAACGTGAAGACGGTCGGCTTCATCGGCTTTGCGGACAGCTACGGCGACAGCTGGCTCAACGAGTTCACGAAGTTCGCGGCGCTGCGCCATATCCAGGTCGTCGCGACCGAGCGCTTCAATCGCACCGATGCGAGCGTCACGGGCCAGGTGCTGAAGCTGATGGCCGCGAAGCCCGACGCCGTGCTGATCGCAGGCGCCGGCACGCCGACGGTGCTGCCGCAGCGCACGCTCGTCGAGCGCGGCTACAAGGGCGCGATCTATCAGACGCACGGCATCGCGACGCCGGAGTTCATCAAGCTCGGCGGCAAGGATGTCGAGGGCACGCTCTTTCCGACGCAGCCTGTCGTCGTCGCGCGCTCGCTGCCCGCCGATCATCCGGCGAAGAAGGCCGCGCTCGCGTTCGTCAGCGCATACGAAGCGCAGTACGGCCCGAACACGGTCACGCAGTTCGCGGGCGATGCGGCGGGTGTCTATCCGCGTCTGCAGGATGCCGTCGCGCGCACGTTGAAGACGGCGCAGCCGGGCACGCAAGAGTTTCGCGTCGCGCTGCGCACGGAGCTCGAACATGCGCATGAGCTGGTGGTGCCCAATGGTGTCGTGAACACGAGCGCGAAGGATCACGTCGGCCTCGATCAGCGGGCGAGCGTGATGGGGATCGTCAAGGGCGGGAAGTTTTCGTATTTGAGCCAGTGAGCTTTTTTGAAGTGCCTGCGCTCGATGCAGCGGCCATCGCTCGAAGCGACCCAGCCGTTGCCGCATAAGCGCTAACCCCTACGCCAAAAACACCACCGCTTCATCGATCACGCCGCGCCAGTCGCCCATCAACGTCTGGCGCAGCGGTTTCAGATTCGCCATCCACGGCGATGTATCGCCTTCCACGCCCCAGCGCCATTCGCTTGCCAGATTGAGCGGCACGATGGTCGTCTTGCCGAGCATCGCGCTCAGATTCGCAACGCCCGAATCGACGGCTACGACGGCATCCAGTTGCTCGATGCACGCGGCCGTCTGCGCGAACGATTCGATGCCCGGCCCGTACACGCTGATGTTCGCCGACGGCATGCCCGCGAAGCTCTGCGCGGCGGGATGATGCAGGCTCACGAAGTGCCGCTTCGCCGCGACGGACGGATGCGTGACGAGATGTTCGACTTCCGTCAGCGGCAGGCGGCGCCGGATCGCCGAGCAGCGCATCACCGCACCCACTTCATGCGCGTGCCGCTGATTGCAGTCCCAGAAGATGCCGATCAGCGACTTGCCCGGATGCGCGGCGCGCATTTCGCGCGCCCATCCGGCGGCGGCGGCGGCGCGCTCGGCGGCGGGCGCGCGCAGATACGCGGGGAAAAACGGCGACGGCGGTGGCGTCTGCCGCGCGGCCAGCGACGGCAAATGAAGCAGCGTCGCGTGCAGATCGGGCGCGAACTTGCGCACCTCGTCAGCCAGCGCTTCGGACAAACCTTCCTGATGATGCAGCGGACGCGGCGCGCTCACGACGAAGCACTCCGGCAACGAAGCCTGCAACAGCGCATGCAACGGCGGATCGCAGGTGATCATCAGTTGCGCGCCCGCAGCCTGCCATTGCGGCACGTTGGCGAACAGCAGGAACTGGTCGCCGTAACCCATCTGATGCGTGATCAGCACGCGCTTGCCGCGCAAATCCTGTTCGCCTGACCACGACGGGATATCGGCGGGCCGGTAGTTGCCGGTGTCGCTGAAATTGCGCGCGAGCCACGGCTCGAAGCCCGCCGGACGCGCCGTGCGCAGCAGCGCCTCGCCGTACAGATGCTCCGCTTGCCGCGCGAACCACTCGCCTTCGGCGCCGGCCTTGCGCCACGCGCGCTCCAGCATCGGAATGCCACGTTCGACGTCGCCCGACATCACGAGGCTCTGCCCGAGGCTCATCTCGTAGTAAGCGGGTTTCCACGCGAGCGCCGCATGGTTGCGCCAGGTCGCGATGGCGTCGAAATGCCGGCCCATCAGCGTCAACGCATAGGCGCGCCAGTTGACGAAATGCACGTCGCGCGGCTCGATCGCGAGCGCGCGGTCGGCGTATGGCAGCAGCTCGTCGTCGCGCTTGTCTTCGATCAGCGCGATACAGACGATACGCAGCTTTTCGAT
Organism: Paraburkholderia franconis; assembly: GCF_009362735.1. GTDB lineage: Bacteria > Pseudomonadota > Gammaproteobacteria > Burkholderiales > Burkholderiaceae > Paraburkholderia > Paraburkholderia franconis. The sequence continues at coordinate 88,665 of NZ_WHNP01000008.1, read as the reverse complement.
ATCGTCGGGAGCATGGGCGAGCGCATCGAGCGCATCCTGAAGGTTCGACATGGCGTGGGTCGCGTCTTCTTTGTTCGGCAGGACTGACGTATCGGCGGCACCGCCGACGGCGGGCGAGTATACGTCGTAGAATCGGGCTGCAATCTCAAAACTTCACGGCATCATCCGATCATGCGCACGACCCGAGCCATCCATGCCGTCGAACGGCTGAAGACCCGCAGCGGCAACCCACGTTTTGCGGCAATCAGCCTGTCGGGCGGAGTCTTCTATCTCGTCGACAAATCGGGCGGCACGGATCAGAAAGTCTCCGATCCGCTGCCGCTCGACGAATTCGTGAAGTTCGTCGACGCCTACGGTCCCAAGAAACCGCGCAAGGTCAGCAAGCTCGATCTCGCCTTCGAAGAGCAGATCAAGCGCAGCAAGAACTGAACATCAGCCGCCGTTCTGCACGTCCTGCCACTGCAGCTTCGCGTGGCTTTCGAACACGGCATCGATGAAGCGCAAGCCCGCGACGCCATCGTCGACGGTCGTCAGCAGACGGCTTTCTTCGGGCAGCGGCAAGCCCGCGTCGATGGCTTCGATCTGCAACGCGGCATCCTTGTACAGTTGCGCGAACGCTTCCAGATAGCCTTCGGGATGGCCGGGCGGCACGCGCGTCGCATGCCGCGCGATCGCGCTATCGACGCGTCCGCGCGTGAGCTTTCGCATCGCGCCGCCCAGCGGCGTGAACAGCAGTTCGTTCGGGTTCTCCTGATCGAACGCGATATGGGCTTTCGTGCCGTACACGCGCAGACGCAGCGCGTTTTCGGCGCCGCTCGCGACCTGGCTTGCCCACAGCATGCCGCGCGCGCCGTTCTCGTAGCGCAACAGCGCCTCGATGTGATCGTCGACCTGGCGGCCTTCGACGAACGTATGCAGTTCCGCGACGATCTGCTTCGGCAGCATGCCCGTCGCGAACGCCGCGAGGTGATACGCATGCGTGCCGATATCGCCGAGACAACCCGCGCGTCCCGCCTGCTTCGGGTCGGTGCGCCAGACGGCCTGGCGGTTCTCGCCCGTGAGCTCGACCGGCTTCGCGAGCCAGTCCTGCGCGTATTCGACCTGAACGACGCGCACATCGCCGATCTCGCCCGCGTCGACGAGTTCGCGTGCGTGGCGCACCATCGGATAGCCGGAGTACGTGTGCGTCAGCGCGAACAGGCGGTTCTTCTCGCGCGCCAGTTTCGCGAGCGCTTCGCCTTCTTCGAGCGTCATCGCGAGCGGCTTGTCGCAGATCACGTGGATGCCCGCATTCAGAAACGCCGTTGCGATGGGCGCATGCAGATGGTTCGGCGTGACGATCGCGACGGCATCGATGCCATCGTCGCGCGCGGCTTCGGCGCGCGCCATCTCTTGCCAGCTCGCATAGCTGCGCGCGATGCCTGCTTCGTCGGCGCTCGCCTGCGCGCGCTGCGGGTCCGACGACAGCGCGCCCGCCACCAGCTCGAAGCGATCGTCGATGCGCGCGGCGATCCGATGCACCGCGCCGATGAACGCGCCCTGCCCGCCGCCGACCATGCCCAGCCTGAGTCTTCGTGTCATCGTCTTACGCTCCTCTTCGATGCGAGACCATTGCGGGACCATCACGCGGACCATCTTGGGTTTAAAGGCCCAGCACGCGCTTCAGTTGCGCGGCGTCCGCGCCGCTGCCCGCGAAGTCGTCGAATGCATGATCAGCCACGCGAATGATGTGCCGCTTGATGAACTCCGCGCCTTCGCGCGCGCCGTCTTCGGGATGCTTCAACGCACATTCCCATTCGAGCACTGCCCAGCCCGGAAAATCGTATTGCGCCATCTTCGAGAAGATCGCGCCGAAGTCGATCTGCCCGTCGCCGAGCGAACGGAAACGTCCCGCGCGTTCGACCCAGCCGCTATAGCCGCCATACACGCCTTGCCGTCCGTTCGGACGAAACTCAGCGTCCTTCACGTGAAAGGCCTTGATGCGCTCGTGATAGATATCGATGAACGCGAGATAGTCGAGCTGCTGCAACACGAAGTGGCTCGGATCGAACAGAATGTTCGCGCGCCTGTGATCGTTCACGGCCGAGAGAAAGCGCTCGAACGTCACGCCGTCGTGCAGGTCCTCGCCCGGATGCAGTTCGTAGCAGACGTCGACGCCCGCTTCGTCGAACGCATCGAGAATCGGCGACCAGCGGCGCGCGAGTTCGTCGAACGCGGTTTCGACGAGCCCTGCGGGACGCTGCGGCCACGGGTAGAAATACGGCCACGCGAGCGCGCCCGAAAACGACACATGCGACGTGAGCCCGAGACGCTGCGATGCCTTCGCGGCCCACTTCATCTGCTGGATCGCCCACTCGGTGCGCGCTGCCGGATTGCCACGCACCTGCGGCGCGGCGAAGCTGTCGAACAGCACGTCATACGCCGGATGCACCGCGACGAGCTGGCCTTGCAGATGCGTCGACAGCTCCGTGATTTCGACGCCCGCATCGGTGACGATGCCTAGCAGGTCGTCGCAATACGCCTGGCTCGACGCCGCCTGCTCAAGATCGACGAGGCGCGGATCGGCGGGCACCTGGATGCCCTTGTAGCCGAGATTCGCGGCCCATTCGGCGAGATGCGCGAGAGTGTCGAACGGCGCCTGCGCGCCCATGAACTGCGCGAGAAAGATCGCCGGCCCTTTGATCGTTTTCATCGTGCTGCTCCCTTCGGTGGATTGAAAAGGCGCCGCCCTTCGCATCGGATGACGAAGGGCAGCGCCCCGCCCAGGCATGCACGCGATCAGAACGGCGAATCAGGGAAGTAGAAGTCCTTCGCGTTGTCCTTAGTGATGAGCACGGACGGAATGATCGTCGTCGGCGGCAGCTTGTCGCCTTTGAGACGCGCTTCCGCCGTCAGCTTGATCGCGTCGTAGATGAACTTCGGCGAATACGACACGTCGGCCTTGATGAGCGGCGCGCCGTCCATCACGTTCTTGACCATGCCCTTCGAGCCCGCGCCGCCGAACACGATCTTGATGTCGTTGCGCTTGGCCTGATCGATTGCCTTCAGCACGCCGACGGCCATGTCGTCGTCGGCAGCCCAGACGGCGTCGATATGCTTGAAGCGCGTCAGGTAGTCCTGCATCACCTTGAACGCGTCGTCGCGGTTCCAGTTCGCGTACTTCGCATCGAGAATCTTGATGTTCGGATAGTTCTTCAGCACGCCCGTAAAGGCCGTCCAGCGTTCGTTGTCGAGCGTCGTCGGAATGCCGCGCAGCGCGACGACGTCGCCCTTGCCGTCGAGCGCCTTCGCCAGATACTCGGCGGGAATCTTGCCGAACGCGGTGTTGTCGCCCGCCACGTATGCGTCCTGCGCGCTGGTGTCCGTGAGGCCGCGATCGACCACCGTCACGTAGACGCCTTTCTTCTTCACCTGCGCGACGGGCTGCGTGAGCGAAGCCGATTCATACGGGAAGATCACGAGCGCGTTGATCCTGTTCACCGTCACGAGATCCTGCAACTGGTTCGCCTGCTCGGGCGCGTTCGCGGCTGTCTTCACGATCACCTTCAGATCGGGATGCGCTTTCTCCAGATCGGCCTTCGCCTTGTTGGCCCACCAGACGATGCCGCCTGTGAAGCCGTGATCGGCCGTCGGTATCGCGACGCCCAGCGTGACCTTGTCGTCGGCGCGCGCGGCGCCCGTGAGCCCCAATATCCCCAGTGCCAGCACCCCGGCGCCGACCGCTCGAATGATCTGCTTCATGGCTATGTCTCCTTTGACGTTCCTTTGACTGGTTTCTTCGTCGATGAACCGCTTCTGTGCTGCACTCCTTTGCCGCTTGCGTTGCCGCCTTGGCTTCGATGCCCTTGACCTCCACACACGCGCTGCCCTGCTAACGCCGCCCTCGCTGAAGGAAGGCGACGACGATGATCACGACGCCCTGCACGGCCGCATTCAGATACACGCTGATGATGCTGGTGAGATTGAGGATGTTCGCGATGACGGACAACAGGATCGCGCCGATCACCGTGCCCGCGACGCGCCCTTCGCCGCCCTTGAGCGCCGTGCCGCCGACCACCACGGCGGCGATCGCTTCGAGTTCCCACAGCAGGCCCGTCGTCGGCGTCGCGGAACCCAGGCGCGGCACGTACAACACCGTCGCCACGCCGACGCAGATGCCGAGCAGCACATACGTGACGATCTTCACGGTATCGACGCGAATCGCCGCGTAGCGCGCGACCTGTTCGTTCGAGCCGATCGCCTGCACGTGACGCCCGAACGCGGTGCGATTGAGGATCAGCGCGCCCCCCGCCGCGACGACGAGAAACACCCAGATCGGCACGGGCACGCCGAAGAGGCTCGCGTAATAGACGGGGCCGTACAGATCGGAGAGATTGTTGTCGAGCGTGAGCGCGCCGCCGTCGGCGAGCCAGGTGAGCACCGCGCGAAAGATGCCGAGCGTGCCGAGCGTCACGATGAACGGCTCGATCCGCCCTTTCGTGATCAGCAGGCCATGCGCGCAGCCGAACACGCCGCCCAGCACGAACGCGCAGAGAATGCCGATGATCACGATGGTCAGCGGCGCGAACGCATGGCCGCCGGGCGACAAGGCGAGCGCGTTCATCAGCCAGATCATGCTGCCCGCGATCAGCGCGGCCATCGAGCCGACGGACAGATCGATGCCGCCCGAAATGATCACGAACGTCATGCCGACCGCGATGATGCCGATGAACGACGTGCGCGTAAGCACGTTCATCATGTTATCGACGGTGGCGAAATCGCGATTGAGCAGCGTGCCCGCGATGCACAGCACAATCAGGCCGGCGAGCGGCCCAAGACCATGCAGACGATGCGCGATGCGCATCGCGCGCCCGGTCGGCGCGGTGTCAGTGTGTGCCGGTCGCATGAGCGATCAACTCCTCTTCGGTCAGATGGTCGAGACCGAGCGTGGCTTGCAGGCGGCCTGCGCGCATCACGGCGACGCGATGGCACAGCCCGATCAGCTCGATCAGTTCGGATGAGATGACGATCACGGCGCGCCCTTCGGCGGCGAGCCGGTGAATCAGAAAATAGATGTCGCGTTTCGCGCCGATGTCGACGCCGCGCGTCGGCTCGTCGAGCACGATCACATCGGGATTGGGCTGCAGGAACTTGGCGAGCGCGAGCTTCTGCTGGTTGCCGCCCGAGAGCATGCGCGCGCGGCTCGACAGATCGCCCGTGCGGATGCCGAACTCGCGCACGGCCCGCGTCAGCGCATCACGTCCCGCTTTCAGGTCGAGCAGCGGATGTGCGTAATGTTCGAGTGTCATCAGCGTCACGTTGTCCTGCAGGCTGAGGTTCACATGCAGGCCCTTGCCCTTGCGGTCTTCGCTCAGATACGTGAGGCCGCGGCGCATCGCATCGCGCGGACTGTGCAGATCGACCTTGCGGCCCGCGATTTCGATCGTGCCCGCCGTGCGTTTGCGCAAGCCGATGATCGCTTCGAACGCTTCCGTGCGGCCCGCGCCGACCAGTCCCGCAAAGCCGAGCACTTCGCCGGCGCGCACTGCGAAGCTCAGATCGTCGACCCAGTCGGGCACGCTGAGCTTCTCGACTTTCAATGCGATGGGCGCGTTATCGGCGGGCGGCGTCTTCGCGGGGAACATGTCGGACAGCTCGCGCCCGACCATCAGGTTCGCCATCTGCTGACGCCCGAGCAATGCCGTCTCGCTGCGCGCGACGAAGCGGCCGTCGCGCATCACGATCACTTCGTCGGTGATGTGCTCGACCTCGTCGAGCTTGTGCGAGATGTAGACGATCGTCACGCCATCGGCCTTCAGCTTCGACATCAGCGCAAAGAGGCGCTCGGTCTCCGAAGGCGTCAGCGTTGCCGTGGGCTCGTCCATGATCAAAAGGCGCGCGCGCCGCGACAGCGCCTTCGCGATCTCCACCATCTGCTTTTCCGCGACGATCAGATCGCGCACCTTCGTATCCGGATGCTTGTGCAAGCCGACCTGATCGAGATAGCGCCTGGCTTCGTTGCGCATCGCCGTATCGTCGACGAACAAGCCCTTGCGCTTCTCGTGGCCGAGATACATGTTCTGCGCGATCGTCAGATGCTCGGCGAGATTGAACTCCTGGTGGATCAGCACGATGCCCGCCGCTTCCGCGTCGCGCGAGCCCGCGAAGCACTGTGCGTGGCCGTCGACCAGCACGGTGCCTTCCGTCGCCGTCTCGTAGCCCGCGAGTATCTTCATCAGCGTCGACTTGCCCGCGCCGTTCTCGCCGAGCAGTCCGTAGATGCGGCCCGGCGCGATGTCGAAGCTCACGCCGTGCAGCACGCGCACAGGGCCGAAATCTTTGCGGATGTCGTCGAAGCGGACGGCGAGGCTCATCGCGGCGGCCCTCTCATGCGCTCTTTCTGATCACGAGCCGATGCGGCAACAGCACGCCCGGCACGTTTTCGATTGGATTCGCGAGCCTGCGCAGCAGCAGCCTGGCGGCCGTCTCGCCCAGCTCGCGCATCGGCTGCGCCATCGTCGTGAGGGGCGGCTCGATTTGCGCGGCAAGCGAGATATCGTCGAAACCCACGACGGCCACATCGTCCGGCACGCGCCTGCCGACACTGCGCAAACCGGCAATCACGCCGATCGCGAGCGTGTCCGACACGGCGAACACCGCTGTCGGCGCATCGGCGTGCGTCATCAGGCGTGCCGCTGCCTGCGCGCCCGCTTCGTAGTCGAGGCTGTTCACGTTCACGCGCCAGCGTTCGTCGGGCGCGATGCCCGCGTCGCGCAATGCGTCGAGATAGCCGCGCTGACGCTGCTGCGCGTACAGGTAGTGATCGTCGGAATTGATCAATGCGATGCGCCGGTGGCCACGCGCGAGCAGGTGGCGCACGGCGTCGCCTGCCGCGCGGTAGTTGTCGATGCCGACATACGGTACGCCCACCGACGAGTCGAACTCGCAACACGCGACCCACGGCAGCGCGTTCGATTCTTCGGCGAGCGCCTGCTGCACCGTCGCGGGGTCGAGGCAGATCGCGCCGTCCGCGCGGCGGCGGCGCAGCAGATCGAAATAGCTGCGCTCGCGGCCCGGATCGGCGCCCGTGTCGCACAACAGCATGAAATAGCCGTGCTGGCGCGCGACGGAATCGATGCCGCGAATCACTTCCGCGTAGAACGGGTTGCCGACGTCGGGCACCATCGTCAGAAGCAGGCGGCTTTCGGCCGTGCGCAGATTGCGCGCCAGCTCGTTCACCCGGTAGCCGCTCGTCGCGACGGCGGCCAGCACCTTGTCGCGCGTGGCCGGGCGCACGTTCGCGTGGCCGTTGAGCACCCGCGAAACCGTCGCCACCGACACGCCCGCCTGCTCCGCGACGCCCGCGATCGACAGACCCTCCGCCACGCCACGCGAACCGCCGCGCGCGTCGGGCTCGGCCGCGCCGGGCGGCGGCGATTGCGGGTCAGGCCGGGACGGTTTGTCCACGGGTTTGTCCACCATCTGGCTCCGAAAATGTAATCGATTACATTCTTGGTCGACGGGCCAGCGAATCGCAAGTCCCTTTGCGTAGGGATTTACACGGAGGCCAAACGGCACGGGGACCAGCTCTGCCAGACAAGACACGTGCCCGCTACAGGGCGGCAACGGCGCGCGGTTTGGTACAATTTCGCAGTTAACGAACGGCGGGAGGGGCTTTCCACTACATCCTGCCGTCGTCCCGCTGCCCGCATCCAAACCCACACCGCCGAATTGATCATGAACATCGAACAAGCGCGTTTCAACATGATTGAACAGCAGATCCGTCCCTGGGAAGTGCTCGACCAGGACGTGCTGAACCTGCTGTCGATCGTCAAGCGTGAGAATTTCGTGCCTGCCGTCTATCGCGAGCTGGCGTTCGTCGATTTCGAAATTCCGCTGCCCGCCGGCCAGCACATGTTCGCGCCGCGCATCGAGGCACGCGTGTTGCAAGAACTGGCGGTGAAGAAGCATGAAACCGTGCTGGAAATCGGCGCGGGTTCCGGCTACATGGCCGCGCTGCTCGCGCATCGCGCACAGCACGTGCTGACAGTCGATATCGAGCCGGAACTGGCCGAGCTCGCGAAGCTGAACCTCGCGGCCAACGGCGTGCTGAACGCCGAAGTCGCGACGGGCGACGCCTCGCGCGGCTGGGCCGCCGCGGCGCCGTACGACGTGATCTGCGTGTCGGGCGGCCTGCCCGTGCTGCCGCAGGAAATGCTGGAGCAGCTGAAAGTCGGCGGACGTCTGGCTGCCTTCGTCGGCACGGCTCCTGTGATGAAGGCGCAGATCATCACGCGCGTCGACGAAAAGCAGTTCCGTATCGCCGACGTGTTCGAAACCTACGTCGAGCCGCTGCAGAACGCGGTGCACGCACCGCGCTTCCGGTTCTGAGCATCGGCACGACACCGACACCGTAGCGAGATTTGATGATGCAAAACCTGACCGCTCCCGCTCTCGCCGAATGGCTCGCCGACAAGTCGCGCCCGGCGCCCGTGCTGCTGGACGTGCGCGAGCCATGGGAAATCGAAACGGCGAAAATCGCCGGCAGCATGTCGATTCCGATGCGCGAAATCCCCGCGCGCAGCGAAGAACTGGACGACGATGTGCAGATCGTCTGCGTGTGCCATCACGGCGCGCGCAGCGCGCAGGTCGCGATGTTCCTCGAGTCGCGCGGCTATAAGGACGTGTTCAATCTGCAGGGCGGCATCGACGCGTGGTCGCGCCAGGTCGATCCTTCCGTTCCCACGTATTGAGCTGGGCGGTCGATCAGGTGCGGCGTTCGTAAGCGTTCGCTGTCCGCAGGATTGCCTGGCCTCGTGCCGTTGATGTAGTCGAAACGCGCCGGAATTCTCCGGCGCGTTTTTTCTTCGTCGCTTCGGTCCTGCCGGCTCACGGTCAGGCCATTTCCCTTTGACGATTCGGAAGCTTCGTACGCCATCCTGATCATCGATCGATCAACATGCCTCGTTTCCTTTTCGAAAGCAGAGGCCTGAATGAACCTGATCAGGATCGCGTCGACGGCAACGTTGCTGTTGCCCGTCGTTTGCCATGCGACGCTCGGCGCCGCGCCATCGACGGACGCGCATCAGACGTCCCGCAGCCTGCGCGCAACGTCGCCCGTCGCTTCGGCCTATTCCGTCCACGAATCGCAAACGGCTGATGGCGTCACGGTGCGCGAATACGCTTCGCCCGCGAACGTCGTCTTCGCGCTCACGTGGCAAGGGCCGACGCGGCCGGACATGCAGGCGCTGCTCGGCAGCTACTTTCCGGGCTTCCTCGCGGCAGCACACCGCACCGCGCGCGGCACCGGTCCGCTGATCGGGCGTGACGGCGATCTGCGGATCGAATCGGTCGGACATCAGGGCGCCTTCGCCGGCAAGGCCTGGGTGCCGCGGCTCGTGCCCGCCAGCGTCGACGTGGAGGTTTTGCCATGAAGCGCGGCTTTTCACATTCCGCCGTTCTCGCCGCGATGCTGGCGGCAAGCGTCGCGCTGTCGGCATGCGGTGGCGGCGGCGATGACAACAGCGGCAATCCGCCCGTCGCCAACGTTTCGCCCAACGCGCCGTCGACGACGCCGGCCGTTCCCGGCAGCGCGCCGTCAGCGGCAGCGCCTGCATCGGCTGCATCGGCTGCAAGCGCAGCGGCGGCGCCCGTTCCCGCGAGCGGATCGACGCAGCCGGCTACGCCCGCGCAACCGCCCACAACGCCCGCCATACCGACACCACCCGCGCCGCCCGCCACGCCCGACAACGGCCAACCGCCGAAGGACAACACCAACGAAACGCCCTCTCCCGTCGCCATCAACAGCGTGCCCATCGTCGTCGACAATGCGATCGGCTCGGTCGTGAACATGCCATACGTCAGCGTGACGCTCTGCGCACCGGGCACGCACGGCACAGCGCAGTGCGCGACCGTCGATCACATGCTGCTCGACACCGGCTCGTCGGGCGTGCGCGTGACGCAGGCCGCGCTCGGCGCCGCGCTTGCCGCGCAATTGCCCGCGCAGACGGGCGCCAGCAACGACACAACGGGCAACGCCCCCATCGCGCAATGTGCGATCTTTGCGTCGGGCTACACGTGGGGTTCGATACGCCGCGCCGATGTGATGATCGGCGGCGAAACGGCAAACGGCATCCCGATCCAGCTGATCGGCGACAGCGCGTATCCGTCCACGCCGTCCGACTGCCTCGCGCGCGGCGGCGCAAGCATGAACACAGCCGCGACACTCGGCGCGAACGGGATCGTGGGCATCGGGCATCTCGCGCGCGACTTCCCGCAGGCCGCGCAAACGGCGCTCGCGGCGGCTTACTACTACTGTGCGACGCCTTCGTCCTGCATGCCCGCGCGCGTGCCGCTCGACAGGCAGACGGCCAACCCCGTCGCCGCCTTCGCGACCGACAACAACGGCACGATCGTCCGTCTGCCCGCGCTGCCGCCGACGGGCCAGGCAAGCGTGACGGGAGAACTCGTGTTCGGCATCGGCACGCGCGACAACAACGCGTTACCCGCCACGCCGACGTTCCTTGCCGTGACCGATCGCGGCGCATTCACGACGACGTACAAAGGCAGAACGATGACGAGCATCATCGACAGCGGCTCGAACGGCCTGTTCTTTCCCGATGCGACACTGCCCGTGCTGCTGGGCTGGTTTGCGCCCGCCATCACGCAGAGCCTGAGCGGAACGCTGCTGTCGAATACGGGCAATGCACAATCGACGGTGCCGTTCTCGATCGCCAATGCGCCGAATCTCTTCGACAGCGTCTTGGCCGCCTATGACGCGCTCGGCGCGCCCGCGTCGGGCATGTTCATCTGGGGCTTGCCGTTCTTCTTCGGGCGCAGCGTGTACACGGCGTTGAGCGGAATGCAGGCCGGGACGCAAACGGGCCCTTACGTGGCGTTCTGATCGGCCACAGGCTTCGCGCACGGCTTGTGCTGGAGCCACACCAAAAGAAACGGCGGACGGTCAGTCAACCGTCCGCCGTTTTCGCGCGCGCTGAGATCACACGCGAATCGCGCTCAATCCACTTCCTTCAAGACCTCCGCGACGGTGCGGAACAGCTCGTCGATCTGCGCTTCATCGATGATGAGCGGCGGCGAGAACGCCAGAATGTCGCTCGTATAGCGCGTCAGCACGCCTTTCTGGAAGCAGCGCACGAACACGTCGTAAGCGCGCGCGCCGGGCGCGCCGTCGCGCGGCTGCAATTCAACGCCGCCGACGAGTCCCAGATTCCGCACGTCGATCACATGCCGCTCGCCCTTCAGCTTGTGAATCGCCGCTTCGAACACAGGCGCCATCTTCGCCGCGCGCGCGAACAGCCCTTCGCGCTCATACAGATCGATCGTTGCGCACGCAGCGGCCGCCGCGATCGGATGCCCCGAGTACGTATAGCCGTGGAAAAGCTCGATGCCCGCGGGCGCGCCGTTGACGATCGCATCGTGAATCCGCGCGCTCGCGGCCACGGCGCCCATCGGCGCGGCGGCATTGTTCGTGCCCTTGGCCATCGTCAGCAGATCGGGGGTCACGTTGAAATACTGCGCGGCGAACGGCGCGCCGAGACGCCCCCAGCCCGTAATCACCTCGTCGAAGATCAGCAGGATGCCATGCTTGTCGCAAATCTCGCGCAGACGCTGCAAATAGCCTTGCGGCGGAATCAGCACGCCCGTCGATCCCGCGACCGGCTCGACGATCACGGCCGCGATCGTCGATGCGTCGTGCAGCGTGACGAGCCGCTCCAGTTCGTCGGCGAGATGCGCGCCCCACGCGGGCTGTCCTTTCGAGAACGCCGCTTCCTTGATGTTGAGCGTGTGCGGCAAATGATCGACGGCGGGCAGCAGCGCGCCCGAATAAGCCTTGCGATTCGGAGCGATGCCGCCGACGGAAATGCCCCCGAAGCCGACGCCGTGATAGCCGCGCTCGCGTCCGATCAGCCGCGTGCGCTGCCCTTCGCCACGCGCGCGATGATACGCGAGCGCGATTTTCAATGCGGTATCGACGGCCTCCGATCCCGAGTTCGTGAAGAAGATGTGCTTCAGGTCGCCGGGCGTGTGCTTCGCGATTCTGGTCGCGGCTTCGAACGCCTTCGGGTGGCCCATCTGGAACGTCGGCGCAAAGTCCATTTCGGCGGCCTGCGCCTGCACGGCGGCGACGATTTCGTCGCGGCAATGTCCCGCGTTCACGCACCACAGCCCCGCCGTGCCATCGAGGATGCGCCGGCCATCGTACGACGTGTAGTACATGCCCTTCGCGCTCGAGAGCAGCCTCGGCGCGCTCTTGAACTGCCGGTTCGCGGTGAACGGCATCCAGAACGCCGCCATGTCGGGCGCATTGGTGGGCGTGGTCGACGTAGGTGCCGCGGCCGAAGGTGTAGCGCGTTCGTTCATCTGCTGTCTCCTCTCAAATGAGGTCAGTTGGATTTTCAGTTTAGGCAGGCACACGGCCGTGCACAACCGGGCAGCGCCAATGCACCGGCGGCGCGCCCGCCGATATGACGAATCGCTGCCCGCGCTCCGTTGCAGCGCGGCGCGCACCTCGACGAGGCGAAGCGCCTCGCATTGCACCGCTTTCGCGCTCAAAGCGCATAGCGTCATACGATGCCGCGCCGTCAGCGAGCCGCATTGCAGCACGCTCAGCGTCCGTTGAAGAGCCACGCTGCAAGTTGGCATATGCCTTGCAGTATCCGGCCCGGCACAACTCTGTACACACGACTCTGCACACATAACGCAAACAAGGATCGGACACGCACTACCCGTCCACCACTCACCACCATCCATGGCAAGGGGAAGCATATGAAACGTCGCAGTCTGCTGAAGCTCGGCTCCATGTCGGGCGCGCTCGCGCTCGCGGGCAAGGTTCCTTTCGCGCGTGCGCAGTCGTCGGGCAGCGGCCCGATCAAGGTCGGCATCCTGCACTCCCTGTCGGGCACGATGGCGATCTCGGAGACGTCGCTGAAAGACACCGCGCTGATGACGATCGCCGAGATCAACGCAAGCGGCGGCGTGATGGGCCGCAAGATCGAGCCCGTCGTCGTCGATCCCGCTTCGAACTGGCCGCTCTTTGCCGAAAAGGCCCGTCAGCTGCTGACGCAGGACAAGGTCGCCTGCGTGTTCGGCTGCTGGACGTCGGTGTCGCGCAAGTCGGTGCTGCCCGTGTTCGAGGAGCTGAACGGACTGCTCTTCTACCCCGTGCAGTACGAAGGCGAAGAGATGTCGCGCAATGTGTTTTACACGGGCGCGGCGCCCAATCAACAGGCGATTCCCGCCACCGAATACCTGATGAGCGCCGAAGGCGGCGGCGCCAAACGCTTCTTCCTGCTCGGCACCGACTATGTGTATCCACGCACGACGAACAAGATCCTGCGCGCCTTCCTCAAGTCGAAGGGCGTTCAGGAGACCGATATCCAGGAGGTCTACACGCCCTTTGGCCACAGCGACTATCAGACGATCGTCGCGAGCATCAAGACGTTCGCGCAGGGCGGCAAGACGTGCGTGATCTCGACCGTCAACGGCGACTCGAACGTGCCGTTCTACAAGGAGCTCGGCAACCAGGGGCTGAAGGCGACCGACGTGCCCGTCGTCGCGTTCTCGGTCGGCGAGGAGGAGCTGCGCGGCATCGACACGAAGCCGCTCGTCGGCAACCTCGCTGCATGGAACTACTTCATGTCCGTGAAAGGCCCAACCAACTCGAAGTTCAAGGAGCAATGGGCCGGATGGGTCAAGTCGCAAAACCTGCCGGGCGGCTCGAAGCGCGTGACGAACGATCCGATGGAAGCGACCTATGTCGGCATCCACATGTGGAAGCAGGCCGTCGAAAAAGCGAAGAGCACCGATGTCGACAAGGTGCGCGTCGCGATGATCGGCCAGAAGTTCGCGGCGCCCTCGGGCTTCACGCTCGAAATGGACGGCAACCACCATCTGCACAAGCCGGTGATGATCGGCGAAGTGCGCGCGGACGGCCAGTTCAACGTCGTGTGGAAAACGAAGACGGCCATTCGCGCGCAACCGTGGAGCCCGTATATCGCGGGCAATCAGGGCAAGCCGGATGTCGTCACGTCGATTCCCGAGTTCCTGCGCCGCCGTTCACGCGTCGCGTGACACGGCATGCCGATGCGTTCAGCCTTCGCGAATGCACCGGCGCGCGCAGCGCCCGTTTTTCGATGCATGTATCGAAGCGGGCGTGCGACGCAATTGCGCGATGCCAGGCTTGCCGCTTTACGCATGCGACGGCATCGCGCGCCTGATTGCTGGCTTCATTCTCAAGATCATCATGGCGCATTTACTTTCCACGCTCGCCGCTCGTAGCGCTGATTGGCTGCGCAACGCGCGCAAGCGCACGAGCCTGCTCGGCGCGTCGTGTACGTTGGGCGCAGCGCTCATCGCGTTCGCGCCGGCGAGCGCCCGTGCATTGACGGCCGCCGACGTCGCGCCGCTGGCCGGCGACGATTTCGACGCGAAGTCCGCAGCCATCGACAAGCTGATCGCGAATCACGACGCGCCTTCGCTTGCGCTGCTCAAGGCGCTCTCCGAAGACAGCGTGCTCGCGACCGATTCCGGCGAAGTGCTGACCCAAGACGGTGATACCGCACGCGACGCCGTCACCGGCAAGACCGTGGCCGCAGGCGACGCGCAATCGATCACGCTGAACAATCTGTTGCGCTCGAAAGTATCGGGCGCGCTGTCGGGCCTGCAACTCGACTCGACCGATCCCGCGAAGCGCGCCGCCGCCATTGCCGCGCTTCTGCAAAATCCCGATCCGTCGATGAAGCCGCAAATCGACGCAGCCCGCGCGAAGGAAACGGACCTGAAGCTGAAGAAGCGCCTCGACACGCTATGGGCGATGACGGCACTGCACGACAGCGACGCCGCGAAGCGTCTCGAAGCGGTGAAGCTCGTCGCCGCGCGGCACGATCTGGACATGTACGAACTGCTACGCCCCCTCGTCGCGAAGAAGCCCGACGGCACCTTCGCCGAAAGCGATGCGCGCGTGCGCGAAGCGGCGCAGCAGGGCATCGATGCGCTCGATTCGATCCAGCGCCGCAGCGAGATCGCGGGGACGCTGTTTGCAGGTCTGTCGCTCGGCAGCGTGCTGCTGCTCGCGGCGCTCGGACTCGCGATCACGTATGGCCTGATCGGCGTGATCAACATGGCGCACGGCGAGTTTCTGATGATCGGCGCGTATGCGACGTATGTCGTGCAGAACCTGGTGCAGCGCTATGCGCCGGGCGCGTTCGACTGGTATCCGCTGATCGCCGTGCCCGCTTCGTTCGTGGTCGCGGCGCTCGTCGGCATCGTGCTCGAACGGCTCGTGCTGAAGCATCTGTACGGACGTCCGCTCGAAACGCTGCTGACCACCTTCGGCATCAGCCTGATCCTCATTCAGGCGACACGCATGCTGTTCGGCGCGCAGAACGTGCAGGTGAAAAACCCGTCGTGGATGAGCGGCGGCGTCACGGTGATGCAAAGCCTGATCCTGCCGTACAACCGGCTCGCGATCCTCGCGTTCTCGCTGATCGTTGTCGCGATCGCATGGGCCGTGCTGACGAAAACGCGCCTCGGTCTCTTCGTGCGCGCCGTCACGCAGAACCGCCGGATGGCCGCGTGCGTCGGCGTGAAGACCGCGTATGTCGATTCGTGCGCGTTCGCATTCGGCGCGGGCATTGCGGGACTCGGCGGCTGCGCGCTGTCGCAGATCGGCAATGTCGGCCCGGACCTCGGGCAAAGCTACATCATCGATTCGTTCATGGCCGTCGTGCTGGGCGGCGTCGGCCAGCTGGCGGGCACGGTGATCGGCGGCTTCGGGCTCGGACTCGTGAGCAAGGCGATCGAGCCGTTCTGGGGCGCGGTGCTCGCGAAGATCGCGGTGCTCGTGCTGATCGTGCTGTTCATCCAGAAGCGTCCGCAGGGCATGTTCGCCCTGAAGGGCCGCAGCGCGGAGGCATGACATGACATCCGCGACTTCTTCCGCTTCCGTCGACACTCGCGGCGCAGCAACACCTTCGGGCGAACGCGAACGCCTGTCGGGCTTCGCACTCGGCCTGCCGCCGCGCCCTGCTTTGCTGTCGCGGCGCGCGTGGCAACTGCTGATCGCGTTGATCGTCGCGGTCGGACTCGGCGTGCCGTTCAGCGCGCTGGTGCTGCCCGAGGCGAGCGCGTTCCATCTGTCCGCGTATGCGATGACACTCGTGGGCAAGCTGATGTGCTATGCGATCGCCGCGCTTGCGCTCGATCTCGTGTGGGGCTACTGCGGCATCCTGAGCCTCGGGCACGGGCTCTTCTTCGCGCTCGGCGGCTACGCGATGGGGATGTACCTGATGCGCGCGATCGGCCGCGACGGCAAGTACGGCAGCGATCTGCCCGACTTCATGGTGTTCCTCGACTGGCATCGGCTGCCGTGGTACTGGGAAGGCACGCAGCATCTGTGGTACGCGCTGCTGCTCGTCGTGCTGGTGCCCGCCGTGCTCGCGTGGGTGTTCGGCTTCTTCACGTTCCGCTCGCGCGTGAAGGGCGTGTATCTGTCGATCATCACGCAGGCGATGACGTTCGCCGCGATGCTGCTTTTCTACCGCAACGAAACGGGCTTCGGCGGCAACAACGGCTTCACCGATTTCAAGCGCATCGCGGGCTTCCCGATCACGCATCCCGGCACGCGCACGGCGCTCTTTCTGATGACGTTCGCGGTGCTCGTGCTGTCGTTCATTGGCGCACGGGCGATCGTCACGTCGAAGCTCGGACGTATCGTGACGGCCGTGCGCGACGGCGAAACGCGGCTGATGTTCCTCGGCTACAGCCCGCTTGCGTACAAGCTGTTCGTGTGGACGGTGTCGGCCGTATTGTGCGGCATCGCGGGCGCGCTGTACGTGCCGCAGGTCGGCATCATCAATCCCGGCGAGATGTCGCCGGGCAACTCGATCGAGATGGCGATCTGGGTGGCCGTCGGCGGACGCGGCACGCTGATCGGACCGATCGTCGGCGCGTTCGCTGTGAATGGCGCGAAGAGCTTTTTCACGGCTTGGTTCGCGGAGTACTGGCTGTTCTTTCTTGGTCTGATTTTCGTGCTGGTGCCGTTGCTGCTGCCGAACGGGATCATGGGACTGATCGAACTCGCAACGCGCACGAGGAACCGCCGATGAACGAAAACCCGATGGTGCACGACCTGTCGCTACCCGTGGAGCACGACGGCCGCGCGTTATCCGGCGTCGCGTCGATGAGCCGCGCGGTGACGCCCGGCGAGATCGACGTATCGCACGGCGCGATTCTCTATCTGGAAGACGTGACCGTTTCGTTCGACGGCTTTAGGGCATTGAATGAGCTGTCGCTGTCGATCGACGTCGGCGAATTGCGCTGCATCATCGGCCCGAACGGCGCGGGCAAGACGACGATGATGGACGTCATCACGGGCAAGACTGCGCCCGATTCGGGCAAGGTGTTTCTGGGCCAGACGATCGACCTGACGCGCATGAACGAGCCGTCGATTGCGCGCGCGGGGATTGGGCGGAAGTTTCAGAAGCCGACTGTGTTCGAACAGCATCCCGTGTGGGAGAACCTCGAACTGGCGATGAAAACCGACAAGCGCTGGCTCGCTTCGCTGCGGGCGCGTCTGGATCGGAGTGCCCAGGCGCGCATCGAGGAGACGTTGTCGCTGATTCGTCTGGAAGGCGAAGCGTTGCGGCCTGCGGGCGAGCTGTCGCATGGGCAGAAGCAGCGTCTGGAGATCGGCATGCTGCTGATGCAGCAACCGGCGCTGCTGCTGCTCGACGAGCCCGCGGCGGGAATGACCGATGACGAGACGATGGAACTTGCTGCGCTACTCAATCATTTGCGCGGGACGTGTTCGATGATGGTCGTCGAGCATGACATGGAGTTTGTAGCGGCTTTGGCCGGTGAAACCGGCAAGGTCACGGTGATGGCCGAGGGGCGTGTGCTGGCTCATGGGACGCTTGATGAGGTCAAGCGGGATGCGGGGGTGGTTGAGAGTTATTTGGGGCGTTGATTTTGTTTGTCTGCGACGGCTTTTGCTTTGGTTTTTATGGCTTGCTGCCGGCATCCGCGATTGCGGTTTGTGTCTGCGACGACTTTGGCTTTGGTTTTTATGGCTTGCTGCCCGCATCCGCGATGCGCCTCGCGGCGCGGGGGTTGCCCCTGTGCGGGGCGGCACTCACTTTCTTTGCCGCCGCAAAGAAAGTAAGCAAAGAAAGCGGGCTCACACCGCCAATGCTTGACCTTTACCCACGGGCTCTCAGCGTCCCCATGCTTCGCGCTGCAGTGTGCTGGCTTATGTTAGTTGCCAACGTTCTGGCTAAAGGCCTCACCCGCTTCATGCACGTGTGGCACGGCTAAGGGCATCGAATGTTTCAGCGCCGCATGTCGGTAGTGAATGGAGCTTGCTGTGTTGCACAGGGCAACGCCCTCACTTGTGCCGCATCGCGTAGCGCGGGTGTCCTGGGCGACGCGAATGCCTACACACAGTTTGCCGCAAAGGGGCGTGGGATATTCGATGTCGCGGGCCGCAACGCAGGTGCATGAGGCAGGTGAGGCCTCGAATAAACGCGCCGGCAACGCGCATGAGATAGCACGCTGCTGCATGAAGCATGGGGACGTTGAGAGCCCGTGGGTAAACGTCAAGCATTGGCGGTGTGAGCCCGCTTTCTTTGCTTACTTTCTTTGCGGCGGCAAAGAAAGTGAGTGCCGCCCCGCACAGGGGCAACCCCCGCGCCGCGAGGCGCATCGCGGATGCGGGCAGCAAGCCATAAAAACCAAAGCCAAAGTCGTCGCAGACACAAACCACACGCCGAAGGCAACAGAGGAACCCCAAATGCTCGAAGTAGAAAACCTGAACCAGTACTACGGCGGCAGCCACATCCTGAGAGACGTAAAGCTCACAGTACCCGACGGCAAGCTCACCGTCCTTCTGGGACGAAACGGCGTCGGCAAGACGACGCTGCTGCGATGCCTGATGGGCGTAGTCCCAACAAAAACGGGCGAAATCACATGGCGCGGCGCGCCGATCACGAAACTCGCCGCGCACGCGCGCGTCGCGCAAGGGCTCGCCTACGTCCCGCAAGGCAGAGACATCTTCCCGCGACTGACAGTCGAGGAAAATCTGCTGGTCGGCGCAGCCAGCAGAAAAGCCCCAAAGAAGATTCCGGACAGAATCTACAGCCTCTTCCCGGTGCTCAAAGACATGAGAGCACGGCGAGGCGGCGACCTGTCCGGTGGCCAGCAACAACAACTGGCCATCGGCCGGGCGTTGATGAGCGAACCGCAACTGCTGATCCTCGATGAACCAACGGAAGGCATCCAACCGTCGATCATCCAGGACATCGGAAGAACATTGCGGCAACTCGTCGAGGAAATGGGCCTCACGGTACTGCTCGTCGAGCAGTACTACGACTTCGCCAAAGCGATCGCCGACCGCTACTGGGTGATGAGCCGAGGCGAAATCGTCGCGGGCGGCGAAGGCGTCGACATGGATCGCGACGGCGTGCGCAGCCTGATCGCGGTATAACGGCAATGACCGCTTAGCTGCTATTCTCGCCGCATGTCGCTGCACGAACACCACGCCACGCTCGCCACCATCGACGATCCCTCGCACGCCCAATGGCGCGCGCGGCTCGAACTCGGCTTCGTCAGACACGGCAGCCGCACGACGCTCGCCCATCGCCGGCATGAAGGACCGCTGCGGCTGCAACGTCCGCTCTATCCCGAAGGGCCGTCCGTCTGTCACGCCGTGATCGTGCATCCCCCTGGCGGCGTCGCGGGCGGCGACCGGCTCGATATCGACATACGACTCGACGCCGACACTCACGCCGTGCTCACGACGCCCGGCGCAACCAAGTGGTACAAGTCCAACGGACGGGCCGCGCAACAGCACATCGCGATACATGTCGGCGCGAATGCAAAGCTCGACTGGCTGCCACAGAACAACATCGTCTTCGATCACGCAAACGCTTCGCTCGACTTCTCGCTGACACTCGACGAAGGCGCGACCGCGCTCGGCTGGGACGCGACGCAGCTCGGCAGGCAGGCGGCAGGCGAAACCTGGTCGGCAGGCCATGTGCGCGCGGTATCGCGCATCGTCGGTGCCGACGGCGAACCGCTGTGGTTCGAACGCGCCAGGCTCGCCGCCAGCGACCCGTTGCGCGATGCGCCGCAAGGGCTCGCGCGTTTTCCCGCGTTCGGCACGATGTGGGCGATCAGCCCGCAATGCGATGACGCGCTCGCCGAAACGCTCACCGCACAACTGCCCTTCGACGACACCATCCGCGCGGCCGCTTCGTGCGTGCGCCCCGGCGTGATGATCGTGCGTGGCGTCGCGAGATCGATGGAAACGCTCCAGCATGCGTTGATTCAATGCTGGATGCAGTTGCGTCCCATCGTCCATCGCGTCGATGCCGTGCCGCTGCGTCTCTGGACGACCTGAGCGAATCTCTCCGACGCACCATCTTCGAGCGTCGATGTGCTTCCATCTGGTGCAGGCCCATGCGCGAAGCGCGGCAAACTGCGCGGCATCCATATGGCAGCCGCATGGCATAGCCCTTGCTGTTATTGGCGCCGCGCGATGCCGTATATCCGCCGGCACGCGCAAGCACGCAAGCACGCCAACCGAGCCCGCCAAAAACCACACGCCAGAAGACTATCGCCATCATGATCCGAACGACCGCTCATCGCCCGCGCCGCGCGTGGCTCGCCGCCCTGCTGCTCTCACCGCTCCTCGCGCTCGCCGCGCCCGTCGCACACGCCGACGCGCTTGACAACATCACGAAGGCCGGCGTCCTGAAGGTCGCGGTGCCGGAGGACTATCCGCCGTTCGGCTCGGTCGGCCCCGATCTGAAGCCGCAAGGCTATGACATCGACACGGCGACGCTGCTCGCGAAGTCGATGAACGTGAAGCTCGAGCTCGTGCCCGTCAACAGCGCGAACCGCATTCCATATCTGCAAACCAACAAGGTCGATCTCGTGATCTCGTCGCTGGGCAAGACGCCCGAGCGCGAGAAGGTGATCGACTTTTCGACGGCCTACGCGCCTTACTACCAGGGCGTGTTCGGTCCCGCCGACATCAAGGTGAGCGGCCCCGCCGATCTGACGGGCAAAACGGTCGGCGCGACGCGCGGCGCGCTCGAAGAGATCGCGCTCACGCAGATGGCGCCGAACGCGACGATCAAGCGCTTCGAAGACAACAACGCGACGATCTCCGCGTTCCTGTCCGGCCAGGTCCAGCTGATCGCGGCAGGCAACATCGTCGCCGCGACGATTCTCGCGAAGAACCCGCCGCGCCGCCCGGAGCCGAAGTTCGTGATCAAGAACTCGCCGTGCTTTGTGGGCCTCAACAAGAACGAGCCGCGCCTGCAACAAAAAGTCGATGCCGCGATCGCGCAGGCGAAGCACGACGGCACGCTCAATGCGATGTCGAAGAAGTGGTTCGGCACGACGTTGCCCGCCGATCTGTAAGCGCGGCGTCGGTTGAAGCTGGTATCGTCAAGGCCCATGATATGAAGCGATACAACGAGACACAACGAACGCGATGAAGCTGACTCCACGCGAAAGAGACAAACTCCTGATCTTCACGGCCGCATTGCTCGCGGAGCGGCGCCGCGCACGCGGCCTCAAGCTCAACTATCCGGAGACCGTTGCGTTCATCACGGCCGCGTTGATGGAAGCCGCGCGCGATGGCAAGACGGTTGCGGAAGTGATGCACTACGGCACCACGCTCCTCACGCGCGACGATGTGATGGAGGGCGTGCCCGAGATGATCCCCGACATCCAGGTCGAAGCCACCTTCCCCGACGGCACGAAGCTCGTGACCGTCCATCACCCGATTGCGTGACGAGGCGCGCTCATGATCCCAGGCGAACTGATTACCGACGACGGCGAGCACGAACTCAACGCGGGCCGCGCGACCGTCACGCTCACGGTATCGAACACGGGCGACCGCCCCGTGCAGGTCGGCTCGCACTATCACTTCTACGAGGTGAACGCGGCGCTGTCGTTCGATCGCGAAGCCGCGCGCGGCTTTCGTCTGAACATCGCGGCGGGCACCGCCGTGCGCTTCGAGCCGGGCCAGGAGCGCACCGTCGAACTCGTCGCGTTGGCGGGCGATCGCGTCGTCTATGGCTTCAACGGCAAGGTGATGGGCAAGCTTTGATCTCTTGCCCGCTGCTGCAAGCAGCCACGGCGGGAATATTCGGGAACCTCATGATATGACACTACGCATTGGCCGCCGCGCATACGCGGAAATGTTCGGCCCCACGACGGGCGACCGCGTGCGTCTCGCGGATACGGACCTGCTGATCGAAGTCGAACGCGACTACACGATCTACGGCGAAGAAGTGAAGTTCGGCGGCGGCAAGGTGATTCGCGACGGCATGGGCCAGTCGCAGCGCGTCGCGGCCGATGTCGTCGATACCGTCATTACGAATGCGCTGATTCTCGATCACTGGGGCATCGTCAAGGCCGACATCGGCATCAAGGGCGGCCGCATCGTTGCGATCGGCAAGGCGGGCAATCCCGACATTCAACCAGGCGTGACGATCGCGATCGGCGCGGCGACGGAAGTGATCGCGGGCGAAGGGATGATCGTAACGGCGGGCGGCATCGATACGCACATTCACTTCATCAGCCCGCAACAGATCGACGAAGCGCTCGCGAGCGGCGTGACGACGATGCTCGGCGGCGGCACGGGTCCAGCGACGGGCACGAACGCGACGACCTGCACGCCGGGTCCGTGGCACATCGAGCGCATGCTGCAGGCCGCAGACGGCTATCCGATGAATCTCGGCTTTCTCGGCAAGGGCAACGTGAGCCAGCCGCAACCCGCGCTCGAGCAGATCGCAGCGGGTGCAATCGGCCTGAAGCTGCACGAGGACTGGGGCACGACGCCCGCCGCCATCGACAATTGCCTGTCGGTGGCCGACGACACCGACACGCAGGTCGCGATCCATACCGACACGCTGAACGAAGCGGGCTTCGTCGAAGCGACGGTCGCCGCGTTCAAGGGCCGCACGATCCACACGTATCACACGGAAGGCGCAGGCGGCGGTCACGCGCCCGACATCATCAAGGTCTGCGGCGAGGCGAACGTGCTGCCGTCATCGACGAATCCGACGCGCCCGTATACCGTCAACACGCTCGACGAACATCTCGACATGCTGATGGTCTGCCATCACCTCGATCCGTCGATTGCGGAAGATATCGCGTTCGCCGAATCGCGCATCCGCCGCGAGACGATTGCAGCGGAGGACATCCTTCACGATCTCGGCGCGCTGTCGATGCTCTCTTCCGATTCGCAGGCGATGGGACGTGTGGGCGAAGTGATCATCCGCACGTGGCAGACCGCGCACAAGATGAAGGTGCAGCGCGGCGCGCTGCCCGAAGACAGTACACGCAACGACAACTTCCGCGCGAAGCGCTATGTCGCGAAGTACACGATCAACCCGGCGCTCACGCATGGCATCGCGCATGAAGTCGGTTCGATCGAGCCGGGCAAATGGGCCGACATCGTCTTGTGGGAGCCCGCGTTCTTCGGCATCAAGCCCGCGCTGATCCTGAAGGGCGGCATGATCGCGATGGCGCAGATGGGCGACCCGAATGCGTCGATTCCGACGCCGCAGCCCGTGCATTATCGCGAGATGTTCGGCACGCGCGGCGGCGCATTGGCGCGCACGTCGCTGACGTTCGTATCGCAGATGGCGCTCGATGCGGACATCGCCGGGCGCTATGGCCTTAGCAAGCGTATCGTTGCAGTGAAGAACTGCCGCAACGTGACGAAGGCGCACATGATCCACAACGCGTGGCAGCCGTCGATCAGCGTCGATCCCGAGACGTATCAGGTAATCGGCGACGGACAGTTGCTGACCTGCGAGCCCGCAACAGTCCTGCCGATGGCGCAACGCTATTTCCTGTTCTGACATGAGGACGATCGACAAGCTGCTGGGCGCCCATATCAAACTCGCGCCCGTCCTGATCAAGCGCGCGCCGACGCTGACGCTCGCATTCGACGCACGTTGCAAGAGCCGTCTTGCCGCCACGCTCGACAACGGCGAAGACGTCGCGCTGGTGCTGCCGCGCGGCACGGTGCTGCGCGACGGCGATGTGCTCGTCGCCGACGATGGCGCGCTGGTGCGCGTCGTCGCTGCCGCCGAGTCCGTGCTGATCGTGCGCGCCGCCGATGCGCTGACGCTGACGCGCGCCGCGTATCACCTCGGCAACCGGCATACGCCCGTCGAAGTGGGCACGGATTATCTGAAGCTCGAATACGATCCCGTGCTCGCCGATATGCTGAAGCGTCTGGGCGCATCCGTCGATCATGTCGAGACGCCGTTCCAGCCGGAAACGGGCGCTTATGGCGGCGGGCATCGGCATGGTCACGACGAGACGTTCGCCGAAGACTATGCGATCGCGCAGCAGGTGTATGGCGAGCATCACGGGCATGCGCATGCAGACGATCACTCGCATGCACACGATCACGCGCATTCGCACGATCATGATCACGGCGATTGCGGTTCGTCGTCGTGCGGTCACGGGCATGGTCATCATCATGCGCATCGCTGAACTGACCGCGCTGTTGCATCTGGCGTCGCCGGCATTGCCGATCGGCGCGTTCAGCTATTCGCAAGGGCTCGAAGCGGCGATCGAAGCGCGACTCGTCACGGACGCCGACAGCGCACGCGCGTGGATCGAAAGCGGCCTTTCGAACGTGATCGCGCACGGCGAACTGCCGTTTCTCGCGCATCAAATCGAACGCTGGCGCGCGCATGATGCCGATGCTTTGACGGCGAGCAATCACGAATTCCTCGCGAGCCGCGAATCGGCGGAGCTGCGTCGCGAGACGGAACAGATGGGCTGGTCGCTGCGGCAGTTGTGCGCGTCGCTCGAATGGGGTGACAAGGAACGCCGCGCGACGCTCGCATCGATCTCGCCGATCGCGCAACCGACGGCATTTGCGTTCGCCGCCTTCGCCCACGACGCCGCCACGGACGCCGCGCTCGCCGCCTATGCGTTCAGCTGGGTCGAGAACCAGGCGGCAGCCGCGCTGAAGGCCGTGCCTCTTGGGCAACTCGCGGGACAGCGCATTATCGTCGCGCTGCGCGAGCCAATCGACGCTGCCGTCAGCAAGGCGCTCGCCACTTCGCCCGACGAGATCAACACGTTCGCGCCGCAACTCGGCATTTTGTCGGCGCGTCACGAGTCGCAGTATTCGCGGCTTTTCCGCTCATAGCCTTTCGCTTTTCGCTCAATCGAATCATGAACGCACCTCATCCGATGCATCGCACGAAGAAACTGCCGCCGCTGCGCGTGGGCGTCGGCGGCCCTGTCGGTTCGGGCAAGACGACGCTGCTCGAAATGCTGTGCAAGGCGATGCGCGACAAGTACGACCTCGTCGCGATCACGAATGACATCTACACGAAGGAGGACCAGCGTCTGCTGACGGTGGCGGGCGCGCTGCCCGCCGAGCGCATCATGGGCGTGGAGACGGGCGGCTGTCCGCACACGGCCATCCGCGAGGACGCGTCGATCAATCTCGAAGCCGTCGATCGCATGCTGACGCGCTTTCCGGATGCGGACATCGTGTTCATCGAATCGGGCGGCGACAATCTGGCCGCGACGTTCAGCCCGGAACTGTCGGACCTGACTATCTACGTGATCGACGTCGCGGGTGGCGAGAAGATTCCGCGCAAGGGCGGGCCGGGCATCACGAAGTCGGACCTGCTCGTGATCAACAAGACGGATCTCGCGCCGATGGTGGGCGCGAATCTCGATGTGATGGCGTCGGATGCGAAGAAGATGCGCGGCGAGCGGCCGTTCGTGATGTGCAATCTGAAGGCGCTCGACGGGTTGGACCAGGTGATTGCGTTTGTTGAGAAGAAGGGGTTGTTGGGGGTTTGAGGTGCGAGTCTGCGCAGCGCAGACAGAGAATTGTAACCGTGCGGGAAAGCAACGAATCTGCGTGATATAGCGCACATTCGGCCTGCGCTACCTCACAGACCGGGCCGCGTCCTCGGGCATGTGGGATGCGCACTATCGGATGCAGTTCCGAATCCGCTTGGGGGCTGATCGGAACTGCCAGCCGGCACGGACAGCGCCGAACTGCTTCGAAGGCCAAGCGCTTATCAGGACGCCTGGCCATTTTGTCATTCGTCGTCCTCACGCCTTCTGATCGGGCAGTGTATCGGCTGCATCGTATCCATCCCGACCTCTTGTAACGCTGCGTCGATGCGTTTCAGTCCGGCATCGGCACATCTATCAGGCGCGCTTCGCGCTCTGCGCTTTCGATGTATGCCTTCGCTTTCATGGCTCGACGTCTTGCCGCGCCAGGTCTGACGTGCGGGTGCTGTAAAAATTTGATCAGGTAACGGGTAAGACCTATCATGGGTTGCGGTAGACCATCGCTGGTTTCCCTCATAGCGCACTTCCTACCCGTGGTGGGTCGCCTGCGAACGCAGGTCCTTCAATGAGTCGACTCGTCGTTCAGTCGAAAGCGGGAGGACGAGATGGTGCGCCTCACAAGAAATTCGACCGATCAAATCCAGCGTCTGCTGGGCCTCGCAATATTGCTGGTGTCCTTGATCTTCGATGTAGCGCTTGCGACCATTCCCGGGAAATCGGAGGCGCAGATCGTGTCCGGTCCTGGTCCGACGATATCATGCAAACCTCCTTTTATTACTCGACCGCAGCCAACGCTTCCCAAAGGCTTTACCGAACAGGTTCTCTTCAGCGGCTGCCTCAACCAGCCGACCGCGCTGAGCGTCAGTGCAGACATGACGCTCGCGTTCGTTGCTGAAAAGGGTGGCAAGGTCTGGAAATGCGATCTATCGGCGTCAACGTGCACGCAGTTGGCCGATCTCGGCAGTGAAATCTGCAACGACGCGGACCGAGGGCTTCTCGGGCTTGCGGTCGACCCGCTGAACGCACAAAACGTCTACGTGCTGTATACGACGCCTTCCCCTGGGGTGGTATGTACCGGAAACGTTGTTACAGGCGGGCAGCTTTCCCGCTTGTCGCCGATAAATGGGACGGTGACCGAGACCAAAATCCTTCCCTCCAGCACGGCCTCCAGTCAGCCCTGGTGCTTTTACTACACGTCTCATAGTATTGGCGGGTTGGCTTTTGGCTCTGATAAAACAACGCTGTACGTGGGCGCGGGCGATGGCGCCAGCTTCGATACGGTCGACTACGGTCAGTTGGATACCGCCTGCGGTGATGGCATGAACCTCCCGCAGGGTGCGTTTCGCAGTCAGCAACTGAGTGCGCCACCTTACATTGATGGAGTCGTTCTCGCCGTCACGAATTTGAGCGCTACCACTCCGGGCATAGCAGTGGTGGCAAAAGGGTTGCGCAATCCTTTCCGGTTTGCGGTCAATCCTGTCAACCACGATTTGTACATTGGCAATGTAGGCTGGAACGCGTGGGAGTCTATCGATCATCTGAGCAATGCCGGCGAAAACTTTGGCTGGCCGTGCTTCGAAGGATGGAATCCGGGAACCGGCGCGGCGGCACCACAGCCGGATTATCAGAACCCGGCGAACACGGGGAACATAAGCTACTGTGCAAATATCAGCGCGTCTGCACCGTTTTTCGCGTATGCGCATGGAAGTTATGTCACTCCAGCCGACAGCAAGGCGAAGACGTGTGGCGGCAGGCCGTCGGGCGGCGGCCCGGATCAGAACGGCAGTGTCATATCGGCCATCGGGTTCACGGATGACAGCAGCACGACCTATCCGGCCATCTATAAAAACGCGCTGTACTTCGGCGATTACCTGCGCAAATGCATCTGGATGATTCAGATGCCGCCGCCGAACAATACGTCCCTGCCACAGCCACAGACGTTTGCCAAAGGCCTTCAGGGCGGAGCGGTGGACCTGAAGGCCGGTCCGAATGGCGATCTGTTCTACGTGGACCTGGTCACGAGCACCATTCGCCGAATCACACATCAGTAGTTCGCGGGTACGGGAAGTCCATACCCTTCCGTAAGGACGTGTACACGAAGTCGGCGCGGAGATCGATTGACGGCTATCGAGCATCGCGCCGGCAACCCATATAAGTGGTCTTGCAAATGAGCCGCACCGCGCATGCCAGGCAGTGTTTCGTTCGGCTGATTCGCGAACAAAACCTGTGTAGCGGACGCCCAGATCGCACGGATCAAAGGGGCCTGGCGCCCACTGAGACTCAGTGAGCCTATACGTTCCGGGCGGCCCGGCTCCGTTGGAATGGCTGCAATACTCCGGAATCTGACGGACGCCTACGAGCATGATCGGCCATATCTGTGCCGCAGCTTCGTCAACACCGGAACGCTGATCCGCGTGACTGGCGTCGAAATGACAGGCACATGGGTATGGGACCGCGTTCGTGAACATGGCTTCGAGGGCATGCTCGACAAACGACTCGTTTCGACATACCAGCGCGGACGTTCCCGCGACTGGCGGCACGTAATAGATGCGGATTACGCCCCGACCTGAGCACCTATCGGCGGAGGTATTTCATCAGTGAACTTGCGCCACGCGCGGCCAGGATATGTATCTGGTTCAGCTGAATATCTCCAGGGCCTGGCGCGAGCTCAACGAACAGCGCCCACGACGCCAGGCGCCGTGACCCATCCTCTCGCCGCCTGAGCGATCCCGACTTCCGGGCGCCAAGGTAACCGGTGTCTTACCGGTTCATCGTTAAGCGGTGGTGTCCCGGAGCGCCTCGTCGTCGGGCGCCGGCTTCGACGCAAGACGTCGTAAATGCTTCCGCAACAGAACTTTCTGAACCAGCGGCTGATCAGCTGCCAGCTCGTTGCATTGATAGTGCGCCAAATGCGAGGTTTGGTCCGAGCCTCCGCCCGCCTTGCTGAGATGCTCTCCGTCGGCGTGAGCAATTTATACCTTATGATTTTATAATAGGGTATAAGCTTGACGCATCGCTCCTTATACCCTACGATAAACTAGCAAGGTATAAGGAGCAGCGATATGGCCAACTTCCATAACGAAGCACTGCAAACTCTGTATTCCTCTGTCACCGAACGGGCCAGTGCGCAACCGATTATTCCGTTGCATTCTCCCGGTTCGGCAGCTCAAAAGACCGTCGACGGAAAAACCTACACCTACTGGAGGGTGTATCTCGCTTCGGGAAAGCACAGGGAAACCTCACTGGGCCGTACTGGCGAACCGGCTACCGACGCGGCGCTTGAGGCGAAAATGCTTGAGAGCGCGGACACGCGCTCGCTCGCCGCTGACGCCCAGATTTTGCGTAAGGCAGGCTTCGCTGCTGCCGACAATTCAGCAGCGCTAACCATCGCAACGCTCTTTAATGCCGGCATTTTCAGCCACGGCGGGGTGCTTGTCGGCTCTCACGCGTTTGGCGCGCTCCTGAACGGTCTCGGCGTTCGTCTGCCCGCGAACTACAGGACCGAGGACATCGATATCGGGAGCACGGGCTCTATTACGGTGGCGATCCCGGAAGACCGCAGCTTTCTCGAGATCCTGTGTGACATCGGCATTCCCTTTCTTGAGGTGCCTGAACTGGATTCACGAAAGCCATCAACCTCATTCAAGGCGCGAGGACAGCCCCTAAAGGTGGACTTGCTCGTGCCGGGTACCGAGGCGTATGAGACGAAAGCCCTGCCCCAGTTGCGCGCACACGCGACTGGGCTCCCGTACTTCGGGTATCTGGTCTCGAATCCGGCGCGCGGCTTCATCCTCGGGAAGGAACATGTCGTCCCGGTAATGCTGCCGGACCCCGCGAGGTTTGCTCTCCACAAGCTTGTCGTGAGCACACTTCGCGACCCGTCGCGCGCCCTTAAGGCGGAGAAGGACCAACGGCAAGCCGCAACGCTGATTGATGCGCTGACGGAGCGGTTTCCAGACTGGTTGACGGCCGCTGCCAATGAGCTGGAGAAGGCCGCACGTACACGAGTTAGGGCGGCGGCGACCCAAACCCTGACTCTTGTACCCAATTTGTCAGAGCGTGCTCGGGACTTTCTGGCTGATTTGAGCGCAGAGACGTAGAACTGACCCATTGCTCGCCTGACACAATTAACGCCAACGGGCGGCAGCTTCGGCGGTTCTTGTACGCCCACGCACAGGACCTCCACCGGTTGATCATCCGCGGCTAGCATTACCGCCGACATCGGCTTTGTAAGTACGAGAAGACATATCAGTGAACCCACGGATCCATGTCGACGACATGGATTTGCAGCACCTTGCTTTCAGCCATGCCCTTTCCGTGTCGTGGTCATCGTTGTGGTCCCGCGCTTTCCGCTCGACAGGGACGCAGGATATCGGACAAAGAGCCCGCAGAACGCGCGTGACGCGCTTGTGGCCGGCGACAAACGGGGTGCGCGGTTGCGTGACCGCGAAGGCATGAACCAGCGCGCGTCATCGTCAACCGGTTCAACTTCAGCACGACAAGCCAGACCAACAGGCACACCGGAATAGACACAAACCAAGGCCGAAGTCTTTCTTGCGAACGGCTGCGCCATCAACGTCTACACTAGAGGGCTCATCAATACGCCCGTGCCATTGCGCCGATTGGCACGCCGAACTGTGCACCGGACGGTTCGTCTGCGGGATTCGATTTTGCCCCAGGGCGATATCGCGGTGTGGTGCGCGGGCGTCAATGCGGCGAACATCGACCAGGTTGACCACCCGCGCCGGAGGCCGCCCGCTGCGATAGCCATCACTCCGGCAACAACGTAGTCAACACATTAACCGTCCGCGCCGTCGCGCCGCGATGCCTGGCCGCAAACGCCGATGCCGCCGCGCCCATCGCCGCGCGGCGCGGCTTGTCTTCGAACAGTTCGCGCAGCACGCGGGCGAGTCCGGCGGGATCGTCGACCTGCACGCATGCGCCCGCCGCCACGGCATCGGCTGTCGCCTGCGTGAAATTGAACACATGCGGCCCGATCAGCACGGGCACGCCGACGCCGCAAGCCTCGATCAGATTCTGCCCGCCCAACGGCAACAGGCTGCCGCCGATGAACGCCACATCCGACGCGGCATAGTACGCGCCCAGTTCGCCCATCGAATCGCCGAGCAGCACCTTCACGTCACGCGGCAAGTTTTTCGCGGCGCCCTGGCCCGCTGCCACCGCGCCCGTCGGCGCCCACTCCGAACGGCGCACGCAACGCAAGCCTTTCTTCTCGACGAGCGCCGCCACTTCGTTGAAGCGCTGCGGATGACGCGGCACAAGTATCAACAGCGCGTCTTCGATACCAAGTGCGTCGAGCGCCTGCAACACCAGTTCCTCTTCGCCCTCGCGCGTGCTCGCCGCGACCCATACGGGACGCGTGCCCATGGCCGCGCGCCACGCATGTCCGCGCGCCGCGAGTTCGGGCGGCGTGCTCATGTCGAACTTCAGATTGCCGAGCACGGCCACATTGCGCGCGCCCAAAGCGGAGAGCCGCGTCGCATCCGACGGACTCTGCGCGAGCACACGCGCGAAGCCACCGAACACGCCGCGCGTCGCGTTGCCAAACTTCCCCGCGCGCCGGTACGAGCGCTCCGACATCCGCGCATTCGTCAGCACGAGTGGCACGTCCGCGCGACGGCATTCGTCGATCAGCGTCGGCCACACTTCCGTTTCCATCACGAGACCGACGGAGGGCCGCCAGGCCTTCAGAAAACGCCGCACGGCATGCGGCATGTCGTACGGCAGATAGCAGCGCAGCACGCGGTCGCCGAAGATCTGCTCGCCCGTCGCGCGGCCGCTCGGCGTCATGTGCGTGAGCAGGATGCGCGCGTCGGGCCGCGCCTTGATGAGTGCGTCGATCAGCGGCTGCGCCGCGCGCGTCTCGCCAACCGACACGGCATGCACCCAGATCAGCGGCGTATCGTCCTCGGGCACGCGGCCGCGCGCATAGCCGAAGCGCTCGCCGATATGCTCGCGATAGCCGCGCTCCTTGCGCGAGCGGATGAAGAGCCGCAACACCGCCAGCGGCGCGATCAGCCACCACAGCGCGTTGTAGACGACCCTCAGCATCGTGCTTCCACGCGCGGCATGACAGCCCGCATCAACATGGCCGCGCACGAAGCGCCCGGCATCGGATGAACGGGAGCAGGCGCGCCGTTCAAACCAGTGCCCTGCCCTTCAGGCGTTCGAGAATGCCGAGCGGCGCGCATTCCGGCTGCGCCATCGACTTGACGGGCAGGAAGAAGGTCTGCTCCATCATGAACTGGCCGGACATCACCGCGTGTGAAGTCTGGTCCGAAAAGCACACCCACACGCTGCCGGGCGGAAACGGCATCGTCTCTTGCGGCGACGATTTCTGGTACTCAAGATCAGCCTTCATTCGGTCGTGCAGGTTCAGCATCAGATGGTCGTACTCGCTGCGCGGCGACTTCGTCACGTGCACCAGATTCATCAGCCACGCGGCGCCCGGCATCTGCGGCCTGATGCGAGGAAGGAAGCGCTTCACCATGTCCTCGAAGGGCTCGCCCACGCGCCACACACGCGGTGTGCCGTTCGGATTGACGTTGGTGAACACGCGCAGGATGCGCTCGCCATAGTTGGGACGCGACGGAAACGCATCCACGTGCAGGCGGCTGTCGTCCTTGCGCCACGACGTCTGGCGCGTCTCCACCTGATGCAGGCGCAGGCTCGTCGGCGCGACGCGCAGCTTGCCGATGTACTCGGGAAAGAGTCCGTCGACGAGCGTTCGCGCATTCTGCTGATAACGCGCAATCAGCGCGCGCACGGCCGACTGCGTGACGGCGTCGCCGAGCACGCCATGCAGCGCGCCGCCGTTCGGTTCGAGGCTGATGTTCTTGCGCTTCGGATCGGCGAGCGCGGGATCGAGCAACGCGCGCTCGCCACCGTCGATCGCAAAAGCGAGGTTCGGGAAATACAGCACCTTGCCGCGCTCGACGC
The DNA here is from genome assembly GCF_009362735.1 of Paraburkholderia franconis. Lineage (GTDB taxonomy): Bacteria > Pseudomonadota > Gammaproteobacteria > Burkholderiales > Burkholderiaceae > Paraburkholderia > Paraburkholderia franconis. The sequence continues at coordinate 55,848 of NZ_WHNP01000008.1, read as the reverse complement.
CGGCGAGCAGCGTCTCGCGCGGCACGGACAGGTTCTTGCCGTGCCAGTCGGCGCTTGCTACTTCGATGATCTGGGATTCGTTCATGATCGCCTTCAAAGCGGATGGAACCGGGCGGGCGCAACGACTGGCCACCGAAGCCGCGCCGTGTGCCCATGCCCTTCCTGCTGCACATTGCGGCATCCGGCTGCTGCGCGGAACGCAGACATGGGACACACGCATCGGTCGCATGCATGGGATGCCGGACGCGCCAACGGATACGGCACGCGGCCACCATGCATCGCCGCGCCGCATCAGAGCAGGCCGAATCCGGCCAGCGTGGATTTCACCTGCTGCAGCGTCGGCGGCTGGCCCGCCGTGCCGAGATTCACGACGTTCGGCGACCAGTAGCCGCCCGTACGCCATGAAGTGGCGAAATTGTACAACTCGACCGTCGGGCGCTTCAGCGCGGCTGCGATATGAACGAGACCTGTATCAACCCCGACCGTCGCCGCGGCGCCCTCGATCAGACCGACCACGGCCGGCAGCGACAGTTTCGGCGGTACGATCGCGGCCGCGCCGAATTCTTTCGCGAGACGCTCGCTCGTCGCGCGCTCGTCGTCGCTGCCCCACGGCAATACGATCGACGCGCCACGCCGCACCAGCGACTGGCCGAGCTCGATCCACGCGTTATCGGGCCACTGCTTGTCGGCGCGCGACGTCGCATGGACGAACGCCACATACGGCACGGGCAGATTCAGTTGCGCTTCGGAGAGCGCGAGCGCCGCGCGGCGCGTGTCGAGGCCGAAGTCGATCTCGTCGGTGGGCTGCGGCGCAGGGTCGCCGAGCGCCGCTGCCACCAGTTGGCGCGTGCGTTCGACGACATGCGTGCGCGGCTCGATGGGCACGCGCCGGTCGTAGAAAAAGCGCACGGGCCACTCGAAGCCCGCGCCGTCCGTGCGATTGCCCAGGCCGACGAGCGGCCCGCGCGCCATCTTCGCGACCCATGCGGTCTTGATGAGGCCCTGGCAGTCGATCACGAGATCGTACTTCTCGGCGGCGAGCGCACGGCGGAAGGCGCCGATCTCGCGCCAGTTGTCGACGGAGAGAATGCGCTTGCGCCAGCGCCGCAGCGATACCGGGATCGCGCGCCGCACGCCGTGCACCAGTTCCACCAGCTTGACGAAGCTCTCTTCGACGAGCCAGTCGATCTGCGCGTCGGGATGGCGGCGGCGAATGTCGGCGATGACGGGCATGTTGTGAACGACGTCGCCCAGCGACGACACTCTCACGATCAGTATCTTTTGCGCGCTCAAGAAGGGAGAACGCCGGCTGACCCGGCGTCAGGATGCATGGAAAGGACGCAATTTTAGCGCGCCCGACGCGAATGACATGAAAAAACGCGGCGCGGTAAGCATACCTTGCGCCGCGTCGGGTTTTGCCGCTCTCGCCGGCTATCGGCCAGCTTCCAGGCCGGCTACGCGCGGGTACGGCAGGTAGCCGCACCCGGCATCCGCAGAGGATCAGAACGGCAGTTTCGCGTCCGCTTTCTCCGCGAGGATCACGCGGCGGAAATCTTCCTGGATGCGCTTGAGCGCCGCATCGTTGTCGGCCTCGAAGCGCATCACGACTACGGGCGTCGTGTTCGACGAACGCGCGAGGCCGAAGCCGTCCGGATATTCGACGCGCAGACCGTCGATCGTCACGACCTGATCGGCGTCCGGGAACTTCGCGCTCTTCTGCAGGCGCGCGATCAGCTCGAAGTTCTCGCCTTCCTGCAGCTTCAGTTGCAGTTCCGGCGTCGAGTGCGAGTTCGGCAGGCTGTTGAGCAGCTTGCTCGGGTCCTGCACGCGCGCGAGGATTTCTAGCAGACGCGCACCCGTGTACAAACCGTCGTCGAAACCGTACCAGCGGTCCTTGAAGAACACGTGGCCGCTCATTTCGCCCGCGAGCGGCGCGCCCGTTTCGCGCAGCTTCGCCTTCACGAGCGAGTGGCCCGTCTTCCACATCAGCGGCTCGCCGCCTTTGTCCTTCACCCACTTCGCGAGATTGCGTGTGCACTTCACGTCGTAGATGATCTGCGCGCCCTTGTTGCGCGACAGCACCTCTTCGGCGAAGAGCATCAGCTGACGGTCCGGGTAGATGATCTGGCCGTCCTTTGTGACGACGCCCAGGCGATCGCCGTCGCCATCGAATGCGAAGCCGATTTCGGCGTCCGTTTCCTTCAGCGCGCGGATCACGTCCTGCAGATTTTCCGGGTGTGCCGGGTCCGGATGGTGATTCGGGAAGTTGCCGTCGATGTCCGTGAACAGTTCGACCAGCTCGCAGCCGAGCGCCTTGAACAGACGCGGCGCGAGACCGCCCGCGACGCCATTGCCCGTATCGACGACGATCTTCAGCGGCCGCGCGAGCTTGATGTCGCTGACGATGCGCTCGACATACGCATCGGCGATGTCGTAGTCCTGATAGCTGCCGCCGCCGCTCTCGAAGCGGTTTTCGGTGATGCGCTTGTAGAGCGCCTGGATCTGGTCGCCGTAGATAGCTGCGCCGCGCAGCACCATCTTGAAGCCGTTGTAGTCGGGCGGATTGTGGCTGCCCGTCACGACGATGCAGGAATCGACACGGCGCTCGCCGCCCGCGAGCTTGAGCGGAACGCTGGCCGCGAAATAGCCGACGGGCGTGGGCACCATGCCGACGTTGACCACATCGACACCCGCCGCGCGCAGGCCATCGGACAGCGCCTGGATCAGCTCGGGGCCCGAGAGACGGCCGTCACGCGCGACGACGACGGCATCGCCGCCCTGCGCGCGCACTTCGCTGCCGAAGGCGCGGCCAATCGAACGGGCGGTCTCGGCATCGAGCGTCTTGCCGATCACTCCGCGGATGTCATATGCCTTGAATATGGATTGCGAGATCATGGATTGGCTCACTTACGTGCAATGGAAATATGTTCGACACGGCGTGGTCACGGCGCTGTGCCTTGCCGGAAGCGGTCCGGATACAACTTATGATTGCGCTTTTCAGCGACGCGTCATTGCTCCATTCTAATGCCTGGATGCTCCGCGCTCACCAGGTTGCCGCATCGCACGATCGGCTGGGCACGACAAAATACCGACAATTCGCACCATTTGTGCCTGCAGACAGCAGATGGGCACCATGCGAAGCCGCAATTCAGGCGTTTCGCGAACCCGGACGTCACGCGCGCTATCGCAGACCTTGTCTGGTCCGGCCTCGAACGCATCGCGCAGATCGGCGTCGGAATCGCGATCAGCGGCGTGCTCGCGTGCCATTTCGGCCCCGACTGTCCGGCGGCAATATGGTCCTTGTGGCGGACAGCGTCTTCGTCCGTCTCTAACGTTTCCCTGCTGACTTTCTATCTTCTCCGGCGTCGAATATGAACATCGAAGGTTCGTTCGTCCTGCACGGACGCCGGGTTTCGCCCGGCCGCATAGACCCCGCTGTACCATGATCGAGCAGTTCTTGGACGAATGCGCGGCTAATTCGCCATTCGCACCGGGATCAATCCGTGAGAGCGCGCGTTCAGTTCAAATGCAACGAACTATCCGGGTTCGCGAGCAAATCCCGCTCGCGAGGTGCAATCGTCAAAAGTTGCCGCCTTATACGTCACCCGCACTACACGTGCACAGGTGAAATCGCGCGGCGTACACGTTCTCGCCGTCATGCCGGTACAAAGGGAATGCACTCCGTGCCGCCCTTCCGGAACAGGAGCGATTTTTGCTCAACAGCTGTGCCGCGCGCATCGCACGCCGCAATCGTCTGTTCGCGCTTTGTCGATAACTTGTATTAGCGAGTCGTAGGCGGAGGCTGAAACGGCCGCCAGTTCGACGGACGGAGCGACGTTACTAAATTTTATTTCGCTCAAACGAGGGGACGACAATGATGACGTTGGCGTTAGGCCTGCGGCTAGCGTCTGTAGCTGCGGTCGCGATCGGCATCGCCGGGTGCGGGGGTGGCGGCGATTCGGTCAGTACGGATGCCCGTGCATCGGCACAGGCGACGTCGACCATTGTAATACTTCAGCGCTTTCAGATCGACCCAACAAAGGTCTTCGTCGCGGGTATCTCGTCTGGCGGTTTCGCTGCAGTGCAGATGCACGTTGCCCACTCTTCGACCTTCAAAGGGGCCGCTGTTTACGCTGGCGGGGTGTACTGGTGTGCCGGCACCGGCGGAGCCGCGACAGCTTTGGCCAACTGTGGCGGCCTGACGCTTCCGTCGAATCAGGCGTCGTACAACAGCACGCTGACGGCATCCGAGGCGTACCTGGATGCGCAATCATCCTTGGGGACCATCGATCCGTCGACGAATCTGCGTGGACAGCCCGTCTACCTGTGGTCCGGCACGCAAGACGAAGTCGTCAACCCGCTCGAAATGACCGACCTCAACTCGGAATACCAGCGTTATGGGGCCAATGTTCACTTCGACAATGCATATCCCGCCGAGCACGGCTGGGAATCGCCTGACGGCGAACTGGCATGTGGCACGCTTGGAAGCCCCTACATGGTGCGCTGCTCGGCGAACGGAGCAGTCTATGACTCAGTAAAAACGTGGCTGACGATGTTCCTCGGCCCATTGAAACCGCGCAACAATGGAAAGCTGTCAGGTACGTTATCGTCATTCGATCAGACGGAGTTTGGGGCGTCGCCGAACCTTTCGATGAGCCCGACAGGCAGCGTCTTTGTTCCCAGAGACTGCGCGCAAGGCGACAGGTGCGGATTCGTGCTCGCGCTCCACGGCTGTCTGCAAGAGGCGTCACTTATCGGAACCCGCTGGGTCACCGAGGCCGGCATCAACGAATGGGCCGACACAAACAAACTGGTGGTCGTGTATCCCGACACGATCGCGTCGTCTGCGCCGGGGCCGACCAACCCGAATGCATGCTTCGACTGGTGGGGCTACTCCAACCAATACGACCCGAACTACGCACTCAAGAGCGGCTTGCAGATGTCGGTGCTCTACGCGATGGTGCAGCGCGTAACTGGCCGACCGTAGGTTCGTCATCGTCACACAGGTTTGACGCGGGCGCCGATCGCCGCCGGATGCCGACTTCGCCATAAGCTTTCAAACTTTCAAACGGCGACTCTACATCTGGGCTGCGTAGTTCGTGCCCGCACGCTCCGATACGTCATTTCCTTTCGCCTTCATCCATTCGAGATACGCCAGGTCGTATCGTTGCTGCACGTTCCGTTGTGCACGCGGCATGTGAGCGTCGCTTGCAGCGCGCGTGTCCCCGCCGCGCACCAGTTGTTCCCTCGCATGCTGTTTGCACTGCGCATCGTCTTGCAGAAATTCATTGAAGGGCTTGTCGTGCCCCGGCTTCACAGCTACCGCGGGACCGATTGGCATCGACACGCATCCGGCGACAACCGGGCAGACAGTCACGACAATCTGGATTCGATGAAGAAAACTCACAGCGTCCGCTCCTTTCCGATTACGTTGGTCGCCATGTCAATACACAGAGACACGGTCGGGCTTCGCGATGCGAAGTGCGAAGTCTGATTCGGAGTGAGGCGAATCGACGCTTCCATTGAGTTTCGGATTGACGCAGACTCACTGCAACGGAGCTTTCCCGCGTCGGCCCGGTGGCAAGAGTGCCGTTGCACTCTACGCCGGGGTAAAGCGGTGCGTTCGCTCCGCACTGGCCGACGAGGTCGTCATTCGTGCGCTGGCCGGATAACTCGCGTAACACGCCAACATTCGCCGGTAAGCGCGCGGCATGGGCCAAAGCCATCAGACGGTGACACCCGTATCCGATGCGATGGGTAAGCCACCCGAACCCGGATCGTAGGAGTCGTCTTCGCTGGCGGTGGCGACTTCTGCTTCCGTTTTGCGGAAATTGCGAAACCCGGAGGACGTCGCGACCGGCCTCAATCGTCGTCATCATCGTGATGATGATGCCAGCCGCGATGACGCCCGTGATCGTGCAACCAATGTTCGCCGTGATAGCCGTATCCGTAGTCGTAGTAGACAGGCGAGGGCGCATAGACGGCGGGCGGCGGTGCTTCGTACATTACGGGCGGCGGTGCTTCATATACTACCGGCGGCGGCTCGACATAGACGGGGGCGGGAATGCCGAACGTCACGCCGACATCGACGTGTGCGCTTGCGGCCGTCGACGAACACACCGCGATGAAACCAGCTGCGCAAGTAAGAGCCAGGCGTGTGACGCTCCCCGGCATGAATGCCGGGGCTTCCTCGCCAGCAAGAGGATCTTTCTTCCTGCATCAACGCGGATTGCCGGATGAGCGACTTATGCCGCGATCCGGTCTTGTATCCGCTCAGCCCGATGTTCTGGTCGAGGGCCTTTGCCCTCGCAGGCATGCGCCGGCCGCCCGCCGGTCGTATTGCTCTTGCGTCGAAACGCGACACGCTTGCGGGTTTTGGCCGATTCGTATTGGCCGTCGCGCAGTCGCTCGATACCGCGTGCCTTGATGTTGCACGCGGCGTTGTGATCAGCATGCGCCTCTAAACCACAGCGTCGACAGACGAACCGCGCGCCCTCGCGATTGTCCGGGTGAATGTGCCCGCAGCGGGAACATTCCTGACTCGTATGGGCCGCCGGCACCGTGCCCACCAACTTGTTGCGTCGTGCAGCCTTGTAGGCCAGTGTGCGATGGATCGCGCCCCAGCACGACTGGAGAATCGAGCGATTCAGCCCCGCCTTCGCACCGGCACCGTTCCGAAGCCACTTGCCCGCGAACTCGTCGAACTTCGCTTTCGGCCGCTTCACCAGGTTCGGGATCTGCAGATCCTCGAGCACAAAGAACCGGGTCGGCGATGTCGCCAGCGTACAGGTGGTCTTGTGCGCAAAGTCGCTTCGGGCTCGAGCCGCATAGGCTTTCTTGCGAGCCAGCCGGGCCGCCAGCTTGCGCCGGTTGCTCGAGCCTTTCTGGCTCCTGGCCATCCTGCGCTGATGGCGCTTCGCACCGATCTCCTTGCGCTTGATGCGCTTGAGCACAACCGCATCCAGGCGATACTGCCGGCCATCGCTTGTCGCAATGCAGTTGTCCCGCACATTACGATCAATGCCTAGCGTCGCCGCCGACAGATCCGCATTCTCAAGCCGGTTCAGTTCGTACGCGAGCTCTTCTGGCTCACGCAGGATGATGTCGCTCTTACGCTCGTAGCAGAAGCTCACGTACCACCGGCCCACTTCCTCCCGGATCACGATCTGCTTTGGCAGGTCGTAGATGCGATGCGCAATGAACGGTACCTGCCCGATGGGATTGCTGTCCGTGCCCGGTTCGATGAGCATCTGACCCGACGCACCTCGAACGAAACGAAAGAGCTCGCCCGTGATCAACACGCTGTTGAAGTCGCGTCGCGTGCGGCGACGGGGTGCCCTGCCCAGGCCCTTGAGTTGCCGCTGTTTGGCCGTCATCCACCGGACCGCGCCGTTGCGCAGGATCTGGCTCGGCACCTCGTACAGCCAAGGCGTCAGTTCGCGATTCTTGAAGTGCGCGTACTGCTGGTCCAGCGGCGTAGCCACATCTGTCTTGCCGCTGGCAATCTCAAGCCGTCTCTGGGCTGCAAATAGGTGATCCTCATCAACCTTGCTGCTATAGATGAAGCGCTGGCACCCAATCCATTGACGAAGTACGCTCGCTACCTCGCCTGCCGGGTAGAGCCTGAATCGAACGCCGGATGTGAGTGTGCTGGACATGCCGATACTGTATATATACATGCCTCTGTCAAGTATGACTCATCATCCGCTTCACCAACGCTCCAGAAAGCGAACCTTCGGCTCACCGCCTATCCTTCCTCCCCATGAATCCATGAATCCATGAATCCATGAATCCATGAATCCATGAATGGGGAGGATTGTCGGCTTTCTTGTTCAACGTATTTCTCCCGTTGGGATGTCTGCCGATGTATGTCATTCGATGGCCTTTGATGCAAATTCCAGGAATGCAGTCGTTCTCGTGTGCATCCGCCATGTTGCGTCTGTAACCCACAGTAGCCGCCTGTCTGCCGGACGGTTTCATGCATGGACCGTGTCGATTACGACGTCGACAGTGTGTCGCCCGACACATGGACGCGCTGTCCGACCTGCACGGGCGGTTGCGTCGTATAGCTGAAGTTGCGGTAGCTGCCATCTTCCATGCGGACCTGCACCTGGTAACCGGTCTGCTTGCGTACCGCATGTTCGATGCCGTTGCCTGCAAGACCACCGCCGACGGCACCCGCGACGGTAGCGAGGATGCGGCCGCGTCCACCACCGATCTGATTGCCGATCAGTCCGCCCGCAACAGCGCCGCCGACTGCGCCCAGACCGGTCGTCGGCTCGGACGTTTGAATGGGATTGATCGCGACGACTTCACCGGCGTACGGATCGGCGGCGATCTGTCGTGCGCCGGAGGACTGCGACGGCGTCTGCGAGTAGTCACCGTTGGGGGACTGCGAAGCAGGCGCGACATGGAGCTTATGCGTGTGATGGACGCGAGGCGGAGCAGCCGGTTCCGACTGTTGTGCAACAGCCTGGACGGCGGGTTGAACAGCGGGTTGAACAGCGGGCTGAGCCGCGTTCGATTGTTGTGCCGCAAGCGGCACGCTCGCCGGCTGCACCGTGGCTGCCCCAATCTGCACATTGGGCGACGGCACCGCGTGCGATACGGGAAGAATGCCCGTCATCGCGGCGACGCCCGTCGCGCATGCGAGTATTACGGAGACGGCAGCGCCCGCGATTAACGGATGAATGCGGCTGCGCTGGGAAATGCTGTTCGTGACGTTCGTATTCATTGCGGCCTCCATTGGCGTGTGCCTGCAATAACGCGGCATCAACAATGGACGTGTACGCGGGAAGCCGCCTGCTTTGTAAGCATTTGTAGCGCGCCGCGAGCCACGACGTCGCTGGCGCCATGTACCTCAAGCTCGTCGTTCGAGTTCAACTGACGGATGCATTCCCAGCGCCTGTTCGCCGCGCCTGATTCGCGAAGAACCCTGAGACGATCCGCAGGGCTGGAACGAATTCAAGGATCGTTACAATCGGTGTCAGGAACACTTGGGCATGGCGTCGCCTGCCCCCTCGGAATCCGTCCGCTTCATGTCAATCACAAGGTGACTTGAGTTGCAAAACCATGTCCAGGTAATCGAGCCTGTACCATGAAGATTCTTGAATACACCGGCCTTGACACCTCTCGCGTCAGGGCCAGCTATCACAAGGTGGCGGAAGCCATCGCACGTCACGACTTCCGTGCCGCACAGGTCAAGAAGCTTGCCAATCTTAGCCACGGCAAGTTCTATCGGGCCAAACTCGATGAAGCGGACCGGCTGCTGTTCTGCCTGATTCGCCGCGGCGATGAGGTCTGCGCGCTGATGCTGGAAGTGATCGCCAATCACGAATATGCCAGATCGCGCTTTCTACGCGGCGCGTCGATAGATGAAGGCAGAATTCCCGACATTGACGTCGATGAGGCCATCAGGGATGCGCAAACTGTGCGCTACCTGCACCCGGAACGCACGACGATTCATCTGCTGGACAAGCCCATTTCTTTCGACGACACGCAATACGCCGTCTATCGCCAGCCGCCGCCGTTGATTGTGGTCGGCAGCGCCGGCAGCGGCAAGACGGCGCTAACGCTCGAAAAGCTCAAGCACGCCGAAGGCGAGGTGCTTTACGTTACCCACTCCAGCTACCTCGCGCAGAGTGCCCGCGATCTGTATTACGCCAACGGTTTCGAGCACAGCGGGCAGGAAGCTGTGTTCCTCTCCTACCGCGAGTTCGTCGAATCCATCCGTGTTCCACAGGGCCGGGAAGCCACATGGCGGGACTTCGCGGGCTGGTTCGCGCGCATCAGGCAGATTTACAGGGAGTTCGACGGCCATCAGGTCTTCGAAGAAATTCGTGGCGTGATTGCGGCCGGGGCCGGTGGCGTGCTCTCGCGCGATCATTACCGCACGCTCGGAGTGCGTCAATCCATCTTTCCCGCTGAGCAGCGCGACAGACTCTACGACCTGTTCGAAAAGTATCGCACCTGGCTGGCGGAGGCGAAACTGTACGACCTCAATATCATCGCTCAGGAATGGCAGACGCTAGTCACGCCACGCTATGACTTTGTGGTCATTGACGAGGTGCAGGACATCACCACCGTGCAATTGGCGCTGGTGCTGAAGACCCTGAAGAAACCCGGCCACTTTCTGCTGTGCGGCGACTCCAACCAGATCGTCCATCCCAACTTTTTCTCATGGAGCCAGGTCAAGAGCCTGTTCTGGAAGGACCCGCAGTTAGCCGAACGGCAGGAACTGCGCGTGCTTACTGCCAATTTTCGCAACGGGCTGGAGGCCACGCGCGTCGCCAACCAGCTGTTAAAAATCAAGCAACGGCGTTTTGGCTCCATCGATCGCGAAAGCAATTTTCTCGTTCAAGCCGTCGCGGGTGAGACCGGACAGGTCGCGCTGATGCCAGACAAGGACGCCACAAAGCGCGAGCTTGACCAGAAGATCCGCCAGTCCACGCAGTTTGCGGTGCTGGTGATGCGCGACGAAGACAAGGCGGAGGCAAGAAAGCACTTCGCTACGCCCTTGCTGTTCTCCATTCATGAAGCCAAGGGCCTCGAATACGAGAACATCGTTCTCTACCGCTTTATCTCCGATCACCGGGCTGCATTCGGTGATATTGTCGAAGGGGTCACCCGGGCAGATCTGGTTGGTGAGACGCTGGACTACCGGCGCGCGAAGGACAAAAGCGACAAGTCGCTGGAGGTCTACAAATTCTTCGTCAATGCCCTCTATGTGGCGCTCACGCGTGCGATCAGCAATGTCTACGTCATCGAGTCGGACACCGGGCATCCGCTCTTTGGCCTGCTCGATATGGACCTCGGCCAGGTCAAGGTGGAGGCGAAACAATCCACCCGTGAGGACTGGCAGAAAGAAGCGCGCAAGCTTGAGCTTCAGGGCAAGCAGGAGCAGGCCGAGGCCATCCGCCGCAACATCCTGAAACAGACACCGGTGCCTTGGCCCGTGTTCGACGAAGCGAAGCTCAATGAGCTGCTGGTCAAAGTGTTTCGCGAACAGGCACCCGGCGGCAAGATGAAGCAGCAGCTCTACGACTACGCCACCTGTTTTGATGAACCGCAGCTCGCACAATGGCTCGTCAAGGAAGCGAGATTCGACCAGGCCAAGAATGGTACGCAGCAGCGCATGACCCTGGGGCGCAAGACCTACGTTCCTTACTTCGCCGGCAATTTCAAGGACATCCTGAAACAATGCGACCAGCACGGCATCGAGCATCGTCTGCCGATGAACCAGACGCCGCTGATGGCCGCCGCCGCCGCCGGCAACGTGCCGCTGGTGGAAGCCTTACTGGAGCGTGGCGCCGACCGCGAGGCCGTCGATCACTATGGCTACAATGCCTTGCACTGGGCCTTGCGCGAAGCTTTCCGCGATGCGAAGTTTGCCCGCGGACCGTTTGCTGCACTCTACGAACATCTCGCCCCGGCCAGCGTCGACGTGAATACCGGCGATCGACTCGTGCGCATTGACAGGCACCAGTCCGAGTACTGCATCTTCCAGACGCTCTGGGTGCTGTTCAAGTCGCGCTTCACTCACTGGCAGCCCAAGGCCAACGGCGCATTTGATACCCGTACCATTCTGGAAGCCTGGCAGCATCTGCCCGCCAATGTGTTGCGTCCTGAACGCAACAGACGCCAGCATCTGTCTGGCGTGCTCGCGAGAAACGAGATCGAACGGGATTACGCGTACAACCGGGCGCTTTTCATGCGCGTGGCCCAAGGCTGGTATCAGTTCAATCCGAAACTCGCCGTGCGTCACCGGCAGGGGGAGGAAGAACGCTGGACATCGATTTATGCAGCCCTCAATCTGCCGCTGATCAACGAATTTTCTTGCCCGGATGGCTGGGAGAATTTGTCGGATGCCATCGAGCGCTATCTGGCGTTGGCCGGGCTACCCAAACGCACCATACCGATCGCCGCCGAACGCGCGATCGCGCGGGAAGAAGAGTTGCAGCGGCGGAAGGAAGCGCAGTTAGCCGAAACGCCCGCGGCCTCATTGCGCGCGGACCGAGCACGGCAGTTGGCGGAGCGGGCCGCCGCCGGGCAACTGCACGAAAATTGGCGCACACGAACTGCCAAACGTGAGGAAATCGAACGCCTGAAACGCGAAATTGTGAAGCGTCAGAAGGGCTAATCGTCAAATTTCCCAGCAGATGAGAGCGCCTGGCCGGACGTGTCCAGGCGCATCTCTCAAAACAAATTCTGTTTCCGCCGCGTAGCATCGGGTCCCGGGAAGACCGTCGATGCGTGCCAACGAGACCCGAAGCGTCGAACTCCGGGCCGTGGTGTGAATAGCGGTTCGCCTGTCGCTCGAGGTGGCGGGTGATCTACCCCGGCCTGAAGAAGGCCGGAGCTTCTGAAAGACCTCGCGATCTTTCGTTTCTGCTTCATCGCTGACTGCCCGCTGACGGCCTAAGCCGCAAGCCGGTCTAGCGTCTGCTCCACAGACATCTCCTCGGGAGTATCCGAAGCCCCCGGCGACCCGCCGGTCTCTAAATCCTTACGTCGAAACGCAACACGCTTCCTGGTCTTTGGGGCGTCATAGACCCCCTTGCGCAACGCCCTGATGCCGCGGGCCTTGATGACCCGAGCAGCATTCCAATCGGCGTGCGCCTCCAAACCACAGCGTTGACAGGCGAATCGTGCACCATCGCGATTGCCTGGGTGAGTATGCCCACAGCGGGAACACTCTTGACTTGAATACGCGGCCGGAACCTTGACGGCCAGCTTGTTATGCCATGTCGCCTTGTACTGCAACTGACGATCCAGCTCGCCCCAGCACGACGCGAGAATCTTCTTGCTCAGTGCAGCCTTGGCGCGCGCACCGTTGCGCAGCCACTTGCCGGTCACCGGATCCCGCTTCGCCTTCGGCTTGCGCGTCATACCCTTGATGCGCAAGCCTTCGAGGACAAACAGACGGGTCTCGGAAACTACCAGACCATGTGTCGTCTTGTGCGTGAAGTCTTTGCGCACGCGCTGGGCGTAGTTCTTGCGCCGCGCGATCTTCTGAGCGACCTTGCGGCGGTTGGCCGAGTGCTCTTTGGTGCGAGACATCCGCCGCTGATATCGCCGGGCCCCTTTCTCCCTGCGCGCGATGCGATCAAGATTGACCTGCTCTATCTTATGCTGCCGGCCGGTGCTGTCGGTGAAACAGTTGTCACGCACATTTCGGTCGAGGCCGATCGTCGCTGCGTCGAGCACATCGTCATCAAGACCGTTGATCTCATACGCCACCTCGTGAGGCTCGCGAACGATCCTGTCGCCCTCGTGAGCGTAGCTGAAACTCACGAACCAGCGCCCCGCTTCGTTGCGGATGACGATCGTCCTGGGAAGGTCGTATGGCCGATGAGCCTTGAATCCAAGAAGCCCGACGGGATTCTTCTCGGTACCGATTTCCAGAACCTCTTCGCCATTCGAACGCACGAACCGGAAGAGTTCGTTCGTCAGCATGACACTGTTGAAATTCTTTCGCGTGCGGCGTGTCGGCGCTTTGGCGAGACCCTTGAGTTGCCGGGTTTTAGCGCACATCCAGCGATACGCGCCATTGCGCAGCACCTGGCTGGGCACGTCGTAGAGCCATGGCGACAGCTCACGACTCTTGAAGCGCGAATACTCCTGGTCAAGCGGCGTCTTCAATGCATCCGGATCGGTCACGCCACTCTTGATCAGCAGCCGCCGCTGAGCAGCGTACAGGTGATCCTCGCCGACCTTGCCGTTGTAGATGAAGCGCTGGCAGCCAATCCAGCGTACGAGCAGGGACGCCAACCCCGCATCGGGATAGGCACTGAATCGAACGCCGGACTGGAATATGCAAGACATGCCAATACTGTATATCCATACACATCCAAGTCAAGTCAAATCGATCCACATCGGCCTCAGAAGCGAACCTTCGGTTCGCCGCCTATCCTTCCCCCCGTGAACGGGGCGGATTGTCGGCTTCCTTGTTCAACAACGGATGCGAAATCACCCAGACGACATTCATGCCGCACGCGAAGAAAGCGCTTGACGTGCCCCATGCGATTGACATTTAATCAGCGCACCGTTCGCTCACGTTACGAGCATCGACCTAACCAGCCCCTTCTTGGGGGTTTGGGGGTGTTTTCGCCCAAAAAATGAAATGCTGCTCAAGGCAGTCGGCATTCACCATTGCCCGTTTCTCTTCAAGACTTCATTTTTGCCGTGCCCGCCTTCCGTTGGGATCGCTCAACCGGAATGGACATGTGCACACACCGCTGAAATAGACGCAGCCGCCAACCGCAAAGAAGCAGCCCCTACTCGACAAAGTATTCTAACTTTCCAGGTCGGGTCAGCAACGCGTCGAGAGGGACTAAACCGATTCAATATGTGAAAAGAGATATGTTTTTGGGTAGCTTTCCAAGGCACCGATGCGTGAATGCGTGATTTGATTTGCAACTACAAAACACTGTGCTAACGTAGCGGCTGTTATAGCGTCTCTGACGCATCGATAGAACGCCTCAGGCACGGCTCCCGTAGTCCGTCTGGCGAAAACATCTTCCTGGCTGCCACTCGCAGCACACCACCATGAAACGCACGCGGGTTAATTTGCGCGTGTCCCCTGCTTGCGCTCGCAACGAGCGCGGATTCTTCACGCACGTTCTCTTCATCGACTCAACGGTCGTGTGGCTTTTCGCGCGGAATGCACTTTTTCGCGCGAGAGCAGCACACGTCACTTCTGCTTGTGAGAAGGAGCAGCCTATCCGAAGGCATGCATTGTTTCCCGGTGCGACCGGGATCATCCGCATGCCCCGATTGTCCGCTTGCGGACGGTCGTAGGCTTTCTTTTCGTCTTGTACCGGTCGACCTCATCGATCGCTTCGGTCTGCGACGCGCCGCTCTGGCGCTCACCAATCCTTTCACACGCCATCAAGCGCGATCCCGGTGTGACGTGCTCACCCGAAAATCCGCCCACCTCGTGCTCGCCTTCACGGGAGCCGTCATTGCCCACGTGCTGCATGCACGCGAATACGGTTGAACATCGAACGCGCCGCCATGCGACGCGCGGTCTTCAATCCGCTCCGGGCTCTCTCTTCCAAGCGCGCAGACCTTTCCACCGGTGCCATCCGGGGACCCTCAGCTAAACCGCCTCTGCCCATTTCCTTGTACTCCCGCATGCCAGCAGGTCAACGTCGCACCCTCGTTGAACCTGCCCGTTTCACTCACGTGTCCTCTTTGGACATACGGCCATCGCAACCGATGGCAACAGGGTGCCCTCATTCGCGCTCCCCGCCCGCGCATGAGGTCAGGTACAGGCGGAACAACCAGCCACAGGAAAGGAGTGCTATGGGTCGGAGATCAAGAGGCGTTAACCATGCCGCACAGATGAGCCGCGAAGCCGGCGGAAGCAAAGACTCTCAGAAACACCGTCGCTTGCACTGGAGCGAGTTTTCGCGTTTCGCGGCCCGGATCGGTCACACGCTGGAAGCAGTCAACGAAGCGGAAGACTGGATGCTCGAGTTTTTTGTCCGGTTTCTGGTTGCGGGAGCGATGAAGCCTGGCACGCTCGCAAACTATCGAGCGTCGCTCTCAGTGATACAGGATACGGCCGGACAGGATATGTCCCGCTCAATCCGCAGCCGGGCTCTCCAACTTGAGCGACGGGACCGGCATGGCAAGCACCGTGCTCGCACGCCACAGGAGTTCAGCGAATTGCTGGCCGCGGCACAAAAGCTCGATGACGGTGTCGTGCACGTGATTCGCCTGATGCGTTGGCTGGGACTTCGTATGCGCGAAGCACTCATGTGCGGCAAGTCGCTGGAAACCTGGCGAGATCTGATCGTGCAGGGAGATCGACGCCTGCCCATCGAACGCGGCGCCAAGAACGGACGTCCGCGTCGCACCGAGGTGCTTGTGGATCACATCGAGGAAACGCTCGACGCGATCAACGCAGCGCTGGCGTTCTGCCGCAGTCGAGACTTTGAACTGGTCACCGGCTGCAACGATGACCTCAAAAGCGCAAAGGCCCGCCTGAAGTCTCGCTTTGACCAGTTGCCGATGCGCAAGGAACTCGGAAGTCACAGCCTGAGATTTACCTATGCGGTCGATTTTGCCAATGCCGCACTCGATCGCGGAATGCCGCCCGTCGAGGTACTGACCGAACTATCGGACCGCCTTGGGCACGGTCCGTCACGCGGGAAGATGATCCTCGACGTTTACTGTCGGCAAATCCGGCACCGGTTTCCCGAAAAGATCCAGTTACCCAGCGACTTCGTGCCTTTGAAGAAAACAAACAAACGAAACCGCTCATTGCCTGCAATGGCCAGCACGGGCGACCTCCAACTGGACAATGGTGCCGAACATACGCGTCGACGGCCGGCGCGCGGACGCCGTGCTCAGGCGAATCACACGGGGTTTCAGCGTGAGCGCAATTTTCAATAATTAGCATTACAAATCGACTAAACCCGCCCACCACGATCTATTTGTCTAAAGGAGGTAAACAAGAAGTGTTGGAATCCCGACTCTCAGAGGAAGCTCGCATTGCTATCCCGGTACAGCAGCGACAAAGCAGCCCAGACACTGCTGCCTTTATGGCTCCAGTTCGAAGCTTTTTTGCAATCGCACGGCACGTTGCCATCTTCCATCCCCGACATTCCGGAGGAATCGCTTCGCGCGTACGCGACGTTTCTCGACTACGGGGATCGGCATGTCGATGACGCCCTGATCGCCCTGAGCGCCGTCCTTCTCGTGTGCCTGCACGCGAACTACAACGCCAGGGTCTTGCGCTCCATCGTGATCCCGCGCATTCGTCGCCCCGTCCAGAATCGCCAATGGGATGCATTCCGCTTACGAACGTATCAACCGCTCGAATACTCGCAACTCGCCCGAAGTCGCAGACGTCGGGCCAGGCACGAGGCGTGTGCCAGCGGTGCAGCTCGCATCGAAGACTCTGTCACGTAAGAAGCAACGCGCTTGACCATTCGATACTCCACTAACTAATCACTCTTGCAGGAACGACAATGACCCATCTGATTGTGGCTCACTTTCAAAGCTCAAATAGCGCAGCGCAAGCATCGGCCGCACAAATCCTTCACGCACAGACGGGGGGTTTGCTCCTGAAACCGGGCACGCCTGATGGACACGGAGAACACGTGAACAACAACCAGCGTCTTACAGAAAGTGAAAATGCGCTTCAGGATCACTACTGCACCATGATGACTTCCCCACGCGGAGGCATCATCGACGTCTCGACCGAGCATCGGAACGCCATGATTGCGTTTATCCAGTTAAGGCGTCACGTTCTTACTGAACTGAAAACGATCGTTGTCTCGGTGTCCCCGGATACTGCGTCACAGCAGGCTGCCGTAGAAACGCTCACCGCGATTTGCGCGGCGGGCGTGGCTCCGGCCGGCATCCGGATTCTCGCTACCGACGTTCCGGCCGACGCTCGCGTTGACGATGTCTGCCCATCAGTCGTCGAATACGCCCGTGAAGCCCAAATCACGGTAACGCCTGATGCTGTGCTGCCTGTGTCAACATCTTTCGCGAAGGCTCAACAATTCAAGATGCCGATCGCCGCTGTCCTGAACCACGCGATCGATTTCGAAACGGAACTGACGTCGGCGCGGGTCAATGGTGCGCCTGAGAAGATCATGTATGCGCTCGCTCATAAGGTGATTGCCCAGCGCGATCTGCTGGGCACTGCCGATACGTTCAAACGCGTCGCTGACACACTCGGACTACCGTGCATTTCGCAGGATGAATGGCGTGCCGAATGCGCGCCAGCTACGAACCGTAAGCGGGCGAGGACAGTGGCGCTCGACTAAGGGCTCTTGATACGGCCGCCCGGTAACGAAGGCACTGCAAGGCGGATCAACGGCCCTCTTTTACTCAAGGTCCGTTGATCCGCGCGGTTACTCATGAACATTCGAATGCCTCCCACCCTGGCTAGCACACTCGCCTGGTTCGTCCAATCTAACTAGCAACTGACCAGATCGGCGTGAGCAAAGCCCTTGGAGTAGTCGAGCACAGAAATCACGGCCGGAGTTACACGAAATACGCACACGTCCGCCGATGTCGGCATTGGCACGGGCATTGAGGTCTGCTGCGGATACTTCGCCATGAGCAGGCGTAAGGCCTTCTCCGCTTCGGCCTGATCGACCACAGCATGTGCGTGCGCTGCCATCGACAGTCCCGTAATGTCCATTACTTGTGCCGTGTCGTGATCGATCGTCAGCGACACCCGATCGTCGCGCGACAGATTCGCCGCCTTCTGGCTGTCTGGGCCACAGAGGAAATAAAGCGTGAGGCCGTCGTTCGCATATCCCACCGTCGTCGCCTGCGGCCAACCGTCTGGCCTAAGCGTGGCAATCGTCATGATCCGGTGCTGATCCAGCAGCGTTAAGATCTTGCGCCTGATCTTTTCGTCCATTTACCGTCTCCATAAAGTCGCATTAAAGTGCCTCAGGCGTGGTTCACCCCGCCGGTGTCTGGCGACGTTATCTCCGCGCCCGTAGCCCGGCCGTGGGGGCAATGCGCACCTCTGCTCTCGACCGCCAACCGATACCTCCACATGTTTAATATCGACGTCCTCCTCGCGGCGCCAATTGACGTCGGTCAAATTGTGTGGTCGAAGCGCGGTCACAATGAAGCCTTCTCGCCGACACGGCCCTTCGGAACACTTCGAGGCACTTCGCAGGCAGATCGCTCTATATGCGCAGGCGACCTGCCAGGCGAGGTCCCGTTAGTGCACTCACTACTGAGAAAGTCGGGGAGGTCGTGAGCTTGCTGTCGTGCCAGGAAGGGCTTATGAGGCACATGCGTATTATCGTGACTCACTACGGTGGACCCGATGTACTCAGGGTGATTGAGGAAGAGTGCCCGGAGCCGAAGGATGGGGAGGTGCGCGTCAAAGTCCTGACTGCAGGCGTCAGCTTGCCCGACCTCATGATGCGCGAGGGCATTCATCCCGAAACGCCACGGGTGCCTTTCACACCGGGGTGGGACCTGGTTGGCGTAGTAGATCGGATCGGCAGCGGCGTCTGGGGAGTCGAATCCGGGCAGATGATTGCCGCGCTGCCGATCAGTGGTGCATACGCGCAGTATATGTGCCTGCCTTATCGCGAACTGATTCCCTTGCCCGCTGGGTTGGATGCTGCCGAAGCTGTCAGCCTCGTGCTGAACTATGTCACGGCTTACCAGATGCTGCATCGTTGCGCAAAGGTTAAAGCTGGCCAGCGTGTATTGATCCACGGCGCGGCGGGCGGGGTCGGCTCGGCCCTTCTGCAACTTGGACGTCTTGCCGGACTTGAGATGTACGGTACCTGCTCATCGCGCGGAGTGTCTGTCGTGTCCGACCTGGGCGGTATCCCGATTGACTATCGACAGTCCGATTTTGTCGACGAAATTCACCGGCTCACAGAAGACGGCGTAGACGTCGTCTTTGATGGGCTTGGCGGCTACCACATCTGGCGTTCCCGCGAGGCTCTTCGTCATGGCGGGACAGTCGTGGCATTTGGGTTAACTACGTCCCTACGCGGAGGGCGATTGGCTTCAGGTCGTCCGGGCGGTCGTCATCGCTTTCGTGCGATCGCCATTTTCGGTTTGTACATTGCTGGCAGCTGGCTTCTTCCGGGCCGGAAACGGGTGATTCCCTACAGCATCCAGTGGCTCAAACGGCTGAAACCCGAACAATTCCGACAGGATCTGATTGCCCTGCTTGAACTTCTGCAACAGAGGAAGATAAAGCCACTAATCGCACAACTCATTCCCCTTGCCGAGGCACGGCGCGCGCACGAACTGTTAGGCGATGGGGGCGTGTCAGGCAAAATCGTGCTCGTGTGCGATAAACCCGGTTCTCAGTAGCAAAAAAGAGAAGGGTATATAGCATATGGCAGGCAGTACGTGAGTCTTTTGCTATGCTGAGCCTGACACACGCATCTTGAATGATTTCAACGACGGAGGAGCGACTTCTGTCGGACGTGGATGCATCAACGGCGGCGCGCTCTGTCGGATCTCGTCGGACCGGGTTCGCCAGCTCCGGACTTCGGCTAGCGTCCCGAGTCCGCCATTCGCATGTCTCAAGCTTCCAGATTTCGGACATTCGCAGATCGGAGCCGACCGGTGATTGATCGGCAGAAACGTTCAGGTCGCTTGAAGTTTGGCGATCCCTGCCTGCGCTGAATGTTGGCATGCCGTGGCCAATGCAGGATTGTCGAAGACCCAATTGGCGTGCCACTTTCCTCGATTCACGCAACGCTGAACATGCATCCTGTGTTCGCTCGGATTTCGTGCGACCTTCCTATGGTGTCGCCGTGCATTACAAACTCGGCAGGCTGCAACGATGTTCCGCTGGCAATCCACCCCACCATCAGCCCGAGCATGAAGATGCTCCGCTGTGCATTGCAGCTGCAACGCTTGACGGCGCGAAAGTTCGTACAGTTCAATGAACGGCCCTGCGTTGCCGTCCCACATTGGACAACCGCAATAGAAGCAAAGACCGCATTGACGATTGAAAGCGCGAGCGCGGTGTTGCGCGATTGACGAGGGCATAAGCGACTCCTGATTTCAGGAAGTTTTCGGGAAATTTCGAAACCCGCTCGCCCTCAAGGCATGCACGGGAACCAGCCGACTCAGTCGCACTGGCACCCCTGCTGATACCCTTTGGGGCGGGGTGATTGACGGCATACCACCGGCATTTCTCACCAGCACCGGCCGCAGCATGACAGCTTTTTCATCTGTGCGGGAAGGCTAGAGAGCGCAAGGCAACCTCGACGTCCTCCAGCGTAACGGTACCTGAGCCGTCACGCAGATACCGAAGAGCAGCAAGATCAAGGATTCGTTTCAATACGGCATCCGTATCCGAGAGAAATCGATCCTGCAATGCGTTGGCGACACAGTCAGCGGTGTGGCGGGAGATTGGGAAGGCGTCACCCGACATCGTTCTGAGTTTCGTACGGACATAGGAAGCGATCCAGTTGTCCCGTGCGTCGACGCATCCCACCGCGCAGATGCGGCAATTGAAGCCACGCGCCGCTCGCGCGAGCCCTTCCTCTTGCATGGACGCGGCAATCGTGTGTTTCTGGGCACATTGCTCTCCGCGTGGTCCGTGCGCAAGCGTCTCCGCACTGCATTGGCATGCGGCACACATGAGACTCTGATCACACTGGTACGTGGTTGCTTCATCATTCGTCATCTCAACTCCCCTGGTCAATGAGGTCAGCGATCGCCTCTCTAAAGGACGTTCGCCAAACCAGTCTCCTCCCCAAATCGCAAAGTCAAGTTGTGCCGTTGGACATTGTCAGGGTACCCATGGGACCGAGAGCTGATTTTGCGCCCGGTGGGAAAGTCCATGGCGTACGAAAGGAGCCGGCGAACATCAGCGCATCATCCACGAGCGGGACAGTTGCTGTGCCGTCACTGCGAGTGGGGAGAAGATGCTACTCGAACGTGTTGAACTGGCGCGACTGTGCAACCATCGCAACGACCGAGCTGCAGTTGATGACGCCGGATCGCGCGTTGCAGAAGGTCAAGCGCGCGGTCTTCGTTCGCGGCAAGGGATGAATGGTGACGGCAGTCCGACCTTGATCGATACGGCGTCGTCAAACCGCCGTGCCGTGCCGGGGGCGATCCGGATTCAACTTATAATTTCACTTTTCAGCGACGCCTTACCGGCGCCATTCCAATGCCTAGACGCTCCGCGCCCACCAGGTTGCCGCATCGCACGATCGGCTGGGCACGCCAAAATACAGACAATATGCACCTCCCGTGCCCGCAGACAGCAGACGGACGACATGCGGATGCCGGCGCTTAAGCGTTTCGCGAACCCGGACGTCACGCGCGCTGTCGCAAACCTTGTCTGGCTTGGTCTCGAGCGTCTCACGCAGATCGGCGTCGCGATCGCGATCAGCGGCGTGCTCGCGCGCTATTTCGGCCCCGACGTGTTCGGCAAGTGGCAATACGCCAATACGCTTTTGCTCGTGTTGTCGCCGATTACATGGGTGTGCGGCGCGGAAATCCTCGTGCCGACCATCGTCCACCGGCCGCCCGAACAGCTCGGCACCGTGCTCGGCAGCGCGTTCGCGTTGCGGCTGTCGGTGTCGGTGGCCGCGTTGCTGCTGACGTGGGCGGGCATTGTGGCGGCCACATCGGCCGGTTTCGCCGATCCCCTCGTCGGCGCGATGCTGGCCGGGCTCGCCGTCACGATGCTGTTTCGCGAGCCGCTCGTCGGCGTAATCAACGCGTGGCTGCAGAGCATGACCTACAGCAAGCCGCAGCTCATCACGAGCATGACGACGGCCATCGCAAAGGCGATCCTCGTGTGGCTGCTCGTGCGCGCGGCCGCCGCGCCCGCGCGCTTCGGCTGGCTGTGGGCGCTCGAATCGGCCGTGATCGGCGTCGTGCTGATCGTCTATTACATGCGAAGCGACGTTGGCAAACCCGGCGGCAAGCTCGGCTGGCGCCTGGACCGCGCGCTCTTTCGCCACTTCGCGACGGCGGGCACGGTGTTCTGGCTCGGGCTCATCTGCATGTACCTGTTCCTGAAGCTCGACCGGCTGATGCTCGAACGCGCGATCTCATTCGCCGATCTCGGGCGTTATTCGGCCGCACAGCAACTGAACGAGAACTGGATCACGCTCGCGCTGATGCTCGCGCAAACGCTCGCGCCCGCGTTCGTCTATCGCATCCGGGACCTCGCGCAACTGCGCCGCAATATGTGGCGGCTCACGGCGATGACAGCCGCGCTGATGATCGCGGGCGCGTGCGTGCTCGATCTGCTCGCGGGCTTCATCATCCGCCGCGTGTTCGGCCCGAACTTCGAAGAGGCCGTCGATATTTTCCGCTGGGCCGTGTGGCTGTCCGTGCCGGCAGGCATCGAGGCGATCGGCAACCTCATCGTGCTGAAGTATCAGGCGAAGTTCGTGTTGCTGTCGAAATGGCTGCTCGCGCTGGCCGTCGCGTGCGTCGTCAATCTGTTTGCGATTGCCCACATGGGCGCGTATGGCGCGCTGGTCGGTCTCGCAGCCGGGTATCTGGCCGCGGCGTCCGTCAATTTCTACTACATCCGTTTCAAGCTGCGTTCATGACGTCACCTTCATTCACGCCGCCCAGCGGCGCGGTCTCGCTCGGCGATGTCGCCGTGCTGATGCCCGCCTTCAACGGCCAGGCCGACGTCGAGAGCACGCTGGCCTCGTTCAGCGAGGATGCGCGCATCCACGTGCTGATCGTCGACGATGGCAGCACGCCGCCCATCGTCGCGCCTGCCTTGCCGAACATGTCGATCGAAGTGCTGCGCATGCCGAAGAACGGCGGCATCGAGCGCGCGTTGCAGGCAGGCATCGAAGCGCTCGCGGCGCGTGGCTTTCGCTACGCCGCGCGTATCGATGCCGGCGATCTGAGCGCGCCACAGCGTCTCGCAAAACAGCGTGCATATCTCGAAGCGAATCCGCGAGTCGCTGGTCTCGGCATGTGGGCGCAGGTCGTCTCGCGCGACGGCACGCCGCTCTTCATGCTGACGCCGCCCGCCGAGCCGCGGGCGATCCGACGCGTGCGCTTTCTGCGCACGTGCTTCGTGCATCCGTCGATGATGCTGCGTGTCGATGCCGTGCTCGCTGTCGGCAACTATCGCGAGGCGTACAAGGCGGCGGAAGATCTCGATCTGTTCCTGCGCCTGATGGAACGCTACGACTGCGCGAATCTGCCAGCAGTCGGCCTTTATTACGAACTGAACGAAGGCGGTATCAGCGCGACCAAACGGCGCCGCCAGATCGCATCGACGCTGCGTTTGCAGATGCAGTACTTCAACGTGCTCAATCCGTGCGACTGGCTGGGCCTTGCAAAGACGCTGCTGCATTTCGTGACGCCGTATCAGACGCTTCAACGCGTCAAGAAGCGTCTCTATGCGCCGCGCGCAAGCCTCTGAACTGACCATCTTTTAGCCGCCTCCATTTCCTGCCCACGCATCGCAAGCATGAAGCAACCGATCGAATCCGCCCGCGCGCTGCGCATCTGTCTCGTGTGCAATACCGCGTTTGCGATCTATACATACCGGCAAGGGCTGATACGCATGCTCGTCGAACGCGGCGTCGAAGTGACCGTGATCGCACCGCGCGACCGCACGTTCGATCTGCTCAAAGAGATGGGCTGCCGATGCATCGAACTGCATGTTGCATCGAAAGGCACCAATCCGCGCGACGACCTGCGCACAATGTGGGCCCTGTACAAGCTCTATCGTTCGATCCGTCCGCATGTCGTGTTTCATTACACGATCAAACCGAACATCTATGGCACGATTGCCGCGAAACTTGCTGGCGTCGAGTCGGTTGCCGTGACGACTGGCCTGGGCTATGTTTTTATCCAGCAGAGCCGTGCCGCGCAAATCGCAAAGCTGCTATACCGCTTTGCGTTTCGCTTTCCGCGCGAAGTATGGTTTTTGAATAAGGACGATCAGGCGGCGTTTCTCGATCAGAAGCTGCTCGCGCATCCCGAGCGCGCGCGCCTGCTGCATGGCGAAGGCGTCGATCTCGACCAGTTTCCTTTCACGCCGTTGCCTGTGCGTGCAGATAAGCACGAAAACGCGCGAGACGCATTTTCTTTTGTATTAATCGGACGTCTGTTGTGGGATAAAGGGGTGGGCGAATATGTCGAGGCCGCGCGTCGATTGCGCGCGACTTACCCGCACGCACGCTTCCAGTTGCTCGGCCCCGTGGGCGTCGACAATCCGAGCGCGATCACGCGGGCCGAAGTCGACGCGTGGGTACGTGAAGGCGTGATCGAGTATCTGGGTGAAGCGCACGACGTACGTCCGCTGATCGAAGCCGCCGACTGTGTCGTGTTGCCTTCGTATCGCGAAGGCATGCCGCGTACGCTGATGGAAGCGTTGGCAATGGGGCGCCCCGTCATCGCTACCGACGTGCCGGGTTGCCGCGAAGTCGTCGCGGATGGCGCTAATGGCCTGCTGTGCGAAGTGCGCAACGTCGACAGCCTCGCGGCAAAACTCGCGCAGATGCTCGATATGCGCGACGACGAACGGCGGGCGATGGGCAAACGCGGCCGCGAGAAAGTCGCGAAGGAATTCGACGAACGTGGTGTTGTTCAGCGGTATAAGCACGTGGTCCGGCAACTCACGGGCGTATCACTTTAAGGGAGTTCGGCATGACAACGAAGGGCACGATTCTGGTAACGGGCGGTGCGGGCTTTATCGGCTCCCATACATGCGTGGAACTGCTCAACAGCGATTACGAGGTGATCGTGATCGACAATCTCGTGAACAGCAAGCGCAAATCGATCGCGCGCGTCGAGAAGATCACCAGCAGGAAGATCGCGTTTTATGAGGCGGACGTGCGCGACGAGGCCACGCTTAATATGATCTTCGACAAGCACCCCATCACAGGCGCGATTCACTTCGCGGCGCTGAAAGCCGTGGGCGAATCGGTCGCGAAGCCGCTCGAATACTACCGCAACAACATGGGCGGCCTGCTCGTGCTGCTCGACGTGATGCGCGCACGCAATGTGAAGCAGTTCGTGTTCAGTTCGTCGGCGACCGTATATGGGGCTCCGAAAAGCTCGCCGATCGACGAAACCTTCCCGCTTTCGGCGACCAACCCGTATGGCCAGAGCAAGCTGATCGCCGAACAGATCCTGCGCGACCTGGAAGTGTCCGACCCGTCGTGGCGCATTGCGACGCTGCGTTACTTCAATCCCGTCGGCGCGCATGAAAGCGGGTTGATCGGCGAAGACCCCGGCGGTATTCCGAATAACCTGATGCCGTATGTCGCGCAGGTGGCCGTCGGCAAGCTCAAAAAATTGCGTGTGTTCGGCGGCGATTACGACACGCCGGACGGCACGGGCGTGCGCGATTACATTCACGTCGTTGATCTGGCGCGCGGGCATATCGCGGCGCTCGATGCGCTCGTCAAACGCGATGCGAGCTTCGTCGTGAATCTCGGCACGGGCCAGGGCTATAGCGTACTCGAAGTCGTGAAGGCGTTCGAGCAGGCCTCTGGCAAGCCGGTGCCCTATGAGATCGTCGAGCGCCGTCCGGGCGACGTTGCGCAGTGCTTTGCGGATCCGGCGAAGGCGCGCGAGGTGATTGGGTGGAGCGCGGCGTATGGGATCGAGCGCATGTGTACCGATCACTGGCGCTGGCAGGCGGGAAATCCGCGGGGGTTTGAGTAAGTCCGCCCCCGGTCTCACCGCGTTCTCAGATATCAAACGCGTGGTTCGTCCACGCGTTTCTGTTTTTCTGGCGCATGCGATCCTAAAGTTTTCTGCGCAACCGCCGGCATGCCGTACGTGAAAATCAGCGCAGTGCCGGCTGGGTGCCCGACATCAGTAAGATGGCGGTCCGGATCGCAACCGTCCCGTCCGGCGTGGCAAGTACCCGGAGAGGCTAACGTTGTAGTCAGGTACGAATGCGCTCGTAGCAAGTATCTGGACTAGATCATGCATCTGGCTCAGTTTGACGACGTTTCTTATAAAGGCTTGCGAGCGACGAAAATCAAGCCGGCGAGCTTTCGTACAACCAGCCGCTGTGCAAATGTTGGCAACCAGATGGCAATCAGTTTTCGCTCTCCAAGTCTTAGTTTCAGCCAGTAATCTTCGATGTGCACAACATCACAGAAGTATTTATCATAAGTCGAATCAATCTCCTGTCGCGATCTGTAATAGGTCCATCGATCAAGCCATTCACAGAACTCCTGACTCCAACTCATCACACTTTTGTTTTGTTTGTGGTATCCCAAACCAACGGCTCTACATGCTGCAGCATAGTAGACTCTTGGGCGACTGCCTTTCGGAAACCAATGAAGAAAAGGGACCCCGCAATGTCCTTCGCGCCAAACCCCCTTATCGGGGAACAGATTTATAACTTTCCCGCCAGGTTTCAAGACCCGTCGAACTTCAGTCAAGACCCTGTCGAGATTATCAACGTGTTCCATAACCTGGTTATTGATGACAAAGTCGAATGAAGCGCTGTCAAAAGGAATAGCATCCCCTTCCATTCGTAAAAGCATGCCATCTTTTGATGCAAGATCCGTTAATGAAGAATAATCTGCGCCTTCGTAAAATACATCGCAACCGTACGCATCGACATCCCGTAGTCGCAGCGCTTTGACAATTTGTCCGGCACCACAACCATAATCGAGAACACGAACATTATTTCCGCGTCGTTGATCGAGAATCCACTGAACACAGAACTCGTAATTGTTCATTTGCGCACCCGATTCGAAGGTAAACAAAATTGGCTCTCCGTCAACAACGGGATCGCACTTTTCAAGGTCTGCCGACCTTAAACCATACTGCGAAAATCCAGGTACGCCATGGCGTTACCATTCAGCCTATGCGAGGCCAATCTTCAATTCAAGTGTGTTTCCGATGGTGTCCGCCACAGATCGGCGCAGCGAGATTGAGGATCTAGCACGACGGCTTTACCATCACACTTCAGGCAGCCGATCAACACGCGCAATTCGATTACGGGCAAGAAAATGGAGCCGCATGAGCGGGGACGCGATCGGGACAAAACTCATGTCGTTAGCACATGCACCTGTTCTTTCCTTCGCGGACTTCGTTTAATGTAACTGGCCCAGCGTCTCCTGTCGTTCTCCGATATCATTCATCCTTGTCAGTCCGGGCCGAATACGTGAGCTGCGGACTTGTCACCCTGTTGCAGCCTGCCTCGCGCGCCAATAGCGACAGGACCCGTTTCCTTCGGAATCTCGGCGCCACTTACATGACCATCGAAGTAGGCTCAACTGGAGAACCGGACTTAAGCCGCATCGCGTCGATTGTCACCGCGTACACGGACGCGTAAAGCGCCTTACGCCATCGCGAACTCCGCGGGAATATTTCAACGACCAGACTGGTTAATTGCCGCGTCTCCCGACGAAGCACCCGTACCAACCCAGCTGCGCGTCGCGGCACTCTCGCGATACATTTTCCTGATGTGCCGTGCAACTTGCGGGGCGGCGTACTTTGCGCCGTAGATGAACCGCATGACAGGTCCAAAAGTATATGCAGAGGCCGGCCCGATTATATATAGCCCGCGCACAACTGTCTCGAAATTGCCGGTAAGTTCGGGTATTCCATCGACAAGCGATAGGGCCTGCACGATTTCTTTCGACAGGAATTGATGTGCATTTATATCCACCTTGAAGCCCGTGGCTGCAATTACATGATTGGCCTCAATGCGCGATTCTGTATTGCAGTTGGCGACGTGCAGAACAATCCGATCGTTCTCGATGACGGCATCCCGGACCTCACTGCCCAAGGACACATCGAATTTTCCGACCACACGATCACGAAGCCACCACGCGCCCGTTGGGCCCCAGTAAGTTGCTACGATCCTCTTTCTGCGCTGATGGTTTAACGTGCGGAACGCGAACGGATACTCAGATGTGATATAGGAGAGCCATCCTCGACCGATTCCGCCTTCGGGCGCCCGCAGCTTCGAGATGATGCCGCGATCGACAGCTGGCTCACCATTCCATGCTATTGAGTTTTCTCGCACAAGCACGCGAATACGCCCTCCAACTTCGTGCATGAGCGCACCCAATCCGAGCGCCGACTGTCCGCCGCCAATAATGACAATGTCTTTCCCGTGGACCCAGTCAAGGCTGCCGTATACGCCCGAATGTGACACGTATTCGCGCGGCAAGCCCTGCAAGACAGGCGGTGTTTTCGCGAACCCCTTGAGCCCCAACGCAAGAACAACCCTGCGTGCGATAAGGGAATTACCGTCGCTAAGATTGAGGTGAAAATAGCCGTCTACACGATGCATATCCACCACGTCGACTGTTCGCACATGGCTAACCAATTGCTGCTGGAACCAGAGTGCATAATCGATGAACATTTCCCGAGAAAGAGGCATACCTACAGGCTGGTATTGGATGCCCTTATGCAGACAGTACTGCTCCATCGTGTAGCCTCGCTGCGGCGTATAGAGGCTACTGGCAAAAGCCTCCGAACGCATCAGCATGCCTGGTGGCATATAGTCTCGCCACGCTTGCATGGGTTTTCCGAGGATTTCATGAGGAACGCCCACTGAGGTCAAGTGGGCCGCAAGGGAAAGTCCATAGGGCCCTGCACCAACTATTACGGTGTCAGTCGTTGCCATTCCTTTTCCCCTCAGAGTTTTCCTGTCTGCTGTTTCCGCTGTTCCTTTCTATGCCAAAGGCGGAAAATCCCCTGCGACGGTCAGTTCAGGCAGTAAAACTGCAAGGGAAAGTCCATAGGGCTCTACACCGACTATTACGGTGTCTATCGTTGCCATTCTTTTTCCCTCAGCGTTTTTCTACCTGGTTTCTCCGCTATTCTGTTCTATTCCAAAGGCGGGAAATCCCGTGCAACGTATAATTCAGGCAATAAAACTGGAAGGCTGGCAGTGGATCATTCCAACGAAAATACCCATCCACCGTATGTGACGCGGCCCTTCGGAGATGAGGTGGCGGCTTGTGAGGCAGATTTGCGCGCCATGCGACAGCTGAGCCATTGGTGACGGGAGAATCGACGGGCAGTCCTAACTCGTGTCGGTAGGCCGCAAGCGGAATATTCACCCCACAGAGCGTCGCAATTTCCTCCTGCCAATCCGTCCTGCCTACTGTCGGTTCGATCATCACAAACTTCGAGTGATTGTCGTCCCATTTGTACTCCATGCTGCCCATGCCATCCATGCTGGCGCGATCTGCAAAAGCCAAGGTCATCGGTTCGAGTAAGTTACCTGCTTCGGGTGCGGCCACGCATATGGCTGTACTGCCCACGTCATGGGGCGAGCACGCGAGCTTGCGTCCTGTGAAGACTGCGACGAAGCGTCCGCTTTCGCCCCGGTAGAAAAGCGTGAAATAGATGTTGCTTTCCGCACCTTCAATCCATTCCTGCACGACGATGCCACCAGGAGTCTCGAGCATCGCCGCCGCGTGCTCACGGGCTTCGTTCAGTGAACCGACACGAACCGTCCGTTCCTTGTTTCCGTTGAGTACATTACGTTTGTCGTCCGGTTTCATGACGCATGGAAAACGTAGTTGAGTCAGTAACGCAAGGTCAGATTCGCTTTCCAGAATCGCGGTGCGTGGAACAGGGAAGTCGTTTCTCAGCGAGAAGTCGTGAAATCCCGCTTTGCTGCTGAGAAGCTTGACGTTCTCGTTTGTGGGGAGTCGAAAGCGATACCATCTGGACAATTCTTTCCGATTTTCTGAGACGCAGTGAACCGATTCTTCAGTGGTCAATATCAGAACAGGCGGGTAAGCGAATTCTTTTCCGAGTTCGATCATGTCCTCCACAAATTCTCTTCCCTCACGCCCTCTGATCAATCTACGTTGCGGGTGACGCGACCATAACGCCGCTTTGCTACTATCAGTATCGACGGCGACGACGGGAACACCAGCGCGCGCCAACGACCGGATGACTCCAAGACCGTTGAGCTCGCAGCCAACGACGACTGCAGCCACTTTTCCATTCGACTCGTACTTGCTGCGCATCGCATCTTTTCCTTCTGTTGTTCCAGCATTGCCGTGACCCGGACGTCGTCGATAGTATGATTAAATCTTGAATTCGGTTAGCGAAGCAGTCGGCAATGACCCGCTCGCCCGCCGCCGCGATTGGCGTGCAGGTACCGGGGGCAGCAGTGTCGAAGAAAAAGTATCCAGCGTCGCCAGCAAGATGCACGTACCCGCAGGAATAACGTTCGCGGACTGGTCGCAAGTCTGCGGCGTGCAGGGGACGCTGAGCGCGCGAAAGTAAGAACTGGGCGTAGTCCAGTACCAGACGTTACCGCTTTGCCCGGAATGCAGGACGCGAAACGACTTCATGGTTTGAAGACCGCGCCTTTGCGGCGGTGCAGTTACCGGCGGAAGTGATGACGGTGTTGGGGGCGACTGCCGGACTGGCTGCACCATCGCTGGCGCCTTCGCATCCAGTGAGTGTGACTGCAATCGCGTTGCGGCGATGGCCGATGATCGCAACGCTCTCATGACTTCAGGAATATGGGCAGCGAGGTCTCGATCTGTATCGTTCATCACGCTCTCCTACCGGGTTTGCTTGATTGCTGCCAGCCGATCGCGTTGTGTTAACGTTTATAGGCCGCCTTCAAAAACAGTGACGGACAAAAAGCTGGCCACTTTTGCCAACTGGAACAGTTGGCACGACCGGCGAAAAGGTAGTATTTTCCACCGACTTTGCACCGGTCGCGTTCGGGCCGGTTTCTTCGCCAGCTTGGCCCGCACAGATCGTTCTTTTCATGGTGCCCCACGAAGGACGCACCATGCGACTCTCATCGCACTGCGCGCGAGCACAGCATTAAGCATCACACTGATACCGGTCTCGCAAGTTGCACGAGCCCTTTGCAAATATCGCATTGTCGATTCGCCTCATCGCTGAGACGAGGGAGTTGAACCGTAACGGTGTCGGTCTCTCTCTCTCTCTCTCAAGCTTCCTCTCAGTGAATCTCTAGCGTGGACCTGCGACAGCCCGCCCGACTGGGTCTTGTGGGTCGTCGCGCATTCGCGATGGACAGACGCCGCCGATACGGGAAGGCGGCGACCGTCATTGCCTAACGACTATTCGACTGTCACTGACTTTGCCAGATTCCGGGGCTTGTCGACATCCGTGCCCCTTAAGCAACCGACGTGGTAAGCGAGCAACTGCAACGGGATCACCCGAAGTATGGGAGATAGCATGCCTGCTCCGTCACGCATTCGGATCAGGCGGCCGTCCTTCGCGGTGTCAAACGCCGAACTGCTATCCGTAAGGACATAGAGTCGACCGCCGCGTGCGTGTACCTCAGCCATGTTCGACACCAGTTTTTGAAACAGCTGGTCGTCAGGCGCGATCGTCACGACTGGCATCGCTCCGCTGACGAGCGCGAGAGGACCATGTTTCAATTCCCCTGCGGCATAGCCTTCGGCGTGTATATACGTAACCTCTTTAAGCTTAAGCGCACCTTCGAGCGCGATTGGGAAATGCATCCCCCGGCCCAGAAAAAGGGCATGCTCCAAATCTGCGAAATCCACGGCCCAGCCCATGATTTGCGTTTCAAGAGCAAGCGCACTCTCGATGTCGGTGGGCAAGCGCCGAAGCCTGTCCAGCCATTCCCCTGTCTGTGCTGCAGTGAGCCTGCCGCGCAATCGTGCGAGTGTCAAGGTGAGCAGAAGAAGAGCGACAAGTTGCGTCGTAAACGCTTTAGTGGATGCGACGCCCATTTCGATGCCCGCACGTGTCAGATAAGCAAGCGTCGTGGCACGCATGATGGAACTCGTTGCGACGTTGCAAATCGCCATGGTCGCCGGTGGTTCTCCCAACTCCTTTGCATGATCGAGCGCGCCGATCGTGTCAGCCGTTTCGCCGGACTGGGATATGGCAACAACCAGAGTGCGTCGATTAGTCACCGTTTCCCTGTACCGGTACTCACTGGCAATTTCCACCTGTGCGGAAATTCCCGCAATGCTTTCGAGCCAGTACTTCGCGGTCAATCCAGCGTAATAACTGGTCCCGCAGCCCAGTAACAGGACGTTATCGACTTCCGATAACAGCTTGCGAGCATCAACGCCGGCCCCGAATAGCGACGGTGAAATCGTGTCGATGGCAGCGAGCGTGTCGCGTACGGCCTTGGGTTGCTCAAAGATCTCCTTTTGCATGAAGTGTTGATGCGGTCCAAGATCCACAGCGGAATCGTGCGCCTTCACCCGGAAAAGAGGACGCTGCGCATCGCGACCGTCAGCGTCGATGATCTGGATTCGCTCTGGCGTAATGAGTGCCACGTCACCGTCGTCAAGGTAAATAAAGCGATCCGTAAGATGATGAAGCGCCCAACAGTCAGAGGCGAGATAGTTATGTTCGGCACCGATACCAACAACAAGTGGCGAACCTGAACGGGCCGCGACGAGTCGTTCAGGTTCGTTCGCGCAAAGTACCGCAATTGCATAAGCGCCGTGCAACTGCTTGACAGCGCGCCTGACGGCTACTAACAGATCACCTGTGTACTCGCTGTGTATGAGATGCGCGATGACCTCGGTATCGGTTTCGCTATGAAACGTGTAGCCCCGGCTGGAAAGTGCAATGCGTAGCGTCTGGTAGTTTTCGATGATGCCATTGTGGACGACAGCAATGGCATCGCCTGACATGATTGGATGTGCATTGATCTCAGACGGCGCGCCATGTGTTGCCCAGCGGGTATGAGCGATGCAAGTTGTGCTCTCCAGCCCCAAAGTCGTCAATCGCTGCTCGAGGTCGGTTACACGACGCAGCGTGCGCACACTGCGAATTCGGCCAGTAGCCTGCAAAGCAATGCCGCAGGAGTCATAGCCGCGATATTCTAGCCTGCTCAACGCCTTGACTAGTTGCGGCACCTGATTTCCGGGACCGCTGGCTCCGACTATTCCGCACATATGTCACCCCACAGGTCGAAGTACCACACCAGATATTTTCGCTAACCGGTATCCCGTCCAACGGCTCGAACAACGCATCACGGCGAGCCCTCACGAGATCTTTACCGGATAGGTGACTCCGTCAGCGCGCCCGCCGAGATCGCGCGGATAGGCTGGCATCAACTCGCGGTAGACCGCAAGTGTCTTGTCGATGATGATCTGCTCGTCGAATTGCACAAGCGCCTTTTCCCGTGCTGCAAGCCCGAGCTTCCTGCACAGCACACGGTCACCGTCCAGCAGCCGGATCGCCTGCGCGAGGGCCCTGCTATCACGAACCGGAACCGATATTCCATCGTCACCGGTTTTGCTGACTACTTCTCGACAGCCCGGTGCATCGGTCGTCACGAGGGCCACACCGCAAGCCGCTGCCTCGATCAATGCCTTGGGCAAGCCTTCTCTGTAACTTGGCAAGACCATCACATCCGTTTCGGAAAGCAATCTTGGCATGTCGATGACATGTCCTAGCCATTCAATTAATCCCTCGTTGACCCATGCTTCGAGTTGCTTCCGCTCAACGGCGGCAGGATTGCCATCGTCGGGCAACCCTGCAAGCTGGCACCTCAACGTACGACCTTCCTGCTTTAGCGCGCGTGCCGCATCGACGTATTCAGCAATGCCTTTGTCCCATAAGAGGCGTGCGGCGAGCAAAACCCGCAGCGGCCGGCCGGCGCGTTGCTCCGGCTCCGCACGCAGGGTAAAACGGGAAAGATTGACACCAGACCCCTTGATCAGCCTTATCGAACACGGATCTACAATGCCGGTAGCTTCGAACAGCGCAACATCGTCCGGGTTCTGCAAGATCAGCGCACTGCCCCGACCGTTCAACGCGAGGCGCAGCACCGCACGGACCACCGGCCTCAGTGCTCGCGCCGTCATGTCACTGCTCGTGAACACGTAACCCATACCTGCCACGGCACTGACGCGCGCCGACACACCGGCAAGCCTGCCGGCAAGCGACCCGTACGCCGCGCACTTGATCGTGAAGCCGTGGATGACACTCACCTGCTCCCGGTGCAGAAATCGCGCGAGCCACATCACGAGTGCAGCTTCCCGCAGCGGATTCAAGCTGCGCCGCTTCATTGGCACCGCATGCCAACGAAACCCCTGCTCCCGCAGCTTGGGGCCGTATTCTCCATCCGGAGACAGGAGAATCACTTCAAAGCCATCATTTCTTAGCCGCCACGCAAGTGAGGCGCGGAAGTTGTAGAGATACCAGTCTGTATTGGCGAATAGCACAACCTTGGGCTGACCCATGATCCCTCCGATCATCCGCTTCGAGCGCTGTTGACAGTGCACGTGACCGTAGAGCCTAAACCGATCCCACGGCACGTTTGTCGTGTTCTTCCTTTACTGCCCCGCCAGTGATGAACCCGCCCGAACCTTCCCGACACCCGGCACGCCCACTTGCGCAAACAGTTCATCCCATTGAGCGAGGATCGTCTCCAACGAGTATCGCTCCCGTATCGACCGCTCCGCGCGCCGTCCCATCTCGATTCGAAGCACCTCATCTGACAACATATGACGCACGGCGCGGGTGAAAGCCTCGACATCTCCCATCGGCACCAGTAGTCCGTCCTGGCCGTCGCGCATCAGTTCTCTGGGGCCGCTTGGACAGTCGAATGCCACCGCTGGAAGACCGAGTGCCATGCCCTCCATCAGTGCCATGGGCAATCCCTCGTGCCGCGACGAGAGTGCAAACGCGTGAGCGTGCATCATTTCGAACCACAGCGTCTGAGTCGTTCCCGGTAGGAGAATCCGGTCACGAAGACGCAAATCGGCAATCTGCGCTTCAAGCTTTTGCCGGTCGGGTCCTTCTCCCCAGATCCAAAGGTCCCAATCTGGAAATTCATCGGCCAGTCTCGAAAAGACTGCAATCAGCAAATCAAATTGCTTCTGATGGCAAAGGCGTCCGACCGACATCAGCCGCTTTCTGGTGGATACGCAAGTACGAGGCTCACTGGGAAACGGTAAATCGTCGGGCAGCGGGTTAGGCACGACCGCGAACCGCTTCGCCTTGACCATCGCCGCGAACGGCGCAACGGCGCTCTCTGTCAGCATCGTTACCACGTCCGCCAGTGGATAGACTGCGCCGCATAGCAACCGCCAGAGCGACGATCGACCTTCGGCGACCGGGTTGTTGTGCTCGCACGCAATGATGGGAATACCAAGACCGCGCGACGAGACGATCGCTGCAATGTTGACGTTCGGAAGGAGTGAGACAATCACGTCCGGTGCACTCGAGCGAATCACTCTACGCAAGGCACGAAAGCGCTCGAGGTAGGCGACGGGTCCGCGGCCGCTTCGGACGATCAGGTCGGCAAGGTACACGAAGCGTACCCTATCGCTCACCGGATAGGCACAAGCGCCATGACCAGTGAACGTCGCAACAAGTGTAACCGCATCCCCCCGCCGAGCCCACGAATTGACGAGCGTCGCGGCCACGCGCTCGGCGCCGCCGTTACCCATTGAATTGACCAGCATAAGGACCTTCATGATTGCTTTCGTCGCAAAATGGACAGTGGTCAACGTTATGCTTTCAACGCGCACCGGAACGAGCGTTGACTACAAGTCGAGCCCGTGACGTCGACCGCGATCAGAGATGGAACCTTCTTGTGTTCTTTCAAGCGCAGCCGCGAAAGCGCGTGGCCTTCATACGAATTTCGCGAGATCAGCAAAAACAATTGCGCCCGCTTTTTTGCTCCCGACCAGTGAAAGATGACTGGCGTAGTAGCTCTGATACACAATTCGACGAAATCGGGGCGTTGAAAAATGGCCGCCCACGAACACGCAAGATCGCACCATTCTTTTGGGAAGCCCCGAACCGACAACAGTTGCGGAGCTTCATTCCCTGAGAGAATCGCCGCACCGTGCATGTCGTTCTCCATCCACTGATAAAGAGTCGAATCGTCCGACCGGGCAAGTCGCCCGATGGGTTGACTTACCTTTCAACCCGCTACGGCCAGCAACTTCTAGACAGTCTTTTCGAGTATCTGGCGCCACAACGCCATCGTCCTGCTTCCTGAGAAGGTCTCAGCAACAGCTGTGGCGCGAGAGGCCATCTGCTCACGCACATGGTCGCGGCTCATCAATGCATTCAGTGCATCGGCAAGTTCATCGGGATCGCCGACCGATCGAACCAGAAGACCGTTGTCGCCGTGCGTGATGATGTCGCGCGGACCGGTATCGCAGTCGTAGCTGACCGCAGCGCACCCGCTTGCCATTGCTTCCACGAGCGTCATGGGCAGTCCTTCGTAGCGGGAACTGAGCACAAACAGGTCAGCGCGTTCATACCAATCAGAGACGTTACCGACACGGCCTGCCAGAAAAATGCGACCTTCCAGTCCAAGTGACTCGATCTGGTTTTCGAGGGCGGACCGATCGCTCCCCTCTCCTACGATTACCAGATCCCATTGCGAAAGCGGACGTGCGATCGACGCAAATGCGGCAATGAGAACATCAAAGCCTTTTTCCTTCGATAGGCGGCCGGCTGCCAATAGCACTTTGCGTTTCGCCGAAATCACACTTTCTGGCGGAACAACCGGCTCTGTCCTCGCGATCGGCCAGGTGAACGGAGGTGGAATAACCTTGACGTTGGCGCAATTGCAATGTTCTTCGAGCCACCGCTTGCTATCGGTCGTCAATGCGACCACGCAGTCGGAAAATCGAAAAGTGCAGCGACGCAGGTTTCTCCATAGCACATTCAGCGGCAGACGA
This sequence comes from Paraburkholderia franconis, assembly GCF_009362735.1. Classification (GTDB taxonomy): domain Bacteria; phylum Pseudomonadota; class Gammaproteobacteria; order Burkholderiales; family Burkholderiaceae; genus Paraburkholderia; species Paraburkholderia franconis. Next base: position 18,760 of record NZ_WHNP01000008.1, on the reverse strand, counting down.
GGAGGATGCGTATGTTCGGTTGCAATCACCCGGCACGGCAAGCCTAATCTCGCCAGAATTGCCAGCACGGACGCCGTGGTCATGACTCCAACCACCACATCCGGTGACAATTCGCGAAGCAGGCGGCGAAGTGCCATCAATCTTTGAAGGTTCGATGTCACGCTAGTCGAAAAGCTGCGGGACGCGCCCGAAAGATTGAGTGATATCCGCCGAATACCCGCGTTGAGCGGGTAGAAATCGTCTTTGGCCGATGCGATGCTGACCACGCTTACCTCCCAGCCATGGGCGGACCATTCATTCGCAAGATTTGCGGTCACCCGTTCGGCGCCTCCGCATTGCATGGAATAGATGAACATCACTATTTTCATGTCGACCTCGCAGGCGGCCTGACAGCGGGTCGCATCCACGCCACCATCAGATAGCAGGCCAATGAACACACGTGCATGACGCCCGTCGCCAGAATCACGCCAACCATTCCGAACCAGCGCACGAGGATGACATTGGCGACTGCTTTGACGAAAAAGGCAACGACACAGATTAGCGTCATCTCCCAAAAGCGACCCTCGCTGTTAAACAATTGCTGCAGAACGAGAACCGATAAATAGAAGGGCACTTGCACGAGCCCCCAGCGGAAAAGCTCGGCCACAGCTATCGTGTTCTGCGCCGTAAATGCACCCCGTTCGAATAACAGGCCAATAGCCTGCTGCGCAAATACCCACGGAATGATCCCACCGATCGCACCTATACCAAGCATGATGAAAGACCATTTGAAAGCGGTATTACGAGCGCGAGCGAGATCACCGGTGCTTAGTATTTCCGACAGGATAGGCAAGGTAGCACGACTAATCGCCAATGCGCCCATGGTAAGGATAAGTGCGAGAACCCGGTTCGCATATCCAAAAGTCGCAATCGCGCCCCCACCCAAATGACCCAGAAAGAACTGATCGAGCGGCGTGACGAATCCCACCACGACGCCGCCAATCAGAGAGAGGCCCATAGAGCGACACAGTTGCGGCCACTGGGGCGAATGTGAACTAAGGCTCAGAGACGTGCGAACCTCATCGGTTCCGATAGCGAGAAACCGGAGCAACGCTGCCTGCAACAGGAACCCGAGCGTCGTGCCCCACATCAGCGGTGCCACTGAACTTGCGTCCGGCGTGAGCAGAAGAAAGAGCAGCAACGTCACGGCCGGCACGCATTCCAGCAATGTATTCACGTGCCGCTGGCGCGCCTGAAGCCGTGCTGCCGACACGGCTATCGTGATAATAAGGATGCCGACCGGTGCCATTGCAAACATGAGTTCGCGTGACAGTTGACGTGTTTGTTCCGGCAGACTGCCTGCTATCAGCCGCAGGAGGGAATCCCAAAGCACCCACACTAAAAGTGTGAGAAGCACCCCCGCCACGACGCCGGCGACTTCGAGTTCCCCGAGCAAAGTGCGCTGCTCCGCCGTTGTACGAGTACGAAGATTGACCAGAGCCGGTATCAGAACGCCACTCGTGCTCGTGACCAGAATGGTCGGTAAAAATGTGCTCAAAGTGAACGTCAGTTGATAGGCATCCACCACGTCACTTATACCGTAACGTGACGCGATCGCCATCTCTTTCAATGCGCCCGCGCATTTTGCGACGAGTACAAAGATCGAGATGCGCGCGGCGCTCTTTGCAATCCGTATGTCGTCGGCATGGACACTGGCCAGCGCGCTACGCAAACGACTGAATCGGACCGCCAGCATGGCCACTCACCTTCCAGCCAATGGCTGCGTCGAGTTGTCGGGGTTATGTGTGGTGATGTGAAACTTGCTGCCCAGTGCACCGTCCGACGGTGGCATGGCAACAAGCCTCGCGATATACCATCGCATGGCTTCCAGCAGGCCATCAGGAAGCCGTATCGGATTGCTATAGCCTAAAAGACGCTCTGCCTTCGCTATGCTCGCCAGCGAGTGTCTGACGTCTCCCACGCGGAATTCACGATAGCAAGGCTTCTGGTCGGAGTAGAATCCACAAGCTGCAAGCGCCTTCTGCAATCCGTCGAAAAGCTGGTTCAAGGTCGTGCGATCGCCCACCGCGACGTTATAGACCTGGTTTCTTGCGCAAGCGTCGGAAGTAGCGGCGAGAATGTTGGCCTGCACCGCATTGTCGACAAAGCAGAAGTCACGGCTCGTCTCTCCGTCGCCGTTAATGTAGACATCGGTGCCCTGAATGAGCGCAGCCGTCCAAAGCGGAATCACCGCCGCATAAGCGCCATGGGGATCCTGCCGTCTGCCGAACACATTGAAGTATCGCAGCCCGATTGCGTCGAAGCCGTATACCCGTGAGAACACGTCCGCGTAGAGTTCGTTCACGAGCTTGGTAACGGCGTATGGTGAAAGCGGTGCGCCTATGCAGGCTTCCACCTTGGGAAGCTCCGTGCTGGTGCCATACGTGGAACTGGAAGCTGCGTACGTAAAGCTTTTGACATGCGCATCCTTAGCTACCGTCAGCATTTTCAGGAATCCACCGCTATTGACGTCATTGGTCGTGAGCGGATCGTGCACCGAACGCGGAACCGATCCTAGCGCAGCCTGATGAAGTACATGGTCGACACCGACAACGGCTGCAGCACAGTCGTCCAGATTTCTAATGTCCCCTTCGATCAGTCTGAAACGGCTCCATTGCTTCTCCGACACTGAAGAACGAACCTCGTCCAGGTTTCGTCGGTATCCCGTTGAAAAGTTATCTAATCCAACCACCGACTGATCGAGCAGGAGCAGCGCTTCCAGGAGATTTGACCCAATAAATCCAGCAACGCCGGTGATAAGCCAGGAGGCGGGTTCCTGCGCGAGTTGGCACCGTACCACTTCGTAGCGTGTCGCCATTGCCCTATCTCCCGTTGCCCCGTGTGACGCGTAAGATTCATTGACGTCGCCCGAAAGAACGACTTGCGCAAGGTGCGAGTGCCGCCAACGTGTTAGAGCCGTAAATTGCTCGCACCCAGAGGCAAGACGTGTTTCAGATCATAGAGAACGTGCTCGGTTTTCCCAAATGCGTGCAAGGCGTCCGCGCCGAGATTGACAAACTGGTGATGTGCAACTGCGAGGACGATCGCGTCATATGCATGCGCCGCAGGCGCATCGATCGGGTCCAAACCGTATTCGCTGCGCGCTTCTTCTTTGGATGCCCACGGATCGTAAACATCCACGACAGCACCATATTCCCTCAGCTCCTGAATCACGCTTACAACGCGTGAGTTCCGAATGTCGGGGCAATTTTCCTTAAACGTGAGGCCCATGATGAGTACACGCGAATCGGCAACAGGTATCGTACGTCGAGCCAATGCCTTGATCAGCTGCGCCACGACGTAGCTACCCATACTATCGTTTAAACGACGGCCAGCGAGAATGATTTCCGGGTGGTAGCCTATCCCTTGGGCTTTGTGTGTCAGGTAGTAAGGATCGACACCAATGCAATGGCCGCCCACAAGGCCAGGCTGGAATGGCAGGAAGTTCCACTTTGTGCCAGCCGCCTTCAAAACGGACTCCGTGTCGATACCCATCTTGTTGAAGATAATGGAAAGCTCGTTGATTAGCGCGATATTGACGTCTCGCTGGGTGTTTTCGATGACCTTTGCCGCCTCGGCAACACGGATGCTCTCGGCTTTGAACGTACCCGCCGTTATGATCTCGCGATAAAGTGAGTCAACGAACTCTGCAGCTTCCCCCGTCGATCCGGAGGTCACCTTTCGAATATCCGCAATGCGGTGAGCTTTATCCCCTGGATTTATGCGCTCGGGGCTGTAGCCTACGAAAAAATCGGTATTGAATTTGAGCCCCGATTTCTGTTCGAGGACGGGCACGCACTCCTCCTCGGTCGCTCCGGGATACACTGTCGACTCGTAGATAACGATGTCACCCTTCTTGAGCACCTCGCCGACCGTTCCTGTTGCGTTCAACAGAAACGTCAGATCGGGCCTCTTGTAGAGGTCGATTGGTGTCGGCACGGTCACGATAAAAACGTTACGATCAACCAGATCGGCCTGATTGAAACTATATGTGAGGTAGGCGGCTTCGGCCAATTCTTCATCGCTCAGTTCAAGCGTAACGTCGCGACCTTCTCGCAATGCCGTAATGCGACTCTTCTTGAGATCAAATCCGACAACCGGTCTCTGTTTGCCAAATGCAACGGCCAACGGCAAACCTACATACCCAAGTCCGATTACCGCAAGCTTGACTTCATTTGGCGCGTGCATGAATCACCTGTTCATTTGATAGTTGACGATGATTGCGACAGTGCGTATCAGATCTTTGCGGACTTGGATCGTTGATTTTCTCCCAACGACCGGTTGCCAGCTTCAAAGCCGTAAGAAATATAGCTCCCGTATATACGACGATAGGGATAGTGACCGGTGGAGATAATCCCGTTGAGCACAATGCCTTTTACCGCAGCGTTGGCTTGCCTCAAGGCGCGCAAAGACTCGATCATCTCGTCGGCCCGCGTTTCGGCAAAGCGTGCGACAACAAATACAGATCCCGCATCAGCAGCCATGATTTCTGCATCGGATACGGGAAGTACTGCGGGTGCGTCCAGAAGAATGACGTCGTAGCGAAGCTTCATGGCTTCAATCATGTCTTTCCACAGGCTGCTCATGAGCAGTTCGGGCGCATTCGACGGACGTGCTCCGGCAGCCAGAAAGTCGAGATTGTTCTGCACACCGCGATGTATTGTCGCGCTTGCCGGCATACATCCTTCAAGGATTTCCGACAACCCTCCACACGGGCTCACACCGAAGTAATCGTGCAGGTGTCCGCGGCGCATGTCGCCGTCCACCAGAAGTACCCGCTGGCCTCCTGCCGCCAGAATCGCCGCAAGATTGGCAGAAACGAATGATTTTCCGATGCCAGGTAGAGGTCCCGTCACCAGCACCACGTTGTTTCTTGCCCTTGTCATCGTGGCCAGGAGTCTCGTTCTAAGGATGCGCAGGCTTTCGACAGCGGGGTCCTGCGGATGGCGCGCTGCCAAAAGCGGTTGCGGACATTGTTCCCGCGCCAGTGCACGCATACGCGCGCTGAACGGTACCACTCCACACACAGCGAACCCGGTGTCCTGTTCAAGCAATCTGACATCTGTAACGCCGTCGTGCAGCTTGCTTCGCAACAGCGCGGCCCCGGCACCAAAAAACAGCCCCAGTACCGCCGATCCGAGCAGGATTACAGACCTCTTTGGCTTAACAGGAATTTCAGGAATCTGTGCTTCGTCGACCAACCTGACTGACCCCATCTTGCTAGACTTCAGCAAGCGCAATTCCGCCATATTTTCCAGCATCCCCGCATAGAGGCTAGTGCTTACACGCACTTCCCGCATCAAGGCGAGTGTGCCCTGCTCGCGCTCGGGCACACTCCTTATCTTCTGATCCAGGTCTGCGATACCCTTGCGCACCACTTCCATTTGACGGTCGACGAGACTCACCGCGGGGTGATTTGGAGTGTAGTGGGCTGCCATTTCCTGGCGTTTCTGCTGCAGCTCGAGAAGCGTGGTTTCGGCAGCTGCCGACTGCTTCAGCAGCAGCTTGCCCTCTTCATCCACATCGACGATTGATTGCCGGTTCCGATAGGTTGTGTACTTTTCTTCCGCCTGCTCCACTCGCCGTTTCATCGCCGGCAACTGGCTTTCCAGGAATTCAAGCGCCGATTCGGCATGGACGGCCCTCCGCTCAGCGTTCTGCTCGGTGTACTGTTTGGCGATCTCATTGAGCGTCGCGCTCAATAATGCAGGATTCGCGCCCTCCAGCGTTGCCGCAAGCACGCCGGATTTATTGCCCTGTTCTGTAATCTGCAGATCATGTCGAAGCGCATCCGCGGTCTGCAGACGGGACCTATCGACCAAGTCGAAATATACGCCTTCCTCCCCGACTATTTTTTTTATGGTCAAGACAATCGGTCCATAAGGGGTCGAGAATATATTTTCAATTCCGACATGTCCCGTAACAGGATCGGCAAGTCCGTTTCCGCTCAATCGAAACTGACCGTTCTGCAGCACTATTAGTGAATATGTGTGCCCTTCGTACCGACGCGGAACGTCAAAGCGGGTGACATCGATCGACTCGTCTCCCCACGCGTATCCGCCCTTTCCGAAAATGCCGGGGCGTGAATGGCCTTCGGTGTTGCGTGCGATCACCCGGCCGATCACTGGAAAATAGTGCGGCGCCGCACTCACATTGAGTGAAAGTACTTCCACCACACGCGATAAGACAAAGGTAGAACCTAATAGCTGGCTTTCTCCCTCAGCTATTGGTTTGACGGTAAACATCGACGACATCTCACCCATCACGCCTTTCATCGAGGGCTGGGAGGTGTCGCCCGTGTCTTCCAACTGAACAAGAATCCGTGCGCGATACACAGGTGTGGCGAGCACGACGTAGACGCACGCCGCGAGGATAAAGAGTGCAGTCGTGAGCGCAACAGTAATCCAACGGGCCCTCAGCGATCTGAGCACCGACAGAACGCTGACTTCGATGAATTCCTCGGAATCACCGCGCACCTTCCCCCGTAAGGTACTCATGAGCCGCTTCCGAGAGGACTATTTCTTTCGAACGACCAGCGATCTTTCAGTGTGCAGACAGACATAGGTCCCTCACGAAGCGGTAATTTTTAGATTCGCAGCGCAAGACGCAAACTTATACTGCACCGGTCATCGTTGTTCTCTTTGACCCCGTATTTATGAAATTGCGATGAGGTTACTTTATTCTCGATATGCACAACAAAATACCCGAATACCGGATTGAGAACGGTATTCATTGTGTTCGACTTTATTCGCCCGCTTCTAGCTTTTAACCGCCATCGATTCCTTTTAACTAATATTTTATGATGTTTGAAAGAACAATTACGACAGGCGCTATTCGAGAGCGCGCGCTGAACGAAGAATAGATCAATTCTGCAGCGCCGCAAGGTCAGGCTTTCTACTTAATTGTCATTCAAATTAAAAGATCATGGATGCCGTTTGAATTTTTTGATTTTGGGTCTAGCATACGTACCAGCCGTACCCGAATATACTTAAGAAGGAAATAGTCCCAGCGGTCAGATTTACCACATACCTCGTATCCCGGTTTGATGTAACAGACCCCCGCGAGACCCGGGGTTAATTGATAAGCCATACTAATGATGTGCGGGATTGTTTCAAATCGCGCACTCACGCATGACGGTGTTGCGCTCGCGACGAGGCTATTTCACGGCTGGAAGCGTTGGAGGCGAAAAACGATGTTCAATCTTACCGTTGGCTTCGTCTGTTCGTTTCTGGTGATCTTTATGATTGTCCGCAGTTCAAGCTTCCACGGGACGATTTCTCTTGATCGTGATCTGCGCGGCGTACAGAAGAATCATGCAGTTCCCGTTCCACGCGTCGGCGGCACGGGCATCGCTTGTGCCGTCCTCGTGGTTGTCCTTGCGGAGCCGCTGTGGTCAACCGTTTCCCTCAAAAACTCGTTGCTGGTACTACTATGTGCCATGCCCGTCTTCGCGAGCGGTGTGATCGAGGACATGACCAAGCGCGTGAGCGCCAGAGTACGATTGCTGTGTGCGTTAGCTTCGGCTCTCGCTGCATGCCTGCTTCTAGAGGCGGTTATTACCCGCGTTGACATCCCGCCGGTCGATTCGTGGCTGCGCATCGTACCCATCGCAATCGGTTTCACGGTACTCGGTACGGCTGGGTTGACCAATGCGCTGAATCTGATTGATGGTTTCAATGGCCTCGCATCGGTCGTCGCAATCCTGATCTTTGGCTCCATCGGTTATGTCGCACATAGCGTGAATGACTCATTCGTGATGAGCATGGCGCTGATAATGGTCGGATCGGTGGGCGGTTTCATCCTTTGGAATTTTCCCACGCCGTCAATCTTTCTCGGCGACGGTGGAGCCTATCTGATCGGCTTCGTCATGGCGCAGTTGCTAGTGCTTCTTGTCGCACATAATCCGGGAGTTTCCGCATGGTATGGAGCGGCGGTAGTCATCTATCCGACATTCGAAACCCTCTTTTCGATTTATCGAAGGATCCTGCGCGGTAGGTCGGCAGGCGCGCCTGACGGTCTTCATCTTCACACACTGGTCTACCGGCGAATCCTCAAGCATGGGCTGGATGAAGACAACTTGCGGCAGCGCATCTGGAGAAATTCACAAACATCGATGTATCTCTGGGTACTGAGTCTCGTCGGTATCATTCCCGCGACCATATTTTGGGACATGCCGCTTGTGCTGGCTGCCACAACGTTGATTTTCATGATCGCCTACGTCTGGCTTTACGTCGTCATTGTCAGATTCAAGACGCCGCGCTGGCTGCTGGCGTTGAAGCATAGTTCGCTGGATGCACCGCGCGGTACCGAGCAAACCCGTCATTGAACAACTAGCGGGTCAAGCGCTCGCGACACAAATCATCGACTCGGGTCACAACAGGCATCCCGAATGAAGATTCTGCACATCATTTCTGGACTGGGTGTTGGCGGTGCCGAAACCTTGCTATATAGACTGATCAACGAATCGCACGGTGGCGACACGCAGCACGTGGTCGTCTCCCTTTCGGCACTCGACCTGATGGGCGACAGAATGCGCGCGCTCGGCGTCGAGGTCCGCATTCTCGGCATGAGTCGCGGTGCGCCACAACCGCATCTCATCGGACGGATGATTCGCTGGATTCTCGAAATCCAGCCAGACGTCGTCCAGACATGGATGTATCACGCTGACTTGTTGGGTGGCGTGGCCGCTCGCGTAGCACAAGCCATCATGAAACTGCGCGACACGAACGCGCCGCGTCTTCGCCTTGTGTGGGCGATCCATCAAACGTCTTTTCCTACCTTCAGAAATGAACTGAGGCAGCGGCTTGTCGCTACGTGCTGTGCGTGGATGTCCGCAAAGATTCCTGATGTCATCGTCTGCTGTGCGGAGACTGCGCGGTCCAGCCACGCTGACGGCGGATATTGTGTGAGTCGTATGCAGGTTGTCCGCAACGGTTTCGATATTGATCTTTTCCGCCCCCGCGATAGCGCAAGAAGCGATCTGCGGGCCTTGCTGGGTATCGAGCAAGAAGCATTGATCGTCGGTATCGTGGGACGGTACCACCCCGCCAAGGACTACGCGAACTTCGTAGCGGCGATCGGATCGGTCAGCCGACGCTTGCCGGACTGTCATTACATCATGGTCGGAAAGGGACTTGATGCGGAAAACCCGGATTTGCGTAGGTTGCTGGCGGACGTTGGCATCACCGAAAAGTGCCATCTGCTGGGTCCGAGAGACAATCTCCATTTGCTGCTACCCGGTTTCGATGTCTTCTGTCTTTCGTCGCGCAGCGAAGGCTTTCCGACTGTCGTGGGCGAAGCGATGGCTTGTGCCGTTCCATGTGTGGTGACTGACGTGGGGGACACCGCGTTACTGGTGGGCAAGTCAGGGCTGATCGTTCCCGCCGAAGATGCTAGCGCACTTGCGGCCGCGCTGCTGTCGCTACTGGTCGAGCCCGAGCAAGACCGTCGCCGGCGTGGGCAAACCGCGCGTGAGCGTATCCGTACACATTTTTCTATTCAGTCAACCTGGCAAAACTATCAACGCCTCTATGCGGCAGTCCAACAAGGAGATTGTCGATGTGCGGATTCACCGGTTTCCTGACCCCCACGTCTTTTAACGCAACGGCGAGCGAACGATGGCTGTGCAAAATGTGCGACAGCATTGCTCACCGCGGGCCGGATGACTTCGGCTACTGGATGGACGCCGATGCCGGGATAGCGCTCGGACATCGCCGGTTGTCAATAATCGATCTGTCGGCGCAGGGCCATCAACCGATGATCTCCATGAGTGGGCGATTCGCTCTCGTCTATAACGGCGAGATCTACAACTTCGAGCAGATTCGTAAAACACTCGACAGGAGTGCGCACCCGCCCGTGTGGAAGGGACACTCTGATACGGAGGTCCTTCTCGCCGCAATAGAAGCGTGGGGCGTCGAGCCGACCTTGCGCAAGCTCTACGGTATGTTCTCTTTCGCTCTCTGGGACCGAAGCAGGCGGGTACTGACGCTGGCGCGCGATCCCGTTGGCGAAAAGCCTCTCTACTATGGTTGGGTCGACAACGTATTTCTATTCGGGTCGGAACTCAAGGCGTTGCGATGCTATCCAGGTTTCGTGGACGTTCCGATCGACCGTGATGCGCTACGTCAGTACATCCGGTACAACTGCGTCCCCGCGCCGGACACGATCTACAAGAATATCAAAAAACTTCTTCCCGGGACAATTGCTACGATACGCGCGGGCATCTCCAACGCACACACTGCAGCTTACTGGAGCGTCGCCGATGCCGTGACCAACGGAATGGAGAAGTGCTTTAGCGGCAGCGAGGACGATGCAGTAGACGAGCTCGACGCATTGGTCCGCACGGTTCTCAGTGAACAGATGGTGGCAGACGTATCGGTTGGCGCGTTTCTTTCAGGAGGCATAGACTCGTCGACCGTCGTCGCGCTCATGCAAACGCAAGCCACGAAGCGCATTCAGACGTTTACGATCGGCTTTGATGATGCGGGCCATAACGAAGCCAGAGATGCAAAGGCCATAGCACAACATCTCGGTACCCAGCATACGGAACTCTATGTTTCGCCATCGATGGCACTGGAGGTCGTTCCGGAACTCCCGTCTATCTATGACGAACCGTTTGCTGATTCCTCGCAAATTCCGACGCTTCTCGTTTCGCAATTGACGCGTCGCACGGTCACGGTGAGCTTGTCCGGGGATGGGGGCGACGAGGTATTTGGCGGATATAACCGGCACGTGCTTGCGCAACGTTTCTGGAACAACCTCGGCTATCTTCCAGCACCTGCGCGTCGGTCGGCCGCACGCCTTATCAAGTCTGTCCGCGGAGAAACATTGGACCGCGCAATTGCGCCTTTTATCAGATTTTTACCCGCGAACCGGCAGTACACGAACATCGGGGAGAAACTTCACAAGCTTGCAGATGTGATCGGCGCAGTCAGTTTCGACGCTTTCTATCGAAGGCTCACGTCGACATGCGACACAGCTGAAGATGTCGTCTTGCAGGCTAATGTGCAATCGCTCGCTCTCGCCTCGCGGCTGAAGTCCCCACCTGGGCTTTCTGCAACGGAGCAAATGATGTACCTCGATACTGTCCGCTACCTGCCTGACGACATTCTGACCAAGGTCGATCGTGCAGCCATGAGTGTCAGTCTGGAGACACGCATTCCTTTTCTTGACCGGCGCATTGTCGAATTCTCCTGGCGCCTGCCTCTGTCGATGAAAGTCCGTGACGGCGAGGGAAAGCGGATTTTGCGAAAACTACTTCACCGCTACGTCCCCCTGCAACTCGTCAACCGACCCAAGCATGGTTTCAGCGTGCCGATTGGAAACTGGCTGCGAGGAGAATTGCGTGACTGGGCGGCAGATCTCCTCTCTCCGGCCCGTATTGAGAGTCAAAACCTGCTCAATCCGCGGACTGTTGGAATCATGTGGCAACAGCATCTTGCGGGGACACACAACTGGCAGCATCAGCTGTGGACGGTTTTGATGTTTCAGGCGTGGTTGGACACGGTTCGCAACTCGGAGTCGGATCGTGCTGGCGTAGGCAGCTCGCCACAGTTTGAATACCTATATAAAGCAGACCTGATGAACAGAATGGAAAGCGATTGAATCTCCATAGCGCGATACCGAAAAAGTCCGGCAATCGTGCAGGAGACGTCCGCACCGCGAGAGACAGTGTCGGGCGTTGCGCGACGGCGCGGCGTGAACGCGAACCAGGTATTCGCGTGGCGCAAGCAGTACCAGGAAGGCGGCGGCCTGGCGGCAGTGAAGGCTGGTGAAGCCGTTGTACCTGCTACGCAGCTCGTTGCCGCGACGAAGGAAATCAAGGAACTGCCACGACTCCTCGCAAGAATACGACGAAGAATGAGAAATTCGGGAAGCCGCCGAATGGGGACGTGCAAACCTGATTGCGCGCTCGCTCGTGGTGCCGTGGGACGACCATTGAAGACGCTCTGTGATCTTCTCGGCGTGGCGCGCTCTGCTGTGGCAGTCAAACGGGCACACGCGTCGGACTGGCAGGACGGCCGCGTTGGCCGACGTATAGACGATGTCGAGCTGGTTGCTGAAATCCATGGCGTGATAGCGGGTCTGCCGACCTATGGCTATCCGACAGTGTGGGTACTGCTGTGCCGCAATCGCGAACTGAGTGACGCGCGGCCTGTGAACGCGAAGCGTGTCTACCGCGTTATCCGCGACCATCAGTTGTTGCTGCGACGCCCCGGTCAGCGGCGCGAGACCCGCCGGCATGACGGCCGCATTGCAGTTGACCGCAGCAGTACTCGTTGATGTTCTGACGGATTCGAATTCCGTTGTGTCGATGGCTCGCCGCTGCGCGCGACGTACGCACTGGGCTTCCACGACCGGGAAGCCCTGAGTTGGGCGGCGACGACGCGTAGGCATAGCGGCGACGTTGCGTGCGACATCAGCCTGAATGCTTTCGAGCAACGATTTGGAACAACGCAGGCCAGCGCGCCCATCGAATGGCTGTCGGACAATCGCTCTGCCAATATCAACCATCGCACGCGTAGCTTTGCTCGCGAGCTTGGGCTGGAGCTGCTAAACACCAATGAACGCCACGCGCATAAGCGTTGAAATGCCCCTCACTTCGGGAGTTTCGACGCATCGTGGCATCATCATTAACCGGTGTCCGGGTATCTTGGCGTTACAGGGTCAGCTCCATGCGGTGCGAAGCCGTCTCATTGTGTGTGCGCTAGCGCACACGACGACGGGGGTTTTCCCGAGACAGGATTGTTAGTAGCCACACGAAGAGATAGCCTTGTAGGGTGCTTGAAACTGGTGGTCGCCGAGGCCGTAAAGGCTGCAATTCTTCGTGAGAAATACTATGAATCACACGCACGAATCCTCGCTTGTGAAGCGAGTGGTGAACGAACTGGTGGGAAGCATCGTCGACGGGACCTATAACGGCAATCTGCTTCCTCCACAAACCGAACTGTCGAAGAAGCATGGGGTAAGCCGCACCGTGATGCGAGAAGCGCTGAGCGTGTTAATTTCGCGCCGGATGCTTGATGTCAGGCCCAAGAGAGGAACACAGATCACGCCCGCGAAAGACTGGTTGATCATTGATCCAGAAATCGTCGAATGGCGACTTCGCGCAGCACCGGATCGGGAATTTCTAGATGGCCTGATCGAATTGCGCAAACTGGTCGATCCCCGCGCAGCGTGGCTTGCCGCCATACGAGCCACCGAATACGAACGTTGCGTGATCGACGCCGCGTACCATCATCTCCTTGATGCGTCTTCAAAAGGCGATGCGGTTCAAACGGCGGGCGAAATTCTGCACATGTCGATTCTCGAAGCAAGTGCAGATCAGTTTATCCTGGAAATGGGCGCCATCATTCGTGCCGGTTTTCGGGCGATGGCGCCTGACGCCTATATCACGAACAACGCGGTTGACATGGTGATCGATTACTACGGCAAGATCGTGACGGCAATCGATGCACACGCGGGCGATGAAGCGAAATCCCTTATGACGCTCCTGCTGACAGATATCGCAGAAGGGATTGCACGGTAATTTCAGTTCGCCTTGCGATTCCACAATCTATCGACAGGGCGTCCGGTACGTCGAATACAGAAAGGCGTGCGCCGACGAGAAAGAACGGCTGCTCTTGCTAAACAGGTACTTTACAATGAATGGCAGGGAATTCCCGTTACTACTTAAATTGTGGGTAAAAGTCGAACGGATACTTTACCGTGCACCAGAAGTCGATCCACTGGTCGAGCACCCAATGGATTCAGACTTTCAGGTTCTGTACGATGGAATGCCGGATATCCGGTATTTGTGGAGAAGCCTTCTCAGGCGGAAGACACCTCACATTCAGGTTTTCTCCCGGGAAACGCAAACGGGTAAGAAGCAATTGCTAGCGGAGTCCTACGTTGCGATACCCGATAAGCTGTTTTTTTGCACCTCCTTGCGCATATGTCTTCAGCGTCGTACGTCGCTGCTCGCCAGGTCGCGTCAACGTCTACACGTCGAGGTACCGGAAGTTGCTGAACCAACGACGAGTGGGCACATATCTGAGAAAACCAGGCTCAATACCGCCATACTTGCTTTTGCCATCCGGCATGTTATCCAGAAGATCGTCAATCAACCTTCGAAACTGTTCCTCAGGAATGGACACTGGATGATTGCGTATCGCCATTCGTCCAAGGAGGTGCACCCCGTACCATCGCCCGATAGCGATTCATCGCGTTTCGCGGAATGGTCCACGCTGAACTGTCCAAAGGACCGGTTTTTTGCTGACCCGTTCCCGTGGGTACACACCGACGGCAACCTTCATCTGTTCTTCGAGGAGATGCCGTACAGCACTAACAGGGGCGTCATCAGCCACGTCGCGTTTGACAAGACAACACGAACGCCCTCGTCGATACGTACTGTCGTACTCGAACGCCCCTACCACCTCTCATACCCGTTCCTGTTCACCTATGAAAATCACGTCTTTATGATCCCGGAAACGTCAGAAAACGGGACGATCGAGCTGTATCGCGCGATAGAATTTCCGACTTTGTGGGCGTTCGATACAGTATTAATGAGTGACGTTATCGCCGCCGATACGACGCTTTATCACGATGGCGAGTTGTGGTGGTTATTCACCAGCATTGGAGACAAGAGCAGCCCAAACTGGGATGAGCTTTCGCTTTTTAATGCCACAACGCCCTTCGGAAAATGGACACCTCACCGCTTGAACCCGATTGTCTCTGACTGCCGACGCGGACGAATGGGCGGCAGTATTTTCAGGGACGCTCAGCAGCGCCTGATTCGCCCCGCACAGGATTGTGAAAGGGAGTACGGCGGAGCACTGCGCTTCTATGAAATTACAGAGCTTTCATCAAGCTCATATTCGGAGCGGTTGGTGTCGATCCGGCACCCGTTCAGGGGACACCATGGACTGCATACGTGGAACTCGGCGGCAGAAATGTCAGCGATCGACATGAAGACCAATCTTGTGAAATGGAGAGGCCCACGTGCGGCTGCCCGGCCAGATAGAAAAATCAATGCAATGCGAGATTTGCCCGGGAAATGAAGCGCTATCCCAGGAAATAGGCATACGTGCCCTCAAAATAGTTCTTGATCGCGTCCGTTGCGACGAGTCCCAACACGCCTGCAGTCATCCAGATCATGGCCGCGTTACGGAATTTTATCTGAGGCACAAGAATACACAGCATCAAGGGAACGTAGTACCAGACCCGGTCTTTACCGAACGGAAACACAAAATAGGCAACCGCGAGATAGACGATCAGACCAATAGTCATGATCGACATATTTTCTATCGCGACGTCGAGCGGGTTATTTTTTTGCCGCGGCTGGGAGCAAAGCACCATCACCGGAGCAAGTACATAAATAGTGACCAGCCCTAAAAGCCGGATGCTGAAGTTATCCTGGTACCCTGCGTAGACATCGATACGATAGCTGCCGAAGTGACGGAACAATGTCTGCCCAGCCGCGGCGACGACGACACCTGCCATACTACCAGCGAACAGCGCGACCATTTGGCGGTCTTCGAACAGTCGCACTGCAATGAGGATAATCGCGGGTACTGCGAAGGTTGTATGAACCGAACTTGCGATGAGTGCGCCCAAGAGTGGACGACGCAACATGACTGCGAGAAATACAAAGACGGAAAACGCAAAGCCCTGTCGGATCTGAAACACCAATGTTGCAAATGCAACAGGGATGATGAGCCACAATATAAGGCCGAGCAGTGGTCTGCGCAGCCTGGAGAACGAATAGACCAGCAAGGCATTCGACACTACAACGGTGATCCGAACACCAAGCTCCGCAGAAAGGCCGAAGCCATTGATGAAAATGATCCACGCGCGCCAGCCAAACTCATCCGTGAACAGATCCACGGCAAAGTCAATGATAGAACTTCGCCGATGAAACGATGTGACCAACCAGTCCCAGTTGGTTTGTCGGAAGTATTCGAGGTAATTATCCTGATCGGAGAGCGTTGACGTCCTGTCGGAGTACCAAAGAATGAGAAGCATTGTCGCCGCCAACAACGCGAAGATCCAGGCTGTTGGTGTTAGCCAGTATCGCCTGATATAGACCACCCGTCCTGCAGACGTCTCGCCAGACATCCTGGATACGGCAGTTCTCATGCGCGGACCTTTGGTAAGTGTGCTCTTCCTGACCGGTTCCCGCCTTTTCACCTTGGCCGGTTATCAGGCATCGTTTACGCCGACTGATCAGACCATTAGGAAAACATTCAGCAACAAGCTGATCGGATTTTGGCCACACTAATTATAAACAGTACTGACGAAGGGAAATTCGGAAATTTTAGTCGGCCGGAAGCCCCCGTTTACTAAACAATTTTTTGAAGTCCCGGTGACCGCTGCAATATGCACAGAAGTCGCCAGCCAGAACCGCAGCGACTCGCGATTCAACGCTCCCCTGATCGCCGCTGAGCACTGAGGGCGAAGTTGGCATGCTGGCGGGGCGTCGGAGCCCCGCCAGCGCGACCCAACCGGTTAAATCGTTCAGATAGCCGGTCGAACAGGGCCTCACTTAAGCCGGAGTTTGCGGATTACTCACCGAAACTGCGGTGCCCCCGTTGTCCCAGTCAAGCTTTACAAATGCAGCACTCAGTGGGGTGTCCCATACTGGATTCTGACTTTGAATCGTGCCAGTAACCTGGTAGCCGTTTAATCTCAGTTCTTCGGTGGCGAATGCGCAAGCGCCGCTCCATGTGCCAACATTCTGATGGCCGGAAATATTGATGCTTACGTTCTTGGCGACAGGACCTGGGAAGGCTCCAAGATAAACCAGAATTCCCCCACCCTTACAAAGTTTGGTTGTCGGGTTGACGATGTTGATGTTTTCCAAAACGGCGCTGTTATTATCCGGCTCGATATCTAATCCAAATTGAGGGTTGGTCCCAGCTATGTTTTCCCAAAGCGGGTTGTTGAAGGTTATGCCGCTGCCACTGGTGATTGAAACGCCTTGACGTCGGCAGCCATCAGCGTGGTGATCGTTGACCGTAACGTTCTGACTCGGAACATTCGACCCCGTGACACTATTAGCGATGTAGATCCCATCACCCCAGCAATTGATCGTAGTCGGGGACGTAACAGAAATGTTGGTCCCCGCACAGATTGAGATCCCCATTCCCCACTCCCCTGACGTAGCAGAACTCAATTCCTTGCTGCCATCCAGGTAGGGGCTTTCGAGGGTCACGTTATTAACATCCCAGATCCTCATTATTTGGTAGCTGCTAGTGCTATAGGGCAGCAATTTGATCGAGGCGCCTGATGCAAAACGAACATGACTATTTGTTCGCAGGTCCAGCCCTGCCGCATCGATCCTGCTCTGTCCAGTGATCAAGAGGATCTGCCCGACTGAACCGTCGATCGCTTTCTGCAAGGCCAGCCGATCGTTCGTTACGCCGTCACCTTTCACGCCGAAGGATGTATCGGTCACGACGGTTGTTGTGTCCGAAGAAGTTGGTGAAGTCGGCGTTGAAGTCGTCGTTGAAGTCGTCGTTGAAGTCGTTGAAGTCGAGCTCGGTTTCCGCTGCTTCAGGGAATTAGCTGAGGCGACGCTCGACGAGTCGTTACCGCCACCACCACATGCCGCGAGCGCAAGCGATCCAGCGCCAAGTACAAGAGACGTCATTAGTTTGCGCCGAAGCGCGCTTGGCATTTCTTGAGGCTCATTAGTATTTATGTGTTTAATAATCATTAAATTTTGTCGATGTTGTGCAACCGTCGCCCCTCGGATGAACGCGTAATCAGGGAAAAAGGGACTACGGCATGCAAGGATTTAAGGTAAATTGCATCGCACCCTCATTACGTCAATCGAATAATTCCGGGTGCAATGCAAAAATAAGAGTCAATCTGATTAGGAATCCTCATTTTGAGGACCCTTATTGAGGCACTGCATGAAGCCAACAGAGCGAAGCGCTGGTCCACTTGCTCGATAGACGACAGTCGCGACGATGAGCGGCGAGCGGAGGTTTTGCGGTAGAACTTACCTGCTTGCGATTCGTATTTTAATAATACCTTAAATTATCGGGGGTTCCTACCTACGGAATTATCAGGATTGTAACTATTCGAGAAATGTTTTGACGATCCGAACATTTCACGGTATTTTTATTTTGATAATATCATATTAATATAATATCTTTATATCCTCTTATCAACAGATGAATAATTGGCAAACCCCAATTCGCTTGCACGCGAGTTTATGGGGCGCACGGTCGCCCTATCAGGTTGCGGCGCAGCGCGAACCGGCCTCGTCTTCAACCCCTTAGGCTCAGTAGAAAGCGTAAGTTCGAGGGAGCAAAGAGTTGAACTCCGCATCGAGCAACCGGTCTGCCATACGGTTGGGGATGGGATCTCGATCGGCGGAAGCTCGGTCGTGATGCTGACCGCACCCTAAACTGTCAATTGTTGGGGAGACCGCATCTCGAGCTAGTGTCAAGAGTGGTGTATGAACAATTTGACGGCGATCGATTTCAAGCGGCGAGTTTCTGCTGAACCGGCCGATCGTCTTGCACCGGTTCGCCGTCCTTGAAGGCAACGCCCTCGAGCAACAGCTTGATCTTTTCTGGGCCGTTGATACGACGCCAGGTTTTCTCGGCTTCCTCGATCAGCTTGAATGCCAGTCCGAGGAAGGTTGGTCGCGATACGCAGTTACGCGTGCGCGTCGTACGGTGGCGCACCGTCGCGAACGTCGATTCAATCGCGTTCGTCGTGCGCAGATGCT
>NZ_WHNP01000079.1 GCF_009362735.1 Paraburkholderia franconis | reverse complement strand
CGCGTTCGGCTCGGTTCGACGCGTCGCCCGCCGGTCGAGCCGTCAGCATTGAAACGGCAGGTATCAGATTCGAGTAGTCGCTCGGTATGGCCACTCACGGACAACAACCGGCCATTGGCGAGCCGCCTCTCACTCACGTGCGACCATATCGCCTGATTGGCCTCCGTGCGTCTTGAGCGTGCCCTTGGGTGAATTCGAGAGCAAATAAAGCATGGCTTCCAATCCAAGCACGTAGCTATGAACCCCAAGACCGAAGATCACGCCATCCGCGATCTTGGCGATCAAACACTTGATCCCCGGTGCTTCGACATTTGTCATGTGTACTTCCACATAGGGTAGCGCTGCACCCTTTATGCAATCGCGTAGTGCATACTCCGCATAATTGAAGCCCGCGGGATTCATGACGAGGCCGTCGACACCATCTTCAACGGCTCGATGGATGCGATTGATCGCTTCTCCTTCGACGTTGGTGTAGAAGATCTCCAGCTCGTAACTCTTCGAGCGCGCGTGCTGGTGGAGCATGGCGTCAAGCTCGCTCGCCGTCGTCTTGCCGTATATTTCCGGTTCACGCTTGCCCAAGTGAATCATGTTCGCGCCCTGAATCAGCAGAATTCGCCACATGATGACAGTTCCTTCTCTCGGCTTGGTAGTCAATTCTAGACGAGGCCCGCGCGAAAGCTGTCATCGTGAAACGACTGCACTGGCGGGGCACGAACGGCCGGAATGGCCGATGTGCTCCCATCGAGCATCCGGTAGGGTTCCCGAAATGAACCGGCCGTTGGAATGACGGCTCGTTGTGTTGCGCGAATGGCAACTATTGGCAGAACTCGGTCCTACGTCGAACCGCCGCCGTGGAGCGCCCATGATCTTCCTAACAGAAAAGGGGAAGACCGAAGTCTTCCCCTTGCTACGGCTATGCAGCCTTCCCGGGTTACACCGGAACCCAACCACGCAACCGGTCCTGATCTTCACGTGCGGGGCCGACCGACAACATGATGCGCATCGAACCGTCCGCGTTCCGGGTGCGCTGGCCTCTCAGTCTCAACTCGCCAGCGGCGATCGCAGCTTCCTCGGAAGGCGGTTCGTCCCCGAACATTGGCAACAACGACAGCCAGCCGCTGTATTCCGGTTCGGAAACCTCCTTCGCATATGCGCAAACCCGAAGCTCGCCGACGTAGTGAACGTCTGTCGATCCGAAGCCAAGACAGAGCAGATGCTCGCCGTCTATGCCAGCCCCAAGTGAAGCAATGACGGGCATCACAGCTTCAGCCGTCCGGACAAATCCCATCATGAGCGGCTTGCTGACCGGACCACGCCATTCGTCGATCGCTCTCCGGGCTTCCGGAAGAACGAACAATTCACCCGTTGCAACGGTCGTTACCGAGAACATATGGCCTCCAGAAAAAGGCCATCCGGGAGCGTCATTTGACGTTCCACGAATGGCGGACGTCGAACAACACTGGGTCGATTCTAGGCGAAAAAGGCAGTTGTCCAGGTCAATGCTTAGCGCATTGAGTTGACGATAAATGCATCCGCTTACGTTGCATCACTTGATAATAGTGAGCAGTTGGGCGGACACGGAATACACCCTGGGACGGCAGCAACTACAGCAATGTCAAATGCGATCGACACGGCGCGAGCCCGTCCATGACAGGCATCAGCGAGTTCACCCATGTCGGGGCGTTCAACACGGCCGCGCCGTCTGACACATAGGTGACACGGCGGCCGGAGAGCGGCAGCAACGCGGGTAGCGCCGCGGCGGAGCAGGCTAAATTCCTCGTGGATCAGCTCGCGTGCTTCTTTGGTCAGTCGCTCACGACCTTCGATGTCTAAATCTTTATCGCGGAGCATGCTCAACGTCTGCGTCTGGTTCAACTGCCGGGATATTGCCCTGAGCTCAATCCCGACGAGCTGCTCAATCAGGACGTGAAGACCAATGCGCTCGGCAAGAATCGACCCACCAGCAAGGCGGAGATGATCGACGGCGTTCGCCGTCATCTGCATCGTCGGCATAGGGACCTCACGTGAACCGCAACCTGTTCCAGGAAAAGCACGTTCGGTATGCCGCGTAGCCAACTACGCACTATTTGATGCACTCGTCAGTATGTCAATCACGGGCCGAGCAGGGTTCAGCGAATGGCTGTGAGCGACCCAGAATCAGCCGTTCGAACTTGCGCTGAGCGGGCGACTGGCCCTGACCCGTTGTGGCTGTTCTGCTTGACGGCGTTCGAGCGGCAGTTCCCGAGGACCAACGGTCGCGGGGCTTTCCGGACTCAAAGACCTTTTACCCCCGACGGTCACAGTCTGCGCGCAACCTGTTCCACGAGCGTGTGTGGTCGTACACCATTGACCTTTATCCGCCCTCACTGTGGTTCCCACTTCGGTCACTGTTACCTTTAGTGTGGCCAAGCACACATACTTGCCCGTTTCCCTATTTCGCTTTTGCTGCCCCGTCATATGCTAAACGAAAAAATGACTGAGGAATTGCGACACCGGTACTAACTACGTGGCCGCGCGGGCGGTACCTTCGTCGTCTCCTTTCTTACCCCTTTGGCCACCCGATGTGGTGACGGCCCATCTCTTGTCGGGGTGCAGCACTTTTTCACGGTTTCGCAGTATGTCGGTAACGCAGGCAAGACGAACGTAACGACGGGAGACCATGAAATTCAGACGCGGTGACACCTGCTGGTGCCAGGTTGGCAACCGCTTCGGAAGGTCGATGCCACTCTAGCGACATTCATGCGCGCCTTGCGCAGGCTGGCGCACATCACGATGTCGCTGAGCGAAACGGCGTAACCACCTGCGGGATGGTTCACAGACAGCCGACGAATTAGGTACTTACTAAGGAGTCCTATGTGCAGATTCATTATGTAGTGCTTATGAACATGCGCTCTCAGTTAGCACGCGCTATCGCGGGAAGCGTTTTCACATTTTTTGCCGGCCAGACCGGCTGCGGAAAACTCTCATGATCAAAAGACGCCAATTTATCGGCTGCCTGACGGCGCTCGGCGGCAGCTACATTCTCAGCGGATGCGGGGGCAGCGGTTCCGACCCGGGCGCTGACAGTACCGCCGTTGCCGAGGCAATGGGCAAGGCGGCAACTACGTCTGCGAACGGCACAACGATTCCACCGGCCGGAAAGATTATCGATAACCAGGGCAACGTCTGGACGCTGAGGGGAGGCTCGGTCTATCTGAATGGTGCGAAAGCCGGCAACAACTACAACGTCACGCTCGTGCTATGGTATGGCGGCGGTGTTTACCATCAGGGCACAGGCGGCCAGTTTTATGGATGGAATGGCTCGACATGGATCGCATGCAACGATCCTCGGGCCGGCACCTCGGCGGACGGCACGACGATTCCACCGGCCGCCTCGATTATCGACAAGCAGGGCAACGTCTGGACGCTGAGTGGTGGCTCGGTCTATCTGAATGGTGTGAAAGCCGGCAACAACTACAACGTCACGCTGGTGCTATGGTATGGCGGCGTCATTTACCATCAGGGCACAGGCGGCCAGTTTTACGCGTGGAATGGTTCGACATGGACCGCATGTAACGATCCCCGCGGCACTTCCGCGGACGGCACGACGATTCCTTCTGCGGACTACATCATCGACAAGACCGGTGCAGTATGGACGCTCGTCAACGGAGTCATCTATCGCAACAACCAGACTGTCGGCAATACCTACAACGTTTCGCTGCTGCTATGGTACGGAGGCAAGATCTGGCATTGTGGAACAGGCGGCCAGTTCTATGTGTGCAACGACGTCGACATCTGGCTGCCGTGCAATGATCCGCGTATCGTCACGGCTGCGACTGCGGGTACGTTTTACGGGATCAACGGACACTACGACTATCGTTACACGCCTGCCCAGGTCGTATCGATCATGAAGAACATGGGCTGCTCGACGTATCGGGTCGGCTGCATAGACGACCCGACATCACTGAACGCCGTTGTGAATCTCGCTCAGGCGTTCCACTCGGCGGGACTGACCTTGTTCGTGCTCATCGATCTCGGCATTTACGATAGCAACCGCGCCATATTCGCGAGCGAATCGATTGCGTACGACCGCGGGCGGTCCTGTGCGGCAACGGTCGCCACCGCGCTGGCCCCGTACGGTGTGACGATGTACGAGTGCGGCAACGAGCTGACACGGGAAAGCGACATCATTCTCGATTACGGAAATGCCGGCACGAAAGTCGTGGATTTCAACAACACGAACTGGCCGATCATGCGCGGGGTCATGCGCGGCATGATCGACGGCGTGAAGTCCGTGCAACCGGCCGCGAGGTGCGGCGTCAATTTCTGCGTAGCCGACATCGGTGCATCCGACGCGTTGTGGGACGGCATGCAGCCCGATGGAACGGGCGGCTATCCGACGGTACGATGGGACATGACGACATGGCACAACTACGAAGTCTGCGGCGACATCTTCAATCTCGGTTGCGATGGGGCGGGTCCAGGCTTCGACCTGCCGACGTACTGCAAGGCCCGCTACGATGCGCCGTTCCTGCTCACGGAATGGAACACCGGACCGGAACAAACGGAGACCTATCGGGCGACCTATATCAGTTCGAAATTTGCCGAGTACTTCAACGCGAGGAAAACGAAAAACATCCAGTCGGTGATGTACTACGAGCTGGATAGCGGAGACCAGACCTACGGTCTGATGATCGACGGTGCCATCTTGAGTCAGCCTTATAACGCATTCACCAGCTTCATCGCGGGGAATCCCGACACCTGACGGTGTCGCCCGGAAAGCCTGGGCAAACCGTCTGTCTGGCGGACACACCATAACTTGCAAAAGCGCGACGCGAACTTGTGATATGTCGGGAACGCGTCGCGCGAAGTCACGGAGAAGCACCCATTATAGGGCGCATCGTCCTTTTCGTGCATGTATGGCCCACAGCTGCGCTTCGCTGGCAATCGCGGCTGGAGTTCGCGTCAACGGTAGCTTCCTGGGTGCAATGGCCATCCGCGCGTGCATGCTGACCGACTTGTGAGATCTGCGCAGACATTCCGCTACACAGCGAGCACATTATTGGGCGATTCTGGAGACGGCTGCCTTTTGTCCGAAATTCACCTGGTAGCCGCGAACATAGTGGATTACAGTGTTTTTGCTATGCGACTTTAAAGCGTGGCTGACTCACGAAGTCACAACTGCGCGGACTTTCGTGCAACCCGCTTCTGCACGTATCCGCCGACACCGAGCGAAAAATGGCTGCTCGGTGAAGGGCGTCGCCACTCATTATTCCGGCCCACGCCACACTCCTCAATACACGACGACCTTGCGTTCTCTCATCGCTTGCCCAGCAAACAGCGGCTGTGAGGGATTACTGCAGCCATTTCTGTTTCATCTAGTTGAATCGGGCGCCTGATCCAGCCAGGCGATAGGCCACCCCTGCGCGGTGGCGACGGTAAGCGCCTGATTCGGTGACAAGGAGACAACCATGAAGATCAGGTATTTAAGCATTTTGTCGGTGACAGCCGTTGCGCTTCTCTCGCTCAGTGGCGCCGCGCAGGCCGGCGACCAAGACGGCCACGGCGGCCTTTGCTCGAACGCAACGCTGAAGGGACCGTTTGGGTTTATCGGTCACGGAGAGATACTTGGATTGATAGGTGCCGATGGTAAGGTGCATCCGTACGCCGCCCCGTCGATCCTCGATGACGTCGCCCTAGTGACGTTCGACGGTATGGGCCACTTTTCACGCACCGACTTCGGAGTTATCGGCGGTTTGCCGAAAGGGGGGAAGACGACATTCAATCCGGTCCAGCACGGCATCTACACGGTAAACTCCGATTGCACCGGCACTATGAAAATCATCTATGACGCCGGCGGAGCCGTGCCGGCCGGCGTCGAGACTGATCTGAACATCGTCGTCGCTGCCGACGGGACGCTCATCGAATCCGTTGTCTACAGGGCGGTTACCGTGTCAGGCTCTAGCGCGGACGGCCAGGCAGTGTGTCCGCCGAATTGCGAGCAAGGTGTGCAGGAAAGCTTCGAGGGGAAAAAGGTCGTGGTCTACGGCTTGCGCGAATCGAGTCACTGAAGGGTTCATGCTCGCTTCTCATGAGGGGGAGTTGAGCACGAGCCTGGACGCAGGTTTTCGGTCCTTCAATTCCCGCGTCTTCTGCCAGACGATTGGGTCACTTTCCCGACCGATCGCAATACGGACGGCGCCGGTGCCCGTGATCCTGGCGACAGCGACGCCACCATCATGTCATGACGGCCCAGGGAGGCGGGCGTCGATCGACATGATCGCGAGCGTTAGTCGGCTTGTTTGGGGTAGAGCGGACGTTCGAACGTCCGTGTGAAGGTCTCGCTGAACGTCTCAGGCTGGCCGCATCACCGATGATGTGGATGCGTCTGCTCAGGCGGTGCCAATCCGATGCACGGAAGTACGGACGTCGACCACAGGCTGACGCTGCCAGTTCGCTGTCGCACCGGCACCAGGGCCGGCGACCAATCATAACGATGTAGTCCAGTCGCACGAGTTCTGTCGCTCAGTCGCGTCGCTGTTTCGAAATCGCCGGCCGCACACTTGGGCTCACCTACAGTTGGGCGTGTTCGAAATCCTGGTCGGTCGGCTCTATCACAGCGTTTGGGTCAAGCGTGCGGCGTCCACACGAAGGCGGGACACACAGTGAACGCTGCATCGCAGGCGCTTCCCGCGACTGTTCCGAAGTCGTTTATGGCGGCCGGTGTCGTGTAAAGCAAGCCGGGGGGGGGCGAAGGTGAGGAACCTGCCCTGGCTGGTACGCAGGAAGCCGTGCTGCGCCGAGAAGTTCGCAAGGACATACCAGCCAGTGATCGTGCCCGCCGAGTTGATGCCAGCGACTTGGGTACCATAGTTATTGCCCGGTGCATCAGTTATGGTGAGAGTGCCGTCGGGGGCGCGCAGAAAGCCGTGTACGGCGTCGCAGGCCGGTTCACAGTAGGATCCGCCGATCACTCCCTGTGCATTTATCGATGGAATGGGATAGTTAACCAGGCTGCCCACCAGCGGGGGATCGAACGTGACAATCGTGCCGTCGGGGGACCGCACAAAACCGCTTTCCCCTTTCGCTGATAAGTAAAATCCAGTGATGGTCCCGGATGGGTTGACGGCGTCGGCCTCTGTGTAGGTAGATCCCGGTGGATCGAATGTAGTGAAGATGCCGTTTGCACTGCGAACGAATCCGTGAAAGGTGATGTTGTCGGCAAAAGAACCCGTCACGGTCGCCGCTGGGTTGATGCTGGTGGGATTGGTGAATTCGATAAAACCTGGGACGTCGATCGTGGTGAAGGTCCCGTCAGGGGCACGCAGGAAACCGTGAATAATGTCGTTTGCATCTGCGTACTCTCCCGTGACTATTCTGGCCGGATTGATGCCAGTCGCAATGCTGCCCAGGCTGGCGCCTGGGGGATCAAACGTGGTGATAGTTCCGTCCGGGGTGCGCAGGAAACTGTGAAAACCAGTCAGATCACGATAATAGCCTGTGACCGCGCCATCATTGTTTATGGCGGTGGGGACCGGCCCGAAGGAGCCTGGTATATTGAATGTGACGAAGTTTCCGGTATCGGCGGCAGGCTGCGCCTGTGAGTTCGCACGCTGGCCATGCAACTGTCGGCTACAAGCAAGTATTGCTTTCCAGGTCTGCTCCCGGTTGGCAACGCCTGACGTTGAAGCGAGTGTGGTCGCAGCAGAGGCGAGTGCTGACTGACTGCACGAGAAACCGGTATTCGCCGTACCGATCCCACCAGCGAAGGTCGATGTAGTAACGGCCAGGACTGACAGGATGACAACGCAAGCTTTCAGAAATGATCCAGACATGATGCCCTCATCTGGTGAACTTGCCTTGAACGACTGTCCGACTTCGAATGACACCGCATAGCGGTAGTAGACGGGGCGTCGCTGAGAGTAGTGCGATGTGGCGGGCGGGCGCGTCACCAAGAAAATGGTAGGCGAAATGCCGCTGTTTCTTTCCGACTCTTTCCGACAAATGCATAAGCAGGATCAGACAGTGCGGAGATCTTTTTAGCGCCAAAATAAATGGCTGGCGTTAGCGATTATGCGCGGCGCGCACCAACCAGTCGGCCTGCGCTTGCGCGCTCCATTACCGGATCGAGAGGCAGCGCATTACCGTGACCTGGTCATCGTGTGGGACCCGGACGGCGTCTTCCTGGCATACTCCGGGCCGAATTTTTCCATCGGGGATCCGGCGGGTTCCGAAGTGAACTGGCCATCGGAATGACGGGCTTTCTGTGTTGCGCGAACCGCAACCATTGGCCGCACCCGGTCCGACGTCGAACCGCCGCCGTGCTCCACCCATGATCTACCTAACAGAAAAGGGGAAGACCGAAGTCTTCCCCCTTGCGACGGCTATGCAGCCTTCCCGGGTTACACCGGAACCCAACCAGGCAACCGGTCCTGATCTTCACGTGCGGGGCCGACCGACAACATGATGCGCATCGAACCGTCAACGTCGGTCGAGCGGCAAAGCCGCGATAGCCGCTGGAGAGTTGAGATTGAGAAGCCAGCGCACCCGAAACGCTCGTCGGCCAATCTACAACGCTAGTCAGTCCTGACAGCAATGCTCCGCCATAACTTAGCGGCTATCGGCAAAAGATAAAAAGTAATTTTCGGTAACCTAACTCACCTATACTGCGTTCGAAGTGAAAAAGTTCTAGAAGATTAGAACGTGTTTTTCTGTCAATTGAATTACTAAGACTTTCGAGGAGACTGCCTCTTCTTCAGAGCACGCATTACACAACGTCTTGCTGATTATCACATCGGGCAATGCTCTCAAACTTGTCTTCGGCTCAACGTGACCGAAGACATGGGAGAATTTTAATTTCGCTCGAATGCACATAAGCAATTATTTCGGTTAACTTATTGCGCCACTGCCTGCCGGCATCGCGTTGGCCGTTGTCCGTAGCCTCTTCGAACACCGCACACACGGTTCCGGCCCTCCCGTAGAAAACGAGTTGATTCGTTGGAGGTTGCCATGAAACACCTGGTCACACTCTGTCGAGAGCACGTCGCAGACATCGGTAATCGTCGCCTTTGCCGCCACAGCGTTCACTTGATTGGCGAGTCGACGGCTGCGATTCGACCGGGTTCGGCCATTGGCATCGTTGCGGCTTCGCCTATGCAGGCGCGCGGGTGCAGGAAGCCTTAACCAGTCACAGGGCACGCTTTGCACACTAGCAATACTTGAACCGCCGGACGGTCGCCCGATGGGGCGTCGCGGCACGCGTAGAAGCATGCTTAATGGAGGTTCGATATGAACAGCGATACGAGGTGTTGGCGACTCATCTTCGCGTTGGTCACGATTGCCACGCTCCTGGGCTTCTCAGGGCGCGAGGCACTGGCTGATAGCAGTCAAAATCCATACATCGTGCTACCGGACCAGGCAGCGTCAATGACAGGGCAAAACTACGGCGAATGGTCGGGGCTGTGGTGGAAATGGATGCTTGGGATACCGTTCGGACAGAATTTGCCTAATCCAACATTTTATTCGGACGGCACGCACTGCAATACGAATCAATCGGGAACCGTCTGGTTTCTGACAGAACCCGCGTCCGGAGGCATGGCAACCGAACAATGCACAGTCCCCTATGGGCAGTACATTTTTATTCCGATTCTTAATGCCGAGTGCTCAACCTACGAACTGCCTTTGGGGGTCTATCCGTCGTCCCGATTCGGGCCTGGTTGCAACGACGAAGCCGAATGCAGCGCCTGTGCTAAAACCTTGGCCGATCTGATAAACACAGGCTCGGTGAACGCGTCGGTAGACGGAATACCCGTCACAGGCCTGCAGTCGTCATCATCGCCATTTCGAACGCAATCACCCTTCTTTCAATTTTCGGTCCCAACGAACAATTTCTTCGCCACAGAAGGGTTGAGCGGAGCGGGCTCCGGCATGTCGGTAAGCGACGGCTATTGGCTGATGGTACGGCCGCTTATCCCCGGGCAACACAGCATTCACGTTGAAGCGGCCTTCACCAGGTTCAAGTTTGGGGAAAACGTGACTTACAAAATCACGGTGTCTCAGCCCTGAAGAGTCGCTTCTCATAACTTGCGTGGCGTTCAGTTTCGCGAGGTGAGAAAAGTTGAGCCGGCCAACTGCGGACGCTATCCGTGATGCATGCAGGTCACGCCAGCGCAAACGATAAGTTCGGTGGCATCCATGCGGGCGTCTGTATTTGCCACCGTTGATAGCGACCAACGAGCACATTACCCGAAAAGGAGCAAATCAAATTGACTGCGCGTTCACTCCGGTCATCGCGCCGCACCATCCTCAGGGCATCGGGTGGCATCGCTGCCGGTGCCGCAATTGGCGGGCTGGATCTGCTGAACTCAAACAGGGCCCGCGCCACTGGCTCCGTGAACATCCGGCCGATTTCGGATTTCCTGGATGTCCAGGGCACCTTTTGTGCGCCCAATCCGTCCGGCGGGTCAGGTTGCTTCCTGTTTGTTCCACCTGCTCCGAATTTTCTTGGCTTCAACACCGTTACGACAAATCAGACATCAGCCTTATTTGGCGCGTTGGATTATGCAGGCTTGGCGAACGCCTACTGTAGCAAGGCATTCAACGTTAGCAATGTATTCGGCACAACGATTGGCGCCAACAGCACAGTGATCGAAGAGCCGCTCGCTGACGGCACGGCACGGGTGCGCGTGCTGCTTTATACCCAACACGCAAATACGTGGGTGATCAAGCTTGATTTAACGACCGATACAATTCCTCAAATTGCGAATACGCAGCCGACACTGTTCGGCCTTCGCCCTCCCGCTCCACCGCAGCGGTTGGACCTTTCACGCCTGGCTTTCGGCGACTCCTTCTTCGATATCGTGTTCATTAACACAGCGCCCGGCGCTCCGCTGGTCGACCTGATTAGTCTCGCGCCCCCAGCGCTGCAATTTATTGCATTCCGCGCCCGGGCATCCGGGCCTCTGACCGCAGCGTTCGGCGTACCTGACGGTACGCCAGGGTCGTGCAATATCAACCAGTCGGGACTTGTCGCGACCTCCTCTGTTGCCAACCCGAAAAGTCGTGTCGCATTGGATGCCTTTCCGGCGGAGCTGGTTGATTTGCACGTGGTCGGCCGTTAGGAATGGCGAGGGTAGAAACGCAAGCTATGACCAACATGTCGTGTGTCCCGTTCCGTTGGAGTTCGGCATGAGTGACTTGCTCTCATTTCTCAAGAAAGCCTTGGCAACAGCACTCGCCCTAATGGTCGCGACGACATTGAACGCCTGCGGCGGTGACAACCAGGGCCCTGCTGGTTCTGCCGTCAACAATTCGGCGTCGTCGATGCCGGCAAGCGGAGGATAGGGGCACGTTAGGCGAGCCCGGCCCTCCTGTATGGCCTTGTTGTCCCTCGAAGTAGCAAATACCAATGGAGGCATCAAATGATTGCATGTGTTTCTTCGGGCAGTAGCTCACTGCAAGCTAGACGTGGGTGCAAGTGCCGTAATGTGCTGCGCTCCGCCCTGCTGTCTGCGGTCATTGCGATGAACGGGTGGTCGGTCGGGCAGACGAGCGCCAATGCTCAAGCCACCAACCCGCCAGCTCCGCCACCGGACAATGTGCAAGTCAATCCGACCGTCGACAAGTACTTTCTGAAAAACAAGCAGAACGAGCCCGCTCTCGCCCAGAACCCCAGGAATCCATTGAATCTCGTCGTCGGTGCCAATGATTCGTACGCCGAGCCTGAATGTACCGATGCCACCCCGTCGAAGTGTTCCCTCTCGCTAACAACCTCGATTTCGGGTTTCTATACATCGTTCGACGGTGGAAGAACGTGGTCGTTCGGAGGTCTCATCGACCTGTCCGGATTCGGCGACTACGCCTATGGTGACCCATCCCTTGCGTTCGACCGGCAAGGAAACGCCTATTATGCGACGCTCGCGTTCCCCGATAAGTCGCCACCCGGGGCCTCCCCGAGCGACCTGTTCGTCGCCAGATCCACCGATGGTGGCCAGACTTTCACGTTCGTTACCAAAGCCAGTGGTGACTCTCAGGGTATTTTTGACGACAAGGACTCCATTGCCGTTGGCCCCGATCCCGGGAATCCGTCGCAGGACAATATCTATGTTGCCTGGACGAAATTGTCGGGTGGAGGCAGCCACCCGAACCAGATTCTCTTCGCGCGATCGACGGATGGCGGGGCCACATGGGCAAAGCCATTGCAACTGAGCCCGGCTGACACTACCGTCACCACATTCCGCACTGGCGCGGCAGTCAAGGTTGGCCCCGACGGCACCGTCTACGTCATCTGGCTTAATACCAAGGGAGCGCCAGGCATTTTCATGACTACCTCCCGTGATGGCGGAAAGACGTTTCTACCGCCCGGGCAAATCATAACCGTTGCGCCAGTCAACGATGACGGCCTACCGCTTTCAGGAGCAAGCTTCCGTCAAACAGGACGACTGTTTCCTTCGTTGAGCATCGGTCCCGATGGAACGCTTTACGTCGTCTGGTGCAGCCACACTAATAACCATGCGGACGTCTGGGCAACAAGATCGACCGATGGTGGCATCACCTGGTCGACTCCTGTCCATGCCGGACACCTGGACAACCAGAGTGCATTCTTTGCCTCGGTCTCGGCGGATCCCAGGAACAAGGACAAGGTCAACGTGATTTTCCAGGCGATGGACGACGTTTCGTCCGGAACGAAGCCGGGCGCGGGAATCGTCCATTACGACAGTTTCTTCACGCAGTCCACCGACGGGGGAGCGACATTCGGGGTAGCACAACGCATCAGTACGATGCGCTCAGATCCCGACGGCTCAAGCCTCAACGGCCTGCAGCAGCAATTCCTTGGTGACTACATTACTGCTGTCTCCGATTCACAGGGAAGCCGGGTGTTCGCTGTATGGACAGACGCACGTAACGCCAGCCCCTGCGCTGCCGTTGACGCGTATCGCGCTGCTTTGGCCGCGGGGGTCAGCGCAACGGCGCCTGATGTCATCACACAATGTTCGAAGGCGTTCGGCAACACCGATATCTACTTC
Organism: Paraburkholderia franconis; assembly: GCF_009362735.1. GTDB lineage: Bacteria > Pseudomonadota > Gammaproteobacteria > Burkholderiales > Burkholderiaceae > Paraburkholderia > Paraburkholderia franconis. Next base: position 14,454 of record NZ_WHNP01000079.1, on the reverse strand, counting down.
AGCGGTGTGAACTATTGAACCCGGGGCGCCGCCGACGGCTGTCGTCGGCTCAACCCCTCCGGGCAGGCCGCACTGCGTCGCCGCAACCGAACCCGGCAGCGTGTCAGGTCGCGCCGGCGATCAGTAGTCTTGTTCGTTGCGCGGTGATCCTGTATCGGGTAACGCGGGGCGCGGTTGCGCGCCGATGGCGAGCGTTCCCATGCCAACGCCGCGCGCGTAGGCGAGGCGTCGCATGCCCGGCACCCGGTTGGAGCCCGGCGCCGCCGGACTTGCGACGGAGCTGAACCGTCGGGTCAAGATTCCGTGAACCGGCCAATCGTCGCGCTGGCCGACGGCGGCGAAAGCTCGAGGGGCACGGCAACGATAGAATGACAGCCGATGATGGTTCCTCCCCGTCACCGGAGTGTGTTAAACGGGCGGTCGACCTCCTGGCCGCCTTCTTTTTTGCGCGCTGCGCGCAGCGGCCTGGTCAAGCCGCGAATTTCGTCATCCGAAGCATGTTGAAGGCTGCAGTCAATCACGGGGTCGTCTTCGACGACTTCTTTCCTGGTACAACCCAGGCGATCATTCAGCCAAGCCACCGAACCGGGGTCGCGGCAGTAATTGTAGAGCTATAACTGGTAGCGAAAGATTTGGGATCTGTTCACCCTGAAGATCAGTGATAAATGCGTCCAACTGACCAGTCGGTAATCACGCTCCTCAAGATAGCGAAACATGGCGGAATCTATCACATCCCTTATTGAAGTCAACATCGATTCCACAATGATGATCTTTGGTTTATACCTGCTGATATCAATCGATCGCAAGACTTCATAATCGTGACCTTCCGCATCGATGGAAAGCAAATCGATTTCATGACCGGCGTAGGGACTATGGTCCAGAACGTCATTCAATGTGGTGGTCTCAACCGTCCGGACAGCAATCGGTTTCTGGACGTCGGCCGCAGCCACTTTTGGGTCTATGGTCGAAGTCAATCCATACTTGGAAAAATTATAGATTTGCTTGATCGTTTTCTCGCTGGAGATGGCCGCGCATACGTTTATGTCATCAGCGCGTGCAAGAGCAAACGCTTCAATTTTCACAGGATCCATATCTATGTTGACACCGCGCCAACCGCGCTTGTAGAGCGCATGCGTGTTCGAAAACTTCACAGGATGGTATGCACCCACGTCTACATAAACACCCTTGTTGCACAACGGACTGATTATCTCGCGCAGCACTGCGTCTTCTCCAAACTGCGAATAGTACAAGCGCGGCCCGCGCGTTATCCACGTCTTGCGGACGAGCCAAAGGAAGTGTCCGAAGTTCCTGAAGGTCAGCATAATGGCTCCCCAACCTCGAAAGGTTTACGGCACAGGACCAAACCGCGTTTGACCCGGAAGCCTGCCCAGCAGAAAGTCGGTCCGTATCGTGTTGCTAATTCATCTGCTCCGCCCAGAACCGCTATTCGTGGAGATCTTGGGTATACAGCGTGGCGCACAAATTAGCGGTCCCCGCAGCGCGCCTGATTTCTTCCGTCATCGCAACTGCGCTGTGGGCCCGACAAAGCGTTATTCGTGAATTATTTAAATGTTCGAAATATGCAATATGATTCGGACCTCCGGTTCAGCTTACTCGACCATTAGCTGAAGCTAAGCGAACGGCATAAACTCGTGTAGTTTTGGCCGAAAGGGTTGAGTGCATGAAGAAAGTTTCATGTGTAAGGCCACCATCCGGTTCGTTCCTGATGCACGCGTCGCGCAAGCCGAACAAACGACGGACCAGGCTGTACGCAATAAAATCGCCATCAATACCCTGCGCATAGAGCTGATTCGCCGAGATCGAACTCGAGCCGTAAGTGATGTTCGCGTCGTAGCTGATGCCGAGCTCGGTCGACCAGAGCCGCATGTTCGGCTTGACAGTCTGCATCGTCGAGCGCAGCTGCTGCATCTGCCTGTCAAGCGCATTGGCCACGTTCGCCGGATCCGTGTCATACAGCTCGGGCGGATGCGCGGGGTACGTACCGGCGTTGTAAAAGCCGTGCGTCGTGACGCCGTCGATGTACCGGCCGAGCCCGAGCGCCGCACCCGCGCTGCCGCGGGAGATTCCGCCGACGACGAACTCCTGGCGCCGTTCACACTTGAGCTTGATCCAGCTCGTTGATCGTCCCGACCGGTACGGAGCACCGACGCGTTTGCCGATGATGCCCTCGAGCTTCATTGAACGCGCTGCCTCGATGAGCTGGGCGGGATCTTCGTCAAAGCTTTCTGAGAAACGTATCAGCGGTTCATCGACGATTTCGAGCAGCTCGCGCAGTAGCCGGCGACGCGTCGTGAGCGGTTGGTCGCGGCGATCGATACCATCCAGCCAGAGTAGGTCGAACAGGTAGAGGGTGATGTTGGCCGTGCTGCGCCGGTCGAAAGCGTTCTGTAGCGCGTTGAAGTCCGGCCGGCCTTCCTTGTCGACTACGACGGCTTCACCATCAAGCCACACGTCATCTACCGGAAGCCTCGCGAGCGCGTCGCGCAGTTTGGGCAAGCGTGTGGTCCAGTCGTGGCCGTTGCGGGCGACCAGCCGCACGGCGCCGTGGTCTATCCGCGCGAGCATCCTGTAACCATCGAGCTTGATCTCGTACTGCCAGTCGCCGCGCGAGGGCGGATGCGTGGCAAGTGTCGCCGGTTCCGGCTCGATCAGGAGAGGCATCGCGCCGGGGGGCGTCGTGGTTGCACGGACGCGCGTTGAACGCCCGGATCCCCAGCGACCCATCTTATTGACCAGCTTCGAATGGCGGTGCATCAGCCAACCATCGCTTCACCTCGTGGCGAAGCGCAAAGGTCGGCTCGGCCAACCATTCTTCAAACATGGGACGCCACTCGTCCCACACGTAATCGTCGAGGTCAAATTCCTCGTCGACCTGACCGCATTCGTTATCGCACAGGAAGGCGTAGGTGATCTGGTGGCCGTTCCAATGGGCCGCGATGCAATCGCTCAGATCGGCGGTCGTGCCGACGGGCCGGCTCCGAAGCAAGGTGGCATGCTGCTGCTCAAAGCGTTGGCGCGTCATGATCGTCATCCTCGGAATCTCGCCGGGGGATGGGCGCGCGCAGGGGCTTCGACGTATCAACGCCCATCAGCGCTATCGCCTGCCATAGCATGTCTGTTTGAGGCTTGAAGTCTAGAGTCCATGTATCGCCCTCTGATAGGCCGAGCATGCCGCAATGCACCGAAAGGGTGTACGACGCCACGTGCAGGGCGCGCAGCACGCATCCCTCGTCCGTCGTCTGTTGGTCCATGTCCAGGTCGATCGCCTTCGCAACGCCGGACGCGCGAAGTACGGCGACGGCGCCGCTTTTGATCAGATGGATCGCGGGGGTGACGATGTGAAGCTGGGGCTCAAAGTCCAGCTGGAAGACGTCGTCCTCACAGTGCACCGTAAGACCGTGGTGCGCCTCCAGCGTGCGGACGGCGACCTCCAGTGCATGAAGAACCAGCGCATTATCCACGGCCTGCTGGTTCGCGAGCTGAACAAAGATCTCGGTTTCCATGACCCGACCTCGAACGGGACCACAGAATCAGAGCATCGGGGATGCCTGCCAATATTCGCGCCGGTTGAATCTCACTGACGGTCTCTGCCGGTAGGGTGGCGGCGTCGCGTCTCCTACGCCGACGCCGCAGACAGAGAAACAGTAATCCTTCGGGTCCCTGTTTTTTTACTGTCCTCAATCCCCGCTGGCCAACATTCGTCAGGCAGGCAGAGCAGCAATCCTGTTTCGGCCGGTTGCCTTCGCGTGGTACAACGCTTCGTCGGCCGCCTTGATCACAGCGCTCACCTCGCCATCCTGTTCCGGCGTCCAGCTCGCGAGGCCGATGCTGGCGGTCACGCGCCCGAATTCGCTACTCGCATGCTCGATCGCCAAGCCGTTGATCGCAGCACGAATTTTCTCTGCGATCAGCTCCGCGTTGGCGGCCGGCGTGTCTGGTAGCAGCACGACGAACTCTTCGCCCCCGTAGCGGGCCGCGCAGTCGACCGGCCGGCGGATGTTTTCGCCGATGCACCGTGCGACTGCAGCTAACGCGTCGTCGCCGGCCTGGTGACCGTAGGTGTCGTTGTACGCCTTGAAGCGGTCGACGTCGACGAACAGCAGCGAGAACACGGAGCGTGCCCGGCGCGCGCGTCGCCATTCACGGTCAAGAACCTCTCCAAAGGTGCGACGGTTGTTCAGGCCGGTGAGGCCGTCGGTGCGCGCGAGCAGCACGAGCTCCGATTCCGCCCGCATCCGGCGCCGCAGTTGCGCACTGAGCAAGATCGACAGTGCAATAAAACCCACGCCGAAAATTGCCACTAGCGAGCCGATCGTGACTGCGCGGCGGCGCCACGCCGCATAGATATCCTGCTCGGCCTCCGCGACCATGATGATCAGCGGTAGATGCGGCAAGTTCTTGAAGTAGTAGAGGCGCCGCACGCCATCGATCGACGCCGTGTCCGAAAACGTGCCCTCGGGCGCGGACACGAACCGCCGAAACGTACTGGCCTTGCTGATATCGCGGCCAATGATGCGCACGTCGTACGGTTGGCGCATGACCATGGTGCCGTCCTTGCCGATCAGCGACATCGAGCCATGGGCGCCGAGCGCCAATCCTGCGAACAGCTTGTGGAAATACTCAACGTTGATCGCGATCATCACGATGCCGGCAAACGAGCCATCGGCGTTCGACAGGCGCCGCGACAGCGCAATACTGGGGGTGCCGCCGCGCAGGCGCGACGCGTACGGATCGCTGACGTAGAGCCCCACGTCGGGGCGATCACGCTGGATCGTGAAGTACTTACGATCGGCGAAATTGCTGTTGCGCGGCTCGTCGCTTCCCGAATCGAGGATGATGTTACCGGCTGCGTCCAGCACGAGTATCGACCCGATAAATCTGGCGGTCATCGCGTTGTCGAACAGCACGGCGCGCCGGATGTCCGGCGGCAAAGTCATGATGTCGGCTCGTTGCAGCCCGTGGATTACCGCCTGCAACGACAGATCGTAGAGCTCGAAGTTGCGCTCGATGTCCCGCTCGGCTACGAGACCGAGGTTGCGCGAGGTTTCGCTTGCGCGGTCGAGCGCGTCCTGCCGGCTCTGGAACAGTTGCAATACGCAGAGGCCCATCAGCGCGCAGGCGATGACCGAGCCAATTACCACGACGTAGTAAGGCGCCGACGACCGGGGTTGCATCTGTCTCCTCGCTGACTGAACCGGCGTCCGGAGCGCCGCGAAAACTATGACGATTTTGATTCTGCATACTAAAAAGGGAAAGCTGCGAGCGCAAGCGCGGATTGCTCCGGGTGTCCGGTGGAGGCGGTCACGACGTGATTTCCTGACCGCAATCGCGTCACGATCGGCGCTCTAACCTACAGCTCACTTTCACCTGTGGCTATGTTTCAACCCTCCACCTTCACACAACCCAGCTCGCGCGGGCCTGCGAGTCGCGCGCGGAACCGCGCGCCGGCGGGCTTGTGCAGCATGTCGCGCCTGACGCCTTCGATAGCGCGCTCGGACGTGCGCGCGCACGCGTAGAACGTACGGCTGTAGGTCGGCCGCTTCTCCGGGCCGGCGGTCACGTCGATCGCCCATTTCTTGAACTCCTTGTCGGCCCAATACGCGATGGCGTCGGCCTCATCCTGAAAGACGAAACGCTGCTGGGGCGCGCGCACGCCGGCCGCGCACGTGCACTCCGATTCGTATTCGCCGCACGCGGTGCGTCGGTTTGCGACATGGTTCCCGTCGCAGTCCGGTCTGGTCGTCATGGCTTCGTCCTCAGAGCTTGTCGGCGAACGCCTGATTGGCGCCCTCGAGGTCGGCGAGGATCGCGCGCAGCTCGGCCGCGCTGTAAGTAGCCCCCGCATTGACACCGGGTAGCCGCCGTTCTCGCGAATATGCGGCGTGTCGCCCGACAGAATTTCAAAGCCGAGATCCGGCCGCGCTGCGTAAATCTCTGCGATGGTGATATTCGATTTCATCGTCGTTTCCCTCGCTGGCGGCCCGCCGAAGCGGGCCGGAACTGGATCACTCGCCCGTCATCAGCTCGTCAAGCTGCGGCCGGAGCCACTTCGCCGTCGTAATGGCGTTCGGTGTGAGCTTGCGCACGTAGGCCGCCGCCTTGCCGGCCGGCGATCGCGTCGGGCTGAACACGAAGGCATTGCGCTTCATCAGGTCGCGCACGGCCTTGTCGGGCCTGGCGTCGAACAGGAACGCAGCGCGGTTGTCCTCGATGTCCTCCCTGTACGTGTAGCCCTAGCCTTCTTCCTCGCGGTCGGTACGCCCGGCCATCTTTTCGAGCGCGGCGATACGCTCGCGCACGCGGCGAATGTTCGCGCTGCTGTTGGTCAGCTCGTACGAAGCGAAGCCGGCGCGGCCTCGCCAATCAGGCAGGAACAGCTTGTCGATGGCTTCGGCCGTGTAGCCCATGCGCGCGAGGCCGGCGCGGTCTTCGCGGCGAATCAGCGCGTTCGTGCGCTTTATTCGCTCGTGCCGTTCCTCCATGTCCGCGAGCTTCGCGCGTAGCTTGTCGAGCGCTTCCGGGTCATCACCCGAAATGCCGCCCTTGCCGACGGCTGCCGCCCGTCGATCGAGCTCGGCCGCCTGATCGTGCAGCGCGAATGCCTTCCCGAATGCGGCGTGTACTCGCGCCCGATAGCGGCGGTCGCGGCCCTCGGAGTGGTGGCCGACGAGAATCGGCTGACCAGACGGGATAGCCGATGACATCGTTTTAGCGCGGGTGTAGTGCATGCCCGAAGCCGACCGGGCGCGCTCGGCGCTCGCCTCGAGGCGGGCGCGGCGTGCCTGCTGCTTCGCTTTGTACCTGTTCACGATCCATCTCCTGTCAGGTGCGGGCAGGCCTCGCCGGCCCGCCCTCGGGTTGCGGGTTACTCGCCGATCTTTCGCAGCTGCTCGAAATAGAAGCGCGACGCTTTCGCCAGCTCCATCATTCGGGCGTGGGCGCTGTCGTTCTTGCGCAGGTTCTTCGCAAGCGCGAGGCTCGCGGTATGGTTGGTGCGGTGGTAGGTGCTGAGCCTCGTTCGCATGTCGGGCGCTCCCCGATCAGCACCACACGACGCGGCCGTAATCGACCGTGCGCCGGTAGTAGTTCCGCCCATCCCAGGGCGTGAACGTGTATTCCACATATGCACAGGTTAGGACTACGATCCAGTTATGCAGCGTGAGCGGTTGCATATCGACCTCCATGAAAAGGGGTGGGTTACTGCTGACCGGGGCCGAAGATTCCGAGTCCCGGCGTAATCGGGCCGGTGAGGCTGTGGGACTCGACCGTCTCGATGCCGCCGTTGCCGTGAGTTCGTCGTCCCGCGACGGGGTTAGCCGGCCTGGTGCGGCCGTCAAGGGTGAAACCGGAGGCGGCAGCCCGCGCAGCGCAGCGAGCATGAACGGGCGAGGATTTCAGCGCGCAGCGCGGCCCTTGATGGGCGCGCCGGGTTGGCTATGGTCGCGGTGGTGGACGACGAACTCACGGCAATGCGTGAGGGCGTGTATCGGAGCCGAGCTGGTCGCCGCGCGGCGAGCGCCTGCGTGCGGCAGGATAGCCGCACCTGGCTAAGGGGTTGCGTTAGGGATTGGAGCCCGAAGGGAGAGCCTCGGAACGAGGCTCGACGCGCAGCGCGAAAACCCGACCCGGCGCGCGCCGGGGAACGCCAGAAGTAGGTCTCGTAGTACGACACATTGGCCTACAATCAGTCACGTCTATTTGACGCTCTGCCACTCGCGGAGCGTCGATCGACGCTCCCGGGTGGCTTTCATTTTTTGGAGGCCACCATGTTGTTTAACGAGAAGTCGAATGCGTCGGGAAGTCTATTCAGAGTGAGTAACGATCTTCTGATCGATGGTTGCAAACTCTGTGTGGGCGGCATCAACGTCGATGACAGGAACATAGTCGTTGCGTCGGCCGAACCAAGGCTCATCTGCCAGTACGGCGAGAACAGTGTTGTTACTGGCACCCGCTTTAATGGTTTTGGACTGGCACTGGGGAACGACCGATCCGGGCCGTAACAGGTTTGGGTATTACGCTGAACTCTCGCCGATCGGGCCTTTTCCCGGAAGCGAGATGAAGGGCTACCTGAGGTATCACGGGGTACGCGCCTCATTGGACAGCGCCTGCTCTGATGGGCCGTCGGGCATGTCATCCAGCAGCGTTGCATCCGACTGCAAGGCTGCGTCGCGGTCCGCGTCGGCCGGATCAGGCGATGCAAGCGGATCGAGCCCATCGGCGACCGTACGGGCCCAGTGCGCCCATGTGCCGCGCTCTCATGGCATCGTCTGATTACTGAAAGCTTTTTCAGCAACATGGCGGTTCATTGTTTCATCTTTAGAGCGTTTATCCTTACGGCGTCTCGCCGATACAGCGTTGCGATTAACTGGAAGCGATGCCAATGGCGGTTTTAAGACGGTTTTACAGTAAGTGGTCTTGAGTTTTAATTCATGCACGCAACTACCTCCCGGTTGCCTTTTGGAGAAGGTGATGTGCATGAAACGCTCGTCTCGCTCCTCCTGCCCCGTCATACGCGAGCTTCTGACAGGTTTGATTAGGATTCCGAACCTCATTTCGAACAGCACCTTGAAAAGGAAGGGCAGACAGCCACTCCCGTTGACGCGGAAGCTATTCAGACTGCGAAAGCCTCTAAAGCCTCGGTTCAACCAGAGGCGCCAACAGTATCCGGCGTCGTCAACGATCTTTATGCACGACTTGCCGTGCACTTCGGAAAACGCGGCGCGAAGCGGCTAAGGTTGGTGTGGATTTTGGCGCTCTTCATGGCGCTGCCAATTGGCGCTATTGCCCCTCACACAAGAGATATCCTTAGCAGGCCAATGGTCGCTGATAACGTTGAACGTGTATTCGGCGATCCCCTTCCCACGGCTAAACACGGCGTATTCACGATTGTCATCGCTGATTTCGATGGCGACGATGACGGGGTAACCCAACAGTTTTTGCTGGTGTGGCTGCCGCAGCAACTGCCGGTAAATGTCGTGAGACTGGGCCGCCATCTTCATGTACCGATGTCCGAAGACCAGGAGGCTGTTAAAAATGCCTTGAAATCCGGTCAGGAATATTTGAAGCAAACTGGAGCCCAGTTGCTTATCTGGGGAAAGCTTCATCATGTGGGGACGCTGCCCGCGGGTCTAGAAGTGCACTACACGCTTCCACCAAACGGTCCCAAATGGGAGTTGCGTTCACGGCTCTATGGCTTCACTGACCGCGGTGTGATTGCGGTGGAGTCCCGACAGGACCTGGCTTCGGTCGTTAAGCGGGAACTCGACGAAGAAATCCGCGAGCAACAGGAGTATGAACGAACCATCCTGCCGCAGTTGGAGATGGTACGACTATGAGGATCCTGCCATTCGCGGGGGTGTCAGACGACGCTCCCGATTGGTGCTTTCTTCGCCTCAATCGCTGAACCGGCCACTTCTCGTCGTCCTGAGACAGGATTGCCCGCAAATTTGCGAGCGATTAAATTATCGTTTTTTCAAGTTGACATTCGGATAATTAAAGGACACCACTTAATAAAATAGTATTGCTATTGAATAAGAGCCTGATGGTTGAATATCGAATTCTGCGTATCGCGTCTTAGCCGCGGCGACTGCTTCGCGGTGCCCTCCATGTTGCCTGAACCGGTCATGAAGTCGGTTGCCCGCGTGGCATGGCCATGCGAAGAGATTTCCGAACGCGCAATGCCATTTGCATTATCGTATGATAAAAATGATTCTATCAAGGATGCAGGCTTCATGCATTATTTTCATCCCGTATCGTCCCCGCTTTTGCTTTAACATTTGGACCCTGCCTTGAAGGCCGTCAAATTCGCAAGGCCGGAATAAAGGACTGGAATAACTACCGAATACACGACACTGCGCGTCAGCGGTAAACGATGCTTTGCGTAACGAATAAATAAATAAATGGAGAGACATGCATGCTGAGCCCTCACGAATTCGCCACCCTGCTGCTGGTCAAGGCCGCGCCCGAGCAGATTGACCTGAACCGCGAAGAGCTTGACACCCTGCTGGAACGCCAGCTGGTCGCGCTGGAACAGCTTGCGTCTGGAGCTCGGCGTCCCCGCCTCACCCGCGACGGTGATTCAGTGCTTCAGGCCGTCGCCCGAAAACGCTGAGCGGCGACCGTCTGCGAACTCTTTTCCGGGATCACACTATTGCAACGCAGGCCACGTCGCGTGTACCGCCGTGAGTTGCGCCAGTGGTCGGTTCCGGGGACACGCCGCAGGCCGGATCCACCTGGATTGACCGCCTGCAAATCACCGGTCATGCGCGTGCCACGTGCAGCGCGCATCATCGGTCCATTCACGCGATCCCGCCGTCTCATGTCGCCCGCCCCGAATCGGGCGGTGCCTGCGCGCCGGATCGGCCACACAGGAGTTTCATCATGCTGACCCCGGAACAGGTTGCTGCAACCCGGAAGGCCAACCTCGACCTTCTTTTCGAGCTGAGCAACAAGGCGGTCGAGGGCGTCGGGAAACTGGCCGCGCTGAACCTGCAGACAACCCGATTGACGTTCGCAGACACGCTCGACCTTGCACAGAAGTTGTTGTCGGTGAAGGAGCCGCACGACTGGCTCTCACTGCAGAACAGCTTCGCTGCGCCGATGGCAGAGAAGGTGCAGACCTACAGCCGTCAGGCGTTCGACATCGTATCGGCCACGCAAGCCGAATTCGCGCGTATTGCAAAGTCGCAATGTGAAGCGTACGGACGCCAGGTGCAAACGGTGGTGGAGGACGTCGCGCCGGCCGGTTCCGAGGCCGCCATGAACGCCCTGAATTCCGCGATTTCAGCCGCCAATACCCTGTTCGAAACGCTGCAGAATAGCGGCCAGCAGGCGGTCGAAGTAACCCGGAGCAACCTCGACATGGCCGCCGCAGCCTCGAAGAGCGCGAGGCGTGCGATCGATCCGGCATTGCAGGCAGCGAAGCGATAACGGGCTGCGACGCGGTGCCGGCACATGCGATGGTAAAGCCACTCCATCTAAAGGAGTCCTTTTTTATTGCATATGTGCTCACCGGCTGGTGTCCAAGCGACAACCGCCCGGGCGGAATCATCGGCTTATCAAAGACCCCCGCGAAGCCGTCGGCGTCAGGCGGTGGCCTTGGCTGCACGCTGAGGCACGGCAGGCACCCGACTGAGCATCGGCCGATCATCACAATATTGAAGGAGCTGACGATGGACGAAGGCCAGGCAGCCATGGTGATGGGTTCGACGGTCCTGCTGCTCGCAGCCATCTTCGTGATCAGCCACTATCGGCGCGAACACCGGCGGGCGCAGCTGCAACGTCGACTGGACGCTCCGGGTTGGCACTGGTACCGGCGCCAGTACCGGAACTGACAGCACGCATGGAGGACCTTGGGCGATGCAGCAGAATGAGGTCCTTGCCGTGCAGGAACTGGCGCACATCCGCGCCATGATTCTGCACCTCGAGCACGTGATTCACGACAACGATACCGGGCAGTCGACCCCGGTGACGTCACCGGACTACTGGCGCGCACGGCTCGAGATGGTACAGGCGATGGGACTGCCGCCGGCCCTCGAACCGCAGGCCCGCGCATTGTCGGCGCGGCTGGATGCGCTCCGTGCGACGTCGTGCAGTCGCGCATGACATGATCCGCACCCGACCGAAAGGGAAAGCCACGCGCGCTGGAGCGATCGCCTTCGGCCATCATTCTGGGTGTGGAAGGTATGAAAGTCCGGCACGTTCAGATCGCGAGGGACGACTGCAACTTCAACTTTGCTTTCCGATCAAGCTGCGGCGAACGACGAGTGCTTACGACCGGTCGTCAACGGGTTTCTCTACGGCCAGCAGATCATCGACAATGCGCCGTGCGGCGCTGTATCGAAAAACTGGGTACGGTGCCGCCCATCCACTGATTCACGCGTGACCGGCCATGTGGCAGTGCAACCGCCAGTAACCCGTGGCAGGCGCGCCGCCAAGGCCGCGCCCCACGGGGGAGAGGAACTAGTGCTGTCGTAACGGCACGCGGTCACCAGTCGATGCGAGCCTCTGGAGCCAGGCGATGGCGGATTCCCGAGCCGCATCGGCCGCGTCACGCTGCTGGTAGAACGCGGCGTCCAGCGCCAGCGTGTGCGTTGCACCCGCGCGGTCCTCAATGATCGCCGCAGCCTCATACCTGCCGTCACCAGAGCGCGTCACGACGGGCCGGATCAGGTAGCCGTGGTAGGTGCCAGTTTCATGAGCGAACATGCGAGCCTCCTTTGACGAAATGTCAGCGATGCGGCATGCAGGGCGGCGGACCGCCCTGCATGCGCGCGGACCTGCGTCGCGTTTCATCCCGTCACAGTGATACGACGGGTTCGACTCTGGGCGTCGGGACGCTTTGCGACCGTCACGGTCAGCACGCCGTTGCGAAACTGTGCGCTGGCTTTTTCCGGATCAGCGTCGTGACTTAACTGAACCGAACGCTGGAAGGCGCCCTGCCACCGCTCGCTGTAGAAGGCCCCACTGCTTTCGGATTTTTTCTCGCCGCGAATCGTCAGGACATCGTTGTCGAGCGACACGTCGACATCTTTCTGCTCGAGGCCCGGGAGCTCGGCAACGATCCGAATCTCCTTGTCGGTCTCGCTCAGCTCGATGTTCGGCCAGTTCCCCGAGAACGTCGACCCGCCGAACCTCGCCGGTACATCGAAGGCCCGGAAAAAGTCGTCGAACAGGCGGTTCATCTCGCGATGAAGGGCAAACACCGGGTGATCGTCGCCGCCCTGACGGACGACCGGCGTGCCGCGATCGCGGCTCCATGGGATCAGGTTTCTGAAGTCCATCCTTCACCTCCATCAAGGCAGGCGAACGATGCGCGAACCGTACATGAGCGGCGCGTGCAGCGTTCGCCGATGTACACGTCCCGTTGCGGGACACATTACAAATCTAGGGATTGTTGCCGCGAATTTCAAGGCTCTGGACGAGTGCCCGTCCACGTTTGGCGCATGAGGTCTGCGCCTGGCAAAGCTCGATGAATGAGCGTTGGCAGGATATTCGACGGCATGAACCGATAACCGCAGCGAGTTCGATTGCGGCGCCAGTTCGATGAATGAATGGCTGCGGAACATGGCCAGTGGGCACCAACAGAAAAATATTATTCCTCGCACCTATGTCGCGACGCTGCCCGCCGATCCGGGAAAGGTCGTCGGGTACTACGCCCTGTCGGCATTTTTGGTGGAGGCGGATGGGATGCCGGGTAAGCGGCTCCCCGACAAGGTATCCGCAGTGCTCCTGGCACGGCTTGCCGTAGACAGGAACCAGAAAGGCCAAGGTCTCGGCGAATACCTTCTCGGGCATGCACTTCACACGGTTGTGGCTAATCCGAATCCATAGGCGTGCAACTTAGTACTACTATCGAGCGACGAAGTTAGTGAGCGCATATCGAGCTCCGCTCACGTCAATGCGTTAAGCATTGACCTGGACAACTGCCTTTTTTCGCCTAGAATCGACCCAGTGTTGTTCGACGTTCCGCCATTCGTGGAACGTCAAACGACGCTCCCGGATGGCCTTTTTCTGGAGGCCATATGTTTTCGGTAACAACCGTTGCAACTAGTGAATTGTTCGTTCTTCCGGAAGCCCGGAGAGCGATCGACGAATGGCGTGGTCCGATCAGCAAGCCGCTCTTGATGGGATTTGTCCGGACGGCTGAAGCTGTGATGCCCGTCATTGCTTCACTTGGGGTTGGCATAGACGGCGAGCATCTGCTCTGTCTTGCCTTTGGATCGACAGACGTTCACTACGTCGGCGAGCTTCGGGTCTGCGCATATGCGAAGGAGGTTTCCGAACCGGAATACAGCGGCTGGCTGTCGCTGTTGCCGATGTTCAGGGACGAACCGCCTTCCGACGAAGCTGCGATAGCCGCTGGCGAGTTGAGATTGAGAGGCCAGCGCACCCGGAACGCGGACGGTTCGATGCGCATCATGTTGTCGGTCGGCCCCGCACGTGAAGATCAGGACCGGTTGCGCATAGCCGTAGCAAAGGGGAAGACTTCGGTCTTCCCTTTTTCTGTTAGGAAGATCATGGGTGGAGCACGGCGGCCGTTCCGAGCTCGGACTGGGTTCGGCCATCACCTGTCATTGGATTGATCGAAAGCGCGGTCACTCGAACGGCTGCTTTGCCTCATTCAGGCGACGCGGTCTGGGGGCGTGTGTTCTGCGCAGCGCATACCGCCCCAATCGCCAGCGAAGGATCGGATGCGTCGCGTCCGCCGGCATGGCCCACGTGCCGGTTGGACTGAAGTCCCACGACGCGTCGAAGCTAGCCGGGTTGCTCAGCGAATCACACTTACTCAGTCTCTAGGGATTGAGATCGCTGGCGACGAGATTGCTGCCGTCCATCTTCATCGGAAACGAGTGATGCTCATGCACAATGCGCCAACCGGATGCACGTCGAACAAGCACGAAACTGCTGCGGAACCAGGCGTCCACCGAGCCC
>NZ_WHNP01000078.1 GCF_009362735.1 Paraburkholderia franconis | reverse complement strand
GCTTGAGCTTATCGATTTGCGCCTTGAGCTGTTCAATTTCCAGATCTCGCTCGGCCAGGGACGCCCTCGCCTCGAGCAACAGGGCCTTGAGTGCATCGATGTCGTCAGGAAGATCGCTGGCATCAGGCATGCCGCGCAGTTTACGCAGGTCCCGCGTGGTTTACAACATCGACATTGGTTCGGCGGTGCGACGCGGTTGCCTCCAGTCGATGCCCTCAAGCAGCATCGAGAGTTGGGCCTGGGTCAGGTGGATCTTGCCGCTATCGGCCTTCGGCCAGACGAAGCGGCCACGTTCGAGTCGTTTTGCAAGCAGCCACAGCCCGTCGCTGGTAGCCCAGAGAATTTTTATCAGGTCACCTCGACGGCCACGAAAGATAAACACGTCACCGCCATGCGGTTCCTCCTGAAGGACCGTCTGTACCTTCGCGGCCAGACCCTGGAACCCGGAACGCATGTCGGTCACCCCTGCGGCAATCCAGATGCGTGTGCCCGCCGGCAGGCCGATCATCGCGACAACTCGCGAATCAGCAGCCGCAGTGTGTCTGGCGACACCTCGCCACGAATGCGCAGGCATGCCCGCTCAAACTCAATCTCGAAGACATTTGAGAGCGATTCGCTCGCATTGGGCGTCGCCGCCGGCTCGGTCGCCGCGTCGGCAACGATGTTCACTGGCAACAATGGCGTTGCCTCGCAATCGGATGTCGGCTTCGCATGCTCCGGCAACGTCGGCAAACCGTATGCACCTTCAAGGTATTGCCGCCGCCACTTGAACAGAAGGTTGGCGTTGATGTCGTTCTGACGAGCGATCAACGCTACTGACGCCCCCGGCTCAAAGGATTCCTCGACCAGTTGCCGCTTGAAATCGGTCCGGAAATTAGGCCGCTTGTACGCACCGTCGGCCGTGCGCGCCCTCAATGTATTGTCCAATTTGGTGCCCGCAATAATTTGGTGGACACCAAATTACCCGGACACTCAATCCGCCGTCCAGAACGGCACTCACGAGTTGCTNGCTCCGGCAACGTCGGCAAACCGTATGCACCTTCAAGGTATTGCCGCCGCCACTTGAACAGAAGGTTGGCGTTGATGTCGTTCTGACGAGCGATCAACGCTACTGACGCCCCCGGCTCAAAGGATTCCTCGACCAGTTGCCGCTTGAAATCGGTCCGGAAATTAGGCCGCTTGTACGCACCGTCGGCCGTGCGCGCCCTCAATGTATTGTCCAATTTGGTGCCCGCAATAATTTGGTGGACACCAAATTACCCGGACACTCAATCCGCCGTCCAGAACGGCACTCACGAGTTGCTTACTCTCGGCACTGATCCAATCCGTCATCTCCGACAAGATCGACCTCATCGTTGCGGGCATGACGCCGACGACGAAGCGTGAAGAGGTGATCGACTTCTCGCAGCCGGTGGCGTTTTTTGGCAAAGGGATCATCGTCAATGCTTCGGACAAGAACAACTACCGCACGATTCAAGATCTGAAGGGCACGGTTGTCGGAGCGGGCGTCGGCGAGGAAACCTCAGATGAACTGATGAAGCTTGGCATCTTCAAGGAGGTCAAGCTGTACAACACGGGGTCCGATATGGCGCGCGATGTCGCGTTAGGCCGTATTGCGGCAGCGTTCAACGACTATCCAGTCTGGAAGGCGCAGGAAGCGGCGGGCACGCTGCAGGGCTGTCGGGTTGTGGATGGGTTTACGCCGCTGCGGAAGGTGCCCATTGCATTTGGTGTGAAGAAGGGAAATGCTGCGTTGCTTGCGAAGATCAACGATGGGTTGGCAAAAATCAAGGCGGATGGAACGCTGGACGGCATCCTGAAAAAATGGAACTTCGGTGGTTGACACGAGGACGTCCGATCGATTCTTGCAGGGGTGGATCGCGACGTATTTCTGGCTGGATCCTGCGTCAGCCGCGACCCGGCCAGAAGGGCGTTCGTGAGTATGGCCGATAGGTAAGGAGACGGCCCGGTGTGCGCAAGTATCCGAGCGTAGCGTGCGAGCCGATCGGTGCTCGGCGGCTACGACGAAGATCGACGCCGGGTAATGCAGTGGAGCGATTATTAGAAAGGCAAATCATGCGTTGGAGCGACGTAGTCGAATTTGTCCCGATCGTGCTTCAGGGGGCCGGGATGACGATCTTCATCACCGTTAGCTGTCTGATTCTAAGTACCGTGCTCGGTCTCGTTTGGGCGCTCCTGAAGATGTCACGGCATGCGCCGGTCAGGCGCGCGGCCACCACGTTGATCAACCTCGTCCGTGGGCTGCCGATGATCGTACTGCTGTTCTACATTTACTTCGTATTTCCCTCGATCCATCTGCAGATGAGCGCGCTGCAAGCGAGCATCGTGGGGCTCGCCTTCGGATATTCCACGTATGTCGCCGAAATCATCCGGTCGGGCATCGAATCGGTGGATCAAGGTCAATACGAAGCCGCGCAATCGATCGGGATGGGCCGCATCAAGACCATGACCCGGGTGATTCTTCCCCAAGCGATTAAGGTTGCGCTGCCGCCCTACAGCAACACACTTGTGTCGATGCTCAAGGACTCGTCTCTCGCATCGACGATCACTGTCTCCGAGATGACGCGTCAAGGATCGCTGATCGCAGCCGCCACGTTCCAGAACCTGGAGGTCTACACACTTGTGGCGGCCGGATATCTCGCGATGAGCCTTCCGTTGATGAGTTTGACCAGGACGCTCGAACGGCGCTTCGGGAAACACAAGGTGAAGTGAGGCTGCAATGATCGAAATCACGAACGTCCATAAAAGCTTCGGCGACGTGCCGGTGCTCAAAGGCATTACGTTGAAGGTGGCTGAGGGCGAGGTCGTTTGTCTGATCGGCGCATCGGGTTCAGGGAAGTCGACGCTGCTTCGATGCATCAACGCACTCGAGTCCTACGATTCGGGCGAGATCAAACTGCTGGATCAAGTCGTCGAGCAGCGCTCTCGCCATATCAATCAGCTGCGCACCCAGGTCGGGATGGTCTTCCAACGCTTCAATCTGTTCCCACACCGTACTGCGGTCGAGAACGTAATGGAGGGGCCGGTACACGTGAAGCGCGAGCCGGTCGGGCAGGCACGGCGCGAGGCAATCGAGTTGCTGCACAAGGTCGGCCTCGGCCAGAAAATCGACGCGTATCCGCATCAGCTCTCGGGGGGCCAACAGCAACGCGTCGCGATCGCGCGGTCGCTCGCAATGAAGCCTAAGGCCATCCTGTTCGACGAGCCGACCTCCGCCCTTGACCCGGAACTCGTGGGCGAGGTGCTGAGTGTCATGCGCACGTTGGCGCGCGAAGGGATGACGATGCTCGTCGTCACGCATGAGATGGGGTTCGCCCGCGAAGTGGCCGATCGTGTCTGCTTTCTGCATGCGGGCCTCATCATCGAGGAGGGTAGTGCGAAAGAAGTGCTCGGCTCGCCGCGGGAAGCGCGTACGCGAGAATTTTTGCGCCATGTGCTGACACACCACATCGAAGATCCGCACGCCCACAACGGGAGCGCGCCGTCTTGCACCGCGAGAACTGCCGTGAACCCCCTCAAAAGCGCATGAAACTGCGCTTTGGACCTCCCAATTCAGCATAGGCGCAAAGCCGTTGCTGATTTAATTGCAACTAGATAAACGAACCATCACCCGCTAGATCCGTAGGAGCAAAAGTGACCGTAGCATTCGTATTGCACCGTGCCGACGGCGCGCCTGTTTCAACCACCTTCCGGAGAGCGGCATTCGGCACCAACGACCCGTTCGCGCAACATCGGGAGATTGCTTGGGAAGGACCCGACTCGATGGCCGCGGGCCGTGTGAGCTTTATTGGCGAGCTCGACGTAGCGGCCTTTCCGCACACCGAGACCATCGTCGTTGTCGAAGGCAGGCTCACGCTGGAAGCGGCCGGAATGGCGCCGTTGGTACTCGGCCCGCAAGCGGGCGTGGTGATCGGTGGCGGCACCACGCTTCGCGTCAGGGCCGAATCACGCACGGTTTTCGTGTCCTGTGTGGCGCTTTACAACGGCCCCACGAAGAGCGGCCTGTTCCCCTTGCGCGTCGACGCTGACTTCAAGCCGTCCGCAACACTACCGGCTGAGGTGCTGCTGGGTCCCGCCCCGCAATGCCGAAGTGACAACGTATTCACCGATGAAAGCGCGGGGTACCGCGCGGGTACGTGGGATTCGACGCCTTACCATCGGATCGTTCGCCCGCATCGCGTGAACGAGTTCATGCATCTCGTGGACGGGAAGGTGCGGTTCGCGGCGCCTGATGGCAGCGTGCTGTCGCTTGGCACCGGCGACGCGATTTTTGTGCCTCAGGGCGCGCCGATCGGATGGGAGAGCAGCGAGCGCGTAGCGAAATTCTACGTGACGCAGAACATTCAGACTTCCACCGAGCGAGGCTGATCATGTCGCCCCCGCTGCAGCAGATTCAAACTTCGCCCACGCTGCCAGCCGCCGCCGACGTGGTGGTGATCGGCGGCGGCATCATTGGCGTCTTTGCCGCCTACTACCTGGCCCGGCGCGGGGTTTCAGTCGCGCTGGTCGAGAAGGGCAGAATCGGCGCCGAGCAGTCGAGCCGCAATTGGGGCTGGTGCCGGCAGCAGAACCGTGACGCGCGCGAATTGCCGATGGCGAGCAAGAGCCTCGACCTTTGGGAACGATTTGCGATCGAAACGGGCGAAGACACGGGCTTTCATCGGTGCGGGCTGCTGTACCTCAGCAATGACGACGCCGAATTGTCCCGTTGGGCCAGTTGGGGCGACTTTGCGAAGACCGCGGGCGTGACAACTTACATGCTCGACAGCCGGCAGGCTACCGAGCGGGGGCGAGTGACCGGGCGAGCCTGGAAAGGCGGCGTCTTTTCGCCGACCGACGGCACGGCCGACCCCGGCAAGGCCGCGCCGGCCGTGGCAACTGCGCTCATGAAGTTAGGCGGCAGTGTCATCCAGGCGTGCGCGGCCCGCGGCCTCGAACTGGAGGGCGGGCGGGTCAGCGGCGTCGTCACGGAAGCCGGCGTGATCAAGACCCGGACCGTGGTGCTTGCGGGTGGCGCCTGGGCGTCGTCGTTCTGCAGACAGCTCGGCATCCGTTTTCCGCAGGCATCGATTCGTCAATCGATCCTCAGCGTCTCTCCCGTGGAACATCGTTTGCCCGATGCGCTGTTCACCTCCGGCGTATCGGTTACTCGCCGAAACGACGGACGCTACGCGCTGGCCATCAGCGGGCGGGCGCGCGTCGATGTGACGAGCCAATTCCTGTGTTTCGCGCCGCAATTCGTGCCGATGTTCGCCGCGCGCTGGCGCAGCCTTCTTCCGGGGGGCCTCGAGGGCGTTCGTGGCGGCCATGAAACGGTGAAGCGGTGGCGGCTCGATGCGCCGACGCCGATGGAGCGAATGCGCATCCTGGATCCGAAGCCCGATCGGGCGACGGTCGCCGAAACGCATCGCCGCGCCATCGAACTGCTGCCCGAACTACGCGACGCGCAGATTACGCATGCATGGGCAGGCTTCGTCGACAGCACGCCGGATGGCGTTCCGGGAATTGGCGAAGTACCGGGCGTACCGGGATTGATCCTGGCAGCGGGCTTTTCAGGGCACGGCTTCGGGATAAGCCCAGGTGCAGGCCACCTGATCGCCGATCTCGCCACCGGTGCCGAGCCCATCGTGGACCCCACACCGTATCGACCGAGCCGATTCGCCTCCTCTGCATGGGGCAAGGTCGCTGATTTTTAGATGGCGCCGGGACGCGGCGCAATGCATTCGTGGCGCCGGCGGCGCCTCGTTGATTCAACTGCGCCAGGGCACCGGGTTGAAGGCTCGCTTCGCAGCTTCCAGGAACACACGCTGACGAATGGTCAGGCCTTGGCGCGTGGGCGTCAGGGCCATGACCGGTGCAGGTTCGAGGTGCCATGCCGGCAAAATGCGCTTCAGTTTCCCCTTTGCGATCAGCCGCGCGCAATCCCATTCGGATCGCGCGACAACGCCGAGTCCGTCGACGGCCCAGCCTCGGACGACGGTGCCGTCGTTCGAAGACAACGCGCTGCTCAAGCGGACCGTCACGCCCTTGCTGATGCGTTTGCCTGCGGCATCGTGCTGAGCAAAACGCAGACGCGTCACATCCTCATCGTTTTCTCGTAAGGTCAGATAAGGGTGCTGGGTCAATTCGGAGGGATGCTTGAGCTTTGACAGCGAACGTGCAAGGCCGGGGCTTGCACAAAGAAGGCGGTCGTTCGGCGCCAGGAAATGTCCCACCCAGGAAGAGCCTTTGATGTGGCCGATCGAGACGACTGCGTCGGCGCCCGACGCAGACGCGAGCGGACTTTCGACCAAAATCAGCGAAATCGCCAGATTGGGGTGTGAGCGATGCAGGTCCCGGACGAGCGGCGCGACATATTCCCTGCCGAATCCGAATGGAGCAACGACGCGCAAATGACCACTTACACCAGCCGACGCCCCGGAGACGCGCGATGGAATGGACTCGATCCGCTCCAGGATGTCGATGGCTTCCTGAACGAGGCGGTGCCCTTCGTCAGTGAGCGAGATGCCTCTCGCTGCGCGCGTCGCAAGACTCACCCCCAGCCGCTCTTCGATGCGCTGAAGACGCACCGTGACCGCGGGCGGCGTCAGGTCCAACAACCTCGCCGCGGCCGCAAGCGATTGCGATACGCCGAGCGCACGCAGCAGCTGCATGTCTTCCAGTTGAAGCATTAACGATCCGTTAACGATGGATTCATTCGAGATTAAACACGATAGAAATAATTTTTCCTATAGTACGTCGCATCGGCTTGCCAACGGCGGTGCGCAGTCAATCTTGCCCCAAGGCTGGCGAGCGCCCTGCACATTCAACGACGTACTCTTCCTTGGAGTGGCCTTGATGGACCGGAACGAACACGGTGCGCAGCAACCCCGGACAATGAACCCCGCCGGGCTGGCAACGCCGGGTGGGCACTACAGTCACGTTTCGATCGCAAATGGTCTCATCTTTGTATCGGGCCAACTTCCGATCGACTCGAGCGGACGAAAACTTGCGGACAGCGCCTTTGAAGACCAAGCCGAGCAGGTTCTGGCGAATCTGGCTTCGGCGCTCGCCGGCGCTGGCAGCGAAATCAGGCAACTGGTCCAGGTCCGTGTCTATATCGTCGATGTCGGGCATTGGGCGAAGTTCAACGAGATCTTTGCGCGTTGGGCCGGCGATGCGAGACCCGCTCGCGCGGTCGTGCCGGTTCCTGCGCTGCATTACGGCCTGAAGATCGAAGTCGAAGCGGTGGCGGCGGTGTAGCCCCGAGCGGGTTGCACTTCAGGCGAAACGGAAACATTCACGAAAGCAGATTAATGAAACACGATTCGTTCTCGAACGGCTCTGCCTCAGCCACGAGTCTTCGGTATCGCAAGTTCACTCCGGCCGACGTATCCGCGGCTCACGTGCTCTCTATGGCACTGGGTTGGCCATATAGACCGGAAGACTGGCAGTTTTCCGCCGAAACGGCGATAGCGTTCGTGGCCGAAGAGCGGGGTGTCGTCATTGGTACTGCGATGTGTTGGAAGTTCGGCGCCGACCGGGCCTCACTCGGTCACGTCATCGTGTCGTCGGCGCACCAGGGCCGGGGTATCGGCCGCAAGCTGATGGAGATCGTCCTCGAAGAGTTAGGGCCACGTATCACATTTCTCCATGCGACGCCGGCCGGTCGGCCGCTCTACGAAAAGCTCGGCTTCAGCGTGTGTGGATCGTTGGAGCAACATCAAGGGAACGCCGGTAAGCCTCTGCCCGTTGAGTTGCTCGATGGTGAGCGACTGCGCACTGGGATCCCCGCCGACTTTCCCGGCCTCGTTGAACTGGCTTCGCGCGCTGCGGGCCTCGAGCGCCATGCGCTTTTGTCCGCCGTGCTCGAGCGCGGGGAAAGCGTCGTACTTGAACGCGATGACGAGATCACCGGATTCTCGGTGTTGCGGCGCTTTGGCCGGGGGCACGTGATCGGCCCGGTAGTCGCGCTTCGTTCTCGTGACGACGCGCGTGCAAAAGCCTTGATCGGCTACTGGCTGACCGGACGAGAGGGCGAATTCATCCGTATCGACGTGCCCTCGGAAACAGGTTTGAGCGATTGGCTGAGCGAACAGGGACTGCAGCGTGTGGACATCTGCTCGAAGATGGTTCTCAATGGGCCTGCCCACGAACACATTGACGCACCCGATCCCGTTTGCCGCTTGTACGCACTAGTCAGTCAAGCCATGCTTTAGACGCTCGTTACGGACCGGCCTATTTGCCGCTTGCACGCATGGTCTCGGGTATGAGCACGCGCCCGGCCGCTTTGGAGTTTGTAATGCATTTCGGTTCTTACTGGCTCGATACGTCCGAGCCATTCGTCAGCAACTCGCCTGACATGGACGGCGGAAAGTGCGACGTGGTCGTGGTGGGTGGAGGGATCACCGGCTCGGCGGCGGCCTTGGCACTCACCAAAAAAGGCGCGCGCGTCATCGTCTGCGAAGCAGGGACCGTGGGACAGGCCGCGTCGGGCCGCAATGGCGGCATGTGCAACAACGGCTTCGCGCAGGATTACGCTTCACTCTCGCAGCGGATCGGCACGGAGCTGGCCAACCGGCTCTATCTCGCGTTCGACGCGGGTGTCGACACGGTTGAGCGGTTGGTCAGGGAGGAGTCGATCGATTGCGACTTCATTCGCAGGGGAAAGCTCAAACTCGCGGCGAAACCGGAGCACTTCGATAAGCTCGCGCGAAGTCAGGCGCTGCTGGCCGCAAGTGTGGACCCCGATACGCGCCTTGTCGCCAAGGCAGAGCTTCGTGACGAAATCGGCTCGGACCGTTATCACGGCGGGTTGATCTTCAAGAAAAGCGCGGGGATGCACGTCGGTCGTTATGTTCGTGGTCTCGCGAAAGCTGCGCAAGCGCGTGGCGCCCATGTTCTGGAACAGGCGCCGGTACTGCGATTGCAGCGGGATTCTGGGGGCGCCTATATCGTGCGGACGCCGCGCGGAGAGATCCGCGCACCGCAGGTGCTCCTGGCGAGCGGCATCTCGCAGGTGGGACCGTTCGCGTGGGTTCGGCGAAGAATCGTGCCGGTCGGGGCGTTCATCATCGTCACTGAGCCTTTGCCGGAGGACCTGCTCGAACGGTTGCTGCCCACGCGCCGGATGGCGACCGACACCAGGCACTTCGTCAATTTCTTTCGTGTAACGCCCGATAACCGGATGCTCTTTGGCGGACGCGCACGTTTCGCGACATCGAACCCGCGCTCCGACGAAAAGAGCGGGCTGATCTTGCGACAGCAGATGGCCACGGTGTTCCCCGAATTGGCGAACGCGCGCATCGACTATTGCTGGGGCGGCATGGTCGACATGACCGCCAACCGCCTGCCGCGCGCGGGCCAGCGTGACGGTGTCTATTACTCGATGGGCTATAGCGGCCATGGCACGCACATGGCCACGTTGATGGGCACGCTGATGGCGGAGATCATGGACGGACGCGTCGATCTGAACCCGTGGAAAGACTTCGACTGGCCTGCCATCCCCGGCCACTTTGGCAAGCCGTGGTTTTTGCCATTCGTTGGGGCATGGTATCGAATCAAGGACACGCTGCAATGACTTTACCTGTTCAGCACCTGATGCAAGCGGGACGGCTCGACCGGTTTTACATCGACGGCGAGTGGACTGCCCCCGATGGCAGCGATCGAATCGCCGTTATCTCGCCGTCCACCGAGGACGCAGTCTGCGAGATCGCACTTGGCAACGCGCGCGACGCCGAGCGGGCAGTGCTCGCCGCGCGTAAGGCTTTCGCAGGTTGGTCGGCAAGTTCGCCGCAAGACCGTGCCGCGCTGCTCGACCGGGTTCATACGCTGATGTTGGAGCGCGCCGAACTGTTCGCAGCTGCGTTGTCAACGGAAATGGGCGCGCCCATCAGATATGCGCGCGCCGCACATGTGCCGCTCGCGGCCGAACATGTCCGGGTCGCGCGCGACAATCTGGCTAGCTACCCGTTCCGGATTCAGCGGGGTACGACCGCGGTCGTTCGCGAGCCGATCGGCGTCTGCGCGCTGATCACGCCCTGGAACTGGCCGATCTATCAGATTACGGCGAAGGTCGGCCCGGCACTCGCAGCCGGCTGCACGGTGGTGCTGAAACCTAGTGAGCTCTCGCCGCTGAGCGCCTTGCTGTTTGCTGAAGTCATCGCGGACGCTGGCGTTCCGGCGGGCGTATTCAACCTCGTGAGCGGCAGCGGACCGGAGGTCGGGACGTTGCTGGCGTCACACTCGCAAGTCGATATGGTGTCGATCACCGGCTCGACGCGTGCGGGCGTCCTGGTTGCGCAGGCAGCTGCGCCGACGGTCAAACGCGTGGCGCAGGAGCTCGGCGGCAAGTCGCCGAACGTCGTGCTACCCGATGCCGATCTGCCGCGTGCCGCCTCGCTCGGCGTTGCTGCAGCGTTTCGGAACATGGGTCAGTCGTGTAGCGCGCCGACGCGGATGATCGTGCCGCGCGACGTGTTGCGGCGGGTCGAAGCGTTGGCCGTCGCGGCAACGGAACAGATGATCGTTGGCGATCCGTTCGCCGATGCGACGACACACGGTCCGTTGGCCAATCGTGCGCAGTTCGGCAGGGTGCAGGAGATGATCGAAGCCGGCATCGACGAACGCGCTCTGCTGCTCGTCGGTGGACCAGGGAGGCCGGCCGGCCTGAGCAGGGGGTTCTTCGCACAGCCGACGATCTTTTCCGAAGTGGGTACAAAGATGAGGATTGCTCAGGAGGAGATCTTCGGCCCGGTCCTTGCCATCCTTCCCTACGACTCGGTCGAAGAAGCTATCTCGATCGCGAACGACACGGTTTATGGGCTCGGCGCGCATGTTCAAGGCGCAGACAAGGCACTGTTGCAAGCGGTCGCAGCGCGCATTCGTTCAGGCCAGGTGCATCTGAACTATCCGGCTTGGGACCCGCAAGCGCCATTCGGCGGGTACAAGCAGTCCGGCAATGGTCGAGAGTACGGGATAGAAGGCATGGAAGAGTACATGGAAGTGAAGTCGATCCTCGGGTTCTACGATTGAAACGGGCTGCGATACCCGACGCGATAACACGCCAGCGTCGACTCTATTCGCTTTCTAAAGGTGCCGAAATTGAATGCCTCCGCAACGGTCGAGACTTTGTTGGACGCGCATCATGCGCATTGGGCGAAGTTGCGACGCGACCTGCATGCCCATCCCGAACTGCGATTCGAAGAACACAGGACGGCAGACGTCGTCGCACGTGAGCTCGAATCGCTCGGCTATGCAGTGTTGCGCGGGCTGGGCGGGACGGGCGTGGTCGCGAGCCTGCCCGGCGCCGACCCGGACCGTGGCATCGTGCTGCGCGCGGACCTCGATGCGTTGCCGATCCAGGAGGCCAATCACTTCGCGCACGCCTCGTGTGCGAACGGAGTCATGCATGCCTGCGGACACGACGGGCATACCGTGATGCTGCTGGGCGCCGCCCGTGTCCTGAAGCAATTGCCGCAGTTGCCCGGCACGGTTCATTTCGTGTTTCAGCCTGGCGAGGAAGGGGGCGCGGGCGCACGGAGGATGATCGATGACGGCCTGTTCGAGCGATGCCCGACGGAAGCGGTATTCGGCATGCACAACTGGCCGGGTTTGCCGTCCGGGCATTTCGGATTGCGCACCGGCCCGATCATGGCCGCCGGGTCCCGATTCAGAATCACGGTAACAGGCAAGGGGGCGCATGCGGCTCAACCTCACCTGGGTCTCGACCCGATACCGCTCGCCTGTTCGATGGTGCTCCAATGTCAGACCATCGCGGCGCGGCATAAGGATCCTGTCGATCCGGCTGTGGTTTCGGTCTGCATGTTCCGCGCAGGCGATACAGACAACGTCATTCCGGACAGCGTCGAGTTGCGCGGCACGATTCGCACGCTCTCGTCGACTTTGCAACAAAGGCTGCAGCGCGACATCGAGCTGATGTGCCAAGGACTGGCCTCGGCCTATGGCGCGCAAGTCGAGGTGACGTTTTTCCAATACTACCCGGCAACGATCAACACGCCGACCGAGACCGCGCTCTGTGAAACGGTTATTCGCGAGACGTTCAGCAGCGAGCGCCTCGACAATCACATTCCTTCGAACATGACATCGGAAGATTTCGGCTTCATGCTCGAAGAACGGCCGGGCGCTTATGTGCTGATCGGTAACGCTACGCCGGGCGCGGCCGCCCGATCGCTACATCACCCGAAGTACGACTTCAACGACGACATCATTCCGGTCGGCGTCCGATATTGGGTTGCTTTGGCGCAGCATTATTTCGGTGCGGTGTAGCGCCTGGCACTCTTTCGCAAATGACCGCGACGTCCGATTTGCTTGATACAGGTCTCGAGCAGATTCAGCGATTCTGTCAGCGCTTCGCAGTCCATATGCCCATATCCGAGCAGAAAACCGCGCGCATTGGGTTCGAGCATCGTGAAATCGCGAACGTCGTCGAACACGACGCCCTTCGATCGCAGGGCGGCTCGCAGATCACAGTCGAACGCGTCGTTCTCTCCTGACACGACCACATGCAGGCCTCCCTCGTCGCCCCTTAGGGTGACCATGTCTGCGTATGGGGTCAGCCTTTCGCGTATGGCATCGCGCATCGCCCCATAATGCCGCCGCACCCTGCGCAAATGCCGCTCCAGTTCGCCCGATACGAGCAACATTTCGACTATCTTCTGCACGGGCCACGATACGTGCGTGCGCTCGCGTTCGACGCGCGCAACCAGCGCGGCGGCTGCGCCCGGCGGGGCGACGATGAACCCGAGCCGAAGGGAAGGGCTGACCGCCTTCGCGAAGGTATTGAGCATCAGCGTGCTTTCCGGCGCATGGCTGAAGATCGGCGGATGATTCGTTCCTGCGTAATGGAACTCGCAGTCGTATTCGTTCTCGAGCATCAGCATCCCGCGCGTGCGCGCGAGTTCGACCAGCGCCCGGCGCCTTGGCCCCGACAGATGTCCCCCCATCGGGTACTGATGGGCCGGAGTGAGATGAACGAGGGCAGGGACCGCGTCGTCTTCGACAATCCGGTCGACGACCACGCCTTCCGCGTCCACGGGCACGTAGCGCAACGATGCACCCGATCGCAGGAACGCCGATATAGCGCCGGCGTAGCCCGGGTCCTCTGTTGCGCACAAGTCGCCGCGACGCAATAGCGCCTGGGCGACCAGCTGAAGCGCATGGCTCGTGCCGTGCGTAATGACGATCTGCTCAGGATCGACGTTGACCGATCGGTGTTCGAATAGCCATTTACCGATCGCGCGCCTGAGCCCCGGCTCCCCGCCGGGATCGCCATAGCCTTCTGGCGGCAACTTCCGTCCCACTTCGCGGCAGGCATTGCGCCATACATCGAGTGGCAAGGTCCGGGCGCTCGACTGTCCGGGACGCCAGTCGAGGCGCGTACTCGCCGCTCGTTCAGGTGCAGCTTGTGCATCGGCGGACATACGCCGCAGCAGCGATGGCGTCCAACTCGCCCTCATCGCCGCCCCTCGGACTGCGGGTACGTTGGCGACGACAAATGTGCCGTGACGCCCGCGCCCATCAACAATGCCTTCGGCGATCAACTCTTCATAGGCGTCGACGACACAGTTGCGCGCCACCGCCAGTTGCGCAGCAAGTTCGCGGCTAGGCGGCAACCGCGCGCGGGCCGGCAGCGCGTGGCTGACGATCTTTTCGCGCAGTTGCCGTGCAATCTGCCGGAAAATCGGCACTCCCGAGTCTCGGTCCAGTTCCAGGGCGATCAGCGCCGGCAGCGCCTGCCTGGACGAATGGTTCACAACCATAAATGATCCAAACTGATCCGGCTTTGGTTCTTAAAAATTCTGTGTAAATCGGCAGAATTGACGAACCAACAATATCACGGGATCGCCATGCGCATCCGCATCATCACCGACGACTTTACGAGTGCGCTCGACGGGACGGCCTGCTTCGCCGAGCGCGGCTGGGAGACAGCCGTGCTCGTCCGCCCCGACAGCACCGCGACGGGCGCGGTCGTCAGCTTCGACACCGCTTCCCGCGAATACCCGCCGGCGCTCGACCACGACGCTGTCGCAACGGCCGCGCGCGCGTGGCGCGACGCCGACGTACTTGTCCTTCAGTTCGATTCGACGCTGCGTGGCCGAGTCGCGCGCGATTGCGTGACAGCGCTTGCCTCCTCCGGTCGGCGCAAGCTGCTCGTCGCGCCGGCGTTTCCGTCGGCCGGGCGTACAGTCGAGGAGGGATGCGTACGGGTAGACGGGGTGCCCGTGCACGAAACAGCATTCCGACACGATCCCGCGCTTCCAGTGTGCGAATCCAGCATCCCGGCATTGTTTCGCCCGCATCGCATCGAGATGAAGGTCGCGCGCGACGCGGCGCACGCCCGCGCGCTGCTGAACGTGGACGACGCCGTGGTGGTCGATGCGCGCACCGAAGCGGACCTCGACTCAATCGTGACGACATTTGCGAGGCAGCCCGATCTGCTGCTCGCGGGTTCGACGGGGCTGCTGCGTGGACTCGCACGCGGGCTCCCGGGCGCTCGTGGTGCGGCGGACGTTCGCGATCGCCGGCCCGATGACGCAGTCGCGTCTGCACTGTCTGCCGGTCGGCCGTGGCTTGTCGTGGGCAGCCTGAATCCACGATCGCGGCGGCAACTTGCCGTCGCTCAAGCGCAATGCCGAATAGACGTGCTGGCCACAGAGGAAGCGCGTTCGCCGATCAGCGGCGTGCCGCAAGCGGCATTGCGCGAAGTCGTGACGCACGCGGTGAATGCCGTTAACAGCGGCGCCTGCGGCGGGCTCGTTGTGACCGGCGGGGAAACCGCGCGGCGCATCATCGACGCGCTGCCGGCAGTGTCGTTGCGCGTGTGCCGCGAAATCATGCCGGGCGTGCCATTAGCCGAAGTTCAAACCGCGAAGGGTCGATTTCCCTTGATCACGAAAGCCGGTGGTTTCGGAGACGACGACGCCTTGGTGACTTGCATCCGCACACTGACCGGGGCAAAACCATGAAGCAGAAACCAATAGCCGTCACGATGGGGGACGCCGCAGGCATCGGGCCGGAGATCATCGTCAAGACATTTGCCAACGCCGCGTTCATTGCCGAGCACCCGTCGTTCGTGATCGGTGATACGGGTGTGTTACGACGCCAAGCCACGGCACTCCGCCTGGAGCTGGCGATACGAGAGGTCACCTCAGTCGCCGAAATCGCACCGCAGCCGGGCGTGCTCGATGTCTTGCGGGTGCCTGGCGCGAACGCACTACCGCCCGATTTGCCCGTTGGCGCAGTGAATGCCGCTGCCGGTCAGGCCGCATTCGGCGCGATCCGTACAGCAATCGATCTCGCAGTTCGGGACGAGATCGCCGGCATCTGCACGGCGCCGATCCACAAGGAAGCGCTCGCCGCCGCAAATGTGCCTTACGCGGGTCACACGGAAATGCTCGCCGACCTCTCGGGCACGCGTGACTACGCGATGATGCTCGTCAACCCGACGCTGCGTACGATCCTCGTGACGGTTCACTGCTCGATGCTCGATGCTGTCGCGAACTTGTCCGTCGAAAGCGAACTGCGCATCATCGGGCTCGCTGATCGCGCGATGCGTGAGTTAGGCATCGAGCGTCCCCGCGTAG
Source organism: Paraburkholderia franconis (assembly GCF_009362735.1). Lineage (GTDB taxonomy): Bacteria > Pseudomonadota > Gammaproteobacteria > Burkholderiales > Burkholderiaceae > Paraburkholderia > Paraburkholderia franconis. The sequence continues at coordinate 13,118 of NZ_WHNP01000078.1, read as the reverse complement.
CGGTCGCTGGCATTAACCCGCACGCGGGTGAAGGAGGCCTTTTCGGGCGCGAGGATATCGACATCATCGCGCCTGCAATCGAACTTGCGCGGAACGAAGGCATCGACGCCAGCGGCCCGTGGCCCGGCGACACTGTGTTCATGAACGCCCGCCGCGGCCGCTTCGACATTGTGGTAGCGCAGTATCACGACCAGGGCCTCATACCGGTCAAGCTCGCCGGCGTGGAGGACGGCGTGAACATCACCGTCGGCCTGCCTTTCGTGCGTACGAGCCCCGACCACGGCACGGCCTTCGACATTGCAGGACAGGGCATTGCCGATCCAGCGAGCCTACAGGTCGCTCTCCAGACCGCTCACCAGTTCGTCCAGTCGCGGGCGAAGCCCCCATTGTCTACCGGAGCTTGATGTGTCCCACTTCATCCTGATGTTGACCGAAAACGACGCGACCGTCAGCGACGCGATTGCAAACTACGACAGCCTGCGTGACAGCCCAGTCCGCTATGTCGGCTTCAAGGATGTCGGCTTGCCCATGGGAGACTTGAAAGAGCTCGCCCGGCGCATCCGCGCCGATGGCCGCAAAGTCATGCTGGAAGTCGTCGCAACAAGCCGCGAAGCAGAGCTGGAATCGATCGACGCGTCGCTCGCGATCGGTGTCGACTACCTGCTTGGAGGCCGCCACGTTGAAGACGCGCTGCCGCTAGTGCGTGGCTCGGCAATCCGGTATTTTCCGTTCGTCGGCCGCACTGTTGGTCATCCGACCGTGCTCGAAGGGACGATGAACGAAATTGTCGAGGATGCGCGCCGCATCGCATCGATGCCCGGAGTGCATGGTCTTGACTTGCTTGCGTACAGGTTTGCCGGCAAGGACGATCCGGCCGAGCTGGCAAGGCGTGTTGTCGACGCGGTCGACGTGCCCGTGATCGCCGCAGGCAGCGTCGACCGCGAAACGCGTGTGAAGGCGATGATTCACGCGAACACGTGGGGCTTCACTGTAGGCAGCGCGCTTTTTCAGCAAGCTTTCGTCGACCGACGCCTGTCGGCGCAGATCGATACGATCTTCCAGATCGAAGGCGTGACCGCGTAGCGGTCGAGCGGGGCTTCTCGACGCTGATCCGCGCAGACGCCGTATTTGCGGTGCCTCCCGCGCCAACCTTTGATCTTGCGGACGATGAGGTTTGCAGCCTTTCGCGCCGATGTTGGCGGCGAGCCCGATCTTAGTGCACCATTGCCGTTGTGACGGTATCGAGGACCACGTCCGGACGAGCCTGTCGATATCAACGCCTGTATCGCGCTCACTGTGTCCGCGATTTATCAAACAAGGCGGGCGCTGATCTTCCGGTATATTCCGACAACGGCCGTCACCTGCCGGTCATGATTTTCGGCATAGCTGCAGGTACCGACGCCACATGACTGGGCGGAAATACCGTCCGCACAAGGCTCGAACCTGCAGGTTGACAATCGAGTGGGACTAACTGCGTCTGACAGTGTGCCGCATGTGTTTTCCGCCTGCACTTTTGGATAGCTCATCAGTAGAGACCAATACTGGTCGCCGATGTAGTGAAACTGGGAAGCCCATGCCAATGCTCGTCGACGCGCATTCTCATTTTCGTGCTGCCGACCATCATCTACGCACGGCGGTCTACCTCATTTCGGCCCAGGAAGATCGGCTCACGCGATACAGGGCTGCTGGTCTGGATATCCGACTGCCCGAGCAACTGCTATCCACGATGCAGTCAACTCTTCGTAGCTTCCTTGTTCATCGTCAGGCAATTTGCGATGCGATCGGATCTGAACGTCGATCATTGGGCTCGATGACGGAGCGCGCCCGCCTCGGAGCAGTATCTCGTCCGAGACGCAGAACCGGACGGCCGAAGCTTGCCTCAAAGCCGCCATCGACCTCCCCGCCGCTTGAGCGGCCGGAGAGGGTCGACTGCGGAAGTTCGGCACAGCAAAAGGAACAGGGAATCGCCGGTAGCCGACGGGCTTCCGGATTCATTGGGGGAGGGGTGTTGGACGCCATCCAGCACTGGCGTCCTCAGACGTTCCTGGCGTCGTTTCGCTAACAACGGAAGGGGATCTGCGCCCCGTGTTTGCTGATCGCTGGTTGCTCGACTCCCGGTGGCCAGTCGTGTGTTTCATGAGGCGTGTGCCGCGTATCTGCTCCACTGGGCATCGCGTTAACGTGTTCAAAACCCTTGGGTAAGTAATTGATTTTATTGAGACGGAACAGGACGTTTTTACACCCGTTTCAGTGTGTTGGTGTGCGAAACAAGCTATTGATTTCCAAACGATTTCGGCGATTCTCGGGCCTCTAGCACTTCGCTAAGGCGTTTAACGCCTGATACCGGTCGACCGGGTCAAAATCCGATCGCCGCGGACACGGCTTAGCGGTCGAAACAAGGCGCTTCGACCCATGCCCGACCATCGCCTTGGCTCGCGTGCGGCTGTTCTGTACCCGATCAGCGTTGCTCGTGGCCGGCCAAATGTTCTCGCGCGGCGTGTCGGCCTCCGGATTTTTCACGAACTGTGGCAGTAGCTTTTCACCCATCCGGCACGGTTTGCGTTTTCAGTGGCAGCCGACAACACGGCCATTTCGGCTTACCATGGTCAGCATAGGATCGGTAGGCTGCGCTGCGCACACTGCCAGGCCGACAACGTTGCGGCTAACGGAGCCAGCGCGCGGCAAGCAAGGATCGCCCACGATGCGGACACGAAGTGTGAGTCAGGGACGGCGCGATTTTCTTCGCAGGTCTGCCGCAGTGCCGTCCACGTTGCTGCTGTTGGCCCTCGAACATGCATATGGGCGGCCCGGCGCAGTTTCAGCTACGCCCGCCTGCACCGAACACGAACCGACCCGGCAGCAGACGGCAGGTCCGTTTTTCCTGCCGCACTCGCCGCAACGCGCATCGCTGCTCGAACCGGGCATCAATGGAACGAAGATCGTCCTGACCGGACGGGTGTATTCGACGCAATGCAGCGCTGTTCCCGGGGCTTTGCTCGATTTCTGGCACGCCAATGACGCCGGCGAGTACGACGTCGAGGGGTTCCGGCTACGCGGCCACCAATTCTCCGACCGCGAGGGATGCTACCGCCTTGAGACCATCGTGCCGGGGCTATATCCGGGACGCACACGACACATTCATGTGACGGTGCGGCCGCCCAACGGGCCGATCCTGACCACCCAACTGTACTTTCCGGGCGAGCAGCGCAATGCTCGCGATTCCCTGTTCGATTGGCGGCTATTGATGACGATTGACAACGACGGCGAGCGAAAGGCGGCCCAGTTTGATTTCGTCCTCGCGCTCACGTAGCGCAAGTGGTTGTGAAGCCGGGGTGTATCGAGAGTAAGGGACGACGTGATCCTGGAAGTGTTATCTGGCACCAACCTGGTTGACTCCGTAGCGACGATGACAAAAGCCAGGTCGCCGGGAGCAGCATGGAGAACCGCTCTATCGGCCAAAGATCCGCCCTTGATTCTCCTGGTTGTAGAGCGTCAAGCGTGAAGTCCGGCCGAACGACAATTATCTTGTTGCGTCGTGTCAGCGGGGTAATTGGTCGCCTCTCAGTACCGCTCAGTTCTTGCTATGCCCCTTCGCAATATTGTGCGGGCAGCAAGACAGTGATCGTCAAGCTGGAGGCCCATCCGCTCAGCAAACTCGGGCGCCTTCAGGAGTGGATCGGAGGCCCGCTTTGCGAGATTGCTCACTTGACACGGGGCCCGCTAATGGGTGTTCCTTCTCACCCACCGGTTCCAGATGAGCCGGAACTGCCGCTGATATGACACGGATGAGCGCACGGTACTGATGTCGACGCGGCCGCGTTGACCGCGGCATGACATGCTCTGGGCGATCCGCAGCGAATGCACCGACAGAGAATCAAGGGGTTGCGCGCCTGCAGCGCGATGCGCAGGCGACAGCACGGCGCGCCTGCGCATCGCGCACCGAGGTCGGCGTCCAGCGCTGTGATGTCAGTGTTCCCGCAGGTCCGTCACCGGAGTGGGGCACTAACCCGGGCTGGCAACGCGCGCAATGATGAACGACGGCGGCAGGTCGTGTGAAGTGGTGGATGACGTGCCGGATTGTTCTGATTCTTCTCCGTGACTCTTCCCGGCAGAGGCGGACGGCCGGACGACCAGCACGGGAATATTGCTGTGAGCGAGGACCTTTTGCGTTTCACTGCCTAACAGCAAAGCGCGCACACCGCCACGACCGTGGGATGACATCACGATGAGATCACACTTGCGCTGCGCGGCAACGCTAATGATGGCCTCATAGGGGTGAGCCCGCGTGGTCGCTACCACTTCGCATTCGACCCCGGCCTCGGTGGCGGATTTCGTCACTGTGCCAAGATAGTCGTCTGCGTGTTGCCGGGCGACCTTAAGGAAGTGCTCCTCGGTATCCGTGAGCATTTCCGGACCGTACGCGAAAGCGTGAAATTCCGGGATGACGTGGACAGCGGTGACCTTGGCTCCACTCTCCCTGGCGAGCGATACGCCCATCCGGATGGCCTCTTCCGAAAGTGTCGATCCGTCGGTCGGCACAAGCAGATGCTTGAACATGGCTTTCTCCCCGCGGCCAGGCTCACACGCCATGACGTTCCATTCAAAGCCTGCCGCCTGAACCGGGAACGTCTTCTTCGAGTATAGTCAGCCCGATGCAAGCTTGGCGGGCTGTTTGTTTCGTGTGCGGCAAACTGGCACGGCGCCAGTTGCCGAACTTCCGGTATCGTGATCCGCTGTCCAGTTTCCAGTTTCCAGTTACGCGCAAGATGCAGAGTCGCTTGCGGACCATTCAGCGACCGCTTTCATCGACAGTACCCATGCGCTAGAACGCGCGTTGGTTCAGGCAAGCATGCGTCCCGAGTGTCTTTGCAACAACAACCGATCATGACGCCCGTCAAGTTTGTTCTCAGCTACACAGCCGTGCCCTTGATGGCGATTGTCGCTGTCGCGACCTGGGCGTCGCTTCATGTCTCCGCGGAAATCGATGCGCGACAGTACGCGTCGCTCTCGGCATCCTATGCAAGTTTTCCGCCGGATCTCAGGCGCAGTATTGCAGAAGCGATGAACTCGGGGACGGTCAGCAAATCCGATTATTCTTCGCTGGTACGCCAGTCGCTCGACGATGGCGTTGTCCTCGACTGGCCAGCGAGGGAGAGGGCTGATGTGGCACGCGAGCGAGCGAAACTGGCTGCGCTCGTCAAGGCCGAGGGGATCCAGGCATCGTCGCTGAGGGAATAGTCAGCACGGGATCTTCACACGGGAATTCATGTCGCCGCCCGACTTCACGTATTGTCGCTCGTTGCTGCGGTCTGCTCTAGCGGCCAAACGGGATCCCAGTCGGGTGGATCCAGCCGATCCAGTTCGCAACGAGGATCGAGAAGAAAAGCGTAATCGACAGCCCGACACGCGTCGCCAACGACCATACCATCCGTTGGGTCTTACCCCGATCGCGCATCATGAAATACAGCGCCGAGACCATGCTTGCGATAATCAGAATGAATGCGATGGGGACGAGAACGTGCATGAACGGCCTCTGATCAGACTTGAGCGGCGGCCGATGCCTGAGCCGCAAGATAGCGCATCATCGTAAGCGCTGCACATCAGCATACGCCGCGACGTGATGCCACAGTGTCGATAAGCGTGCAAGCTACCCGTCGCGCTGGATTTGCCGGGACACATGCGGTCGTGTGCGCCAGCCCTGCCAGCCTATCGGACGAGTTGCGTGATACTGTCCACGACTTCCGGTTGGCCAGCGTGAACACGTCTCCGGGATCCTGGCCATTGGAGATGGCGGCAAGCACGCGTCGCATGATCTTACCGGACCAGGTTTTGGGCATGCCGGGAACGATGACGACCCGATGGGGCTTCGCGATGGCGCCGATCCTGGCAAAGACGGTGTCCGAAACCTCTTGCGCAATCTCGGGCGTCGGCTCTACGCCCGGGCTTGAGCGCAACGTAGAGTTCGGGAGGGCCTTGCCCTTGATCTCGTCGGTGACCGGCACGACCGCCGCCTCGACGACGTCCGGCACGAGCAGTGCAGCCGACTCGATTTCCTTGGTGCCGAGACGGTGGCCCGCGACGTTGATCACGTCGTCGTTGCGTCCAAGGATGGCTGGTCCATACTCGCGCGGCTTTGCCTGATCGCGTGTCATGATCCGAAAGAGGTCTGCTTCAGCAACATGCTGCCGGGCGGGCGGTTGTACTGCCTGCTGCACATCGCGATACTCTGGAAGCGATTCATGTCGACCATCCCCGCCTAGCCGCCATGCGCAATGGAAAACACCTGCCCGGACGGCGACAGCAACGTCTGCGCGGCCTGAGGCGACGAATGTCCGAGCGCGACTGACGACGATCATGCCGGTCGTGTCGTCAAGGATGGCAACGGCAATGTCCTTGCTGATGGCGATTCTGTGGTGCGCATCAAGGATCTGAAGGTCAAGGGGTCATCGGTCACGCCGAAGATGGGGCGCGAAGGTCGAAAGCATCCGTCTTGCGGGCGGTGATCACGAAGTCGACTGCAGGATGGAGGCGGATGGCTTCATGCTCAAGGCTCGCTATCTGCGTGAGGCCTGACAGGCCTCCGTGCGACGTCTTCGTGGCGTAGTGCCAGCGTCGCACGTCTGCCGCGACGGGAGTTACCGTTCAGGCGATCTTCCGATGCGGTCGCGCCCCCTGCGTGCTCCGTGTCGCGGATCAACTGTCGCCCGACCCGGGACGACGTCAGGTCCTGCGCGGCACCGTTGCTCGAACGCTGCCTTCTTGACAGGATAGGTCAGGACAGTCGGTCGGGCGCTTCTCGCTTCCATGTTCCAGGGCGCAGAGATGTTAGTCAGGTTATAACGCGAGCACGGGCGCCGATGCTTTGCTCATGGCCGGTTATCATCCTGCGGCGCGCGTGACAGCACTTCAGTCCTGTTTCCGGTTTCGCACAAAGTCCTTTCCGGCCGCCGTGATGGAGATGCCGCCGCGGCCGTTCGCCGCGTACGCCACCATCCCGGCGCTGATCAGTTCCCGGGTGACCGACCAGCCGAGCGCGGGCGTTTGCCGGCCATAGCGAACCTCGGCCAGGCGTTCGAGCGCCCAGCGCGCCGAATTGGACAGGGTCTCCGGTTTCGGGTTGATCTTGTCCGTCATGTTTCCTCCTTCGAAGGCAATGTGCAAATCCAGCGCGCAGTCTGACTGTCATGCGGACGAGCGGGTTCAGACCGCGAGCGGTTCAGCGGACCGGCGCCAGTCATAGCTCGCGCCAAGGCCGATCCGTACGGCCGCCTCCACGAGATCGACCGTGTGCTGATGGGCGAGACGGGATGCGCGCTCGATCAGGATTTCGGGGGCAGGCAGCGGATGCCTCCTTTTCCCTGCAAACACGATCATGTTCATCGCGCTGCCCTCGGCGGGTGCAGGCGTCACCGATGGGCCAAACACGTCGCACAGCGCGGCCAGATAGGACTCCATATGCGGATCGTCGCTGACGAAGTTGGCGACGAGCACGCCGTCCTCATTCAGATGGCGATGGCAGGCTTCATAGAAGCCACGGCTGCCCAGCTCACGGGGTAGCCCGTCCGCCACAAAGCCATCGAGCACAAGAACGTCGGACCGGTTTTCCCCGCTGGACACGAAATGGGTGCCATCGGCGCAGAGCACCGTGAGCCGGCCATCATCCGGCGGGATATGAAACCGCTCGCGCAACGCAATGACTTCACGATTGATCTCGACCGCAGTAATGCGGGCGTTGGGCAGATGCCGGTAGCAGTATTTCGCCAGCGATCCCCCGCCCAGTCCGATCATCGATATGTGTCGCGGGCCGGGATGGAGGAGCACAAAACCCATCATGGTGCGTGTGTAGCCGAGCGCCAGTGCGTCGGGGCGCTTGCGCAGCATGCAGCTTTGCACGCCGCGTGCGTCGAAGCACAGCAATAGCAGATGCTCCGTCTCGATCACCATCGGCACGTCGAGGTCGCCTGAATGCCGGCCCTTACGATGCGCTGGCCCGCCTCGGTGTTGACGGACAGACCCGGTCACGCGGACGGGTCGTCGCACAGCGAAGCCAGGGCGCGCAGCGCGTCCTCTTCGTCCGGGCCACTGGCCAGTATCTGTACGGCTGTGCCGGTCCGTGCCCGCAGCGATGCGATGGACATGACGTCCTTCGCATTTCCCCGACGACCGTTTGCGACCAGAACGATATCGCTCTCGAACCGGCACGCGGTGCGGGCGAGTGCCTGTCCGGCGACATCGTGTCCCTGCCGGTTCCATTGCCGGCCGATGTCGACCCATGCTTCTGCCACGATGTTTCCCTTCAGAAATGCCTTCCAATACCACGTGCGCGATGTGGCCCGCCTCTCAATGCATCAGGCCGGCGAGCACCCGGGCGAAGAACGCGCGTAACCTGCTGTCCCACACATCATCCTGCAAACTGATCGTGACGATGTCGAGCAGTCCCATGTCGTGATCCAGATGGATCATCTCCGTACCCTGGCAGGGCTCTTCCATATTGTAATGAAAATATCAGATTATGCACATATCATTAACATATAATGTGCATGCAGTATCGCGTCGAACGTGATATCGCTGGAGACAACGCGGACCGTTCCGGCCTCTCTCCGCTTTGGACCACATTGATGCGCTGCTTATCGGCAGCGGTGCACAGCGGACGCTCCCGCCTTCCTTTGATTTTTCAGCTAACGCTGTTCCGGGATAGGTGGCTCTGTGCATGACAACCGCGACTTCCTACAATTGAGGTGACAAGGCGTCGTCCGGTTGCGGGTTGCGGAACACGCCTGTAATCGATGCGGCCGGTTGTCCGCATTCGTTTTCCGCTTCATGTCGCCATTCCAGCGGTGGTCTGAAACAGATTTTTTTGAATGAGGTGCGCCAGGAGGGAGGGACTGCCATGGAACTGAGTGTAGAACGTGTCGATGTCTGGGCGGCCACCATCGAGGACAAACCGGGCGGGCTTGCGCAGGTATTGGGTGCCTTGCGGGATGCTGGCGCGGACCTGCAGTTCGTCGTCGCACGCCGCACGCCGGAATCACCGGGCAAGGGGGTCGTGTTTGTCGCACCGCTGCAGGGTGATCAGGAGATCCATGCCGCCACGCAGGTGGGGTTCAACGTCACCCCGAGCCTTCACTCTGTCCGGGTGATGGGTCTGGACCAGCTGGGAATCATCGCGGAATTGACCCAGAGGCTCGCTGACGGGGGAATCAACCTCCGCGGCGTGTCAGCCGCGGTACTCGGCTCACAGTTCATTGCCTATCTCGCGGTGGACTCGCTAGACGACACCAATCGGGCGATGGACATCCTGCAGAGGGCCTGAGGCACCGCGTCAGGCTTCGCCTGCAGTACGCTTGCGCCCAGCGCCGCTGGCGCCAGCGTAGGGAGCCAGCCAGACCGGTTGTCCGACTACAGCCGCAGGTATTGGACGAGGTGTGGGGCAACTGGACGTCGGGGTCATCGGGGTCGGGCTGACTCGCGACAACCAGATCGGCGTACTGGACGTGCAGCGGCACGACGGCATTCGATGCACCGCCGGGGTCACGCCACTCGGCCTCGATCGCAGCGCCGGTGGCTGCGTTCGCGAAATGCCGGGCCAGTTCATCGCGAATCGTGTGCTGCCGATGTTGCCGCTCCAGCACGGGCCCAGTGTCCGCGCCGTAGAAGGAGTGCCGCTCGATGCTGCGCGCCTGATACCGGTCGACCGGGTCAAATTCCGATCGGCGCGGACACGGCTCAGCGATCAAAACAAGGCGCTTCGACCCATGCCAGACTATCGCCCTGGCTCGCGTGCCGCTGTTCTGTATCCCGAAAGGAGCCATTGATGTGGCGCTCGCTCGGGCGGCTGTTTCGGGTCGAACTGGGCCCGTGGAGCTTTGCGTCAACGAGAAGGGCGCGTCATGCGCCCAAGGCCGCCGTGACGTTGACACGCGGAGAAATCGGGAAATCGCCAGAGGGCGACTGGCTCAAAGCCAGGTGCCGCCCTGACGTTCGTTTGGCTCTTCCGTGAGGGCGTCGAATCCGTGAATCCAGTCCAGGTGATGCAGCAGGCTGTCGCGTGCGCCGAGGCGGGCGTTGCGCGCCAGCGCGGCCGGACCGTCGGGCAGATGCAGTACGTCCGCAGTGGCGATCGACGCGTACTGCACCTTGCGCGTGCGGCCCCTGCGAAGGCGCTCGTAGGTTTCCTGAGCCTCGCGCCAATTGCCAGGACCTGCCTTGCCCAATTGCGCGGCCAGCACCACGGCATCCTCGATCGACTGGTTGGCGCCCTGGCCGTGATGTGGCACAAGTGCATGCGCGGCATCACCGATCAGCGTCACGCGGCCCTTGCTCCAGCGGCCAAGCGGGGGACGATGGAACAGGCCCCAGCGCTGACTGATCGGCACGGCCGTGACCATCTGCACGACGGCGGGATGCCAGTCCCTGAACAGGCGCAGTTGCTCGCCCTCGCTGGCTGGCATGACCCAGTCGCGTAACGGCCACGGCGATGGATGACGCTCGACCAGGAGGAAATTCTGGTCGCCTTTGTCGCCAATTGGATAATGCAGCAGATGGCCGCCAGGTCCGACCCAGAACTGGATGGTCTCGGGATCGGGCAGCAGATCCATGCGCTCGGCCGGCACCACGCCGCGAAAGCCCGAGCAACCCGAATACAGGGCGTCATCATAGCCAAGCATCCAGCGCCGCGTGATCGAGCGCGCCACGTCGGCGCCGATCACAAGGTCGACGTCGATCCGCTGACCGTTATCGAAGGTCAAACTCACGCGATCGGGATGCTGCGCGAGATCGACGAGCCGATGGCTGAGCTTGATGCGCTCGAGGCCGACAGCCCTGGACAGCGCCGCCTGCAGATCGGCACGATGAATGCCCCAGTATGAGCCGCCGAACTGCTCGCGATAGCTGGGTGCGCCACGATGATGGCCGATGACTGCACCGCTGCGCCCGTCGCGATAGATAAGGCCAGGTACCTCCGCGCAGACCTTTTCGAAGGCCGGACGTAGTCCCATGCGCTCATAAAAGCGCGTCGCGTTGGCCGAGAGCGCGACGGCCGCTCCCACCTCGCGCAACTCGTCGGTCTGCTCGTAGAGCTGCGCATCGATCCCGTGCTCGCGCAGCGCGAGCGCAAGCGTCAGGCCGCCGATGCCGGCGCCGACAATAGCAATCTTCAGGTCCATCTGCCGCATGAATGTGTCTCCGATATCCAGTTCGCGTTGCTCTGGCGCGCACCGACGGCGCGTCGAATGCGCGAGCCATGTCAGTATTTTCAACACTAGACCTTCATCCCTCAATAAGATGGAATGAATGTGCTTCATCACTGGATTGAATGAGCACGGTTATGACAGAGACATGGAACTGAGTGATATCGATCTCAATCTGCTGGTGCTCTTCCAGCGGCTGATGCAGGAACGGCGCGTGGCGACTGTCGCCGAGCAGATGAAAATGAGCCAGCCCGGCGTCAGCAATGCCCTTGCCAAGCTCCGCCGCCGGATTGGCGATCCGCTGTTCGTGCGCGGGCCAGGCGGCGTAGTTCCGACCCCGTTCGCGCTGCGTCTGGCGGAACCGGTCTCGCAGGCACTTGCCACCCTGCATGCAGCGCTCAATCCCGTGTCCGGCTTCGATCCGCTACGCGCCATGCGTACGATGACGATCGGCATGACCGATATCGGCGAAGTCGTGTTCCTGCCTGCGCTGCTTGAGCGACTGTCGCGAGAAGCGCCGGGCGTCGCACTCAATACAGTCCGCAACTCAAGCGTCAATCTAAGCAGCGAAATGGCCACCGGCCGCGTGGATCTGGCCATCGGCTTGCTGCCGCAACTCAAAGGTGGCTTCTATCAGCGCCGCCTGTTCGATCAGCGCTATGTCTGTCTGTTCAGGCACGGCCATCCGCTCGAGGATGCGCCGCTCACGCTTGCTGCCTGGCGCGAGGCCGAGCACCTGGTAGTTGTGTCGGCCGGCACCGGCCACGGTCAGGTGGACGAATGGCTGAAACGGCGCGGTGTATGGCGTCAGGTGCGACTGACTGTGCCGCACTTCATGAGCGTCGGCTTCATCCTGCAACGCACTGATCTGATCGCTACGGTGCCGGAGCGACTTGCCCTGCAACTGGCCATCCCGTTCTCGCTCAGCCTGCGCGCGTTGCCATTGACACTGCCCGCCGCGCCGATCCATCTGCTCTGGCACGCGCGAGCGCACCAGGACGAAGCCAATCGCTGGCTGCGCGGTGTGGTGATCGATCTGTTCACGGACACGGGAACGCAGGCGCGCAAAGCAAGGTCCGCACAAAAGAAACAATAGATTTGGTCGAATGGCCCAATCTGTTTCGATCACGGGCGATCACGCGAACTCAATGCACGTTTGACCGGATTCGGGCCACTTTCGGTCATTCGGGCGCATGCGCGAATGGACAGCCACCTGTCCCGTCCACGCACAAGACCCGCCATTCGAGTTTTCACCGCCAAATACAGAAATATCCCTTTATCGGCTCCGGCATGCAGTTTTACACCTGGACGATTTCCGAGGCCGCCGCTCGCAGCGCGAGGACATAACTCTGAACGCCGAACCCGCAAATCTGCCCTTTGACGATATCGGCGAACACCGAACGATGCCGGAACGGCTCCCGCGCATGAATGTTCGACATGTGCACTTCGACGACAGGACATGTGAGGATGGCCAGCGCATCGCGGATCCCGTAGCTATAGTGCGTCCACGCACCGGCGTTGATCAGCACCGCGTCCTGATGCTCCTCGAACGCGTGATGGATGCGCTCGCACATCGCCGCTTCGCTATTCGTCTGGAACGATTCCGCCAGCACGCCGAGTTCTTAGCCCATCGACTGCAATTGCCCATCGATATCGTCCTACGTGATCGTCCCGTATAGCACGGGGTCGCGCTTGCTGAACATGTTGTGATTGATGCCATGAAGCATCAGGACCTTCTTCACATGCGTCTCCGTAGCAAGTTCAATCCAGCGGCACGGTGAGCCTGTCGATCACGGCGCGCGTCCGGGGACGCACGCCGCGCCACCATGCGAACGCTTCCGCTGCCTGCTCGACCAGCATGCCCACACCATCTGCGATGCCGCGCACACCAGCATTGCGTGCGAGCCGCAGGAATGGCGTGAGGCGCTT
>NZ_WHNP01000077.1 GCF_009362735.1 Paraburkholderia franconis | reverse complement strand
ACCGACACGATCGCGATCCAGTTGGCCCATGCGCTGATGAAGCCCACCAGCGCGCCATGCGAATAGCGCGCGTAGCGCACCATGCCACCCGACTCGGGGAACATCGACCCCAGCTCCGCATACGTCAGCGCGATCGCGAGAATCACCACCGCGCCAATCACCCACGCGCAGATCGCCGCGGGACCTGCGATCTTGGCCGCCTTCCAGGCGCCGAACAGCCAGCCCGATCCGATGATCGAGCCAAGCCCCGTCAGCATCAGCGCGAATGGGCCGATGTGCCGTTGAATAGAACTATTCAATTGTCTTCCTCATATCTCAGATGCACGGAACCGCCAGGTCGCTTCATCCTGACGCAGAATATTCCGGCTTTCCTTGTAATTCGATAGCGAAGCGCGACAGTTGTCGCAATGTGCGCAGCGAGACGTGTTGTCGGTAGAGCGCATGCCATCGAGCGAGTGCCGGATAGTCCCCGGAATGGCACTGCGCCGTCCAATGCAAATTGCGCATGAGGGTCATGTCGAATAAACATAACGCCGCGCGAACACTGATTTGACGGGGCGCGGCGACCCGCGTCCGGGAGCCGCAACAGGAAGACAGGCACGGCATCGACACGCGATTGCATGCGCGCTGGGTCGCGTCATGGTTGCCGAATGATGGGCGCGTCTTCACGCTATCGCTGACGATGCGCATTCACCTGCTATCAGCGAGCTTTCAACGAATGAAGCATCGGGCTCATTATCCCGACGCACTCGCGTCAAGTGCGCCGCGCCGGGTAAAAGCGCCCGTCGACGTGCGAGAGCAGCTTGCGCGACAGTTGCGTCGCACGGCCCTGGATCAATCGGTCCGAGAGGCGCGAGAAACCGTACGATGCAGAGAGCGCAATCAGCACGGTCACGATGAAGAGCGCAATCGACATATCCTGATCGGTCTGCTTGAATATGTCCGCGAAGAAATGAAATGTCGCGTACACACAGATGAAGTGCCACAAATAGATGCCATAGCTTTCCCGTCCTAGCGCCGCCGCGCATCGGCGGAATACGAACGCACCACGCGATCGCATCAGGTCGCGTATCGCATCGCACTGCGAGCCCACGAACAACAGGAACGCGACCGCGCTGCATGCGGCAAGCACGGGCGCGAATTGATGCCCTTTCGCGAGCCATACGCCAAGCGCCGCTGTCGCAAGCGCAAAGGCCAATGCGAGCGCGAAATAGAGCCACGCCGCGCGTCGGGTGACGTTCGACGTGCCCATCAAATGCGAACGAAAGCCATACCACGCCCACATCCCGACGATAAAGCAAGGCCCTTGCACGGGCGGCCAGAAATAGCTGAACGAGTTGTTTCTGACGTGACAGTCGAGTGTGCCGTGGCAATCGCCGATCAACATCGACGCAACGGAAAGCGCCAGCAACACCAGTGTCGCCAGCACGAGCCGCACGCGATTCATCGCCGCGAAGAACAGGAGCGGCGCGATCAGATAGAACAGCATCTCGACGCCGATAGACCATCCGCCAGGCACGACGTTATTGATCGCCGTCGGCGACAGCGCGTGAAGAAACAGTATGTTAAGCAGAACATCGATGGGACCGTGCGAGCCGAGAACCCATGCGCGCTCGTACCCCGACTGCATTGCGCCATAGCTGATCAACCCATAAACGGCAATTGCTACGTAATACAACGGAGCGATGCGAAAGAAACGTTTGATATAGAAACGCAATGTGACGTGACGCGCATCCACGCAACGTGCGTGATCGGTTTCAAGCGTCATGAAGATCGTGATCGCGCTGATTACGAAGAACAGCTGCACGCCGTATTGGCCCATGCGGGCCAGCAACGTCACGGCATGCGGCAGATTGGGAAACTGAAACGACAGGTGTACGGCGACAACCCCGACGATCGCGAGCGCCCGACCTGCGTCGAGCGCGGCAACGCGGCTTTTGTCCATCTGCAAGCCTCCTCGCGCTTTGACTGTGAATTACGCCCAATAATGGGCCGCGAGGTTCGTCGACAAAATATGTTCGGTGGAAGTTCCTGTTTTTTGTTTCGCTATTTTTTTGTTTAGCGACTGAGGGCGCCCGCGGTCGCGCGAATCGATCAGGCCGCCGCCGGCTGCTCCGCGAGATGCAGCGCGTCCCGGCTCGCCTTGTGTTCGTCGATCAGGCGATAAACCGTTTCACCCGGCACCGTCTCCGATTCGAGCAATTGCTCTGCAATCGCGCGCAGCACGGGCTCGTTGTCGCTCAGCAGCGTATAGCAGGCTTCGTTCAGATCCTTGAGCAAAATGTTCGCGTGTTCGATCGCGTTCTTCATTTGCAGACCTGCATATTGCGCAGGCAGCGCAGCAAGACTGAATAGATTGCCATCTGCGTTGAAGCCGAATTTCGACACCATGTCCAGACTGATGCGCGACGCTTCTTGCAAGTCCTGCGCCGCGCCACTCGACGCTTCCGAGAACATCAGCAATTCCGCATTGCGGCCACCCAATAGCACCTGGATTTCGTTGCGCATCTCCGTCTCGCGATACAGGTGCTTGTCCTGCGCCTTCGTGATAAGCGCGACGCCCAGTGCGCCGCCTCGCGGCAAAATCGTGACCTCTTCGAGTACGCCCGTGCCGAGCAGCGCGGCAACGAGTCCATGGCCGGCCTCGTGAACGGCGATACGGGTGCGCTCGTCTTCCGTCAGCGCGCGCTCCGCTCCATTCACATCGCCGATACGCGCGATCTTGATCGCTTCGACAAAATGCTCCGATGCGATCACGTCATCACCCGCCTTGCGCGCGACGAGACCCGCCTGATTGACGACCATCGCGAGCGTTGCGGGCGAAAGCCCCGTGGTCAATCGCGCGAGCTGGTTGAAATCGATGTCGTCGGATTTCGATTTCAGCTTCTCGGCATAGAAACGAATGATGTCCGCACGATCTTCGAGATCGGGCAAACGCACCTGCACCGTGCGATCGAAACGGCCTGGGCGGCGCAACGCTTCGTCCAGATTGTCCGGGTGATTCGTCGCCGCGACGATGATCACGCCTTCATTCGATTCGAAGCCGTCCATCTCCGAGAGCAACTGGTTGATGATGCGATTGCTCTCCGCTTCGACAGGGCCACCGCCCGTGTCCGTGCGTTTGGCGAGGCCGTCCGCTTCGTCGATGAAAATGACAGTCGGCGTATTCTTGCGCGCAAGCTCGAACAGATGCTTGACCTTCTGAATGCCGACGCCGTAGTACTTCGCGCTGAAATAGCTGCCGGTGATCGAAATGAAATTCGCGCCGCACTCGCCCGCGAGCGCCTGTGCGAGCCGCGTCTTGCCGACGCCGGGGCCGCCCGTCATCAGAATGCCGCACGGCGCGCGCACGCCCATGCCGGTGAACTGCTTCGGGTTCGTCAGATAGGCTTGAATGTCGGACAATGCGGCCTTTGCTTCGCCCGCGCCGATCACGTCGTCGAAGCACAGTGCGGGTGTCTTTTCGAGCAGCCGCGCGCCGCCCGTCATTTCACGACGCATGAACCACGCGAGCCCGCCGATCAGCAACAGCGGCAACAGCACGCTGATCACGTCGCGCGTCTTGTCGAATGCATCCGCCCAGCGCGCGGATCCCGTATGGACATTCGCATCGGGCAGCCATACGAGTTGATACGGAGAACGCGCGTCCGCCTTCATTTCGCCGAGCAGCAGTGCATTCGAAAAGGCCGCATTGTGATCGGTGACGTAGTACTTCGCTCCATCGCCCGTCGACACGAGGATCGCATTCGGGCTCACGCCGATGGCCGTCACGTTGTGATCGCGAATGTCGCGCAGCATTTCGGACGCGTCCCTTTCCTGGTGGGTCCACGGCGACGTGTCTTTGCGCATCTCACTCGCAACGCCTCCGAGTACCGGCGACGCCATCGCATTGCGCTGTTCGTGGCGTAGATGCAAAAACGTGACAAGCGCCGCGAAGGCAGTTGCGATCGCGCCAAGCATCACATAGCGGCCATAACGGGACCAGAACGTATTCTTTGCCGGTTTCATCAGTTGATTCCTAAAACGGGCCAAATCGTGGCCTTCACGGATGAACGTGAAAAAATAATAGGGAGCGCACCGCGCGAGATGCGCGCAACGAGGCTGGGCGGAATTGGGCCGGGCTGCAGAGCCGTGAGCGAGGAAGGGACCAGCTCTTTAGTGCAATGACGGTCGGTAAAAAAGAAACGTCCCTTTTTCAACGGCCGTGTACAACTAGCATTATGCCCAAGCCTTCGCCATTTCCAAAACAGTAGAAAAGGGCTTATTTCAGGGTTGATTCAGTTATTTGCCTTGTTCGCGACTGGCGCTGTAGAGAAGGCAGATCGAACGTCTGCCGGAAAGACTTCAAATCACCAGCGTATTCGCCGTCTATTCATGCAGACATCATGTCGACGCAAAGATCAAAACCTTTGTCGATTTCTTGACGTCGCACTTCAGACAAATGCTCGACAGCATTCTTCTGGACGAGCACAAGGATGAGACGCCTGGCCGTCTCTCGCGCGCAGTGGAGAACGTATGATGCACACGATCAGCTTCCCTCACTTTCGGGTACGTTATGCCATTGCGGCTTGCAGTGTCGCGCTTGCCGCGACGTGCGCCTATCAGGCGCCGGGTCTGATGCAGGCGATTCTCGTCGTCGCAGCGAGTGCACAATTGCCGCTCGAACGCCTTGCCGCAGAAGCGGCACTACCTGCGCCTGTCCCGGCGACAGTCGTTCCGGAACGCGAGCGAGCGCAGGCGCAGAAACCCGACGGATACGGCCGGGCTACCGTGCGCAGGCGTGGTGAACATCATGACATTCACGGCTATGAGCACAGTGTGAGCGACCATAAGTACTGGACGTAAGCGCCCCGTGCATTGCGTATTCGTCACGTCGCCCATACGTAAACAGAAGCAAGGCGAATAGAATTCTTTACTCGCCCGTGTCATGAGGACCGGTTTCCGCGCAGCCCTCGCAACCACGGGAACCCATTTGGCCGACGGCGACGTCGGCTTTTTTCCGTACTGCCGGTTCGGCCTGTGGCGGCTTATGCGAACCGCCCTTCTCCCGCTGCGGGATGTTCGCGTGCAACGGCTCCCGTCAGTACATCCAGAACAAAGTCGCTCACGAGCGCGCGCACTTCTCCCGAGGTATTGCCGAACTCCGCGCCGATCAGGGTTTCCCCGCCCTTCGTGCGCCGGTTGCGCGCAATGCAGTTCAACGGTGCCGTGCGTACGCGGCCCGCGCGTGCGAGCGGCAGCGAGAGCTTGAAGTGCTCGCCGGGCGCGGGCGAATTCGCGTTCACGAGCAGGCCCACGCCTGTCGAGCTGAGATCGACCGCGCGCACTTCCGTGCCGGCCATCGGCCGGTCGTTTCTCGACAGACGCGCAGTGACGTCGATGCCCACGCGAACATTCCGCCGCAGCGTGCGCGAGCGGACCTCCACGGGACAACGCAAATAGAGCACTTCGAACGGCATTGTGTGTCGGCCGATAACTTCCGACTGAAACGAGTAGCGGTAACGCCCCGCGATGAATTGACCGTCGATGGCTGCGCCTGACATGAAAGCGGGATCGATGTCATTGCCAGTGACGAGAACACTGACCTTCTCCAGCAGGCCGACGAATTGCGTGCGCGCCGAAATTCCACTGTCGTCTGCAAGCGTGACCACGAAATCCTCGGGGACGCACCCCGTCGTCGGAAAGCTTCCGATAAAGTCCTGCTCGTCGTGATTGCGATGCGTGCGCGCGGCGGGTGTGGGCGCGTCGCCGTGTGCCGGCTTCGCATCGTCGCGGTGCTCGCCGGGAAAGGTGTGCCGGTACGCGCCTAAAGCAAACAGCTTCTGGCACTGCGCTTCGCTGTGAACGACATGTCCCCGGCCTATCAGCAGCTTGCCATCCGCCGTGTAGACGGAGAACGGCAGCGGAACCCCGATCGTAACTTCCCGTTGCGACAGCGGCACCAACGGCATGGCTGGTCCTCTCCTCTCGTGGTGTTGTTCGAATTGCACTGCACTGAGATGCCCATTCTCCAATGCGTGCAGCTTGCAAGTATGCACGACGTCGAATTTCACACCAACAGGGCAAACGTTTGTATCGAGCAAGTTTTTACAGACGCAAGCGCTCGCTTAGACAGTCGGGTTGGCTATCCGCGTCCTCACGCGTGCTGTCCCGCTCATTGCGGCACAGCGGGCACCAGTCCGTAGGCGGACATGACGGCGAAAAGCTTCGCGCGATCAGGTGGACCGCCTGCATCGATCACCGCGCCGACATCGCGGAAGTACTGCGCCCCTATGTCAGGTGTAAGAACGATAAGCGCGCGCGCCGTTGTGGCGTGGGGATTGCTGAACGCATGCACCGATCCGCGCGGCGTGTGCATCCAGTCGCCAGGCGCGAGATCGCGGACCGCGCCATCGACGGCATAGCGGAGCGTCCCCTCCAGCACATAGACGCACTCTTCATTGTTCGTGTGACTATGCGGCGGCGGCACGCGCGAGCCAGGTGGCACCGTCAACTCGAACACGCCCATTCCGCCCGTCGCGGTTCCGTCGATCAGATACCGGATCGTCAATCCACCGATCGTGATCGGCTCGCTTGCCGACGCCGTCGCGTTGTCTGTCATTCCCGGCTCCTTCTGTCGCGCACCGCGCGCGCATGAGTACGATCAAGTGTAGATGAGGGCCGCGCGTCTGCAATAGACGCGTATTCCAGCATGGCCGCGAGGCGTTTGCATCATGGGCCGTGGCGCGGTAATCGCCATGCCATGCCCTTGCACGATGCCCCGATAGCAAATGTCCGTTTCTTGCCGCTCAAGAATCTTCGCGAGTTCGCGTTCCTATAATTGCACCGATCGCGCCGAAAGCCGCGATCGCCTCGACTGCACAGGAAAACCGAAAATGACGACCCAACCGCTCACCGCCGGTATCGATCACGTGGGACTCACCGTTCGCGATCTGAACATGACGCGTGACTTTTTTATCAATTGCCTCGGCTGGACACAGGTCGGCGAAAAGCTGGACTACCCCGCCGCCTTCGTATCGGACGGCAAGATCATAGTGACGCTCTGGCAAGTCACCGATTCCGCCAACCGCATCGAATTCGACCGCAAGACGAATGTCGGGCTGCATCATCTGGCGTTTCGTGTTCGCAGCGAAGAGGAACTCGGCGCAGTGTTCGAGCGAGTGTCCCGATGGCCGGGCGTCAAGGTCGACTTTGCGCCGGAGAACCTCGGCGCGGGGCCCAAGCGGCACACGATGATCT
The DNA here is from genome assembly GCF_009362735.1 of Paraburkholderia franconis. Lineage (GTDB taxonomy): Bacteria > Pseudomonadota > Gammaproteobacteria > Burkholderiales > Burkholderiaceae > Paraburkholderia > Paraburkholderia franconis. Next base: position 21,040 of record NZ_WHNP01000077.1, on the reverse strand, counting down.
ACGAACCCGGCGGCATCCGGCTCGAATTCGATTTCGATCCGCGCATTCAGGTGAATGCCTGAACGGAAATAGCGGCCGCATTCGTGTTCCATTCTTCAGCGAAACCGCTCGGTCCGTTAGCTATCTCTCGCGGTGATACCCCTATCAAAACAAACCGCGCGTTCTCGCCGGAATCCGTTGCTAAAGTAATGGCGGTGCTGTGAAGCAGCAATGGAACCGGGATTGGACATGGACCAGCTTTACATGTTGAGAGCATTCGTCACGGCGGCGCAGCATCAGAGCTTCAGCAAGGCGGCCGCGTCGCTCGGCGTCACGACGGGGTCCATTTCAAAGGCCATTGCAAAGCTCGAAGCGTCGATCCAGACCCGCGTGCTTCATCGCACGACACGATCCGTCACGCTCACAGAAGAGGCGCAATCGTATTACGTAAGCTGCTGCCGTCTGCTCGAAGAACTCGACGAAGCCAATCGCCGCATTACTCGCGAGCGCGAAGTGGACAGCGGCAAGTTGCGCCTCGCCGTTCATCCGACGCTGATCGGCGAGATGTTCTCGCACTTTCTCGCCGGCTATCGTGCGATTGCGCCCAACGTGAATCTCGTCGTGTCGATACACGAAGGTGCCGTCAATCTCTATGACGGACAGTTCGACATGGCGATGCTTCCGCCGCATCAGGTCGAGCAGTCGGCCGTGATCAGGCGGACATTGTTCAGGTCGCCACGGATGCTCGCGGCATCGCCCGATTACCTCACCCGATACGGCACGCCTGGTTGTGCAGCCGATCTCACTGCGCACTTTCTGCTACTGCCTTCGCAGTCGCGGCAGCAAAACTCGAACTATGTGCAGATGATCGAAGACGGCGAGCCGGTGCAAGTGATTCCCGCCTCGTCGATGGATGGCAATGATGTGCTGCTGCGCGCGGCGGCACTCGCGGGCGCCGGCATCGCGGAGCTACCCGAAGCGATGGCGCGTGAAGATCTTGCGAAGGGCAAGCTCATTGCCGTTCTGCCCGGCTGTTCGCTGTCGGATAGCGAAGTCGAGATCTGCTTGTTCTACTCGTATCGAGAACTGCTTCCCGCGCGATTCAGAACATTCGTCGACCTTTGCACGGAGTTCTTTCGCCGCAATAGCGGCAGCCGGCGCACCAGGCTCATCGATACCCACGCGCAAGCAGCCTAAGCGGCGGCCATCACAACGGGCCCGAGCCCCGAACGCGCCACCTCGACGAATGCGTGCATGGCGCTCGATACATAAGCATCGTGTCGGCGAATAAAGAGCGTCGAGACGCGTTCCGTGCTCGCGGCGACAGGATGGATCGCGACGATGTCCTGCTCGGCTGCGCGCGTGACGACGCCGCGAGGCAGCAGCGTAATGCCTATGCCGGCCGCGACACACGCGATGATCGCATCCAGCGAACCGAATTCGAGCGGTGTCGCGGTGACGATGCCCATTTCCGCGAGCAGCGCTTCGAGCCGCTGACGATACGAGCAACCGAGCCGGAACACGATTGTCTTGAGATCCTTGACGGCGGGTAATGCATCGACCGAGCGCACCGTGCGTGGCGTCACCAGCACGAGTTCTTCTTCGAAGATCGTCTCGGCATGCAGATCCGGATGATCGACAGGCCCTGCAACGAATGCGCCGTCGAGCCTGCATTCCGCGACGTCTTCCGTGAGGCTGCAACTCGTGCCTGTCGTCAGCGACAACCGGACTTGCGGATAAACGCGCGCGAAATTACTCAATATGGGCGATAGCCTGAGCGCCGCCGTGGTCTCCAGCGTGCCTAATGCAAGCGTGCCCGAAGGCGGTCCGTCGTCGAGCGCGGCGAGCTTTGCATCAGCAAGCAGCTTCGTCATGCGCGCGGCGTACGGCAGCATCCGTTGCCCGGCGGGCGTGAGGCTGACACCGCGCACATGACGATGAAACAGCGCGACACCGATTTCCCGTTCGAGAGAGCGGATTCGCGCCGTTACATTGGACTGGACCGTATGAAGCTCTGCGGCCGCCCGGTTCATGCTGCCGTGACGGGCAACCGCCTCGAACACCTTGAGGTCGGCAACATCCATGCTGTGCACCTCTATGAGATCGACAGGACCGTTCGCCGCAAACGGCAACGTAAGGTGGACCTCATCGTACACCAAAGCCTGAATGCGCACTGGCGGAGTAAACGTGCTGCCGCGCGTGACACGCATGCAATTAGCCTGTCGCCTCTTCTCTGAAGTCCTCTCCATTGATACGGCTCGACACACTGATATTGGCGGGCGGATGTTCATGCAGGATCACGTTGATGATCTTCGGGTCCGAGCCGATCGAGTCGTGCGTCACCTGGATGATGTCGCGAATGAGCTGCTCGCGACGCGCGAGCGTCAAGCCCTGTGTGATATGGCATTCGATAAAAGGCACAATGGTTCTCCTGTCTCCTGCAACGATTATTTGAGTCGGCTAATCAGATCTTTGTCGTTCACCGCGCCTTCGACGTACTCGGGAAGATGCTCGCCGTGCTCGACGAAGTTGATGCCTCTGCCTTCGCGAAAGACGATGAAGATGTCGTTCCTCGTCTCGCCTGTTGCCTCGCTGACTACGCGCAGCAGGCCCGCTGCCAGCCGGCGTTTCTGTTCGTCTGTTCTGCCGTACCGCATATCGCACGAAATAAGGGCCATTCGAATCTCCTGAATACCTGAATCGACTATTGAATGCCGGGGTGCTTTGCCCGGAATCCTGCTTCTTGACTCACCTTCGCGAGGAGTTGCATCAACTCCGCGACGGAGTGCGTTTCCAGCGTTGACACCAGATCGATGATCTGGCCTCGAAGCGCTTCATCTGCGTATTGCTCGCTCAACCAGTTGAACTTGTCGACCGTGCGTTCCCACGTCAATGGATTATCGAGTCCGCCTTCGAAGCCCACATGTTCTTTCGAATACGCGCGTCCATTGCGGCATTTGATCGTTATGCGCGTGTTCAAGGCGTGCGGATATTGAGCGGAAAACTCCGCGTCGGGACGTACCGCCACCCTCTTCAACAACGCTTGCGCATCGGTGGCCTGGATACGCGCCGGTTCGAGTTGCGCAGGCCCGACCTGATCGTCGAGCAGCGCCGCAGCGATCAGATACTTGAGGTTGTAGTCGGCCTGCTCTTTCGTTTGCGGGTCGTCTTTTGCACCGAAGCCTCCGCCGCCCGCGATGTCGTATCCCGTCTGGAAGATGTCGCAGACCACTTCTTCTACATCGCCGCTCGTCAGGCCATGTTTGCGCTTCAGTTCCAATGTCGCTTCAAGCACGGGCTGACCGTGAATCAGCGAGCAGTACTTCTTCATGATCGTCTGATGCACGACGTCGAGCCGCTTGTCGTCCCAGTCGATATCGAGCGGCTGATCGAACATGCGCACGAGCCCATTGGGGCCTTCGAACAGGCGAAGCGGGCCCGTCAAGCCGCGTTTGGCCAGCGACGCCGAGTAGACGGCCCGCATGCCCGTGATGCCCGGAGAAAATCCCTTCCATTGCGACACGGGCTCGGAATGCACGCACGAAAGCGAGATGTTGTCGACGGTTGCGATCGCGATCGCATGGGCGATCTGATCGGCGTTCAGGCCGAACAGCTTGCCCGCCCCTGCCGCCGACGAAATCGCGAGTTGAATCGCGTGATTGAAGCCCTTCGCCATCACGGGGACGATCGCGGTGATGCGGCATCCGATCTCGTATGCAACCGCCAGTGCGAGCATGAAATCCTCGCCGCTCGCCGATGCGTGCTCGGCTGCCGCGAGTATCGCGCCGAAGTTGTCGCTCGGATGACAAAGCCCGCCGGGCGACATATAGCTGTCGAGCAGATCCACGTATCGTACGAGACCCGCGTTGTATAGCGCGGCCTGATCCGGCGAGGTCGTGCCGCCGCCTATTAGCGTGCATGTGCCGCCGCCGCGATACTCGTCGAACTGTTCTCTGAGCGCCTTGAACGGCGGGCCCGGCAGTGCGGCAATTGCGCAGCCGAGGCTGTCGAGGATGTTGCGCTTGAACACCTGACGCGCCTGCGGCGTGAGATCGGAGAAGCGCGCTTCGTGGGCAAATTTGCCTATACGTTGCGCAGTGGTGAGGGTGCTCATTGGCCGAAAGTCTCATGAAGAACTGATGGCTCAATGTCGCACCCGTCATCCGGAAGATCAAGTGAAGGGTTTGAATACGGCTATCTGCCCGGCAGATACCTCGCTTGCCCTCTGCGTGCAAGCCCTGCTTCGACGCATCGGCACATGTCGATCAAGGGTGGGCGTAAACCGGACCGAGCCCGATGATCTCTTTCGCGTTCGCAGGCGATCCCGACGCCGATGCCGTATCCGCAGGCGCGCCATAGGAGTTCGCCACGGCATTACGCTGTGCATCGATACGCGCGAGAGCAGCCTGGATGTTCTGCGGATATTGCGTCTGGTCGCTCGCCGGGTTGTAGCCGGCCTTTTGCAATTCGACGAGTTGAGCGCGCACTTCGGCACGCGTGACAGGTTGATTCGATTGAGCGAACGAAACAGCGGGAAGAGCGATAACGGCGGCAATAGCAAGCGAGCGGAGTTTCATGGTTTCTACCTCACGAAATGGATTGATTCACAAGTAGCGGATCGCCATCGATTTCAGACTTCAACCAGTAGCGATCCCTGACGTGTAGATAGTTAAACCGGTGGAAGTATCTGCTTTGTGTCCGGCATGAATCCGTATTGCAGCGGTTGGTATCCGCCTGTGTCGCCTATACGTAGAGATACAAAACGCTGCGCGGCCACGATCGTTCGATCTAACTACATCTGCAATTTACGGCGCTTCTCGAAAGGCCGGCTCGCGCTGATCAGCGAGCACTGAATGGGGTGCGCGATTTCGACAGCGAGTCCACCTGCAAGCAAGAAGAAGATAGCCAACAGACGTTTCATGTTTTTCTCTATCGTTTGTCAACGTCTGTTTTATAGCCCAATCGGCGCGGTCAATTGTGTCCCAATGTATCGCGCGCCGCCTCTGATACATAGCGATGCAAACGCCCGACAGTCCGACACAGCCCCGATACGCACAGTCGCTTCAATACGGTCATTCCTTCCCGCTTGTCTTTCACTAAAGGACGCCGACATGCTCACCCGACTCAAGACCGTGACTATCTTTGCCGCATTGGCCGCTATCGCCGCTTTGGGCGCGACGGTCGCCAACAGCGGCGCCGCGACGACCATGCCCGTCGAACAGAACAAACCGGCACCGGAATTCACCGGCATCGACAAATGGCTCAATAGCGAGCCGCTTACGATGCAGCAGTTGCACGGCAAAGTCGTGCTGGTCGACTTCTGGACTTATACGTGCATCAACTGCATCCATACGCTGCCTCAGGTCGAGAGCTGGCATCAGAAGTACAAGAACCAGGGTCTCGTGGTAGTCGGTGTCCACACGCCCGAGTACCCGTTCGAGCGCGACACGAAAAAGGTCAGCGCGGCGATCGCTAAATATGGCTTGCACTACCCTGTCGCGCAGGACAACCAGTACGCAACATGGAACGCGTACGGCAATCAATATTGGCCGGCGTTCTATCTGATCGACAAGAAGGGAGGCGTGGTCTATAGCCACTTTGGCGAAGGCGACTACGAGAAGACGGAAGCCGCCATTCGGGAACAACTGGCTAAAGCGGACTGACGAAAGCCGGGCGTTATCCGTGGCGAGCAGAACGGATAACGCCTGACGGCGGTCTCGTTTCAAACGTGTAGTTAAAACGCGCTGCGATATGCGTATAGCCCAGGCAGACCGCCTGTCATCAGGAACAGAACTTTCGAGCGCGGCGCAAATGCATGGCCTCGGATGCTCTGCAGAAGGCCGGCGAACGCCTTCCCGCTGTACACGGGATCGAGCAGCAGACCTTCGACGCTCGCCAACAGCCGCACGGCTTCGCGCATCGCATTGGTGGGTATGCCATAGCCTTCGCCACGCTGCCCGTCCTCGACGATGACGCTTCCTTCCGGCAACGCCACGCCGGGCCGCAGCAGCGCAAAGGTTTCGGCCGCCTTTACTTGCGTATTGGACAAAGTGTTCTCTCGCGTCGCCAGTACGTTGTACGCGAGTACACGGGTCGGGTCTTCGCCCATCGCCGCCATGCCCGCGACAACGCCAGCCTGCGTACCGCCGCTGCCATTGGGCAATACGATGCGTTCGAAGGTGAGATGCGCGTCGTGCGCTTGCGCGAGGATCTCCGCGGCACACGCCGCGTAGCCGAGGCATCCCGTCGCCGACGAACCACCGAGCGGAGCGAGATACACGTTGTGGCCGGCCTGGCGCAGCTCGTCGGCGCGTGTCGTCGCAAATGCCATCGCGTCGGCATTGCCCGGCAAATCGTGTATGCGAGCGCCCAGCAGCGTATCGAGCAGGATGTTGCCATTGTCCAGGTAGTCGTTGTCATAGCGCGGCACCGTGCGCGTCAGAACCAGCTCGCAGGCAAGACCGGCTTTCGCCGCCGCGGCCGCCGTGAGCCGCGCGTGATTCGATTGGCGCGCTCCAACCGTGACGATCGTATCCGCGCCCTGCGCGATCGCTTCACCGATGAGGAACTCGAGTTTCCTGAGCTTGTTGCCTCCGCCGCCGAGCCCCATGAGATCGTCGCGCTTCACGTAGATATCGACGTCGCCCAGCGCCTTGCTCAAACGGCTCAGATGCTGGATGGGCGTCGGCCCTTCAATCAGTGGGTAGCGCGCAAATGCGGTGAGATCGAGTGAACGCGATGCCGACATGCTGATATCTCCGGGCGTGGTGAGTGTGATGTGTCGGACGCATGTTAGCCGAAACTACCCTGCTTCCGCCGAAGGAATCGCAGCGCGAAAGCGTTCCTCTTCTGCAGGAATGCGCGAGCCTTGCAACACTATAGGCCGCGCTCGTCGACCTTCCAGTGACGAGCGCGGCGTCGCGAAAGCGGACGCCATAGTGGTCATCGATATTGTGGAAGTTGAGAGATTCGCGTTTCATTGCCTGATCCTCTCTAACATCAGATATCAGATGAAACCATAGGCATGGCGGCCCTTGTGGAGGGCCGCACCACACTCAAGATCGGATCTCGCGTTACTTCGCGGTCGGCATTGCGAACTCAGCGCCCTTCTCGATGCTCTCGGGCCAACGCTGCATGATCGACTTCTGCTTCGTATAAAAGCGCACGCCTTCTTCGCCATACGCGTGCGTGTCGCCGAACAGGCTGCGCTTCCAGCCGCCGAAGCCGTGCCAGGCCATCGGCACGGGAATCGGCACGTTGATGCCGACCATGCCGACCTCGATCCGGCGGCCGAATTCGCGCGCAATGTGGCCATCGCGCGTGAAGCACGCGACACCGTTGCCGAACTCGTGCGCGTTGATCAGCTCGACGGCTTCCGTGAAGTCCTTCACGCGCACGCACGCGAGCACCGGCCCGAAGATTTCTTCCTTGTAGATGCGCATGTCGGGCGTGACGTTGTCGAAGAGCGTGCCGCCTGTAAAGAAGCCGTCTTCGTGGCCTTGCACTTTCAGGCCGCGCCCATCGACGACGAGCGTCGCGCCTTCCTTCACGCCCTCGGCGATATAGCCTTCGATCCGCTCCAGCGCCTGCCGCGTGACGATCGGGCCCATTTCCGCATCCGCTTCCATGCCGTTCCTGACGATCAGGTTGCGCGCACGTTCCGCGAGCTTCGGGATGATCTTGTCGGCCACATCGCCGACGAGAAGCGCCACCGAAATCGCCATGCAGCGCTCGCCAGCGGAGCCGTACGCCGCGCCGACCAGTGCGTCGATGGTCTTGTCGAGATCGGCGTCCGGCATCACGACCATGTGATTCTTCGCGCCGCCGAGCGCCTGCACGCGCTTGCCGTGCTTCGCGCCCGTCTCGTAGATATAGTTCGCGATGGGCGTCGAGCCGACGAAGCTCACGGCCTTCACGTCCGGATGCGTGAGCAACGCATCGACGACGACCTTGTCGCCCTGCACCACGTTGAATACGCCGTCGGGCAATCCCGCCTGCTTCAGCAAACCGGCCATGAAAAGCGATGCCGACGGATCGCGCTCGCTCGGCTTCAGAACGAACGAATTGCCCGCCGCGATCGCAACGGGGAACATCCAGCACGGCACCATGCATGGGAAGTTGAACGGCGTGATCCCCGCAACGACGCCGAGCGGCTGCCGCGTCGTCCAGTTGTCGATGCCCGTCGAGACCTGCTCCGTGTAATCCCCTTTGAGCAGTTGCGGAATGCCGCACGCGAACTCGATCACGTCGATGCCGCGCGACACTTCGCCTTGCGCATCGGAGAACACCTTGCCGTGCTCGGCCGTGATGATGGCCGCCAGTTCGTCGCGATGCCGGTTCATCAATTCGAGGAAGCGCAGCATGACGCGCGCGCGGCGGATGGGCGGCATATCGCGCCACTTCGAAAAGGCGGCCTTCGCGCTCGCGACGGCGGCTTCGACATCGGCTGCCCCGCCCAGCAGCAGCTCGCGGGCTCGCGCGCCCGTCGCCGGGTTGAAGACGGGTTGGCTGCGCGTTCCCGTTCCGTTGACTCGTTCGCCGTGGATGAAATGTCCCACGTCTGCGCTGTCGATATAGGCTTGCATGTCGGCTCCTTCGTGATTGGCGTCAGAAGCAGTGTATGAAGCAGCGCCGCCACTGGAAAGACGCTACCATTGAAATCAATGTTTTCTATGGTGAACAATCGGTGTATGGATACGCAAAATATCGAGGAGCTCTGGACGCATCTGCATTGGCTTACAATGCTCGCCGAACAAGGCACCTACACGGCGGCCGCCGCGCGTCTCGGCGTCAGCAAGGCGGCGATGAGCCAGCGCATCGCCGAGCTGGAGCGCGCAGCAGGCATCTCGCTCGTGCAGCGCACGACGCGCAGCGTCCGCCTGACGGAAGCGGGCCAGCAACTCGTCGACAGCACGCGCAGCCAGTATGCGCAGATCGCCGCCAGCTTCGCGCAGGTCCGCGAACTGTCGGGCGTGCCACGCGGACTGGTGCGCGTCACGGCGCCCGTCGCCTTCGCGCGGCAGCAGCTCGTGCCGAAACTCCCGGAGTTTCTGCAGGCCAATCCCGAGGTGCGCGTTCAGCTCGAGGTGTCCGACAGGCTCGTCTCGCTTGCAACCGAGGGCTTCGACCTTGCGATACGCCACAGCGCAGAACCACCCGATACGCACGTGGCCTGGAAACTCTGCGACACGCATTCGGTGATCGTCGCGACGCGTGCCTATCTGCGCAAACGCGACATGCCGAAGACTCCCGAAGACCTGGCTGCTCACGATTGCCTGTTTTACCCGCGTTCGACGGGAGAGCCGATGTGGTCCTTCGAGCGCAAGACCGCGCGAAAAAAAGCAGCGCAACTAGTCACGCTGCCCGTCACCGGGCAGTTTTCGGCAAACAACAGTGAAACGTTGCGCGATGCCGCAATCGAAGGTCTCGGCATTGCGCTGGTGCCCGATTTCACGGCTCAGGCGGCCGTGCAGGCGGGCAAGCTGGTCGTCGTGCTTCCCGACTGGCGCGTGACGGGCGCGTTCGCGGAACAGCTCTACATCTTGCGGCCGTATGCATCGCACGTTCCGCGCGCCGTCGGTCTCTTTGTCGGCTATCTGCGCGAGCGTTTCGCTGACGGGTTTCCCGTCTAGTCGCGCTATCGGCCGTCACCGTTCGCGTATCGCGTGACCAACGCCTTGGCGTGATCGGCCGTCGATTGAACGTGCCCGTGGTCGCGTTGTCGGCGGAAGAAGCAGCCGGCCACTTTGGATGGTTCACGCCGTTCGCGTCACTCGATATGCCGACGTCGAGCGAGCAAATGCGCGCACAACTCGATTGGAATCCAACGCAGCCTGGCCTGATCGCCGACATCGATCGTGAGCGCTATTTCGACCTGAGCGCTACTACTAAATCTGAGCGCTGCGAAGAGAGCGAGATAGACATCGAAGGCCCATATGGTCCAGTCAGTTCATCGCGAAGCACTCCCGTCTCGTGCCTTACTCTGTTTTCCATGCACGCCGACAGCGCTTCTGCTGTGGCCGCTATTTGCTGCATTGAGTCGCCCGACTCGCGCCATGCCCCGCTCGCAGAACCGCCTCTTCACGCGTTGCGTAGCTCGCGGCGCGAACGGCGTTCGTTTTTTATAATCGTTAATGTCGAATGCGGGCGCGCGCAACCAATTGACGTGTTCGACAAAGTGTTAAACGCAGAAACGCGCCAGCGTGTATAACCGTCGAAAGAGCGCCTCGCTTGTCCATGCATCGCGCATAGTCGGACTGTATGCTTGCGGCAGCCGTTAGCTGCGTCGCGAAAGCCGGACGGTTCAGGAACGGTGTCTGCGACGCTCTCTCAAGCGACCGCCCGCTGGCGTCGAACGGAGGCGCCCACGATGAATGGCAGTCAGGATCGACAGATCGACATTACCGATATCGCCGCGCAACTGAATCGCGAGCGTTCGGCCAATACGCGCCTGCGCAAGCTGATCGACGCGCACTCGCGTATCGCCGCCGCGAAGCTCGATCTCGACCGCTTCCTGTCCCTCGTCACCGATGCGCTGCTCGAACTCGTGCCAGCCGCGCATGCGTCGGTGGTCGAATGGGTGGAAGGCGACGAGATGGTGTATCGCGCGTGCAGCGGCACGATCGCGCATCACGTCGGGCTGCGCCTGAAGCGCGACGGCAGCCTGTCGGGCTTGTGCTCACGCGAAAAACATCTTTTGTACAGCAGCGATACGTCGAACGATCCGCGCGTCGATGCGCAGGCGTGCGAGCGTGTCGGCGCGATGTCGATGGTGGTCGCGCCGCTGCTCTATCAGGCCGAAGTGGCAGGCGTCGTCAAACTGATGTCGAGCAGACGCGACGGATTTTGCGCCGACGACGTCGAAACGCTGGAACGCATCACGTCGCTGGTCGCATCGGGCATGGCGCATCAGCGCGTGTTCGCGGAGAACCGCGCGCTCATCGAACAGAACGCGATCACGATCGCGCGGCTGCGCACCGAAATCAGTCTGCGCGAAGCCGCGGACAGCAAGCTCGAAGCGTCGCTGCTGCGCCGTCGGCTCGTGCTCGATACGACGCACGACGCATTCGTGTGCACCGACACGGACGGCATCATCATCGACTGGAACGACGCCGCGACGCGCACGTTCGGCTATGCACGCGATGCGGTGATGGGGCGCGCGATACTCGACACGCTGTTTCCGGCGCGCTGCAAAACGCACTACGCCGCGCTCGACGTGTTCAAGCTTGCACCGGAGCACGGCATGGAAAGCGCCTCGGGAAGCGCTGCGGACAAGAACGCGAGCAAGGATTCGAGCGGCCACGCGAGCCGCAGCCGCACTGAGCTTGTCGCGCGCCGCATCGACGGCTCGGAGTTTCCGGCTGAAGTGTCGATGTGTCCCGTGCAGTTCGACGGCCGCGCCGAGCTTGCATATTTCGTGCGCGACGTCACCGAGCGCTTCAACGCGCGCGAACTCGACAAGCGTTTTCGCGTGCTCGTCGACGCGATCAAGGACTACGCGATCACGATGCTCGACGCGCAAGGCCATATCACGACGTGGAGCGCGGGCTCGACGCAGGTGATGGGCTATCAGTCGCATGAAGTGGTGGGCGAACCGGCGGCCTTGCTCTACACGCCCGAAGACGTAGCCGCAGGCAGGCCGCAGCGCGACCTGGAGCTTGCCACGCGCGAAGGCCGCATCGAAGTGGAAGAGTGGCGCGTGCGCAAGAACGGGACGATCTTCTGGGCGAACATCATCACGACGGCGCTGCGCGATCCGAACGGTACGCTGCAAGGTTTCGCGAAGATCACGCGCGACATGTCGCGCCGCCGCCGGCTCGAAGAACTCGAAGCATCGAGCCAGCGAATGAGCCAGTTCCTCGCGCTGCTCGGACACGAGTTGCGCAATCCGCTCGCGCCGCTGCGCAACGCGGTCAGCATGCTGCAATTGAAGTCGGCGGATCATCGCGCGTTCGTGCCCGAGCACGAATTGATCGACCGGCAACTGTCGCATCTCACGCGGCTCGTCGACGATCTGCTCGACGCGGGACGTGTCACGCTGGGACGCGTGCAGATCGAGCCGAAGCCGGTGTCGATGCAGGCCATCGCGCAGCTGAGCATCGAAGGCAGCGCGCCGCTTCTCGCGGCGCGCGGGCAGACGCTCAACGTATCGCTGCCCGATGCGCCGATGTACATCGAAGGCGATCTCACGCGCATGGTCCAGGTGGCGCAGAACCTGTTGAACAATGCGTCGAAGTTCAGTCCGGAGGGGGCGTCGATCGGCATGCAGGTGTTCCGCTCGGGCCGCCTCGTCGCGATCCGTGTCGAGGACTCGGGGCGCGGCATCGATCCCGACGCGATCGACGCGATCTTCAATCTCTTCGTGCAGGAAACGCCGACGGAAGAACAGGCGGACAAGAGCGGGCTCGGCATCGGCCTGACGCTTGCGCGCGCGATCGTCGATCTGCATGGCGGACATATCGAAGCGCACAGTGAAGGACGCGGCAAGGGCAGCGCGTTCACCGTATGGCTGCCCGAATACACGCAGACCGTCACCGACGAACGCACACATGATGACAAGCCGGCGCCTGCGCAGCACGCCGATCTGAAGGTGATGGTGGTCGACGACAACATCGATTCCGCCGACAGCATGGCGACGCTCGTCGAGGTGCTGGGTCACGAAGCGCACGCCGTCTATGACGGCGAGGCCGCCATCGAATGCGCGCAGACGCTGCAACCCAATCTCGTGCTGCTCGATTTGTCGATGCCGAAGATGACGGGCTTCGAAGCGCTGCCGCATATCCGCAAGGCGCTTGCGGCGCCGGGCACGATCATCGCGGCGATGACGGGGCTCGGCACGAGCGAAGACCGCGCGAAAACCGAGGCCGCGGGCTTCGATCTGCATCTGACCAAACCCGTCGGCTTGCCCGAACTCGAAAACGTGTTGCAGCTGGCCGTGACGCACGCTCGCGATTGAAGCGCGCGCCGTACGGCAAGTACGCGACAGGTGATGCATCGCGCAGTCTCAAGAAAACGATTAACTTGCGCAACCCAAATAACTGGTAACGCCGTACCCTCGTGTGCACAGCATAGCGGAAAATACTTACTAGCCAGGCGGCGCCAAACCCTCTATTCTTAGAAAAACGTTTTCCAAACGAGACGAAAACACGCCCGCGCGGCACGCCCCGCCGCGCGATGCGTTCCGTCCCGGTGCTCGTCGCCGGCCATGAAAAAGACGCGGCGCGACGAGCGACGCCGCGAACGGAGACATACATGCAATCTGCCGTCGTCGGCGTCGTGCGCGTCGCCAGCCGCTTCCGCTGGACCGTCTGTGCGCTCCTCTTCTTCGCGACCGTCATCAACTACATGGACCGGCAGATCCTCGGTCTGCTCGCGCCCGTGCTCCAGCATGAAATCGGCTGGACGCAGGTGCAATACGGCCGCATCGTGATCGCGTTTTCCGCCTTCTATGCGATCGGCCTGCTGTGCTTCGGACGCGTCGTCGACTGGCTCGGCACGCGCCTGTCGTATGCGGGCGCGATGCTCGTGTGGAGCGTCGCCGCGATGCTGCACGCGGCCGTCGGCTCGGTGATGGGCTTCGCGGCCGTGCGCGCGCTGCTCGGCATCGGCGAAGGCGGCAACTTTCCGTCCGCGATCAAGACCACGGCCGAATGGTTTCCGCGCCGCGAACGCGCGCTCGCGACGGGCATCTTCAACTCGGGCGCGAACATCGGCGCGGTGTTCGCGCCCGCGATCATTCCGGCCATTGCGGTGATCTACGGCTGGCGCGCGGCGTTCATCATCATCGGCGCGATCGGCATCGTGTGGCTGGCCGTGTGGCTCGCGATCTATCGCCCCGCCGACCGCAGCGCGCAAGACGAAGCCTTCGACGAACCACGCGACGAAGTCGAAGCGCTCGACGCCCGCAACGCGAGCACCCGCGCTCCCGGCTGGGGCGAACTGATCAAGAAGCGCGAGACGTGGGCGTTCCTGATCGGCAAGTTTCTGACCGATCCCGTCTGGTGGTTCTATCTGTTCTGGCTGCCGAAGTGGCTCAACGAGTCGCGCGGCATGGACATGCAGCACATCGGCCTGCCCCTCGTCGTGATCTATGCGATCACGACGGTCGGCAGCATCGGCGGCGGCTGGATCTCGTCGACGCTGCTGCGCAAGGGCTGGACCGTGAACGCCGCGCGCAAGACGGCCATGCTGATCTGCGCGTGCTGCGTGCTGCCCATCGCGTTCGTGTCGCAAGCGGACAACCTGTGGGTCGCCGTAGGCATCGTCGGCCTTGCTGCGGCCGCGCATCAGGGCTGGTCGGCGAATCTGTTCACGACGGCATCCGATCTCTTTCCGCGCCGCGCGCTCGGCGCCGTGGTGGGTATCGGCGGAATGGCGGGGTCGGTCGGCGGCGTGCTGTTCTCGGAAGTGATCGGCCAGGTCCTGCAACGCACGGGCCACTACTGGGTGCTGTTCGCGATCGGCGCGCTGGCTTATCTGCTTGCGCTCGCAATCATGCACGCACTGACGCCGCGCATGGCGCCCGCGAAGCTCGATGCCTGAGCGTGCAAGGCTTGCATCGCGTGCACGCCGCGCTGCTTCGCGCGACTCGCATGCCGGCGCAAAGCGCGCGAGTCCGACGTCAGCCGCACGCTGCCGTCGACTCGCGCACGATCAGCCGAGGCTCGAACATCGAATGCTCCGTATCGGATCGGCCAGCGAGTCCGTCGATCAGTTTCTGCATCGCCAGTTCGCCCATCTTCTCGCTTTGAATGTCGATGGTGGTCAGCGCGGGCGCCGCGTATTCGCCGTAAGGCACGTTGTCGATGCCCGTCACCGATACGTCGCGCGGCAGCTTGAAACCCAGCGACGCCGCCTCTTTCATGAACCCGAGCGCGATCAGGTCGTTGTAGCAGATCACCGCCTGCGGCCGCTGCGGCCCGAGCATCACGCGCGAGCATGCCTGCTCGCCTGCCTTCGCAGTCGGCGCATGAGCGTCGTGCACGTCCAGCGTGAGCCCCGCTTCATCGAGACATTCGCGCGCGCCGCGTATGCGCTCGTCGTTGATGCGGGCCTGGCCAAAGCCGAGATAGGCGATGCGCCGGTGTCCGAGATTCAGCAGATGCCGCGCGAGCATGTACGTCGAGAGCCGGTTGTCGATGCCGACGCTCGGAATCGGCAGGCTCGGGCTGCGCCGCAGGAGCACGAGTGGCTTGTTGAGATCGAGCATCCACTGCGACTCTTCGTCGGGCATCCGCGAACTGACGATGAGCCCGTCGACGCGCTGCGCGAGCGCTTCGATCAGCGAACGCTCGCGCGCCTGGTTCTCTTCGGTATCGACGAGCAGCAGCGTGTAGTCGTGCTGGAGCGCGATGCGGTTCGCGCCCTTCACGACGTTCGTGAAGTGCGGATTGCTGATATCGAGGATCGCGAGCCCGATGGTGCGCGTGCGCCCCGTAATCATCGAGCGCGCAAGCGGATTCGAACGATAGCCGAGCCGCTCGATCGCTTCCTTGAGCCTCGCTTCGACAGCGGGAGAAAACCGTTGCGCGCCGTTCATGAATTTCGACACCGTGGCAACGGATACGCCGGCCTCGACAGCCACATCACGAATCGTCGGGGAAACTTTTTTCATGCGAAGGGTAACGTTTTCTTTTCCGTGAGGTGATTGTCGCAGAAAACGCATACGCGGGACATGCCGCGCTTCCGTTTTCGGCTTGTGAATCCGCGATTGACGTGCCATCGCAGTCGACCTTATAGTTGGAAAACGTTTTCCTCATTTTAACTCGAAGGAACACCCATGAACGAATCATCTGCTGCGCGGCGCAAGCCATTCCGTCGTCTGCTGCTGACGGGCGCGGCCGGCAATCTTGGCCGTCAGTTGCGCGGCGCCCTGGCCGATTGGGCCGACATCGTGCACGTGACCGACATCGTCCCGCCCGGCGATGCGGCCGCGCACGAAGAAACGAGCGTCGTCGATCTCGCGGACCGCGAAGCCGTGATGCATATGGTCGAAGGCGTCGATGCGATCGTGCATCTCGGCGGTATTTCGATCGATGCGCCGTTCGACGATCTGCTCGAAGCGAATATCCGCGGCACGTACAACCTGTACGAAGCGGCGCGCAAGCATGGCGTGAAGCGCATCGTGTTCGCCAGTTCGAATCACACGATCGGCTTTCATCCCGTCACCGAAGTGCTCGACGCCGATTCGCCGCATCGTCCCGACAGCCTGTACGGCGTGTCGAAGTGCTTCGGCGAATCGCTGTCGCGCTACTACTACGACCGCTTCGGCATCGAGACGGTGTGCGTGCGCATCGGCTCGTCGTTCGAAGAGCCGAAGAATTCGCGCATGCTCGTCACGTATCTGAGCTATCGAGACTTCATCGAACTGGTGAGCTGCTCGCTGTTCACAAATCGCGTCGGCCATGTGGTCGTCTACGGCGCATCCGACAATCCCGTCAAGTGGTGGGACAACACGAAGGCCGGCTTCCTCGGCTTTCGTCCGCGCGACAGCTCGGTGCAATTCGCCGAACGTTTCCCCGTGACCGCGCCGACGGCCGAACGGGACGACCCGGCGCAGCGCTTCCAGGGCGGCGCGTTCGTGCTCGGCGAGCCGCTCGCGCACGACCGCTAACGACCGCTGAACGGCTGCGCCTGTCGCAGCGCATCAAGCCATAGAGCACAAAAAAAGGGACGTGCGGCAAGCGCCGCGCGCCCCGTCGAAGTCGGCGGAAAAGCAGGCAATCTCCGCCAACCGTTCATTGCATAGCCGCAATCGAATTGCCGCCATAGTTTCGCAGCGTGTACCATGTGACCAGGGCAAAACCCAGTGGAGCATGATCATGGACAGGCACGCCGTGCATTACCGTCGCCATCTCATCATTCCACTAGCGTCCGTCGGCGTTCGCGGCTACGCGGCCAGCGTATTTGTCACGGGTCCAAGCGGACGGCGCAAGGCCTTTGGAATCCTCGGCTACTTTTCTTCCGAGGAAGAGGCGATCGAGTATGCGACGTCATGCGCGAAAGCGCGCATCGAAGGAAACCGGATGCCGGGCTTGCCGCGCAAGCTCAGTGCCGTCCGGCACTGGTTCATGCGTCACGGCATGCGTCGGCTGGGACTGTCCGACCCCACTGCGTGGGATTGATCGGACAAATGCGCGTCGAGCGGCGCGCTTCGTCGACATGTAAACTAAACCGAAGCGTTCGATAATCGGGAGGCTTCGACTGGCTCGCGGTGTTGCGTGCGTGCCGTCAACGCCCTTTTGAGAAGGTTTCGTTCTTCCGATTTCGCTCGTCTGTTCCAACCTCATCAGGTCCGCCAATAGCTGGCTTTCGTCTGATGATAGGCGCGGGCAGTCGTCTATGATGGCTGCTCTCGTCGCTGAACGATCGCACGTATGATGAATACCAGTAAAGTTTTGATGATCCTCGGAGGGCTTCTCGTCGGCGCGGCAGGCACGTCGTACATGATGCTGCTCCAGGCAGATCACCGCGCAGCGGATGAAGCGCGAGCCGGCATGGATGACTCCTCCTTGCAGGCTCCGAGCGCCAATTCCCGCGTCGGCGACAATCAGGTGACGGAAGGCAGTATCGATTCGTCGCAAACGTCCGGTGCGATCACGAAGGGGGCTTCGATCCCGCCTTCGGTTGCACAGCAACCGGCTGCGCCTGCTCCTGCGCCCGCGCCAAAGAAGGCCGCGCCGGAATCGGCTCCGCCTGCCGCGCAAGCGATGGCTCAATCGCAGTCCGCCGCGCCTGCCGCGCAAGCGATGATTCAGCCACAGCCTGCTGCGCCTGCCGCGCAAATGACAGCTCCGCGGCAGCCCGCCGAGCCTACCGTGCAAGCGCTGACTCAGCCGCAACCTGCTGCACCGGCTCCGCAAGTTGCGCCCGCGCCGCAGCCCGCCGCGCCCGCCGCACAAGCAATGGCTGCGCCGCAACCCGCTGCCCCTGCTGCGCAAGCCGCGCCTGCGCCGAAACCCGCTGCACAACCAAAGCCGGCACCGTCTACGGCGGTCGCCTCGGTCAATGCGCGGGATTCGTCGCGCGTGAAGGTGTCACCCGCACCGCGTGCGCAGCGTGAACGCGATGATCTGGAGCGACGCGTGATGATGCTCCAGGGCGCGACGCCGGAAACGGAGCAGCTGGTCCGGGAATCGGCCAAGCTCGATCCTTCGCTGCCGGCGCCGGACATGTCCGCGCTTCGTTCGAACACGGAGGTGCGCGCGCCGTATCAATCGAATCCGCCCACCATCGGGACGACGGGTCAGCCGGTGCGTGACTCGGCGAAGGCCGATCCCGCGTTGCCGCCGCCGGACACGACCGCCACCCGCGCCGCAATGAGCCGCGCCGCGACAACGGACCAGCCGGTCACATCAAGGCATACGAACCCGGTCGCCGCCGCGATGACGGATCAATTGGTCAAGGGTTCGGCCATGCTCGATCCTTCGCTGCCGCCGCCGAAGTAACGCGGACAGCGCCGATTACGCGATCGGCGCAGCAACGCAAACGCAACGGCGCCCCTGCTTTCGCAGCGGGCGCCGTTCGATTTATTTGCGTCCTGGCAGTTTGTCGATCGATCACCGGTCCATGAACGACCGATCGCAACTCAGACCGCGAAATCGGTCGATTGCGACAACGCCTTCCACGCCTCGGTTTCCGCCGTCACATACGCGTTCTTGTCCGCGATGGCCTTCAGCGTGTCCGTGCCGAGCGGCAGGCGCAGCGGCGGCGTTTGCGCGTCGGCCAGCGTGACGAGCGCGGTCGCCAGTTTCTCCGGATCGCCGGGCTGGTTATGGTTCATCCCGACAGCAAAGCGGCGCACGTTGCCCGACGTGTCGTCATAGTCATCGATGATGTCCTTGCCTACCACGAGCGACGACGCATCGAGGAAATCCGTGCGGAAATAGCCCGGCTCGACGACGGTCGCGTGAATGCCCAGCGGCTTCAGCTCGGCGTGCAGCGATTCCGTGATGCCTTCGACGGCGAACTTCGTCGAGCTATACACGCCGAATCCCGCTGCCGCGCGATAACCGCCAATCGACGACATGTTGATCACATGCCCCGAGCGCTGCTTGCGCATCACGGGCAGCACGGCGCGTGTCACATTCAGCAGACCAAAGACGTTGGTGTCGTACATGCGGCGCACGTCGGCGTCGCTCGATTCCTCGACGGCCGCAAGCAGGCCGAACCCGGCATTGTTGACCAGCACATCGATGCGGCCGAACTTCTCGACGGCCGCCGCGACGGCTGCTTTCGCTTGCGCCTCGTCGGTCACGTCGAGCGCGACGGGCAACAGCGCAGCAGATTCGCCGAGACGTTCGACGATCGCGCCGACCTTGCGCCCCGCTGCGACGACGGCATTGCCATCGGCCAGCGCAGCCTGCGCGATCAGTGCGCCGAGGCCGCGCGATGCGCCCGTGATGAACCAGACGCGCTTGAACTGCTGTTTCGTGACGTTGTTCATGATCTGCTCCTACGTTTGTGGTGAAAGTGAAACGAAGGATAGGACGTCCGATTCGCACAAACTAGCCGCATATTGCTAGACTGATAATCAACTTTTATTTGCGAATCGGAGCTGCCGATGAACGAGGTCCGCGCGATTTCGATTTTCGTCCGCGCCGCGACGCTGGGGAATTTGCGCAAGGCGGCCGTCGATCAGGGCATCTCGCCGCAAGCGGCCAGTCACGCGGTGATGCAACTGGAAAAGGCGCTGGGCGTCCGGCTGTTTCATCGGACGACGCGCAAGCTGAGCCTGACGGAAGAAGGACAACGGCTGCTGCAAAACGTGGAGCCCGCGCTCGCGATGCTGTCGTCGGCCATCGACGACGCCCGCCGCTCGAAAGAGGAAGTCGCGGGGCCGTTGCGCGTGAGCGCGCCGAAAGCGTTGGGACACGCGGTGCTGTGGCCTTCGATCCTCGAATTCGCGGCGCTTTATCCGGACGTGCAACTGGACGTCCGCTTCGACGATCACTTCACCGATCTCGTCGCCGATCGCGCGGATGTCGGCTTTCGTGGCGGATCGCCTCCTTCGGGCGGTGCGATCGCGCGGCGTCTGCTTCCCATTCAGTTGATCGTCTGCGCGTCGCCCGCCTATCTCGAACGGCACGGCACGCCGAAGTCCGTCGACGAACTCGACGCGCATCGCTGCACGGGTTATCGCCGCGCGAACACGGGCAAGCAGGCGCCGTGGGAGTTCCTGATCGGCAGCGAGATCGTCTACCGCGAGATTGCCGCGACGCTGTGCGCGAACGATATCGACGCGGAAACGGAAGCCGTTCTCGCAGGTCTCGCGATAGGCCAGCTAGGCAGCTTTTCGGCTGCCCCGCACATTCGCGGCGGACGGCTCGTGCCATTGCTCACGCAACATATGACGCAGCGCGAATCCATCTACATCTACTACCGGCATCGCACGGAGCAGCCGTTGCGCGTGAGAACGTTCATCGACTTCATGATCGGTCGGCTCGCGAACAACAAGGACTTCTTTCTCGAGCCATCGGAACTGCACGCTTGAATGCGTCCCGATTGCGCGAACAAAACTCGAAAAATGTCTCCGGCGCATGCAAAGGCGAATGAGAAAATGCGCAATAAACCGGCGAAAACGGGTGTCCGTCAAAAGTAATTTCCGGCTCATTCCGGCTATGACAAATGACTAAATAAAATGCCGGAAAATGAGGTCTCAACTTGCATATCGCTTATGCATAAAAGCACAGACGCAATTTAAATCGGAGATAAACGCTCCGTCCCCGCCTTTTAAAATAGCGCAACAATGCCTATTGATCAGGAATAAGTGTTCACGAGAAATTGATTTGAAATTTGGTGCCATAGCCGGATAGAAGCGCGGCGAGTTCGGCGTCGATGGTTTCCTTTGTCCAGGTGACGAAACGCCGCCAGTGGTATTTCATGTGCTTCCACACGATCTCAATCAAATTGAGTTCGGGACTGTACGGCGGTAGATAGAACAGGAGCGCCTTGTGTTCGAGAAACCAGCGGTCCAGCGTGTGCTGATCGATGCTGTGGTGAACGCTCGCGTTGTCGAGCACAATCACGGTGGGACGACCATCGCCCTGCTGGATCAGCGAGT
>NZ_WHNP01000076.1 GCF_009362735.1 Paraburkholderia franconis | reverse complement strand
CAACTTTGCAATGTCTGCGATGCCGCTCAGCTCGCTGAGCACGAAAAGCATGTCTTTGACGGGGGCGGTGTAGCTCATGGTGATTCGTCCAATCAAGCGGTCGATGGATAACTGCCACGACGCCCGAAAAGGAAATGGCCAGGCGGTGACGATGCAGCCGATCGTACCGGCATCTGCCGTGCACAAGCTGTCCAAAGCTGCCCACGTACTGACAAATCCGGCCATCGCGAGCGGGCGCGCCCGTGCCGGCCCAGGGTTTTCACCCAGCCTCGATGGGCCTTCGGTAGGTGCCGGGCGTTCCGGAAGGCAGGTCAACCACGGCGGCGATGGTCGGTATCCGTCACGGCTTCTGATCCCCTTCACACAGACAACAACTGGAGCAAGCAATGAAAACAAATTGGGCGCTCGGGATTGCGGGCAGCGTATTGATCGCCTCGGCATCTGTTCATGCCTCGGCGCAGGCGGGCGCAAGCGACTTGAGCACCGCGTCGAACGGAACTGCGATCGCGGCCTCGGGCAGCATGTCGGCGAAAGACATCCGGAAAGCCGATCGCGCGCAGCGCCGCAAGGTCTACTCCGCGATCGTCACGCACAAGGAGATCAGCGCTGGCAACATCAGCGTCATCGCGAAGGCCGGCGCAGTGACGCTCGACGGAACCGTGGTCGATTCATCGCAGATCGACAAAGTGAGCGAGGTCGCGAGAGGCGTTCCGGGTGTCATATCCGTCACCAACAAGTTGACGGTCAAAAAGCCGTTTGGCGGGCAGTAACTGTCTCCGGCCTTTGGCTCTGGCCGGTTGGTGCGAGATCGCAGCACCATTGCGCCGGGCCTTGCGGCGATCCGAGACGGCCCGATGTGATGTCAGGGCGGGCGCTTAACGCCCGATCCATTTCTATCAACCGAACGATATCGCGGAGTTCTTCGATGACAGTTCCTGTCGCGCTGGGAAAGAACCTGAAGTTGCCCGCTATCGCGGCGCCGATATTTCTGGTATCCGGTCCGGAACTCGTCATGGCGATCTGCCGGAGCGGAGCGATCGGCACCTTTCCTGCTCTGAACCAGCGCACCACTGAGGGGTACGCGCAATGGCTGAGTACGATCAAGATGGGACCTGGTCCGAACGACGCCGCGTTCGGTGTCAATCTGATCGTCCGCAAGACCGACCGGCGGCTCCCTCCTTTCGGTTTATTCAACGCTTGCCCGCACGTCCCGTCGCGCGCTTCCGGGCCTGCTGACATGGACAGGCGTCGAACAAACCTCACCCGCCGCTCGACGTGATCACGCGAATGGTCGTTGCAGTTTTGAAGTCCGCCGTCGAGGCCGCGCTGGGTCGAATGGCGGGAGTGGGTCCGAGATCAGTCTGATGGCCTGGATCGCACACTCAACTCGCTCGCTAGCTCAAACATGCGGATAAGGAATGCGATCGTCCTGCGCGATGTGGCCGGACCGCTCGCGCCGCACACCACGGATATCAAAAGCGCAACGTAACGTATCGGGATTCGACACTGACGCATGCCGTTTTTTATCAAACGAAACGATCACGGCCATTATTCGGTGAGTCGGTACACCGAGTATTTGCATCAAAAGCGCGATGAATGTTCTAACATCATATTGAGTCGACGCCGCAGTCCGCTGCAAACCCATTTGCAATTGCCATCAGCCCAGACAGGGCCGATTAGTCGGGACCCATGTCGTACCGTCTGAAGGAGTGGCCATGTCCCAGCGACGAGCCAAGGTTTCGGGCAGTCGACAAAAGCGGGAACAGTCTGCATCGCAGTTTCGCATCTTCCTCAAAAGATCTTCCATGAGGCGCGACACGTGCCGTCGCCCCGAATCGACTTGCGAGATTTCTACCGCTAATTCAGCGGACCGAATAGACTAGGTGAGAGCACGCCACCACACAGGGGGCTCTTATGAACGCCTTAAGGATTTACCACATTAGCGCTATCGCGGCGCTGCTGTGTTGCCAGTCTCTTGCGCAAGCGCAGCCCGTCGCCTATCCGGCCAAAGGCCAAAGCGCACAGAAACAGCAGCAGGACGAGGGACAATGTGCTTCGTGGGCCAAGTCGAAAACCGGCATTGATCCGACAGCTGTCGCCGCAACACCTCCGCCTCCGTCCGGACCTGCGGTAGGTGGCGGAGAGCGGGTTGGCGGCGCCGCTCGAGGCGCGGCGGGTGGCGCCGTCATCGGTGCGATTGCGGGCGACGCAGGTAAGGGCGCCGCCGTTGGCGCGGTCGCAGGAACGATGGGTGGCGGGATGCGTGCGCGCCAGAACCAGCGGAACGCGCAGGCCAACGCTGAGGCGCAGAAACAGAACGCCATGGGCGCATGGAACCAAGCCTATTCTGCGTGTATGAGCGGACGTGGATACACGATGCACTGATGAGTGGCGAGTAACCGAGGCACACAAGCCTCTACATGTCGTCCTAGGTCTCCCAGACGACTGTAGTTCGGACACCGCTTTTTCGTGATGCTGACGCCCTCAATCGGGCTCGGCGCAGCTTGCCGGGCGGCCCATGACGAATCCACTACGCCGATTGCGTCAGATCGTAGAGGCACTCTCCGCGGGTTGCCTGTTACTCGCCCTCAACGCATGTGCAAACAGTGCTCCGTCGTCTACGCGTGTTGATGATGCGCCGTTGCGCGCCCGTGCCGTGACGGCAGAAAGTCACGGTGTACGGGTAAGCGCCGCCGTGCTGAGTGCCGACGACGACGAGCGCATGTTCGGTACCAACCTGAACATAGCCGACGTGCAACCGGTCTGGATCGAGGTGACGAACAGAACGTTGCTTTACTTATGGATGTTCCGCACCGAAAACGGCGAGGGTTATTACTTGCCGTTCGAGTCCGCGTGGCCAGTACATACGCGACCCGGCGGAGCAGCGAAAGTGCACATCGACGACCGGCTCTATAAAGCGTCTTTCAAGAATCCGATCCCGCCGGGCGGCACTCATGTAGGAATCCTTTTCACTAACCGGGTTGAAGGACTCAAATTCTGCAATATCGATCTGTCCGGTGATACCGAAGTCTTTCATTTCTCGCTCTTTTTGCCCGTGCCGGACGACGACGAAAATTTCGAAAAAATCCGCTTCCTTGACGCTGGGGGCGGCTCTTCGGTGAAGACTATCCCCGAAATCGCTGCGTCGGAGTGTGCCGAAATCCCATGTCCGCCAAAACGGCATTCGCCCGGTTCTGTGGACCAGGCGGGCTTTTCTCGAAAGGCCAGATGAGCCAAAGCCCAAAAGCGCCCGCAGGAAGCTGGCGCTAATCCGCCGTCACCTGGGCAAGTTAAAGCCATTGAAGGGCGGGTTACACCCCACAGCCCCAAACCACGGACCGTCTGAGCTGAGAATTCGATTTGTGCGCACTCTATTTTTCGACCGAAACGGCCGCGTGGACAGTACAGGTGGCGGCGATATTTCCGGATATCCGAATACGATCGAATGACCTTAGGTCCTTGACCTCTGAAGCCGCCGCGGGCCTGGTGGCGTCTCCAACAACGATTGAAAGGTGGGGCGCCTGATTATTTCTCGCGTACCGGTCCTCGGGAAACTGACCATATGTGGGAAGCTCGAATGACCGCGGCGGCTGAGATGCCCGGACAGGGCGTCTGGCAGCTTTCGTGAAGGTTTGTTGGACGCCTGACATTACGCGTAACCGTGCACCAAGGACGCGGGCATTGGACCAAGGTCCCATATCATCCCGCGCGCGCGTGATCTAGTCTTTCCAGTGACCATCCTCTGCCCTGAAATTCCCACGACACTCTCACGCAGCCTTTGGGCAGGGCGTGACGCGCGCCGTGGTTCTGGCTTTTATCGCGATTATCCGGAGATCGGAGGCACGCCATGGAGATCGCCATTTTCAGCTCGACGCCTTATGAGCGCCGCTATCTCGACGAGGCCAACGCGAACGCGCATCACAGGCTGAATTTCTTCGAAGTGCCGCTGACGGCCGAGTCAGCAAGTCTTGCAACCGGCTGTCCCGCTGTCTGCATTTTCGTCAACGATCGCGCGGACGCCCAGGTGCTGGAAGCCCTCCAGCAAGGCGGCACGCGGCTGGTGGCGCTGCGCTGCACCGGCTTCAACAACGTCGATCTGGAGGCGGCGGCTCGACTCGGGATGAAAGTCGTTCGCGTGGTCGACTACTCGCCGAACTCCGTCGCGGAACATGCGGTGGCGCTGCTGCTCGCGATCAACCGGAAAATCCATCGCGCGTACAACCGGACGCGGGATTCGAATTTTTCGCTCGACGGCCTGATCGGTTTCGACCTGACGGGCAAGACGGTCGCTGTGGTCGGCACCGGCAAGATCGGTCGCGTGTTCGGGAAGATCATGCTCGGCTTCGGCTGTGAAGTGATCGGCTACGATCCGATGCCGTCGCGGGAGTTCGAGGGGCTGGGCGCGCGTTACGCGGCCCCCGGTGAGATCGGGGAAAGAGCGGATGTCATTTCGCTGCACTGCCCGCTGACGCCGGCGACGCACCACATTATCAACGCTGAAACGCTATCGCGCGCCAAGCCCGGCGCGCTGCTGATCAACACGAGCCGCGGCGCGCTCATCGATACGGAGGCCGTCATCGAAGCCCTCAAATCCGGTCAGTTGGGCGGCCTCGCGATCGACGTCTACGAGCAGGAGGCGAACCTGTTCTTCAGGGATCTATCGAGCGTCGTAATTGCGGATGACCTCATCCAGCGACTGGTCTCCTTTCCGAATGTAATCGTGACGGGGCACCAGGCGTTTCTGACGCGGGAAGCGCTGACCACGATCTGCGAAACGACGCTGCAAAGCGCAACGGCATTCGAGCAAGGCCAGGCGCTCGAAAACGAAATCAAGGCCCCGTGACTCGCGCCTGCCGCATGTGCGGCGGCGCATTCATCAGCTTGGAAGCCGGTTCGGTCGGGCGGCGCGTTCATACGAATGGAAGCAGAGGAGACTCCCTTCATGCGCGGATACTACGGATGCATCGCCGCCCTGACGTTCGTCGCGACGTTCGCACAAGCGTCGGACGCTGCGCCGACGCGAAGCGATGCGGACGACCACTGGCAATTCGCCGTGGCGCCATACCTGTGGCTGCCATCTGTGGACGGCACGATGCGCTTCTCGCTGCCTGGCGGCGGCGCCGATGCTTCCACGGGCCCATACGATTATCTGCAGAACCTCAAATTCGCTTTCATGATTCAGGGCGAAGCGCGCAAGGGCGACTGGAGTTTCTTCGCAGACGGGATCTATCTGAACTTCGGGCGCCACGAGAGTTCGGTCAATGCGACAAACGGCCTGTTCGGGCCGCGCGAAACCCAGCAGAGCGTTGAAACGAGCTTTCGCGGCACGCTGGTCGAAATCGGTGGCGGACGCACGGTGATGCGGCAGTCGTGGGGCTCCGTCGATGCGATCGTGGGGATGCGCTATCTCGGTGTGAAGGGGACACTCGACGCGACAGCCGTCTCGACCACGAGCACCGGCGTGGGCGCGAACCCGCAACTAGACGTATCGCAGGTGCAGAACATTTTTGACGGATTCGCGGGCGTTCGGGGACGCGTGTCAATCACGGGCGACGGCCGCTGGTACGTGCCGTTCTATCTCGATCTGGGCGCCGGAACGTCGAAGTTCACATGGCAGGCGATGACAGGGCTCGGCTACGCGTTGAAGTGGGGTGACGTCAGTCTGACGTATCGGTATCTCGCCTTCTACGGCTCGGGCGATCAGCTCGTGCAGACACTGCGCTTCAGCGGTCCGAGCCTGAATGTAATCTTCCGGTTCTGAATGCGCGGCGTCTGGAAAATTGGTGCCGCGCACAACGAATCGACGGATGAACGGGGCATACATGACGAAAATGACCGTTTGTACGTCAACTTGAAATGCACGCGCGGTAACGTATTCTGGCTTGTTGTACACATATTTCCCTTGGCAACACTACGGATGTTGTGAGACCGCCCACTGGCGCGAAGCGGCCCGGCAGATTCACTGAAGCGCCAACGCAGCCACCCGAAGGAGAGGTCGATATGGACACGCACTCCTCGTCAGACGCTTTGCAGCAAACTCCCCTGAGCTCGGACGAACTTCGGCTGATCGATGCCTGGTGGCGGGCATGCAACTATCTGTCCGTCGGCATGATTTATCTGATGGACAATCCGCTGCTGCGCGAACCGCTGAAGGCCGAGCATGTGAAGCAACGCCTTCTCGGGCATTGGGGCGCGAGCCCGGCGCTGTCGTTCGTGTGGGCGCATTTGAACCGCGTCATCAGGCGCGACGATCTCGATGTGATCTTCATGGCGGGCCCAGGGCATGGTGCGCCCGGCGTGCTCGGCCCTGCGTATCTCGAAGGCACTTACTCGGAGGTGTATCCCGACAAGAGCGAAGATGTAGAAGGCATGCAGAAGTTCTTCAAGCAGTTTTCATTTCCCGGGCATATCGGCTCGCATGTGACGCCCGAGACGCCCGGCTCGATCCATGAGGGAGGCGAACTGGGCTACAGCCTGTCGCATGCGTACGGCGCGGCGCTCGATAATCCCGACCTGATCGTGACGTGCGTCGTCGGTGACGGCGAGGCGGAAACGGGACCGCTCGCCACCGCGTGGCATTCAAACAAGTTCGTCAATCCGGCGCGCGACGGCACCGTGCTGCCGATTCTCAACCTGAACGGCTACAAGATCGCCAACCCGACGGTGCTCTCGCGCATCAGTCACGATGAACTGGAGGCGCTGTTTGTCGGCTATGGATACACGCCGTATTTCGTCGAAGGGTCGGACCATATCGAGATGCATCAGAAGATGGCGAGCACGCTCGATGTAATCGTGGCGGAGATCCGCGCAATTCACGAGAAGGCGTGCGCGGGCGGCGATGTCGAGCGGCCGCGCTGGCCGATGATCGTGCTGCGCACGCCCAAAGGCTGGACGGGCCCCAAGACGATCCGTGGCCACAAGGTCGAAGGCTCGTGGCGCTCGCATCAGGTGCCGTTCGCCGACGTGCGCGGCAACCCTGCGAACCTGGAATTGCTGGAAAGCTGGCTGCGCAGCTACAAGGCCGAAGAACTGTTCGATGCCGACGGGCGGCTGATTCCCGAACTGAAAGCGCTCGCCCCTGAAGGGCCGCGCCGCCTCAGCGCCAATCCGCACGCCAACGGCGGCATGCTGCGCAGGGAGTTGAAGCTGCCCGATTTCCGCGACTATGCGGTGGACGTGACACAAGCGGGTAAGGTGCTGCAAGAGAACACCAAGCCGCTCGGGGAATTTTTGCGCGACACGATGCGCGAGAACATGCGCACCTTCCGCGTGTTCGGCCCCGACGAAACGGCGTCCAACCGCCTTCAGTCGATCTACGAAGTCAGCAAGAAGGTTTGGATGGCCGACATGCTGCCGGAGGACGAAGACGGCGGAGAACTCGCGCGTGACGGCCGGGTGATGGAGATTCTGTCCGAACACACGCTGATGGGATGGCTCGAAGGCTATCTGCTTTCGGGGCGGCACGGTTTCTTCCATACTTATGAAGCGTTCGCGCATGTGATCGATTCGATGTTCAACCAGCACGCGAAGTGGCTCGACATCTGCAAGAACCACGTGCCGTGGCGTGCGTCGGTGTCGTCGCAAAACATCCTGCTGTCGTCGACGGTGTGGCGGCAGGATCACAACGGTTTCTCGCATCAGGACCCGGGCTTCATCGATCTCGTCACCAACAAGAGCCCGTCCGTGACGCGCGTCTACCTGCCACCCGACGCGAACACGCTGCTTGCCGTGGCCGACGAATGCCTGCGCTCGACCGACTGCATCAACGTGATCGTCGCAGACAAGCAGAAGCACCTGCAATTCACCACCATCGACGAGGCCATCGTGCACTGTGCGAAGGGACTTGGCGTGTGGCGGCGCGCGAGCAACGACGAAGGCGAAGAGCCCGATGTCGTGATGGCCTCCTGCGGCGACGTCGCGACCCAGGAGGCGCTTGCGGCCACTGCCATCCTGCGTGAGCGGCTGCCCGAACTCAGGCTGCGCTTCGTGAACGTCGTCGATCTCTTCAGGATGCAGCCCGCGAGCGAACATCCGCATGGCTCGACCGAGCGCGAATTCGACAGCCTCTTCACGGTAGACAAGCCGGTGATCTTCAACTTCCACGGCTACCCGTGGCTGATTCACAAGCTCGCCTATCGGTTCCGCAATCACGAGCATCTGCACGTGCGCGGCTACAAGGAGAAGGGCAACATCAACACACCGCTCGAACTGGCGATACTGAATCAGGTCGACCGCTTCAATCTGGTGATCGATGTGCTCGACCGCGTGCCGCGTTTGCAAGGGCGGACCGCGCATCTCAGGGAAGACATGAAGAACGCAATCATCAGCAACCTGAACTACGCGCACACGCATGGCATCGACCGCGCGGAGATCACCGACTGGGTATGGCCGGATTGAACGCCGCCCGATAACTGGAGGGGTACACCATGGCCGCCGACACGATCGACAGCGCAACCCGCAACGGCGATCCCGCGCGTAGCGGGCTGGATGCCGATGCGCTGCGGCGCGGCGCGGCGTGCTGGCCAATCTATCCGGCCGCCGATCTGTCGGAGCAGATTTCAACGGCCGGCAAGGAAGCGTCCGGCACCGGCAACATGAAATTCATGATGAACGGCGCCATCACGATTGGAACGCTGGACGGCGCGAATGTCGAGATTCGCGAAGAAGCGGGCGATGAAAACCTCTTCCTGTTTGGCCTGACTGCCGAGCAGGTGGAGCATGTGAAGTATGACGGCTATCGTCCTGCGCAATACGCCGAAAACAACGCGGAATTGCGCGAGACACGCAACCTGATCGCGGACGGATATTTTTCGCGCGGCGACAAGCAGGTGTTCCGTCCGCTCGTCGAGAACCTGCTGCAATCCGATCCGTTCCTGGTACTTGCCGACTATGGCGACTACGTGACGTGTCAGGAGCGCGTGAGCGCGGCGTGGCAAGACCCGGCGCGCTGGACTCGCATGTCGGTTCTGAATACGGCGCGCTCTGGGAAATTCTCCTCGGATCGCGCGATAAGCGAGTACTGCGAGCGCATCTGGAAGATCTCTCCTGTGAGAATCGACCTTGACCGAAGCTGATGCCGAACCGGTCCAGCGTTATGTCGTACGCGCCGGATCACGCTTTCCGCCAGGCGCGACCGTGGTGCCTGAAGGTGTCAACTTTTGCATCTTCTGCCGGCATGCGACGCATGTCGAACTGTTGCTGTATGAAGCGCCGGATAGCACGGAGCCGTTCCAGGTCGTCGTGCTTACGTCCGAGCACAATCGCTCGTTCTTCTATTGGCACGTACTGGTCGAGAATCTGGCTCCGCACGTCTTCTACACGTGGCGAGTGAACGGGCCGCGTGATACTCAAAACACTGGGTATGCGTTCGACGTTCGCCGCGAACTGCTTGATCCGTTCGCGCATGCGGTAAGCGACATACTCTGGGACCGGCGCACGGCCATCGAATTGGCGGACGTCGCGAACGCGGTTTACCGCGCGATCGTCGTCAAATCCACGGCTGCGCCGCGCTTGCCGGTTGCGCGTGGTTTCGATCAAGCGATCATTTACGAACTTCACGTCGGCGGCTTTACACGCGATCCATCGAGCGGCGTTCGGCATCCCGGCACATTCGACGGACTGATCGAAAAGATTCCATATTTTCAGCAGCTCGGCGTGACGCACGTCGAACTGCTGCCCGTGATGGCGTTCGACGAACAGGACGTGC
The DNA here is from genome assembly GCF_009362735.1 of Paraburkholderia franconis. Taxonomy (GTDB): domain Bacteria; phylum Pseudomonadota; class Gammaproteobacteria; order Burkholderiales; family Burkholderiaceae; genus Paraburkholderia; species Paraburkholderia franconis. The sequence goes on along the minus strand of NZ_WHNP01000076.1, from coordinate 18,989 downwards.
CCGCCGCAGTGGCCGCGCGCGGTCTCGTCAACTACTGGGGCTACAGCACGCATAGTTTTTACAGCCCGCATCCGCACTATTGCGTCGATCCGGCGAACGCCGTGAACGAATTTCGCGCGATGACGGACGCCATGCACGCGGCGGGAATTCAGGTGTTGCTCGACGTGGTCTTCAATCACACAGCGGAAGCGGGTGAGTTGGGACCCGTCATCAACTTCAAGGGGTTCGCCAACGACATCTTCTATCAGCACGATCCCCGCGATGCACGCCGCTATCTCGACTACACCGGCTGTGGGAACACGGTGAACTGCAACCATCCGCTCGTGACGGCGTTCATCGTGCATTGCCTCGAATACTGGGTCGAAGAAATGGGCGTCGACGGCTTCAGGTTCGATCTTGCCAGCGTCTTCGCGCGCGACCGGCATGGCGAACTGATGACCGATCCGCCACTTCCATGGGCGATCGAATCGTCGCGCATCCTGTCGCGCGTGCCGCTGATTGCGGAAGCGTGGGATGCCGCAGGCCTCTATCACGTCGGGGCGTTTCCGGGCATGGCGTGGGCGGAATGGAATGGACGTTACCGCGATGTGATTCGCCGCTTCGTGCGCGGTGACGCCGGGATCATTGGCGCAGTGGCAACCTGTATCGCAGGAAGCGCGGATCTTTACGCGGACGACGGCAGATTGCCGGGCAATAGCGTGAACTTTGTCACCTGTCACGACGGCTTTACGCTATACGACCTTGTCAGCTACAACGGCAAGCACAACGAGGCCAACGGCGAAGAAAACCGCGACGGCTCGAGCGACAACCTGTCATGGAACTGCGGCGTGGAAGGCGAAACGGATGACGCGGGAATCGTTCAACTGCGAGGCCGTCAGGCCCGCAATCTGATGGCCATACTTTTTCTGAGCCAGGGCGTGCCGATGATGCTTGCGGGCGACGAAGTACTCCGTAGCCAGCACGGCAACAACAATGGCTATTGCCAGGACAATGCGCTTTCGTGGTTCGACTGGCGTCGGGTCGAATCCGCATCGGAGATGCTGCGGTTCATGCGCGAACTGATCGCGCTGCGCAAGCGTCACGCGAGTCTGCGCCGGCGGCGCTTTCTGACAGGGCGACCTGTGCAGGGCCACACGCACCCGGACATCGCATGGCACGGCGAACGACTGCATGAGCCCGAGTGGCAGAATCCACGAGCGCGGCTTCTCGCATTTACCCTGGGCGGTGAAGATCCGGGAGAGGCGCTCCTTCATGTGGTCCTGAACATGGACGATTCGGCATGTCATGTCGCGCTTCCCACTGTCCTCGACGGAAGACGCTGGCACCGGATCGTCGATACCGCGCGGAGCAGCCCGCATGACATTGTTCCGGCGCCACGCGAGGCAGCGACTGAGTTGGATCACTGCTTGATACAGCCGCGCACGGTCGTCGTGCTGGAAGCGGACTGAATTCTCCGTAAGCGAACAGGCGCGCTCCCGTCGTGCAGCGTGAATTTCGTTTTCGCGCGGCTCGTTTCGCAGGTCCGCGTTTAGTTCCGGGTGAGACCGGTCACTCGCGAATCGCTGAACTGCGAATGGTCGACGCGCTCTACATCCCCGACGTTCACGAAGGGCTTTCCGCGCTCTCTGGTAAGCACCCCGTGGCCGCCAACCAGACATTGGACCAAAGTCCAATACAACATCCATGTCAACGCGTATAGGCTGGAAGCCGTCAGTTTTTTTACCGGTAGACAGACAATGCAGGCACAACATCGGGAGTTCGCCATGAAACACACGATTGCCGTCTTGATTGCCGCTACGCTAGGACTCGCGTCCCTTGGCGTTGGAGCGCAGAACAATTCTGGAGCCGGCACATCGGCGGCAGCCGAGCATCCGGACGAGATAGTGAGAATGCACCAGCAGGTTGCTGCGGCGAATCGCGAATACGACCGTGAAGTCGCGGCTGCAAAAAAGGTGTATGACCACAAGAAGGCGGAAGCGAAGAGGAAGCGCGACGCTGCGATCTCGGTCGCTCACCATGGCGCGAGCCAGTGAGACGCATTCCTGATTGCCTGGGTGGTCGGGCAGTTGGGCTCACGTGCCGTTCAGAGTTATCGCGCCGTGTATCCCGTAGATCTATCCGCGATTTTGGGCCGACGCGAGAGATGACTTCGAGGGATTCGAGCAGGCTGTGTTCTGGTTCCATGTTGTTGCTTTCGCTTTGCTGATATTGCTGTCGACGCCCCAACCATCCGGGCAGACAACCACGCAAGCACCGGACGGTTCCGTGACTGTCAGGAAAGCCTCGTTGTCCGCGTCAAGAAATCGCCGGAAGGAGTGGCTATGACCAACTGGAAAGCCCGAAGGGCGAGCGCCTTGTTTTTATGGCCGCTTCTGCTTGCGGCAATTTCATCGTGTGCAGATCACGGTCCGCCGGGGCCTGCTCCATCGGGTCCCGTGTCATTGGGCGCCGCCCCATCGGGTTCCGTTTCGTCGGCCCCCGCATCATCGGGCCCGGCGTCCATGACCCCTGCGCCATCAGGCCCCGCGTCATCGGGCCCCGCGCCATTCAAGCCTGAGGAGATCGAGGCTCTGGTCGCGCCGATCGCGCTTTACCCGGACTCCGTGCTGGCTCAGGTATTGATGGCATCGACGTATCCGCTGGAGATCGTGTACGCGGCGCGCTGGGTGAAAGCGAATCCGAATGTAAAGGGTGAAGCCGCCGTGAAGGCGGTTGAGAATCAGCCTTGGGACACCAGCGTGAAGTCGCTGGTGGCATTCCCGCAAATCCTTGAGCCGATGAGTGACAAGCTCGACTGGGCACAGAGGCTCGGCGACGCCTTTCTCGCCCAGCAGAAAGAGGTTTTCGCCGCCGTGCAGCGACTGCGGGCACGTGCGAAGGACTCGGGCAACCTGAAATCAAACGAGCAGCAGAACGTGATTGTCGAGCCCGCGCCGGCGGGCAGCCAGACGACGTCGACCATCGTGCGGATTGAACCGGCGAATCCCGAGGTGATTTACGTGCCAGCCTACAACCCGACGGTGGTCTACGGCGCGTGGAGCTATCCGGCGTATCCGCCTTACTACTGGCCACCGTACCCGGCTTACTACCCCGGCTATTACCCCGGTGCCGCCCTCGCGACAGGCTTTGCCTTCGGCATTGGCATAGCTGCCGCCGGTGCAATCTTCAGCGACTGCAATTCGTGTTGGGGTGGAGGCGACGTCAACATCAACGTCGACAAGGCCGCGAACATCAATCGCAATTTCGATCGCAGCAAGGTGCAGGGGCAGGGCGGCCGATGGCAGCATGATGCGAGTCATCGCCAGGGCGTCGCCTACCGGGACAATGCCACGCGCGATAAATTCGCAGGCCAGTCGCCGCGTGCCGGCACGCGTGACCAGTATCGCGGCCGTGGCACAGACACGGGTACGCGCCTCGGCGCCAATGATCGGGCGGGGGCGGGCAATCGCGCGGCGACGGCAGACCGTTCTGCTGGCGCGAACCGGAGTACGCCGAATCGCGCAGGGGGTGACGTGAATCGCGTCAGCAGTAACAATCGCGGTGGTGGATACAGCGGCGGACGTGACAACGCGTTCAACGGCGTGGGCACGAGTGGCGGTAGCGCGCAGCGCAACTTCGACAGGGGCAGATCGAGCATGCAGGGGTCGGGCTTCAACCGGCCCTCCGGGCGTGCCGGTGGCGGGGGATTTCGCGGCGGCAGGCGTTAAGGAGGGAATCATGAAATTCCATTCACCCGTCGTCCAGCAATGGCTGACGCTCGAACTCGCAAAGCTCGCGGCCGTAGCTGTCCTGTCGGTCGCAACGACAACTGCGGTGTATGCGCAAAAGAACTTCAGCTCGCCAGAGGCAGCGATGAACGCCTTTGGCGATGCAGTAGTGAAAGATCGTGAAGACACGTTGCGCACAATCTTCGGCAATGACTTTCGTGAACTGATTCCACCTGTTGGAGCCGAGGTGCGGGATACGTTTATCGCCGAGTGGGCCAGGTCCCACATGATCGAGCCGGCGGAGACTGGCCGCACCCATATCGTCGTTGGCGACAATGGCTGGACGTTTCCGGTTCCACTCGTCAAGACCAGGCAGGGATGGCACTTTGACACGCACGCTGGCGCGGAAGAAATGCGCTTGCGGCGCATCGGCCGCAACGAACTGGCCGTCATTCAGACAATGCTCGCGATCTACGATGCGCAGCGCGAATATGCGCAAACCAACCACGACGGCGAGGGCGTACTTGCCTATGCTTCGCGGATGGTGAGTTCGCCCGGGAAACACGACGGTTTGTACTGGCCCGGCGGGCCGGACGAAACCCCGAGTCCGCTGGGCGACGCGTTCGTTGATGCGAGTTCGCGCAATGCGAAGAATGCCGGCTACTACGGGTATCAGTACAAGCTGCTCGAGTCACAAGGATCACACGCGCCCGGCGGTGCCTATGACTACGTTGTCGGAGGAAAGCTGTTCGGCGGATTCGCCGTCATCGCCTGGCCGGTCAAATACGGAGACACTGGGATCAAGAGTTTCATGGTAAGCCACGCGGGGCAGGTCTATCAGCGAGACCTCGGACCGGACAGTGCCGCCAAGGCGCAGACCACGAAGTCGTTTGACCCGGGTCCGGGCTGGAGCAAGGTGCCTGATGCCGATGTTCAGTAACGCGCCGCGTCCTCTTTCGGGAGCAGGCTACGCAATGGACATGACGCGGCTCTTATTTGATGAACCGTTAGGGTTCGGTCTTTCCACGGCAGGCGACGCAGGGTATGCGTAACTACGTTTGCAGCGTTCCGGCCTCAGGGTCATAGTAGACAGTCTGCACCGCGTCGTCGCGGTAGACGATCCGAATGCGAGTTCGAATCGAATATCTCCTCCGGTACAGGCGATCGATGACTTGGAAATAGCTCGATTTGTCGCGGCTCACACATCCGCGAAGCCTTGCCATAGGCGGCTCGGCACCCTGCTACCGCGATTTTTCGCGCCAAAAGGACGAATACCACGAAAGGCGGACCGTTCAGAAATGACGGTTAGTAGTATGGGGTTTCAATTCCTTCAATGGAGGCATGCTCATGACGTGCCTGAACGAAAGAATTCCTCGCTGCAGAACGCGAAATAGCGACGGTCATACCGTGTTGCGCTAAAAACGGCTATCTCCATGGTGTTCCTCCATTAAGGACTGGCAACACCCTGAGCAGCACACCTACCCGGACGAGAGGGAAATCGCGAGCTGCACGAAGAGCACTTTCACGATGGTCATGGACGGGAAGATCATCGCGTACATTACGTCCGGGCGATCCGTAGGTGCGATGCGGTTAGCGAACGCGAGGATGGCCGGGTTGCCTGTCGCGCCACAGATGACGCCGACCGCTGCGTCGAACGGGAGTTTGAAGACCCATATCGAGAATACGGCGGTGACGAGCACAAGCACCAGTAAGACGAGAATCCCGTACAGCAGCAATAGGGGTCCAGTTGTACCAACCGTGTCGACGAATTTCGGTCCGCATGAAATGCCGACCTGTGCAAGAAATATGGTCAGTCCGAGATTGCGCAGGACCAGGTTCGCCGACAACGGCATGACCCACACGAATGGGCCGCTGCGCCGCGCTTTACCGAGGCAGAGCGCGAGTATCAGCAGCGCGGCGAGACCCAAAGTAAAGCCGCCCGTACCGGGCAGCGGCAGGGCGACGGCGCCTGCCAGCAGGCCGGCAGCAGCGCCAATCCCGAGGCTGACAAAGCTCAGATCCGCCGTGCCTTTGATCGAATCACCGAAGAACGTGCGAATTATGGGCATGTGCGCGCGGTTCACGAGCACGCCAACGCGGTCGCCCGACTCCAGCACAATTTCCGGGCTGGGCAGAAGATCTACGTCGCCACGTCGCACGTGGGCGATTGAGCATGTGACCCCTTCGGGAAAGCGTAATTCACGCAGAGACGTGCCAACCACGCGCGGACTCGACGCGAACACACGCATGTAATCGAGGTCTTCGCGATGGCTCGCTATTCTGCCGGGCTGCAACTGACCGCAAAGTTCCGCGGTCTTGCGCAACAGTTCCGGATCGGTCGCAGTGGCAAGCAAAACGTCGTCCTGCAACAACACCAGGTCCGCGGCTGGTAACTGGTTGTGATGCTTGCGGCGCACAGCAGCGATGGCGAGACCTTGCGGAAGGCGAGCAGTCAGCTCGGACAGCTTAAGCCCAATGAAATCCGCATTCGCCAGCGCGATCTCGGCCATATCGATGATCTTTGCGTTTGGTGCATCGATTTTTGGTTTTAAAACGACCTTCAGCAGGAGAAGAAACAGAATCGGTCCGGCCACGCCGATAGGATAAGTTACGCTGTACGCCACGGCTGCATCATTGTTTTTAAGCGTCGCAATCGCCGCCTGAAGGCTGGCTGTACTTGTACCGGTACCGGCAAACATGCCGAGCGCATCTGCGAGCCGGAAGCTTGCGAGCGGGACGAGACACCACCCGCCGATACCGGCTGCGAGTACGCCCAGACAGGCCGCTAGATTCGCCTTGATGCCGTCCGGACTCGAAAGGCCCTTAAAAAACCGTGCGCCATACTGGATACCAATTCCGTAGAGGAAAAGCAAAAGTCCGAGCGTACCTAGCAGGGCCGGTGGGGAGGACTTTGGCGCAAAGGCGCCAATCGCGAGACCGACGAACAGGACCGCTCCAGATCCGAGGCAGACGCCCTTGATGTTCACTTCCCCGACGATGTAGCCGAGAGCCACGGTGAGGAAAAGTGTGAACAATGGCTGGGCTTCGAGAAACAGCTTTACTGCATTCATGCGGACTCACCGTTTGTGTCGGCAGATAGCGTGTATTTTCAAGCCTCTATGCAATATCGATTGACCAGTGCAATTGAATTTTGCTGGGAGGCGATAGCGACAATGCACGCGGCACTTTGTACGCGTGGCGATGCCCCGGGGTTGTGCAACACACGCTGGCTCGCTAGCCTGCGCCATGATGAGCGGTTTCAACGGCGGCATCGCGCCGTTGACGAGTGTGTATGTCACTCGGAAAGTAGCTAGAGTAGGATGCCGTGCCGGAAAATTGTATTGGACCTTGGTCTAATCCGTCTGCGGCGAGGGCGTGTCGTAGCACCGCTGGTCGTCGTCGCGGATACCTGGCACGCCGCGGAGATCGGCGGTTATCGAAGCTGGCACCGGATATCGAATCAAGCAGCTCACGGCCCAAGGCACGGAAAGCAGCAGTAGAAACTGCTGCACGCTTCATATGGCCTGCCCATCAACGTCTGAACAGATGTTTAACTTTGTTGCTGGCGTTTCGTTTAAGGTGCCGATAACCTGACGAACTGAGGGCGCGCGCGATGAACGCATATCCGATCGATCCCTACGCAAGCCGTCACCGAGGTGGACGGCGGTCATATCAATTCGCTTGATCCCGTACACCGGCTACTCGATTGAGATTTCGTTGAGGGGGTACGGGCTCATCAACAGCGGCGTCGATTGTCTGTGCGTCATGGAACCAGACGATTTACGGGCGACAAGGCGACGCTGTCAGTGGGCTGGCATCAATACGAGCGCCTCGCGGACTGCCAGGCTGGGAGTGAATCAATGGAAAAAATGTACTCGTACAAAGGCTTTGAGGTGACCGTGAAGCTTGAGTCTGTGCGGGCTGTATCGAACGAATTCACATATGGACCCCCGGTGGGGTACGTTGCAGTGGTGAGTATCTGCACGGCGGACCCGAGAAGACCAATAGGCGTACCGATTCGGCTCGTCACGGAAGGACACCGCGTATTCGGCACGGTGGACGACGCCTTGACGGCAGGACTTAGCGCCGCACAGCGTGTGATAGACGACCGAGTTGCCCCTTGACCCCGCGACAAGGATGAGTCCATGTCAGGCGAGGCGACCAGCGTTGCTTAAGTCGGGACAACGCAGACATCGATATAAGCGCGGAAAGCGTGTCATCGCCGCCGATCGATTCACGTATTCAGTGCGCATTTGCTCAAGGTCGTCGAATTTAGTGCTATGCCGACGTAGGAACGCTACCCGTTCCGTACACGGAGTTTGCAAAAGGCGATTGAGTGGTGCGAGCTTCGCCCAGTCATTGTCTGTTACCAAGGTCGACTGATGCGGCAGGCAAACAGGTGCCGACTTCCGACCTATAGTGACAAATGGGTGTCTCATACAGCGCAGCACGGGCACGGCAATGGTAGTTTCCACTTCCACTCCGGATATCGTCCGCATTTTTCCGACGTTCGTATGGCAGCGCCGGCTCGAGCCCGCGTGTTACGAGCCCCTGGATCAGGATCTGATGGCATACGTGGACGGCCTGATCCGGAGCGGTGATGGCACCCGTAGCGGCGGGGCTGCGTGGCAATCCGGTCACCAGCAGCATGGAAAGCCCGAGCTCGCTGCGCTGATTGCGCTCATCGAACAGGCAGCGCGCGACGTGCTCATCTTTCTCAAAGTAGCCGACGCCTCATTTCGCATCACCGGATGCTGGATCAATGTGCTCGCGCCAGGCGGGTCACACGCGATGCACAGTCATCCGAACAACTTCCTGAGCGGCGTGTACTATCTGCGCTCCCCAACGGGTGCGGACACGATCAATTTTCATGATCCGCGCCCGCAGACGGCCATTATTCGTCCGCCCGTCACTGAGTTAACGGCATACAACACGGATCAGGTGGTCTTGCCGGTTAGTGAAGGCACATTGTTAATGTTCCCCGCCTGGCTACCCCATTCAGTGTCCGCAAATACGAGTGCGCAGCAACGCGTGAGCATCAGCTTTAACATCATGTTCACCGACTATGACGAGATCATGAGCCCACCGCTCTGGGGATTGCCTTGACGCGGGTCGGGCGCAACTCGCCCGGCCGTTGCGCCGTTCCGGGTGCATCCTGTGTCAGGCCGTCTGCGGACGGTCAAAAATCCTTCCGCCCGTCATGGACGGGCTTTGCATAAAGCCGACGACCCGTCGCGTATTACCGGCTGGCAAACGACCAGCGAGGCCCGCGACCTCAGGCTTTAACGACAGGGGACCTTACTATAATCAAGTTGCACAGCAACGCACCGCCGGACTGGTAGCCGTCCGCTTAAGCGTGACTGCCGTACCTGTTCGCGGAGCAATTTTGCACGGAGGTATTCCATGGCTACCTACGTCATCCTCAGCCGTCTCGCTCCTGACGCGTTCAAGGATCCCAGGGAACTCAAACAGATCGCCGACACAGTGGCGGAGAAGATCAAAGCTGAATGCCCCTCCGTCACCTGGAAAGACAGCTATCTGACACTCGGGCGATTCGACGTCGTGGACATTGTCGAGTCGAACGATCTCAAACAGCTTGAGCTCGCGGCGCTGATCATCCGGGGTTATGGTCATGCCGCAACCGAGACCATGCAAGCGACAGTGTGGAAGGATTTCATCGGGGCGCTGTAGCCGCGCTGTTCATCTCTCCATGTCGTGTGCCCGGACTCGCGCGCTCACCGGGCACTTCGTGACGAAGCGCCCGGGCGCCCCACGGTGTTTCGGTCGGACTGGCTCGCCTTTGAAACGCTGCGCAAGTAGCGCCCCTAGCACGTGACATGCAGAATCGCGTTGGTTCGGCTTGTCTGCTCCTTGAGTCTGGCGATGGCCTGCTCCGTCGGCACGATAACGAGTTCGACTTTCCGGCGCTCGGCCTCCTGCTTTACCTCCTCCATCACCGGCAGTGCCCCGGTGCCGGTGCCGATCACGAGGCACTGGCAATTCCAGGGGATGGCCTCAGCCGTCGATACCGGTGTATGGCCGAACACTTCGCGAAACGCCTTGGATGGCTTCTTCTTGCGCTTGCGAACCTGCCCGCGGTCGATCACCACGTCATGCTCGTATGTCACGCCATCTATGCGGATGGAACCGAAGGAAAACGCATCGAAGTGCATACCCGCCTCCACTTGCGGAGTCGCCGCAGTCATCAAAATGGCCGCCGTACGGTACAGATAACCGGCCGTTGAGAAAAACCGGCGGGCCTTGTTCATTCTGCAGGCGCGAATCGAACGACATTCCTCGCGCGCGCAGGCTGGCGCGACGTCGACGGGCCAACCGGGTCGCACCGAGCCGTCCCGCAAGGACAGGCCATGCGTCGGCTCACCGTGGCGACCACGAGGGCGTCGAGATAGAGGGCGCCTGCGCGGGGATCGATCACCGGCGTGCCGGGTAATGCCGACCCGATCGATGTTGCCGCACGGCAACGCCGCACGCGGCAACGGAGGCCCAGGCACGGTGCGCCGCACGACCTGGCCAGTTGCCGAATCGAGTGCATAGATGGCGTTCGCTTCCATTGCGATCACCAACCCAGCCGTCGCACCGGGCGGGCGCCAGTAGAAAGGCTGGGCATAGATGCGACCATCGACCCTGCCGTCGACGCGGGCGTCGCGATGCAGGTGCGACGCACTTTGCCACGTCAGGCCAGGCACGGCAGCCGTCCGCTTCGATCGTCGGTGCGGTGGTAGCCAAGGACGGCGTTAATCTCCTGCTCCTGCTCCTGCTCCTGCTCCTGCTCCTGCGCCTGTGCCCGCGCTGCGCTCAAACACGCGCACATGATGCACAGGACGAGAATGTGCGCGGCTAGATAAGCGACAGACATATTCGTGTCCCATGCCCATCCGGCCGCGCATCCGGCGCCCATGCAGCTTCCGGGCGTAAGCCTCGCAGCCGAGCAATCAGAACGGCCGATGGTGGCGTCCATCACGTTCGTGCAACGGGTCAGGGCTCTTCATGGTCGAGCGCAGTACACCCGAGTCGTCGAAAGAGAAGTGAAAGAGCTGATACCACGTGCCATCTTCCAGATATCGATAACTCCATACTTCGCGCTTCATTAGTGGAAAGTGCGCCGTTTCTGCGGGCCGACCGAACTGAACGAGGACGTCGCTTTTCGTCCACTTACCGGGCTGCGCGCGGTAGAACTCGCCCGGTTGCAGCACCTGGCGGACGGTGATCACCTTGCCCGCTGCGTCAATATCTGCGGCCGTGGTGACTTCGCCCATCGGCTGCGTCGGCCACATCAATCGCCTGGAACCGTTCGGAAGATCGTAGACCTCGCGCGGCGGCCCGAGCCTTGCGACGACGGCGGATTCCGGTTCGCCGGCACGGAACCCCTCCCATGGCTGTACGCAGGCACAAAGCACGGACACCGATGCACAGGCGAAAAGGGAACGCATATAGCAGGGCTCGTGCCACGGGGCACAGCAAATTTTCAATCGGCGCGACGTCATGCTGGACTCCTCGCAGCAACGTACCTATGCAATCTGACACGCTGGAACGGCAAAGGCTCGAGTCGTCGACGGAACTTGCCAAACCCGGTGTGCGCATGTCAGTTGATTTGCGCCGCGAGGATTGCATCGACGTCTACGCGGTCGGCGCCACGCTGGCGGCGACGCGTGGACCTACGCAGTGGCTAGATTCTGCATGCCGCCGCGGAGATTCGAGGTCGAATGAACTCCGACTAAGCGCGGTAGGTTCCGAGGTTCCACACCAACGCGACAGCCGCATCACCGATGCGGAACGCGAGCAGCGCCTGGTTGCACGGCGTCAATTGACGGCCGCAGAATCGGAATTCCGCGCTACTTGATTAGGAACCCGACTGTTTTAGAACGCTGATTTCGTCATCCCAATCGGGGCAAATTCACAACCGGAGGAGCGGCTCATTCATTGCAGAATGCCTGTTGATGGAACTGCCCGGATACCCGAAACACGATGCCGGAGGCCCCAGTAGCCGGAGCACCCTGGGGCACGGAATTACGCGTTTCGAGTTTCCGGACGATGGGTTCGTCCATTTTGCCCGCTTAACGGCCTCTCATATCCCTGTGGCGACGACGACTGACTGTTTCCCAGAGCTTTTTCGCCTGCGTCTGGGCAAACCGTGCGTGTTCATCGCGTTGAGATTGAGATTCCGCGTGGGCCGTGTCATCAGGGGCACCTGTCATTGGATGCCGCCTGAACAGATCAGAGAACTTTCGGACCATAGCAACCTCCGATACGGCAGCTGCGCCGTATTTGCAGTGTACGCCGTCTGTGCGGCCGTCGTCGGGCCGCGCTAGCAGGAATTTCCGCCGACGGGCGCGGCGCCAGGTCGCGCATGATAGAACCGCAGCTGGTCAAGCACGCATCCGTGACAACAGAAGCAATCAATCCGCCCTCCCGCCAATCGCGTTTTGCAGGAGAGTATGCTTTTGTTGACAAGAGACCGGGCGTGCCTACGACGTCCGTGAAGGGACGAATGCGGGAGGTTATGCGCATGGATGCACCGAATGACGAATTCGTGCTCGTGGGGAGCCTGGAGGAGCTGAAGGAGAAGGGCCGGCTCGTTGTGCAAGGCGACCATCGTCCAATCCTCGTCATCTACGACCGCGGGCGCGTCTTCGCCCTCGACAATCGCTGCCCCCACATGGGCTTCCCGCTCGAGCGAGGCACAGTCGAGGACGGCATCCTGACCTGTCATTGGCACCACGCCCGCTTCGATCTGGAAAGCGGCTGCACGTTTGACCTATGGGCGGACGATGTACCAAGCTGCGCAGTCGAACTGCGCAATGGCGACGTCTGGGTGGCGACCACGTTTGGACATTCCGATCCCGCGGCGCACTGGCATCAGCGGCTTGCGGACGGCCTCGCACACGACCTCGGGCTCGTCATCGCCAAAGCCGTGCATGGTCTGCTCGCAGCCGACGTGCCGGCCGCCGATATTGTGCGGCAGGTCGCGCTGTTCGGAGCGCAGAACCGTGACGGCTGGGGCGTCGGTCTCACGATATTGACGGCGCTCGCCAATCTGTTGCCCATACTGCCAGAAGACGAGGCCTGGCTCGCCCTGTTTCATGGTGCGCGCCGTGTGGCGGAAGACTGCGAAGGCGAAGCGCCGCGGCGGGAACGTGCGCCGCTTGGAAGCCGGCCGGAGCCGGCCACGCTCAAGCGTTGGCTGCGACTTTGGACAAACGTGCGCCATCGCGAGGCGGCCGAGCGCACCCTGTTGACGGCGATTGCCGCTGGTCTCTCACCATCTGTGCTGGCCGACGCCCTACTGTCGGCGGGGACCGAACGGGCGTTCGCCGACACCGGTCATTCGCTCGACTTCACCAACAAGGCTTTTGAGTGCCTCGACCTGATCGGCTGGGAGCACGCGTCGGCTGTGCTGCCTACTATCGTCGCCCAGATGGTGACCGCCCGTGGCGCCGAGGAGTCGACCGCCTGGCGCCAGCCCGTTGATCTTGTCGCGCTGTGTGACGAATCAGCCAGCCAGATGGGGCAACTTCTCGCTGCCGGGCGTGGCTGGTCGAACCACGCGTCGCTCGCCCGCGAACTGCTCGGAGACGATCCAGCGAAGATCATTGATGCGCTGAAAGCGGCGATCCGCGCAGGCGCCGCGCCTGCTGACCTGGGACAGTCCCTCGCTTACGGAGCGGCGTTGCGCGTAGCGCGCTTCGGCAATGCGAACGAGCACGCCGACTGGGAGACGGCGCACCACGTCTTTACCCATGCCAACGCGCTCCACCAGATGCTCACGCGGATCGGAAACGCGGGCATCGGCGGTCATGTCACGGCCATACGCGCCATCATGCATGGCGCCATGGCGCTCTACCTTGCCCGGTATTTGAACGTGCCACCGGCCCGCCTTCCGGGCGAGGGCAACGATCAGCTCGATGACCTTCCTGCCGACGAAGAAACGATCCGCACCGCGTTGCTCGACGCCCTCGACCGGCAGCAACAGGTTGATCTTGCGGCAAGGCTGGTGGCGCGGCACCTCACGCTTGGCCATCCGCCGCAGGCGCTGATCGGCACGCTTGCCCTTGCGGTGCTGCGCGAAGATGCGGGTTTCCATGCCTATCAGATGCTGGAGGCCGGTGTTCGGCAGTTTGCTGCGTGGGGCAATACTGGCGAGGGCCGGCATGTTCTCATTGCGGTCGTCCGCTATCTCGCGGCCCATTCGCCGACTGAACGCGGGACGCTGCAAACGGCCGACATCGCGCGGCGCTTGATGCGGGGTGGCGAAGTACATCAGGGAGCTGAAGCGTCGTGACGGCGCGAGAGTGCGCTGTCGTGGTAAGGGAGTCGATTGAATAACGGGTAGCAGAGAAGGACCGCTTGCGACGCTAACGGGTGGAACAGTTCCGTTGCCACGCAGCAGCACATCGCTAACGAGCATGGCAATTCCTCCACGGCTCTGCTGACAGAGCGTTCGAAGGCGGTTTAGCCGGCGGTCACTGATTTGCGTCGCGGTGAAAGGCAGGTCAAATGGCTGCCGGACGTTCCAGTGAACGCGCAGGCACACAGTTTTCCTCCCGCAAGGCGTGCCTACGGTCGAAGAACATCAGCCGCAATATGGCGATCACCGCCCGGCGAGCATCCGGAGGATTTTTTGTACGACGCGCTCATGCTGCTCCATCGCCTCATCGAGCGTACGTGCTCCGTAGCTTTTGTTGTCCCGTGCTTGCATTCCGGCAATGCGCGTCACGAACAGCAGAGCCTCCCCGATACCCGTGTCGGACACACCGCGGAAGCGGGTCGTGATTGTCACACGGGATTCTTCCAGCAACGTGCGGCGAAAGATCTGTTCGTTCTCAGACATCCAGTGCGACCACTCGCTGCAGTCGAACACCTCGACAGGCCTGTCCTTCTCATCGAGGACATAAAAGCGTTTGTGCGGGACAGCGGGGGATTTCATAGTTCAATGGGGATGATCCGGGCAGGAAGCTGATCGCCTCTCGCGCCTTGCCGAAACGTGCAGGGACGACGTCAATGATCGAAAACGACACGTGTGTCGCCATTGTACGGACCGCTCGCCTGGACGCAGAAATGCCAGCGAACTATTCTGAAAGCGTCCACGCGCCGGAATGCCGCTGCCGATACGCGACGACCGGCACCGACAAGGGATTCCGTTGCTGGCTGACGCATGAACTGCATCACGCTGTTTCTATGCGGGGATGTGATGTTGGGGCGCGGCATCGATCAGATACTGAAGCATCCCAACCGGCCCCATCTCTTCGAGCCCTATGTCCGATCGGCGAAAGACTATGTGAGTCTCGCCGAGGCGAATGCCGGCCCGTTGCCGGAACGTGTCCCGTTCGACTACGTTTGGGGCGATGCGCTGCGCGAACTTGATCGCATGAATCCCGACGCGCGCATCATCAATCTGGAGACCGCCGTCACGTCCAGCGAGGACGCATGGCCCAGCAAGGGCATCCACTACCGCATGCATCCCGCCAATGCGCCTGTCCTGAGCGCAGCGAAAATCGACTGCTGCTCGCTCGCGAATAATCACGTGCTCGACTGGGGCTACTGCGGTCTGACGGAAACCCTGAGTACCTTGCGTGCCGCCGGCATTCATACAGCCGGCGCGGGACAGGACGACGTCGAGGCGGCCACGCCGGCCCTGATCGAACTCTTGGGCCGCGGCAGGGTGGTGGTCTTCGCCCTTGCGACGCAAGGCAGCGGCGTGGGCGAGGACTGGGCCGCCGGCCGGCGCCGCCCCGGTGTGAATCGGCTCGCGGATCTTTCCGCCGAATCCGTGCGCGCAATCGCGACGCAGGTGCGTAGGTTCAAGCAGCCGGCCGATGTCGTTGTCGTCTCAATCCATTGGGGCGAGAACTTCGATTTCGACATACCCGTGTCGCACCGGCGCTTCGCACACGATCTCATCGATTCGGCTGCAGTGGACGTGGTGCACGGTCATTCGTCGCACCACGTGAAGGGCATTGAGGTGTATCAGGACAAGCTGATCCTGTACGGCGCCGGTGACTTCATCAACGACTATGAAGGTATTGGCGGTCAGGAAACGTATCGCGGCGATCTCTCGCTGATGTATTTTCCCGTCGTCGACATCGCTACGGGCAAGCTGGTCGAGCTGTCGATGACGCCCACGCAGACGCGCCGCTTCCGCGTCAACCGTGCGCCTGAAGAAGGCATACGATGGCTGGAAGAAACGCTCAATCGGGAGAGCCCGCCGTTGGGCGCCCGCGTGGAGCGGCGCGCAGACGACGCGCTTGTGCTGCGTGCGTTCGCGTAGGCGCTGTGCGTCCGCCGCAGCTCTTGTGCCTCGCCAGCACGGCCGGCTTACGCTGGTGGGTGCAGCATCACGCGTTACCGCCTGCATTGCCATGCGAGTTGCCGAGGTAGCGCTCGAACCATTGCACAGCGAGCCGCGCGACGGCTTCCAGCGTGCCGGGCTCCTCGAACAGGTGCGTCGCGCCGGGAACGATCACCAGATCTTTCGGGCCTTCGAGCAGGGCGAACGCCGCGCGATTGAGTTCGATGACATGAGTATCGAGCCCGCCGACCACCAGCAGCGTAGGCACGTGCACTGACGAGAGCACGTCGCGTCCTGCCAGATCGGGCCTCCCGCCTCGTGAAACGATGGCCTGGATCGGAACAGACGATACCCGCGCCGCGCGGATCGCCGCAGCGGCGCCCGTGCTCGCGCCGAAGTAGCCAACGGAAAGCGGTGGTGTCTGCCGCGCCGCGATCCATTCCGTCGCTTGCGCGAGACGCGCCGCCAGCAGGTCGATGTCGAAGCGGGCAGCCGGGCCGGTGTCTTCCTGCTCGGAGAGCAGGTCCATCAGCAGCGTTCCGATGCTCGCCCGATTGAGTTCCGCGGCCACGTACCGGTTGCGCGGGCTGAACCGCGAGCTGCCGCTGCCGTGCGCGAACAGAACCAGTGAACGAGTGTCCTGCGGCGGCGTAAGCGTGCCCATCAGACGCACGTCCTTCATGGGAATTGTGACCTCCTGCATAGGCAGCCGAGATTCCATGGCATCCTCCGTTCACCAGTCAACGCATGCCGTTCCACCCCCATATCCGAGCGTCTCGTACGGCCTCGCTAACGACGGGTCGATACTGCTGTTTTGCAAAACCTATACTTGACGAATGCCAGTCGAACTCGAATCGCACGCGAGTTAAATACTTAATCGGCAGGCATGCAATCTGACGGAAGGCCTTCGCGATGCCACCGTTGTGCGTGGCGTTACAGAACTCATCGAACCTGTCCATGATCACCCTCACCTCATCCGAACTCATGCTGTTACAGCAAAGGCTCTGCGAGCGCCGTCGTGAGTTGCAGGCGACGCTGCACGGCGAATACGGAGATCTCGCCGGAGCCCGGCCGCCCGAAGCGCTGGGCCCCGAGTCGCATCCCGACGAGACGGCATCGCGCAAGGCGGGCGACGAGTTGCGCGCTGCGCTCGCGCGGCACGATTTCGACGAACTGCAGAAGATAGACGCAGCGCTGGCCCGCATCGCCGCCGGTCTCTACGGCGCATGCGTCGAGTGCGGGGACCCGATCGGTTATGAGCGGCTTGTCGCCGCGCCCTACACGGCCCGCTGCGTTTCGTGCCAGACCGCGTATGAACGACATCGCGCGACCCGCTAATAAGATGCCCATCAGGTACGAAATGCCTTCCTGGTGCGATGGACGCAGTAACCTCGCCCATGAAAATCCGGAAAACGCATCGATGTGTGCCCCGTCGGAAATGGCGAAGCAAGTCGGGTTTTCACACATGCGAGCATCTGCATTCAACGATGCCCGGTAAAGTATGGACAATCGGCAAAGGCACGCGTTTACGTAGAACGTCGCCGTTCCTGAGCAAGAGCACACCCGCAGAAGCAATCGGATCGTCGTCGGGTGGCTCACGCAAACTTCAGGGAAACAGTATCGCCGAGTAGTTGCGCGCGCTGTGCAGGACGTGAATAACGTCGATGCGCTCGGGGGGCTCGCCAACGACACGATAGAAAATCTGGTGACCGCCGTGAACCTGGTGACGCACGCCGCGGTCTTCGTAGCGCGGCACCATCGGGAATGCAACGTACACGTCGGCAAGCCGCCGGCACCTGTCGCGCAACTCGCGCACGAAACTCAGCGCGCGACGGGGATTGTCGCGGGCCAGGTAGTCGCCGATCGCCTCAAGGTCGGCCTCGGCTTCAGGAAGGATCTGGACAATCATTGCCTGGTGCTCGCAATCGCATGGTACTTTGCTTCAAGCCGGTCGAACACGTCCCTGGCGGGCTTGCCCCGTCCGGCCTCCGAATCGACAATGCCGCGATCGATGATCGCATCCAGCGCGTTGAGCTGCAGTTCGCGATCCTGAATGAGCTTCACGCCTTCGCGCAGTACCTCGTTTTCAGAGGCGTAGCGACCCGACTCAACCAGCTTCGCGACATAGCCCTCAAGCTGTTGCCCAAGATCCGCATTGATCATAGCTATACCCCGGAACGTTCATTCGCCAGACCGTCCGATAAATATTATAGGGCGATGCGGCGCGCCCGGTCCGCGCACCGACGTGGCCGGATTGTCCGGGAGTGCGCGGTGTTCGCAGGCGACCGCCACTGTGTCCTGCATGGTCTTCATGTAGCTGGTGAGCGTCCTTTAATCGCCGCGCAGATCATCGTGGATACCCTGGCCGTTCGAGCGCCAACTGAAGTCGGTGAGCCTGGTCGAGATGGAAAATAAAAGAGGGGCGGGACCGGACGAGCAGTATCTTCAATTCCGCGTTTTGCGTGGACCGGATGAACGCATCTACCGATTTGACCAGTTGCTGCAGGAAGATGACTTCGCGATCGAGGTATGCCTGATCGAACTCGCGAGCTTCGATCGCGTTGAGCCTCGCGAGGTCGTCGTAGCTCTGCTGCGTCAGCGCATCGCTAGCCGCACTTCGTTGTGGCGTCGCCGCGAGTCTCTGCATCAATTCGGCGGTTTCCTGATTCACCTGTCCATTGAGGTTGACCCGGTTCAGCGGACCGATCTGCAGTCAGAGATTGAATGTGATTTAGCCTCCATTGGGCGTTGAGCAGCGGGTTGTCCACGGACGGGCAGCGGGGCGCTTCTCTCGCCCATGACGCTGCCCGGCGGTGGGCAACCCGCGATGCGATGTCGGTTGATGTGGCGCATGCAGGTTTTCAAATTCGAGCGGCGAGCAATAACCGATGCTGCTGTGCAGGCGGCGTATGTTGTACCAGCCTTCCAGGAATGAGAACACACGTCGACGCGCCTGTTCATGCGTTGCGAAGTGC
>NZ_WHNP01000075.1 GCF_009362735.1 Paraburkholderia franconis | reverse complement strand
TCTGATTGTCGACGGACTGCCCGCACACAAAAAGGCCGTCGTGAAGGACTACGTTGCCAGTACTAACGGCAAACTGACCCTGCACTTTCTGCCCGGTTATGCACCGGACCTCAACCCGGATGAGTTGGTGTGGAGCCACGTGAAGCGCACAGGCGTCGCGCGAAATCCCTTGCGCAAGGGCGAAAAGCTCGGTCCGAAAGTTCACGACCAACTTGCACAGGTCCAGCAAAACCCAGAACTCGTGCGCTCGTTTTTCAGGCATCCGTCTGTCGCCTATATTTCTGATCTATGAGTAATATGCGAGGCAATGAAAATGACAAGGTACGCCCCGGTTGCCGTCTGGACTGCCCCGAGAAAGTCCTGTTTAAGGTTAAGCTTCGGCGCCAACAGCACGAGTCCGCTTACGATTTGAAAGAAAAAGAGTGCAATCAAAATAGGTTCAAGCCATCCTGCTCGATAAATGTGGCGCAGCCCAAGCATGACGGACTTATGGACGTCGGTGCCGAAGACGCCGACAGCGTGGTTACCCAGATGAGGAAACAGGTACACTGCGATGATGGCGACGGATGCTACACCATGAAGCACACGGACGCGACTCGTGTTCACGATCGGTCGTGAGAGGGCGGTATCACTTCGCTCAGTGGAAAGTGTCAACAGGCTTCCAACAGTCACAGCAGCCCATAAGCCGAGCCACACCTTCCCGTCTGCCCCGTTTATTTTCATGAGGTATAGCAGAACTCCTACGATGACATACAGCGGCGGTGAGGCAAATGTCAGGTGCGCCAGACGACGCAAAATGACGGTTTGCCTTCCACTTACATCGAGCCGGGCGAGCGTCAATAGGCTGACAAACGCGCTAGCAGGCACCGCGTATACCAATGCCATAGCGAACAACGCACCAGCGGTGCTGTGGTTGCCGGTTGCTTCGTAGAACTTCGTGAGATACCACGGATAGCCCAGCGCCAGCACGGTCGGCGCGAAGTGCCAATAAAGCGAGGAGGTCCGATCAGCTCGAGCAATCGTAGAGTTCATAGTCGTGGTTCCGAGTAATTCACCGCGCGCAGGCGCGGAGATATGCCGCGTAGTTGACGCTTAACGATTCTAAGATTTTGCAATTGGGGATGTGGGCCGAAGTTGCCCGTGGGAATTGGGCCGTAGAAACATTCGTCTGGGAAAACGAACGGTCGACGGAAATGTGAAATTCAGTGGGAGGCCGCGTGGACGACCTTTTAATCAGGCTAGACGGAGTGGGTCCGATCCAGCAACAAGTGTACGAAGGTATCTACTCTGCCTTAACAGACGGGCGACTGGAAGCGGGCCAGCGTCTGCCTGCGTCCAGAACTTGGGCGATCCAGCTCGGTGTGTCTCGCAACACGATAAGAGAGGCCACCGCAGCATTGATAGCGGAGGGCTGGCTAGAGGCCCGCGTCGGCTCGGGTTTATACGTACGCAAGAGTCCACAACAAAGTAGTTTTCCCGCTATAACTTCCGGGTCACGATTGCGTCTAGCCGAATGGTCCGAGCGTCTTCCAGTGAAGACGTTCGTGCTGCAGGAGAAGGACGTTGATGTAGATTTTCGACCCGGAAAAGTTTCCGAGGAAGCCGAACAGGTTTTTCGGCGTAGGCGCTTAGGCCGATGGCCGTCAGACATGGAGCCGGGGCGCCTTTCAGAATATGGCCCGCCTGAAGGAGATGCACGTCTACGCGAGCGGATCGCGGCCTACTTGCGGCAATCGCGATCGGTTCGTTGTACCGGCGCGGATATCGTCATTACCACCGGCACTCACCAATCACTTGATCTTCTGTCGAGACTGTTGCTGGGACCAGGGACGACGTTTGGCGTGGAAGATCCGGGTTTTCCTGTGGTCGCCGAGATCGTGCGGCTATCCGGATGCGAACCTTTTCCGCTTCAAGTGGACGAGCAAGGAGTCAAGGTCGAGGAAATTCCTGAAGGAATCGTCGGACTTTACTGTACGCCCAATCACCAGTTTCCGCTGGGCGTTACTCTGACACCGGCCCGGCGGAAAGCGCTGCTTGCACGCGCAGCGAAAGACGATTTCGTGATCCTCGAAGATGATTACGACTGCGAGTTTTATCACGGCAAAATGCCATCCCCGTGCCTTCAGTCGGCTGATAGGGAGCAACGCGTGATCTACCTGGGTTCGCTGTCAAAGATCTTGGCGCCGGCCTACCGGCTTGGCTTCATAGTCGCGCCTCCCTGGCTGCTGGATGGCCTTAGAAAGGCAAAATGGATAGTAGACAGACAAACGTCCATGCTCGTTCAGAATTCCTTGTTGCAGTTCATGATAAGTGGCGATTTCTCTGTCCATCTGGCCGGCATGCGTGTGGAGTACAAGAGGCGGCGTGCGCTTCTGCTCGAAGCGATCCAAAGCCGTCTCTCCACCTGGCTCACACCCTTGGACTCGACGTGCGGCCTGCACATTTCCGCGCGAGTGAATGCTGGTTACGACATCGACTCGCTGTGCCGCGTAGCGGATGAAGAAGGTGTTGGCATATACAGGGGAGACGCATTTTCCAGCGCGGGGCGTGCGTCCAATATGCTGGTGTTCGGTTTTGGTGGAACACCAGTACAAGAAATCAACAAGGGTGTCAGCCTGCTCGCCGTTGGTTGGCAGAGCCAAAATTGCTCGCTCGGCCTACGCTCATAACGAATGAACGGCTTGACACAGTGTCGTCCGACGTTCAACGAAGAACATCGGTGGTCCGCCAGTGAGTGATGGCAACGCGCTGCCGGGACACTGTTGCGCCCGCTGCCTCAACCGTGATCATTGAGAGCCTTCACGTCAGACGGCACCATATTAATGTCCCAGTCTAATAGTCGATTTTTGTACCTGTCGAGCGGTGTCCGTTCTTCTAAACTAAGATAACGAATTCGGCGCCGCGACATCCACCTGTGTGAGTCACATCAATAATGATCAGGATCGTATCGTCGATGACGGCGACATAGGGGAACCGAGACCCAATCTCCACGGAGAGGGGCCGCGTCAAACGATTCCGGCCGTAGCTAGGGCGGGGCTGGGCGGTCATCGGCTCGCAGCATGGTCGGGACAGCGGTTCATCGCAGTCAGTGGGTTTTCGATTGCGGTGAAGGCCCGGCGACCCGATACACCGAAACGTAGTTGACCAGCGATCGCGTTGACCATCTTCATATCCTTAACCGTATCAACGACACCACTGGCGATTTTCTGTCGATGAAGGAGGCGTTACGTAATCGTGGCAAGCGGACATTCACCGCTCGAGTCAACGCCCGTTCGCGCGTCCAGTGCAGTACGCCCGAATCTTAATCTTGGCGTCGGCATAGGTCCTGCCATGCGAATTATCCCGACTTTCTGGCCGCAAAGCAGCCGGTGGAGGTTCACACAAAATAGTACATGGGCGATGGTGGCTCGATCTGCATGTTCTGGGGAGGTCCGAAGGATCATCTGTTGAGTTTCCATGGTGTAAGGCTCGGTGTCGGTTCGGCGGGACCGCTGAACCTTGAGCACCTTAATCGAGTCGCATCACTGGTTAATCGATTTCAGCCGGCATGTATCCGAGCACCTGTTCTCGTCGACTGTGTTGACGCGTCATATGCACGACTTGCCGCCTTTGCCTGTTACATTGAACATCCCCTTGATGTGGTGACACGGCACGTCGTCCGGATGCAGACGTGGTGAAGCGGAACGTCTTGGTAGAAACGTCCCGAGCCATGTTCGCTTCCGAGAGGACGAGATGACGGAAGGTGACTTCCTCGGGGAGCTTGTGCGCCGCACAGGCTGCGCGATTCTCCTCGAAGTCAATAACCTTTATACGAACCGGTGCAATCAATGCGAAGATGCGTTCGACGCGCCGGGGCGGATCCCACCGGATGTTGTCGACGGTGAATCCGGATGTTTAGAAGTTCGTGGTACGGATTTCATCGTGAGGCGTTGCTTCGTTAGAGCGGAGCAAATGAATTGGGCATGTGAACGTAGCTATCTTTCAAATTGATTCGATGACGCAACAGAATGCCGCGCTTGTGGAGCAAGCCGCAGCCTCTGCCACTTCACTTGAGTCCCAGACGAGCAAACTCCGGTTGATCGTGTCACGGGTCAGGCCCAGTCTTTTGGTAAATGCGGCAGCAGGTGCGAGGCGGATATCGCTGGGCTCCGTTCGACTTCCTCGGAACTCGGTGGAAGACGGACAAGACGTCGGCGAGCACTTCCGGCCGCCTTCACAGGTCAAGAGAGATTTGGTTCCGGCTGCTCGCCGCGTACAGGTCGTAAGGGGTGGTTCGACGGCATCACTCCTTGAACAACTGCGAAGAGTGCGTCACTGCTCCGCTGGCACGGATTGCTGCCGCAACGAGAGCCGCTTCGGCAAGCTGCTCGCTGGTTGCTCCAGTGTTGCGAGCGTCTTTGGTATGCAGTTCGATGCAGTAAGGACATTGCGTTGTCAACGCCACCGCGACCGCGATGAGCTGCTTCTGCTGAACGCTAAGCGCCCCCTCAGCGAACGCCGCGTCATTAAACGCCCAGAAGGTTTTCGCGGCTGAACGCTGCTGCTACTGACGTTGACAGCAGCGATCCGCCCAGGTCGTTGTGAAGTGTGCTGCCGGTCGGGGGACTGTAGCCAACGGGCCGGGTAATCTGGCTACTCGTCCCGTCTGCTGTCTCCGCCCCCATTGACGCTTGCCTGGAATAACTCTGTTGGCGTGGTCGAATCATCTCTGCGATCACCGGTTAGCCCGGTTGGACACGCGTGTCAGGCCTTCAACGCCTTTCCAGCTTCGCTGACGCGAACTGGGTTGGCGTCCCGCCGCGATCCGAGCATCCCTCGCCAGCAAAACAAAGTATATACATATCGACACGTTCCCATAGTGGAAGTGCCTGCAAACGAAGGTTATCTTGCAAAACGATGCAAATGTATAGACATGAAACATCAACCTTGCTAGGCTTCGATACCGTCTGACTGCTGCTCGCGACGTGTGAGCCTTAACAGTCGCATATCCACGATCGGAGAATAACTGGATGCAATCTATTCACCTTACCTACCTGAATGGTCCTGACATTGCGCGCTTGGCGCTGACAGATCAGGAAATCCTGGACGCGGTGGAGAAGGGACTGGCGGCACAAGGTCGAGGGCAGACGGTAATTGAACCGCGCGTGCACCTGATTCCGGAAAGTTCCGATAAAGGGCACTTCAATGTACTTCGCGGTGTGATCCATCCGCTGTGCCTTGCAGGAGTCAAGACGGTCGGAGACTTTGTTAACAACTATAAGCATGATCTGCCGTCGGAATTGGCTCTTCTCAATCTGTTCGACCCGCAAACCGGCGTGCCGAAAGCGATCCTGGATGCGACATCAATTACTGACATGCGCACAGGTGCAATAACCGCGCTCGGAGCTAAGTACCTCGCGCGCAAGGACAGTAGGGTGCTCGGCCATATTGGCGCACGTGGAACCTCATACTGGAACGTGCGGTTGCTCGATCACTTCTTTAATTTCGAGGAGATCCGCGTGCACTCCAAGCGTACGGAAAGCCGCTATGCATTTGCTGCGAGGCTTTCGAAAGATCTTCGCAAGCCGGTACGTGTTGTCGATAACTGGGAAGCATGTGTGCGCGATGCGGATATCGTCGTCGAAGCATCTCGTCTGCCAGCCCCGGAGCCACTACTCAAGACCGAATGGATCAAGAAGGGAGCCTTCGTGGTGCCGTACGGCACGATGAGTGCGGTGGAGTTCTCTCTGACGGACATCATGGACAAAATGATTGTCGATGACTGGGGGCAATGTAGGAAAGGTTTCCCGTTTGGTGCGCTGCGCGCACACGTCGACTCAGATAAGTTGAGCGAGGAGACACTGCACGCCGAGCTCGGCCAGATCGTTGCTGGTCTGAAGCCGGGACGTGAAAATGATGACGAAACTATCCTTTTCTGGCATCGGGGTCTTAGCCTGAGTGATATCGCGCTCGGGCACGCGTTGTTGGAAAAAGCGAGGAAATTGGATATCGGTCAGACGCTGCGCTTTGCGTGATTCAAGGATGCGCTTTTGGACTCTTCGATCACAAAGAGAGAGCGAACCTTCCGTTGACGTTGTGGTCGGCGACCATAGACGCAAATATGCGAAATGCCGTCCAAGAGTACGGACTTTGGGATTGGCGCAATCAGTTGCGCACCTTCGGAGATTTGACCGTTTTAGCCCACGATTGCTTCCGTTCCCGCCGATTTTGCAAGTAGCCGGACACGTGAGTTTGGCCGGGTCTGATTGCAGTGGCACGAGGGCGGTGATCGAACACGCGTTTTGTCACAACCAGGAAACGTAGGAATAACTAAATGCTACGGGCTTTTCTTTATGTGATCGGTGCCAGTGCTGTTCTCGCATCGCTTTCATGTCAAGCCGCCGTCATGCTCGACGGAACAGGGGTTACACCAGAAGCAATCGCGCGCGTTGCCGATGGGGAGACTGTTGAAGTTCCGGCTTCAGCTCGTGCCCGCGTCGCGAAGGGACACGATATCGTGCTGACTGCAGCTGCGGATGGTCAGCGCATCTACGGTCTGACCGTTGGTGTCGGACTGAATAAGGATCGTCAAATGGTCGATGCAAAGGGCCAGTTGACACCTGAGGTCATCGACGCATCGATGCGCTTTAACGCCGCGTTGCTTCACGCGCACTCCGCGGGTGTCGGCGCCGATATGGATATACGAGACGCGCGTGCTGCGATGGCGGTGCGTCTTAACCAGATGCTGGTTGGTGCTGCAGGGGTTCAACCAGCAGTGGTGGATATGTTTGCGCAACTGCTCAATCACGGCATTACGCCAGCGATACCGTCGAACGGTTCAATGGGTGAAGCGGATATTACGCTGCTGGCGCACGTCGGCCTGACGATGATGGGTGAGGGCGACGTATACTATCGCGGCGCAAAGACTGATGCGTGGCATGCACTCTCGGCAGAAGATGTCCAGCCGATCAAGCCGTGGGGAAAGGACGCGCTCGGAATTCTGAGTTCAAACGCCTATACGACGGGCATGGCGAGTCTCGCGCTTGTTGACCTGACGCAGTTGAACAAGATGGCCAAGCTGGTCTACGCAGTCGCTCTACAGGGCCTGAATGGCAACGTTTCACCGTTTCTCGAGGATTCCCTGTCGTTGCATCCATTCCCGCACGTCATGAGTACCGGCGCGGCGCTACGTTCACTCCTCGCTGGTAGCTCACTATGGCAACGGGACGATGCACGAGCACTGCAGGATCCGCTCAGCTTTCGGGACGCGCCATATCTGCTGGCCGAACTTGACCGCAGCTCTGAGGAAGCGCGCCATCAAATGATGATTCAGTTGAACTCCTCGGACGACAACCCGGGCGTCTCGATAAGCGTCAAACCGAAGTCGGATCTTTACCAGGCCAGGCGCAGCTATGTGAGCCGAGATGGTCTCACGGGGGCCGTGCTGCCAACTGCGAACTTCGAACCGCTGCCCTTTGTACTGACATTCGAAGAAATGGGCATTGCAATCGCACACAATTCCCTCGCATCTGCACAGCAGATAATCAAGCTCAACGATCCTCGTTTCACGCATCTGAGTCGCTTCCTCGGCACTGACAACACACTGCATGCGTTCGGCGCGATGGAAAAACCGCCGGTCGTGCTCGCCATGACGAACAAAGAGCTCGCGATGCCGGTCTCGCTCGACTATCTGCCGGTGGCGGGAGATATCGAAGACATCGCGACGAACGCACCGCAGGTGGTGCGTCGCGTGCGCACCGAAATCGACAATCACTTTCAGTTGCTTGGCATCGAATTAGTGTCTGCTGCCCAAGCCGTTGATCTGCGGAAGCAACAGCCGGGCGGCTTCACGGCATCGCCAAAGACCGAGATGTTCATGGACGCATTCCGACAGATGGTTAGTTTCCGCGACACAGACAGGCCATTTACGCTGGAATTCCGGAAGGCCGCCATGTTTTTGAAGCACTACTCAAACTGAATGGGATGCCCCAAAGGAATCTTTTATCCGCGCTAAGCCTGAATACCTTGGCCTTGAGGTGGGTGATGAACTGCCATTGTCGACAGCGGAGCACGAGACACGCAAAGCCCAAGGGCTGAAGGAGGTCGGCCAGGAGGACGTCAATGAAAGGCGGCTAGATAGTCCATGGCAAAGACCGATTACAATGGCGCCAAACCATGATACGAGCAGGTCATTTTGATGGCCAAATGCAACCTGTCAACACGCACCGTTCTGTATGCTCACTTCACATCGCGACATTCATCGAGCGCTGGGTTGGCTGTTGAAAATGGTGCATGCTCCGCTTCAAGCGGCAATGGATAGACGCGGTCAATTGCGTCGCGGATGTAGAGGCTCCATCGGCCTGTTGCGTAGTAAGTGGTCGCAAAAGGTTGTATAGCCGAAACTCTAACAATTATTAAAGATTACTTGCAGGATGCTGCGAGGTGTCGCTTTTTGCGATACCTCCGGCTTGCCACGATCGGGTCTGTGTTGTCGTTATCTGGAGCTATGTTATGCATGGAATCGGTGACTCTCGCAGAGCATGGTTGATCGTCGTCATGGTCTTCCTGTTCATGCTTGTCAATTTTGCCGATAAGGCCGTGATCGGCTTGTCTAGCACGTCGATTATGAAGGAGCTGGGCTTGACGCACGCGCAGTTTGGCGCGCTCGGGAGTGCCTTCTTCATACTGTTCTCGGTTTCGGGCATAGCGGTCGGCTTTCTGTCAAACCGAGTCAGCACTAAGGCCATCATGCTCACAATGAGCATCGTCTGGGCTATCACACTGCTACCGATGGCAGGCACCGTGAATTTCAGCGTACTGCTCGCCAGCCGCGTGGTGCTTGGAGCGGCCGAAGGACCGGCATTCCCGATTGCGATCCACGCGGTTTACAAATGGTTCGGCGATGCCAAACGCGCTGTGCCGAGTAGCGTGGTTGCGTGTGGTGCGGCGTTTGGCACGGGGGTAGTTGCGCCACTGCTCACGTGGATCATTGTGCATTTTGGCTGGCACGCTGCATTCATGGTGCTTGGTGTAACTGGCTTTTGCTGGGCCATAGTGTGGTTTGTGCTTGGGAAGGACGGACCGCTGGACCGGAATGCGACCGATGGCATGAGTTCGACACTGAGGATTCCGTACGTGCAGTTGCTGTTCAGTCGTACCGCTTTAGGCGTGTTTATCGCTGGATTCGCCGCTTACTGGATCATCGCGCTGAACATCGTGTGGCTCGCGAACTATTTGATCCGGGGACTGCATTTGACGCCTTCATACGCAGCCTGGATTGTGTTGCTTCCGTCCGTGACGCAGATGGTCCTTGCGCCATTCTGCGCATTTATTTCTCAGGGCATGACGAAAGCTGGTTATTCCAGCCGTTATTCACGCGGGCTGTTTGGCTGCGCTTGCGTCATGATCGCTGGCGCCGCGATGGTGTGCCTGCCGCTGGTGCCGATGGGTCCGCTGAAAGTGGCGTTAATCGCGTTGAGCTTTTCGATTGGCAGCGTAATTTTTACGCTTGGATCAACGTTGATCGGGGAAATAAGCCCGCCCTCGCAACGCGGTGGAATGCTCGGTATAACAAACTCGATTCACACTATCGCGGGCCTGATTGCACCCATTGCGATGGGCATTATCGTCGATGTTGGTGCTGACGCGGCCGACGGTTTCCGAACGGGTTACATCGATGCCGGGGTGTTGGTGGCCACACTGGGTTTGATCGCCGCGTGCCTCATCCATCCAGCCGCTGATTTGCGCCGGTTCCAGCGTCTCGGCTCTCAGCTAAATGAAGGGCCCGCCGGACAGCCGAGCCAAGTTGTTTAACGCATTCGCTATCTTTACGAGCGGCGGGCTTTCGATTTCGCGGTGAACAGCCGGCGCTCTATGCGCTCGCCGTCGTGCGCCGCCCAGCGGAGAGCGCGGAGACGCGTGTGCAAAAGGAGTTCGACTCGATTGGCGTCCGAATCGGCTTTTCTTCGCCACGCGCGACAGACAAAGGCCGGGTCGTGTGGATATCAGGTCGGAGGCTGACCTGATCAGGCTCAGAACGCTCAATATCTACCGTTAAGTTTGTATCTGCTAGCGGGATGCCAAAGAGTGACATCACTTGCGATTTGTCGTTGAGCTTCGGTCCGCCGTCGCAGTACCAGACACGGCTCTCCTATTGGCATCATCAGAGCCTGCCTGACCATCGCATTAGTTTTACGTGCCGTTATCCAGTATTCCGCGCCTTGTGCGGGCGCAACGCGCATCATGTACTCATTTGGCGTCTCGGACTCGAAATCTTGGTCCAGATAGTCCGGGAATACGAGGCTATTGACGTAACGATCCTCGAATTGTATGGGCACGTCGTTCTCGAAATGCACGATGCGTGAGTGGAATGCAGTACCGTTTTGGGGCAACTCAAGGGTTTGCAGGGCGGCGACGTCATGGGTCGCCTCAAGAAGCAGAACCTTGCTGCGATGCGCGTCGCCACGTGAGCGAATCTCCTCGGCAATACTGCGGATTTCGATTAAGGTCGATTGATAGCGACGATCGGTGATAAATGTCCCACGTCCACGTACTCGTGTCAGGACATTCTCACTCACGAGTTCGCGTAGTGCGCGATTTACCGTCATTCGCGACAACGCAAATTCGCTGGCCAATGAGAGTTCCGTCGGAATCATGTCACCCAGGCGCCACTGCCCCGTTTCAATCATCTTCCGAACGTAGTCCTTCAGTTGCTGATAGGCTGGCGTCGCTGTCGTCCCATTCTTTTCCGTATTCATACGTGGACGTCTTCGGGACTAAATTGCTAATTGTATAGGCATTCAGACAGCGTTTCGAGTCTCGGACAGGAACAGCATCGAATTTGTCGCAGTGACCGCCGAGTCACCGATGAGGCGGCATCTGGAAACCATGTGCCTGCGTTCAGAGAGAATCCCTGCCATCCGGATGTATTGCGTCATCAATGCAAGTTGGAACATGCTTGCCGTTGGACGTCGCTGTCTACCAGAAGGCCAGAAGGAATACCTTCCTGTCAGGGCCTGGCGACGGCCCTTGGAGCCCGTGCGTCTCTTGCGGCAACTGTAGATTTGTGTTGAATCGCGCTTTCATCGTTGGACCGGAGGCTACGTTGGGATCGCTACCATGTCCGTCACAGATTGGTGAACCGAGACGGCGTAACAGGCGGCGCGCTGCCGAATTCCAACTTCAAACCGTTACGGTCCGTTCGGCGCAGACCAACGTGGTGCAAGATTTTGGCGCGGCGTGGGAGAAGCCGCCCATCAAGGTCGGGCTGGCAAAGAGGCAGCGTCCGGGCGCGACGCGCTCATCGCCCTCGATCTACCCGTAAGGGAAAGTATAGATTCGCGCGCGGCAGCCGGCGCGACGTTCGTGGAGCTTCGGATCAGTGGTGGATGCATGCAGGCTCGCCACCCGGAGCGGTTCGTCGCCCCGAAGTCCGAAAGGCAGACGTGGTCGCGACATCCGCGCCGCTTCCATCAGCAGATTTGCACACCGTCGAACCATCAGCCACAGCCAGGGCCGCGCGAAGTCCTCTGCCGCTAACTTGAGATGCGTAGCCAGGTGGGCTCGAAACCTCGAAACTTTACGCTCAGCGATGGCTCTGATCCGCGCAAAGCCGTTTTCGAACGTCCTAAGAACGTCGGTGTCGCTAGCTCGATGTTCGAGCCAAAATATGTTTCCAACACTGTCAGGGCGATCGCGCAGGTGACCTTGCCGTTCGGAAGCACCAAGCTGAACGTCGCGCCGGGACGATTCGCGAGCCACCTCAGGTTGGTTTTCAACGATTTCCATCGCGGTTAGGAGCAAGTCAGTAAAGTGCGACGTCGAACGAGATTCACACCCGACGCGATTTCAGTAGCTGGTCGACCAACTTGGGTCCGCGAGCGTGACATTCTTGGGGGTAAGGTTACATATTAAAAACATGGAGCCAGGTGGTTTTTCCGCGACACGACTGAGTGGGCATATTTCAAAAGGAGGGAATGGTTTCTCACTTTTTCGTGCTGTCAGGCCGGCAAGGTGAGGATTTCCAGGCGTCGAGGATGTCCGTACTGGGTAAGTCGCGGGTTGCTAAGACCGCGAGGGCGCTCCTCCCGAAAACATCGAGCCAGTTCGCCGGTGAAGGGATTCGACTGGCAGGGCTAAGCCGACGTTCCTTAACCACGTTATCCTCGGAGCGTCACCGCGTATCGCTCGTTGACAGTTGCACTGTCGCCAACCGGCCGCCCGCAAACGGGTCTTGACTCCAATCGACACCCGGACGTGCTGTAGGTGCCGATGGCGCTGCGCCGTTCACGGCGAAATGCTCGATTGACTGGCCCGCGCTGATGGCCTGTTTGAGCCATTGTGGCATCTCCCCTTCGCCCGACCACGTCTCTCCTGCGGCACTGCGATACTTTGTGGACTTCTGCTGGATCTGGTCCCGGGCTATGGCCGCTGCGAGGTCGTCCGGCTCAATCCCGAATTCGGTCATTCTACGGCGCAGGTAAGCGACCATGCTGTCCCGCTTTCTCTCGTCCATTATGTCTTCCTCTTTGAATGATATTGCGCGAGGTGTGTTCGCATGCTTTCGCAATCCCTGTGCCTCCAGGATACCACTGCTGAGTCGGCGCCCATATTGTCGTGCGGTCAATAGCCCATTTTTGTAGTTATGTGGCATAGTGCGGCCATTACTGACAACGGGGAGAAAGATAAATGGCGACACTCGAGAAACTTCAGGCGCGAATCGCGAAGCTGCAAAGTCAGGCCGAAGCTTTGGCCGCGAAACAGTCGTCTGGCGTAATCACAAAGATTCGCGACATGATGGACAGACATGACCTGACGATTGCCGACCTCGAAGCGCATATCGGTGGTGCCAGGAAGCGTGGCCGGAAGCCGGGCGTCAAGATGACGGTCGGAGCGACTGGCACCGGCAAGGCGAAGTCGGCGACCGGTGCGAAGGGCAAACTGCCACCCAAATACCGTGACCCGAAAACTGGCGCCACGTGGAGCGGTCACGCGCGTCCGCCCCAGTGGATTGCTGGAGCAAAGGACCGCACAAAGTTCCTGATTGACGGCAGTAGTGCGGCGTCCAATGTGGAGGCTGTGAATAAATCCAAAGCTGCAGCCAAGGCGACTGGCGAAGCGGTGGCGAAGGGAAAATTGCCGCCCAAATATCGTAACCCCGAAACCGGCGAAACATGGAGCGGTCACGCCCGGCCGCCGGCCTGGATAAAGGACGTCAAGGACCGGGACGCATTCCTGATTGCGGGGGCGGGCAAGGGGGCGACGGCGCCGAAGGCGGCTGCAGCCTGGAAGGCTCCCGCCAAAAAAGCGGCCGCGAGGGAGCTGGTGACGAAGACGCCCGCTGCCAAGAAAGCGAGCGCAAAGAAGTCGGTCGACAAAAAACTGGCGGTGAAGAAGGTTGCGCCGACCGCCAGGAAGGCGACGGCCAAGGGGCCTGCTATCAAAAAGTCTGCGACGACGAAGGCGGCGGCCAAAAAGGTTGTCGCCAGGAAATCGGCTGCCAGCGCGATGGCTGGTGCCCTGGCTCCCGCGGCGGTACCCGAGACCGCTAGCGCGGCGATCTCGGCCTGATTGCGGTCGCCCGGCTGGTGAGGCAATGAGGCCATCACCGGGCCGGACGCACGAGTCCCGCCCGGGTCAATCGCAAACGATCTGGGGGAGGCACGCATAGTAGGTCGGATGCCGGCTTACGTATGCACCCACGGACGATTGTCGCAATAACCGGGCATTAGAATCCTCTGCATTGTCATGGTAAGCCCTGGAGGGGCACTGCGAGCGCGGGAGAGCAGGGAAGTATCTGCCGGCTTCTCGGCCATTGCCGTCATTCGAGCATCGATATTAGTCAGGCGGCTACACGTCTGCTTTCCCGACATTCCCACTTGCATGGTGGCGAGTGGCCGATTTGACTGCAACTGAATACATATCGCGACGAAAGCGGCTGTCCTGGGGCGCTTCCCCATGACCGCTTCAGGACTTTAAACGGGCGCCTATGAACCGTAAGGTCGGCGATGGATCTTGTGATTCGAAGGTCTCGCAGCCTTTGAACAAGTCAAGCACCGATCGACGCGTTACAAACAGGACAATGTTTGAGCCGCGAGTTGAGTCGCGTATTAGACCACCGACGGTTTGGCGCCCTGAGATCTGACATTTTCCTCAAGAAATGTGAACACGCTATGATGCCTGCGCAGTTTTCTTATCCTTGAGTTGGTCTAGATACAGCTTATATTCATATTCCGTGTAGAAGTCCTGAGTAGGGGTGATAAAAGCTAACGCGTTCGCTGTAGCTCTCGCGCAAAGCGCTCATTGTCCGTTGTACGCTTGAGAAGAAGAAGTAGTTGAAAAACTGAAAGGCTCCACGATCGGGAAAACGGAAATTCCACAAAAAATCTCCCTCGCCTGCACGCTGTGCGGCACTTTTGAGCTTGTCGAACCATTCGTGGAGGCTATCGAGCTTTTGTTGCCGCTTTGGATCCGATGCGCTGAATTTGCTTATTGCACCGGTCCTCAAGAAATGTTGCAGGAACGGACGGTCATGCAAGCTACCAAGGTCGCTGCGCGTAACCGAAACCTTGAGAACCTCTCGCGTGTCTAGCAGGCTGTTGAAATACCCTCCGCATCGGTCATCCGGGCGTCAGGGGTAAACGTTAAAACAACGAATCGAACGAGACTGAGGTTGAAGCGATGCGCGGAGCCGACGGCTATACCGAGTCGATGTTCACGATGTCCAGACTTGATGACTTTGTTCCAGCCAGTCACCCGCTGCGACCGATTCGGCTGTGGTTGAACGACGTGCTCAGTCGCATGGATGAGGTTTTCTCGCGCATGTACGAGAGCGACGTCAAGGGAGGTCGTCGTCCGAGCATCGCGCCGGAGAAACTGATTCGGGCGCTGCTGCTGCAAGTGCTGTATTCGGTTCGCAGCGAACGCATGTTGATGGAGCAAATCTCCTACAACATGCTGTTTCGCTGGTTTGTCGGCCTGGCGATGGACGACGCGGTGTGGGACCACTCCACCTTCAGCAAGAATCGCGACCGGTTGCTGGCCCACGACGTGATTGTCAGTCTGTTCAATGAGACGGTCGAGACAGCGCGCGTGCGTGGCTACCTCTCGGGTGAGCATTTCAGTGTGGACGGCACGCTCATCCAGGCCTGGGCCGGACACAAGAGCTTTGTGCACAAGGCGAAGTCGGACGACGACACGCCACCTGATGGAGGCGCTGGCGCCCAGGAGAACTGGCACGGCGAGAAGCGTAGCAACGATACGCATGAATCCAGCACGGACAGTCAGGCGCGGCTGTTTCGCAAGAGTCGTCGCACTGGCGCAATGCTCTGCTATATGGGCCACGTGCTGACCGATAACCGGCACGGCCTGGTGGTGAACGCACAGGTGACGCAGGCCAATGGCAAGCACGGCCGAGCGTGACACAGCGGCCGAGATGCTTGCGGATGCCGCGCAATTTGCCGGCGTGTCTATTACGGTAGGTGCCGACAAGAACTACGACACTGCCAGCTTCGTTGCGACGTGCCGCGCAAATAGTGTGACGCCGCATGTGGCGCAAAACAATGGCCGCGCGGGCGGCTCGGCCATTGACGGACGTACGACGCGCTGGCCCGGCTACGCCATCAGTCAGCGCAAGCGCAAATGCATTGAGCAGGTCTTTGGCTGGAGCAAGACAGTCGGCAGGATTCGACAGGTGATGTATCGAGGCCTTGAGCGGGTCGACCAACTCTTCCTGCTGACTCAGGCGGCCTACAACCTGACGCGCATGCGAACGCTCGCCACCCGGACGACGTGAACATGCGAGTAAACGCGAAAGCGACATTGGCTGCACTTGAATGAAAAAGTCCAGCATCAAAGCGGCGCAAACAGTTCTTCGCAACGGCTCTTCCGAATGCGATGGCACGTGTCGGCGAAGGGATATTTCAACAGCCTGCTAGTGAAACCAGGCTCCAGATCAGGTCCATTTGTCTAAATTCGCCGCGTCAAGTTCGTTTGTCTCGGATCAGGTCGCGTTTGTACGTCGCCAGGAAAGGCGGCCGCGCGCGTCGTCTATCCCGCCAATCATGATATATTGAATATCTAGAGGCTCTTCCGGCTGGAACGTCCATCACTGCGCGCAACGCGCGTTCATA
Source organism: Paraburkholderia franconis (assembly GCF_009362735.1). Classification (GTDB taxonomy): domain Bacteria; phylum Pseudomonadota; class Gammaproteobacteria; order Burkholderiales; family Burkholderiaceae; genus Paraburkholderia; species Paraburkholderia franconis. The sequence continues at coordinate 12,831 of NZ_WHNP01000075.1, read as the reverse complement.
TCCAGGTTCCACAATGTTCGACCCTTCGCTGTTTGGCCGTCTTTCGTTCACGCATGCCGAGCCGGGTAAGGGCCCGTTGCCGCCCGGCCGCCATCGTCTGGGAATCGCCGATGAGCGCGACGCGGTTCTGTTCGTGCCGACGGGCCTCGATACGCAAGGTGCACAACGCTCCGTGCCGCTTTTTGTGATGTTCCATGGCGCGGGCGGTTTCCCGGAGAAGGTGCTGCCGTTTATCGAAGAGCACGCCGAGCGAGACAAGTTTCTCGTGCTCGCGCCGCACTCGATGTATCCGACGTGGGACATCGTGATCGGCGGCAGCGGTCCGGACCTCGAGCGGCTGCATCGGGCGCTCGTCGAAGTGACCACGCGCTATAGCATCGACCGTGGACGCCTTGCGTTTGCAGGCTTCTCGGACGGCGCGAGCTACGCGCTGTCGATCGGCATCACGAACGGCGATATCGCGAGCCACGTGATCGCGTTTTCCGGCGGCTTCATGTCGGTTTTCATGCAGGAAGGCGTGCCCAAGGTGTTCATCGCGCACGGCCTGCGCGACGAACAGCTCCCCATTGAAACCAGCGGCCGCGCGAACGCAGCGAAGCTGAAGTCGGCCGGCTACGATGTGCAATTCGTCGAATTCAACGGCTTGCATGCGATCCAGCCTGCCGTCGTCGGCATGGCAATCCAGTTCTTCCTCGGCTAGCTTGCGCGAAGTCGAGCGCCGCGCCACCGGACCACAACCGATACGAGTGCGTTTATGGACTTTGAAATTCCGGAATCACTGGTGCATCCTCTGCTCGCGATGATCGAATCCGAATCGCCGCTGGCCAGACAGCTCAATCAGCACGGCGCGTGTCACGGCAACATGCTGGTGTCGAGCAAGCTGTTCGATTCGAGGTCGCTGAATACGCTGTATTCGCTGAGCAAGGCGAACAACGAGCGCGCGCTGATGTTCCAGATGCTCGCGCTCGACAACATCTACAACGCGCCGCAGGCACGCACGATTCCGGGCCTCGATCAGCTGGTGCCGGGCTTGATTGCGTATCTGTCGCGCGATGCGATCGACGGCTGGCTGTACAAGCGCGCGAAGGACGGCACGCTGCTGCCGTGGCTCGTGCGCCGCATGCGCTACGTCGAACCCGAGCAGGGCATGCCATACGTCGTGGTCGATATGCTGGCGAACACGATGCAATCGGCGAACTCGGAGCACGCCGACCCGCACATGCGCCTCTCGGGCATGACGACATCGCTCGTGTTCAACCGTCTCGACATCGCGAATCGCACGATCCCCGAGCTGCTCGCCGAGTTCGGCTTCTACAAGGAGTGCCCGGAATTCAAGCGCGAATACGAGCAGTACGCGCAGCGCTTTCTGGAGTTTCAACCGCGTTTTGGTGCGCAGTTCGTCGTGTCGAAAGCGGCGTTTGCCGTCGACGCGAAGGGCGCCGTGGAACTGACGCGTATCGTCGATGGCGTGAGCGCGAAGTGCATCAACGATGAGGAGACGCTGGAGCGGCGCTTTCAGACGACAGCCGACGCCGATTTCTGGCGCGGCGCGAATGTCGCGAGCGGCTTCGACAAGGTGCCGCTGCATTGCTACGTCTGTCTGTATCACCTGGAATGGCACCGGAATATCTGGGTGCATGTGCAGAACATGACCGAATACCAGTACCAGCCCGAACTGCGCGACAAGCTCGTTCTGCCCGAGCATCATCGCGATCTGATCGACATTCTGACGTCCAGGCTGAACGTATTCGTGCAGGACTTCGTGCCGGGCAAGTCGGGCGGCACGACGATTCTGTGCCAGGGCGCGCCCGGACTCGGCAAGACGCTGACGGCGGAGATCTATTCGGAAGTGGTCGGCAAGCCGCTGTACCGCGTGCATTCGGGGCAGCTCGGCACGACGGCGGCATCGGTCGGTGCAACGCTGTCGGGCATCTTGCAGCGCGCGACGCGCTGGGATGCGATCCTGCTGCTCGACGAAGCCGACGTCTACATCCGTCGCCGTGACAACGACCTCGAGCACAATGCGATCGTCGCGGAGTTCCTGCGCACGCTCGAGTACTTCAACGGCTTGCTGTTCATGACGACCAATCGGATCGACGATGTCGACGACGCGATCCTGTCGCGCTGCATCGCGAAGATACAGTACGAGACGCCGCCGAGGCGCGATGCGATCCGTCTATGGAAGCTGCTCGCCGAGCAGTTGGGCGCGGACATCGACGACGATCTGATCGAAACGCTGACGAGCGCTTATCCGAAAGCGAGCGGACGCGACATCAAGGAACTGCTGAAGCTGACGACGCGCTATTGCCGCGCGAAACAGATTCCACTATCGGAGCAGGCGTTCAGGACGTGCGCGATGTTTCGCGGGCATGCATGACGGCGCGCGCCTGTAATGCTCACGCCGGCGGTGCGCAGATGACAGCGTGACGCATCAAGAGGGCCGGGGCCATTTGCTTGGCCCCGGCTGATTTCTTCACGCATACGCGTGCTTCACTCTCTTCACGCGAGGCTTTGCGTCGTCAACGGCAGCGCATGAACGCGCTTGCCCGTGGCCGCGAAAATTGCGTTCGCCACTGCGGGCCCCACAGGCGCCACGCCTGGCTCGCCGATGCCCGTCGGCGCTTCCGTCGAAGGGACGATGTGCACTTCGACTTGCGGCATCGCGTCGATGCGCAGCACACGGTAGCCGTCGAAGTTGTTCTGCTCGATGCGTCCGTCCTTCAACGTGATCGCGCCATACAGCACCGCGCCCAGACCGAAGCCGATGCCGCCCTCGATCTGCGCCGCGATCACGTCCGGGTTGATCGCCGTGCCGCAATCCACCGCGCAGACGACGCGATCCACCTTGACCTTGCCATCCTTGTCGATCGAGACCTCGGCGACCTGTGCGACATACGTGTGGAACGCTTCGGCCACTGCGATTCCGCGTCCCTTGCCGCGCGGCAAAGGCTTGTTGCTCCAGCCCGCCTTCTGCGCGGCGAGATCGAGCACGGCGCGCATGCGCGGCTGATGTTCGAGCAGATCGCGCCTGAACGTGTATGGGTCCTTGCCGGCCGCATGCGCCGCTTCGTCCATGAACGCTTCGACGGCGTAGGCCGTGTGCGAGCTGCCGACCACACGCCACCACAGCACGGGCACGCCCGTGCGCGTCGTCGACAGCTGGACCGAGATGTTCGGAATCGCGTACGCGATGTTCGCGGCGCCTTCCACCGATGTTCCGTCGATGCCGTTCTTCACCATCGCTGCAAACGGCGTGTCGGCGACGATCGACTGGCCGACGATCCGGTGCTGCCAGCCTACGAGCTTGCCATCGCGCGTGAGTCCCGCTTCGAGCTTGTGGAAATACATCGGCCGATAAAGACCGCCGTGGATGTCGTCCTCGCGCGTCCACTGGAGCTTCACGGGCGTGCCGTTCGCGCCGAGCGCCTTCGCGATCGACACGGCCTCGGAGATGTAGTCCGAGCCCGGATTCGCGCGCCGGCCAAAGCTGCCGCCCGCGTACAGCGTGTGAATGCTGACCTGCTGCGGCTGCAGGCCCGCCGCGCGCGCGGCGTTCGCCTGATCGATGGTCTGGAACTGATCGCCTGCCCAGATTTCGCAGCTGTCGGCCGTGAGCTTGACGACGGCATCGAGCGGCTCCATCGGCGCATGGGCGAGATACGGAAACTCATAGCTCGCAGAGATTTTGCGCGCCGCGCCCTGGATCGCCTTCGACGCGTCGCCTTCTGTGCGCGCGGGCAGGCCGGGCTTGTCGGCGATCTTGCGATACTCGGCCATGATGTCCGCCGAGCTGCGCTTCTCCGCGTGCGAGTCGTCCCATTCGACCTTCAGCGCATCGCGGCCCTGCTTCGCGGCCCAGAAGCTCTTGCCGACGACGGCGACGCCACGCGGCACCTGCACCACATCGACGACGCCGGGCACCGTCTTGGCCGCCGACGCATCGAACGATTTCACCGTTGCGCCGAACTGCGGCGGACGCTGCATCACGGCGACGAGCATGCCGGGGAATGTGACGTCGATTGTGAATTGCGCGGTGCCGTCCGTTTTCGGCGGCACATCGACGCGCGGCGACTGGCTGCCGATCAGCTTGAAATCTTTCCGGTCCTTGAGCGTGACCTGGTCCGGCACGGGCAGCGCCGCCGCTGCCGTCGACAGCGATCCGTAGGTTGCGCGCTTGCCGCTCGCGTCGTGATAGACGACGCCGCGCTCGGTGCGCAACTCGGACGCGGGCACTTTCCATTGCTGCGCGGCCGCCGTGACGAGCATGATGCGGGCCTTGGCGCCTGCTTCGCGCAACTGCATCCACGAATTGGCCATCGCCGAACTGCCGCCCGTTCCCTGTATCGTGCCGAACGCGAGATTCGCGTAGCGCTTCGCATCGGCGGGGGCGCTTTCGACGCGGACGTGCGTCCAGTCCGCGTCGAGTTCCTCGGCGACGATCGTCGCAATGCCCGTGTACGCGCCCTGGCCCATCTCGACGTGCTTGGCGATCACGGTCACGCTGTCGTCGGGGCCGACTCGCAGAAACGCATTCGGTGCGAACGTGCCGTTCGCCGTCTCAGCGGCGACCGCGCGCCGCGACGTGCCGGCCCATTCGAAGCCGACGGTCAGCGCCAGCGCGGCCGCCGCACCGGCGCCTTTGAGAAACGTGCGTCGCGACGGACGCTGAACATCAACGATATCGGTCGTCATCGCTTATCCCCTGTCGACCAGAGTTAGCGCTTCAGCGCTTACTCTGGTCCCATGCACGGCGGTGCGGTCGGCCAGAGTTAGCGTTTCAGCACTTGCAGTGGTCCCATGCACGGCGGTGCGGTCGGCCAGCGTTAGCGCTTCAGCACTTGCAGTGGTCCCATGCACGGCGGAGCGGTTGACCAGTGTTGGTGTTTGTGCGCCAGCGCGGTCGGCCAGAATTGGCGCCTCGCTCTCGTCCGATGCAACCTGATTACGCATCGCGCCAGCCGCATCGTGGATCGCCGCGCGAATCCGCGTGTACGTCGCGCAGCGGCAGATGTTGCCGCTCATTGCGGCGTCGATGTCGGCGTCGGTGGGCTTGGGGTTTTGCGCGAGCAACGCAGCCGCGGACATGATCTGCCCGGACTGGCAGTAACCACACTGCGGCACCTGCAACTTGACCCACGCGGCCTGCACGGCCTTGGCCGGTTTGCCTTGCAGCCCTTCGATCGTCGTGACATGGCGGCCTTCGACAGCCGACAGCGGCGTGACGCAAGAGCGTATCGGCTGCCCTTCGAGATGGACCGTGCACGCGCCGCATTGCGCCATGCCGCAGCCGAACTTCGTCCCGTGCAGGCCCGCGACCTCGCGGATCGCCCATAGCAGCGGCATGTTGGGATCGGCGTCCAGCGTCGTGGACTTGCCGTTGAGAAGCAAAGTGGTGGACATCGATGACTCCGAGTGTGGTTCGGGTTCTGATCGTTCGTGCTCGCGACGTTTCGCGGCCGGCGTCATACGGCGGGAAATCTGCGTGGCGGGTGAACTGCGGCGAAGCGCTCGCTGCGGTTGCCGTCCTTTCACGGCCACGGTGTGCGGGGCGCCGGCGACGCAATGGGAACCCGTGGAGTGTGGCTCAAAGCCGCAGCTTCCTGTTATTCGGAACCTCTCGAAGTCTTGCCTAATCCTGCGGGACCGTTCGTCGGCCGGCGCGATGCAGGAGGCGTATATTCGCCGTGTGGCGCGTCGATTCCGTCATGATCCCGACGATCAGGAGAGCCGCCTATGAACAATCGATCGTGGAAGTGCCCGCTCGCGGCCATCTGGCTGTTCGCATTCGCGTCGATGGGAATCGCGCAGGAGGCTCGCGTGATGTCCGGGGCGACGGCCGTTTATGTGTCCGACTTCGAACTCGACACGGCCAACGTTACGCCGGACCAAAGCCGGCTGAGCAGGGCGCGTCGCCTTGCCGGCAACTTGTCGCCGCTGCACCTGACACAGCAGGACCCGCAGGCGAAGTCCCAGCAGATCGTAGCCGGGATGTCCGATACCCTGATTGCCGATCTGCGTAGCAAAGGCGTCGATGCACGCCACCTTCCCGGCGGCGCCGAAGTGCCTGCGCAAGGCTGGCTGGTGCGCGGCGTTTTCCTGAGCGTGGACGAGGGCAATCGCGTGCGGCGCGCCGTGGTCGGCTTCGGCGCGGGACAAGGGAAGATCGAACTCGCGATCGCCATCGATGCGTTGCCCAATCCGACGCCGCAGCCGCTTTATCAGGAGATTGAAGGTCAATCCGGCAAGCACGCGCCGGGTGCGATGGTCAAGCTCAATCCCTATGTGGCCGCGGCCAGGTATGTGATGGCGGGCAACGACGAGAAGGCAAACATCAAAGAGGTTGCGGGACAGGTCGCCGATGCTGTCGTCGCGCGAATGAAAGAGCACGCCGAAGCGCCGCAGCAATGAGCGGGGCGCTTCGGCTAGTGCGTTCTCTCAGACGCGCCACGCCTCGCCTTCAGGAAAGCCGTGCTTGTCGAGCGAGTCGGCCTTCATTTCGATGCTGTAGCCCGGGCGTTGTGGCGGCATGTAGCGGCCGTTGCGAATCACGACGGGATCGACGAAGTGCTCGTGCAGATGATCGACGTATTCGAGCACGCGGTTTTCCAGCGAAGCCGACACGCAGATGTAGTCGAACAGCGAAATGTGCTGGACGTACTCGCACAATCCGACGCCGCCCGCATGCGGACACACGGGCACGCCGAACTTCGCCGCCATCAGCAGCACGACGATCACCTCGTTCAGTCCGCCGAGGCGGCAGCTATCCACCTGACAGAAATCGATTGCCTGCGCCTGTAGCAACTGCTTGAACATCACGCGGTTGTGGCAATGCTCGCCCGTCGCGACGCCGATGGGATGAAGGCGCTTGCGGATCGCCGCGTGGCCGAGAATGTCGTCGGGGCTCGTCGGCTCTTCGATCCACCACGGATCGAACTCCGCGAGACGCCGCATGTTCGCGACGGCTTCATCGACGTCCCACACCTGGTTTGCGTCCATCATCAGCTTCAGGTTTTCGCCGATCTCCTCGCGCAATATTCGCGCGCGCCGCACATCCTCTTCGAGATTGCCGCCCACTTTCTGCTTGAAGTGCGTCCAGCCCTGCGCGACGCCTTCGCGCGCGAGCCGGCGAATCTTGTCATCGTCATAGCCGAGCCAGCCGGCCGACGTCGTGTACGCCGGATAGCCGTGCGCGAGCATTTCCTTTTCGCGCTTGCCTTTCGTGCTCGCGTGACGATGCAGCATCGCGATGGCTTCATGTGGCGTGATCGCGTCCGTCACATAGCGGAAGTCGAGGCAGCGCATGAGTTCTTCCGGGCTCATGTCGACGAGCAGCTTCCACACGGGCTTGCCTTCCGCTTTCGCCCACAGGTCCCACACAGCGTTCACGACAGCCGCCGTCGCCAGATGGATCGCGCCTTTGTCAGGGCCGATCCAGCGCAATTGACTATCTGATGTCACCTCGCGCCAGAAAGCGCCCATGTTCGCGGCGATATCTTCGAGGCGCTTGCCGATGACGAGCGGCGCCAATGCATTGACGGCGGCCACGCAGATTTCATTGCCACGTCCGATCGTGAACGTGAGGCCATGACCCGCGAGCCTGTTCGGCGAATCAGTTTCGAGAATGACGTAGGTGGCGGAGTAGTCCGGCGCGGCGTTCATCGCGTCGGACCCATCGAGGGAACGCGAAGTGGGAAAGCGGATGTCCCGAACGGACAGCCTGGTGATCGTGGTCATCTGAGCAACCTCCGGGGGCGATGGCTATCGGCTTCCGTCTGCGAAGAAAGACGGACCGGCTCGTGCATGCAAGCGCCACGTAAGCCCCGATAAGGGAAATCACCGAGCGTATTTACTAAGCGTTTGCACGCGTTGACAACACTTCATTCACTTCCTAGCATGCTAGCATGTCTTAAGGAAATCAAGCGCGCCGTGAGCACTTCATCCGATGAAGCGAGTGCCGTCAGTAATCCGTATGACGCATTGCCAAAGATCAGGGGCGGCGAGCGGGGCAGCCTGACCGACGCAGTCGAACAGGCGCTGAGAGAAGCGATCGTGACGCTGGTGCTGGAACCAGGAATGATGATCGACAAGATGGCGGTCTGCGACCGGATGGGGGTATCACGCTTTCCGGTTTCCGCTGCGTTGGCAAGGCTCGCGCATGCGGGCCTCGTCGAAGTGCTTCCGCAGCGTGGCACGCGCGTCAAGCCGATCGCGCTCGACGACATCCGTCAGCATCTGTTCATCCGCAGCGCGCTCGAAGTCGAGACCGTGCGCGATGTCGCGCTGATGCACAACAAGGCGACGCTCGATGCACTCGCAGTCAATCTCGACGAGCAGCGCAAAGCAGTCAAAAGCGGCGAACGCCTTGCGTTTCATGTACTCGATCTGGCTTTTCACGAAGTCCTGCTCGATGCCGTCAATCTGCCGCGAGTGAAGGAAATCGTCGCGGTGTCGCGCAATGCACTCGATCGCGCGAGGCAATTGCTAGCAAGTCCCGAGCGGCTCGTGCATACGCTCGAAGAGCACGAGATCATCTTCGAAGCGATTCGTAGCGGAAAGGCCGACGCGGCGGCGAAAGCGATGCACGGTCATCTCGATCAGGTGGTTGCAGAGCTGCGCCGGTCTGCGAAGGAAAGGCCGGATCTTTTCGGGCCGTAACGACTCACACGATGATGAATCCGCGCACCTGAACGACTTTTATGCAGCGTCAAAGCTCGCTGCATGGGATCAAAGGGGGTCCCGGTAATGTGCCTGGCTTTTCGTTTTGTTTCCAGTCCTGAAAGACAACGAGGACCAGCGCTTCTCCAATCCGCTTCCCGCGATGAGGCCTTTGGCCGTCGCGCCGGAGCCAGCGGATGTCAGCCATTTGTCGGCAGGTCCGCGCCATGACACCGCTCATTTCAGTCAATAAGCTTAACAAGAGCTTTCCGGGTGTAAGGGCGCTTCATGAGGTCCAGTTCGAACTCGTGACGGGCGAAGTCCACGCGCTGATGGGCGAGAACGGCGCCGGCAAGTCGACGCTGATGAAAATTCTCGCAGGCGTCTATACGCGCGATTCGGGCGAGATTCTCTATGACGGCAAGCCCGTCGAGTTCACGTGTCCGCGCGATGCGCAGGCCGTGGGCGTCGGCATCATTCATCAGGAACTGCAACTGATGAATCATCTGACCGTCGCGCAGAACATTTTCATCGGACGCGAGCCGCGCGGACGACTCGGCCTCTTCCTCGACGAAGACAAGCTCAATGCGCAAGCAGCCGATATTCTCGCGCGCATGCATGTACGGCTCGACCCGCGCAAGGTGGTCGGCACGCTGACGGTCGCGAGTCAGCAGATGGTCGAGATCGCGAAAGCATTGTCCTTCGATTCGCGCGTGCTGATCATGGACGAGCCCACTTCCGCGCTCAACGACGCCGAGATCGCCGAGCTCTTTCGCATCATCCGTCAGTTGAAGGACCGAGGTGTGGGGATCATCTACATCTCGCACAAGATGGATGAGCTGAAGCAGATTTCCGATCGCGTCACTGTGCTGCGCGATGGCGAATACGTTGCGACGGTGGCCACGGCCGACACCAGCGTGCAGGCGATCATCGGCATGATGGTGGGCCGCACGCTGGCCGACGTGACGCCGACGCACGGCACCACGCAGCACGGAGATGTCGCGCTCGAAGTGAAACACCTGAACGCCGGCCCACTCGTCAGGGATGTGAGCTTCACGCTGCGCAAAGGCGAGATATTGGGCTTTGCCGGCCTGATGGGCGCGGGCCGCACCGAGGTCGCGCGCGCCGTGTTCGGCGCCGATCCCGTCGAATCCGGCGAGATCGTCGTGAACGGCGTGACGGCGGTGATCAAAAGGCCAAGCGACGCGGTGGCGCGCGGGATCGGCTATCTGTCCGAGGACCGCAAGCGCTTCGGCCTTGCAACGGGGATGGACGTCGAATCGAACATCGTGATGTCCGACCTGGGCAAATTCCTGTCGTTCAACTTTTTCCTGCGCCGCGCGCAGATGCGCAAGGCGGCATCCCGTTTCATCAGTCTGCTTGCGATCCGCACACCTTCGCCGGCACAGCCCGTGCGGCTTCTATCGGGCGGCAACCAGCAGAAGATCGTCATTGCGAAATGGCTCGAACGGGACTGCGACGTGCTCTTCTTCGACGAGCCGACGCGCGGCATCGACGTCGGCGCCAAGAGCGAAATCTACAAGCTGCTGCGCTCGCTTGCCGGGCAAGGCAAGGCGATTGTCATGATCTCGTCGGAATTGCCGGAAATCCTGCGCATGAGCGATCGCATCGTGGTGATGTGCGAAGGCCGCATCACGGGCGAACTGTCCGCAAGCGACGCGACGCAAGAGCGCATCATGCATCTCGCGACACAGCGCGAAACCCTGAAAGCAGCCTGATCCTCAAGAGGTCGAGTACATGACACAGCCATCGGATACTGCAGCGCTGTCCAACGAAAGACGATCGTCGGGCCTGAGAGCGCGCGTCTTTTCGCCGACTGCTCTGCAAAAGATGCTCGCCTTCACGAGCCTGATCCTGCTGCTGATCTTCTTCAGCTTCGCTTCGCCTGCATTCATGCAGATGGACAACATCCTCGGCATTTTGCAGGCGACGGCCGTCAACGGCGTGCTGGCGATCGCGAGCACGTTCGTCATCATCACAGGGGGCATCGATCTGTCCGTCGGCACGTTGATGACCTTTACCGCCGTCATTTGCGGCGTGTTTCTCACGTACTGGCATTTGCCGATGTGGATTGGCGTGGTCGCTGCGATTGCAACGGGTGCGATCTGCGGAACCGTATCGGGCACGCTGACGGCGAAAATGAAGATCCCGCCATTCATTGCAACGCTCGGCATGATGCTGCTGCTGAAAGGCCTTTCACTCGTCGTGTCCTCCGACCAGCCGATCTATTTCACCGACACTGAGAACTTCTACATGATCTCGCAGGACTCGCTAATTGGCTATTTCCTGCCCAGCGTGCCCGTGCCGAACGCGGTGCTGATCCTCTTTGCTCTTGCGATCGTGAGTTCGATCGCGCTCAATCGCACGGCGCTTGGCCGCTATACGTTCGCGCTCGGCAGCAATGAAGAAGCCGTGCGGCTTTCCGGCGTGAACGTGGACCGCTGGAAGATCGCGATTTACGGCGTGGGCGGCGCGATTTGCGGCGTGGCCGGACTGCTCATTGCGTCGCGTTTGAACTCGGCACAGCCGGCGCTGGGCCAGGGCTACGAGCTCGAAGCGATCGCCGCGGTCGTCATCGGCGGCACTTCTCTTAGCGGCGGCTCGGGCACGATACTGGGCACGATCATCGGTGCATTCATCATGAGCGTGCTGACCAACGGGCTGCGCATCATGTCCGTTGCGCAGGAATGGCAGATCGTGGTGACGGGGCTCATTATCATTCTCGCGGTGTACGCGGACATCCTGCGACGCAAGAAGGGCTGACACAGTACGGGACAAGATCAAGAAGGGGAGCACGTAGCACGTAAAGGCTCCCTCAACGGCTGGAGGGTGATGGCCTACCTTAGGAGGAGAAACCCCATGTTGAAAAGAAGACTCATCAGTATCGCGATAGGTGTCGGTGCGCTCACTGGCGCGACCAGTCTTGCGTACGCGGACGAGCCGTATATTCCGCTCATCTCGAAGGGCTTTCAGCACCAGTTCTGGCAAGCCGTGAAATCCGGCGCGGAACAGGCTGCGAAGGAGCAGAACGTCAGGATCACCTTCGAGGGTCCGGAAACGGAAGCGATGGTCGACAAGCAGATCGACATGCTCTCGGCCGCGCTCGCGAAGAAACCTCAGGCGCTCGGCATTGCCGCGCTCGACAGCAAGGCGGCGATTCCGCTGCTCAAGCGCGCTCAGTCGAGCAAGATCCCCGTCATCGCGTTCGACTCGGGCGTCGACAGCAACATCCCGTTGACGACCTGCGCGACGGACAACCTTGCGGCCGCCGCGCTCGCCGCCGACAAGATGGCCGGGATGATCGGCAACTCGGGCGAGGTCGGCGTGATCGTGCACGATCAGACGAGCCGCACGGGCATCGATCGCCGCGACGGCTTTCTCAACGAGATGAAGACGAAGCATCCGGGCATCAAGATTGTTTCGGTCCAGTATGGCGGCGGCGACCACTTGAAGTCGGCGGAAATCGCCAAGGCGATGATTCAGGCCAACCCGAATATCAAGGGCATTTTCGGCGCGAACGAAGGCTCGGCGGAAGGCGCGGCAATCGGCGTCAAGGAATCGGGCAAGAAACTCGTGCTGATCGGCTACGACTCGGGCAAGGAGCAAAAGGAGGACATCACGTCGGGCTTGATGGCGGGCGCGATCACGCAGAACCCGATTGGGATCGGCAAATGCGTCGTCGACTCAGCGGTAAAGGCGTTGAAAGGCGAGAAGCTGCCGAAGAAAGTCGACACGGGGTACTACTGGTATGACAAGAGCAATATGAATGACCCGAAGATTTCCGCAGTGCTGTATGACTGATGCGCGTCAGTAGTCGTGCGTTCTGAGAGAGACAGAGGAAGGGCTGCGGCCCTTCCTCTTTTTTCGTGTGCGCCCAGCATGGGCGCACTCCTGCGGGTGGAAGTCCCGCCATAAGCTGATCACGGCAAATGAAGTGAAGCGCAACTGCATGAGGGTGACCGAGTGTGGGGAGGAAGCGTGGAGCGTAAATCGCGAGCCGATGGACAAGAACCGTATAGAAGGCGCTGCCGAGCAGGGCGAGCGGGCACGTAACCGCGAAGCTCCCGTGATCAAGGCGAAGTGGCGTAGATGCGGCGGTTGTGCGATGAAGGAGTGCGTTCTTACCTGGGGAGATCTCGCCTTGTGCCTGAAAGG
>NZ_WHNP01000074.1 GCF_009362735.1 Paraburkholderia franconis | reverse complement strand
GGCGCTCATGCGTGGCCTGTCGACGACCAACATCATCGAGAATCCGAACGGCGCGGTGCGCCGTGTCGCGGGGCGCGTGAAGCGCTATCGTGACGCCGATATGGCCTTGCGCTGGACGGCCGCAGGCTTCCTGGAAGCTGAGAAGCACTTCCGGAAAATCCTCGGCGTGAACGAGCTCTGGATTCTCGCTGCCGCCTTGAAACGATCGACCTCAAAATCGATTGACCACGATCGGAAGGTTGCCTAACCTATGCCGCACCCGCCGTCCCAACCTTCAACTGTCTTCGGGACATCGCCCTGCGCCAAGGCACTCGATCAGGCCGGCCAATGGGTCAGCACCGAACTCGCCGAGCGGCGCAACCTGCTGCTGTTCAATCCGGTCGGCGATAACGATTACGACACGGTGCGGACCATCGTCTCGGCCTATCAGATGATCAAGCCGGGCGAATATGCCCGGGCACATCGCCATTCGCCGAATGCGATGCGTCTGGTGCTCGACGCCAAGCCGGGCGTATTCACGGTCGTTGATGGCGCCAGGTTGCCGATGCAGGCCGGCGATTTCCTGCTCACACCAGGCAACTGCTGGCACAGCCACTACAATGAAGGCGACGCCAACGCCTACTGGATCGACTTCCTCGATGTGCCGCTCGTGCACCGCCTCGAACCGATGTTCTTCGAGGAATACCCGGACGGCTACCAGCCGGTCGATATCGCGCCCGAGGCCCACGACTGGTATTTTCCGGCCGCGGTCACGCGCCCGCAGCTGCACGCGCAGCCGGTGAAGCACGGTTACAGGCGTCTGGTGCTGAACACGCAGGCGCATATCTCCACCATGGAGATGAGCTACCTAGCACTGACGCCGGGTACACCTGTGAACTTCCCGCGCAATACCGCGAGCCGCATCGTCGCGATCACTCAGGGCAGCGGCCAGGCCCGCGTGGGCGAACGCGACATCGCCTGGCAACGCGGCGACGTGATCGCCGTGCCGAGCTGGGTCGAGTATGCCTTCGTGGCAGACGAGGCCGCCGAGATGCTGGAAGTGTCCGACCGCCCCGTCCTCGACAAACTCGGTTTCTATCGCGAAACCAAAGCGCAATAACCATCAAGCCATGAGCCTACCCAGGATCCTCATCGCCGGCGGTGGCATCGGCGGCCTGTCCGCGGCCATTGCCCTGCTGCAGCGCGGCTTCGACGTCGACGTTTTCGAGCAGGCCTCGGAGCTGCGCGAATTCGGCGCCGGTATCCAACTGAGCCCCAACGGCAACCGCGCCCTTGCCTCACTGGGCGTGTTCGATACGCTGCATCGCCTTGCCAATCCATCGGACGCCAAGGAAATCCGTTTGTGGAACACGGGCAAGAGCTGGCCGCTATTCAATCTCGGCGACGCCGCGGTGCGCAAGTATGGCTTCCCGTATATGACGGTATTCCGCCCCGATCTGTTGCGCGTGCTGGCCGACGAAGTCAGACGCCTCAAGCCGGACGCTGTGCATACTGATGCGCGCTGCGAGGATGTCGAGCAGGCCGGCTGCAAGGTACATCTGAAGCTCGGCGACGGCCGAGTGTTTACCGGCGACGTGCTGGTGGGCGCGGACGGCGTGCACTCGAAGGTCCGTCATGCGCTGTTCGGCCAGGCGCCGACGCTGTTCAGCGGCATGATCGCTTGGCGTACCCTGATACCGATGGAAAGATTGCCTGAGAAGTTCCGCCGCAGCGTGGCGGTCAACTGGGTTGGGCCGGGCGGCCATGTCGTTCACTACCCTATCCAGGGCGGCAGCCTGATGAACTGGGTCGGCACGCTGGAAGGCGGCCAGTGGAACAGCCCGCCCTGGACTGCCCCGGCCGAGATCGAGCAATGCCGCGCGGCGTTTGCCAATTGGCACGAGGACATCCAGGAGATGCTGTCGCATGCGCCGTCGGTGACGAAATGGGCGCTGTGCGGCAAGCCCATGCTCGACGGCTGGGTCAAGGGCCGCGCCACGTTGCTCGGCGATGCCTGCCACGTCACGCTGCCGTTTCTGGCGCAAGGCGCAGTGCACAGCATCGAGGATGGCGTTGTTCTGGCACGCTGTCTGGAAAAATACGCGGATCCGGAAACCGCGCTGCAACGTTTCGACGCAGTGCGCCGTCCACGAACCTACGCCATGGTGCAAGGCTCGGCCGACAATACGTCACGCTTCCATAATCCTGCCCTTGCCACGGTCGAAGCCGCTGAGAAATTCATTTCGCGGGAATGGCAGTCGGGCGCGATCAGTGAACGCTACCACTGGCTATTCACCTATGACGTGGACACGATACCGGTATAAATGGTGTGCGGAACGGCGTGCAGCACGGCCGGCCAACGGCGGCGTCTGTGGCTAAGTGAATAAATTTTCATTTGGGCTTTGGCATGGCCGTTTAGATAGCGTCAAGCAGCATGGCCGGTCGTGTTGCCTCACGGGATGATGTTACTCCCGGGTATCCCGGGTAATTGTCATTGGCTGATTGTTCTGCGGTGAATGCTGGCGCTGCGTAGCAGCGGCAGCATTCATCGTGCTTCAACGTTCTGTCCCGGCGCTAGATTCCCGACTGACGCAGTGCGACAATGCGCATGTCCTAGGCTGCGGCGAGGACATCCTGCCGAACTTCGTCGTCCAAAGGTGGGATCGCGCATTTCAATGGCGTCGCCGGGTCGAGATGGAGAATCAGCGCGAGATTGGTCATCCCGACCGCACGAGCGCAGTCGTTCTGATGAACGCATTCTATGGAGAGTCGCCGGGCTTGAGGGTCCCCGAACTCATCGAGCTTTTCTCAAACCGGGAATTGCGGGCACTGGCCCTGCATTTCCTCCAGAGCCCGCAGCAGTTTGCCTGGCTCATCGATTTTCAACGCAACCTGCAGCCGGCTCGGTCCGCCTTGTTGCGCTAGCGTGACAGAAATTTGAAAGCAAACAATCTTAATCGATTAGGCTTCCAAACCGATGTCCCTGCTCGCGGCCCGCGCGCGGTTCCGCTGCCGCCGCGTGCGCAAATCTGACGGCCACGTGGCGACAGGCTACATTCCCCATCTGAGCGATGGCGTATGCACCGGGCTATCCCAATGCCGCTTCATTTCGTCGTCCAGCACGCACAAGGTGATCGACGCGCCGGCCATTTCCAGCGACGTCGTAAGCGATCCGACCTGCACGCGCGCGACCGCGAGACCGCGCTGGTGCAGCCACGAGCGTGTGGAATTGAACAACAGATACAGTTCCCCGAGCGGCGTTCCGCCCAGTCCATTGATCAAGACCAGCAACTCGGAGCCGTTCCCCGGCTTCAAATCGGCGATGATCGCCGTCAGCAGCTCTGCCGCGATCGCATCGGCTGTGGCAAAGCGCGCGCGACGCCGCCCTGGCTCGCCATGAATGCCAACGCCGACCTCGATTTCATCGTCGCCGATCTTGAACGTCAGCGTGCCCGCCGCGGGCACCGTGCAACTGGAAAACGCGACGCCCATCGACGCCGTACGCTTGTTGATCCGGTCGCCGAACGCCTTGCATTGTTCGAGATTGGCGCCGCTCTCGGCGAGACTGCCCACTAGTTTCTCGACGATCACGGCACCCGCGACGCCGCGCCGCCCCGTTGTATAACTGGAGTTTTCGACGGCGACATCGTCGTTGATCAACACCATCGCATTCGGCAACTCCGACATCTCGGACGCCATTTCGAAGTTCATCAGATCGCCGGAATAGTTCTTCACGATGAAGAGCGTTCCCGCGCCCGTATCGACGGCCTTGGCGGCTGCCATCATCTGATCGGGCGTCGGCGAAGTGAATACCTGGCCGGGGCACGCGGCATCCAGCATCCCGTACCCGACGAAGCCGATATGCAAAGGCTCGTGTCCCGAGCCGCCGCCCGAGACGAGCGCAACCTTGCCTGGCTTCAGCGTATTGCGCCGCACGAACACAGGATCGTTGTCGAGCACGACGAGATCACCATGCGCGGCGGCGAATCCAGTAAGGCTCTCAGTTAAAAAGTCGTCGACATGGTTGATAAATTTTTTCATGGTCTGCGCTCCTTTCACTCTCTGTCCTGCGCGAGCCGCGCGCATATCGCACTGATCATCAACTGGCTCGACCGTGCGCCGGGATCGATGTGCCCGCGCGCACGCTCGCCGAGAAACGACGCGCGCCCCTTGGTCGCGAGCATGTCGCGCGTCGCGCGCATGCCCTCTTCGGCCGTCAGTGGCAACGCGTCGAGCACTGCTTCGGGCGCCGCACTATCTTCGGCTAGTTCCACGAAGCGTGACGAGACGGGGATGAGCACGTCCATCATCGTCTTGCTGCCGATGCCGGCTTTGCCGCGTTGGGCTACGGCGTCGACACCCGCGGCGAAGATCCGCGCCGCGTCCTCCACGCTCATTGTTTCCGCGTTCTGCGCGGCCTTTGCCATGCCATGCAGCAACGAAAAAAACAGCGGCCCCGACGAACCGCCCACGGTCGACAGCAATTTGGAAGCGGCCTGTTCCAGCGCGGGCGCAAACGCCTCGGCCTCGATATTGGCGCGCATCGCAAGCAGCGCATCGACGCCCCGCAACAGGTTGAAGATATGATCGCCATCGCCAATCTGCTGATCGAGCGCGGCGATCTCGTCCGTGTGTTTCTTTAGCGTCGCATGCGCGGCCTCGATGCACGCCATGACCGTTTTCCCGTTCATGCCGGAATCCTCCTGCCGTCGGAGCGGAAATAGAGAAGGCTGCGCGGAGGCAGCGACACGCCGACTGTTTGCCCAGGCGTGAAATTGCGCTCGGTCATGGTTGTCGCGACGATGGCGGTGCCGTCGCGCTCCATGATCAGCAGATGTCGCAGCGGGGAATATTCAAGCACGCGAAGATTGATCACGTCGCGCGTATCAGGCGCGTGCAGCACGATGTCTTCAGGCCGGATCGCGACCGTCGACGTGCCGGCCGGCATCGTGGAAGGATCGAACAACATGGGCGGCAGCAAGTTGATGGGCGGCGAGCCGAGACGTTGCGCAGCGCCTAGTGAAGCGGGATTGCCATACACATCGCGCGGCGCACCAATCTGCACGATGCGTCCCTGCTCGAGTATGCCGATGCGATCCGCAAGCGTGGTCGCTTCGACCTGATCGTGCGTCACATAGATGATCGTCGCGCCGATCGTGCGATGCAGACGCTTCAGTTCGATTCGCATCTCCTCGCGCAACTTCGCATCGAGCGACGACAGCGGCTCATCCATCAGAAACACCTTGGGCTGACGCACTAGCGCGCGTCCGATGGCGACTCGCTGCATCTCGCCGCCCGACAGATGCGTCGCCAGATTGCCAAGTTTCGACTCGATGTGCAGCATCTGCGCGACCATCTGCACGCGCGCGGTGACTTCCGCCTCGCTCACGCGCCGCCGCGGGGAGCGCAGTGGAAACGCCAGGTTGCCAAACACCGTCAGATGCGGGTACAGCGAATACTGCTGAAAGACGAAGGCGACGTCTCGGTCCGCCGGATGCATGTCCTTCGCGGCGGCACCGTCGATGAATATCTCGCCTTCGTCGGGGCGTTCGAGACCAGCGATGAGCCGCAACGTGGTGGTCTTGCCCGCGCCGCTCGGCCCGAGCAACACGACGAACTCGCCCTCTTTCACGCCGAACGACACATCATCCACCGCGACGATATCGCCAAATCGCTTCGTCACCCCATGCAGGCGAATCTCAGACATAAGCGCCTCCGTTGCTGCGTCCGTTGACGGCCATCTGCCGCGCAGCGCCGGGCAGCAGCACGCCGCTGGATGCGTCGTACATCAGCGTGCGCTCCTTGTGAAACGACAACCCGACCTGCGCTCCCGCCGCTCTTCCTTCGTTCTTGCCGACCCGCACGCGCACCACGCCGAGCGCCGTTTCGACGACCAGAATCTGATGCGAGCCGAGATACTCGTCGGCAATCACGCGTCCACGCAACGCACTGTGCTCGTCGATCACGACGTGCTCGGGCCGCACGCCAAGCAGCGCTTTCGCGGCGGAGGCAACAGTGCGCGGCACCGACACGGCCACACCGCGGAGCGAGACCGATTCCACGCCCGCTTCGACGCCGCCGTCCACGGCCAGAAAATTCATCGGGGGGCTGCCGATAAAGCTCCCAACGAACACGGTCGCTGGGAAGTGATAGACCTCATGCGGCGACGCGGATTGCAGCACCTCGCCGCCGCTCATCACAACGATGTCGTCGGCCATCGCCATCGCTTCCCGTTGGTCGTGCGTCACGTAGACCGTCGTTGCGTTGAGCGCATTGTGCAGCTTGCGCAACTCAAGGCACATCAGTTCGCGGAAATCCGCGTCGAGCGTGCCCAGCGGCTCGTCCATCAGAAAAGCCTTCGGGTGCCGGACAATCGCGCGGCCCAAGGCGACGCGTTGACGATCGCCGCCCGACAGCCCACCCGTCTTTCGGTCCAGCAGACTTTCGATGCGCAGCATATGCGCGGCCGCATCGACACGCGCCGCAATCTCGCGGCGCGAAATGCCTTCGTTCTTCAGCGGAAAGGCGATGTTGTTCCGCACAGTCATATGGGGATAGAGCGCGAACATCTGGAACACAAACGCAATGTCGCGTTGACGCGCCCGCAATCCCGTCACATCTTCGCCGTCGATCAAAATCTGGCCTGAGGTCGGCAGTTCGAGCCCGGCAATCATGCGCAACGTCGTCGTTTTGCCGCAGCCGGACGGTCCGAGCAGCACGACGAAGCGGCCGTTGCTCACGGTGAGATTCGTATCGTGCACCGCAGTGAAGGCGCCGAAGCGTTTATGAAGGTTGGAGAGAACGATCGTCGACATGGCTCACTCCGGGAAGTGACTGGTGACGACGAAAGCCAGCGCGCCCACCAGAATCACGGGAAACGACCAGGTGTAGAGATCGACTGTGAATGGCTGGACGAGCATCGCAATGCCGAGGCCGATGAGCACGGTCGATGCGCCCTCACAGTAACGCCGTCGGAACAGGCGGCGGCGCGGCATGGCAGGTTGGGCTTTCATTTGCGCACTGCTCCAAAGGTGATCCCGCGCAACAGATGCTTGCGCAGTACAACGGTAAAGATCAGGATGGGCAGAACGAACAGCGTCGTGGCGGCCGCGACGGCCGGCCAGTCCTGTCCGCCTTCGCCGATGATGAACGGAATGAACGGCGGCATCGTCTGTGCATCGCCGCTCGTCAGCAGCAATGCGAACGCGTACTCGTTCCATGCAAAGATCAGACAGAAAATGGCCGTCGCGGCAATGCCCGTGATCGCCTGGGGCAGCACGACCTTGACGAAAGCCTGCAACCGCGTATATCCGTCGACGAGGGCTGCTTCCTCATATTCGCGCGGGATTTCGTCCATGAATCCTTTGAGCAGCCACACCGCGAGCGACACGTTCACCGCCGTATAGAGCACGATCATGCCGAGGTAGCTATCGGAGAGGCCGAGAGCGCGATACATCAGATAGATGGGAATCGCGACGGCGATGGGCGGCATCATCCGCGTCGACAGAATGAAGAACAGCAAGTCATCGGCAAGCGGGATCCTGAAACGCGAGAACGCATAGGCTGCGAGCGTGCCGAGAAAAACCGCAAGGAAGGTCGAGCCGAAGCCGATCACGAGCGAATTGACGAAGCGCGGCAAGACTTTCGACGGCCCCGCAATCACCATATTGCGCTTGCGCACATCGCGGTCATACCAGGTTTGAGCGGGCGGCAAGCTCGCGATGAACTCGGGCGTCTGCCGCGAGCGGATGGTGAACAGATTCACATAGCCCTCCATCGACGGGTGGAAAACCACGACGGGCGGATAGGCAACCGCGTCTTCCTGCGTCTTGAAGCTCGTCAGGATGATCCATACGATCGGCAGGGCCGCAATCAGTGCGTAGGCGATAACGATGAAGGCGGCGAACGTCTTGCTGCGCGGCGATGCCGCCACCACCGACTGTTGAAGCGCAAGGTCTGTCATCGCTGTTTCACCCGGTTGAGTGCCTTCACATAGATATTCGCCGCGCCGAAGACCACCACGAACAGGATGATCGCCAGTGCGGACGAGTACCCCGTCTGCCACTTCTCGAACGCAGCGCGCTTGAGCGTGATCGACACCGTTTCCGTTACGGAGCCCGGGCCGCCTGATGTCAGCAGGTTCACCATGTCGAACATCTTGAAGTTCTCGATACCGCGAAAGAGGATCGCAAGCATCAGGAACGGCAGGGTCATCGGCAAGGTGATCGACCAGAATTGCCGCCACGGCGAAGCCCGGTCCACTTCGGCCGCTTCGTAGATGTAGTCCGGAATCGAACGCAATCCCGCGAGACAGATCAGCATCACGTACGGCGTCCACATCCACGTATCGACCATCACGATGGTCCACGGCGCGAGCGGCACGTCGCCGATCATCTGAAACGAGTTTGGCGGAATGCCCGTGAAAAAGCTGACGATGTCGTTGAAAAGTCCCGTTTGCGGTTGCAGCAGGAAGGTCCAGAAGTTGCCGACCACAGCGGGCGAAAGCATCATCGGCAGCAGAATCAGCGTGGTCCAGAAGCTATGGCCGCGGAACTGCCGGTTGATCAGCAGCGCGAGCCCGAAACCGAGGAGCACTTCGAGCCCGACCGACCAGAAGACGAAGCGCGCCGTCACCTGCATGGCGTACCAGATGTCTTCGTCGGTGAGTATGTCCGTGTAATTGTCGATGCCGACATTGCGCGCAGGCACGCTCGGCATGTTCGACTTGAAGTTCGTGAACGACAACCGCAATGCCCAGATCAAGGGAAAGATGTTGATGGCGAGCAGCAGCACGATAGTCGGAAGAATGAACAGCCACGCGATTGTCCGGTCCGACAGCCCGCGCAGGCGCGCGGCAGCGCGCGTCTGCGCTTGCGTCTGCAACCCTTCCGGAGGAAAAGGCTTGTTTGCCAACATGCCTGACTCCTTGTTGTCGCGGACCGACAAGATTGATCGGCTTGCCGGTCCGCGTGTTCATGTGCAATGACGCTAGTTCTTCCCTTCAGCCTTGAAGACCTTGTTCCAGTCCTTGACGAGCAGATCGAGCGCTTCCTTCGAGGTGCCTTTATCGGCAACCACATAGTCGTGCACGCGCTTTTGCATGTCGAGCAGCAGCTCGGCATACGCGGGCTCGGCCCAGAAGTCTTTGACGATCGCCATCGACTTCAGGAATGCAGGCGCAAATGGCGCGCTCTTCGGAAAGTCCGGCGCATCTACCACTGACTTCGCCGCCGAGTAGCCGCCGAGTTGCCACCACTTCTTCTGCACATCGGGCTGCGCAAACCACTTGATGTATTCGAGCGCGTCAGCCTTGTGGTCTGAGTACGACACGACGGAAATGCCTTGCCCGCCGAGCTGTGTGAACTGTTTCGTTTCTTTTGGATTGACGAAGAAGCCGATCTTGTCGCCGCCGACATTCGGGTCCTTGTACAGTCCAGGGAAGAAGGCAAACCAGTTCATCTGCATCGCGACCTGGCCAGACTTGAACGCATCGAGCCCTTCCTGCATGTAGGCGTTCGTCATGCCCGGCGCCGTGCAACACTTGTAAAGCGCCTTGTAGAATTCGAGCCCCTTGATGGCGCCTGGCGAATTCACGAAGCCATCCAGGCGATAAGGCTTCTTCGGGTCCTCGTATTCAAAGCCAAAGTTATAGAGCATGTTGGTCGCGCCCATCGTGATCCCTTCCGAACCGCGCTCTGTGAAGATATACACGCCATACACGGTTTTGCCGTCGATCTTTCGGCCCTGAAAGAACTCGGCTGTCTGCTTGAGCTCATCCATCGTAGTGGGCGGTTCGAGTTCGCGCTTGTACTTCTGTTTGAACTCCGCGCGCAGTTCGGGCCTTGCAAACCAGTCCTTGCGATACGTCCAGCCGACGGCGTCCGCCATTGCGGGCAGCGCCCAATAATTCGGCGTGTTCTTTGGCCATTCCGAGTAGCCGACGACGGTCGCCGGCACGAAATCGTTCATCGAAATCTTGTTCTTGTCGAAGAAATCATTAAGCTTCACGTAGTGCCCATTGACCGCGGCACCGCCAATCCACTGACTATCTCCGATGATGAGGTCGCAAAGTTTTCCGTGCGAATTGAGTTCATTGATAAAGCGGTCCGCGTAGCTCGTCCACGGCACGAACTCGAATTTCATCGCAATGCCGGTTTTCGCCGTAAAGTCTTTCGACAATTCGACGAGTGCATTGGCGGGGTCCCATGCGGCCCAACATAACGTCAACTGCTTGCCCTGCGCGTGTGCCGCCGATCCGAAGCTCAGCCCTAGCGACGCCAGCAGCGCCGCGATTACCCTTGCTGTCGTAAGACGTAACATGTCTCTTCTCCTTGTCTCCGTCGGGTCTCCAACCTGATGACAGACAGCGCCCATGCGCCGGACGCTGTATTTAGAGCACTGGCAGACTCAGCGAGCCGTCCGCGTGTCGCGAGCTTCAGGCATGCGCATTCTCACGAAGATAAATACGGGTTTCGGGCGTCGGAATGGCGAGCACGCCGCGCACGTCATTCAGTAAATTGATGGCGGCGAGCCCCGCGCAATGGACGATGCCGCGCACATCCTGATCGAGGATGACGTCGATCGCCCGCTCCGACAGTTGCGCCCGAGTGTCGGCCGTGCACTCGTGGCCGATCAGCACGACGCGCGTCTTGTCACCCGATTCCTGCAACGTCGATGCGATGCCGGAAATGCCACCACCCGTCACATACACGCCGACGAGATCGGGGTGCCCCGCCATCAGCCCTTGCACAGCAAGACCGGCGCTGTCGTCGTCCTCGGGGAAGTCGGGCTCGGTCAGCCAGCGCAGGTTGCGAAAGTCTTCCTCGAGAACCTGGGAGAAGCCCGTACGACGCTCCAGCTGATCGTGCAAACGCGACGACGCCGACAGCACCGCGACCGTGCCGATGCGCGCGCCCACGAAGCGTCCCATCAGCAGACCCGCCGTTCTTCCAGCGATCCGGTTATCGACGCCGACATACGCAGCCCGCGCACTCGACGGTAAATCCGAAAAGACGGTGACGACGGGCACATTCGCATCGGTCATGTCCTGGATCATTCGCTCGACCCACGGGTAGTCGAGCGGCACGAGCACGAGCGCGTCATAGTCGATCAGTTGCTGTGCGAGCGATGTTGCGTCGCGCTGGCTGGACAGGTCGCAACGATAGAACGACGAGACGAGACGATGCTCGCGAAAGAAGCTGGCGGACAGCGCAATATCGCGCTCGACCTGATCGAGAAAGCGGGAGTTGATTTGCGGTAAGACGAAAGCGACCCGGAATGACGTGGTTTTCGCCGGCCGGCCGCGGCTTGCGCGTTCGTCACGCAACGTGGCCAGCGCGAGATGGACGCGCTCGGCTGTCTCCGGACGAACCCCCTGGTCGTCGCGCAGCACACGATCGACCGTGGCCACGCTCACGCCGGCTCGACGCGCAATCATCATACGTGTAGCCGGCATGAGTCTCCTCCGGTGCCAGGCGAAGAATCGTTTTGTTAACCAAAGATAGTTTTTCACCCGCGAAATGCAAGCTTTTTTGACGCGTTAAATGCGTCAAACCGGAACGTCGCCGAACGCGCGCTTACCGAAGACGAGCGCAAGCGCATCGCGGTGCATGAGGCGCGTCACGGTCTGGTCGCCGCGCTGCCTGGCACTGGCGTGCTCGAGGAAGTGACGATCATGCCGCGTGGCGGCGCGCTCGGCGTCGCGCTGATCACAAAGGCGCAGGATAAGCACCTGTACCGCGAGACGGAAATCCGCAACGAAATCCAGGTGCTGCTCGGCGGACGCAACGCGGAGATCCTGATGTTCTCAGAAGCGTCGAGCGGCGCTGCGTCGGATTTGCAGGAGGCCTCGCGTATCGGCCTCGACATGGTGTCGAAGTTCGGCTTCAACACCGACGGGGATCTGTTCAGTCTCGCGGCCATGTCGAGGCCGATACGCGAGGCCTCCGTTTGCGCGTGTCCCTTCCCGAAGCATCCCGCACGTCCGCTTCATCATCGCGATTGCACGACAGCACCGCTTCACCACCGCATCAGGCCCCATCCCGTATCCCGATTTGCCGCGCGACATCCGACAGTGCCAAGTGTGAGGGCGCCTCCGCGCGTGTTGGCAGGCGTCGAATAAGCCTCGATGGAGGAAACCGCGGAGTGCTCCGATGCGGTCGAAGTCTTCGCGGCTATGGCGATTGATCGGCCAGCATGCCCGATCGTTATTGTGCGCGTGACATGCAGCGGATCGAACCCGGTCTCGGGATTGAGTGCGTTGTGCAGGATCGCGAGTGCCTGAGAAACCGGCTCTGCGAGGCGCAACGCGAACGGCGTGGGCACGACGCCGCCCGGCCCCCGCACGAACAGCGGGTCACCGAGCCGTCGCCGCAGCTTGGCGAGCGCGTTGCTGACGCCGGGCTGGCTCATGTTCATCTGCTCGGCCACGGTCGATACCCGCCCCTCCTGCATCAACCGTTGAAAAAGCAGCAGGAGATTGAGATCGACTTCCACTTAGCTTCATGATGCGGGTGTCCCGGGGCTCATTGATTTCAGTGATGGTGCAGATTCATCCCATTTTATTGTGAAATGGACGACGGGTGCCAAGAATTCAGACAGGACACGACGGCGCATTCGGCTTCAGCAAGGTATGCGTTCCGTGCCGACTCAAACACACAGTCTGAATACAGGAGACACCCATGAAACAGCTGGATCTGAAGATCGCTATCGTCGGTGCTGGCATCGGCGGCCTCACCCTCGCGCTCGCACTCCGGGCACACGGAATCGACGTGGAACTGTACGAGCAGACCGACGAGCTGCGCGAGGTCGGGGCGGCGGTCGCGCTGTCGGCGAATGCGACGCGGTTTTACGAACGCATGGGACTGCGCGCGGCCTTCGACGCGGTGTGCGCCGAAATCCCCGCGCTGATCTATCGCGACGGGCGCAGCGGCGAAGTGATCGGACAGCATCGCGGCGATCCGAGCTATCGCGAGCAGTTCGGCGGATCCTATTGGGGCGTACATCGTGCAGACCTGCAGGCCGTGCTGTCGAAAGCGGTCGGCCTCGAGCGCATCAACCTCAGCCATCGGCTGACCAACCTCGTGCAGCATCCGGATCGTGTCAGTTTGAGTTTTTCCAATGGACAGCAGGTCGACGCCGATCTGGTGATCGGCGCGGACGGAGCGCGCTCGATCACGCGGCGCTGGATGCTCGGCTACGACGACGCCCTGTATTCGGGCTGCTCGGGTTTTCGTGGCGTCGTACCGGCCGAACGCATGGATCTGTTGCCCGATCCCGAGGCCATCCAGTTCTGGGTCGGACCACAGGGTCATCTGCTCCACTATCCGATCGGCGACAAAGGCGACCAGAACTTTCTCCTCGTCGAGCGTCGTCCCTCGCCGTGGCCGTCACGCGACTGGGTCACGCCGGCGAGCGAGGGCGAGCAGTTGCGCCTGTTCAAGGCGTGGCATCCCGCCGTGGTGCAGATGATCACGGCCGTGCCTATCAGCCAGCGCTGGGGCCTGTTCCATCGTCCGCCGCTTGGACGCTGGAGCAAGGGCCGCGTGACGCTGATCGGCGATGCTGCGCATGCGCTCGTGCCGCATCATGGCCAGGGCGCTAATCAGTCGATCGAAGATGCCGTAGTGCTGGCCGCACAACTGGCCAAGGCGGGACAGGGTCGCTGGCGTGAAGCGCAGGAAGCCTACGAGCGGCTGCGCCGGGGCCGTACGCGCAAGGTGCAATACGCGTCGATAACGACGGCTGACGTGTTGCATTTGCCGGATGGCCCCGAAGCGCAGGCGCGCAACGCCCGCCTTCGCGAACGCGAGAGTCTGCTGCATCACCTCGGCTGGATTCACGATTTCGACGCGCTTGCTCAAGAGCCGACCGAACGGCAGGGTGGCACATGGCTCTGAACTGGGCCCCTCTTGTCGATGCCTGCGCGACTGTCCAGGCTCTTTGAGGGTTGTTGAATGGCGGCCGCGGTCATTCAGCACTGTGAACATGACGCCGCGCGCTGGTAAGCGTAGCCCCCCTCGAAGTCAGCGCGTAGTCGATTTTTCGTGGACTGGTTCAATATCGGCCAATTATCGGCAGTCTTGGCCGACGGGGGTGGTGCTCTATCAAGCAATCTTCATAATGGCCGTTCGATGGAGTGAGCCGCCATCCGAATGTCCGGGTGACACGACGGACAACGACCCTTCATGGCCGAAAGCACCAGTTCCGTGAACCGTTCCACAGAGCTGGGCACGCGCGATGCGCCCGGTGATTCTGCGACGAAGGCCATCCCGAGGGCCGCCGCACGCGAGATTGTGAACGCTTCGGCGATCCGCACGTCCCGAAGAGTGCCCTGCTGATCGAATGCGGCCAGCACTGAGAAAGGTCTGCGCTGGCCGTGTCGCGATGTGACGGCGCGCTTTCTGTTGCTCTCAGGTGTCGTCGATGCAGCAGACCTGCCCGAAGGCTGGTTCATGTCGCTGCCCGACGATATGCTGATCGTGCGCGTAGCAACTGAGCAATTGGCACGGCGCGATGGTTTTTCATGCGTGTCGCAGGTCGAATATTTCCTTCATCGCAACCCACTTTTGGCCCGTCGGCGTCCACGGAGTCGTAGCCTGGAAGCGCCACATCAGATCTTCCCAAGCCCGGATAACCGGATTCGTTTCAGCTGCCCCCGACATCGCTTCGGCATCGAACACAGAATCATCGGTGTCCATGACCATCGTTAAGCGCGTCCCCAGCCTGAAAATCTTCATATCCACGACGCCATGCTCACGTAGATGCTGCAGCACTTCTGGCCAAACGTTGCAGTGGTACTCTTCGTAGAGGGTAATCAATGCATGGTCGTCTTTCAGATCTAGTGCGAAACAGTGACGCATAGTGAATTTGTCCAAGAAGAAATGAGTAGTGTCTAAGGAACGTAGCCGCAGCCCCCGCCAGAAGCGCAATGCCGGTCGAGCACGAGCTCCGCCGCCAGGCGCAGTGCCTACTGCTAAATGTCAGGCGGCGTGACTCCCGGTCAATGCCGACAGCGATGGCCGCGACTTCCGCTTTAAAGCCCGAACTCCATCGCGTCGAGTAACTCGCGCTTTCCGTCGATGCGCCGCTGAAGCTCAATGATTTCGGGCAGTTCGAAGGCGTATACGTCGGGAGCGGTTGCGCCCTGTCGTCGACTGACCTGAACCGCAATCTCTAGCGCACGCGAGCGTGCGTCGATCAGCAGTGAAAGCGCCTCGTCAAGTAAGCGTCTTTGCTGAACTGACAAGTGGATTTCGCTCACGCCATCTTGCGGCGTTAATCCATATGCTGTTGGCATTGCCGTTGACTGCCGGTGAAGTATCCGCAGGTGCCAGGAGTTATCGTCAAGCGAATGTTTGCGCGATACACGGAGGAGCCTTACATGATTGCGCCGCGCATCCAGGGCACGAACTCACGGTCGCCGATTCCATTCCGTTCGCTCTGGGTCTTCCTGCCGGAGGCGACGTCCAGCATCAGTCGGAAGAGCTGAGTACCAGCTTCCTCTACCGTAAGCGACTCGTCCACAATCCGACCGCAGTTGAAATCCATATCCGCGCGCATTCGCTCGAACAGTCCGGTGGTTGTCGCGAGCTTGATAGTCGGCACCGGCTTGGAGCCGAACACCGAACCTCGCCCGGTCGTAAAGCAAACCAGATTGGCACCGCCCGCGATCTGACCGGTAGCGGACACCGGGTCATAGCCGGGCGTGTCCATGAACACCAGGCCGGGCATCGATACGCGTTCAGCGTAATCATAGACAGCGGCGAGCGCGGTGCTTCCACCCTTGGACACTGCACCTAGCGATTTCTCGAGGATGGTGGTGATGCCACCCGCCTTGTTGCCCGGCGACGGGTTGTTGTTCATATCACCGCCTGACTCGGCGGCATATCGCTCCCACCACCGCAGTTTGTCGAGCAGTCGTTGCGCGAGCTCGGTTGACGTGGCCCGTTGTGTCAGCAGGTGCTCCGCGCCATAGATCTCGGGCGTTTCGGAAAGAATCGCCGTGCCACCGCTGCGTACGAGAAGATCGACGGCTGCGCCGAGCGCGGGATTCGCTGTAATCCCCGAATACCCATCCGAGCCGCCGCATTGGAGCCCCACCTTCAGCCGCGCGGCGGGAACCGCTGTACGCGTCAAACGGTTGGCCGCGGACAACATCTCCCGGACGATCGCTATTCCGCGCGCCACCGTCTCCCGTACGCCGCCCTCATCCTGTATGACCAGGCTTTGGACAAGATCGGGGCGGTCAGGGCCTGGCGAATTCATGATGCCGCTGACCTGATTGACTTCACAGCCGAGTCCCACCACTAATACACCTGCAAAATTCGGATTGTGGGCATAGCCGATAAGGGTGCGGCGGAGCAATGTCATGCCGTCGCCCGCGGCAGACATTCCGCAACCACTTTGATGAGTAATGGCGACGACGCCATCGACCGCATCAAACGGGGCCATGGCGTCGCCTCTGAAAGCGTCCGCGATCGCGTGACAGACGCTTGCCGAACAATTGACGCTGGCAACGACCCCGACATAATTGCGCGTTCCGACCTCTCCGTTCGCGCGCAGAAACCCTTGAAAAGTTTCAGACTGCGCAGCGACCGTGCGGGCGGGTGCAGCCCCGTTGTGCGCGGAGCAATGGGAGTGATGCTCCGGCATGCCGACGTTGTGAACGTGCACGTGCTCACCTGGCTCGATATCAGTCAGCGCGACACCGATGGTCTGCCGGTACTTGGTCACTGCGCTGCCACGCGAAATGTGCCGGATAGCCAGCTTGTGGCCAGCCGGAATTTCACTTCCGGCGAGAACCGATTGCCCGCCGGCCTCGATTGACGTGCCGGCCTCGATTGCCCGCAGCGCCACGGCAACGTTGTCGTCACCGTGAAGAATGACGACCGTCTGGTCTTTCATGATGCGTCCGCCCCTTGTGTCGAAGGTGCCATTCCATGCCGCGCAAGCAGGTCACGAAGGCGCGTCTGGCGGGGCGCAATCGACAGTGAATCCGCCAGATCCATGAGCGGCACGATTCGCCGCCGCACCTTCTCTACATGATTGTTTGCGATATCCGAGATGCGGTGATCCAGATACGGATTGAGAAACCGTTCTCGCACGCTCGCGACGTACTCTTCAGCGCGGGTGCGCAAACCCATTGCAGTGAAGACAGGCATCACTTCCTTCTCCCAGACAGCCTCGATGCTCTCGCGCAGTGCGGCATCGTTCATCGCATCGGCGACCGTTTCGCTTGGTCTTCGGCTTTGGGCGAGCCACTGATCGGCCAGCCACGTATGTCCAAGATTCAAAAAGAACAGCTTGAGCCGCTCGTAGCTGCGCAGATCGTCAGTGACGATGATGTCTTCGTGGGTACACGGCAGTTCCATGCCGGCGCGTCGCTCGATCGCCCACAGCGCATAGGGTTCGGCCACGGCGCCCACGGGTTCGATGGGTTCCGATACGATCCGGTCGACGAGCGAATTGACCCACACGCATCGCTGCGACAGGTATTCGACGAACGCAGCAGGCTGCTGCCAGCGTTTGGCAAGACCCAGTAGGATATCGCGCAGCGTGTCGCCGTTGCTCGCGACCAGTTCACAGGGAAAGACTGATACGCCACGGTCGGGTCGTTCGCGCCATCGTGCGTGAAGGAGCACAAGCAGCTTGGCCGGGAAGCTTCGCGGTACCTGTGCGTCCGGCGAGAGCAGTGCTGCCGAATCGCGCTCATCGAGGCGATAGCCCGCGTCGCCCGTATTCGACACGATGACGCGTACATCATGAATCGCGGTATGGCGGATCATCGCCCAGTCGCGATCGGCGATCCACGCTGCGCGCACGGCGCGGCAGTGAATCACCGTGTCCACGATCGCGCCCTCCTGCCTGCCGCGGATCTTCACGGGATAGCTGTTCGCTGTATTCAATGCCGCGATGCGCGCATGACTTGACGGATTGTCGGTGGTTTGCACGACGCCGATGCCGCCGAGCGCATCACCGCGTTCGAGCGCCTGCGAGACGAACAGGGCGACATGTGCCTGCAGGAAGCGGCTGGTGCCGAACTGAAGAATAGGTTGACTCATTCGAGCGATCCTGCCGTTCGTTTAGCACTCGACCAAAGCCTTGACGACGGTCTGTCCCGGCTCCATCAGTTTCGGAAACTCGGTTGGCACGTCTGCCAGGCTCATCCGGTGAGTATTGAGCGCCTTGTCCGGGATGAGGCCTGCGCGCATCGCGTCCAGCACTGTCTCGAAGTCTTCCGCAGTTGCATTGCGGCTGCCGAGCAGCGTCGCTTCGCGCTTGTGAAACTCCGGGTCGGAGAACGTGACCTCGCCCGGCACGATCGAGATAAGCACATATTTGCCGCCGTGGGCAATGAACTCGAAGCCCCGGTTCATCGCCTTGATGTTCCCGGTCGCGTCGAACACGACGTCGAAGAACTCGCCGGCCGTGATCGCCGAAAGTTCATCAGCGTCAGCAGGCCCGATGGAAACGGTGGAAACGCCAATGTGCTCACGGCAGAATGCGAGACGGTCTGCGCGGGTGTCCAGGCAGGTGACGACTGCGCCGCGCAGTTTTGCAAACAGCATGGCGGCCATGCCGATGGGCCCCGCGCCCACGACGAGCACCCGCTGGCCGGCCGATACGTCGGCACGGCGAACCGCGTGTGCGCCGATCGCGAGGAATTCGAGCATCGCAGCCTGATCGAGCGTAACGCCGTCCGCCTTGTGAACGAACTGCGCGGGCACCGACAGATACTCTGCCAACGCGCCATCGCGATGCACGCCCAATACCTTGATATTGACGCAGCAATTCGTTTTTCCCTGTCTGCACGCAACGCATGTCCCGCAGGACAGATAGGGCATCACGTAGACGGCGTCGCCGGGCGCAACGTGCGCGCCGGTCTCCGCCTCAGCGACGATGGCCGACAGCTCGTGTCCCATCACGCGCGGATACTGGAGATACGGCTGATTCCCCGTATAGATATGCATGTCGGTGCCGCAGATACCGACGCGACTGACGCGTAGCAGTACCTCGCCGTCTGCGCGGTGAGGCGGTTTGCGGTCTTCGTGGCGCAGAACGCCGGGCGATTCACAGATGACGCTGAGCATTGTGACGTCCTTAAGATTGAGCGACTCGATGACCGGATGGCCGATCGATTCTGTAGAAATGAAATGCATTGCTGCCGAAGATGCGGGGGTGCGCTTCGAGGCCCAGAAAGCGGTCGCAGCACGGTTCGCACCACGCGAGCCAGTCGCGCGCATCGATCCCGAACGTCACGCGCAGACCTCCGGTACGGGCGCCGATTCGGCGAGCAAGCCGTCGCGCTGCAACGCGTGCCAGAGCTGGTCCGGAATGGGCGTTTCGAGCCATTCGATGTTCCTGTTCAACTGATCGATGCTGCGCGCACCGACCACGCACGAGACGACGGCGGGATGCGCCAACGGGAACTGAAGCGCCGCGGCGGCAAGCGGAACGTCGAAGCGCGCGCACACGGCGGCGAGGCGCGCGACTTTCTGCGCGACATCGGGTGGAGCGTCGCCATAGTTGAACTTGCCGTTGCCCGCAAGCACGCCCGAATTAAATACGCCAGCGGCGACAACCCGCGTATCGGTGCCGACGCATCGGTCCAGCAAGGGCGTGAGCGCTTCCTGTTCAAGCAGTGTGTAGCGCCCCGCGAGCAGAACGAGATCGAGGTCGGCTTCCTGGATCGAATCGACGGCGACCTGCCACTCGTTGACGCCGAGTCCGATCGCGGAGACGGCAAGCGAGTCGCGCAACTCGGCAAGCGCCCGGAATCCGCCGCCTCGCGTCAGTTGCTGCCAATAGTGTCCATGCGCATCACCGTGCGTCGCCATGCCGATGTCGTGAACATAGAGCACGTCGATCTTTCTCATGCCGAGACGTTGCTGGCTATCCTCGTACGAGCGCATGATGCCGTCGAACGTGTAGTCGTACTGAGGCCGGAAGGGCAAAGGTTGCGCCCAGCCATCGTCGCCCGGACGAACCGCGTCGTCGGGACGCATGAGACGCCCGACCTTCGTGCTCAGCACGTAACGTTCGCGCTCGCGCATCTGCAGGGATTGACCGACTCGTCGCTCCGACAGCGTATAGCCGTAGAACGGCGCCGTGTCGAAATAGCGAATGCCCGCGTCCCACGCCCAGTCCACCAGCGCGCTGGCGTCGGCCGTTTGCATCGGCCTGTAAAGACCACCCAGTTGTGAACAGCCGAGGCCAAGTGTGGTCATCGCCAGTCCGCTTCCTGGCAGCTCGTGCGTTTCGTTAGCTTTCATCGAGAGTTCTGTGGCGAATGATGGGCGGGCGGACGGGCTTCGAAACGTCCCGTCCGTGCCTGTCCGTCAGTAGAGAACGTTCTTTGCTTCAGATGAGTCGAGGTTCTGTTTCTCGACCAGCATCACGCCCGTATCGACCTGCTTCGACACAGGCTTGCGCTCGATCACGTTGACGGCGGTCTCGATGCCCTTGTAGCCCATCTGGTAGGAGCTCTGCACTGCGATCGCCTGGATCGTGCCGTCCCGAACGAATCCCTGCAGGTCCTGGTTGCCGTCGAAGCCGATCGCAATGATCTTTCCGCCTTTACCTGATTGCTGAAGCGCGCGCCCCATCCCGACGGCCGTCGGCTCGTTCGCGCCGAAGATGCCTTTCAGATCGGGGTTGGCCGACAGCACGTCTGTCGTCTGGTTCAGTGCGTTCGCCATCTGCGACTGCGAATAGAAAGGACCTACTACTTGCAGCTTCGAATGCTCGGCAATGTACTTGCGGAATCCACCGACGCGGCCGACTTCGGATCCTGCTCCCGGCACGTACGACATGACGGCGATCTTGCCTGTCTGTCCAACGCGATCGATCATCGCCTTCGCGCAGAGTTCGCCCGCCTTGACGTTGTCGGTCGACAGGAACGACTGGTAGTACTGCTTGCCAGCGTCCGATACCGTCGAGTCGATCAGCACCACTGGAATATGCGCTTCCCACGCCTTCTTCATGGCGGGAACAAGGGCGTCGGGATCGGACGGCGCGAGGACAATGCCAGCGACGTGCCGGTTCACTGCGTTCTCGACCATGTTGACTTCATCGGCAATGGCCGATTCCGCCGCGGGGCCCTGGAACGTCATCGTGTACCCCTTCGCGTTGGCCATGGCAGCGGTGGCCCCTTTCTGCACGTTTTGCCAGTAGTTCGAATTCGCCGTTTTGACGATGACGGCAATTTCGCCGCCCGCGGCCTGTGCGTACGCGCTGAACACCGCGCACATCGTTGCGGCCGCAGCCATCAGGGTCAACTTTTTCATGTCTCGCTCCTCGTTTGTGATTTGACATTGCTGACTACATCTTCCGGTTACGGAATTGGTCGATCCACACGGTGCCAAGAATGACAACACCGATGATGATCTGCTGAATGAAGCTCGATACGCCGTTCATGTTCAGGCCGTTGCGCAGCACGCCTATCACGAACGCGCCGATGGCCGTGCCGGAGATCGTGCCAACGCCGCCCATCAACGAGGTGCCGCCGATTACGGCGCTGGCTATGGCATCGAGCTCATACATCACACCTTCGTTCGGCTGGGCAGTGACAAGGCGCGACATCAGCACGCAGCCGGTGGCGCCTGCAAGCAATCCGGACAGCACGTAGGTGAAAAGCTTGACGCCCTGCACATTGACGCCGGAAAGCCGCGCAGCTTCTGCGTTCGATCCCACTGCGTAAATGTGTCGGCCAAGCGATGTCCGGGAAAGCAGGACAGAGACGGCCAGAAACAGCACGATCATGATGACGACGGGATAGGGAATGCCAGGAAACACGGTGTCCGGAAAACCATCAGCTCCGATATGGGAGATCTTGAAGAGCGCGCCGTTGCCCAGTTCGCCGAACGCATCGCCGAGTCCCGAAACCGGCCTTGCGCCTGTGATCTGCAGAGCGAGACCGCGGGCGACCAGCATCATGCCCAAGGTGGCGATGAAGGGAGGCAGCCTCATCCGCGTGACGCAGATGCCGTTGACCCAGCCGCACGCGGCGCCGACCAGCATGCCGCCCAGCATCGCGACGGGCACAGGCACGCCGGCCTTGACCAGCAGCGCAGCCGCGACACCGGCCAGCGCGAGTACGGATCCAACGGACAGGTCGATGCCGCCCGTAATGATGACGCACGTTGCCGCCACGCCGAGGTACGCGATGGATGTAACCTGGAGCGCGACGGTCATGAGGTTGCCGACCGAGAAGAATGCGGCACTCGCCAGCGAAAACGCGACGATCAACACGACGAGGCTGCCGAGTGCGGCGAACTTCTGAATCAGGTCACGACGGCGCTGCCGCGCATGCCGCTCGATGGCCTGCGTCTGGCCGGATGTGATTTCAAGCATGGCTTCTCCCTGATGCATGGTGCAGGATCTCCTCCTGACTGGTCTGTCTCGTGTCGAGGACGGCGGTAATGCGTCCTTCGTGGAACACGGCGATGCGATCGGTCATACCGAGCAGTTCCGGCAACTCTGAGCTGATGAGCACGACACCAACGCCGTCTGCAGCAAGCCGGTCCATCAGCGCATAGATCGCGTATTTCGCGCCGACGTCGATGCCGCGCGTCGGTTCGTCAAAGAACAAAATGCGCGAGCCGCGGTAAAGCCACTTGCTGATGACGATCTTCTGCTGATTGCCTCCAGACAGGTTCCTCGCGATCTGCCTGACGCCCGGGGTACGAATGCCGAGTTCCCGCACGTAACGCTCGGCGACCGAGGCCTCTTCGGAGAAGCGCAGAAAACCGCGCGACGAAACGCCCTGGACGTTGGCGAGAGTGATGTTCGCGGCGACGGCCATCGACAGTGCGAGGCCGTCTTTCTTGCGGTCCTCGGACAGGTACGCAATCCCGTGACGGATGGCCTCGCGTGGCGAGCCGATTGAAACAGGCGTGTCGCCGAGCATGATCGAGCCGGCGTCCGGCCGCTCCGCGCCGAAGATGGCGCGAGCCACTTCCGTGCGTCCTGCACCCATTAGCCCGGCGAAGCCAAGGATTTCGCCCCTGCGCAGGTCGAAGGACAACGGACCGAACGTCCCTGTCCTTTCCAGGTCTCGCACGCGTAGCAGGGTCTCGTCCGTGGGAACCGACTGGCGCGGCGGATAGGCGTCGTCAAGCGAACGTCCGACCATCCGCGCCACGATTTCATTGACCGTCGTGGATGCAAAGTCGCTGGTTGCGATGTGACGGCCATCGCGCAACACCGTGACGCGATCCACGATCTGCGCCATCTCGTCGAGTCGATGCGAGATATAAAGAATTGCGACTCCGTCGGCGCGCAGTTCCTTGATGATGCGAAACAGCTGAACCGTTTCTGACTCCGTCAGGGAGGACGTGGGCTCGTCCATGATCAGCACGCACGCGTCCAGTGACAGTGCCTTCGCGATCTCTACCATCTGCTGTTGCGCGATCGACAACGCGCCGACCAGCGTGGTCGGCGATACGTTCAGCCCTATGCGCTGAAGGCATTTCTTTGCGTCGGCATTCAGCCTGCGGTAGTCCACGAATGGTCCGCGCCTGGGCTCGCGCGCGAGGTAGATGTTCTCCGCGACCGACAGATGAGGCACCAGATTCAGTTCCTGGTGAATGATCGCGATGCCCGCCGCCTGTGCATCCGACGTTGAAGAAAACTGTACCGGTCTGCCCTGATACGACATGACACCCTCATCCGCACGGTACTGTCCGCTGATGATCTTCATCAGCGTGGACTTGCCGGCACCGTTTTCTCCGCAGATTGCGTGCACCTCACCTGCGCGCAGATCCAGATCGATGCCATCAAGAGCAATGACACCTGGAAAGCGCTTCCCGACACCTTTGAGTTTCAGGACCTCCGGAAACACCCGTTGCTCAGGCGCGGACCCGGACTGGCGCAGCATGTTGTGGCGTGTCACTCGCGTCTCCATTCTTGTGGCCTCTTTCGTTTGATGCACCGGACCGGCGCCAACTGGCTAGGCCAATCTGGCAAGTATTAAAGCTCACAGTGCCGAATTTGGTCAAGCCAATTTGTTTTAAACGGTTTTGTTCAGCCAATCAGGAAAACCCTGGATAGCCTGAAACGCCCGCCATTCAAGGCAAGCGCGGCTATGCTAAGATTGGTTGCAGGTCCGATTCGGCGGGCCACCGACCAAAAAACTTCGCGCAATGAAGCAAACTGAGCCAAAGCGGCTTTACCAATCCGTAGCGACGCAGATCCTTTCTCTCATCCACGAGCGCGAGCTGACGCCTGGCACGCGCCTGCCTCCCGAACGCGAACTCGCGACCGTCCTGGGGGTATCGCGTCCTTCGCTGCGCGAAGCATTGATTGCGTTAGAGATCGGTGGCCAGATAGAGATACGTATGGGATCGGGTGTCTATGTCCGCGCTCCTGAAGAGGGCGGCGACAGCACCGTACCCGCACTCGGCGAAAGCCCTTCGGAGTTAATGCAGGCCAGGGTGGCCATCGAGGGGTCGGTCATCGTGCTCGCTGCGGGCAAGCTATCGGCAGTCACGCTCGACAAGTTGCGCCGCACTGTCGAACGAATGAAACGTCTGGCAGCGGCGGGTAAATCGCCAGTTGATGCGGACCGGCAGTTTCACATGTTGATTGCCGAGACAGCTGGCAATTCGGTCCTGAGCCGTTTCGTCGCTGAGATGTTCGATAGCCGCCACGACCCCATCGCTGCTGCCATTCGCGACCACTCCGAAAGTACTGAGACCTGGTCGGCTGCAGTACGGGAACACGAAGAAATCCTCAAGGCATTGCAGACAGGTGACCCGATTGCGGCGCAAACCGCGATGCGCATGCACCTTAAAGCGTCGGGCGAGCGCTGGATAGCGGGTGAATTACTCCAGCGTGATGGCTAGCTCGGCCGCTCCGCAGGACCCGTATTCGAAGCAGCGTAGCTGGTGTTTCAGCCGACGTCAGTCGACCGGTCTCGCTGACCTTACAGCATCGAATTATCGTTTGCATCGCAGGGACTATGCGTATCTCCACTGGCGAGGCGGCATCAGCTTCATAGGTTCATGTCTCGCTGAGCGTGCCCTCTGCTAATCGACCGTCTGCGCGGTGGCGAAATCCGTCCTTCTCAAGTCCGCGCGCGGATTTCTGCGGAGCCGGCTGTCAGCTTCGTTCCGGCTCTGCCGTCACGGTCGGCGAGGCGCAAACGCTTAACCTCACTTTCTCCGGTCGATTTGCGGCGGCTTCTTCGCGTTCCGGCAGATAGCCGTTGCGTACTACCGCGCGTTGCCCGTGCATGGTCTTCCCGTTAGCGAACCGCTCCAACAGTTCTGCCAACTCTGCGTCTATCGCTTGCTGAATCACTTGTCGCGCCCCTTGGCGCACCAATTCGTCCAGCCCAAGGCCTGCTCCTGATAGACCGACGATGGCTTTTTCCGTATCCGTGCTCATGGTGGATGGGCTGAGCAGTTCCGCGACCGTCTCATCGTCATGCGTGCGGGATTTGGCCTGGTCGTGCAGTCCAGCCAGGCCTTGAGCGACGAATCGCCTTTCCAATGCGTCACCGCCGGATGCGTAACCCCGCACTGCGCGGCAATATCAGTACTCGAATAGCCACCAGTTGCCATGAGAACAATCTTTGCGCGAAGAGAGCAACTGGTTGCAATGAGCCGCTCTCGCTCACTGCCGCATTCGCCTGGTACGTACGATCAGAGGACATCACCCGTTTCATAAAGTTTCTTCTGGGACAGAACACTAGCTATCGTTTTGATCGATGTCGCTCAGGATCAAACGGTCAGGGAGCCCAGGAAGGCCGTTATTCACCAGCGAACCGAATCGACCGTTGCCGTGCGGGGACTTCTTGAAACGAAACGAGCGAAGACTTCCTGCTGGGTC
This sequence comes from Paraburkholderia franconis, assembly GCF_009362735.1. Classification (GTDB taxonomy): domain Bacteria; phylum Pseudomonadota; class Gammaproteobacteria; order Burkholderiales; family Burkholderiaceae; genus Paraburkholderia; species Paraburkholderia franconis. The sequence goes on along the minus strand of NZ_WHNP01000074.1, from coordinate 4,294 downwards.
GAGCATCAACGACGCAGAAAAAAAGCCCAGCTACGCTGGGGGAACAGCTCGTGAATTTGCAGGACACGAGGTGGCGAGGAGAGGAATACGAAATGGGCCGCCGGCGACGATACTCGCAACTGTCACGTGAAGACGGCTCGTTCGCGGCTACGATCGGCCCCTTCGAGTCGACACCATCTCTACAATTGCGCGCCGCGACGGCTTAATTCGAACCGCTGGCGCGGTTCTTTAATGGCGGCATCAAAGCTAGGCCCTTTGTGGCAGAAGGGGCACGGCTTCCTGAACGGTGCTTGCTTCACTCACCGGCGAGTTCGCCAAGCGAGAGAGGCGTGATTGGTGGACGAATGCGGTAATATCCGACTTCAGCGGGCGACACGTTGCGCGCATCGGCAATCACTTCCGTCACCGTCAGGCCGCACATGCGTCCTTGGCACGGACCCATGCCGCAACGCCCGAACGCCTTCGCCTGATTTGGTCCGATACAGCCTTGTTCGACGAACTTGCGCACTTGTCCCGCCGTAACCTCCTCACAACGGCACACAGTCGTGTCGTCGTGCGGAATGCGGTTGACGTCGCGTGGGCGATAGAGGCTGTCGAGGAACGGCCGGATGCGCATAACGCTGGCAAGCTCACGTCGATGTACGGCGGCTTCAGCATCGCGCTTCGGGGTGTCGAGCGCACCCAATTGGCCCGCAACTGCAAGGCCCGCGAGTGTCCCCTGCAAGGCCGCCGCCTGCGCCCCGACAATGCCTGCGCCATCGCCCGCGACGAAGATGCCGGGCACATCGAGTTCGCCCCAGGCATCGACTTCCGGCGTAAAGCAAAGTTGCGCTTCGTCCCAGCGATGCGACGCGCGCAGCGCCTGTGTGAACTGCGTATTCGGCACCACGCCCTGATGCAGAAGGATCACGTCTGCTTCGATGCAATGCGCGGTGCCCTTCGTCGTAAAATGCAGTGCCCCCGCACGCTCGAGGCCGTCTGCCTTGTGCGATTCAATGCAAAGATCGTCGGCGGCTTCGAACATGGGCACGCCCGCGTCACGCAGCGTGCCGATCAACTGAAGGCCCTTGCTGATGAACGGCCACGCGCGCAGCGCCGACAGCATATGACGCTTTGCGCGCCAGCGGTCTTCGTGACGGGTCGTATCGACGAGCGCCCTGATCGGCACGCCCGCGCGCACATATTGCCAGCCGAGCAGATATAACAGCGGCCCGCAACCGGCGAGCACGGGAGGTGCGGCGGGCACTTCTCCTGCGCTTTTGAGGAGAATCTGCGCCGCGCCAGCCGTAAGTACACCAGGCAGCGTCCAGCCGGGAATCGGAAACGGACGCTCCAGCGCGCCGCTGGCGAGAATCACGCGCTGTGCGTCAAAGCTGCCGACCTTGCCATCTTCCAGATAGTTGATGCAACGTTCGCGAGTGACTTGCCACACGCTCGCGTTCGCCAAGTGCCTTGCGCCCGATGAAGCGAATGCATTGGCGATCGCGGCACCCGCTGCGTAGTCCGGGCCGAGCATTTCCTTGCGACGTGCGCTGGCACGGCCAATCGCTCGATAGATTTGACCACCCGTGGCGTCCTGTTCATCAATAAGCACCGTCTTCAGGCCTGCGCGGGCGGAACGGGTTGCCGCACTCATACCCGCCGGACCGGCGCCAATCACGACCACGTCTACTGCTTCAGGTGAAAAATCAGCGGCCATGGACGTTCTCCCCCGAAACGTTAGTCACATTCATAGGCGGCAGGTCGCGCGCGCCCTCCTGGGATCGGATGCGCATGCCGGCTTTTACCTCGACCATGCAACTCTGGCGGTTCGGTACGCCGTCGATCTCAACGAGGCATTCGAAGCACGCGCCCATCATGCAGTACGGCGCGCGCTGGGCGCCCGAGACCGGTGTCGCACGAAAGCGCGACACGCCCGCGGCGAGCAGCGCGGCTGCGACCGAGCGATTACCGGGGACGACCAGCCGCTTGCCGTTGAACCAGATGTCGATATTGGCGCTTTCGGAGCCCGACAACGGCTTGAAAAGCGTATCGGTCAATTGGGAATTCATGTCGAACTCAGTGTGCGGAGGTCAGATCTTTGGCGTGCTGAAAGCGGCGGGCGGAGAAGGTTGCCAACTCCTTGGGCATCGGTGCACCGAGAATCCAGGGGGGGATCCGCGTCGCGTGCGCGGCGGCCAGCGTCACGCCGCTATGACATGTAACGACGAACGCGCCTGGATGCGCCTCGGACTCGTTGTATATCGGGAAGCCGTCGGGGCTTAGAACGCGTAGCGCCGCCCACATGCGCACGAGCCGCACCTGGCTCAGCATCGGGAACGCGCGAACGCCGCGCTGGGCGATGGCGGAAAGCACGTGCGTTGTCGTGAAATCGTTAAAGCCGACTTCTTCCTTTGAATCGCCGAACTGTACGGTGCCTTCGTCAGTCTGGCGCACGTTGAGCGTCGGGTAATTGAGAAACGGAGTGACCCGCTCGCTTACCAGCACCTGCCCGCGATTGGGTATGACGGGCGCATGCAGTCCGACAAAAGGCGCGAGCGCCCGATTGCCAAGCCCAGCGGCAAGCACGACGCGCGCCGCGCGATGCGTACCGCGCTTCCCGTGCACGGTGAAGCTGCCCGCCTCCGGCACAATGCGGTCCGCGCGCTCCCCCGGTACAAGCCGGACACCGCGCTTCTTCATCGCGGTGTGCAGGCCGCGCAGCAGCTTGAGAGGATTGACATGCCCGTCCATCGGTGTGTAACTCGCGCCGATCACAGCAGGACCTACTTCGGGAATACGCTCGCGCACTTCGGCGGCGTCGAGCAACTCATAGGGGTAGTCGCCGAGTTCGTCCCTGAGCGTCGACAGGCGCTTCTCGCGCTCAGCGAGCTCGTCGTCGTTGAAGCAGAAGTGAAAACCGCCCGGCTGCTTCAGGGCGACGTCGACATCCGCTTCGCTTAGCAGCGCCTCGGCCAATTCCGGCCAGCACATCGCTGAATTGCGCGACCAACGCGCGTAAGGCGACAGGTCGTGTCCCTTGCCCTGAACCCAGACAAGGCCAAAGTTGCCCCGTGAGGCGCGAAAGCTGCCGTCATCGTCGTCAAGCACGGTCACTTGTGCGCCTTCGCGGGCGAGGCCGTAGGCGATTGCAGATCCGACGATGCCGCCGCCTACCACGATCGCGTCCGCGAGTACCTCCGTGCTGGCGATGCGCGATACTGTCATTGGTCTTCTCCGATCAGAATGCGGTTTAGTCCGACCACGCGTTCACGCAGGACCTTCCCCGGAACCGTGCCGATAGCTGGCGACGCGGAAGACTCCGCTGCTGTTACAAGAAGGTCAGTGACCTCGTCCGTTTTCATGCGTAAGACGACGAGAGTGTGAACACCAGCGTCGACAAAGAACCGGAGACGTTCATCTGCGTGAAAAAGCGCAGCGATACAATGCCTAAGACCAGGTTCGGAATCGTCAATGGAGAAACTTACGACCGTTGAATTCAACCACTCCGCTACGGATCGGCCCCTTGAATAGGTTAGCCTGTGTGTCGTAGTCTGTTGAAAAATGCTGTTGTACCCACCGACTGCTTAGCATGCTTAGCCCGCGCGATCCGCGCTCCTGGCACGCTGCCGATCATCTGTTCTGGTTGGGTGCGCTACCTTAGGCAGGTTATCGAGCGCGCGTTTCAGAGCAGCGACACCGCTGCGCGCGCTAGATAGCACGGGAACGCGCAGGTCGTTCAACTGCGGTACGAGCCGCGCCATTGAGACCTGCGCCAGCACGACCACGTCGACCTGTGCTGCAAGGGTCGCGATTGCGCTCTTTACGATTTCGTCATGGCGTGCCCCGTCCCCGCTTAAGAGAGCCTCGAATGCGCCCTCGGCAATCCGCTCGGTCACTTCGACGGCGCGCCGCAATTCACCGGCCTTCTTTTTAACGAGGCGAACGGTGGGCTCCAGCGTAGTCGGCACAGTCGCGATCACCCCAATGCGAGAACCGATGGAGCTAGCCTCTTCTGCCATCGCCTCGTCGATTTTCACAATTGGAGTGCTAATAAAATTGCGCACCGAATCTACAGCTTCACCGACGGACGAACAGGCGTTAAGGATGATGTCGACGCGCATCCCCTGCGCATTGGCCATGTACGAATGAATTCGACTTGCAACTTCCGGAGTTACATGGCCGGCCGCCCGAACGTCACTGAGCAAGCTGTCATCGACGATGTTGATCACCCGCGCATCAGGAATTTGCTCACTGATTTGCTCCTTGATCGGCTGGACCGAAACTGGTCCTGTGTGAACCACTGCGATGGTTG
>NZ_WHNP01000073.1 GCF_009362735.1 Paraburkholderia franconis | reverse complement strand
CTGTCGATGGACGGAAAAGGTGCCTGGCGTGACAACGTGTTCGTCGAACGGGTGTGGCGCAGCGTCAAATATGAAGAGGTTTATTTGAAAGCGTACGACTCGGTAGGCCACGCGCGTCGCTCAATCGGCAATTACCTGAACTGGTATAACCAGAATCGGCCTCATTCGAGGCTAGCCGATCAGACGCCGGATGAAGCATACTTCGCCACGCTGCCAGCGATAAAATCGGCAGCTTGATTTCCCCAACAATTCCACTTAAAAATCTCGGGACCCTGTCCGAACAAGCGGCGCCACCTCTCTCTGCCCAGAGGAAATCTCGCTCAACCGGATGGGTACGTCGAGTGATTCGAAGAGGGAAGCCGCCCTTTGTTTTGCGAAGAAAATCCTGGAAACGCGCGGGAAAGTAACCGACTCAGATCTCGACATCGTGCGACGAGCCGGTTTCACGGATGCCAACCTTGTCGAGATCATTGCGCTTAGCGTGCAATTCCTTCTCACCAATTTCATAAACAACGTATTCGATACACCTATAGACTTCCCAGTCGTTATTTTGAACCCGAAATCAGCTTAGTTGAATATCGTCACCGGAACGCCACGGTTTTTTCTGGTTGCCTTGCGCATTTGTCACCTTTGTATTTATGACGTCGTGGATATACCGAGGTATGTCGCGATCAGCCTGAAAGATGATTGACGAAAACGTCGAATTTTCGTTGAATCGCAGCATTGCATAACCGCTACTTTGGTCTTGTAGCGAGCGTGGGGAGTGTGATGTACGATCCGGCCGACATGATGGAAATACTTGCTATCTGCGTTGCGTTAGCGGGGATTGTCTACCTTCGTCAATTATTCACGTCGATGGGGCGCACAGCGCTACCGAGGGCCACGCTGGAATATTCAATTTACGGCGATCTCGTTCTACCAACCAACTTTCATGAGTGGGTTCATCTCCGGCTGACCGATGAACCAGTTCGCAACCTCGTTGATCTCTGCATAGTAACGAGCTATCCGGACGCGTATGTCGACCCTGTCGCCTATCAACATTTCCTTTGCACCAACACGCTCCCTGAAGGCATAGTAGCCTTCAAGAGCACCGACAAAAATCATCCACTTATGAACTCCGGAATCGCCGGTCGAAGCTGCAGACTGTGTTCTGACTCGCCCGACATCGAATGCGCCAATGTGGCGGTCAAGGACAGTCTGCAATTCGGTGAGAATCCTGGATGGGGGTTTTTTCGCATGAGCCCGGGGCCGAGCTCGCCGATTCATTGCGCAAAGTCTCAACATAGGCATAAGGAACCGAAGAGCGGGACAATGTTGAGCCCAAGAGCTAGCATTTCAATCAAGGAGATATGCGTCAAGGAAGGGTATTGTTAGTTATCGCGGAAGGACGCGGACCACTCGGCGCCGGGATAGCTACCAGTCTTGCCAATCTCCGGGAAATCTGGTTGGATGTCAAATACATTGGCTAGAAGGTTGGTCAAAAATACCTGGGCGCATAGCGCGATGATTTCTACAATCTGCGCATCAGAATACCCTGCCGCGCGTACATCGTTCAGATCGTCTGTCTCGACTTTTCCACGTGATACTGAAACCTTCCGAGCGAACCTCACGGCTGCTTCGGCAGTTCGGTCCAGCGATCGTCCCATGCGGTTTAAGGCAATTTCTTCGGGGATGAGTTTGGCGAAATAGTGTCCGATATAGGAGTGAGCAGAAATACAATAGTCGCAACCATTAACTTCAGACACAGCTATCGCAATCCTTTCATGTGTACGCACGTCCAATGTTCGTGAGAGTGCCGCCTGCATCTCCATCAACCCGGTCAGCGAATGGGGACTGATGGACAGGATTCGGTAAAGATCTGGCACGAATCCAAAACGCCTGCTAACGAAATGAAATAATGGTTGAAGACTGGACGCAGCAGTATCCTGACGACCAGGAATATCGATACGCGACATATTTTTCCTCCAATCACGACCATCATGTGCAGCATAGTATTGCCTCAACATTCCGATAAGCCAGTGATTTTGAAAAGTGTAGTTTCAAAACGTGAGAATTCCTTCGGGCGCTGGGCGCGGCAACCCACAGCGCTGCGCTTGAGACCGTCCGTGCGTATAAACTAGCGACACCTATGGTTAATGGTCTCCATTTACGGCGTGTTTGCGATACTAATAGGCTGAAATGTGATTAGCTTCCGAAGCTACGATCTCGATCGCACGCAACGGGCTACGAAATCGTCAAGTCGCCAAGTCGTGCCTCACACAAGACGACGGCAGAAAATGTGTACATCAGCCTCTGTCGATACTAACAACGCGATCGTCTAGCTGCAGTCGCCACAATATGCGAAGACGAACGACTTCCTTGACGCGGCCGGTTCCCCCTGCGATACCAGCTCGGCCGATGAAAACCGATTTCAACCCGGTAGTCGATCTACGCCGCTGCGCTTTGGTCGCCGGATCATGAGTCTTGCGCAGTAGATGGGACCACCGCGTTAAGCAGTGCACCAATCACCGCCGTAACAGTGACCCGGTTCAAGTATAGGTTGCACATCACAACAATTCCACGCGTAGTTGCAACAACAAGCTTCGCCGCGTCGTCTGCCGACATGGACAATTGGTTACCGTCGCGCTCTACGCTAAGAGCTTCGCATAACAGGTCCTCGAGCTTGAGAAAGAACTCGGCTAACGAATCGCGCAACCTGTCTGATGAAACTCCCAATTCAGTTGTCAGCCGGGTAGCGACAACAGTAACGCACCGCGACGCGCGATTCCGAGGGATGACCAATTCAAAAAACGAGTGCAGGCCAGCCCTCCTGTCAGGCTTCATGAGGCATGTGCAACCTGCTCATAAAACTTGCCAGCCGGGTAGTTGAATGCCCCGAGGAAGAGCTCCTCTTTGCTCCCGTAAGCGTTGTAAAGTGCGCCACGTTGCACCCCCGTCGCCTTAGCCAGCTCGACCATCGTGGCGTCCTTGTACCCTCGTAGCTCCAATACTTCCAGTGCAACGTTAAAAACCGCTTGCTCATCGAATCGCCTCTGTCCTGCCATCTGAGCTCTCTATCACAGACTTCGTTTGATCGTACCGAGTAAGTTCGCCCATTGGCTGCATGACGCCGTCGCGCCTGAGCACTGGCGACCTTTTTTCGACTCACATCAAGATTAGTTCGCTTGTCTTGCGACCAACGGATCTTCGATCGTCGCGGCGTCGAATATCTGACATCAGGCAACGATGACGAAACTATCTCAGCCCGCGCCGTCTGCCACTCCGAATGGCGGGCCGAAAAACGCAGAGCACCCGAGCCGGCTCGCCACGTCCCCTGAAGATTCATGCAGTACTCTTCTATCCACTCAAGGTATTGCAGACATCTTCCTAACGACTTGGCACGTGGTCGTATCAATGTTTTGCGTCCACGTTCAAGCCAGAGGCGTCACACTGCCCCTCGCATCAACGTCAACTTCCGGAAAGTCAACGTTCGTGTCAAACACGTTATTGATGAAGTTCGTGAAGATGAAATAGGCGCTCGCTGCAACGATTTCTATGATCTTAGCGTCGTCAAATCCGGCATCACGCATCACTCGCAACTCGCTCTCAACGACATTTCCCCTCATTTCGACCACTCTCTGGACGAACATCACAAGCGCCGTCGACTTTGCGTCGACGGAAGCACCGCGTCGGTTGCGTAGCATCTCGTCAGGGCTCAGTTTCCCGAAGTTCATGCCAAGATATGTATGGAAGGACAGGCAATATTTGCATTCATTCACCTGCGATACCGCCAAGGCAATACGCGCAAGGGTTCGCGCATCAAATGCTCTAGATATTGCACCCTTAAGCTGGATCATGCCTGCGAGGGCGTCAGGACTTATAGAGGCAACCCGGAACAGCGCAGGGACGAACCGCAGCTGCCTCGCGACCGCATTCAGCATTTCCCGCGACTCCGTTGGCGCGTCATCGCGATCAGGAATCTTGACTCTAGGCATCTCTTTCTCCTGTTGGCCACCCGCTACTACTTAAAAGGAATGCTAATAGCGTGCGCGTTCGTTGATAATCCTGTATTTTTGATATGTTTTATCTCATCGAATGAGAGGATAAATGGATCGCTTCGAGGCAATGTCGTTCTTCGTTACCGCCGTGGACCTGGGCAGCTTCTCTGCGGCAGCTCGCAAGCTAGGCACTCCTTTGCCGACCGTGAGCAGGAAGGTCGCAGAGCTTGAACAGCATCTGAACGCACGATTGCTCGTTCGCTCCACCCGCAAGCTGACGCTAACTGAGGCTGGCGAAGCGTATCTAAATGCCTGCAGGAGGATCCTCGATCAAGTTGGCGACGCGGAACGAAACGCGTCCGGTGAATATTCAACCCCCTGCGGCGACTTGGTCGTCACAGCACCGATAGTGTTCGGCCGCCTCCACCTCTTGCCAGTCGTTAACGATTTCCTCGCCGCCTTTCCGGAAATCCGCATCAAGCTCATCCTGTCGGATCGAAGCCTGCACTTGATTGACGATAGAATCGACATTGCACTGCGTATCGGTCATTTGCCGGATAGCTCGCTTGTCGCAACACACGTCGGTACGGTATGCCGGGTGTTCTGCGGAAGTCCGGCCTACTTCGCCGGTGCTGGCAGGCCCAAGAAGCCTGAGGATCTGGCAGAACATTCCTGCGTGAACTTCGAGGCACTGGCATCGGGAGCAACGTGGGCCTTCGCCTCTGATCACGGCCAGCGGCCGAATCGCCATGTTGGCATCCGGCCTCGCCTCTCTGTAAATACGGCTGAAGCTGCGATCGATGCTGCCATCGCTGGTGTCGGCGTAACGCACGTTCTTTGCTACCAGATTGCGCACGCAGTCGAAGCGGGGTTGCTCACACTTGTGCTCAGGGATTTCGAGCCCGAGCCGATGCCCGTCAGCGTCGTGCACGCTGGGCAGAAGATGCAGCCAATCAAGATCCGACGATTCATCGAATTCTGTGTCCCGAGACTGCGTAGCGCATTGAATGGTGACAAAGACAGACTGATGGTCGATAGCTCTCGTCGCGAGGATCAAGACTCCGTTCAGGCTTCAAGAAATGCCATTTTAAAACAACTTAACTAAAACCTGCAAATATCGAACAAGCTGTGGAATTTGGGTGCGGATGCATGCTCGAATGGATCACGGGAACCAACCGGGCCATCCTCCACCCTCTCAGTTTCCGAGACAGAACATATCATACGAAGTGGGTTATCGATGCTTGTTTAGCAGGATAGGATTCCTCCAATCAAAACAACGTGTCTGACTGGAGAATACATGGCCCATAATGCTATCCCATCCCACACGCAGAGTCCGGTCGATTCGCAGGTCACTCTCGACAGCTTCGAGAAGCTTTTTGGGTTCGTACCGAACATTTTTTCGGTGATGGCTCAGAGCCCGCACGCTTTAGCGGCCTTCAAAGGCCTTCAGATTCCGCTGGAGAAGACGCTCGACGCGGCAATGCGTGACCGCATCGCAATCGCCGTTTCGGAAGTGAATGGTTGTGACTATACTGTCCGTGCTCACTCCTTTATCGGCTCGCAATTTAGCAAGCTCGATGTCGCCGAAATTCAGATGAACCGTTACGGTAAGTCCGGCGATTTAAAGATCGAAGCGGCTGTGCACTTTGCAAAGAAGGTCGCTGAGACACGCGGAAAGGTGAAGGGAAGCGACCTGCAGCAAGTCCGTGATGCAGGGTGGACGGATGCACAAGTTATCGAGATCATCGCGCGCGTCGCGCAATTCTTGTATATCAATTTTTTAAATAACGTCTTCCAGACGGAGATTGACTTCCCCGCGCTGGAGACCATCGCTGACGAAGCCTAAAGCAAAGCCGGCATGCGTCCCGGCGGATGACGAAGCTTTTTCGACCGGAGCGATGCGAATGATTCGCATCGTCTCGTAGAGAAATCAACGCGCCCCGGTTCAGTTTCCTCTGTTGCATACTGCAAAAATCATATTTCTGAAGAAAGAGAGGTCGACCACACTTCAACCACTCAACCCCTGGTTGCAAGTGAACGAAGATCAGTGCGCCGCCTTGCATCGATCAACCTTCTGTGGCCTGAACGTATCCTCTTGTATCCTTTGGCGTAGAACTCCTATACCGATGCATGTTTGTTTCAAGCACTAGCGCCGCGTACCATTTTTACATCGGTGCCGCACTCATCCGTCACAGATCATCTGCGGTTGACAGACATCACCTACCTGTGCGATCGACGGCCCTAGGACGCGGATAAGCGCTCGAACGCCAACGCTATCTCACCTTATCCGCCCCTAAACCCCGAAGCCCCGGAGATTAGACATGGAAGCATCGGCTACAGCGGCCAAAGTTACACCATGGAAGAGCATCGTGCGATCGCTTGCTCAATCAGGTTCACGATCGCTCGAAAGTATTCTATCGACACACCTGACACCTCCAACGGAAACCTCGATATCCGACGACATGCATTTGCGCCACGCGGCAGTCAACATACTCGAGCGTGCATCGCAATCCACCGTGATAGTCTCCTGGCATGACCCGACACGATGCAGTTACAGTTTTCAGCTCTGGCGTCGCTTTGACGCGACCAGGCCTGGCATCTGTGCCCTCAGCGGCATGATAATCAACGCGGGCGACAGCATATATAAGCCTATTTCGAAGCCACGACCAATTAACGCATCCGCAATGATGCTTGCGACTGAAGTCGAAAGCCGTCTCGCCCATGAATCGCTCGAACGTTGTTGAAAGATTCACATCGGAGGTAAGCTATCGGCTCGCATCTCGCTAAGGGTGTAGTCACAACTGAAGAAGGCGTGGCTCTCCTGTTACGCAGTAACGAAATAGTTGACCTGAACTTTCAATGACAATATAACGTCGATTATTTTCGAGACCGGGTCGATCCTGATGATTGCGAATGCGTGGCTTATGGATCCGGGCTTTATGGAGTCGGCCTTGATCTGTTTTTCGACTTATGAGTTTGAAACGGTCACTATCCATCAAATTTCCAATTTCACAGTAGTGCCACCGAGCATGCTGATCGCAGAGTATGGGAACAAAACACAACTGTTTGCTGCTGCGCTCAGTTGGTATATCGACAACGGTTTTGATTCGATGTTGAGACAGTTGCGTAAGGCGTATTGTCCTGTCGCCGCGATTTTGTGCTTTTTCCGCGTGATCAGCGAGCGATCCTTGATCTTCGGAGGCAGCAACGCGAGGCTGGTCTTCACCACTGCCATAGGTCTTGCCACCCGTAACTCGGCGTTCGAGCACATCGTCTCAAATGCCATGCAGAAACTCGAGACATTTTTTTGTGAATGCGTGACCGAGGGCCAAGGGACGGTCAACGATATGACGCAGGAGCCGGCCGAACACGTCGCCAAGCTGCTTATCGGATCTGTAGCTGCTCTTCCCACACTGATCCGCGTGGATGGAAGACATGCAACCGTAGATCAATTCGTGCGGTCTGTGGAACTCTTACTGCGAAGGAGTCGCGCCTAACGATTTTTGGACCAAGTCAGGTTGCTAACATCTCTCTGTCATCATTGGGCGGCGCATGCGTCCAATGGGACGCCCACCGCAGGACGGTTTTAACCTCATCCGTGTACCGATGTGTCGATGGCCCGCCAGCATCATCCTTGAACAACCAGGCGTCTAAGAATCAGCGCCTTTTTGCTGCGACTTCTTCGGTTGCCGCCGTCGTCGGAATTGGCGGAGTGACCGGATACGTCGCCTCTCAAATTAGACTTGCATGTGCACAACACAGAGCTACCACGCTTTTCGTCCTATTGATCTAAAATTGCGCGCGTCGGTGCTATAAAGCGCTTACTTCCACGAAGAGATTCCAGTCGTGTGCGAAATCCCACTCCTACGTGAGTTCGGAAACCACAAAAAGCTTGCGGCGAGTCGTTCCTCACCTTGCCGACCAACGACAGGACGCCTTTTGCTCGACAGGCGTGCAATTGGCGGTGCGGTTCGTCGCGCATGCGTCCCAAGGTGCCGCGCAAGGTGCGGCCGCTCACGAAACAGCGCCTATAGAGAAGGTGTCACGGCTTCAGCACGAGGAGCGCCGAGCGGGCAATACCTTCAAGAAGAGCACGATTTGGGCGAACGCGGGCCAGTACGCGAATCCCCAGTAAAGCGCCTAGTAATAGGCGCGCTAGATCGGCTGCGGGAAGTCCAGTCGATACTTCACCTTGCTCTTGGCCTTCCGCTATCGCGCGCCTGAAAAATGCTTCGATTTCAACGAAAACATCCGATACGACCCCCTTGAGCTCGGTGTCATCGTCTCCGAGCTCAAGGGCTGAATTCACCAGTAGACAGCCTTTTCGGCTTTTGTCTTTTATCGAATAGTTGACGATATCTTTGAAAAATTCATCTACCGCATGTACCGTAGACAAATGTTCGCGAATGACGCGACCTTCAATACCTGTCTCAATGTAGCGTGCGAGCGCCATCTTGAAGAGGGCGCGCTTGTCGCCGAACGCGTTGTAGAGACTGGCGCCCGTAATCCCCATCGCGGAGGCCAATTCACGAACCGACGTGGACTGGTAACCATGGAGCCAAAAATGGTCCACCGCCGCGTCAAGCGCGGCTGCCTCATCGAATTCTCTGGGGCGCGCCATTCAAACTATCCTCTTGTGTTTTCTGCGTAAGGCAATGTAGGTCGCCATATTGCCCCCATTATAAGCGCCTGTGCAGGGAGCCGGTCACGGAGGCGAGCCGATCAGCCACACTGGCACATGCATAAAGACGTGCGATAGTCTGACACAATCGTCAGACTTCCATCCGTCCAAGTTTCCTTCGGCGGATGTTAGCCATGCCATACAGGTGGCACGGGATACGGTGTCGTGTAATACTCCATCACTAGAGAAGAGTCTATCCCCGGCGTCGGGCAAGGGTCCGCGTACGGTCAACTGTAATTCAAAGGGAGAAGTGATGTTCGCCCGTTCCCATTCGCCCCACCGAACGCTTGCAGGCAGAACAGAGTCCGTACATGAGTCGATCGTATACATCGTCGACGACGACGAGCCGACGAGGCGGTCTTTGAGCGCCCTCTTCCGTTCCGTGGGCCTGCGCGCCGAGACGTTCGGGTCCGCAAGTGAATTTCTGTCATTTTCGAAGCCGGAGATACCCAGTTGTCTCATCCTCGACGTGAGGCTGCCTCACGAGAGCGGGTTGGAACTTCAACAGCAGCTTGTGAAGAGGGGATTATCTACTTCGATCATATTCATCAGCGGGCACGGCGATATTCCGATGACTGTTCAAGCCATGAAGGCCGGCGCATTGGACTTTCTGGCGAAACCGTTTCGTGATCAGGATATTCTGGATGCCGTCGCCTCAGCATTGCGCCACGACGCCGAACGCCTGTCAAACGAACGATCGATGGCAGATTTGCGCTATCGTTACGATTCAATGAACGCCAAAGAACGGGCGGTTATGGGCTATGTAGTCGCTGGCCTAATGAACAAACAGATCGCGGCCGAAATGAATCTAAGTGAAATCACAATAAAAACGCACCGCGCTCACGCCATGAAAAAAATGGCGAGCCGCACGCTCGCGGAATTCGTCCGCATAGGTGAAATTCTGGGTATCGAACCGGACCGTCAGTTTCTTTCGAAACGCGACTGATTAGTCCGGTCGCTGTTTTCTTATACGCAGGTCTACCGTTCATCGCGGCGATGCCATGAGTTTCCAAAATATCTGATCAATCGCTGAGCGGCTTGCCGATCGTGTGTTATCGGCCCTGTTCTCTATTGCCAGATTGGCTTCGCCCAAAAACCTGATTTCGAACATTGATAACGACGAGTCCGTTAGACTGTGCCTAGCAAGCCCGGTGCGGTCTCTAGGCGCTGATACCAGGACGTTCGCGTCAGTACTGGATTTCCTCTCGTCCGTCGCCTTGGAACGAAGCGATGCGTCGTGTCCGATGTTAAGTTGCCGCAATCGCGGCAGATCAACATGCAGTTGAAGTTACATCTTCAAGATCATTCGATCTCGATGATATTCATTACGGCGTTCTCGAGCGACTCGGCTCCGGAAGGAGCGACCTGGGATGCTGCAAGTTGTTCGCTTGAAGAGCCGGTTAGTGCGCAGACGCTTGGAAAGTATTAAAGCATGTACTAGATCCAAGCTCGGCGGAAGCTCACTCCCCAGCTTTGGGGAGCCATACTTCGAACCGCGTTCCATGAGGACTCAACGGTTCGACGGCAAGGCGCCCTGCATGCGCATCCACTATCGACCGGCATATCGGCAGACCCATGCCCATGCCATGCGACTTTGTTGTTACAAAGGGCGCGAAGATGTAATCCGCCGAACCCTCCTCGATCCCGCCCCCCGTGTCCTCGATTACAAGTCGCACGCACCCGTCGACGGTCGAACTCCCGAGCAACAGGCGACGTTCACGATCAGTAATTTCCTGCATTGCCTCAATTGCATTCACTACCAGATTGAGAACTACCTGCTGTATCTGAACTTTATCGCCCCACACCATACTCATACCGGACATGGTATTCGTCTCGACGCGAATAGCCTGCTTCTCAAGCTGAATCTTTGTGACCAACAACACTTCATCGACTGCGTCGCGCAAGTCGAATGCCGAAAAGGAAGGCGCAGATCGTTTGACCAGCGCTCGAAGGCTGCGCACCACGTCATGTGCACGGGTACTGTCGGATTGAATCCTCTTCAACGCCTCCTCGACTTCAGCTAAGTCAGGTTTGTCATGTCTCATGAATCTCAACGCCGCTCCGGCACTCGTTGCTATTGATACTAGCGGTTGACTGACTTCGTGTGTAACCGACGCGACTAGCTGCCCCATCGTAGTAAGGCTTGCTACCCTCGCGAGTTCCTCCCTCGACTCCCGTAGCTCCCGTTCCGCCGCTTCGCGCAGCGCGTTACTCTCCAGTGTATCTGCATAGAGTCGCGCGTTTTCGAGCGAGATTGCGGCTTGCGACGCAAATACTTCAAGCAGCGCCGTCTTTTCCTCGCTGAATGCACCTGATATGAGATTGTTCTCGACAAACAGCATTCCGACGAGTTCCGATTGTTTCAGCAAGGGCATGCACAGCACCGACCGCAGTCCTCGTCGTTTAACGTACGGGTCCTCTGCAAAATCACCACAACGGCACGCATCATCGAGCAGCACTCTCCGTCGAGTCCTTGCGACAGACATGAATATTCCGAGAGGGAGCTCAACGTCCTGGAGCTGACGCGACTCGATGACGTGTATAACACCGCCCAAAGACGCTCGCGCTTCGGCTTCTATCCGGAATTCCCCCCTCCGGTGAAGCGCAACCGCGCACCGTTCCGCTCCAGCGTGCTCAAGCACGTTTCCGATAAGAACCTCAAGGAGTCTCGACAGAACAATTTCGCTGGAAAGTGCATGAGATGCAGTGATTACCGCTCTGGTATCCAGGTGCACCCTCTCCGCATCGTACCTAGGCTTCGTCCGCTCAAGACGAATCGTCAACCTCAGGCGAGACTCGATCTCTTGCGCTTTCCCTTCCGCTCCCCAATGGAGGTATGCATATCGAGCATCTCGCAGCAATGTCTCGGCGACAACAGAAAGATTCCGAGCTGAGTAAAAATTCGCTGCCGCTTCGAGTGCAACTGCCTCGTTGTGAACGAACTCTTGCTTGCGGCTAAGCTCGATCGCCCTTTCATACAGTAATTGCGCATCACTTGTCCGACCCTGCACCCTCGCCAGTTCCGCTGCCACTAGGGCCGCCCGATCGGCAAAATTGTCAGGACATGACTGCGCCAGCAACTCGAGGTAATTGTTATGCTCTTGAAGCGCGCGGAGGTGCGCTTCTCGCCCCCCTTCTTCCGTCGCGCTTGAGACGGCAGCCGCACGAAAGAGCGCGCCATAATAAGGAAGATCTGCGGCCTCAATGTGCGCCAGGGTAGCGCCGCGCAACCCCGTCGCTTTCTGTTCAGCTTCCAGTGCACCATCCCAATCGCGAAAAAGGACGCATATCTGAAGCCGATGTACCCAGAACGCGAATGCGCCTGTGCTCGTGCAGGCAACCCCATCAATAAGAGTCTCACTCCAGTCCGACTCGAGGCCCTTGGCCTCGAACGTCTGAACGTATGTGCCTCGCAATGTGGAAACGACCATCAGCTGCGCAAGTATTGCATCGACGATCATTTGAAATCCGGCATTGCGCGCAAAAATAAGCGCTTCCTCAGCTGCACGCATAACTTCTGAAAGTGGCGCACCCACGAAGAGCAGGTTAGAAACGAAATTCCTTTGAGAATGTGCCGCCAGCCTCCAGTTGCATCTATCAGATCCGACCTTGACCGCATCTTTAATGTACTGTTGAGCGCAGCGAATGGGCCTTGTCCACGGAACCACAAGAGTTCCAAATGACATACGCACACACTCGGCCAATCCGTTGAATCCCTCGTCAGAAATCAACTGGAGCGCCTTCTCAGCAAACAGCAAACTCCGCTCTACGTCATGGAAACGGAAAGCAAGAATTCCCGCCACATGGACAAATGCATAGCTGGTGGCACTGCAGTACCCTCTATCCACCGACATCAGGGCTGTAGTGAATGCAAGACTGTGAACCAGATTCTCGTTGTTGCAAAAGAGTGCCGGCGTAATCAGGTCTCCCAATACATCTATCGCTCCGGCCCACAATGGACTAGCGATTGCAGCCTGCTGCAACACCGGATGCTGCCCAGCACGATCAATGTACTCGATCAGCTTCGCGCGATCGCTAGCCACCTCGGCCTCATCAGGTTCCCATGAAACGACGATGCCGAGCTCCGCAAGGTAGGATAGTCCAATGTCGACCGCAATGCGCTGCTCGCCTTGTGTTGCGTACAAGGCTACACGAAGTCTCGTCACGCTCGACTTCAATACAACGTCGATGTCAGATAACTGCAGACGCTCCAATGTCGCCTCAGCGCCCTCAAAATCTGCGGTTAGGAATTCGCATTCAGCTCTGTGAAACTCGATCAGCTCCCTAATCGTTGAACCTTCGATGTCCCGCAGGAAGAGCGCGGCAGCCCGAAGATATTGGATCGCTGCGTGATAATCAGCGGCACTCTTGGCGATAATCGCCGCGTCAAGATTCACGCGTGCACCATTCAATCTTTCGTCGCAGTCGAGAATGAGGTCGGCCCCAAGGTTTAACTGATTCGCGGCGGCCAAAAGAAACTCTCGCTGTTCAGGCAATACCCTCGCAAGCCGTTTCCCCACTGTGACGTGCATTTCCTTGTGCCGTTGGTCCCGAACGAGGGTGTTGTAAGTCGCTTCGCGGATTCGGTCATGCAAGAATGCATATTCCGACGTATTCTGCCGGACCAACCCGGCATGCTCAGCCTCGATAAATAAGGTGTAGACGCTGTGTTCTTCAATATCTGCGGCAAACGCCAGCATCCGGGCCGAAATTACATCTCCGAGGCATGCCATGCATCGCAGCAGGTTCAGTGTCGCGGCGGGCAATGTTTCAAGCTTCTCCAAATGCAACTCAGCCATATTGGAGGTGCAATTCGTTGCGCGCGCCTTCGACAGGTCCCACCGCCAGGACAAATTCGCCCTGTCAAACCATATAATGCCTTCTTCCAGCAACATGGAAATAAACCTTACGACGAAAAGCGGATTTGCACCTGTCTTTCTCTGAATCAGGGTAGACAACGGAACCGACGTATCCGGTGAGCAGCTCAATATGTCACTGACGAGGCGGTTCAGATCGACGAACGCCAGCGGGCCGAGAGTGATTTCCGTCACAGGAACAGAGGAACAGGCGAGTAAGGTCCGCACATGTTGCGCCTCATGCAGCCCTTCGCCACGCGAAGCGAAAACAAATAACAGGTTGCACACCTCTTTTGACTGCAACAGGCCCTGGACGACTTCTAACGTCCCACGATCGGCCCACTGCAGGTCGTCGATGAAAAGAACCAGCGGACGTCGGTCGGCTGAAAAGCATCGGATGAATTTGCAGACAACATCGAAGAGTCCGTCGCGGTCAGACGGAGCAGATTTGCCCGCTGCACGTGGAAGATCGTCAACGACCAGGTCAAGGTCAGGCAAAAGCGTGTGCAGCAGTCCGATCGAAGACCCCAGCGCGCTTCGAAGTTTCCGAGACCATGCGCTAAATTCTTGGCCCTCGTCTCTCAGTTTTTTGCAAAGCAAATCTTGCAATGCCATCGCGATACAGCCATAGGGTGTAGCGTCTTCCACCCGCTCGCACTTCCCCGCCCCAAACCAGTGGGTCTTTTTGTCAAGCGTGCAGCGGAAATCATGCACAAGTGCTGATTTACCTGTTCCTGACTCACCGAACAGTGCTACGCACCGCGCCCGGCCGTCAGCTGCCACAGCTTCGAATGCACTGCGCAGAGCATCACGTTCACGGACACGTCCATATATGCGGTTAGAAGCAGCGAGTCGTCGCGCCGCGTTACCATGATCAATCGGAAACCACTCGATGTCCGATTGCTCGCGCCACGCCGCGTAGCACCTCAATAAGTCCCCGAGCAGGCCTTCGGCAGATGAATATCGGTCGTCAGGATCCTTGGCGATCAAGGTCGCGATGATTTGCGAGATTACCTGCGGATAGTCGCGTCTGACGGCACTCACTGGCAACGGGAGCATCGCGAGGTGAGAGTGTATCGCACCAGGAAAATCGTCCACTGGTACCGGCGGAGAACCGGTAGCCAATTCATATAGTATGCAGCCGAGGGAATATAGATCCGCACGCCCGTCAACAGGTCGATTGATGGTCCCGCTCAGTTCCGGGGCGAGGTAACACAGGGACGTGCTCGACAAGTCACTAACTGAACCCTGACTCGTTCCGAAAACCATCGCGTTTCCAAAGCCTGTCAGCCACGCGCGTCCCGCGCGCCAGTTGACGAGAATATTTTCCGGTGCCAGATCCTGGTGCACGACGCCTTGCGAGTGCATCGCTGAGACCGAGCGTGCGAGGGCAACGGCGAGCGCCAAAAATTGATCAACTGCGAGCGGTGCACCGCAGCTTTCGCGAAGGACATACCCACCGGGATCCGAAAGAGTCAGCTGGATCTGGTCCAGCCGGTGCGAGAGCTTCAAAGGCTGCAGCGCCCATGATCCCGTCAGCGCATCCTTCAACTCGTGCTCCGAGCGCAGTAGCCAAGGTTTTCCAGACTCGGTATCGAGAGACGTTGCCGCAAGCAGCACTGAGTCTCTTTCGTCGCTCCACTTTCGGTACAGTTCAATCTGACCTGTCCGAAGCAGAGTCATATCGAGCATGGCAGGTTCGTTCATGTTGGCGTGGCAGATATCGATCGCGGTCGCGTCTACCGTATCGGTCGTCTAGACTAGCACCCATTTTATTCCATGCGTTCTAAAATGGTGAGAGCTTTTTTTTCTGTCACCATTTTTCTTGAAAAAGCCAAACGATTGGCTAGGAATGCTCGCGCGAGATATACTTACAGTATCGTTACAATGGGAGATGCCGCGCCGACCGTCACACCGCCCATAGCTGAAGATCGAACCAAGCCTAATTTCGAAACATCCCTCCGGTTTGAAGAACGCGAAGCCTCGCGATTCCCCCTCAATGGCGCAACACGTGCACTTCATTAAGCGCGCGTTCGATACATTTTCGATATACCAACGTATGTTTGCCCGGAGCCTCACAAGGTCATATGATCCGGTTGACGAGAACAGCACCACCGGTAGACACGGGGCTTAATCGCGTTTCTCGATAAGTGATCTAACGTCCGGAGCGCGGACACCACACAGACGCGGCTTCGTTGTGTGAGGAGATGAAAATGCTTGAGATGTCAAATCTGAACCGTCTTCAAAAGCTTGAAGAACACGCATGTGCGGGAATGGCGGCGTTCTGGGCCTTTGATAAAGCCGCATTTGAGGAAGGCGCCTTGTCCATTCAGACGAAGCAATTGATTGCAGTTGCTGTCGCACTAACCACGCAGTGTCCGTATTGTATTGAGCTTCATACAACTGCCGCCCGGGACGCCGGTGCAACTAGCGCCCAGTTGGCCGAAACCGCGGTAGTGGCCGCCGCAATTCGCGCAGGCGGCGCGATCACTCACGCCACTCACCTGATGCGGGAGTAGCGGCAGCCGCCGCCGCGGCGCACTGCACTCACGTCAGAAGATTTTGTTCTTGAAACGTACTGGGCAGCCACGCATACCTCCCTACCCACGAGGTCGCCAGGCTACACCATTTTCCGAAGACCGAGATCGCGCATCATTGCTCGAGCTCGTCCTCATGCGAGTCCATGCGGACATCAAACGATACTCACGTATGTTTGTTAATGGTCAAGCAGGGAGATATCATTTTTTAATCTGATGCTCACTGAGCATTCCGACGTTTAACCTTCTCGGATCGATTCGAGCATCAGGATGACGGTCAAATTGCCGGGTCGCCTCGCCAAGAGGCATTTTATAAATCACGCCTTGACTACAACAGATTTTATGGCGTTGGCTCATTCGACCGGAATTCTCAAATCAGATCTAATGGAGCAAAAAATATGCTTAAAAATGTACACGTCGCCGAAAAGTATGACGCTTCGGCCTGGCCGCTCGGGTTCCTTCGTTGGGCCTTGGTAGTGATATTTCTCTGGTTTGGTTGCATGAAGTTCACCAGTTACGAGGCTCACGGGATCTCTTCGTTTATCGTACATAGCCCGATTATGAGTTGGCTTAATACCTCATTCGGCGTACAAGGTGCGAGCGATGTCATCGGCGTCCTCGAACTGTCGACGGCTGCCGCCCTCATCCTCGGCGCATTTGTCCCGATCTTTTCAGCCCTTGGCGCAGCGATGTCATGCGCGACCTATATCATCACCTTGACGTTTATGTTTAGCACTCCTGGTGTGACCGCCGCCCCTTTGGGCGGCTTCCCTTGGTTGTCAGGTGATGTCGGGCAATTCCTGCTTAAGGATCTTGTTCTTCTCGCGGCGTCGGCCTGCCTCCTGATCAAATCAATTCAATTTGCACCAAGCCGCGCTCCCGAGGCGGCAGCAATGTCTCGATAGCCTCATAGACGTGGCATCCCTTGTGCCAGTCGGCCTGAAAGAAATCTGGTGTCTACGCCAACGAATGGCGTGAACACCAGATTGTGATGGGCGGGCGCGCACTGCCAGAAGGAACGCCGCTGCGGATTGGGGATCGGAACCGCGACGCGCGAGTGCTTTTTCGCGTCAGGAGACACGACGGACGCTGAAATCGCCGCCGCTTGTAAGCCTTCAGCGTTAGGCATCAGACAGATGAGCAATGTCGATAGCCCGCATCCTGCGTGTGTACGCGCTGTACTGCGCCCACCAACCGCCGCCGACAAACCGTTCGATGCTTGAGGAAAAGCCGCTTTCAGCGATGACAGCGCAGAACTCCCTGCTTTCTCGACACCATCTCACGCCATCGAGGCAGATTAAAGCGCCAATCTGTGTATTGTCATGCCGTGCACTTACAGCTCATCAGGATTTTCAACCCCAACCATAAGATAGCCTGACGCGATATGTTCAACGCACGCTCGCTCGCGTCAGCATCGAATGAATTTCCGATACAACGGCCGCACCTTCTCCGACCGCAGCCGAGACTCGCTTGATAGACGAAGAGCGCACGTCACCTATAGCGAAAATGCCGGGCACATTGGTCTGGAATGTGAGGCAACCAGTAGGATCGGAGGATACTGCAGCCCTTGTTAAAACGAATCCCCTATCGTCAACTTCCACTTCGCATTCGCGAAGCCAATCGGTATTTGGATCGGCACCAGTGAACAGAAAGAGGTGTCTCGTCTCAATCGATGCGTGACGTCCGTCCGCCTTCACCGCCAGACCGCAGAGTCCGTCTTCATCGGTGGACGCTGATTCGATCGTCGTGCGTGTGTGTATCGTCACATTGCGAAGCGCCATTACACGATCGATCAGATATCGAGACATACTTTCTTCAAGCCCTTTCCGCCTCACGAGTACGTGGACATGACTTGCATAGTTCGAGAGGTACACGATTGCCTGCCCGGCTGAGTTTCCCCCTCCTACAAGTACAACCTCTGCACCTTGACAAAGCTTCGCCTCGACCGATGACGCCCAATAATAGACGCCTTTCGCAGCGGCCAAATCCAGACCATGGATATCTGGTCGCCGATAAGACGCCCCGCTGGCTATCACGACTGAGTGCGCACGGACTAGACGGCCGTCGGTGAGATGCACCGCGAACGGCGACGCCGCGCAGTCCAGCTTCATGATTTCTGACGGAATCGCCATTTCCGCACCAAACTTTACTGCCTGCATAAATGCCCGATAGGCCAGTGCTTGACCCGAAATTCCAGCAGGAAAGCCCAGATAGTTTTCGATACGCGCGCTGGCCGCGGCCTGTCCGCCGGCGCCATGTGAGTCGAATACAATGACAGACAGGCCCTCCGATGCCGCATATACTGCGGCAGCCAATCCGGCCGGCCCCGCCCCGACTATCGCAACATCGTAAATTTTCGTCGGAGCCAATTCTGGCAAAAGCCCAAGCCTTTCGGCTAGAGTCGCCTCATCAGGGCAACGTAGTATGGTTCCATCGGCCAGCACCACAATTGGCGTTGATTCCCGCCAGTCCGGAAGCTTTGAAAGGACGCTGACGGTTTCCGCATCACTCTCCGTGTCGACCACCCGGTAGGGATGATTTACCCGTCGGAAGAATCCCTCGAGCGCCAAGGTCTTGGTGTCTGTCGCCGGCCCGATGAGTACCGGGCCGCTGCCTTCCTGGACCAGCTCCGCGCGGCGCAGTATGAGTGCGCGCATGATGATTTCGCCAAGCTGTGCTTCCTCTATCAGAAGCGCCCGCACTTGCGAGGGTGGGATCAGAATCGCACAGACATCCTTGATCGCATATCCGTCCACCAGATGTGGCTTTCCCGTCAGCTGCGCTGTCTCCCCAAGAAACTGTCCTTCCCCTAGCTCCGCGAAAAATTGTGATCGACCCAAGCCATCTCGCCGGGTAAGCAAGACATCGCCACGTAAGATAATTCGTATTCCGTGTCCCGGCTCGCCAGCGCGGAACATTGTCTCGCCGCCCTTCCAGGACTCCACCGTTCCAAACCTACGTATCCGCTCGACGTCCGCATTGCTGAGTCGGGGAAACATCTGGGGGCGCCGTTGCTCGAGTGCCATCCCCCTCGCTCCCTGTCCTTCGCCGGGTGCGCGACTGCGGTTCAGGTAATAGCCATAATTAGCAGACCGTCTCTCAGGCGCATTCTGTGATATCACCGGGGCATGATTCGACGGTGCATTGGAAATGTAGCGACCATAATTTGCGGAAACACCGCGCTCCGGGATAGGAAGCTCCGACGGGATATCAGATAACTCGCCCCCCATTCCAGGCGCCTGTCCATTCGTGTTTTTTGTCGAAGCCTTTTCCGGGTCGAACGTGAATTCTTCGTCTGCATTCATAGCGCATCTGGTTGATCGGAACTTCGCCGCTTAGACCGCGCCACAACGGTGAGCTAATGGAACTTATGCCAGACCCACATCCGAATAGCCCGCCACTGTGACTCGCGATGCGGTGCCCGCGCAACCGCCTGGACGCATCGACTAACAGTTGATCCGGTCATTCTTGCGTTCGGTGAAGCGGCCGCAGTCATGTTCCCGGATCGCTACAGTTTCGTGCATGCGGTAGATTCCAACAAGGCCGTCAAGGTATCGGGTTCATATCCTCAGGTATGAACCAACAATACGTATGCTCTATGTACACTTATCGGATATGCCACTACGTAGAACAACGTCGACAGATTCCAGATTTCGGTAAGCCAGGTTTCCTGACAACGCATTTTCCGAGCAACCGTCGGTATCCGATCGACCAGAAGTACGCCAGTACGCCTCTTCAGTCATTTAGTGGCGATCCCACTTAATGGCCATATGTTTAGCCGACGCTTCACGGCTATCAGCCAGACCGCTACTCATCGTGCGATTTGGTCTTTATGGGATATCACAACATGCACGAGAGCACTACGAATCTGAGGACACTCATCGCCTCTATGTCTCCAGTCCTCAATCAGGAGCGCGTCGCGTTTGTAAGTCTTGCTTTAGGCGAAAGAGCTCCAGAAGGCATTCCTGGCAGCGCGATTATTGGGACCTTTCGGGAACAAGAAGGACTAACTGTTTTTGTAGAGCTCGGGGTAGCCGAGCGATTCAATTTGCAGATTTCGTTTCGTGCGGCATGGATAACCTTGTTGCTTCGCTCGGACCTGACTTCCGCCGGGCTCACGGCTCTGTTCTCAGGTGCACTAGGCGCTGTCGGGATCAGCTGCAATGTAGTCGCTGCGACCTATCACGACCACATTTTCGTGCCGCTGGAGGCAGCCGATGATGCGATGTGTGTCCTTGAGCAACTCCAGCGCGACGCCGCGAATCAGTCCGGTACGACACTGCAATGAAAGGTGACGCGCTGCATGGGACGACCGCGACGTAACTCGAAGCTTCATGGGGCGCGCCATCCTATTGCGTCGATATGCTTCGCATGTCGATGCCCGTTCGCTGAAGTAAGCGAGACCGGTCGTAACAGGCTCATTTATGCAGCAATCACAAGAAGCACAGGAGCAAACACCACGTCGAAATCAATTCAGGTACCCATACTGCGAAAGTACTGTTGTCCCTCAACTCATGACCAATGGAACCAGCATGACCAACGCCGTCATCGAATGTATCCTGAGCCGTAGCGCCGCCAAGTACTATGATCCCGCCGCCACCTTGAGCGACGACCAGATTCGCGAACTGGTGCGTATCGGCACCTCGGCGCCCACATCCTTTCACTTGCAGAACTGGCGCTTCATCGCCGTTCGCACGCCTGAGGCCAAGGCCAGACTCAGTCCGATCGCCTGGAATCAGCCCGCGATCACCGATGCTGCCGTTACCTTCATCGTCTGCGGCCAGCTGGCCGATTCCAGCGTGATACCCGATCGTCTGGCTCCTCTGGTGGAAGCCGGCGTCATGCCGGCAGAGATGGTGCCGGAATGGGAAATCCCGGCGCGCGGTTTGTACGAGGAGCACCCGCAACGGCAGCGAGACGAGGCAGTGCGCAGTGGCACCTTTGGCGCGGCGGCGATGATCTATGCGGCCCGCTCACTTGGACTGGGTTCTACGCCAATGATTGGTTTCGATGCCGAAGCCGTGCATCGCGAGTTTGGTCTCGCCGACGATGAGCTGCCCGTCATGCTGTTGGCCGTCGGTGCAGAGCGTCCCGGAAACTGGGCGCAGAAGCCGCGCCGTCCCGTGGCCGATGTGTTGAACCTCGTATAAGTTAAACAAGTCGCAAAGGGAATACCAAGATGCCGAGAACTATTGCACTATCGCCGGAACAGGTGCCGGCGGATTCGAAACCGACTCTCGATGCTTTCCCAAAAACATCGGGTTCACTCCGACCATGATCGCTTCCTTCGCGCAAAGCCCGATCGCGTTTAACGCCTGGGCGACGCTGCTCGGTTCCTTGAGCAAGGCCCTCGACGTGAAGACGCGTGACAGCATCGGTCTGGCTGTCTCCGAGGTCAATGGTTGCAACTACTGTCTGTCGGTTCACAGCTTTACGGCCAAGCATATGGCCCAGTTGCAGCCGGAAGAAATCGCGCGGCCAGGTCACTGACGCCGATCTGAAAGCCGTCCGTGATGCCGGGTACACGGATGCCAACGTCATGGAGATCGTCGCGCTGGTCGCCATGTATTCCCTGACCAACTTCTTCAACAATGTGTTCGACCCGGAGAAAGACTTTCCTGCCGTTACGCCGGCTGGCTCGATTTGAACCCTCGGAGCTCGCAACGGTGATTCAGAGGATTCCCCGAAGGTGTCAACTGATGCGAGCGTAACGCCAAAGCGTCTATCGGGCGGATGAGCCGTCACCAGTGGGCTGCCATTAGCAAACAAGGCAAGGTGGGGGCATGCGCAAAACCCAAATTGACGCGTCTACGTCCGGCGTGGGCGGAGCTGCTGACCCGGCAGGTGTTGCAGCTCCGCGAGAAAATTACTGAGGACACGATGAGCAACACATCACAAAAAGTTGTCGTTGTAACCGGCGCCTCGCAAGGCATAGGCCGCGAAGTCGTCAAGATGTTTCGACGCCTCGACTATCGGATTGTCGCGACTGCGCGTTCAATCAAGCCGTCAGACGACGCGAATATTGTGACCATCGCCGGTGATATTGGTGACCCGGCAACCGCGCATCGCGTGATTTCCGAAGCCATCGCGCGATTTGGCCGGATAGACACGCTGGTGAACAATGCCGGCATATACATCGGCAAACCTTTCACCGAACATACCGTGGAAGATTACGCAGCAGTGTTGAACGTGAATCTGTCAGGCTTCTATCACATCACTCAACGCGCCATCGCGGAAATGGAAAGACATTCGAGCGGCCATGTGGTTAGCGTTACGGCAAGCGTCATTGACGCTCCGCGGAGCGGTGTTTATTCGGTTCTCGCGGCCTTGACCAAAGGAGGACTGAACGCGGCTACGAAGTCGCTGGCGATCGAGTACGCAAGGAAAGGGATTCGCGTGAATGCCGTCGCGCCCGGACTCATCAAGTCGCCGATGCATGCACCTGAAAGCCATGAGGCACTGCGGACCTTTCATCCACTGGGTCGCGTGGGCGAGATGAGCGATATAGCCAACGCAATTCTCTTTCTTGATTCAGCGCCATTTATCACAGGAGAAATCCTGCACGTCGATGGCGGTCTGAGCGCCGGTCATTAGGCATTCACCGGGCGCAGTGAGCCGGTGCCATTTCTAGTTCAAAAGTCTAGTACATCATTCTGCTGGTTCGTTGTTCGGCCACGAATCTGGCGCTTCGTTCTCACTCTTTGCATAGGCATTCGTTCACTCGCTATTCCGGGCGTTGCGCTTGCAAAACCAGGCGATGGCGCCTATGCCCCGAGGATTATCGCGAAAGTAAGGTTCCCGGCAAGGGGCGCGCCTACGTGAACTTCCGGATCAGCTGGTGCAAACGATCACACGCATTCGGAAGTTGCCGTTCAATCGTGGTCGCTACGCCGAGGAGCAGTCCTGATCGCTGTGTGGCCTCGGAGCAATACCACCGCGACAAAGGTCCCGGCGCAAGCCCGTAGGCATATGCCTCCTGGACGATCCTCTTATCGTCCACGCCGTCGGCAAGCCTGAGCACCACTGCAAGTCCGGATGGATAAACCTCGAACCCCCTGGTTTCCAGAGCGGCCAGAACCGCGTCGCTCCGGCTGGCATAGATCCGCTTCATTCGACGCAAATGCCGCATATAATGCCCATCCCGCATGAATTCGGCGGTCGCCAATTGCACCGCCGGACCAGGAGCCGTGGCGAGACAGGCCACGACTTCTTCGAACCGAGGCACGAGGGGAACTGGCGCAACGACGAACCCGAGCCGCAGGGTCGGGCTGATCGTCTTACTGAAAGACCCGATATGAATCACCCGGCCAGCTCGATCCAACGAGGCGAGTGCGGGCGCTGCGCGCCGTCTCAGCTGAAGTTCACCCAGGTAATCGTCTTCAATGATCCAGGCATCGGCGCGTCTTGCCCATTCCAGAAGTCGAACGCGTCTGGCAAGCGACAATGTCAGGCCTAAAGGCGCCTGTTGCCCAGGCGTTACCAAGGCAATCGCAGCGTCTGGTGCGTGCAACTCTCCGTAGCCGACATCGAGCCCTTCTTCGTCTACTGGAACGGGAACCGTCTTCAGCCGCGAAAGCTCCAATGCCATGCGGCTGGGGAGAAATCCCGGGTTCTCGACCCAAGCCTTTTGACCTTCCGCTTGTATCACTTGAAGTGCAACGCCGAGTGCCCCTGTAAATCCCCCCGAAATGAAGATTTGCGAGGGCAGGCATTCGATGCCGCGCGACAAGGCCAGATGGGCCGCAATCTCTCGTCGCAGTTCATGTTCGCCCCGAGGGTCCGGATAAGAGGCGAGTGCTTCGACCTCGTCACGTGCCGCACGAGCTCTGAGCCGAGCGAACAGGATACGAGGGAAACAGTCCGACGCCGGCACCCCATTTTGAAAGATCGCAGATCCAGGCAAAAAGTGTTGGTATAACGCGGATCGTTGATTCGTCTCGATGGAGTGCACGGTTTTCGTAGAAGGACGCGTCACGCCCGTATGGTCAGAGACTCGGGTTCCTCCTGCGCGAGAGGAAACGACCAACTGCGCATCGGTTAGCCGCTCATACGCCGTCCGTACCGTGCCGCGTGCCACTCCCAGCTGCGTAGCCAGGTCCACCCACGACGGCAGCCTGGCACCAGGAACGAGTATTCCATTTTCGATCGCACCAATGATGCCCAGCCGAATCTGCTCTGACAGCGAGGTTTTGGACGCACGGTCAAGCGTCAGATTCAGAATAGTCATGGCCCATGGTCCATTAAAAATTTACGTTCTTGGTTCTTTTCTGTGAACTTGTAACAGTTCATGATTCTAGCGTTCAAGGAGCTGATCATGAAACTTCATAGGATTCTTCCATCTCTTGTCGCCGCCATGAGTTTGGTCTTCACCGGGGCCGCCGCCGCTCACGATGTCAGCGAAACGGTCAAGCCGACTTTCTCAAGGGCGATACCGAATATTCCCGGCAAATCCCTCACGGCCGTGGAAGTCGTCTACCCCCCCGGCGGCGGCTCACATCCTCACACGCATGCCAAATCGGCATTCATTTACGCATACGTCGTTTCGGGCAGCGTGGTCAGCAAGGTGAACGACGAGCCCGAGCACGTCTACAAGGCGGGCGAGAGTTTCTTCGAGGAGCCCGGTTCACTACACGCGGTGAGCCGCAATGCGAGCAAGACAAAGCCAGCGAAGTTACTTGCGGTCTTTGTTGTCGATTCGGATGATAAGCAACTGACGACCAACGTCAAGTAGGACAGTGAAATGAGACTGGACTACATCAAAACATCGCCCAATGGTGTTAAGGCGTTTGGCAGCGTTTATGCCTACATTTTGGAGTCTGGTCTTGAGAACGCGCTTATCGACCTAGTCTACCTGCGTGTGAGTCAGATCAATGGCTGTGCCTACTGCCTGGACATACATACCCGCGACCTGATCAAAAAGAATGTGACGCCTGCGAAGCTCGCCCTCGTGCAAGCCTGGCGTGAGGCGAAACCGATGTTCACTGACCGTGAAAGAGCTGCGCTGGCATGGGCGGAGTCAGTGACCCTTGTAGCCGATACCCATGTGCCGGACGATGACTTCACTTCTGTCGCCGCAGTGTTCAGCGAGAAAGAGCTCGCTGACCTCACGATGGCCATTAGCTTGATGAACGCCTATAACCGCCTGGCCATCAGCTTTCGTCGCACGCCTGACTCGGTGTTGTCAGCGAAAGGCTGACGCCGTCGCTATCGAGTATCGAGCGGAAAGGCCGAGAAACGCTGCCAATCGACGGTGTTTCTCCATCACGCTCCAAGACCGCATGATCGTGACGGTTGTTACATTTTCAGAGAGGATCGGCCGGGCGCAACCCTACAACGCGGTCAGACGGGACACGGTACACCCAAAGTACGAGCATCAATTATCTCCACCACTAACAAATCTATACGCGCGTATCGCAGACAGAGACTTTGATTTCGTTGCGCTGTTGAAGTATTCAAACTTTAATTGAACCTGGGAACAGCAGGTTCGTCGGAAAGTTCTTTTGCACGATCGTTGGCCAAGAGATTGCGGATCAGCAACAAGGCTGAGTTGACCTGTCTTTGATCGAGCTTCGTCTTGATGTAAATGAATATGCTTGGTCGATGGAGGAATCGACATGTGCCGATTGCACCGACTAACGCATTCCGGAAATGCACTCTCGATCTGCAGCAGGCAGTCGAACGGATTCCACGGACGGCGATATCGACAGTGGGTCGCCAAACGATTATTGGCAAAAACCGGGAAATCATCCATGGCACTTTCAAATTCAGAACGACAAAGACAGTATCGGCAGAGGCGGCTTGGCGTCGGAGGAAAACATGAACGTATCAGTTGCCTAGTATCTATTGCCACGAAGCGCAGTCTGGAACGTCTGGCATTTCATTTCGATCGTACGATTACCGGCACAATTGAGATGCTGATTAACGAGAGGACAAGTGAAGTGCTTAGTCAGCTTGACGAAGACGGACAGCAGCGCTTCTTTTCGCAAGGATTTGTGTCAGAGGATGCACAGCGAAGCAATCCGGCGTGCGATGAAGCAGATTTCGTGAACCTACGACGTCTGCCGTTAAAAAAACAAAGCAAGTAGATCCCTTGCAAAGCAGCGAAGTATGATCGTCCGACGAAAATCATCGTGCACTCTTCATTGCTGCCGGCAGGACAACCGATAGAGCCTACGACCGCGCCCGAATCTCGCCGTCAGATCAAGACGACAGTCCGACCGGATTGACCGGCCTTGGACGCTGACCACGGACGACGAGACGCTTGTTGCGGGGCTTCACGATCCTGGTGTGCCCAAGCAACCGGTCAAAACTTGCGATGCCATCGTTTTAAGTGCGCCTCTTCTATCTGGGCGCGCGGTTTGCCAGGTTCAAGGCGAGACAAAAATCCTGCGATGCGTTCGCCGCCGGCGCTAACTCGAAGAACGAGATTGTCGCTGGCTGCCCAAAGCCCGCTGGAAGGATGTTAGAGCGTTTCAATTTCCGAGGTCATATGTCTCAAGTCGACTGGCTGAGCCATCTTCTGCAAATGATCACCATCGCCGGCCGGCTGGAAGTACGCTGCGCCTACGGCGCGCCCTGGCAGGTGGCCTGGGCCAAGTCGGCCGTTCACGAAATTCCGTACCACGTCGTGCTAAAGGGCCGGGCCATTATCGAGGATCCCGAGGCAGGAACCACCATGGAACTGGTGGGCGGAGACATCGTGCTGTTGACTCGCGGGTCAGCGCACGTGCTTCACGATGGCAGCGGGCATGCACCCGGTCCTACCTATAATCGCCAACGTTCTGCTGGATGGACGCTCAGCCAGAACGATGGCGATGGCGAACATCTGGACATGTTATGCGGCCGATTTTTCATCGGACCGCCTCATGACCGGCTGATTCGCGATTACCTCCCGACAAATCTGGTGGTACGGGCGGCGGCCGGCCAGGCTGAACAGGGGCCCGCATCTGCGTCGAACCACCTGGCCAGTCTCGTAGCACTGATGCGCGAGGAGTCCGCCAGCGATAAACCGGGCGGGCTCGCCATCCTCAACGCCCTTTCTTCAGCGCTGTTCACACTCACGCTGCGCGCGGCGAGTGAATCGGAGCAGGCCCCCGCAGGCCTGCTCGCGCTTGCTGGTCATCCACGACTGGCGCCCGCCATTTCCGCCATGTTCACCGATCCAGCGCGGCCATGGAACCTGCCTGATCTGGCCGAGTTGTGCGGCATGTCACGCGCCACCTTCATGCGGCAGTTTCAAAACAAGCTGGGACGATCCGCCATCGAACTGCTGACCGACATCCGCATGAGCCGGGCCGCCAATGACCTGAAGAAGCCGACGATGACCACCGAAGCTGTGGCTGACTCAGTCGGCTACCGATCTGTTGCGGCATTTCGGCGCGCGTTCACCGACAAGATGGGCATGACACCAGGGCAATGGCGCAGTCAGGCGCGCGACGGAGGGTAATGCGCTTCGCGTTTGATCTACGAGCATTCGAATCAGACGACTGCATCGTACCGAGCCGCACCGACGAATGGATTGCTTCGTTGATTTGATCCTTTCTGGCATTTAATTGAGTAAATACGGTCTCGAAATTGGTATCAGGCGAGCTTACAGTAGAGGCTCCTAACCACTTGATGAAAGCGTCGCACGATGAGCCCTTTCCCTGTTCCGGTCATCGAGTCCGCCACCGTAGCGACCGCTGATAGCTATGTAGGGGTCGACAACGTTGCCGGCGCCCGAGTCACGAAAACGTTCAGCGCGTCCCCGGGTTACATTCGTTCAGCCTCAATGGGCCGACTCAGTAAAGCCGAACGCGTATAGCACTTTGAATGACAAACGGCTCTGCATAGAGCGAAAACACCTTGTAGCCGAACCTGTCGCTTAAACCATAGGAATGAGCATGACCAACGCAACCATCAAGACCAATGCCGTCATCGAATGTATTCTGAGCCGTAGCGCCGCCAAGTACTATGATCCCGCCGCCACCTTGAGCGACGACCAGATTCGCGAACTGGTGCGTATCGGCACCTCGGCGCCCACATCCTTTCACTTGCAGAACTGGCGCTTCATCGCCGTTCGCACGCCTGAGGCCAAGGCCAGACTCAGTCCGATCGCCTGGAATCAGCCCGCGATCACCGATGCTGCCGTTACCTTCATCGTCTGCGGCCAGCTGGCCGATTCCAGCGTGATACCCGATCGCCTGGCTCCTCTGGTGGAAGCCGGCGTCATGCCGGCAGAGATGGTGCCGGAATGGGAAATCCCGGCGCGCGGTTTGTACGAGGAGCACCCGCAACGGCAGCGAGACGAGGCAGTGCGCAGTGGCACCTTTGGCGCGGCGGCGATGATCTATGCGGCCCGCTCACTTGGACTGGGTTCTACGCCAATGATTGGTTTCGATGCCGAAGCCGTGCATCGCGAGTTTGGTCTCGCCGACGATGAAGTGCCCGTCATGTTGTTGACCGTCGGTGCAGAGCGTCCCGGAAACTGGGAGCAGAAGCCGCGCCGTCCCGTGGCCGATGTTTTAGACCTGGTATGAGTGAGTCGTCTCAGCAGTGACTGCGGCGACCGAGTAAGCGGCCGCGAGGTGAGAGGCGAGCACAGGCCGCTTCCCACTTGAAGGCCCAACTAGCTTCGACCCTGCCTAGGGCACGAAGTAAGCGACGGACAGTTCCTACAGGGACTTCCATCAATTAGTGAAATTCGTTATTTAAGGACTACTGATATGCCGAGAACTATTGCACTATCGCCGGAACAGGTGCCGGCCGATTCGAAACCGACTCTCGATGCTTTCACAAAAAACATCGGGTTCACTCCGACCATGATGGCTTCCTTCGCGCAAAGCCCGATCGCGTTTAACGCCTGGGCGACGCTGCTCGGTTCCTTGAGCAAGGCCCTCGACGTGAAGACGCGTGACAGCATCGGTCTGGCTGTCTCCGAGGTCAATGGTTGCAACTACTGTCTGTCGGTTCACAGCTTTACGGCCAAGCATATGGCCCAGTTGCAGCCGGAAGAAATCGTTCTCGCCCGGAAAGGCCATGCGAGCGATCCGAAGCGGGACGCCGCCGTCCAGTTCGCGCGCAAAGTCATCGAGACACGCGGCCAGGTCACTGACGCCGATCTGAAAGCCGTCCGTGATGCCGGGTACACGGATGCCAACGTCATGGAGATCGTCGCGCTGGTCGCCATGTATTCCCTGACCAACTTCTTCAACAACGTGTTCGACCCCGAGAAAGACTTTCCCGCCGTTACACCGGCCGGCTCGATCTGAACCTTATTCTGTTGCATGAGCCGTCTCGCGCAGCCCCTGGAGGTTGCGCGTGATCCGCGCATAACGGCGAAGCCCGGGCACCCAGCGGAAAGAGCCTTGGGAGGTGCTTGGGCCTTTCGTGCAGACGGCCGAGTCAAGGAGAAAAAAGGAGAAAAAAAGTGACACTCAATCATTCAATTTTTACGCGCTGGCCGGCGAAGTACCCAGATAGGCTCCAGCTCTTTTCCCTGCCGACACCCAACGGCGTGAAGGTCGGGATCATGCTGGAGGAGACAGGTCTCCCTTATGAGCCGCACCGCATCGACATTATCGCAAGCGAGAACCAGGATTCAGCCTTCCTCGCGCTCAACCCTAATGGAAAGATTCCAGCGATCTTCGACCCGAACGGGCCGAGCGGCCGCCCACTCGCATTGTTCGAATCGGGAGCAATCCTCATCTATCTCGCCGACAAGACCGGACAGTTCCTCTCGACCGATCCAAACACGCGCTACGAAACGATCCAGTGGCTGATGTGGCAGATGAGTGGTGTGGGGCCGATGTTCGGCCAGGTCGGCTTCTTCAACAAATTCGCCGGTAAGGCGTACGAGGACAAGCGCCCGCGCGACCGCTACGCAACCGAGTCAGCGCGTCTGCTCGGCGTTCTTGATGAACGGCTGGCGACTCGCCAATGGGTAATGGACTACGGATATAGCATTGCAGACATCTCGCTGCTCGGCTGGGTGCGCAACCTGATCGGCTTCTATGAGGCACGGGAACTCGTCGGATTCGACCGGTTCAAGCATGTCGAGTGCTGGCTCGACCGTGGTCTCTCGCGGCCAGCGGTACAGCGCGGACTGCAAGTGACGGCCGCCTAGACCGTGTTATGAACTTTGAAGTACTGGCACTGCATGCACGAGCATAAGCATGGCGAAGACCACGAAATGAAGCCCGGCAAGCGTTTCAGGTAATCGCTCATAGTCCCGCGCGAGGCGGCGAAAGCGGTTGAGCCAGCCAAAGCTGCGCTCGACCACCCATCGCCGGGGCAGCAGCACGAAACCTTTCTTTGCTTCCTGCAGTTTGATGACCTGCAGATCAATGCCTTCATTGCTGGCGGCCTGCGCAGCGTCTTCCCCTGTGTATCCTTGATCCGCGAAGGCCACCTTGACCGTTTCTC
>NZ_WHNP01000072.1 GCF_009362735.1 Paraburkholderia franconis | reverse complement strand
TTGGCCAGTGAATCCCCGGGACCCGCAATGCCGAGCACGGTCAACTGCGGAATCCGGGCGGCGACGGCCACCACCTTTTTTACTGCCTGCTCCGGCGTCAGCTTCTGCGACACAACGCCGGGCCGCGACTCGTTCGAACAGTCATATTTGCGATTGCAGTAGTTGCACTGAATGTTGCAGGCCGGGGCCACCGCCACATGCATGCGCGCATAATGACGATGCGCCTCTTCCGAATAGCACGGATGGTTCTTTACCTTTTCCCACACCTCTGTCGGCAGACCGTCGGGTATGCCCGACGGACCACGGCCAGAGTGACTCTCACCACCGCGTGAACCACAGCGGCCCGGGGCGGACGCTTCGACGGTGCACCCCAGGCGCGTAATCTGCCCGATACCGATACAGGCAGTCGAGGCCAGCATGCTGTCGTTCGCGCTATCGTCCATGGACATCTCCTCGCAACCGACGGTGGTCGCGCGGCAGACAAGAGCGAGATCCGTGCCACTCGAACGCCGTCGTCTAAAGCGCGAGAGCACGGAGCCCTGAGTGCACTTTGTCTCGCTACGCCGACATTCAAACCCGACAACTGAGCCGGGTCTGTCGCTGTAACGACAAAACGAGACGACCGCCAGACACAGGGGACTCGGCCCTAGGTTCTTGGCGCATGACGGATCCCTCGTTGCGCCGCGCGATGAAGCAAGCCGGAACGTCCGGCGTGCAGACGGCGGCTCGCGACGCTAGGCGCCGGAATCACTCGGCGGTGACTGCGAAGTTCTTGGACGCGAAGCTAAGGCCGCCCGACGACGAGGTGATCTCGAAGCCATACTGCAGGTCGCCGATCATGACGTCATCGAAATAGTTCAGAGATTTCAGGTACTTCATGATAGCCAGCACATCGACCGTGGTGTTGTCGGTCTTGGTCGTGCGCAGGAACGAATAGACCGTGTTGCTGCCATTGCTGCCCACGTAGACGTTCCAGGTGCTACCGGACAGCGAGACGTTGCTGTGAAGCGGGATCGCGCAACCGGCGGACGTCCAGTTGTAAGAGATCGGCTTGACATTGCCGCAACCCGCCGCGGTTCCGGTGTAGTTCAGCCAGACCATGATCTCGTGCGCATTGCTGCCGGCCCATATGTCGAAGGTCGACTCCCAGGCACCATCGGAAGGCGTAGTAGCCGAGACCGTCGCGCTCAGCTTGCTCAGTGAACTGATGGTTTTGTTGACCGAGTAACCGATGTGCGGATAAGACTTGATACCGCTGGTGTTAGGCTGATCTGAAGTGACGCCCCAGTCGAGGTTGGTGTTGGCCCAGATGGTCTGCGCACCCGCTGCGACATTGCTGCAGGGCGACCAGACGTCATTGTTGATGGTGTAGCTGCCGTAGGTCCACGACGCGAAAAGGTCGGTCGACGAGCAGGACGAGGTCGCGGGGGAAGATGCAGACCAAGTCGCGGCCTTTGCGCCGGTGACGCCGAGCATCAGGGTGGCGGCGGCACAGCTGGCCAGGATCGAGATTCGGGGCATGGTATTGCTGTCTCCTGTCGGGTGGATGGGTCCGTCGGAATCAGTGGAGGCAAGCGACTTAGGCAGCACTCCGATCCAGACAGAAACGCTGCGTGGGCGAGAAGTTCGCCCGACGCTGTTGTCTTGATCTGCTCCGTTGCGATCATGTGAGCAGCCACTGGATGCCACCATGCAGGACACATGCACACGGGACATTCTTATCCGAGCATGGCCTTCTACGCCGCTTGATCGCGCGTTGGTCCTTTTCAATGACATGGGCTTCCTGCGCAGCCACATTGGCACCACGTTTATCGATCGTCACCGTCCCGGGTTCGCCATTCTGAGCGATCGATTTTTCGAAATACTGCCGTGCCACGGTCTTAGCTCAATGTGGGCCCGCAACAGAAAATCGATGATGTGGCTGGCTATGTCGACGGCGCGATACAGGTATTTCCATTGACCCTTAACGTTGATATAAATCTCATCGACGCGTCAGGTCTTGCCGACGGGGGCGTTCGTGACGGTGAAACGCTTCCCCTCGCGTCGGCAGAAGCTTGAGCACCCAACAATGTGCGGTTGAATGATCCACAGAGATGCCTCGTTCCGCGATCAATTCTTCGAGGTTCCGCAGGTACCGGCGCACGCACGCCACGATTACATCAAACGGAGCGGACCACGTCCGGATTCATCTTGATCGAGTTTTAGCTGTTCATCCTTCTGTACCCGGCGTCTCAGAGAGCTGTTCCAGATGATTAGCTGTTTGCTGGTTTCCGACCTGGACAATCTGATCCTCAGCGTAAACCTTCACCGCATTCCATCCCGGCCTCAACTCTGCCGTACACCGCTTCCGACTCCAGGCTTGCACCAGCGGCGTCGATCAAACGGGAACATAAAGTAGTCACTCACGGTAAGCGGTTCGGGCTGGTCTCGGAGGCCAACTTCCGGCCACTCATCTTTTTTCGGCCAGTACGCCGTGCGAAAAATCGTGTCCCAGATCGTCGTAAAGAACCCATAGTTCCGGCGTCGGTGATGCAGTTCCAACGAGTGGTGAATACGGTGGAACTTATTGTCGCCGATGATGTATCGAAGCGGCCCAAGATTGATGCGGGTGCTAGAGTGGGAAAGATGCGCCTGAAAGGCAATCAGTGTCATTGCAACAGCGGGCACCACGCCAGATTCAAAGTGAATCAGCGTAAGTGGTAGTGCTACAAACACTGCATAAATAAGCGGCTCGGAAGCGTGATGATTGCAATTCCAAGCCGTCAGCTCGCGGATCGAGTGATGAGTAGCATGCATGCGCCACATGAATGAAACAGCATGCTGAGCGCGATGCATCCAGTAGTAAAAGAAGTCACCGGCGATCGCGACCAAAACCCCGGAAAGGACGGCGAAGCCCACCTTCATGATTGCGTTGTCAGAGTGAAGCAGTGTCGCAAAATTGACCGTTAGGAGCGGCTTGACCCCTAACCATTCCAAACCCACGGCGTAGCCGTGCCAGACTAACGCACCGAGTCCAATGCGAATGATCCAATTCCGTACGCCGCGAACGTACGACGCAAAACTGTATCGATATGCCGGAAGGATTAGCTCGAGCGCAACGCACAATGTAGCAAAGACCGCAACGAGCTTAAACGATTTCACGAAAAACTCGGCCATCTGATTAATATCGAGAATATGCATCTATTTTGCTCCGAGAAAGTCGGCCGAATTCGCCCACCTCAGGTCGGCGCGATCCCGCGTCAACGCAGCCGACTTTCTTCACCGAGGATCACGGGTCCAACGGTTATTGATCTTCAGCGCGGCCCGATAAGTCCGGTTCGGCATCGAGATTCGCGCCTATAGTGCATTGCGGCCAAGCCATACAAATTTCGTCTTCACGCCGCATTCATACGGTTACCGTGTCGCCAGCACAGCACAGCACAGCACAGCACAGCACAGCACAGCACAGCACAGCACAGCACAGCACAGCACAGCACATACTATGCGGCATTTCCAGAAATTTCAAAAATCGATTGTTTGGATAGGAACCATTTGATCTTCAAATGGCTCTCGCTACTCCATGACCGCCCACCGACCTTCAACCGGTCCGGTCAAGTAGCTTGTAGTTCACACAAACGTCATAGTGTAGATATCCTTATTATCAATTAGAATCGATAGCGAAACAGCCAGGCCACCGACGACATAGAGCGATGCGCCCTTTAAGCACCGACGCCTTTCCGCGTTCATCTGGTATCTAAAACAGTGCGAAATGTCGCCGATTCAGGCCAAAGCAAGCGCGAAAGAAATACCTGTGTGCACGCATC
Source organism: Paraburkholderia franconis (assembly GCF_009362735.1). Classification (GTDB taxonomy): domain Bacteria; phylum Pseudomonadota; class Gammaproteobacteria; order Burkholderiales; family Burkholderiaceae; genus Paraburkholderia; species Paraburkholderia franconis. The sequence continues at coordinate 27,428 of NZ_WHNP01000072.1, read as the reverse complement.
GCGAAACCTGCAATCTGGCGCTCGCGGCTACAGGTTGGCCGATGGCTGTTCTCTACGCGGTTGTTCACACGTGCGACTGCTCCGAGGAAGATTTTCTTCACCTGAGCTAGTTCTGGAAGGTCTGCCTTCGCCCCCGGATAGCCCCGCAACTGCGTCGGTAACAATCCTGCGCGGGCACCGGGTTCGAACGCAACATTCATCGGAATGAGCGCTTCGCGGCGGCTCTGTCGCATCGCTTTTTCACCAGCGCGTCGTCACAAAAAGTGCCGAAGACTCCCTAATTATTTTGCTACAAATATCAATTTTATTTGTTTGATATAGCTCCTCCGATCTTGCTATGGTCACACTCACTGAAGCTTAAATGAATAGATTCTTCTTGCGGCATGCAGCATAACCTTCGGCCACGGAAAATGGTTAGCCCTCGTTCATCGATCTTTGCGACTGGCCACTGCTGCATTTACATCGATCATCGTTCCCTAGGCGGATGCATTGCCAAAAAGGAGACAATCCATGAAGAACCGTGTCGCATTTTCACAAAGTCCATCACCGACTGTTGACCTGTTGTATGACTACGCTCCCTTCCTCCAGCTTTGCGAGTCTGAAGGTGGAATTGGCTCCTTTTCGTCCGGCATCCCCGCTCCCCGAGTCGCCATAGTGGGAGCTGGTATCAGCGGTCTTGTGGCTGCCACAGAACTATTGCGAGCAGGTGTAAACGACATTACGTTATTTGAGGCCCGCGATCGCATTGGAGGAAGGATTTGGTCACAAACATTTGATCCACGGCATCCGAATCTAATTGCTGAAATGGGCGCGATGCGGGTTCCTCCTAGCGCAACCGGTCTTTTTCATTACCTTAACAAGCATGACATTTGCACGACAGCGTCTTTCCCGGATCCAGGAGTGGTTGATACCGAATTGCATTATCGCGGTGCTCGTCATGTCTGGCCTGCAGGAGACCCCCCGCCACCATTATTCAGACGCGTTCATGAAGGCTGGAAAGCCTTACTACGTGACGGGTGCGTGCTAAACAGTGTCTCTCTCATGGCGCCAGAAGAAATCACAGCCATGTTGAAGTCGCATCGTCTGGAGGAAGCGCGTGCAGCATGGCAGGCGTGGCTCGACGCATTTCGTGACAGTTCTTTTTATGCCGCGATTGTGAGCATTTTCACTGCCCCGAACCCACCCGGCGGTGCGCCATGGAGAAGACCTGACGACTTCGATCTGTTTGGCTCTTTAGGGATAGGTTCCGGCGGCTTTCTACCTGTCTATCAGGCAGGATTCACTGAAATCCTGCGCCTCGTCATTAACGGCTATCTCGATGATCAGCGCCTGATCTCATGCGGAATTTCGACACTGGCTGAGCGGCTAGCCAGACAGAAGATCGGAGGAAGCACTGTTGGTGAACGGGTTCGCTTTAGCACCGTGGGACCCATTTACAAAGAAGACGGGAAGATAAAGCTCGTAACGGATGCAGATGGAATAATGGCTTTCGACCGCGTGATCGTTACGAGCAACAACAGAGCAATGCAAATCGCTCACTGTCTGACAGACGACGAAACGTTTCTAAGCCGCGACGTATCGCGAGCCGTCAGGGAAACACATCTCACGGGGTCGTCGAAACTGTTCATGCTCACCCGAGACAAATTCTGGATCACAAACGGACTGCCAGTCACCATTCAATCGGATGGTTTCGCCCGAGGCGTATATTGTCTTGATTACGAACCCGATAAGCCAGATGGTCGGGGTGTGGTCTTACTCAGTTACACTTGGGAAGACGATGCGCACAAGCTACTGAGTGTCCCCGACAAAAAGCAGCGGTGTGAGCGTTTTGTCGAGGATCTTGCTACATTCCATCCAGAACTTGCGCGCCACATGGTTCCCGCCGCCGGTGATTATGAACGTAGTGTCCTTCACCACGACTGGTTGACCGACCCGCACTCCTCCGGTGCCTTTAAGCTCAACTATCCCGGCGAGGATGTCTATTCACAACGGCTCTTCTTTCAGTACCAGACCGCAAATGATCCCGCAAAGGATACCGGCCTCTATCTGGCTGGATGCGGCTGTTCTTTCACCGGAGGGTGGATTGAGGGAGCCGTTCAGACGGGTGTAAACGGTGTCTGCGCCGTTATACGCAGTGCGGGAGGGAAACTTTTGCCCGGCAACCCGCTTGACGAAATCCGCAGCGCTTACCGTTACTGATATCGCACGTTCCCTAATATTTGAAACTCCATGCATTCGGAAAACACTCTGCAATCGCTCCGCGATCGCATACGGACTGGTGCACTGTCAGCAGCCGAAATCCGGGAGCGCATGCTCGGCGCGGATGTACTTGTGTCAAAGCTCAACTGCTTCATTAGTACATGTGATGCAGAGGCACACTTTGCTAGAGCAAGCGATGTTTTGAAAGGTGCACCGCTCTATGGCATTCCTTTTTCTTTAAAAGACAATATTTGTGTTAAGGGTCTCCCCGTCACCGCGGGAACACCGGGAATGGAGGATTGTATTGCCAAGCGCGACGCTTCTATCGTCAGAAAGCTGAAATCTCTCGGCGCTGTCGTCGCCGGCAAGAACAATATGCATGAACTTAGCTTTGGCATCACATCGATCAATCCTCAATGGGGGACTGTCGTAAACCCGGCAGCTCCCGAGCATTTGGCTGGAGGCAGCAGTGGCGGCTGTGCCGCGGCTGTGGCAGCCGGCATCGTTCCCATCGCGATCGGGACGGACACCGGCGGCTCGGTAAGAATACCGGCCGCCTTCTGTGGCATTACGGGCTTCAGGCCCACAAGTGGTCGGTGGTCCTCAGCCGGGATCATCCCCGTTTCCCGAACGAAGGATTCACCGGGCCTGCTGACGCAGACAGCGAACGATGCGCGGCTTCTATATGAGCTGCTCTCTCCCGAAGATCAGCTTCCGATAAAACAGAAAAGTACTCGACGCCGAATCGGCCTTCCGGCGTCGATGTGGACGGAACTGGATGACGATGTCCGAACGTACTGCTGGCATGCCGTCAGACGACTGACTCACGCAGGTTTCCAGTGCATCGAACTGGATGACTCGGCTGTTGCCGCGCTAAACAAGGCCGGGACCTTTACCGTCCCGATTTACGAATTTTTCACGGACTTTCCGCGCACGTTACTTTCGCTGGGGTGGGCAAACAGAATAAATACCGTATTCGATAACATTCTCGACCCCAATGTCCGCGATATCATTCATACCAATCTGGGCGGAAAGTTTATCTCCGCCGGAGACTATTCGTTAGCAATACAAAACATAGCCGCGTTACGTATGCAAATGGATACGTTGTTCAACACCTGGGACATTGATCTTCTCGCGTACCCAACTGTTCCGCGTTGCGTACCACGCCTGATCGATGCCGGCCGACCAGGACTATTTGCGGACGTGATTCGCAACACTGATTTGGCGAGCAACGCCGCAATGCCTTCTATTACCCTTCCTGTCGCCCCCGATAAGGAATTGCCGGTGGGACTGAGTCTGGATGCGGCGCGAGGTCAGGACCGCCGCCTCCTGGCTGTAGCAACGTGTATTGAAGAAATTCTGACTTCGTAAAAGTGGCCTGCCGTTTAGCACCGCTCGGAGCAACGGCATCAATAGCAACAGGTATCCACACGCACTCTCAGGAGGCGGGCGATAAATGCAAATTTCATTGAAGAGGATAAACGCGCTCTTTGACCCTGGCAGTTTTGTTGATCACCACCCGGACGAGAAAAGTCATTTCATCTGCGGCGAAGGATCGGTAAATTCGGTGAAGACGTTTCTGGTCATGAATCGCGGGCAAGACTGTGAGTTCCGGGGAAGTGGTCAGTGGCACACCGCTAGGCAAATCGTAAGAACAGTAACTCAGGCCCAGAATGACGGTGCTCCGTTGATCTACATTCAAGACCAGACTGGAGGGGTAGGCAGTTTCGACACGACAAAAGTGCTTTCGCGAGACATGTCCAAGCTGCTTTTGTCTCCATCGGGAATGGGCCGAGTAAGTGCATCTCTCGCGGAATTGGCAGAAACAAATCTGCTGGTTTCCGCCATACTTGGACCTACGTCAGGTCCACTTGCTTTACCGCTGATGCTTGCAGACCTAGTACTGATGACTGAGAAAGGCGCTTTATGTATGGGTCGACCGGATATGGTGAAAGCCATGTTGGCGCAGGAGTCCGACCTCTATTCACTAGGCGGAACCGATGTCCACAGCAAGGGCTCGGGCTCGGTTCAACTGGTATTTGAAGACGAAGGAAACCTATTCCGATGCTTAAAAAAAATGATTAATGACATTTTCAAAGGCAGCTCACCCAACGCTCGCGAATATGAAGATCCTGATCCCACTGATTTTGAAAAATTAATCCCATCGAATCACCGAGTACCCTATGATATACATGATTTACTATATTCTTTTATCGATAAGAGCAGCCTGACGGAAATAAGCCCACAATTCGCGCAAGAGGTATTGACAGGCTATGCAAGCATCAAAGGAAATCTGACTACAATTATCGCCAACAATCCCCGATATAACGGAGGAATAATTCACAGAAAATCCGCATCCAAAATGGTTAAAATGATAAACATTGCGGCTAAAATCAAAACACCAATCATATTTGTTGCTGATGTCCCCGGATTCATGATCGGTAGAGAAGCCGAACGTACCGGCATATTCTCCGCGGCGGCAGAATTGTTTAGATCGCATATTCAATGTAAGGTGCCGAAGTTACTCCTTGTTGCCCGAAAGGCATACACAGGCGGTGTGTACGCCATGTGCGGGCCCGGATTCGACCCAGTTGCGGTGTTGGCATATCCGCATGCGCAGATTGGCGTTTTCAGCCCTGATACCATGAACAAAGTTTTATCAACCTTCGATGAGGACGCAAGGTCCACAATGCAGGGACTAACCGAAGAAATTGAAAATCCGGAGTTACTGAAAATTAATGGACTGATTACTGACGTAATTAAGATTGAATCCACGAGGAATCAAGTAATTAAATATTTATTTCCCGCCAAATGAATGACCTACATATTTTCTCGTCCCCTCGATTTGAAAATTATCAAGATTTTAAATCCCGCTCAAACTTTCATACACAAAGTATTGGACATGCCGCGCTTATAATATATGATCATCAAATATTGACGCGACTCACCGATAGCTGCTTCTGGAAATGTTGGAAGCATTTGGGCCATTCCACGCAGGATCGTTACGCCAATCATCTTCGTGGGTTTCGTGGCAGCGGCTGTTTCTGATGCAATGGTCATTGCATCATACAGCGTACTGGAAGATGCTTCGGGCCGCCCACGAAGCTGGACGCGATCAATTCGATTTCACCAGCCGGCTCGATAAGCCGCAACCTCGGGATCAGCTCCTCAAACAGGATGCGCATCTCCATGTTCGCGAGATGCTGGCCAAGGCATACGTGAGCCCCAACACCAAATGCGAGATGTCGGTTCGGTTTGCGGTCGATATTGAATTTCAACGGCTCAGGAAAGACTTCCTCGTCACAATTTGCCGAGCCATAGCAGAGCATCAGCCAATCGCCCTTTCGGATTGTCCGGCCTCGAACGTCGGTGTCGGCAGTTGCCGTGCGCATGAAATGACGCACTGGAGATGCGTAGCGAAAGGTTTCGTCGATAAACTGCGGAATCAGCGAGGGGTCCGCCTTAAGTCGCGGCAGTAACTCAGGGAAGCGGCTCAACGCCCACATCGCGACTGAGGTGGACGACGAAACCGTATCATGCCCTGCCGCGGCGATGATCACGTAATAGCCAAGACGGGTCGCTTCATCGATAGGCTGACCATTGACCACCGCATTGGCCAGCAAACTCGCGATATCGTTGCGTGGGTTCTTCCGGCGAGCTTCGGTGAGGCGGTCGAAGTAATCCTTGAAGTCGGCCACGACGGACAGCAGAGCTTTGCCCATCGCGCTGCTCGATTCGCCCTGGCGCTGCATTTCGCGCTTGTATTCAGCATCCTCGCTTCCAAACATCTCGTGAGTCAGCGTCAAAATCCACACAGAATCCTCCTGCGGAACGCCGAGAATATCCATGATCACATTCAGCGGGTAGTGCGATGCAAAGTCATTCGCAAAATCGATCACGTGCCCGCTCCGCTGCAGCAGCTTCGCGATCATCTCATGTGCGAGCGATCGAATGCGGTCGTCAAGCTTGCTGATGCTGTTCGGCAGGAACCATGACTGTGTCAAAGCACGTAGATTCTTGTGCTCGTCGCCATCGACATGCACAAGCGATCGGACAATGTTTGGACCACCAGTGGCGGAAATCACATGCTTGATCGACGCTTTCGGCCGGCAGACGACAGAATAGTCGCCGTTGCGAAACGAGACGTTGTCTCGTGAAATCATGGAGACGTCGGCGTGTTTGGTCACCACCCAGAACGGATCATGTCCGTCCGCTATTGCACGCCCGACAGGGTTGTTTGCGCGCGCCCAAGCATACGTTTCATGGAGACGATCTAGGTTGGTATAGTAATGCGGATCAACCAGATGGTTTGCCATGTCTTTCGGCAGGTCGTAATTTGACATGTTCATGATACTGGTAGGACGGTTTGTTGTTAGAAGCTCGATACCATTCGAGGCAAGGCTCAAAAGCCGTTCCATACACCTGAAGACGGGCCACCAGACGAGAGCGCAGGCAAAGTGGCTGGCTCGGCGCGCCGCGGAATGATGCAATCGCGTCGACGTCTGCGAATCGGCAACTCTGCCGATTTCACGAGCTACGCATTCTTTCTTTCGCCTATCTCATAGATCGTAGTCCTCCTGGCTTTTGCTGTGTGCGCACAATCTGACACCTCGCGGCATTGACCGTTTCGAGCGCAGATTATACGGCCGGTGAAAACCTCACGCTTCCTGCGATCATGAAGGCAAAGATCGTAAGATGATTAAGATATTCGCCCCTGCGCTCGGGGTGAGGGAACCAAACGTAGCTCTTGCGGCCGACGATATGTCGGTGAGTTGCTTTGCTCGAAAGAGCTGGCCATACAGCGATGCAACCGACCTATCGATCATGGCATAAGTGTACAGTCGCACCTTTCATCTGGAAGAGCTTGCGAGTAAGGGGCTTGATCGGAATCAATAGTGCCACTGGCACCGAGCCTGACGGTGAGAGTAAGGTCAATTTTTTCAGCATCGGCATAACAAAACCTTTAAGATTCTGGCGGAAAGGCTCGGCTAACCCATCGGCTGTGCCCGAGAACGAACGCACCGCTTCGATAAGGCATTGCTAGCCATTCGGTCCTGCCGGTCCCATTATCTGTCATCACGCCGTCGGCTAATCTGCTCCGATAGCGGCAGGTGATCTTGCCGTGTCATCGAGTCGATCAGCGTTGAAATGAGCGCCTTGAGCACCAGTCCGGTCCGCGTCCTCCCACATCGTGATCAGCGCGGGCCCGCACCACATCGGCATAGCCGTCGCCAAAGACCCGACTTCGTCCTCGAATACAGCGGCTCGCGACACAGCTGTTACGTCGCGCGCAGAACGAGGAGCGGCATCTCGCGCTTCCTGTCTCGATCTCAGAACCCGCGGTACCGTATCGTTCACCGACTGCCTCGGTCAATTCCCGTCCAGTTAACCGGTTGAACCGTTGCATCCTAAGTTGTGCGCGTCAGTATTCTGACGGATTGAAGAGTTGCACGAGACAAAGGCACCGCCTGGTCGCAAAGTTCCCGTGTTCATGCGCGCTAGAATGTCGTTCGCACTCCGAATCTTAACACCCGTGCTGTTGAGTTGGGAGACGCTGATACCCCGTAATACAATGCCTGTCCCAGCGTGTAAGCGGACCCATTTTTATTTTTGACTTGTGCGTACCCGACGTACAGATTTGTTTGCTTTGAAAGTGCATAGAAAAGACCTAGCCCCACTACATGAACATTTTGTGATTGAGCAAGCCCATCTGAGGTGTCAATCAGTTTCATCACTTGCGCCACTACAACTGTCAAGGGTACAACCTGATAGCTCGCCCCCAGATTAGCAATGGCATAACGTACCGTATTTTGCAACGATCGTGCGCCAGTTCTGTCCGAGTAGTCATCCTTGGTATATCCGAGATATACCCTTGCCGGTCCAATCTCATAGCTACCGCCGATGCCCCACCCCTCATAATATCCGGAAACCGCCCCATCCCTCTTATATAGATATCCTGCATGAAAGGTGGCTGGACCGCGCTTATAGTTTACTGCTCCGCTAAAAGTTGACCCAGCACTTGTAGCCCCCGCCACACCGCCGAGGCCATACATCAATGCAACCGAGAAGCCATAGATTTTTGGGGATGAGTAAAGAATCGATTTATCAACACGGCAAGTGATGCTCTCAGTAAGGAGCACACCGTGAACAACATCATTAGGCAGAGTGCGATCAACGTCCAAGATGCTCCCGCCTAAGCCTCCTTGAAAAACGTCGTATTCACTCACAGCGAGAAACTCTGGTGAGTATTGTCGGCCAAAAGTTAAAGCCCCATTCGGCCCTTCGAACCCAATATATGCCTGTCGGCCAAATTGTGCACCGCCCTGCTGTACAGTGCCAGTATTAGGAGCGAATCCGCCTTCAAGTCGGAATACGCTTTTGTAACCATTGCCGATATCTTCACTACCCATAATACCAAAACGCGATCCGAACGTGCCGCCATTCGACATTTGAGTTAGCGTTCCCCTACCCTGATTTGAAATATCAATGAGAACATCGAGCGCACCATATAGTGCGACGCTACTCTGCGCGCGGCTTGGATCCCCAGCTAGTCCCAAAATCGCACCCGTCACAATTGCGAATACAATCTTTATCGTCTTCATTCCTGAATCAATGTATACACCATTGATGAGGGCCAGTATCCTTGTAAAAATCCGACGGACATTGGAGCCGACGGAGTTAAAAGCCAAATTCATGCCACTCGCAAACGGAAGGCCGAAGCAGGGAGTCCGGTAAGTCACCAATGCTTTTTTTTGCCTCGGCTCGCAGACACTCAGATCTGACAGATGCGCCGGACTCTGTCGGTGTTGCAACAAAGCACACAACCGCCTGCCGTGGGAAAACCCGCATCCGCGACTGCGTGCGAAGACGTTGTTAAGTTGGCAAGAGCGGTTGAGTAAGATGCTCCGATGACAAAGAGCAGATCACTTTATCGCGGCCGTCGCTTCCCGGCGATCGTCGTCAGTTGCGCCTTGCGCCCCTACTACCGCGGTTTTCAGTTGAACCTGTGCGACATCGAGGGATTTGTTTTCGAATGGGGTTGTCGTCCGCTACTCAACCAGTCGACGTTGATGCGACAGATTCGGCGCGGACTTCGCACGGTGGGGGTCAAATCGGCTCGCCGCACATGCGGTACCACACGGCATCGAGACGAAGTGTTTGTGACGTTGCGGTGGATATTACATACGGCGAACATGCGGCCGAACTCGACACCCTGCTGCAGAAGCGGCGCGACAAAGCAGTCGACAAACCGTTCTTCAACCGCATGCTTCATGCAAGCCTGTGCCGAAACAATTACGCGGGCATCGATACACTCGGAGCGATGGGTACGGTTAAAATGCACGGTTCGCTACGTCAGGCAAGAAGGCGGTCATCTAAACGGAGCGCGCCCACTGGCGTCGGGGGACATGTCCTGGAGCCCGTCTGGCAGTTGGCTACATCGTCCATCAAGGAACGTCGCGCTGAATTCGGACATTCACTTCAGGGGCAGGTAGGTGTTATCCGCTGTTATTGCACCTGGGCGAACGCCGGTACGCGCCGCAAGAGATTCCTCTGGGGCCCGGCGGGCCCCGGTGACGCGATGACAGACGGTTTGCGCACCAGAGCGAATGATGAATGCGCCACTAGGAAAAGCTAACAGTGCCTCAGCCCGACGTTTGCCCCTTTGAAAGAGAAAAGCGCAGGCTCCATTCACCTTCGTCCCCGCTTATTCTACGATCAACCCATGCCGGATCGCATAGCGTATCACTTCGGCATTGTTCGCGAGTCCGAGTTTCTGCATCAGGCGCGTCTTGTATGTACTGATCGTTTTCGCACTGAGCGCGCAGCCGTCGGCGATTTCGTTGATGGTGAGGCCCCCCGAGAGCATCTGTAGCACCTGAAATTCGCGGTCCGACAGCACTTCATGTGGCGGCGCGTCGCCGCACTGTGTTTCGAAGACCATTGCATCGACGAGTTTCGGATCGATGCAGCGGCCACCGTCCGCGAGCTTGCGAATCGCTGCGAGCAGCACGTCCGGGTCGCTGTCCTTGGTCAGATAACCCGTTGCGCCCGCGCGCAATGCGCGCGAGGCCACCTGCGCCTCGTCGTGAATGCTCAACACGAGTACGGGCAGCGAAGGTTGCTCCGCCCGTACTCTGCGGATCAGATCGACGCCACTGATGCCGGGCATCGTCATGTCGAGCAGCAGCAGATCGACGACGCCACTGCGCAGCTTGTCGATCACTTCTTTCCCTTGCACCGCTTCCGCCGCGACGACGATATCGCTCGTGGTTGCGATGATCTGCCTGAGTCCGCCACGAACGATCGCGTGATCGTCTGCAATGAGTATCCTGATCATGTTCGGTCCGCGATCGAGCGGAATGTGAATGGAAACCATGGTGCCCGCGCCCCGCGTGCTGCCGATCGAAAACGATCCGCCGATTAGCAGCGCGCGATAGTCGCGAGATGCTGCGCGACGCGCCGCGAAAGAAAGCACAACTTGGAGAGCGCGAGAAGGAACGCATCGACTACCTTGTTCACCATAATGACGAGCGCGGTGCGCGCGAAATCGCGATGGAGATTCGAGGCCGTCACCTCGACACACAGCGTGGCAATCTGCTTGGCATCGTCCTTCACTCGGTGCACGAGATAGTGGTGCTACATCGCCAGGATCAGCCTGATCGCGCAGCTGATGGCGAGCACCGTCGCGAGAAGCCGCAGTTCCACTGCAGCGCCCCACGTAGTCGAACCGTTCCACGCGCGTCCAACCTGTCGAGAGCCATATTCTTCGAGAGTTCCGCCGTTTAGCTATCCTATTCTGCACTCGAACTCGAAGACCAGCTTACCGCGCCTGCCAGGGTTCCGACGAGTCCGATGAATCGCTGCGCGCGGTCGCTCCAACCTCATTGCGTCTTGCCGAATTCTTCCCTGCGGTTTTGCCTGTTTCTCCCCGCTCCTCCGCTTGCGCCGTTAACTGTCCTTTTCCGGCGACTCGCCCACTGCCATCAGGTTCACTACGGGCGCCGGGCGTTCGATCAGATCGTCGATCATATCCGCCATTTCGCAAAGCGCGCGAAATCCATTTTCGTCGAGTTGGTCCGTGTGGTAGCGCCGCAATTTGCGCATTGTTTCGCCCAAACATCTCAGCGCGGCAGGCGTGCTGTCAATCATCGGCCAGCAATGCATCAGATATGTGAGCGCTGTCACATTGCGCGCCTTGCACCATGTGTCGAACATACGCAGACAGATCAAGTTGATCTGTTCCACGTTATTCTCACGCTCCGAAAGATAGGCAATCGTCACACTTCGTGCTCGGCTTGGCGTTTTCAATGCCCCATTTTCGCCTAACTGGTTTAACAACGCTGTCAGGGTGAACTGTAAACCGATGCGAGACATCCTGATTCGCGCGTCAGGAAATCCTGACCACCCATTTGCGCGTAGAGCATGCGACGATGGGCGAGAATCCTTATATGGCGTTGCTTCATGCCTCCGTTCTCTCGGGAAATTCTGACGCTTCCAATCGGCTGCGGCTAGAGGTCTCGTGGTCACCGTCACGTTGCTCAGTGAGTCGGATAACATCTGGCGATACAGGACACGAAATGGGCTTTGTCGCGACCATCGCTTCCCGGCGATCGTCATTAGTTGCGCCGTTCGCCCGTACTACCGGTTTCAGTTGAGGCTGCACGACATCGAGAAGTTGTCGTTCGAGCGGGGTGTTGTCGTCAGCTACGAAACCATTCGACGTAGGTGCGACATTCGGCGCGGGCTTCGCATGCGCACGCATCGCCGTGGGCGTCTTAAAGGCAAGCGCGTGCGGCTGATGTCGTGGTCGGCTATTGCGGCGTTGCAGGAGGCGGGTCTCGAGATCGTCGGGCAAAAGTCCCCTACACAGCGGGACGTGCTGAAACGCGCATGTATCGCCGCTGTCCGATTCGCGCAATACCGCCCTTCCGGGCGGTCGACCTAACTTGAGCGCCGGTGCTCCACGGCGAACTTGATCAGTTCCGCCTGACCATCAATTTCGAGTTTGCGTTTCAGATTCAGCCTATGCGTTTCAACGGTTCTCACTGACAGACCGCTGCGCTGTGCGATCTGCTTGCTCGACAGCCCTTCGGCCAGCTGGTCGAGAATGTCGCGCTCTCGCGGTGTCAAACGTTCCATAGGATCGCGAATCGTGAATGCATGGATGAGCCGCGCGCCAAGTCCTTCGCTGAAGAACGTCTTCCCATCGAGAACCGCACCGATCGCGCGGATGATTTCCGCGCCCGGCGAATCCTTCAAAACATAGCCGCGCGCACCGGCGCGAACGGCTTTGGTCACATACTCAACGTTGTCGTGCATCGACAGCATGAGCACGCGTATGCCAGGAAAGCGTTCATGAAACAGCGCGGCGAGCGTAATTCCATTCATGCCCTTCATGCCGACATCCATCAGCACGAGGTCAGGCTCCTGCGCGGCCGCGAGCGCCAGCGCTTGTTCCGCATTGCCCGCTTCGCCGACGACGGCAAAGCCTGGCACAGCCTCGAGCCGCGCGCGCAAGCCGTCGCGCACAAGCGGTGATCATCGACAAGTATGAGGCGCGCCGCGCCCGTTGGATAGTTCATGAACGTTTCACCTGTAGTTTTTCCGGAAGCGGGCCGCGCGTGAAAAGAGGCACGGTCGCCGTTACTATTGTATGACCCGCGCGTGAGTCTAGTTGCAGGCTGCCGTTGAGCGCCTCCAGCCGCTCACGCATGTTGCGCAGACCGATGCCCCTAAAAAGATCGGACTGTACGCGTTCAACATTGAAGCCCCGCCCGTCGTCGCTGATAGAGAGAGTGATCTTGCTCCCCGATACTTCGAGCGCCAATGCCGCCCGGGTCGCATGTGCGTGCCGGAGAATATTGGTCAACGCTTCCTGCGCGATACGAAATAGCGCCGTCTTTACACTATCGGGCAAGTGCGCGGCGTGATCGTGGGAAATCTGCGTGAAACCGATCACCAGTTGACTCTGCGCGCTCAACTCGCGCGTCAACTGTTCCAGCGCCGCCGCGAGGCCCAGATCGTCGAGCATCGAAGGACGCAGTGCATGCGAGATGCGGCGCACTTCGCGCAGCGCATCGGCGAGGCGAGCGATACCCATGGACAGCGCTGCTTCCGCCGGCGGGACGTGCGTTGCGCTCAGTTCGAGACGCGCAAGCGCCGATTCGAGCAGCAACTTGACGGACACGAGCATCTGATTGATGCCGTCGTGCAGTTCCCGCGACAGCCGCGCCCGTTCGTTTTCCTGCGACTCCACCACCTGCTGCGCGAGACGCTTGAGCTTGGCGTCGGCGCTGCGGTGCTCGCTTACGTTCAACACAAGCGCGCAGACGGCAATCACGCAGAGCCCGGCAAGCGCAATCGTGCCGATCCACATCATCGTGTGGTCAATATCGCCCGATGCGCGCCGATCGATGCGTGCGAGCGTCGTATCAACATCGTCCAGATAGATTCCTGTGCCGAGCATCCAGCCCCAGCGCCGTAGCGGCACGACATAGCCGAGCTTCGGCGCGAGCTTGCCGGTCGACGGACGATGCCACACATAACGCACATAGCCGCCTCCCTGTGCAGCCGCGCCGAGCAACTGCTGGATGGTCAGCGCCCCAGCGGGATCGCGCAGCGTCCACAAGTCACGGCCCACGAGATTCGGCTCGCGCGGGTGCATCAACGAGCGGCCGTGCATGTCGTAGACGAAGAAGTAGCCGTCCGGGCCGAAGTCCATTTTCTCCAGCATCGCGAGTGCGCGGTCGCGCAGCAAGGCATCGTCGCGCGCGTTGTTGCCGGCCTCGTCGTACAGAGGCTTGATGGCGCTCGACGCGAGATCGACATAATTGCGCAATTCGATTTTCTTGCTGGCCATATAGGCCAACTGGGTCGTGTCGTGCTGCACCTTCGCAAGCGACGTCGCCTGATGGCGCACGCCGAATGCAATGCCCGCTATTGCGACGAGAAATGGCACGACAGCGAGCAGAAATATCTTCGCTTTGAGTTTCATCTTGGAAAACCGGTCGGGCAGGCTACGTAGAACTACGTAGCACAGTTACGTGGTTGTGCGCTTGTGTCGCACTGGACGAAGACGAATACTACACGCCCAAAGCATGGCACATCTTCGACCATGCGCGGCACCCGCACAACGAGCCGCAGTGGACCCGGCCAGCAGCGCTGACGGGTGTTCGTAAAACTATATTGGAGACTCCTATGAACCGGGCATCCAGTTTTCTGGTGTGGACGGCAGTCGCGCTGTTGGGCGCGTTCTCGTTCGGTACCATCGCGCTCACGCATGGCGAAAAGGTCAACGCACTCTGGGTTGTGATCGCCGCCGTCTGCGTCTATCTGATCGCGTACCGCTTCTACAGCCACTTCATCGCAAACCATGTCGTGCAGCTCGACGGCCAGCGTATGACACCCGCCGTGCGGCACAACGACGGCCTCGATTACGTGCCGACCAACAAGTACGTGCTGTTCGGCCATCACTTCGCGGCCATCGCCGGCGCGGGTCCGCTCGTCGGCCCGGTGCTCGCCGCGCAGATGGGCTACATGCCCGGCATGCTCTGGATTCTCGCAGGAGTCGTTTTCGCGGGCGCGGTGCAGGACTTCATCGTGCTCTTTATCTCGACGCGCCGCGACGGACGTTCGCTCGGCGATCTCGTGAAGATGGAGCTCGGCACAGTCCCTGGCATAATTGCGCTGTTCGGTGCTTTCCTGATCATGGTGATCATTCTTGCCGTGCTGGCGCTGATCGTCGTCAAGGCGCTGACGAATTCGCCGTGGGGCACGTTCACGGTCGCCGCGACGATTCCCATTGCGCTTTTCATGGGCATCTACACGCGCATTATCCGCCTGGGTCGCATCGGTGAGGTGTCGGTGATCGGCTTCGTGCTGCTGATGGCATCGATCGTATTCGGCCAGCAGGTACACGATTCGGCAGCACTGGCCGCATGGTTCACGTTCAGTGGCACACAGCTCACCTGGATTCTGATCGGCTACGGTTTCATCGCATCGGTGCTGCCCGTGTGGCTGCTGCTGGCGCCGCGCGATTATCTGTCGACGTTCCTGAAGATCGGCACGATCCTCGGTCTAGCAACCGGCATTCTGATCGTCGCACCAGAGCTGAAAATGCCGGCGCTGACGAAGTTCATCGACGGCACAGGTCCCGTCTGGTCGGGCAACCTGTTCCCGTTCCTCTTCATCACCATCGCTTGCGGAGCGGTGTCGGGTTTCCATGCGCTGATTTCATCGGGCACGACGCCGAAACTGCTCGATAACGAAACCAACGCGCGCTTCATCGGCTACGGCGCGATGCTGATGGAATCCTTTGTCGCCATCATGGCCCTGGTCGCAGCGGCCGTGATCGAGCCCGGCGTGTACTTCGCGATGAACTCACCTGCTACGGTGCTCGGCGAGATGCCTGAAGCCGTGGCGCACACCGTGTCTCAATGGGGTTTCGTGCTGACGCCGGAGATGCTGACGCAAACTGCAAAAGCCGTCGGTGAGACGACCATCGTGGCGCGCGCAGGCGGCGCACCGACACTCGCCGTGGGTATGGCGCAGATCCTGCATCAGGTGATGGGCGGTCAGGCGATGATGGCATTCTGGTATCACTTCGCGATCCTGTTCGAGGCGCTCTTCATTCTGACGGCGGTCGACGCGGGCACGCGCGCCGGCCGCTTCATGCTGCAAGACCTGCTCGGCACATTCCATCCTGCACTCAAGCGCACAGATTCGATCCCAGCCAATCTGATCTCTACTGCGCTCTGCGTCGCGGCGTGGGGCTACTTCCTCTATCAAGGCGTCGTCGACCCGTTGGGCGGCATCAATACGCTCTGGCCGCTCTTCGGCATCTCGAACCAGATGCTTGCAGGAATTGCACTCGTGCTCGGCACGGTGGTGCTATTCAAGATGAAGCGCGAACGCTTCGCATGGGTCACGCTGGTACCGACCGTGTGGCTGCTGATCTGTACGATGACGGCAGGCTGGCAGAAGATCTTCGACGCCAACCCGAAGATCGGCTTTCTCGCGCACGCGGCGAAACTCGGCGCAGCTGCCGATGCAGGCAAGATCGTCGCACCCGCGAAGTCGATTGCGCAGATGCATCGCGTCATTTTCAACGACTATATCGACGCGGCGCTTGCTGGGCTGTTCATCTTCGTCGTTGTCACTGTTGTCGTGTATGGGGCGCTTGCTGGCGTGCGTGCTCGTCGCGCCGATCGTGCTACTGATCGGGAAATGCCGTTCGAGATGCTGCCCGCCGGCCAGCGTACAGGTGGCACCAACTGATCGGAGGCCGTGATGTTCTCAGGACTGAGGGACGACGTGCGCAACGCAGGGCGCTATCTCGGCCAGACCATGCGGTTGATGGTCGGCTTGCCCGACTATGAGACCTATGTCTCGCATATGAGGCGGACACATCCCGACCGGGATGTGATGAGTTACGAACAGTTCTTTCAGGAACGGCAGGCCGCGCGGTACAGCGGAAGCGCTGGGAGGTGTTGTTGATCTGACAGGTGCCGGCTCGTCCGCAAGCAGCTCTCGCCCTGACCCATCCTGGAGCGACGAAACGCCTCCGTGTTTTGACAGCGCTTTAGCACTCTATAATAACGATGCGTCATCGAACGAATTGCTTTCGCACATCGTCTCAACACGGACCTGTCACCCTGATGGATTACCTTTCCGCAGTCGCTCACCACCATACCTTTTTAACGCAGTAGAACCGGGCGGTTTGAAGCCCGCTACTGCAAGCCGACTCCGGGGAGGTTCACTCCCACCTTCAGTACAGCACAAGGGATTCACATGTGTTCGTGACACACTTTCGTCGAGGTACCACGGGGCGCCTGGTTTACGGCGCGTACCTTGACTGGTGAGCAAAGCCCGCGCCGAATGTGTCGCACCAACGTCGAATGGTTTCGTAGCTGACGACAACACCCTGTTCGAACGACAGCTTTTCGATGTCGCGCGGGCTAAACTGAAACCGGTAGTACGGGCGCACGGCGCAACTGGTGACGATGATCGCCGGGAAGCGATGGTCATGACAAAGCGCATTTTCTGTTCTGCATCGCCAGATCCTGCGCGACTCAACGTGACAATACCTCCCAGAACCTTATCCAGTAGCGTTCCGTCGATTCGAGCGCCACGGCGTCGACACCACAGGGCACCAGCAGCCAGTCGGCGATCACGTAAGATCGTCTGTCATTATCAGGCACTCACGTACCGGCTCATCAGAGGCTGCCCTGGGTACGGTCAGCCCGTCACCAAAGCCTCCAATATTCGATCCCCAACGCGTTTGGAAACACCTTAGCGCTGTCTTCGCGCTTGCTTATCGCCATCGTTGGCATCACTATTGTGAACGGCAACGCCATGGGAAGCGCCGTATTCGACTCGCCCCCGCCAACGAAATCCGGCACGCGGCACTCGCCGCCGTCACCAACGATTCACGGACCATGCTATTAAACGGACTGGGCAACACAACGCGCCAACGCCGTAACTTCGCACCGGTGCATGTTCGGTCGTCTTGGCACTACCGCTCTCTTTATAGCGTGTTCTGCCCAATCTCGTCCGTTTCTCGTTTCTTCTTACATTTTATAGGTGCGATACCTGCCGGGTGCAGCGCATAATTGCTGATTCGACCGGCTTGGAGTCTGGGTGCGGTAAATGAACGTTCCACGCTTTTCCGAAAGACGAAACAACCGCCAAGTCCTATGGGCGGACGCGGACCGTGTCTTCTGTCGAGTTCGTCAATCTCGCGGCAGCGATAGCGTTCTGATCGTACAGACCACGGCGGCGAATCCCTCAGCCGACACCATCCTTCGTCTTGCGCACGAATTCGAGCTGAAGGAGCAGCTCAATGGCACGTGGGCAGTACGGCCCGTAGATCTGATTCGCGGAGAAGACCGGACTGTATTGGTGCTCGAAGACCCGGGCGGCGAGCCGCTCGAACAGGTGATTGGCGCGCCGATGGAGATGGGAACTGTTTTACACGTTGCCATCGGCATTGCCGAGGCGCTGGGCAAAATCCACCAGCGCGGTTTCGTCCACAAGGACCTCAAGCCCGCTCATATTCTGGTGAACTGCGCGGACGGTCTCTTGCGGCTCACCGGCTTCGGCATTGCTTCAGAACTGCCCCGCGAGCGTCAGTCGCCAGCGCCACCTGAAACGATTGCCGGCACGCTGGCATATATGGCACCCGAACAGACGGGGCGAATGAATCGCTCGATTGATTTCCGGAGCGACCTCTATTCATTCGGCGTTGTGCTCTATCAGATGCTCACCGGTGTATTGCCGTTCTGCGCGGCCGACCCGATGGAATGGGTGCACTGCCACGTTGCTCGCAAGCCGATGGCGCCCAGCGCACGGGAGGGAACAATTTCGCCCGTTGTCTCGGAAATAGTTATGAAGCTGCTCGCCAAAACGCCCGAGGAGCGCTATCAGACAGCGGCTGGCGTGGAGCGTGATCTGCGACGTTGTCTTACCGATTGGCAGCGACAGCGACACATCGAAGTCTTTACCCTCGGCGAGCACGACACGCCTGATCGGCTGTTAATTCCTAACAAACTTTATGGTCGGCAACGTGAGATCGACGCTCTGGTCACGGCGTTTGACCGCGTCGTCGCCAAGGGCACACCGCAACTGGTGCTGGTTTCCGGCTATTCGGGCATTGGTAAGTCCGCGATCGCGAATGAGCTACAGAAGGTGCTGGTGCCGTTACGAGCACTCTTCGCGTCGGGCAAGTTCGACCAATACAAGCGCGACATACCATACTCGACACTGCTGCCGGCTTTTCGTGATCTGGTGCGCCGGCTTCTCACTCTGGGTGAGACGGAACTGGCGATTTGGCGCGATGCCTTCATGGTGGCACTGAAGCCAAACGCGCGACTCGTGACTGACCTACTCCCCGAACTTAAGCTTGTCATCGGCAACCAGCCGCCCGTCCCCGAACTGGATCTGCATCAGGCACAACGCCGTTTCCAGCTTGCCTTCCGGCGGTTCGCGGGTGTCTTTGCCCGGCAGGAACGTCCGTTGGTGCTGTTTTTCGATGACCTCCAATGGCTCGATACCGCGACGCTGGACCTGCTGCAGGAATTTCTAACCTGCCCGGATCTGAAATATCTGATGATTATTGGCGCGTATCGAAGCAACGAGGTAGACATCAATCATCTGCTGATGAATAAGCTTCATGCGGTCAGGAAAATGGGCGCGGCGATTGACGAAATCCCGCTCCTACCGCTCACTCGCGAGCACGTGGAGCGATTGATAGCAGAAGCGCTCCATGCAACGCCGGAACGAGTCTCGCCGCTTGCGCAACTCGTACATGATAAGACTGGCGGCAATCCGTTTTTCATCATTCAATTTCTACACGCACTCGTCGACGAGGATTTACTCACTTTCGATCACGACATGGCCTGTTGGCAGTGGCGTCTGCCAGACATTCGCGCAAAGGGCTACACGGACAACGTGGCAGACCTGATGGTCGTAAAGCTGACCCGCCTCCCTGCCGAAACACGGCGGGCATTGCGACTGCTCGCCTGTCTCGGCAATACCGCGGCGATCGGGATTCTGTCGAAAGTGTTGGGAAAAACCAAGCAAAGTGTGCGAGCGTCGCTGACACCAGCAGTACACAAGGAGCTTGTCGATGATCTGGGAGACGCATACAGGTTTGCGCACGACCGGGTGCAGGAAGCTGCCTATTCGCTGATCCCGGATGGCTTGCGTCCAAAGGTCCATCTGCGTATCGGGCGCCTGCTCGCCACACAAACCCCTCCCGAGAAGCGGGAGCAGGCGATATTCGATATCGTCAGTCAACTCAACCGAGGAGCAGCGCTGGTCGCTTCCCAGAAGGAACGCGACCAACTCGCTGAGTTCAACCTGATAGCCGGCCAGCGCGCCAAGGCGTCGACGGCCTATGAATCAGCGCTCACTTATCTCATCATGGGTGCGCAACTCCTAGCCGACGATTGCTGGGAGCGCAAGCATGAACTTATCTTTACACTCGAGTTAACTCGAGCCGAATGCGAATTTCTGACCGGGAGACTGTCGATCGCGGAGCAACGCTTGAAAATGCTATCACTTCGCGCAACACGTACAGTCGAACAGGCGCTCGTCATGTGCCTGCAAATGGACGTTTATCTGACTCTTGACCAGAGCGATCGTGCGGTCGCCGTCTGCCTCGACCATCTCCGTCACATCGGGATCCATTGGTCCGCCCATCCGGGTGAGGAAGACGTACAACGGGAGTACGAACGGATCTGGAGCCGGCTTGGGGGTCGTACGATAGAGGACCTCATCGACTTGCCGCTAATGAAGGACCCAGATTTCCTTTCGACGGCCGATGTGCTGAGCAAGCTCTTGCGCCCAGCATGGTTCACGGACGCGAATCTGGCTTCCCTGACGATATGCAAAGCGGTCAGTCTCAGCCTGGAGCATGGCAACTGCGACGCGTCCTCCTTCGCCTATGTTATGTTTGCACGGATAGCCGGACCGCGTTTTAACGACTATCAAGAAGGGTTCAAGTTTGGCGATCTCGGCTACAAACTCGTCGAACAACGGGGCCTCAAGCGTTTTGAAGCGGTCACGTATCTTTGCTATGCGCTTTACGTCGCGCGCTGGACGAAACACATGCGGATGAGCAATCAGGTGCTCGATACTGCATTCAAGGCGGCGAATCGAACCGGAGACCTACCATCTGCCGCCTACACATGCTGCCATGTCATCTCCAACCTGCTCTTTGCCGGCGAGCCATTAAGCGCGGTGGAACATGAAGTCGAACAGGGCCTGGTCTTTTCCGAAAAGACGGGCTTCGGCATGGTCGTCGATAACCTGATCACACAGCTCGCGCTAATTCGAATGCTCCGCGGCTCGACGCTCCGGTTTGGACGCCTCGATGACGGCAATTTCAAGGAACTCCGTGTCGAGCAGCATTTGTCGGGCAATCCCGCGCTAGCAACGGCTGCGTGCTGGTACTGGATCAGGAAATTACAGGCACGCTATATTGCCGGCAACTACACGGAAGCTGTTGACGCCGCAAGGACGGCGCAACGACTGCTCTGGACGTCTTCGTCGCATTTGGAGGATTGTGAGTATCACTTCTACAGTGCGCTGGCCCGAGCGGCACATTGCGATCACGTTCCGGCCGGAGAGCGGCAGATTTATCAGGACACGGTAGTCGCGCATCACCGGCAACTGAAAATATGGTCGAAGATCTGCCCGGCAAATTTCGCTAACCGCGTGGCGTTGGTCGGTGCCGAGATTGCCCGGTTGGAAAATCGCGATGTTGACGCGATGCGGCTCTTTGAAGAAGCCATCCTGTCAGCACGCGCTAATGGCTTTGTCCATAACGAAGCTATAGCTAACGAACTCGCCTTCCGCTTCTACTCGACACGCGGTTTTGAGAAGATCGCATGCATGTATGCCAAGGAGGCTCGACAAGCCTACCAGCGGTGGGGTGCCGCGGGCAAGGTGCGACAACTCGATGACCTTCTTCCGCATCTCATGGGGGAGGAGCTAGCGCCGATGCCAACTACCACTATCGGGGCGCCCATCGAACAATTGGACCTCGCTACCGTGATCAAAGTGTCGCAGGCAATCTCAGGCGAGATCGTCCTGGACAATCTGGTCGATACGGTCATGCGCACGGCGATCGAACAGGCGGGCGCGGCGCGGGGGGTGCTCATCCTACCGGACGTCGACAAACAATGGATAGCGGCGGAAGCTACAACGGACGGCAACATGCCTCGCGTGCAGTTGTGCACTATGCCCATTAATGCGACGTTAATGCCCGAATCATTGCTGTACCATGTCTTACGCACCGGGGAGAGCGTCATTCTCGACGATGCTGCGGAGGACCCCGCATTTAGCACGGATCCCTACATCCGCGAGCATCGGGTCCGTTCTATCGTCTGCTTGCCCCTGATGAACCAGGCCAAGCTTACGGGCGTGCTCTATCTCGAAAACAATCTGATCACCCGCGCATTCGCTCCAGCTCGAATCGCAGTGCTTCGCCTTCTGGCCTCACAGGCAGCAACATCGTTTGAGAACACTCGCTTGTACGAGGACCTCACGGAGCGCGAAGCTAGAATCCGTCGTCTCGTCGACGCAAACATCATCGGCGTCATCGTGTGGAACGCTAATGGCGACATTCTCGAGGCCAATGACGCATTTCTGAGTATGGTGGGATACGAGCGCGAGGACCTCGTCTCAGGTCGCATTCGCTGGAGAGACCTGACGCCGCAGGAATGGCGCGAGACCACCGAAGAGGCTCTGGAGCAAATTTTGCACACGGGGCGCGTGCAGCCGTCCGAAAAGGAATACATTAGAAAAGACGGTAGCCGTATACCTGTTATGGTTGGCAGAGTTGCCTTCGAATCCAGTCGGAAAGAAGGTGTCGCTTTCGTGGTCGACTTGTCAGAGCGAAAGGAAGTGGAGCACCGCTTGCGGGAATCGTATGAGATGCTACGTGAACTCACCTCGCGTCGCGAGACGGCTCGCGAAGAAGAGCGCAAACGTATTGCACGTGAAATGCACGACGAACTTGGGCAACATCTCACAGCACTTCGCCTAAGGCTCTCGGCTTTGCGAATGAAACTTTGCATTGATTGTCCGGAGCTTGTCGACCAGACGCAGGCACTGGTTTCTCTCGTGGACCAAACAATGCAAGTTGTACGGGGCGTCATCACGTCGCTACGCCCGGCTGCGCTGGACACAGGCATTGTAGCCGCACTCGAGTGGCTTGCCGCCGAGTTCAACCATAATCGACGTGTAACGTGTCGCCTGCTCGTGCACGATGAGAACATCGCAATGGACGAGGACCGGGCCATCGTGCTGTTTCGCCTGGTTCAGGAGGCACTGACCAACGTCTCCCGTCATGCGGAAGCCACGAGGGTGGTCATCACGCTTGAGCGGACGGCTAATGCCTACCTTCTCCAAGTAAGCGACGATGGTCAAGGTTTCGACGTCCTGGCTGCCAGAAAGAAGTCCTTTGGGCTAGTGGGAATGGAAGAACGCGTCCTGATGCTCGGCGGCCACATCGAAATAGTCAGTTCGCCGGGCACCGGAACTGTAATAAAAGCAAGCCTGCCTGATAGTTAGGCCGCGATGATATTGCCACCCTCAAGATGAGTAAGTGACGAGATTCGAAAAATTCGATCTATCAGCGACACGGCGACCGTGATAGAGCGAATTCGTCTTCTTCATTCTTTGAAAGCAACCTTGGCCAAAGAATACGATTAAGGTGTCACGGCATCGACATTTTCAGCTTCCTCGTGGCGGCGCTGTTGATATGCCGCGCACAGAGTCGGTTGGCGCGGCCCGCTAACCGAGTTAAGCCGCTGGCAGATCATGTACCTGCGCGTTTCCAGATGACGAAGCGAAGGTATTTTCGCCAGCGCGCTGCGCTCGCGATTACAGGCGAAACGGAGGATGTAAATCAACTGCACGCCCTACGGCGAGCCGCGTTGACCCGCCGTGCTAAGCCCGCGCCGAACATGTCGCACCTACGTCGAATGGTTTCGTAGCGGACAATAACAGCCCGTTCGAACAACAACTCCTCGATGTCGAGCAGAAACTGAAACCGGCAATACCAGCGCACGGCGCAACAGACAATTTCGACGTAGCCACCGAGCGGCTGGGCACGCACTGTCCATCACCCAGTGAGAGCCTCCAGTCCTTCTCGTCGAGTTCCAAAGCCACGTACTGGAGGTGGACTGGGTCAGGCGTGTCCATTTGCGTGCCCCTTCGCAGAGAACGGGTGTGCGAGTCCCGTATTACTCTCTAACCGCCGCTGCCCTCACATATGGCATCTAGGTGAGGACCACGCGACGTCAGCGCACAATATCATAGCTGTAGTCTGTCTTCGAAATATCGATGGTGTTCGCATCCAGTGTTTCGAAGAACTCATCCAGCAGCGCCAGTAGAATTCGCAATCCGCCGGCATACCCCCAAGTCGGGTAGCGATGATAGTGGTGGCGGTCGAATATGGGGAACACGAGCCGCACAAGGGGTGTCCCGGTGTCGCGCTCCAGATACTTTCCGTATGTGTTGCCGATCAGGAAGTCCACTGGCTCCGTGAATAGCAGCGAGCGCAGGTGCCAAAGATCGCGTTTGGGATAGACCTTGCATCCTGCACCGTATGGCGATGCATCCAACAGGGCCTTGACCTTCTCTGCCCAGCCTTCGTTGCCGTTGGTTGCGAGCACGTGCACCGGCTCCGCGCCGAGTTCAAGCAGGAATTGCGTGTACCCGAGCATCTGGTCCGGATCGCCATAAAGGGCGTAGCGCTTGCCGTGCAGGTTCGCCTGACTATCCGCCATGGCATCGACGAGTTGGCCGCGCTCCTTTTCGAGCTCTGCGGGAATTGGCTTGCCGGTCGCGCGCGAAATCTCCATCAGGAAGCGGTCGGTCCCGCCAACGCCGACAGGCGCATTCAGCAAGATCACTTCCTGGCCGTGATCGGCGATGAACTTGCTCGTCTTCTCGCAGCAAAACTCCTGAAAGACGAACGTTGCCTTCGCGTTCAACGCGCGCTCGACCTCCTCTTTGGTTGTACCGCCCTGGTACATCCGGAACTGGCCATCGGTCGGCGTGTTCCATGTCTCGGACGGGTCACAAATGATGTTGACCTTCACCCCGAATAGGTGGAAGATCCGTCGAATCTCTTTCATATTGCCGACCACGAAACCGTCGAATCCACCGATAAAGTTCACGGTGTCGTCCGGCACGCGCGCGAGCGGGGGAGAAGTGCCAGCCTTGCCGTCCCAAAAATGCTTCAGGATGCCTAATAGCGCATTGTCGTAGCCTGTCACGTGGCTGCCCACAAACGCGGGCGTGTGGGCGAACGGCACGTCATAGTCTTGCGGTACGCTGCCCTTCTGCTTGCTGTTCTTGATGAACGCATCGAGGTCATCGCCGATCACCTCTGCCATGCATGTCGTCGAGACGGCAATCATCTCGGGCTTGTACAGATTGTACGCATTCGCGAGGCCGTCAATCATGTTGTTCAGCCCGCCGAACACCGCTGCGTCCTCCGTCATCGACGAGCTGACGCACGACGTCGGCTCCTTGAAATGTCGCGAGAAATGCGAGCGATAATAAGCCACGCAGCCCTGTGAGCCGTGCACGAACGGCAGAGTCTTGTGAAAACCGTTAGCCACGAAGACGGCGCCAAGCGGCTGGCACGCCTTTGCTGGATTCACAGTCAGCGAATCGCGGGCAAAATTCTTCTGCTTGTAATCCTCAGTCTTGGTCCATTCGGCGACCTGCTTCACCGCCTCATCAGGATGAGTGAACTCGAAGTTTTCCTTCTTGTTGCGAAGCAGCGCCTGATATTCTGGCTCGCGAAAGAGCAGTTCGTGATCGAGAATGTTGTCGGTGGATTGGGGCATGACTCGCTCCTGAATCGATAATCTGAACAGCCGTCTGTCGGCACCGTTATGCCATTAACGCCCGGTTGCGCTCAGGCAGCCTTTTTCCACGGGGCCTTCGAGAGGCCCCAGACTGGACTCGAGATCGCCATGTCCATGTCGCGCGCGAAGATCGCGAAGCCGTCGTAGCCGTGATAGGGGCCCGAGTAATCCCAGCTGTGCATCTGCCGGAACGGGACACCCATCTTCTGAAAGACGTATTTTTCCTTGATGCCCGAGCCGACGAGGTCCGGCCGCGTGTGCTCAACGAATCTCTCGAATTCATAGCCAGTCACGTCGTCGTAGATCAACGTGCCGTCTTCAACATGCTGCGTCGTGCGCTGGTAGTCGTCGTTGTGAGCGAACTCATATCCGGTGCCGACGACTTCCATGCCAAGGTCTTCGTACGCCCCGATAACGTGACGCGGGCGCAGGCCGCCCACGAACAGCATCACCTTTTTGCCTTGCAGACGCGGTTTATACCTGGCAATGACTGCATCCATCAACGCGCGGTATTTAGCGATCACTTTTTCGGCGTTCGCCTTGATTGTGTCGTCAAACCGGCTCGCGATCTCACGCAGGCTCTTCTCGATCATTGTCGGACCGAAAAAGTTGTACTCGACCCACGGAATGCCATATTTCTCCTCCATGTGCCGGCTGATGTAGTTCATCGACCGGTAGCAGTGCAGCAGATTGAGCTTTGATCTCGGCGTACTCTCGAGTTCCGCAAGCGTGCCATCTCCCGACCACTGCGCGATGACGCGCAAACCCATCTCCTCAAGCAGGATGCGGCTTGACCACGCATCGCCGCCGATGTTGTAGTCACCGATGATCGCGACGTCGTAAGGTGTCGACTCGAGTGCGGGCCGCCTGTTCGGATCGACGTGGTCGAACACGCAATCGCGGATCGCATCGTTTGCAAGATGATGGCCGAGTGACTGCGACACACCGCGAAAACCCTCGCAGCGTACCGGCACGATCGTGTGCCCCCCATACTGCGTGCTCTTCTTCTTTGAGACTGCCTCGATGTCGTCACCGATCAGACCGATCGGACACTCAGTCTGGACGGAGATACCTCTGTTGAGCGGAAAGAGCTCCTGGATCTCGTCGATGATCTTGTCGAGCTTCTTGTCGCCGCCGAACACGATGTCCTTCTCCTGGAAATCGGAAGTGAACTGCATCGTGACGAACGTATCGATGCCTGTCGTGCCGACGTAGTAGTTGCGGCGCGAGCCCCACGAGTACTGGCCACAGCCGACGGGGCCGTGACTGATGTGAATCATGTCCTTGATCGGCCCCCAGACAACGCCCTTAGAGCCGGCGTACGCGCAGCCGCGAATTGTCATTACGCCGGGCAGCGACTTGATGTTGGACTTCACCCCACAGTCGGGCTTGCCCTGTTCAAAGGAACCCAGATGCTTGGCGCGGCGCTTGGCCATCTTTTCGGGGTAGGCCTGCAGCACTTCATCGATCAGGGCCTTGTTGGCGGCCTTGCGTTCTTCAACCGTCGCGGTCATTGCATATCCCATAAGTGGAGAATGTCGTCGCCGGATCCGGCCGCCGGACGGCGACCGTCGTCCGGCATTCGTCAGGCGGTCAGCTCGGCCGCCTTTTTTCCGACCTGCGACTCGTCGACCTGCACCATGATGCCTTTCTCCATCAGCAGGTCCTCGAGCTGGTCCATCGTGATCGGCGTCGGAATCACACCATTGCCGCCGTTGTGATGAATCTTCTCGGCAAGCGCGCGATACTGGCCCGCCTGTGCACTGTCCGGCGCATACTCGATCACGGTCATTCGCCGCAGTTCCGCGTGCTGGACGATGTTGTCGCGCGGCACGAAGT
>NZ_WHNP01000071.1 GCF_009362735.1 Paraburkholderia franconis | reverse complement strand
GCTTGTGGGTCGCCTCGCTCACGAGGATTGACGAGGGCGTGGCGATCCCTTCCATCCTGGACGCAATGTGAATCGTGTGTCCGACCGGATCGTAGTCGGTGTGCAAGTCGTCCGTGCGGATCGAGCGCACCACGACCTCCCCGGTGTGGACGCCAACGCGGATTTGCAGCGGAATGGCTTTCTCCAGGCGAATGCGATCGCCGTGGCGGCGCATCGCCTGCTGCATGCGCAGCGCCGCGAAGAGCGCACGCTGCGGATGGTCTTCGTGCGCGATGGGCGCGCCGAACAGAGCGAGGATGCCGTCGCCCAGCAATTTGGCCACGTAGCCCTCGTAGTAGTGCACGGCCTCCATCATCAGCGCGATGACAGGCTCGATCAGCCGATGGGCCTCTTCCGGGTCTAGGTCGTGGATCAACGCGGTGGAACCGGCCATGTCGGCGAATAGCGCCGTAACGGTCTTGCGTTCACCGGCCGTCTCGCCTCTCGCTTCCATGGCCGCCTGCTCGGCGAGGATGCGCTGGGCAAGATGGTGTGGCGTGTAATGAACCGGCGCTGGGGATGGTCCTGGAACAGGCCGCGGACGCGGAGATGACGCGGCAGGCGCCTCGGTCAGGGGGGCGCCACACTCATTGCAGAATCTGGCGGAAGGCGTCGCTTCGTGCCCACAGCGAGGACACGCGCGCGGCAGAATTGCTCCACACACTTCGCAGAATTTGGCTCCGTCGAGGTTGTCGTATCCGCAGTTTGCGCAGTGCATAACAGCATTTCCCTTGCTACGGGGCCATTTGAATATTATGCGCCCTACCCCGAGGGAAGTTCTTCGGTGTACAGGAGCCGTTGGCGGTTAGATGGGGATTTGGTGGCCGCGAGACGCTCGCACGGTCGATCACGTGTCACGAAGAGGGACGTCCGAAGGACTTTGGAGTTGGCTGTTGAGGGTCGAACTGCGACAACTGCCCGGGGAATCCAGCGGGCTACCGTGCGGTGAAAGCCCGATCCATCTGGCAAGCCCTTTGACTTCATCTCTCTGCATTGCAACCGTCGCGATTGAGGCACGGTGCAGGTTGTCGCGCACCGTCGTCAGCTCTTCCCGCCGGCAGCGCATCCCGTTTTAAGGACTGGGTGGCCGAAATTGCCCGTTGCGAAGTCCTCCGCAAAACGTGCCGTGTCCTGGTGGCGGCGGACAGGTCCGGCACAGGGCGTGGACGGCAGGCAAGACATCGGCGTCGCAAATAGACCCGACGGCGCCGCCGGTCTACCTGTCAGGCGGATTGCGGTCGTCGGGCGTCTCGCGTTCCGTCGCCCGCGCCCAGTTCATCCGGTGACGCTTGACCGTTGCGGCGTGACGGGCGTCGTCTTCCGCGTGGAGGTAGAGGCTCGTCGTGTTCAGCGATGCGTGACCGAGATTGTCGCGCACGGTGCGCAGGTCGATGCCGCCGTCGGCCTGGTGGGAGCCCGCCGTGTGCCGCAGCCAGTGCGCAGACGCGCGTCCGAGTTCATCGGCGCGATCGGCGAAGGCCGGCCCGCGCGACCGGAGCCAGTCCGCGGCGCCAGCAAAGATCGCCTTGATCGCGTCGTGCACCGCGGACCGGGACAGCGCGCGTGGCGGCCCCCGGAACGGCAGCAGCAGCGGCAGGTCGTCGTCGCGCGCGGGCAGGGCGCTCAGGCCGTGCGCGAGCCGGTAGCGGCGCAGTTCCTGTAACAGCTCACCGGACACGGGCACCGTACGCAGCTTGCCGCCCTTGCCGAGCGTCTGCAGCCACCACTGTTCCTGGCCGTCGGCGCTGATACGCCGGAAGAAGTCGCCCATCTGGCCGTCGGCCACTTCGGAAATGCGCAGCCCCTGCAGGTAGAAGAGGGTCATCAGCCACCGGCTGCGCACAGCCCAGGCTCGCTGCGTTTCCGTCGCCTGCGGCAGCTGCGCGACGAACGCCTTGACGTCGTCCCACAGCGACGCGGACAGATAGCGCGTGACGCGCGGCGCCGGCCGCGTCGTGCGCTGGCGCAGCAGCGCCATCGGGTTGCCGCGCAGGTAGCCCGCGTCGACCAGCCAGATGAACATCGTGTTCAGGATGACCAGCGCCTGCCGCTGGCTGGCGACCGACAGCGGCCCGTTGAACGGGCGCCAGCGCGCGTCGCCCGCGGATACTTGCCGCCGCCGGTCGAAATCCAGCGGGACGCTGGATGCGGGTCGGCGAGAAACGCCCGGTACGCCAGCAGATCCTCGTGCGTGAGCGACGACAGCGGCTTGCCTAGCTGCACGACGCTCCACAGCAGCAGCCGTTCGGCTTCCTTGCGGTAGCTGTCGAAGGTCGTTTTCCTGGTCGCGTAGTTGGCCAGCCACGCGCGCACCGCGTCGAGGTCGTGGCGGGCGGCCAGCTGGCAGTGCGCGCCGCCGGCGCGGTTGCTGCCGTCGCGGCCATCCAGGGTGACAGGCAAAACCAGCGTCTCCACGGGCGAGACAGAGGGAAGGGCGGACGGCATCAGGCGGCTCCAGAGGGCGCAGACGTTGTTCCAAGTCTAGGGAGCCGGGAACAGGATTCCCTTAAAAATGGGGACGGATACCTTGGACCAACGTCGATGGACGCATCATTATTCTACGTCAATTATCCCGACATTATGGTCGTAATGTCGTGTAGCAGAAAAATATCGTCAAATTATTATCGTTTTACGTTGTACTATTAACCATCAATTCCCGGTTTCCCGTCCGATGACCGACGTTCTTTCAGACGAGGCCCGCCTCGCGGCCGAGATCGACCGCCTGAAGGCCGCCTGCCCGAAAACCCGTGAGCTGTACCGCGAGGTGTGCGCGCTGCTGTTCTTCCGTTTCGGGCAGACGCCCACCGCGAACCGCCTGTACCAGCTCGTCAGGCGCGGCAGCATGGGCACCCCCGCGGCGGTGCTCGGCGAGTTCTGGACGGAGCTGCGCGAGAAGAGCCGCGTGCGCATCGAGCACCCGGACCTGCCCACCGATCTGCGTGACGCGGCCGGGGAGCTGGTCGCGACGCTGTGGACGCGGGCCACGGCCTCGGCGCAGGCGGAGCTCGCGTCATTGCGGGCGGAGGTGGAAGACCATCGGGCCGAGGCAGACCGGCGCGTCGCGGCCGCACGCGACGAACTGGGCCGCACCGAAACCGCGCTCGAGCAGCGCACCGCGGCGCTGCTGGCCGCCCAGGTCGAGGTCCGCGAACTGGAGAAGGCCCAGGCGGAAGGGCACGCGGCGCGGCAGGCGATGGAAGCCGACATCACGCGGCTGAAGGCCGAGGCGGCGGCACGCGACCGTGAGCTGGAGAAGGTGCGGGAGGGGTTTTCGCGGGATCTGGAGAAACTGCGCGAGACCGCCGAACGTACGGAGGAGCGTCTGCGTGCTGCGGAGAAGCGCGCGCTGATCGAGATCGACCGCGAACGGGGCGCCGCTGCGAAGCTGCACAAGGAACTCGACGAGGCGAACCGGCGCGCCGACCGGCGCGACGCGGAGCATCGCCGCGCGGTCGAGACGCTGCAGGCGCAGCTCGGGGATGCCCGCCATCAGGCGGGTGTGCTGCAGGGGCGGCTCGATGCGGTGCAGGCCACGAACGTGACGCTGCAGCAGCAGCTGGCCGCCCGGCGCGGGGCGGACATGCGCGAGGCCCGGCCGGCCCGGTCTGGCCGTACCAAGGGCGCGCCTGCCGGTACCACCCCGGTACGTCCCGTGGCGACACGCCCCGCACGTCCCGCAGGTGCGGCGCGCGCCGCGTCCGCGCCCGCCAGCAAGACGGCGGTGCGCCGCAAGCGGAGCAAGACCGATGGCAGGTAGCCCCCGCCCGCGCAGGCGATCCAAGGTCCCGGCCTGCCCGCCGATCGGTGCGCTGATGCGCTACGGCGAGCGGACCGTGCGCGTGATCATCGAGTCGGTGGATGAGGAGGGCCGCACCTTCCGCAGCACCGTGAAGTGGGCTAATCTGGCCGCTCTTGAAGAGCAGCTTTTCTGAGCGCGATGACGATACAGCCGACCATGCAGCAGCTCGATATCTTCGCCGACAGCCACGACGTGATGTTGGGCAACGACGTGCTGGCGCCGCTGCAGCGGCGTGAGGCGGCGGCCGCGCGCACGGCCCTCGAACGGCTGGCGGGCGACTACCCGGACGATGGTGCGTTGCCTGCGCTGACCGCGCTGGTTGGCGAACTCGAACACGCATCGACGGCACCCTTTGCCGATCACGCTTCACTGGCCGTGGCCTGCCGTCATCTGGAGGGCGAGGTGGTGCCCGCGGCAAGGCGGGTGCTGCCTGCGCAGACGGTTCAGTCCTGGCTTGCCCCGAGCTGGCGGACGCTCGCCCGGCGGGCCGCGTCACTGCCGTTTCGCGGCGCCGACGCGGGCGATCATGCCCTGAACCATGCTGCGCCTCTGTGGCTGCTCGCGGGAGACGCAGCGGCCGCGTGTACTGCCGTCGAGCGCATCGAATCATGGTGGCGCATCCCGGCACCGCTTGCGTGGATGACCGAGGCGCGCTACCGGACGGACGGGCTGGATGCCGCTGGCCCCTGCTCGCGGAGCTGGCGTGGCTGGCGCCTGCACGGTTCGCGGTATTGCTGCCCGTACTGGGTGACGCCTCGCTCGACGCGCTGCGCCGGCGCTTCGATGCGGAGTTTCCCGGCACCGGTGCAGTCGACGATTACGCCTGGTTTGCCGCGTGGCTGGTATTCGTGAAGCCTGCGCTGGCGGGCCGGCTGGGTGAGGCGCGGGTGCAGCGCGACCAGGCGGCCTCGCGCGCGGTGGCCCTGCTGGGGGAAATCCTGCGCCGGGAGCATGAAGGCGACCAGCACGAACTGATCATCCTGCGCCAGGAGTTCAGCCGGCTGCATGCGCCGCTGTTCGAGGTGTACATGGCGACGCGGAAAGTGCAGCACCGGTGAGGACGACGATCGGGGACCCGGGATCATCGCTGACGCCGTTGTCGCACGGATGAGCCGGGCACAGGCACGGAGGCGAGGATGACATTGAAGGCCCAGTGGTACCGCGACAGGCTTGCGAAAAAAGCGCGCAGGGGTTTTTGTGGCTACCCGGTCGCCACCGTTGCCTTCTATGGGCCCGACGACATGCGGGCGACAAAGGTGTCGGTTGGCATCGTCGCGCACGACGGTGCGGATGCCGATCCTGTTGAGCGATGGTTCTGTGAAACTTCCGATGCGAGGACCGATCCGGCAACCATCGAAGCGGTCGTCCGGTTCATTGAACAGCAGGGTGCCCGATCGGTGGCAACCGTCGATCGCATCATCGGGTGTCCGCATGAGGAAGGCATCGACTATCCCGAAGGCGAAGCCTGTCCGCTGTGTCCATTCTGGCGCAACCGTGACCGGTGGAGCGGCGAGATCATCGGGTAAGTGCAGCCTGCAGTTTCCGCAACCACAAGATTCACACGCGGCTGCCTGTCCTTCGTCGGACGAGGTAGCTCGATAAAAGGCGAACTGGTCGGTTCCGACCTTCCACGGTGTAGCGATAAAGGGCCGTTTCGGTGCAAACAGCAGAGGCAATCCAGAGATGAAAGTGAAGACTTGATGATCAGGCGCGTAGTGACGGTAAGCTTCGACGACACGCTCGAAACCATCATGGAGATCCTTGGGCAAGCGGGGTTTCATCACCCCGCGCGTGACTGGACAGCCCGCCCCGCTATCGTGTGGTGACCTGACATGAACGACAGGCGGCGAAAGATCATCCATGCGCAGAGGCAACGCCTCGAAGCGCTGAAAGTCAAGGTCGAAGAACTGAAGGCGGAAGCCGATAGTATCCGGAGCGAACTGGAAGCCGTCCGTGACGACGAACAGGAAGCTTTCGACAACATGTCCGCGAGCAGGCAATCCGGCGAGCGCGGGCAAAATTTGGAAGCGTCCGTCGACAACCTCGACACGGCCATCTTCGCGCTCGATGAAATCGAAGACCTGACGGACCTTGTCGATGCCATCGAGGCGCTCGGCAATGCGGAGAACGGACAACGTCTCCACGGTTGTTGCCCGGCCTGGGAGGCGCGAGCGACCCGGTATCAAGGAAGACGCCGCCCAGCGCTCGGCCTCAACTCTGCGATCGTTAGTCAGTACGAGAATACTCTCCGCGCACTACTTGCGGCCCCCGTGATTTCGAATGTTCCGGGTGATTGCGAGATATCACACTTGTCGTGACCATTGGACGTCGTAACGGCCGTTCGACATTCACCCACTAAAGGTAATCGAATGGCAAGAATAGCGATCGCCGGCTTCTTGCATGAGACCAATACATTTGCGTCCACGATTTTGATCGCGAACCAGATCGAAAGACCAGCTCCGGCCACGACCGCCACGACGCCGGCGCCTGCACACACGACAAAGGGGCCGCGCGGGCCCCTGCGCGGTGGCTCCTGGCCGACCAGTTTGTATGGGCGCGAAGATCAGCGGTCGTCCGTCCCGTATCCTGCTTCGCGCTCATGCCGGATCGACAGTACGACCACTCGCGATTCAGAACACGCGTAAAGCACCACATAGGGCGCAAGCACGAACTCGCGAAATTCGGTCAGCCCAACCGATACGGCCAGTTGCAAGACCCTTTCGAGCCAGTCTTTCGCGGCGGTGGAGGTTACTGAAAGGAAGTCGGCTGGGCGGCCGACATGGGGGTGTCTTTCGAGAAGACTGATGAGATCGACGATTTCTTCTTCGAGTTTGTTGGCTCGACGCGGTGCGGACAGTACGTCCTGGACCAGCATGAATTCTTCGACCGCATCGAGGGCTTCTTTAAATTTGTCTGCGATCTCGACGATGATCATTTCTCGGTATGAGTCCGTCGCTTTTCAGCGCGCTCCTTGAGTGATTTTCGAAAATCATCAGCGGATGTAACGCGACCCGCAACGACGTCCTGAAGACCCCTTTCAGCGTCGGACAACATCAGGAGCCGGTGACGCTCGCTGCGCTCGAGCTCGTGGTAGTAGTCGAGTTTCTTCGCATCGACGAGCGCGACGAATGCCGAGCCGTTTTTCGTCAATACCTTCTCAGCGCCGGCGACCACGTCGTCTGCGAGTTCTGTCAGACGGGCGCGCGCTTCGCTGATCGGCACGACGTCCTGTGCACGAATAGCCATATTAACGCATCCTTTAACGAATTTATTAACACGATACGCCTGACTGGGTGTTCGGTCAAGTCAGTGCGAGTCATGACCAGAAAAGCCGGAGGAGCAGACCGCCCACAGCGCCACAAAATAGCGGCCGTTCCTCCTAGCGATCTGCTCCCATTTTGTACCTGGCCGGTGGCTGCAAGCCTTCGCGAACGGGTCTCTCACGCGGTGCGCCGGAGAAATGCCCCTGTTTGGACGCGTGAAGGGCATGAAAGTTGGAGCTTTCATACCCTTCATTTGCGGACATTCATCCATGCGGCGACGCCTTGCCCAAATGAAGGGGTGCCTAGTTGTCGCTATCTACCCCTTCATTTCTGGACAAATGGTGAGCGAAAAAAAATACGTCTGGCCCCTGAATTTCTCGCTGATCGATCCGATTAACTCTGTTAGGGGCGCAGCCATTTCGGTGGCGCCATCTATATGGAGAGATTGCGTCGTTGAAGAAAGGGATGTTTGGTGCAGTGATTGTGGTTGCGATGACGAGCGCCGCTCATGCTGCGGCCCTGGGCAGCTGCGGGGTATTCAATGGCAAGTACGAGGGGAATGACGACCACGGCTTTGTGCGGGTAACCGTTTCGCCGGACGGTACGGTGACGGGGGCAGGCCCAGTCGCAGGTCATCGATGCAACGTTCACTATCGGTGGCGTGGTGGCCAGCGACGGCACGCCGGCCACCAACGGCGCCGTGTCGAGCGGAGCGCAATTCAACGGTCGCTTCGTGGGCAACGTGGCAGCCGGTGCCTGGCGCAATCAGGTTGTCGTCAATGGAGCGCCCCAGACGCTGACCGGCAGCTGGGGTGTTGAGCGCACGGCCGCCGATGGTCGCCAGTGATGCGACATTGATTCAAACGGCGCCGCGCCAGCTTCGTAGCCATGCCTTCCGCGTGAGCGGTTCTGTTGTAACAGGCGGGCACTCTTTGGGCGACCCCGCCCATTCACTGGAGGTTCTTCCTTGCCGTCTTTCAATTTGCGGAAGATTGTGTCGTCGGCAGGGCGGGGCGCCGCCTTGTTCGCGCTCCCTGGTGTGATGTCGGTCGCCAACGCGCGATGCCTCAGGCAGCGCCGCGAACAGATTCCAGTCCATCCTGAGGATCGAAGCGGTCGCCATCCTTGGCGTGCTGTCTGCCGCAGCCGTTCTCGCGCATACTGCACCGGGTGCGCGCATGATCGTGAACTGAAGGCACTCCATCACAAAATAGTCGGCGACCGCGGGCGAGAGTGTCATCGAACGGCCCAGAAGCTGGGTGGCCGACTGCTGGGGAGCGCGTCAGCCACCAGCCGCCCGTGACCGGCCCGGGTCGGTTGGCGCTGTTGTCATCCGTGACCGGGCCGAACCCGCCGCTTGTCAGTTCCTCACATTGGCGTCCACAATCACGGCACATCAGACGCCCGAGGGCCGTCGGCGCAGCGCCCCGGCCTTGCCATCGAAGGAGCACACATCGAGGGCGCAATGACTGTCATCGCTCAGGTCACAATCTGGCTGACGTTGACCTCGACGGTGACATGTGACAGGCCCTTGAACCGCTTCAGCGCTGCATGATAGAAGCTTGGAGTGCGTTGCGTCTCATTCGTCGCTAAGGATACGACAGCACTCATGTGCCCCGGACCGAGGCGCCACACATGAAGGTCGAGCACCCTGTCACCATTGCTCTCGATTGCGTGGCGAACGTTCTCAGCCATGCGCCGGTCCGGATTCATGTCGAGCAGAATGGCTCCTGTATCGCGTATCAGGCCCCATGACCAGTTTGCAATCACGAATGCGCCGAGAACACCCGCAAGCGGGTCCATCCAGAGCCAGCCCAGTGCGCGGGCCAGCAGGAGGCCAATAATGGCCATTACAGAAACCGCTGCGTCTGCGATGACGTGGATGTACGCCGACCGGATGTTGTGGTCGCGGGTCGCAGCAGCGACTGCGTTGTCGTGCTCGTGCTCCTCGAATTCGATCTGGTGCTCGCCATCGGACACGCGGACGATGGCCCTGAATGCGTGCGGCTTGGGAATGTGTTCTTTCGATTCAAGGTAATCCCCCCGCTCGGCAAACGAAAAGGCCTGATGCGTGCCGTCGGATCGAATCGTCGTGACAGATACCGCGTCCGGGGTCAGTTTTGAAGTCGCTGTCTCTGGGGTGATGCGGAACACCGGCGCTACGCCGTCTTCGAAGATGGACACGGCAAACGCACCGTCGGTCACACGGATCCGCCTGGCGTCATCCACTTGAGCATCTTTGCCGTGGTGCCTGTGTCCATGCTCGTGACTATGTCCATGACGATGGCCATGGTGGTCGCCGCCCAGCAACCAGACGCTTGCCAGGTTGACCAGGAGGCCAACAACAGCGATCGGGATTGCATGATTGAACTGGATGGATTCCGGTGAAAAGAAACGCGCCACAGCTTCGTATCCGATCAGCAGCGCGATCATCGCCAGCACAATGGCACTCGTGAAGCCCGCGAGGTCACCCAGCTTGCCGGTACCGAAGACGAAGCGTGAATCGGTCGCGTGCCGGCGCGCGTAGGTGTAAGCCAGAGCGGCAATCAGCATCGCGCCGGCGTGCGTCGACATGTGCAGTCCGTCGGCGACGAGGGCCAGGGAACCAAAAAGGCTACCGCCGACAATCTCAACCACCATCATTGCACTACAAAGCGCGATCACCGTCCAGGTCCTGCGCTCGTTCTCTTCGTGAGCTGCGCCCAGGAAAATATGGTCGTGTCCTGCTCCGAAAGCAGCGTCCTTGAAGTCACTCATACCTGGACTCTTACCTGAAGTAGCTATGGACTACTTCGATCATCTGTTCAGTCGCACTGCCGTGCTCGCCCGCGGGTTCCGCATCGGCGAGATGGGTTCGTATATGGTCTTCGAGTACCACGGCGAGCAACCCATTCATCGCTCCCCGGCAACTCGTGAGCTGCTGCAACACGTCCATACAGTCACGCTCCTCCTCGAGCGCGCGCTCGATGGCTTCAACCTGCCCCTTGATGCGGCGAATGCGGTTGAGCAATTTCTGTTTCTCGCGAATGGTGTGAGTCATTTCGATGCCAATATAGTATAGAGGGGTATATTAGCATGCGTGGCCATGCGAAGATGTCGCGGCTACGGGTTGTCATGGCTTCTCGCGCAGGACAGGAATAAGGGTATCGTGGCATGGCGGCCGGATGGCCAGTCAACGGATCTGTCAACGACAAGACAGCGGGAACGAATGCATGCACTCCAATGACCGTTTCGATCATCGATGTTTGTGCCACTTTCGCTTTCTATTTTCTTTCATCATTCAGTTTCTCTTGGTTCCGTTGAACTCCCAGGCTGCCGTGCCTGATTGCAGCGCGGGGACTGCCGTGACTGTCGTCGCTCACCTCGATGATGATCTGCTCTTTGTCGAACCGGCGATCAGTGAGCGGTTGCGGGCGGGCTGGTGTGTCACCGTCGTCCATCTGATCGGCGGTGCGAACGGCGCGAAATTCGACTATGTGCTGAAACGCGAGGAGGGAACGCGTCTCGCGTATGCGCGTCTGGCGGGCGTCAGCAATGACTGGGATGAGGCGACCATCCATATTGCCGGCGAGCCGGTATTCGAGCTCCGGCTGAAACAGCAGCCACGCGTGCGGCTGCTCGAACTGCGTCTGCCGGGCGGTGCCGTACGGGGCGGGCGCGTGCCGCTTGCGCTGCTGTGGGATCAGGGCGCGACGCTGACCACCTATCCGATGGGACATGGCGAAGGCGCGCCCGGCCACTACGCACGCGACTCGCTTTCCGCGACGCTGCGATCGATCCTCGAAGGCGCGACGCGCATCTTCACGCTCAATCCCGATACGGTCCCGTTCATCGAACACCCGGATCATATCTACGCCGCACGCCTGACCCGCCACGTCGCGCAGTCCCTTGCGCACGCTGTGCCGATCTCATACTTCGTCACCTATCCGATCGGAAACTGGCCGGTCAACCTGCCTGCAGAGGAGGCGCAACGCAAGCGCGATGTGGCTGCGACCTATTTCGCTGTCGACGGCGGCGATGTGGCGCAACTGTTCGGCGAATACGAGTGGAATGGTGACTGGATCCAGCGCCAGTATGGGCATAGTGACTCGACGGCACGTGTGAGGCCGGATTTTGTCGGCACGTCAACGGTGCTCTTCAATGCTGCGTCGAGCCGGTGTCTCGCCTCGGCAGGCAGCGGGCGCGAGCCTGCGCTCTTGCCGTGTAACGGCTCAATCGAGCAGCAATGGAGATGGGAACCCAGAACCGCTTATCCGGGCAACGAGCACAATGCCGCGCTCGTTTCAGCGGCGACGGGGCAGTGTGTTGCGGAGCGCGACGGTACGCTCGTCGAAACGCCATGCGCAGAGTGGGAGCCGTCACAACGGTGGACGCCGTGGGACTTCGGTCTCGTCTTCACGCCTTCACGGCGCTGCCTCGGGGAAGAAAACGGGGAGCTGAATATTCGCGGCTGCGCCTCGCTGACGGCACGGTACCGGTGGTCGACGATGCAGCCGACATCAGCCACTGACCTGCGGCTTGCGGGCGCCATGTATGG
Organism: Paraburkholderia franconis; assembly: GCF_009362735.1. Lineage (GTDB taxonomy): Bacteria > Pseudomonadota > Gammaproteobacteria > Burkholderiales > Burkholderiaceae > Paraburkholderia > Paraburkholderia franconis. The sequence continues at coordinate 19,724 of NZ_WHNP01000071.1, read as the reverse complement.
AGACGTCACGGGGCGTCACGTGTCATCGGCCGTCTATGTGCAGCGGCGTGGCGACGGCCCTGGCTTCGACGTCTATGTCCAGGCGTTGCAGGGTGAAAGCGCGCCCGTACGCTGGTACGCCAACGCGGTTCCGTTCGACAGTCGCGCGACCACGCCGACCTGCAGCACCAACACACTGTGCTTCGACGGCGCCCGGTTTCTGCTCGGCGATTTCGACGGCGATGGCCGCACGGACCTGATGGTCATCACGCCGCGCGAAGGCGGCTCGGCGTTCTGGCTGTTGCGTAGCACGGGCCACGATTTTCAGGCACCGACGCTATGGTTTCAGAACCAGATACCACCCAGCCGCACGCAGCAGTACATCGCGTTCGAATATGGAGCAAAAGCGCAGCAGAAGATACTGCTCGCGGTGCAGACGCCGGACAAGCATGCCGAGCTGTGGATGGTCGGTGAAGACGACACCGACCATGTCCGGCAGATCAAGATATTGGACGATCCGCGTTTCCGGTTCGATCTGCGCCTGCTCACGGTGCGCAGCCGGGAAAGGGACACAGCATCTCTGCTTGCCTTCCAGCCCGCCAGCAATGGAGAACGCATCGCCGTCATCCCGATTGGCCTTTCCAACGGACGCTGGAGTGCAGGAGACGTGGCGCTTCTGCCACCGCTGTTCAAGCCTGACACGACGAAGTTCGCCACCGACGACCAGGTTGGCGACACGGACGCATTGGTCGTCATGACCGTGCCCCGGTTCACCGAACCGGGCGGCATCGACGCCTGGCAATGGGATCCGTTTAAAAGCGGATCGTCGCCAGTGCCGCTCGCGTCCTTGCCCGATCAACCATGGCCGGACACGAACCCCGCGCTGCTTCATAACGGCACGCACACGACGCTCGCCTTTTACCGTCGCGCCGACGCTGTACTCGATAACACGCACTTTTCAGGTGGCAATGCGGCGCTCGTGCAATATGACATCGACGGCCATGACATCCGCGACAAGCCGCATGCGGTATCGCAGCTGCCCGCCACCTATTCCGAAACGCTGTGGCTGGAACGGCTCAGCCGATGATCGACCGCGAAAAGAGCCACGACCAGAACGCAAGGCGCGTCAGCGCATCCGGACCAGCAAAACAAGAAAGGTTGCCCACGCGAGCGAGATCATGACACAGGTCCAGAGGATGAGGGCCGCCCCCGCAGCGCGGCCGTGCTTTGGAACCATGGCATGGTCGACGACGCGTTGACCGTCACAGGTATGCCTGCTGTCATGCGGCACGCGCTCACGCCAGCTCGACGGGACCATGGTCATCGCAGTGATCGCCATGTGGATGATGCAGGTGGCCGTTCACCAGATAGTCGACGTGATCGCCATGCGGAACCGGTTCGTGTCCGCAACCCGGGCCGTGCACGTGATCTGGCGCGTGGCCGCCGCAGTTATGGTCGGGCGTGCATCGGTCCGGGTTTTTTGCGCTTACCTCAAGTCTGTGCTCGTCGACATGATTGCCATGCGGATGGTGCAGATGGCCATCATGCAGGTAGTCGACGTGGTCGCCGTGCCGGATGGCCGTGTGCCCGCAGCTCGGGCCGTGCTGGTGGTTGTGATGGGCATGATGGGGTTCATTGCAGGTGCTCATGTCGATGCTCCTCAACTGATCAGCCATCGGGACAAATACGTCCTCCGCCACTGAATAATAGACCAGCGAAAGTGCGCCGCTGGACGAATCCGGTTGCTACGCAAACCGTTCGTCCGCGCGACGGGCGCGGGATCTGCCAGTCCCGTCGTTTGAATGATCACGCGGTCGAAATCCAGTTCTCCCGCCTCGCGTCGCCGGGCAAGTGAACCGAGAATCCTCACAAGGTTGCCCGGGACAGTGCAGCAGATACAGCCGTTGTTCATCTCGATGATCTGCTCATCACCATCGCGGACCAGCAGCTCGTTGTCATGCCTGCCTAGCCAAACTCGTTTTCGATGACCGCGATACGTCCGCCGTGATGTTCAGTCAGAATCCTGTTGAGCAGGGTGGTCTTGCCACTGCCCAGAAAGCGGTCAGGATGGCGACGGGTATGCGCGTGCCGGACAATAACGACGACATGACTGGATCTCCTTCGTGGATGGTTGGTGTCATTGATCCGGCTCTTAGGGTTGCGAACCGTTTTTCGGCGCTTTCGCCAAATGAAACCTGAACGGCCGTCGTACCCTGCTCTCGCTTGAGCCAGGCTGCGCGGCTTCGCGGGCCCGACGCAATGCCGCCGGTCGCTGCCAGACCTTACGTTCCTGCAAGCACAGCTTCCGTTGCGCGAAAGCAACCCGAGCTTCATGTTTGCCGGTTTCTGGTGTGATGTTATATCATAACGTCAATTGCTCGGCGTTCGCCGGTGCTTCGTCTAACAGATTCGTCCGATACGCGAGCGGATACGCCCCGCCAATTGATCGCTTATGACTGTCGTTATCCATATTTTTTCCAATCAGGAAGTACTCCTGATTGAATGATTGCTGTCGCATGTCGGTCGCCGTCTGCGGCCGATAGCGCGACGCAGCGCAGGTCGTCGCATTGTTCCTTCGCATTCTGTCGCCTATCGGGGAAGGCCGGGGGATCGTTCGCCGGACCGCTCCTCATCATCAATCCAGCTTCCGAACGAGCAAAAATAATGAAAAACCGCACACTGATCGCACAGGCGGCGCTTGTACTTTTTGCAGTCTCGCGCGCGTGGGGCGCGCCAGGTAGCGCAGTACTGACGGGCACGGTGTCGGATCCCACGGGCAAGCCCGTCGTCAACGCGAAAGTGGACCTGCAGGACGCCAGCGGCGCGTCCATCAGCACATCCAGCACGGACACGACGGGACATTTTTCGATCGGCGGTATGGCGCCCGGCACGTATGCGGTCGTGGTCACCGCCCCGGGTTTTGCCAGCGGCAGCAGCCTTGCGAGCACCCAGTCCGACGCGCCGGCGGCGGTCAGCGTGCAGCTGCAAAAGAGCGACACGCTGGACGTCCAGGTCAATGCAAAACGTCTGAACGAGGCCCGCAACGGTTTGCTGCCCGAGACGGGCAGCAGCGTCTACCGTTTCACGCAGGCGGATATCAACACCATGCCCGCCGGCGAGAACACTCCGCTCAATCAGGTGCTGCTGCAGGCGCCCGGTGTCACCAATGACTCGTTCGGACAGTTGCACGTGCGTGGCGAGCACGCGAACCTGCAATACCGGATCAACGGCATCATCATCCCGGAGCCGATCAGCGGGTTTGGTCAGTCGCTCGACACGCGGATCATCGATCAGCTCAACCTGCTGACAGGTGCGCTGCCTGCGCAGTACGGCTACCGGACGGCCGGCATCGTCGATATCCGCACGAAGTCAGGCGACGCGGGAAATGGCGGCGCGATCGATGTGTTCGGCGGCAGTCATCAGACCATCAAAACGAGTGCCGACGTATTCGGCAGCGAGGGACCGTTCAGCTACTACCTGAGCGGTTCGCTGGGCGTGAACAATCTCGGCATCGAGAACCCGACGGCGAGCACCAATGCCATTCACGATCACACGCGCCAGGGCGACGCGTTCGGCTACCTGTCGTATCTGATCAATCCGCTGACACGCGTGAGCCTGCTTTTCGGTACGACCAGCAACCAGTTCGAGATTCCGAACACACCAGGCTTGCCGACGAACTTTACGCTCAACGGCAACAGCATCTTCGATTCGTCGCAGCTCAATGAAACGCAGTCCGAGCTGAACAGTTTTGCGGCCATCGCGCTTCAGGGGACGAACGGAGGCGCACTTGACTACCAGGTTGCACTCTTCACGCGCTATACCCGTACGAAGTTCAACCCAGACCCCGTTGGCGATCTGCTCTTCAACGGCGTCGCCTCGGAAGACTTCCACAGCAACTCGGCCAACGGCGCGCAGGTCGATACGACCTGGCGTCTGAACGACAGGCACACGATGCGGGCCGGTCTCTTTTTCCAGCAGGAACACGCCGTGTTTGATAACAGCGTGAACGTCTTTGCTGTTGATGAAAGCGGTAACCAGCTCTCCGACGTGCCCTTCAACATTCCGGACAACAGCAGCAAGACCGGCTATCTCTACAGCCTGTACGCCCAGGACGAGTGGAAAGTCACTGACCGGCTGACGCTGAACTACGGCCTGCGCTATGACCGGATGGATGAGTACTCGACTGCGAGCCAGCTAAGCCCGCGCATCGGCCTCGTCTACACGCTCACGCCGACGACGACCGTGCACGCCGGCTACGCACGGTACTTCACGCCGCCACCGTTCGAACTGGTGTCCGGCTCGACCATATCGAAGTTCAATGGCACGACGAACCAGAGCCCATCGGGCCAGAACGACCCGGTGCAGCCGGAACGCAGCCACTATTTCGATCTCGGCATCACACAGAAGGTAGGCTCGGCCGTAACGCTCGGACTGGACGCGTACTACAAGAAATCGACTGATCTGCTCGACGAAGGACAGTTTGGCTCCGCGCTCATCTTTACGCCGTTCAACTACCAGTACGGCAAAACGTATGGGGTGGAATTCACCGCCAACTACAAACAGGACAACGTCTCCGCCTGGCTGAACCTTGCTTATTCCCGGGCGCAAGGCAAGCAGATCAACTCGGCGCAGTTCAACTTCGATCCGGACGAACTCGCGTACATCGCGAGCCATTGGGTATATCTGGACCACGACCAGCGCGTGACGGCTTCGTTCGGTGCAGCGTACGACTTCCATCAGACCACGTTTACGTTCGACGGCCTGGTGGGCAGCGGCCTGCGCAGCGGCTTTGCGAATACGGACCGTCTGCCCGTCTATGCGCAGGTCAACCTTGGGGTGATCCAGCACTTCAACGAGCCCCTGCTAGGCAAGGTCGACGCGCGCCTGCTTGTGGTCAACGCATTCAACCGGGTCTACCAGCTGCGCGACGGCTCGGGCATCGGCGTCGGTGCGCCGCAGTATGGACCGCATTTCGCCGTGTATGCAGGCGTGACCAGGTATTTCTGATCGACGGCTACGGGAGAAAGATCATGCAGGAATGGACAGGCTTTCTGGCAGCCATGCGCACGGGCGGCTGGATCATGTATCCGCTGAGCGTGCTGGGCGTTCTCGCCCTGACCATCATCATCGACCGGGCATACGTGTTCGCGCGCTTCGCGAGCGTGCCGGCCCGCATTCTGCAGACCGTGCCATTCCCTGTCGATGGGTTATCTGACGGATTCGCTACCAGTATCGGCAATCTTGCCGCACAGAACGCCTTTCGGCGCATGGCTGCGCCCTGGTTGCCTGAATCAGACTCGCCAATCTGGTTGCGCGAGGCCTCGGCGCAATCCATCGCCGCGCAGATCGAGCGTGACATGGGCCGCGGTCTCTGGTTACTGGAAACGATCGTCACGGCCGCGCCGCTGCTCGGACTGCTCGGCACGATCGTCGGGATGATGAAATCGTTCCAGCTGTTCGGCGGCAACGGACTCGTCGATCCGGGCGGCGTCACGGGCGGTGTGGCGCAGTCGCTGGTGGCGACGGCAATCGGGCTGATCGTCGCTGTCTTTGCACTGTTTGCCTTCAACTATTTCTCGCGGCGGCTGGAGCGTCTGATGGACGAACTCGAACTGTTCGCCAACGCGCGGCTCAATGAGCTTCGCCTTGAAGATGATGCGCGAGGAGACCGGAAATGAAACTCAGACGCTCGCGCGCGTCCCGGCGCGGTCGCATCGAGATCATTCCGATGATCGACGTGATGTTCTTCCTGCTCGCGACTTTCATGCTGGCATCGCTCGCGATGCAACGGCTCGACGCCGTCCGTATCAACCTTCCGTCCGGACATGCGCAGCCGATGAATACCAGCGAGCCGTTGACGGTCTCTGTCAGTGGCAACGACGAGGTATCGGTCAACCGTCATGCCGTGCGCGCAGATCAGATCGAACCGGAAGTCAGGCGACTGCTGCGCCCCGACGGCAACGTCGTGATCGCAGCGGATGACCACGCGGGTCACGGCGCGGTCGTGCAGGCGATGCTCGCGGCGCGGCGTGCCGGTGCGGAACACTTCCTGATTGCCGTGCGCCGTGAATAGAAGCTGCCATGAGCTGCCTTGCGTGCGCAATGTGGCGAGCGTGCGCACGGGCGTCGCCTTTGTGGTTGCCTTGTGTATCTGGGTGCTGGTTCTGTTCGCCCTGTCATCCGGCCTGCTCAGGTCAATCCGTCCGGCCCGGACCGCTCCTTCTCTGGACATGCGGGTCATCGTGCTCGATCCGCCTGCAGCGCCTGTCTCCAAAGCAACCGAAGCGCCGGCCGTGCCGCCTCCTTCCACCGCGACTGAAAAAACGGTACCACGCGCGCATGCGCAACTGCGCACGCCGGTACATCGCGCCATGCCGGCGGCCGGGATCAGACCAGATGCGACCATGGCGCGGGCTGACCCCGCACCCGTTGCGGCTCCAGCACAACGCCAGACGGACGAGGAGCGATCGGGAGAAGCGGCCGCAGCCAGATCACAGCAACCGTCTGTGGCGCATGGTGGAGCGCCGGATGCTGCACCCGCGACAAACGCGGCTGCACGCTCGATCTCGCAGCCTCTACCGGCATTGCCCGACGATCTGCGCGAGCAGGCGTATCAGACGGTGGCGACAGCGCGCTTCACGATTCATGTCGACGGCTCGGTTGATGTCGAACTCGTCAAGGCGACACCGTGGCCGCGCCTGAACCAGTTGCTGCTCAAGACGTTGCATCGCTGGCGTTTCTTTCCCGCGTTGCGCGATGGCCTGCCCGTCGAAAGCACGCAGGAAATACGTGTGCATTTCAATGTCAGCTGACATCTCAATGTGAATCGACCGGTCAGCCGCGGTACATGCGACGTCACGGGCTGGCCTCGACGTGAAGTCCGAAACGAGGAGACGCAGTCCAGCGGCAGCAAATGGCCCGGCGACTTCCTTCAACCGACAGGTCGGTGAACGACAGATCTCAGGGCCAATCAGCCGCCTCAATGACCGGGCGCGCTACGAGCCTTACGAGAAGGATAGTTTCGTGACCGCACATGGACTTTGCGCCCCTGACTGCCAATGCAGAGGTTTACCGGCGGCAAATTTATTTCGCATCTCTGGAGCCCTTGTCGCGCAGGGCGGAACGGGTATCTACCCGTGTTCGGGCCGCGAGTTGATAGTCATTGAAAGGTCTCCTGGCCGGCCAAGGAGAAGGGCGGCCAGGGTCTACAGTTGAGAGCAAAGCTCGCCGCTTATGGCGTATTCGACGCATCTCCTTCATGGGCCGCGCTATATGTCTGAACCTTTTGCCAGAGCGTTGGCCACCACGCCGCCAAACCGGAACAGATCAATAAAGGACGTTAAGCTTGCTGCCTCGCAGATGGCGAAGTTCGCTTGCGCGATCCATTGAACATGGTGCCAACGGTGTCCCGTGGAATCGGGCTCAATGATGATGCACAGGCGAATCTGCGGGTTGATGGTCGCTTCGACGGACACTGACGGGTTGCGCGTTCCATGACAACGGCAAGGGCGGACACTGCGTTCACCTTGGCATTGCCACCGCAGCATGAGCGGACAATTTTGCCACATATACCGACAAAGGACAGCATGATGAATTTTTTGCCGATCCTGACCGGCAAATGGCGCTTGCATGCGAACGTGGCGATTTACCATTTTCGTTACCAACATGCGACGGGCGCGCTGATCGCGGTGCTGGTTGCGTATCTGCACGCGGTCGGCGACGCAGGCGTCCGTGATCCGGGTGCTCGTGCTGCTTGCCTGCGTGCCGCCCGCGACGCACTACTGGGGCGTCACGGGCATTGCGTGGGCCATGACGCTCGGACTGAGTTGCGCGGCGATGTGGATGGCGTATCGGACGGCGAGGGTGCTTTGATGCGGATTCTTCATCTCGTGCTTGAGCCGCGCCTGTCGGGCGCGGAGGTGCTCGCGAAGGATCTCGCGATCTTTCAGCAGCGCGAGGGCAGCGTGGTCGGCGTGACCTCGCTGTTGCCCGAGCACGCGGATTTCGCGCCGCTCACGCGCGAGCTGGCGAGTCACGGTGTCGAGTGTGTGTTTCCTTGCAGGCGTTCGACACTGCCAGGCAAGCTCGTCTTTCTGGCCCGCATGCTGCGGCATTTCAGGCCCGATGTGATGTTCGCTCACGCGACGATTCCCGCTTTCTATGCACGCGCGCTGCCGACCAAAGTGCCCGTGATCTACGTGATGCATTCGGCCGTCAACGATTTCGAGCGGGCGCTCTTTCGCTATGTCGAACGGATATTGTCGTCGCGGGCGAGGGCGGTGATCGGCGTATCGCCGGCCAATCTGCATGACTATACGAACAGTGTGCGCGCGCATCCGTCGCTGACGCTCATTCCGAACGGCGTCGACACGACGCGCTTCGTGTTCGACGACCGTCCGCGCGACGGCGACGCGCCGCTGCAGATCGTGCAGATCGGGCGATACACGTCGGTGAAGAACCAGTTGCAGACGGTGCACGCGTTTCGTGAAGTCGCGGCGCAGGTGAAGGATGTGCGGCTGCAACTGTATGGCGTCGTCGAGGACCCGGCTTATCTGGCCGCGGTTCAGGATCTGGTGAAGAAACTCGCGCTCGAAGAGCGGGTGAACGTGGAGGGGCCGCATCCGGATGTGTGCGGCGTGCTTCGGGCGTCGAATGTGTTCGCGATGCCGTCGCGTTCGGAGGGGCACAGTATCGCGTTTCTGGAGGCGCTGGCTTCGGGGATTCCCGTCGTCGCCAGCACGATCACGCCGTTCCAGTTCGCGAAGACGCTGCCGGGCGTGCAACTGGTCGATACAGATGATACGGACGCTTATGCTGCGGCGCTGCTTGCGGCGCTGGCTCAACCCAGCGTGCGGCGTTTTCTTGCCGGGTTGACGTTGCAGGATACTGCGGAAAGATATCTATCCGTTGCACGGCAGGTCGCGAGGAAGTTTTAGTTTCTTGTCCGCAGCCTTACGCGCCCCGTCCCATCACCTCCAGTAGGCGGACATCTATCGGTCCGCTCTGCTCGTTATTGCGGTCGTTTGTCCACTCTGTAGCCCGCGTGCCGCCATACCAAGTCCGCGATGCGTGACGTCAGATCTCAAGACTGGACAAGGTTTCGGGCAGATTTTGCCAGGTCGGCAGTCATCAGGCGCGCGCCAGCGCCCGCTCCATGCCGGCAATAGCAGTTTCGACATATGCCCTGAAACTGGAGTCCATGGCTGCGTCCGTGCCGTTTTGCCAGCGAACGATAAACGACCTGTTTGCCATGGCCGGAAGATACCTCGCCAGCGTCGGAAACTCGAGCGCCCGGATCGAGCTCACCTTCTCCTGTAGTTGCGCTGCCCATCCCGCGGGGTCGTCCGTCGGCATGGACGCGAACTCGAGCGTCGAAAAACCGACCATCGTTGCGATGACCACGTTATACATGTCGACAATCTGATCGTTCTTGAACCCGGCCGCAACGAGCACGGAGAGAATCCTGTCGATCATGCCGGGGCTCAGGCTTGCGTTGGCGACGAGGTGTCCGCCGAGGAGCTGCGCGACGTTAGGGTGTCGGCGGATCACCTCGCGGCATCGGGAAAACAGTTCCCTGAGCCAGTCCTGCCACGACAACTTGCCGGGTTCGGGCGCAACGTCGGCCATTGTGGCTTCGACAACCGACGCGAGCAGATCGTCACGCGTCGCAACGTGCCAGTACACCGCGGACGGATAGACGCCAAGCGATCGCGCCACATCGCGCAAGCTGAATCCCATGAGCCCGTTGCGATCGATCTGCTCAATCGCCGCAGAAATGATTCTTTCCTTGCTGAGCCCGGAACCGCCGGTGGTCCCGCCTTTCTTCGAGCGCGGGCGCGACGCCGGGGAAGCTCCGGCACGAGCTCGACCGGAATCTGCGCCAGTGCTGCTGGGGCCCTTCTTGGTGATTCCTGTTTTCTCCACGCGGGTCGACTTGCGAGCTGATGTCGTCATTTGTCTGTTCGTTGCCTTGCGCGATTGTGTGGTGAACAAGGCTCCATTGTAGACCGGACAACCTACCAACCCGCTTTGGCCGCTGGCAGCTCGTAATCGTCCTGTCGCGCGGAATATCTCAGTTTGCGTCTTGCGTCTTCTATTGTACGGTGTACAATGAATTGCAGTTCGGCGTTCTGGCGCAGTTGGCGCGTTCCGCCAGAGGGTCGCGAATGTCATGTACACGGGACACCACGATGGAAAACTCCACTACGTCAGTCTTTTCCACGCTTGCCGAGGCGATCGATCGCGCGGTCTCGCGTTACACCGGAAGCAACCCACAAAGCGCGCGTCAATACGAGCGGGCCGTTCAGGTCATGCCTGGCGGCAATACACGGTCGGTGCTCTTTTACGGTCCGTTTCCGCTCGCGATCGCTCACGGTGAGGGTTGCCGTCTCTGGGATGCGGACGGTCACGAATACATCGACTTCATTGCGGAATTCACGGCTGGTCTCTATGGGCACTCGAACCCCGTCATCCGGGAGGCCATCGATCGTGCGCTCGATGCCGGGATCAATCTGAGTGGACATAACCTGCTGGAGTCGGAGCTTGCGCGTCTGATCTGCGATCGCTTTCCCGCGGTCGATTCAGTGCGGTTCACGAACTCGGGTACCGAAGCGAACCTGATGGCGATCTCGGCTGCACGGGTCCATACCCGCCGTGACAAGGTCATCGTGTTTGCTGGCGGATATCACGGCGGAGTGCTGACGTTTGCACAAGGCAACAGCCCGGTCAACGTTCCGCACGACCTGTTGATTGCAAACTACAACGATCTGGCGAGCGCGCAGGACCTTTTTGAATCGCATCCCGACGAGGTGGCGGCCGTCGTCGTCGAGCCGATGCAGGGAGCCGCGGGTTGCATTTGCGGTGAAACGGACTTCCTGGCCGGGCTGCGAGAGCTTGCGTCGAAGTACGGTGCGCTCCTGATCTTTGACGAAGTTATGACTTCGAGGCTGGCACCCGGCGGGCTGCAGGAAGCACTTGAGATCAGGCCTGACCTGACGACGCTTGGCAAGTACATCGGAGGCGGCATGTCTTTCGGCGCGTTCGGCGGGCGGGCATCCATCATGGATCAGTTCGATCCGCGCAAGCCCGGCGCCACGCCGCATGCCGGCACCTTCAACAACAACGTCCTGAGTATGGCGGCCGGCGCAGCAGGTCTATCCAGGCTGTACACCGCGGACGTCGCGCGTGAAATGAACGCCAGGGGCGATCGGCTTCGGGAACAGCTGAACGCGATCTGTGTGGAGCGCAACGTCCCTCTCCAGTTCACCGGAAGAGGGTCCCTCATGAATCTTCAGGCCGGTAGGCACGCAATACGATCGGTGAAAGATCTGCTGCCAGAGGGCAACAGCGTCAAAGATCTCTTTTTCTTTCACATGGTTGAACACGGTATCTATCTGGCCCGCCGTGGCTTCATCGTTTTGAGCATGCCAATCACCGAAAAGGAAATTGGGCGACTGTTGTCGGCCTTCGATACGTTTGTCGAGCGCTACGCGGGCGTCCTCGTCTGATAGCAACGGCTATCGCCGCACAAGGTACTGCGCATTGAAGAGGTGCATTGAAATGGAAGATACGGCTGGAAAACGTCTCGTAGGAGACACCCCTCGTGGCGGAAGCGTCATGAGTTTCTACCTTCCGAAGGGCGCGGCGCGTCCCCCGCGCATTTCGCATGGCGAAGGTGTCCACCTGTACGACGAGCGTGGCACCCGGTATCTGGACGCAACGTCGGGCGCGGTTGTGAGCAACCTTGGCCACTCCAATCCGCGCATCGTTGCTGCGATGGCGGAACAGGCTCACCGCGTCACCTTTGCGTATCCGCGCTTCTTTGAAAGCGAACAGAACGTCCGCCTGGCCGGCAAGCTCGCTGACCTCGCTGGCGAGGGATTCGACCGTGCGTTCTTCGTCTCGGGAGGCTCGGAGGCCAACGAAGCAGCACTCAAGCTCGCAAGGCAGTACGCAGTCGCCTGTGGACAGTCGACGCGCTGGAAGGTGATCTCCCGCGATCCGAGCTATCACGGCTCGACCATGGGCGCCATGGCCGTCACGGGCGACTCGTTCACCGAGTCGATCTACGGCCCGATGTTCCAGTCGATGCCGAAGATTCCTGCGCCGCTGACCTACCGGTTGCCGCCCGGCGCGTCGGCCGAAGAGCACCTCGCAGCCTGCGCAGAGGCGCTCGAACAGCGGATCGTCGAGGAGGGGGCCGACACCGTGCTCGCATTCATTCTCGAGCCGGTCGGCGGCCTGTCCAGCGGCGCGCTGGTTTCGCCGCCGTCGTACTACCGTCGGGTCCGCGAGATCTGTGACCGTTACGGGGTGCTGCTCATTCACGACGAGATCATGTGTGGTGCGGGGCGCACGGGCGCTTTCCTGTCCTCGCAACACTGGGAAGGCTCACGTCCGGACATCGTGACACTGGCCAAAGGTCTTGCCGCGGGCTATACGCCATTTGGTGCGGTGCTCGCGCCAAACCGGATCGTGGAGACGATTGGCGCGCATGGCGGTTTCGTCCACGGGCATACCTACTTCTCGAACCCCTTCTCCTGCGCTGTTGCCGAGGCCGTGATCGACGAGGTGGTGGAACAGGGGCTTGTCGAACGGGCTGCGAGGATGGGGCAGTATCTTGATCGAAGACTTTGCGATCTGCAGAAGGCGAGCCGCCTGGTCGGCGATGTGCGTGGCAAGGGCTTGCTCATGGCGATCGAACTCGTTGCGGACAAGGAGACCCGACGTCAGCTTCCGCCAGCGATGAATGCGCCGGCCCGTCTGACGAACTACGGACTCGCGCACGGCATCGCGCTTTACAACCGGCGTGCCAACCGCGGACAGTTCGGCGATATCCAGCTGATTGCGCCGCCGCTGATCATCACGGAGCCGGAAATCGACGATCTCGTTGAACGGCTCGGGCGATCGTTGGCTGATTTCGAACGTGATCTCGAGCGTGAAGGCGCGCTTGACTGAAATACAGGCGGCGCGCTTTGGCACGTGAGGCGTCCGATGGGAAAAGCATTATGAATATTGCAGGCTTATTCGAAACACAAAAGCTCGTTCGCTTTCAGCATTGCGACCCGGCAGGCATCGTTTTCTATCCGCAGTACTTCGTGCTTTTCCACGAGCTGATCGAGGACTGGTTCAACGATGGGCTGCGCGTGAATTATGCGGATTTCGTTGCCGTCCGGAAGCTGGGTGTGCCGACGGTACGCATGGAAGTGGACTTTGTCGCTTCCAGCAAGATCGGTGACACGCTGCAAATGCGGCTGGCAGTGAAGCGGATCGGGACACGCTCTATCGTGCTTTCGCTCGCAGCATTCGCCGGCGACGTGCTGCGCGTACGGGTTCAGCAGACGATCGTCCTCCTTTCGCTCGCGAGCGGCGGGAATCCGTCGCCATTCCGGATGAGCTTCGTCGGCGCATTTCGCTGTTTCTTGCCGAGGAGACCGCGCAGTAGCGCAGCCCCTTGTGACCGGGGCTCGAGTGGCGGTCGCAAAACTATCCAACTTCTCATGGAGACACTGACATGGCTACGAACAAGGTTATCGTCCTCGTCGCACCCACTGGAGGGATGGCATTCAAGTCACAGAACCCTCACTTGCCTACGCAGCCCGACGAGATCGCGAGGGACGTGTACGACTGCTACAACGCCGGCGCCAGCGTCGTGGCCGTGCATGCGCGGCGGCCTGACGACGAGGCGACGTGCAACGCCGAGATCTATCGCAGTATCAATGAGTTGATTCGCGCCAAATGCGACATCGTGATTAACAATTCGACGGGCGGTGGCGTTCATGGCGACATGGTGCGGCAGATCGACGGCGGGATGTGGGATACCGTCTGGGAAGAGCGTCTCAAGGGCATGGAAGCCGGTGCCGAGATGTGCACGCTCGACGCCTGCACATTCGTGGCGAGCTTTGGAGGCAAGGAGGTCCTGCTCAACACCTCACCGTCGCGATGCCAGTCTCTGGCCGAGGAAATGAGGAAGCGCGGTATCAAGCCCGAGTGGGAGGTTTTCAGTCCGACGCATATCGTTCAGGACGCCACCACATTGATCCAGATGGGGCTGGACGAACCACCGTACGTATTCAACCTGGTGATGAATGCGCATCGAGGTTTTCAGAATGCGATGCCTTATAACCCGAAGTCTTTGCAGTTCATGGTCGATTTGCTGCCCAAGGACAGTATCTTCTGTGTGAGCGGCATCGGGCCGGCACAACTACCCGCGGGCATCAACTCACTGCTGCTCGGCGGACAGATCATTCGCGTGGGCCTCGAAGACAATCTTTATTATCGTCAGGGCCAGCTCGCGCTAAACGTTGAACTGGTCGAGCGCACCGTGCGGATTCTGCGTGAAATGGACTACGAGATCGCGACGCCCGCTGAAGCCCGCCAGATCATGGGGCTGCCGCGCAACGATACCTCGGCGAGACCGTACTTTTCGGTAGCGTAGCCGGTAGATGGTAGTTACGAATTGCAATTGGTGACATGAACGTCCGGATCGGCTCCGAGCCGAATCCGGACTGCGGTGCCAGATTCATGCCCAGGCTTTTGGCGCTGCGGGCGGCCCTGCTGCTCGACAAATGATTATCAGCGTGATCGTTATTCAGATCGTTATTACACGCCAAGGGCAGTGGCGAATTGATTGCCAGTCCTCTGGCCAACTGTCTCTCGTTGACCCCACACCGGTCATCCGCCAGATCTGGCAATGAATGCCTGTTGAGGTTGGGCGCTGCCGTCGCCGCCGTGCAAGGGATCAGCGCTGCGCTTCAATGCGTTGCAACTACTTGCAATCCGTTTCGAACCACTGGTCGACCAAGCGCTGCGCCGCATGTAGATTCGCTGGGTAGTGTGGGTCGTCATGCCATGGCGATGGGTTGTAGCCCGCCTTCCTCAGGGCCGAGAGTTCGCTTTTGTGTTGCGACTTCGTCGGAGGCGCGTTGCTTTTAATCTCGGCCAGGTCACGGCACTCCGTTGGGGTCAGATGTCGCCCGCCTTGCGGTGCGCCGGCAGCGGCATATCCAGTCAGCAGAACCGCCAATGCAGCAAGCATCGAGCAGTTTCTCGTGAGGTCTTTCATAGCGCACCTCCACGCGTGCGGTTGGCGCAACGCGCATGGTGCGATGCTCGCCGGCCGCGCGTGATTTCCGAGTTTATTGTGCATTAGTCCAGTCACCGGGAGAAGGCTCGCCGCACAAAGAGACTGAAGTCAGGCACCGGAGCCTCGAATGACCATCGCACTTCCCACACGATGTCGCGCGCACTTGTAAATTGATACAGCAGCGCAGTTAGGAATTGATACACCTCGTTGTAGGGTTGCTCCATTTTGGGCGGCCCGTGATCAGCTACGAGGAGTACATGGAAATCGAGATTCTGCGTCGCCAGGGAAACAGCCTCCGGGACATCGCGGTCGAGACCGGTATGGCAGTCAACACGGTTCGGAAAGCACCCAAGCAATAACCGCATGAGCGGGTGTATCAAACTACGATTGCGTTTGCGTGTGAAGCTGTATCAACTTGAGATTGCGTTTGACAACGAGTAATACGCCGCCGGTTATCGAGCGTCCGAGAAGGTACGCAATATGGCGCTTGTAATAGACCGCTGTTGCCGG
Organism: Paraburkholderia franconis; assembly: GCF_009362735.1. Taxonomy (GTDB): domain Bacteria; phylum Pseudomonadota; class Gammaproteobacteria; order Burkholderiales; family Burkholderiaceae; genus Paraburkholderia; species Paraburkholderia franconis. The sequence continues at coordinate 4,150 of NZ_WHNP01000071.1, read as the reverse complement.
GATAGCGGCGTCAACTCGTGAGGCTGCGCGCGTTTAGGGTTATTCGATGCCTGCCATCGGCCATCGGAATGTGACGATGCCTCTGCGCGTGTCGGCAGGCGTCGAATAAGCCTCGATGGAGGAAACCGCGGAGTGCCCCGATGCGCTTGAAGTCTTCGCGGCTATGGCGATTGATAGGTCAGGATGCTCAGCGGTGCCGGATACGGCGCTGCCAGGCGGGAGGCTGGACAGGCACTGACGCGGTGGCTACGCGGTGCAGTCGTGCAATCGCGATGATGAAGCGGGCGTGCGAGGCGCTTCACGAAGCGACACGCGCAAACGTCCGCTCGTGGGCCGCGTTGCCGCGGAGTCGACGTTCGACAGGCGGATCGAAGAACCGCGATGCTCATGTCTGACTTCAGTGAGACGGGCGATGTGCCGTGATCGACCAGATAGAGCTGGTAGCGCCGCAGGTCCTCAACGGTGGCCATGTCAGGTGAGTGCTCGAGAAACCGGGCGAACTCGCGCACGATGCGCAGATAGCTCTCCTGGGTCTTCGGCGCAAGCCGCCGCATGTGCATGTCGTCGATCATGCGCTGGCGCAGCGGGCTGGTGTTTGCGGGTAAGGAGGTCATGATTCGGCTCCTGCTGGAGAACGAGGCGGATTGCCTCATTCGCCAACATAAAACCGCGTGACCGGCCTCTCCCTGACCTCTAGCGTCGGACCGTAGCCCCTACCGCGCGAGCGGTTTAGTCCACCGGCCAATCGCGGTCACTGAGAGGAGCCGCGGCGTAGGCACTCGAACGTCGCTTCTACTTCAGGATCGGTCATTCGAGACACAATTCAGCTCGTGAAACCGCCAGTAATGTAATGTGCTCCAAGTCCAGCGAGCACGGCGCGTTTTGCCACTTCACAACAACGGCGTCCGTAGCTGGCATCTCTTGTTGCGTGGCCGATCAACTCGATCTCCTTACAGAATGATGCGAGGGATCGCTCGCGCGACGCATCGCTGATCGGCGCGTGCTGCATCTGATCATGATGTGGCTGGAATGCCCCGTTGAAGAAACCGATGACCGAGGCCGGAAGAAACGCACGACGTAGGCCAGCGATAGTGGACGCGGCATTCCGCAAGGGTAACACCACCAACAACAGAGCAAACTGCCAACTAAAGTGGGGCCAAGGGAGTGTCTGGCGCCGTGGTCCAGAAGCTGTTCCGTCTGGCCTTTGAGCCGAACCGCTACGCCCAGGAACAATTGCAAAAGGCGTACGAGCAGATCAGTCCGATCGAAGCGAGGTAAGCGATGAGCAACGCTGCGATGGGCCCGTCACCGGACCGGCTGGCGCCCAAATATGCCCACCAGGCGCTGCTGATGGGAAGAGTTCTCGGCCTGCGGCGTGCAGGTCGTGTTCCCCTCTATCTGAATGTGGTGTTGATGGGGACACACCGGAACCGGAGCAGGCCCGGTGCAAAAGCCAACAAACCGGTACGGCGCCGGTGGCTTAAAGATGATGTTGAGCTGGAGTTGGAGCGCGCGCGCCGCGCATGCATCATATTTGTATGAAAATACCGATACTCGTATCTTCATTGCGCGAGTGAGTACACTGCGAGCATCAGACCGATAGCATGCCGAAGGCAATCCCGTGAGCAAGTGCTGCGCTGGATGCCGAAGGCGCAAGAGGTGACGCATGGCTGCGATCCATCTCCAGAATTTCTCTGGCGTCGCGGAATTTCGGGTGGGCGACGTGACGCTCTCTGCAGGCGATGACCTCCAGACACAGCGGAATAAGTTAGCGCGCATCATGTTTGACGCGATGTATCAGTTCGTAGGTCTACTGGATACGGACGGAACAATGCTCGAGATCAATCATGCTGCGCTTGAAGCCGCCGGGATACGAATGGATGACATTCGTGGTAAACCGTTCTGGGAGGCGCGTTGGTGGGGCGTTTCGGGGCAGACACAGGCTTTGCTCCGGGAACTGATTCACCGCGCTGGCGAAGGCGAGTTCGTCCGCTGCGATTTCGAAGTCTACGGTCAGTTAGCGGGTGCGGAGACGATCGTCGTCGATTTTTCGATATTGCCGATCAAAGATTCAAATGGTGCGGTCGTCTTCCTGCTTCCTGAGGGCCGCAATATCACTGAGAAAAAACGCGCCGAAGCCGAGATCAGGCGTAAGAACGAGGAATTGCAGGCGAGCCGGGAGTTAATCCAGCGCCAGCGCGACGAACTCCAGTGCCTCTATGACAAGCTCGCTGTCGAGCAAAAAATGTCGGAGCGGCTATTGCTCAATCTGCTGCCCTATCCGATCGCTGAACGGCTCAAAGCGCGCCCGGACCTCATCGCCGACAGTATTCCTGAAATCATCGCCGATAGTTTTACGGATGTCACAGTTCTATTCGCTGATATTGTGGCGTTTACACAGTTTTCGGCGCTCATGGATCCGGAGCAGCTAGTCGCTTTACTCAACGAGATTTTCGCCGAATTCGATAACATCGCCGACCACTGGGGCCTTGAAAAGATCAAGACGATTGGTGATTCGTACATGGCAGCATGTGGGCTGCCAGACCCAGCTCCTGACCACGCAGGGAGGGCAGCTCATATGTCACTGGATATGATCGATGCGCTTGCGCGATTCAATCGACGCCACGGCTACAGCCTCCAATTGCGTATTGGCATTAATAGCGGACCGGTGGTCGCCGGTGTCATCGGCAGGCGAAAGTTCATCTATGACCTGTGGGGCGCTGCAGTCATCACCGCCAGTCGAATGGAGTCCCACAGCGTGGCGGGGCGTGTGCAGGTTACCGACGCCACGCGGGGCCTTCTTGGTGATCGTTTTCTGTTTGAGGAGCGAGGCGAGATTGAAGCGAAAGGCATAGGTACGCTGCACACCTGGTTCCTGACAGGCACAAACCCGCTATACACGGAAACGGGCGACACGTCAGCGCAATAGCCGTTTCATCTTTTGATGCCGCTGGATTAAACGCATGATTTGTGGGCGTTGCGCATACTCCTCAGCGCTTCTGGACAGCTAGCCACACATCCGGCATTTAGCCGATCCCACACCTTCTACGGTCGACTTTCGTCCGTCGGCCTATCAGCTAGCACGCGTCTCGCGGGTAGCAGCGGCCAATTCACTACACTGACCGGCGGCAGCGTTGCGGCGGCGCCGCCGGCTCGGCCAATTACGCTGTGGCTGAAGCGCGAAGGCGATTGACGATCTGATTATCCTTGCCCTGGACCAGCGGGGTCAGGGAAATGTTGAATTCGATGTCCTTGTATCTGTCGGCCTTTAGGCCCAACGCCGTACCGCCGGTCTTTTCCGCGACGTGAGGAATCAGGTCTTCACGCGTGGCGTAGGCGAAATCGTCCCAGATCAGCGGATCGCCTTCGATGTTGAATTGCGTCGTCAGCTTGCGCTGGCTGTCGCTGGTGACAAAGAAATGCACGTGTGCAGGACGGTTGCCGTGACGGGCGATTTCGTCCAGCAGTTGCTGCGTCGCGCCGTGGGGAGGACAGCCATAGCCGACCGGCATGAGGGTGCGGAATTCGTACCTGCCATCCGCGCCGGTTCTAACCGCGCCGCGCAGGTTGAAGTCGCTTTGCGCGCCCGTCGGGTCGAAGTGCGAGTAGAAACCCTTCGAATTCGCGTGCCAGCATTCAACCACGGCGCCAGCGACCGGCTGGCCATCCGGACCGGTGACGGTGCCGTGGATGACGAGCGGACCCGCATCGACGTCGGGATCGATGTCGATCTTCGAAACGCCATCGCGTAGCGGCGCGCCCGCTACATACAACGGGCCTTCGATGGTGCGCGGTGTACCGCCGTCAATGCCGATCGCCTTGTCCGATGCGTCCATGCGGATGTCGAGATACTTTTCCAGACCAAGGCCTGCGGCCAGCAATGCCGCTTCACCGTCCTGGCCGAGCTTGTTCAGATAATTGATGCCGGTCCAGACTTCGTCCGGCGTAATGTCGAGATCGTCGATGGCCTTGAAGAGATCGCACAGCAGGCGGTGGATGATCTGCTTGAAACGTGCATTCCCGTCGTTGCTATCAATATTTGTGGCTGCCCTCAGCAGTTCCTGTACTTCCTTGGTTTCGAATACTCTTACGCTCATGATTACTGTCTCCAGTTGGTATTGGGGGGAATGAAGCGGGTGGGTGGTGGGTG
>NZ_WHNP01000070.1 GCF_009362735.1 Paraburkholderia franconis | reverse complement strand
TCGACATCACGGCGACGTACACGAACGTGCAGTACATCCCCGGCGCCGGCTCGGCGTTCCACAGCGAGGCGATCTGGAACACGGGCGGCATCGTGCTGCACTGGAAGCCGACGGCCGCATGGGACTTCGCGACGGGCTACAGCTACACGCGCGCGACGAAGGCCAACGGCATCACGAGCAGCGCGCAGTACCAGCAGTTCAACCTGTCCGAGTACTACTCGCTGTCCAAGCGCACGGGCCTGTACGCATTGCAGGCGTATCAGCGCGCGAATGGCCAGACGCTCGGCAACAACGGCGCGGGCAACATCATCAACGCAACGGCGACACTCGGCGACGGCTTCAACTCGACGCCTTCGTCATCGCGCAGCATGGTCGGCGTGGGCGTGGGTATGGTGCATCGATTCTGATGCCGCTCGTCGTATTTGAAGCAGCACAAGGAAAGTAGTTCAGAGCGCCGCGCTTGCGGCGCTTTGCATTTCACGCGCGGATCATTCGGTGTCAGGCGCGGGAAGCATGCCGTCGAGCACGCTCGTCAACGATGCTCCGGATGTCCGGCGCCAAGCGATTCGAGAAGCGGTCTGAGCGCATCGAGTTCCGAGCCGAAGCCGCTCCAGTCTCCTGCTTTAAGCCGTTCGAGCGCGCGGTTATAGTGCGCGAGCGCTTCGCGGGCGCGCTCGTCCGCTGTGCCCGGCGGCCGCGCTGCCGTTGGCGAGGTTTGCTCGAAGAGCGCTGCGAGGGCTTGCGCGAGGGTCTCTTGCATCACGACGCGGTCCCCGTACGCGGCGATGACACGCTTCAGTTCGGGCAACTGTCCCGACGCTGCGCGCAGATAGAGCGGCGACACATAGAGTATCGAATTCTCGATCGGCACGACGACGAGATGCCCGCGAATGACGCGCGAGCCCATCTGGTTCCACAGTGAAATCTGCTGCGAGATCTCGGTGTTCTGCTGGATGCGCGCCTCGATCTGGAACGGTCCGTACACCAGCTTGTCTTTCGGGAACGTGTAGACGATGAGCTTGCCGTACTCGGGCGGATCGCAACGCGCCGCGAGCCAGGCAATCATGTTTTCGCGCTGGCTGGGCACCATCGGCAGCAGCAGGACGAACTCGGCGCGTGCCTCGCCGGGCAGCCGCATGATCATGTAGTACGGCGCCATCCGCGCGCCCTGGGCGTTGCCTGCATCGATGCCGCCCGGTTCGCGCGGGAATTGCCACAGGTCCTCGCGGTTGTAGAAGACTTCCGGCGCTTCCATATGGTAAGTGCGATAAAGCTGCGCCTGAATCAGAAAGAGATCTTCCGGGTAGCGGATATGCTGCCGCAGGTCTTGCGGCATCGCATCGAGTGGCTTGAATACTCCGGGAAAGATGCGCTGCCAGGTCCGCAAGATGGGATCGGCAGGATCGCTGACATAGAAATCGACCGTGCCGTTATAGGCGTCCACGACCACCTTGACCGCATTGCGGATGTAGTTGGTGCCGTCGCCAGTGGCAGGCTGCGAGTATGGATACCAGCGGCTGACCGTGTACGCATCCAGTATCCAGAAGAGCCGCCCGCCGCTCACGACGATATAGGGATCGTGATCGAAACTCAGGAACGGCGCGATCGTGCGCACCCGGTCCAGAATGTTGCGGTGAAAGAGGATGCGGCTTCGGTCCGTGATGTAGCTGGTCAGCAGAATGTTGGGATCGGCGAACTGCCAGGCAAAGAGGAAGCGTCGCACGCTGCTGCCGATGCCGACTCCGTCGCGCCCGCTATAAGCCGCGTACACGTTTTCCTTCCCGTGGGGGAAGTCGAATTCCGGCACGCTGCCTTGCACGATCACATAGTCCTGCTCGCCTTGACCGAAATAGAGGCGCGGCTCGCGAACCGCTGGGCCGCCATTGGCAACGGGCGGAATGTCCTGCAGATAGAACGACGGCAATCCCTCTGCGGATTTTTCGGTGACAGGCGACATCACAACGCCATTGCCATGCGTGAACAGCAGGTGCAGGTTCACCCAGGTCTGTGCATTGGCGGGAAGCATCGACGTTTCGAGTTCGCGCGCGGAGAGCATCACCTGTCGGTAACTCGCGTCGAGCGCATAGCGGTCGATGTCCACGGAGAGAAACCGGTAGTACGTCCTGATCTCCTGCAACTGCGCATAGGTATCCATCAACGGCTGCACATCCCACAAGCGGATGTTGTCGATGGTTGCGCGATTGGCTTGCAGTTCGGTGAGATTCAACCCCTGTTCCGCGGCAAACGGCCTGGCCGTGATTTGCGTGAGAGCGTAGGCCTGCCGGGTCAGCGCGATATTGTGTTTGATATAGGGCGTCTCCAGCCTCAGTTCGCTCGGCTTCACATAGAACCGCTGATAGAGCGCCGGATAGATCGCGGCGAACACGAACGAGCCGCCGAACACCAGCAGCGCCGATGCAATGGCAATGCGATAACTGCGCCGGCGCATGTTGGCCCACGAAGCGATGGATGCGGCGGCGGCAAGACCCATGAGCAGCCACAGCACCGGCAACCCGACGTGGATGTCGGTATAGCCCGCGCCGACGACGACGCCGTTGTCGTCATAGAGCAGCAGAAAACGGTCGAGCCAATAAGACCCGGCCTTTACCGCGAAGAACAGCGCGAGCAGCGCTGAGCCATGCATCGCGGCGGCTCGCGACAGGCCGCGCGGCGGCTGTTCGACGGCGATGTCGCCGCGCACGCCATAGATCACGCCTGCAACGATGGCGCTGCAAAAGAGCACGCGCAGCAGCCAGTTCTTGAACGCCACATAGACGGGCAGCGCGAAGATATAGAAGCCGATGTCATACCTGAAGATGGGATCGCGTTCGCCAAACGGCACCCGATGAAGGTAGCGAAGCACGAGGTCCCAGTTCGAGGCTTCGAAGGCTGCAAGCAGCAGCCCGAGCAGCATGGCGGCGCCGGAGATGGCCCAGCGCCAGCCAATGCGCGGCATGACGCGGCCCGTGCGCTCGTCGACGATTTCCAGCGTAGCCGATGACGGATCGAAGCGCCTTGCATAACGATGCGCGAGCAGCCCGGATAGGGCGATCGCTGCTGAAGAGACGACGAACACGGTGGCGAACAGGAGCACTCTGGCGTCGAGGACTGTCCAGAAGACGCTGGCGTAGCCGATCGAAGCAAACCACATCCAGTCGACCAGAATACGCGTGATGCGCCCGATGACGATCAGGCTGACGACGACAGTGGCAATGGTGATCGCGGTGCGTCGGATGCGCACGCGTGGAGTCACTTGCGAGGGCATCGTCCCTCCTTTGCCGGTGTGACGTGCACGAGCAGTGCACGACCAGTTCGATCGGACAGTGGCTCGCTGTCGACGACCGCGCATTGCTTCGCGTCGCGCACGGTCAGATTGTAGACCGCCGTCCACATAGCCGCTGCGCGCGATGCGAGTCCATCGCAAAGCAGTGCAGCATGCGCGGCGGCACCTGTCCCGTTGTTCCCGACATGCGCATATGCTCTCGCGTTCCGGCAGGAAACTTGACAGTGCTGACGTGAATGCGGACCGCGCTTTTTTCGCTTTGCACCATCGGCAACAACAGTGCCGCCCTAATCGTAACTACCGATGTAGTGCGTCGAATGCCGATGGTACTGTTGTGCGCGCACCCTTAATAGCTGCAACGTGTCTGGCAGATGTCGCTCCCCGATCGTAAAGAATTGGAGAAGAGAACATGTCCAAGAACAAGATGTGGCGGGAACTGTATCGCGTCGTCGCGACGGGTACGGCGGTAGCAGGACTCGGCCTTGCGGCCACGGCATATGCAGCAGGGGACCCGATCAAGATCGGTGTCATCAGCGAAGAGTCCGCCGTTGCAGGCGCTTCGATCAGCAAGTCCGCGCAACTGGCGGCGGACGAAATCAACGCACACGGCGGCGTCGACGGCAGACCCATCCAGATCATCGCCTACGACGATCACTCGTCGGCTTCCGACGGCGTGCGCGCGTTCCAGCGCGCCGCGAATCAGGACAAGGTGGTGGCCGTGATCGGCAGCTATATCAGCGAGGTGGCGCTCGCGATGGAGCCCTGGTCCGCGCGTCTGAAGATGCCGTTCATCACGCCCGGCGCGGCGAGTAACGACATCTCGAAGCAGGTCCACGACGACTACGATCACTACAAGTACACCTTCCACGGCTGGATGACGTCGGCGTTCATCGCGCAGTCGATCTGCGATTTCTCGCACGACGTACTGGTCGGCCAGTTCAAGATGAAGACGACGGTCGTGATGAGCGAGGACGCCGCGTGGACCAAGCCGCTCGACGATCGCTACCTCGAATGCCTGCCGAAGGCGGGGCTTCAGGTGCTCGATCACATCCGCTTCAATCCCGACACGTCCGACTTCACGCCGATCTTCAACCAGATCGAGAGCAAGCATCCCGACACGATCACGACGGGCATCAGCCACGTCGGCGTGCAGCCCACCGTGCAATGGCATGACCAACAGGTGCCCATTCCGATGACGGGACAAAGCTCGCAGGCCACGACCACGAGTTTCTGGAAGGACACCAACGGCGCGACGGAAGGGGTCATCACGGCATCGGCAGCGGCGCCCGGCGTCGCGATGACGCCGAAGACGGTGCCGTTCGTCGATGCGTATCAGAAGAAATTCGGTGTGTCGCCTGCGTATTGCGGCTTCACGAGCTATGACCTCGTCTACATCCTCGCGGATGCGATCAAGCGCAACAAGGGCTCGACCGATCCCGACAAGATGGTCGATGCGCTCGAGAAAACGGACTACATGGGCACGATCGGACGCTGGCAGTTCTACGGCAAGAACGATCAGTTCACTCACGCGCTGAAGTACGGGCCGGGCTACATCACGGGGATCAACCTGCAATGGCAGGACGGCAAGCAGGTGGCGATCTGGCCGAAGTCGGTGGCCAACGGGAAGGTCAAGTTCCCGGCCTTCGTCAAGGTGCAGCAGGCTTCCGCGAACTAGCCGCGCGACGGCAATGCAAGCTGCGGTGCTCCGGCACCGCAGCGGCGGTTCATGCATTCGGCAACGGAACCGTCATCCGGCACGACAGATACTGCATCCGCACCTCATCGACAATCAAAGGCCGGGCATGCTGCCACTGCAGATTCTTATCGACGGCTTTGCAATCAGTTCGCTCTATGCGTTGGGCGCAATCGGCTTCACGCTGATCTTCGGTGTGTCCGGCGTGCTCAACCTCGCGCATGGCGGCGTGATGCTGGTGGCCGCGCTGATGGGCTGGATGCTCGCGGGCGAAGCGGGCCTCGGCACCTATCTCGGTACGCTGCTCGGCGTGCTGGCCGGAATGGTCGCCGCGTACATCACGTATCTGATGGTCGTGCGGCCGATCCAGCGGTCGGAGGCGATTCCGCGCGAGGAGAAGGAGATCTTCGTGCTGACGGGCACGCTGCTGTGGGGCATCATGATCCAGCAGGGCATGGCGTGGCTCTTCACCGACAACCCCGTGACGATACGCCCGCTCATCAGTGGCGTGGCGAACATCGCGGGCGTGCGCACGCCGTTCAACGAGATCATGATCGCCGTCGTGTGCTGGGTCGTGATCGGCCTGCTCTGGCTGTTCGTGAACCGCACACGGGTGGGCAAGGCGCTGCTCGCGGCGTCGATGAATCCGCGCGGCCTGACGCTGCTCGGCTTCGAGCTTTCACGCATCTACCTGCTTGCGTGGACCATCTACGGCGTGCTGGCGGGCATCGCGGGCGTGCTGCTGGCATCATTCCTCGGCGTGAGCACGAACAACACGGGACAGCTGACGGCGAGCGCGTTTTCGATCGTCGTGCTCGGCGGACTCGGCAGCGTGTCGGGCTCGCTGATGGCCGCGTATGTCGTCGGCTATCTGGAGACGATCACCGCCTATCTCGTCGCGCCGACGCTGCGGCCGTTGCCCGCGCTGATTCTTCTGGTGCTCGTCGTGTACGTCAGACCGCAAGGCTTTCTCGGACGGCGCTAACCGCACAGATGCAGACCATCATGACCGCTCCTTTCCGTTCGCGCGCAGTGTGGGCCATCGTGCTCGTCGCCATCGCGGCGACGCTGCCCTTGTGGCTCTCGGGCTACATACTCGGCGTGCTCACCGTCGGGTTCTACTTCGGTGTGTTCGCGATGTCGTGGGACCTGCTGTTCGGATTCGCGGGCGAGGTCAACTTCGGCCCCACGTTCCTGATCGGCCTGGGCGCCTACACGGCCGCGATACTCGACGCGAAGTGGGGCGCGCCGATCGCCGTCTGCGTCGCGGCAGGCGGGCTCGTCGCGCTGATCGGCGGGTTGCTGCTCGCGGTGCCCGCGCTGCGTTTGCGCGGACCGTACTTCGGCCTCGTCACGCTGGTCGCGGTGCTTCTGCTGCAAAACTCGATCGTGATTTTCGCGGGCGTGACGGGTGGCGAGATCGGCATGATGGTGCCCGACGTGATGTCGGTGGACGCCTCGCATAACTACTGGATCGCGCTTGCCTTCCTGATCGTCTGCGCGATCCTGCTGTTCGGGCTGTCGCGTTCGGCGATCGGCCTGATCCTGCAGGCGAGCGGTCAGGACACGATCGGCGCGCAGGCGCTCGGCTTCAACGTGACCAAGCACAAGCTCGCGGCGTTCTGCATCAGCGCGGTGTTCTCCGGCGTCGCGGGCGCGATGCTCGTGTTCTACCAGGGCACCGCGTCCGTCAGCACGGTGGTGGATATCGGCATCGGCGTGCAGATCATCATCGCAGCCGTGCTCGGCGGCCGCCGCACGATTCTCGGCGCCGTGCTCGGCTCGATCTTCCTGATCGTCGCGGGCGAATTCCTGCGTCCGCTCGGCCAGATCAACACCTTCGTGGTCGCCGCCGTCGCGCTCGCCGTGATTCTGTTCTTTCCGGACGGGCTGCTCGGCAACGTGCTGCGCGTGAGGGAGCGAGAATGAGCGATTCACCCCGTCTCGCCGTACGCGGGCTCACCAAGCGCTTTGGCGGGCTCGTCGCGGTGAAGGACATCGGCTTCGACATCCGGCCCGGCGAAATTCTCGGCCTGATCGGCCCGAACGGCTCAGGCAAGTCGACCGTGATGAAACTGATCATGGGCATCGAGCGGCCCAATGCGGGATCGGTGAAGATCGACGGAGTCGAGATGGCGGGCTGGGCGCCGCACCGGATTGCGCGCGCGGGCGTGGGCATCGTGTTCCAGCACTCGCGGCCGCTGCACCGGCAGACGGTGCTCGAGCACATCAAGCTCGCGCTGCTGCCCGATTCGCTGATGAAGCTTGCCGCCGATCCGCACGTCAACCGGCGCGCGCGGGAAATCGCCGAGCGCGTCGGCCTCGGGGCTGTGATGCAGCGTCATCCGGCGACGCTGCCTTTCGCCGATCTGCGCCGCATGGAGATGGCGAAGGCGATTGCGCGTGATCCGAAAGTCGTGCTCGTCGACGAGCCGTTCGCCGGCCTGACGGCAGCGGAATCGGTGGCGTTCTCCGAGCTGATTCGCGGTTTTCGCGCCGAAGGGCGCGCGGTGCTGCTCGTCGATCACAACGTGAAGAGCCTCGCGGCGCTCGCTGACCGCGTGCTCGCGATGTACCTGGGCGAGTACGTCGCCGAGGGCACGGCCGACGAAGTCATGCGAAACGAAACGGTGCGCCGCGTCTATCTGGGCGGCAAGATCGAGATGCGCGAGAGGCCGCCCGGCGACATGAGCGCGAGGCCGCACGTGCTTCAGGTCGAGGACGTCGGCGTGCTGTACGGCAAGGCGCGCGCGCTCGACGGCGTGAGTCTTCATGTGCACGAGGGCGAATTCGTGTCGATCGTGGGTCTCAATGGCGCGGGCAAGACCACGCTCTTCAACGCGATCTCCGGGCTCGTGCCTTATCAGGGGACGATCCGCTTCGGCGGACAGGACCTGAAAGGGATGAGCGGCGCGGCGATCGCGCGCGCGGGCGTCGTGCAATGCCCGGAGACGCGCGAGCTGTTCAGCGACATGACCGTGCGCGAGAACCTCGACCTGGGCGGCTACCATCTCGCCGACGCAGTACGCGCGGAACAGCTCGCGTGGCTTTTCGAGCTGTTCCCGATCCTCAAGTCGCGCCAGGGACAAACGGCGCGCACGCTGTCGGGCGGCGAGCAGCAGATGCTCGCCATCGCGCGAGCGCTGATGATGCAGCCGAAGCTGCTGATCCTCGACGAACCGACGCTCGGCCTCGCGCCTGTGATTCTGGAGCAGTTGTCGCGTGCGATGGAGAAGCTGCAGAAGACAACGCCCATCACGGTGCTGCTCGGCGAGCAGAACGTCACGTTCGCGCTGCCTCATGCGGACCGCGTGTATGTGCTCGAGCACGCGCGCATCGTCTGGGAAGGCACGCCGTCGCGCTTCGAGCGCGAAATGGGCCACGGCTTTCTCGAAGCGGTTCCGGCCGAACCTCCGCAGATGGGCGCGTGCGGTGCGCGGGTGAAGATCAGCGGGTGATTCGCGCCCGCGCGCTTCGGCTATTCGAGCGCGTCGACGGGCATTCGTATCGAGATCCGGAAGCCGCTGCCCGGCGCACTGAAGAACGTGACGCCGCCGTGCAATTGCCGCACGCGCTCGCGGATGCCCAGCAGGCCAAACGAGTTCTTGCCGAACGGCCCTTCGAGCACCGCGCCGATTCCGTCGTCCTCGATTTCGAGCGAGAACGTTTCTTCCGCGCAAGCCATGTCGATTCGCACGTGGCTCGCGTTCGCATGCCGCGCGACGTTGGTCAGCGCTTCCTGCACGATCCGGAACAGCGTCGTCGACGCGAAATCGTTGAATGCCGGCTCGCCTGATTCGTCCGATTCCAGGCGAACAGACGCAACGACGCCATAGCGTTTCGTGAAGTCTTCCGCCAGCCAGTCGAGCGCCGCCATCAGGCCGAGGTCGTCGAGCAGCGGTGGCCGCAGATCGGCGGCGATGCGTCGAAGCGAGGCCGCCATCGAATCGATCTGCGTTTGCAGCTCGCGCGTCTGCGAGGCGAGGGGCGTCGTGACGGCCTGCACGCCGAGGTTCGCTTCGAGCAACGCGACGCTCATCTTCAATGCCGTCAGTTGCTGTCCGAGATCGTCGTGCAGTTCGCGGGCGATCCGCTTCTGTTCGTTCTCGCGCGTGATCTGCACCTGGGTCGACACTTCACTCGCGTGTTCGAGTTCGGCGAGGCGCATGCGCTCGGTCATATCGCGCGTCACCTTGGCGAAGCCGAGCAGCACACCGGATACATCGCGAACGGCCGAAATGACCACGTTGGCCCAGAAACGCGAGCCGTCGCGGCGCACGCGCCAGCCTTCGTCCTCGACACGGCCTTCGGCGGCCGCGATATCGAGTTCGCGCGCGGGCTTGCCGGCCGCAACATCTTCGGGCGTGTAGAACACGGAGAAGTGCCGCCCGATGATCTCATCGGACGAATAGCCCTTGATGCGTTGCGCGCCCGGGTTCCAGCTCGACACATGCCCGGACCTGTCCAGCATGAAGATTGCGTAGTCACGAACGGCTTCGATCAGCAGGAAATAGCGGTCCTCGACGGGCACGTCCGATATGGACGCCGCGCTTTCAAAGCGGGATGGCTCGCTTCTCGACGGTCCCATCAATCCTCCGCGCGGGGGCAGCGAGGCAGGGCGTGCCTCAAACGATTGATTTATATCAGGTCGCGAGCACTTGTTCCACCTCGCGACGGGTGCGCGCTCAACGACCGTCCGCGTGACGGTGACGGGCACTTCACCTCAAGTGAGGAGCCCTGGAAGCGCCTCGAAACAGCGCATTGGCCTCGTTGACGTGGATCAATCGTGCAATCGCGTGTCCGGCTACGCTGAGATGACGGACGCAACGCTCACCCTGTCGTCTCAGCAGTCCGGTGATGCGCATTCCGTTGGACCCGTCGGCGACACTCCCGTCGCGGAGATGACGCGCCGACATCTGCACACGTGCCGCACACGGCATCGATCATTCTGGAGAACAAGCCATGAGTAACCTGACTCGTTACGACCCGTTCACGGACCCGATCCCCGATCTGTTTCATGGTCTCTTTCGTCCGTTCCGCGGACTGTCGATCGCAGAAGGCCCCGATCTGTCGTCGATCAAGATCGACGTCACCGAGTCCGAGGCGGCCTATTCGGTGAAAGCGGAGCTGCCGGGCGTCGAGAAAAATGACATCGACGTGCAGATCGACGGCCCGGCTGTCACGATCAACGCGAAAGTCGAACGCAGCAAGGAGCAGAAGGACGGCGAACGGGTGATCCGGCGCGAACGCTATTCGGGCGCATTCAGCCGCTCGTTCACGCTGGCGAGCGCAGTCGACGAAAGCAAGGCGACGGCCGAATACAAGGACGGCGTGTTGTCGCTGACGCTGCCGAAGAAAGCGTCGCCCGATCGCAAGCGCATCGAAATCGGCTGAGGGCCGCGCAGTCAAACCTGAGAGAACTGGGCCCGCCGTCACGCTGGCCGAACGAAGCGTGGCGGTTGGCCCACTTTCCTGTGAGGAGTAGTCATGCCATTGACAGGCAAAGTCGATGAGGACGGCTGGTCGGTGCGGGTCGAAACGAAGCCGGCAGCCGATGGAAAATTTTGCAGCGACATTCACGTGTGCCATCGCACCCGCGACGGGAGATTCGCGCATGTCTTCGCGAATCACGAGACGTTTTCCACCGAGCGCGAAGCGATGCTTGCGGGCCTGCGCGAGGGAATGATCTGGATCGAACTCAAGCGTTCGCGGACTTTCCATGTCGAAGCGTCCGGGACGGATGGATCGGACCTTCGATCATCGGAATAAAGAATCGGAATAAGCGCGGCGAGACGAGCGCGCCTGTCATCGGCGCGTGCTTGCTGGAACTGGAACGCCCGTCGCGATTGATCGAATCACATCGGCCGGTCATACCTATCCGGCCAATGCTGAAACCACTTGCTCAAACCTCGTCATCCGCGAACACGCCGTTCTCGGGTTCCGCGTCCGTTTCGTCGACGCACTGCACATGCCATTGGCCGACGACGGGCGCATGATGCGCGTGCCGATACCAGAGCGCGTGGCCCGATTCGCCTTCGAACGGACCATCCGCCGAAGTCAGGTCGAGCCCCGACAGCTCGCAAAACGGATGCATGCCCGCAGCGTCATAGACCCGCGTGCTGCCCTTCGAAGAGACCAGCGTCCCCCATTGCGGCACATCGATCACGGCATGTCCCTCGCGCGACCATTTACGCGTGTCGCGGTCGAGCCAGAGAATCGCATAGACGGCGGGATCGGGGCATTCGAATGTATCGAGGTGGATGGTGATTCTCATCGATGGCTCCTTCACGGGCAGGATTCAGGACGCTTGCAACGCTCGCATCATTGGGACATGACCCATTCGATCAGCGTATGTGCGTCTTGCGCGGAAAGCGGCCCGCCGCGCTCGGCGGGCAACGGCATCGCCATGTCGCCCCAGTGCGCGCGACCGCCCATCCGCAGCTTGTGTTCGAGCATCGCCGTCGCGTTCGGCACACCGCGATAGCGGTCCGCGATCTGATGAAACGACGGCGCGAGGAACGGCGCATCCGACGTATGGCAGAACATGCAATGCTGCTGATCGACCAGTTCGGTCGGTTCGTTGCGCTGCGCGAGCGCGGTCTGCGATGCCGCCAGCAACACGTTCGCGCAAACAAGCAACACGGATAAACGCGCACGGATCACGTTGAAGCCTCCTGGTTGGCTGACAGTTTCAATCTATCGCGCGACGCATCGGGGCCTTTGAGCCAGGTCAACGGATGCCGTGAGAGCCCGACGACGGCAAGCGGTCACTGGCGTGTCAAAACAGCACGTCGGACAGGGGCCGTCTTGGTGCATGACCGACCTGCGGGCCGCGTCCGACGCGCAAGAGAAGCTGCGGTATCGCATCGACGTGCAGCAGGACTTTGAGCCGTTCGCGCAACGTGCCGACTTCGACGGGCTGGTTCAGGTACGACGCGGTGAGTCCTTCCGCCGCCGCGACCAGCAGCATCCGTTCGAGCGCCTGCCCGGTCGCGAGCCACGCCTCCTTGTCGTCTCGCGACGTGGCGATGCCCACGATCAGCGGCGACCCTTCGACGAGATGGTGGTGACTGGCAGGCATGCCCGCGCCGACGTCGAATACGCGCACCACGGACGTGACGAGCGGCACCGCATAGTCGAGCAGGTCGCGCACAGCCGTGCCGTAGGCGGGCATGCCGTCATCGCGCCGCTGCGGGTGAATCCAGCTTGCAAGCTCGCGCCGAAAGCGCGGATCGGCGAACTGGTCATGATCGGCTTCGGCGACCAGTTGCGCGATTGCCTGACGTTCGGCCCGATCCTCCACGCAAGTTGCGATCGCGCCTTCTGCGTCGCATGCGTCGATCAGCTTCCGCTGCACTTCTGTGGGCACGGGTTCGTCGACGAATGGCGCGCGTGTCGTGACGCGCGCCGTCAGCGCACCGAAGAGACCGGGCAGTCGCGCATCGCAGTGTCCATCGCGCGACACGCGCACGAGCGCCACGATGTCGGGATCGGACTCGGAGGGACACAGCGTGATCGCATACGCGAGGCCCAGCCGGCACAACGCGACGCGCAAGTTGAACAGCGCCGCGCCACAACTGATGAGCAGCTCGCGATCGAACGGATCGACGACGGGAAGCGCGCGCAGGCGGTCGGCGCACACCTGCACGGTGTCGCCGTCGACGATGAATCGCCACGGTTGCGTGTTGTGATTCGACGGCGCAAGCACCGCGTATTGCAGTGCGAAGCGCAATTGCTGATCCAGAGGCGCGGAGCTATCGAAGCGCTGCTCGTCGATCTCCCACGCGGAAAGTTGCGCAGCGTGCATCATCTCGAAGCCTCCTCTGGAACGGTGCCCGCAGAGATGCGGTGCCTGCAGCAATCGTGTCACTTCGAATCGCGGCACGCTTGAGGCAGGTCAACGTTCCAGATGGGCCCGTCGAGTGGAGGTGAACGGGCGCCTTCGTGCGACGCTAGATATCGTTTTCGTCGTCGAACAGCTTGTGGCGGATTGCATAGCGCACGAGTCCGTTCTCGTTCGGCATCTGCATTTTTTCGAGCACGCGCGTCTTGTGCGTGCTGACGGTCTTGACGCTCACGCACAGTTCATTGGCGATTTCGGTGAGGCTCTGTCCCGCGACGATGCGCCGGAAGACGTCGAACTCGCGGTCCGACAGCCGCTGATGAGGGAGCGCTTCCGCCGGCTCGTTGAGATTCTGCGCGAAGCGCTCTGCCATCGCGAGGCTCACGTAGACGCCGCCCGACGCCACCTTCGTCACGGCGCCCACCAGTTCCGCGCTCGCGCTTTCCTTCGTCAGATAGCCGGATGCGCCGGCCTTGAAGG
This sequence comes from Paraburkholderia franconis, assembly GCF_009362735.1. Lineage (GTDB taxonomy): Bacteria > Pseudomonadota > Gammaproteobacteria > Burkholderiales > Burkholderiaceae > Paraburkholderia > Paraburkholderia franconis. The sequence goes on along the minus strand of NZ_WHNP01000070.1, from coordinate 19,474 downwards.
CGCGCACCGCGTATTGCTGCTCGGCGTGCATCGTCAGCACGAGGATGCGCAGCGCGGGCTTCTCGTCCTTGATCTGCTTGATGAGCTCGATGCCGTTGCGCCCCGGCATCGACAGATCGAGCACGAGCACCTGTGCATCCGTCGAGCGCACCAGCGCGATCGTCGTGACGCTGTCCCAGGCTTCGCCCGCGACTTCGAATCCGCTGGCTTGCTGGAGGATATGGCGCAGCCCGTCTCGTACGAGCGTATGGTCATCGGCGAGCAGTACTTTGATCATGAGTGGGTCTCTTCCTGTTGCACGGACTGCAAGGGAAAAGTGACGGTGATGGCGAAGCCTTCGTTTTGTGCGGTGTCGATCTGCACCGAACCGCCCAGCATGTGCGCCCGTTCCCTTACGCCGATCAGCCCAAACGAGCGGTCCTGACGGTTGTCGGCGGCGGCTTTCCAGTCGGCGCCCCGGCCGTTGTCCGCGATCCGCAGCATGCAGTGCGAGCCCGTCGTATGCAGCGTGATCTCGACGGCGGTGGCATCCGCATGACGGGCGACGTTGTTGAGCGCTTCCTGCACGATACGGAAGAGGGCCGTCGCGCCGTCCTTCGAGAACGCTGCATTGCCGGGCTCGATCTTGTGCGTGATGTCGATGCCATAGCGGTTCGTGAAATCGTTCGCGAGCCATTCTATCGCGGGCACGAGGCCCAGATCGTCGAGCATGACGGGCCGCAGATCGGCAGCGATCCGCCGCACCGATGCCACCGTCGAATCAATCATCCGGCGCATGCGGCGCAACTGGTCCGTGACGTTCCCGTCGAGCGAGCCGGCCTCGCTGTCGACGGACAAGACCTGTTCGAGCGCGGAGAGATCCATCTTCAACGCCGTCAATTGCTGTCCGAGATCGTCGTGCAGTTCGCGCGCGATCCGCGTCTTTTCCTCTTCACGCACGTTCTGCAGATTGGCCGACAGCTGGCGCAGTTCTTCTCTCGACTGCTTCAGCGCGTTTTCCGATTTGACCCGCTCGGTGATGTCCCGCAGCATCACCGTGTAGAGCTTGCCCGAATCTTCCTCTATCTGCGAAATCGACGCTTCGAGCGGAAATTCCTCGCCGGTCGCGCGCAAGCCGTACAGCACGCGCTGCTGGCCCATCTTCCGCTCGGAGATGCCCGTTGCGCCGAACTTCGCGACATGCTGCGCGTGCGCGCTGCGAAAGCGCTGCGGAATGAAACGCGAGAGGGGCGTGCCGATCGCATCCATCGCTGTGACGCCGAAGACACGTTCCGCAGTCGGATTGAAGATCACCACGTTCTGCGCGTCGTCGATCGTGATGATCGCCTCCATCGACGAGCGGATGATGCCCATCATTCTGGCTTCGTTGCGGCGTGCATTGTCGGACAGCGGGGAAGCCGTGGTGCGCGAGGCCGCGATCAGCCACACGAGGACGGCAAAAAGCGCCGAAGCCGCCATGCCGGCGACGAGCACGACGGTTGCCGCGCGGGCCGCGACGGCGGGGTTCGTCTCGACCCATTGCTGCATGACGAAATGCGATACCGCTAGCGTAATGGCGGCTGCCACCGCGAAGGTCACGAGGCTCAACGCGGCCGGCCCGACGAACCACGGCGCTCGGGACGGCTCGCGCGATCCGGCAGCGCGGTTGGCATACGGTTCTTTTTTCATGTGAGCCTTCAGGCAGGAACGGGCGTTCGCGCGGAAAGTGGATTTCGCGGCCGGAACGCAGCCGACACCCGGTACGTATTGTGGTGCCGCCATTTTGCGCGATTTGGCAGGCTCAGCCAACGTTCGCGATGACTGTATCGCGGGAGCCGGGTCTTCGCTGATGAACCGCTGGTGAATTTTACCGTTTGCTGTCTCCGTCCCGACCCGATGGAGCGGCCCGCCTGTTTGTTCTTACGACGTAAGGGCGGTGCCGTCTGCGCGACGCCGTTCGTCCGTTGCGCTTGCCCGTCAATGCCCGTCAATGCGCCATCAGCACGGGCACGGTCATCGATTCGAGCATCGTCCGCGTGACGCCGCCAAACACGCGCTCGCGCGTGCGCGAGTGCCCGTATGCGCCCATCACGAGCAGATCGACGTGAAGGTCCGACACGCGATTGAGCAGCGTCGCGCCCGTGCCGACGCTGACGTGCTTCGGCGTCGTCGAAAACGACGCACGCACGCCGTGCGCGTCGAGCCACGCGGCGACGTCGATGCCCTCGGGCACGTACGCGTGCTGCCTGGCGGGCTGCACGATGTCGACGCCGACAAAGCGCGCGCGTTTCAGCAGAGGCAGCGCGTCGGCCATTGCGCGGGCGGCTTCGCGGCTGCCGTCCCAGGCGATCAGGATGTTCTCGCCGAGCGTGCGGACCGCGCCCGCATACGGGATCACGAGTGCGGGGCGGCCCGCGCCCAGCACGAGATTGCCGACGAAATTCCGCTCGATATACGCGGCGGGGTCCTTCGGATCTTCCTGGCCGAGCACCAGCAGATCGGCGTGGCGCGCGTGAAGCGTCGCTGCGTCGAGCGCCGGCCCCGACGGCGCCCGCCATTCGATGCTGCGTCCCGCCCGTTCCGCAGCGGCGAGAAAAGCGTCCCTGGCCTTTTGCTCGCGCTCGACGGCCTGCGCTTCGGCCTGCGCGAGGCGCAGGCTTTCGTCTTCGCTGAAGAGCGGCCGGAACATGTCCTGGCACACGACATACAGGCCGATCAGATGCGCATCCCAACGCTGCGCGAGTTCCAGGGCGATCTCGACGCGCGCGCTGCTGCGACGGCTGTCGTCGATGTGAACGAGCAGGGTCTTGTAGTTCATGACAGTTCCTTTTCGGCGGAAGCGGTGACGGCGGGATCGGCGGATGCGCCGTTCGTGCCGTTCACGCGGGCGGGAATCATCAGCACGGGGCAGGCGGCGCTGCGAAGCACGCGCTCGGCGACGCTGCCGAGCATCAGCCGCCGGAAACCACGGCGGCCGTGCGTGCCCATCACGATCACGTCGGCATGCCAGCCGGTTGCAATCGCGACGATCCGGTGCGCCACGTCTTCTCCCGGCGACACGACTTCGACGGTACGCGCCGTGCCCGTCACGCCGCGTTCGTTCATCCGGCTTTGCGCATCGGATGTGATGCGCTCGCCTTCCTCGACAAACGCATCGCGGACGATGGACGGATCGAAGCCGGGCACGTCGTACGCGATGACGGGCACGTCGATCACGTAGAGCGGCATCAACTGCGCGCCGGAGTCGGCAGCGAGCTTCAGCGCGGCATCGAGTGCCAGGGAGGCGGTGTCGCTGCCGTCGAGCGCGACGAGTATGCGGTGATACATGGCGATCCTCTCGACAGGGCGTTCAATGCGACAGCAGGACGGGTACGGTCATCGACTTGAGGATCGTGCGCGTGGCGCCGCCGAGCACGACTTCATGCACGCGGGAATGCGCGTACGCGCCCATCACGATCATGTCGCAACCCGACTCGGCTGCTTGCGACAGCAGCACGTCGCCGACGGCCGTATCGCTGTCGGCCGTCATCTCGCGCACGTCGACCTTCACGCCGTGACGCGCGACCGTCAGCGCGATGTCGGCGCCGGGAATCCGATAGCGCGGCGGTTCGGCGCGCGTGGCGTTGATCGTCAGCAGCGTCACGTTCGACGCCAGCGACAGGAACGGCATCGCGTCGTGTATCGCGCGCGTGGCTTCGCGGCTGCCGTCCCAGGCGATCAGCACGTGCTTGCCGGGCTTCTGGAACGAGCCCGCGGCCGGTACGATCAGAGTGGGCCGTCCCGCCGACAGGACGATGTGCTCGACGAACTGCTCGGAGACAAACGATTCGGGATCGGACGGGTTCGTCTGCCCGAGAATGACCAGATCGGCGAGGCGGGTATACGGAGGCACTACATCGTTCGCATAGCCGTTCGCCGCGATCCATTGGCCCTTGACCTTCGCGCGCGCGAGCTCCGCATGAAACAGGCGCTCCAGCGCGGCGCAACGCTCGTGACGCTGACGCTCGTGCTCCTCGTAGTACTCGGCAGTGCCGGCCATCACGAAGAACGCGTGTGGCGCGGGAATGTACGTCGAGAAAATGCCTGTCAGCCGCGCGCGAAACTGATGCGCGAGCTGCAACGCCATTTCGAGGCGCGGATGCGCGCGAGCGCTCGTATCGAGGTGAACGAGGATGCTTTTGTAGCTCATCGCCATAGCTCCGTGACAGAACGAAATGAACGGGCGAGCGCCCGACGCTGAAATCGAGTCTATGAGCCGGACACGGGTCGCCGTTGACGCAGATCAACCGGGCCCGTGTTGCGGGGCCGATTGATTCAGGTCAACCGGCAGCCGCCGCGCGCCAATACAGTGGGATCAGCGAAGGACGCCATGCAGCCTGTTTCGACAATCGATCGTCTCGTGCTCCGGAGGGCACCCATCATGAATCGTGAACCCGATGCTCCATTCGAGCTGTGCCGCGCAGAACTCTCTGCGCCCGTGCGGCTCGGCCGCCTCGCCGAGGACTGGCGGCGCGATCTGAACACGCTGGAGGCCCATCGGATCAGGCGCGACCGCAACGCGATGCAGCACATCGAGGCGGCGCTCACCGGCTCGGGCGACTGGTTCGGGTTCGCGTCGGCCGTTCAGGCCGCGACCCACGAATACGCGAATGAAAGTCTCGCGATCTGGGGCGAGGCGATCTCGCTGACGGCGCAGCATCAGGGCGAATGGCTCGCCGAACTCGACAGCGTATTCGGTTCATGGCGAACCTTGTGGCATGCGCCGTTGCAGAAGCTGCCCGGCATCGAGCCGGCCGTCGGCAGCTTCAGCGGTTGGATGCGGACATGGCAGGACGCGATGCCGCACTTGGGCGCCTGGCCGAAGCACGACCCCGCATCGACGGCCGACGCGCAAGCGGTTCCGGACACGGCAAAAGGAGGCTGACATGCAAACGGGCCGTGTGGCATTTGTCACGGGTGGAATGGGCGGACTCGGCGCGGCAATCAGCCGGGCGCTTCACGATGCGGGCATGACGGTCGCGATGTCGTACTCGACGCGCAACGATCACGTCGCGACCTGGCTCACGCGCGAACGCGAGTCGGGGCGCAATTTCCATGCATACGAAGCCGACGTGACCGACTTCGATTCGTGCGAGCGTTGCGCGCAACGCGTGCTCGCCGAATTGGGCAAGGTCGACGTGCTGGTCAACAATGCGGGCATCACGCGCGACAAGTCGTTCGCGCGCATGTGCAAGGCGGATTGGGACGCTGTCATCCGTACCGATCTCGACGGCCTCTTCAATATGACGAAGCCGCTTCTTTCAGGCATGGTCGAGCGGAGTTTCGGACGGATCGTCAACATCGGCTCCGTCAACGGTTCGCGCGGCGCGTATGGACAGGCCAACTATTCGGCGGCCAAGTCCGGCGTGCATGGATTCACGAAGGCGCTCGCGCTCGAAACGGCGAAGCATGGCGTGACGGTGAACACGGTGTCGCCGGGGTATCTGGCGACGGCGATGGTCGAAGCCGTGCCGCACGACATCCTGGAGACGAAGATTCTTCCGCAGATTCCCGTCGGGCGGCTCGGGCGTCCCGAAGAGGTGGCCGCGCTGATTGCATTTCTCTGTTCTGATGCAGCGGCGTTCATCACGGGCGCCGATATCGCGATCAACGGCGGCATGCACATGCGATGAGCTCCCCCCAGCTGCTTCGAAAAAAGGCGCCAGCGCCGACTCCTGCGAGCACCTTGCCCGCCAATACCACTGATACCGCCGATACCACCAATACCGCCGATGCTGTCATGACCGCGCCGACGCGCAGCGCTTCGGACGCCGCCTGCGCTCCAACGCGCGGGACGAGCAGCGACGATCTCGACCGCGCAGCGCATGCGGCTGTCGCGGCGTGGACGGGAGGACTGTCGCCGGCGTCGATGGTGCTCGCGTGGCTCGACTGGGCAATGCACCTAACGGTCTCGCCCGGCAAGCAACTCGATCTCGCGACCGCGGCGCTGGTTGCGCCCGCGGTGCAAGCGCGCGGCACGCCACCGGCGGCGCGTCGGACGCCGCCGGACCCGCGCTTCGCAGCCGCCGAGTGGGAAGCGTGGCCGTTTCGCTTGTACCGTGATGCGTTCCTGCTGGCGCAGCAGTGGTGGGAGCACGCGTCGACGGGCGTTCCCGGCGTCGAAGCGCATCACGAAGATCTGGTCCGGTTCTGGGCGCGGCAGTGGCTCGACGCGTGCTCGCCGGGCAATTTCTTCGCGACGAATCCTTCGGCGCAGAAAGCGCTGATCGATTCGGGCGGCGGCATCGCGATCCAGGGCGCGCAACACTGGCTCGAAGATTTCGCCGACATGGCGAGCCGGCTGCGAGGCGGCCGTCCCGTTCATCCGTCGGCATGGCGTCCGGGCCACGAGGTCGCGTGTACGCGAGGCCGCGTGATCTGGCGCAACGAGCTTTGCGAACTGCTTCAGTACGAGCCGGCGACATCGCAGGTGACGCGCGAGCCCGTGCTGATCGTGCCGTCGTGGATCATGAAGTACTACATCCTCGATCTTCAGCCGAAGGATTCGCTCGTCAAATATCTGGTCGATGAGGGCCATACCGTCTTCATGGTGTCGTGGCGCAATCCCGGCGCGGCCGACCGTGATCTCGCACTCGACGACTATCTGAAGCGGGGCCTGCTGGCCGCGCTCTTCGAGGTGCATGCCCGTTGCGGCGAACCGGTTCATGCGACGGGCTATTGCCTCGGCGGCACGCTGCTCGCGATTGCGGCGGCCGCGCTGGCGCGCGACGGGAAAGCCGATCTGCTGCGCACGGTCACGCTGCTCGCCGCGCAGACGGATTTCAGCGAACCGGGTGAGCTCGGGCTCTTCATCGACGCGAGTGAACTTGCTGCGCTCGATGCGCTGATGTGGCAGCAAGGCTATCTGGACGGCTCGCAGATGGCGGCGACATTTCAGCTGCTCAACGCACGCGACCTGATCTGGTCGCGCATGATGAGCGAATACATGCTGGGCCGCCGCTCGAAGCCGAACGATCTGATGGCGTGGAACGCCGATACGACGCGCATGCCGTATCGAATGCACTCGGAGTACCTGACGAAGCTCTTTCTCAACAACGATCTCGCGGAAGGCCGCTATTGCGTGGACGGTCAGCCCGTTGCGCTGCCCGACATCGACGCGCCCGCATTCGTCGTGGGGACCGAGCGCGATCATGTGTCGCCGTGGCCGTCCGTCTACAAGCTGCACCTGTTCACGCACAACGCACTAACCTTCGTATTGACGTCGGGCGGGCACAACGCGGGCATCGTCTCCGAGCCTGGGCATCCGGGGCGCCATTACCGCTGCGCGACGCGCGAGCCCGACGCGCCCTATCGCAGCCGCCAGGAATTCTTCGAGCAGACGCCGTCCATCGACGGCTCGTGGTGGCCTTGCTGGTCCGATTGGCTGCGTGCTCATTCGACTGGCCAGGTGAGCGCGCGGCAACTGGACCCGGCACTCGAACCGGCGCCTGGCCGCTATGTTCTGGAATCTTGACGACCGCATTGTGTGAAGGCGTCGCCTGAGCGGCGCGACGTCCTGGTTGTTGGAAGTCAAGCTCGAAATCAAGCCTGTCCGGCCGCGCACGTCTGGACTGGACAGTGTGCAACCGTTGCATGGGGTCACAGGAGAAATGCGACATGAAAGCACTCGTTTATCACGGTCCCGGCGAGAAGTCGCTCGACGAACGTCCGATGCCCGAACTCTCGGCGCCCACCGACGCGATCGTGAAAGTCACGCGTACGACCATCTGCGGCACGGACCTTCACATCCTGAAGGGCGACGTGCCGACCTGCGAACCGGGCCGCATTCTCGGGCACGAAGGCGTGGGTGTTGTTCATAGCGTGGGCAGCGCGGTGAGCGGGCTGTCGGTGGGCGATCACGTGCTGATCTCGTGCATCTCGTCGTGCGGACAATGCGAGTATTGCCGGCGCGGCATGTACTCGCACTGCACGACGGGCGGCTGGATTCTCGGCCACCGGATCGACGGAACGCAGGCCGAATACGTGCGCATCCCGCATGCGCAGACCAGTCTTTACCGCATTCCGGCGGGGCTCGACGAAGAGGCGCTCGTGATGCTGTCCGACATCCTGCCGACGGGCTTCGAATGCGGCGTGCTCAACGGCAAGGTTCAGCCGGGCAGCACGGTCGCCGTCGTCGGCGCGGGACCGATCGGACTCGCGTCGCTGCTGACGGCGCAGTTCTACTCGCCCGCGCAGATCATCATGATCGACCCGGACGCCAATCGACTGGAGGTCGCGCAGCGTTTCGGCGCGACGGCTTGCATCGACAACGTGCACGCCGATGCCGTCGCGGAAGTGATGAAGCTGACGGATTCCGTGGGCGTCGATTGCGTGATCGAAGCGGTCGGCATTCCCTCGACGTTCGAGCTATGCCAGGGGCTGGTCGCGCCGGGCGGCACGATTGCGAATGTCGGCGTGCACGGGGTCAAGTGCGATCTGCATCTGGAAAAGCTGTGGGATCGCAACATCGCGATCACCACGCGTCTCGTCGATACCGTCAGCACGCCGATGTTGCTGAAGACGGTCAAAGCGGGACGCCTCGATCCTGCCCAGCTGATCACCCATCGCTTTCAGCTCGTCGACATTCTCGCCGCGTACGAGACGTTTGCGCACGCCGCCAACACGCATGCGCTCAAGGTGCTGATCGAGGCATCGTAGAACGCGCTGGCTCTCGGTATCGACGTTAGTCGCGAACGCCGGGCATCGGGCGCCGCTGGTCTTGTGGCCATCGGCGACGCCTCGATGCCCGGCGTTCTCTTCGGTTTCAGCGCTCAATCCAAGTGTTCAATCCATCGACACCACGATACGTCCGTCGACAGTCCCCTCGCGCAGCGCGCCAAACACCGCATTGATGTTCTCGATACGGTCGCGATGGATATGCGCGCGGACGCTCCCTTGCGCGGCAAAGTCGAGCGATTCCTGCAAGTCGCGCCGCGTGCCGACGATCGATCCTCGCACGGTAATGCCGTTGAGCACCGTCGAGAAAATGGGCAACGGAAAATCGCCCGGCGGCAGGCCGTTCAATGCGACCGTTCCGCCGCGGCGAACCATGCCGAGCGCCTGCGCGAATGCGCTGCGCGATACGGCCGTAACGAGCACGCCGTGCACGCCGCCGATTTCCTTCTGGATTTCCGCTGCCGGGTCCACATTCTTTGCGTTGATCGCGAGCTTCGCACCGAGCTTGCGCGCAAGCGCCAGCTTGTCGTCGGATATGTCGACGGCGACCACGTGCAGGCCCATCGCGATCGCGTACTGCACGGCGACGTGGCCGAGTCCGCCGATACCCGAGATCGCGAGCCACTGGCCAGGACGCGTGTCGGTCACGCGAATGCCTTTGTAGACGGTCACGCCCGCGCAGAGAATCGGCGCGATTTCGTCGAACTCGACGTTGTCGGGAAGATGTCCGACGTAGTTCGGATCGGCGAGCACATATTCCGCGTAGCCGCCGTTGACCGAATAGCCCGTGTTCTGCTGTTCGTGGCACAGCGTTTCCCAGCCGCTCAGACAGTGCTCGCAGTGGCCGCATGCGGTGTAGAGCCAGGGCACGCCGACGCGGTCGCCTTCCTTGACCGTCTTGACGCCGCTGCCGACGGCCGTCACGTAGCCGACGCCCTCGTGTCCCGGGATGAACGGCAGCGTGGGCTTGACGGGCCAGTCGCCGTCGGCGGCGTGCAGGTCGGTGTGGCACACGCCCGACGCCTTGATGTTGACGAGAATCTGGCCCGGGCCGACTTCGGGCACGGGCACTTCCTCGATGCTGAGTGGCGCGCCGAACTGGTGAACGACGGCGGCTTTCATATGACGGGGCATGTCAGGCTCCTCGGAAAAGTGATGCGTTCATGGAATCGGACTGCGGGCTTCGGTAGTCCGCATCCGCAATGGAAGTCGATGCGGCTACACGCGCAGCGATCCGCGCAACGAGCCGAAATCAGTGCGTGGATGACGATGAACAGGCGTGCCGTCCTTCACCGAGAACGTCGGCTTGTCACGTCCCGCGTGAATCGCTTCCGCGAGATTGAAAGGCAGCCCCGAAGAAAAATGATGAAGCGACGCGTTGTAGCGCCGCGCCGCATCGTCGTAGCGATCGCGCGCGAGCGCGATCCGGCCCGCCGACGAGGCGAGCCGCGACTGAAGCGCGCGGAACTTCGGGTCCGTATTCAGGCGGCGCACGCCTTCGCACGCGATCATCAGTTGCGAAATCGCCTCCGTCAGCTGACGTTGCGCGATATCGAAGCGCTCGAACGATGCGGGTGTGTCCACGAACTCAGGCGACGCGCGCAGCGCCGCAACGGCCTCCCGCGAATCGTCGACCTGAGCGAGCACCAGCGAATCCGCTGGCAGATACTTTCGTGCAAGCGTCGAGGCATCGGCGGCGAGGTCGAGACGTTGGCCGTACTGATCGAGCACGTCGGAGTACGCTGTCTTCACTTCGCGATCGGAAGTCATCGAAGGATTGATCCCGCATGAGGCAAGTAAAAGCAGGCCGAGCAGGAGCGAAATGATCGAGGTGGATTTCATCGTCGTTGGGACTGCTTTCACGCGGTTGCGCTCGTCATGAGCGTAGGCGTGCATCGCCCGCGACGCTTGATCGACATCAATCGGATGTAGATCGTCTTCGACGCGCGCGTCGTGCCGAAGAGCGAGCGCGCGATGCCGACAATCGTTGACCAGGATCAGTTTTCCTCTGATATGCGCCGTTATCTTGAAGGGGTTCAGGAATTGTTCTCGGGGTACACGAAGTGTCGACGGGCAACGGCGCAGAGCGCGAGAAGACAGAAGCGAACGCGGCAACGGGACATGTGATCGCCGTGCGCGGCGCAGTCGTCGACGTCGATTTCGCCCGTCATGCGCTGCCGCCCGTCGATACGGCGCTCTGGATCTCGATGCGGGACAGCGCGCCCGTTCTTGTCGAAGTTCAGGCGCATATCAGCGAGACGGCCGTGCGAGCGCTCGCGTTGCAATCGACGGCGGGTCTCGCGCGAGGCGTGACGGTGCAGGTCGGCGCGGGGCCGATCGAAGTGCCCGTCGGCGAAGCGGTGCTCGGAAGGCTGCTCGACGTAGCGGGCGTCACGCGCGATGACGGCGCGCCTCTGCCCGATGACGTCGCGCGCCGTCCGATCCATCGTGCGCCGCCGCCGTTGTCGGCGCAGCGCGGCGCGACGCGTCTCTTCGAAACGGGAATCAAGGTCGTCGATCTGCTGACGCCGCTCGCGCACGGCGGCAAGGCGGCGATGTTCGGCGGCGCGGGCGTGGGCAAGACCGTGCTCGTGATGGAGCTGATTCACGCGATGGCCGAGCAGTACGGCGGCATCTCCGTGTTCGCAGGTGTCGGCGAGCGTTCGCGCGAGGGGCATGAAATGCTGTCTGACATGCGTGGCTCCGGCGTGTTGCCGCGCGCCGTGCTGGTCTACGGACAGATGAACGAGCCGCCGGGCGCGCGGTGGCGCGTGCCTCTCACTGCGCTGACGATCGCCGAGCACTTTCGCGACGAGCGCCGCCAGAACGTGCTGCTTCTGATGGACAACGTGTTCCGCTTCGTGCAGGCAGGTGCGGAAGTGTCGGGGCTGCTGGGACGCATGCCGTCGCGGGTCGGTTATCAGCCGACGCTTGCCAGCGAGGTCGCGGCGTTGCAGGAGCGCATCGTATCGGTCGGCGACGTGGCCGTGACGGCCATCGAAGCCGTCTACGTTCCTGCCGACGATTTCACCGATCCTGCCGTAACGACCATCGCGTCGCACGTCGACAGCATGGTCGTGCTGTCGCGCACGCTCGCAGCAGAGGGCATGTATCCCGCGATCGATCCCATCGCGTCGTCGTCGATACTGCTCGATCCTCTCGTCGTCGGCGCCACGCATGCGGAGGTCGCGAACGAAGTGCGGCGCGTGATCGAGCATCAGCGCGAGTTGCAGGACGTGATCGCGCTGCTCGGCATCGAGGAACTCGGCATCGACGACCGTCGCATCGTGCAGCGGGCGCGCCGTCTGCAGCGTTTTCTGACGCAGCCCTTCGCGGTGACGGAAGCGTTCTCCGGGCAGCCCGGCCGATCGGTCGCGCTCGCGGACACGATTGCCGGCTGCAAGGCGATTCTCGATGGCGAGTGCGACGACTGGCAGGAGAGTTCGTTGTTCATGGTTGGCACGCTCGACGAGGCGCGCGCCAAGGAAGCCCGCAGCAAAGAGGCGGGCATCGCGCCCGTCGCGGCCTGAGCGGAGGACATGACGATGCCACCCCGTTCCCTCGCATTGACGATTGCGACACCGGCGCGCGTCGTCGTCGATGGACTGCCGATCGTGTCGTTGCGCGCCGAGGACCAAAGCGGCGCGTTCGGCATTCGTGTCGGGCACGCGGACATGGTGACGCTGTTGAGCGCGTCGGTTGTGCGCTGGACGACGCCGGACGGCATCGAACACTACTGTGCCGTCGATGGCGGCGTGCTGATCGTGTCGCATGGCATGACGGTGTCGGTGGCTTGCCGCGAGGCCGTGCCGGGCGAATCGCTGCAACGGCTCGAAGAAGAAGTGCGCGGCGTGCGCGCCGCGCAACTCGACGCGCTGCGCCGCGCGCGCGTCGAGCAGACGCGTCTTCATGCGCAGGCGGTGCGTCAGATGCTGCGTTATCTGCGTCCTGAGAGAACGCGCGGAGAACCAGGATGACGAAGCGCCCGCCTTCGGAAGAGAACGACGGCGATCGCGTGGCGCGCGCCGCGCGACGCGCGGCAAAGCGAGACGAGACGGGACGCGCGGAGCCCGAGCCGTCGCTCGGCGCGCGCCTTGGACAGATCGGCATTCTGGGCTGGACCATCGTGCTGCCGACGCTGCTGTGTCTCGCGCTCGGCCGCTGGCTGGACCGGATCGCGGGCACACGGGTGTTCTTCTCGGCGCCGCTCGTGATGATTGGAGCGGCAATCGGCCTCTGGTCCGCGTGGCGATGGATGCATCGACAGCAAAGGAGAGATCGTGATTAACGCAGCAATCGCTCATGTGCACGGCGCCATCGCGCTCGCGGTCGCGGGACTGGCCGTCGGCCTGCTCGCGGGCGCGGTCCATTTCATTTCGCTGCGCTGGAACGCCATGTATTTCGCGCGCGGGCGCGCGCCGATCGCGTTCGCCGTGCAGATCGCTCGCCTCGTGCTGACGACGGCGATTTTCTTTCTGCTTGCGAAAGCGGGCGCATTCGCGTTGCTCGGCGGAATCGGCGGCTTTATCTGGACGCGCAGCATCGCGCTTCATCTCGAGCGAGCGACGCCATGATCCATTCGCCGCTTGCCACCGAGCCGCTGCTTCATGTGGGCCCTGTGGCGATCACCGCGCCCGTGGTCGTCACGTGGGCGATCATGGCCTGCATGACGATCGCCGCAGTGCTGCTGACACGCAAGCTCTCGATCATGCCGTCGCGAACGCAGACGGTGCTCGAACTGCTGGTCGGCACGATCGACGCGCAAATACGCGACACGATGCAAACCGATCCCGCGCCGTATCGCTCGCTGATCGGCACGCTGTTCCTGTTCGTGCTGATCGCGAACTGGTCGTCGCTCGTTCCGGGCATCGAGCCGCCCACTGCTCACCTCGAAACGGATGCCGCGCTCGCGCTGCTCGTCCTCGTTGCGACGTTCGTCTACGGCATACGCACGCGCGGCATGCAAGGCTACCTCGCGACCTTCGCCGAACCGACGTGGGTGATGATTCCGCTCAACGTCGTCGAGCAGATCACGCGCACGTTTTCGCTCGTGGTGCGCCTCTTCGGCAACGTGATGAGCGGGGTTTTCGTGGTCGGCATCGTGCTGTCGCTTGCCGGGCTGCTGGTGCCGGTTCCGCTGATGGCGCTCGATCTGCTGACGGGCGCCGTGCAGGCATACATCTTCGCGGTGCTCGCGATGGTGTTCATCGGGGCTGCCGTCGGCGAGGCACACACTCACGTTCAGGACAAACAGAAAGGACAGGCATGAACCTCATCGAAATCGTCAGCATCGCAGCGGCCTCGCTCGCCGTGTCGTTCGGCGCGATCGGTCCCGCGCTCGCCGAGGGCCGCGCCGTCGCGGCAGCCATGGATGCGATCGCGCGTCAGCCGGATGCGGCGGGCACCGTGTCGCGCACGCTGTTCGTCGGTCTCGCGATGATCGAAACGATGGCGATCTATTGCCTCGTGGTCGCGTTGCTGTTGCTGTTTGCGAATCCGTTCATGAAGTAGGGCGCGCGATGAGAATCGACTGGTCGACGCTGGCGCTGCAAACGGTCAACGCGCTGATTCTCGTCTGGCTGCTTGCGCGTTTTCTGTTTCGTCCCGTGGCCAACATCATTGCGCAACGGCAGGCGAGCGCGCATGCGTTGATGAACGAAGCGAATACCGCGAAGGTTTCGGCCCAGGCCGAACGCGATGCGCTGTCGGCCGAGCGCGAACAGCTCGCGACGCAGCGCGCGCAGGCGTTGGCCCAGGCCGAGGCGGACGCGGACAAACAGCGCGCGGCCTTGCTGGACGCCGCGCATGAAGAAGCCGAGCAGCTGCGCGCGCAAGCGGCGGCGGACCGGGCGCGCGAGCGTGCGGCGCAAGCAGAGGCGGCGTCGGCGCTCGCGGTGCAACTGGCCGTCGATATCGCCCGCAAATTGCTGGACCGCGTGCCGGACAGCTTGCGTGTCACGGCGTTCGTCGACGGACTGGCGGAGGGCGTGCGCTCGCTTTCGCCGGCTGCGCGCGCGGAGATGGCCTCGGACGCGTCGCTGCAACTGACCGCGCCGCGCGCATTGACGCCCGACGAGCGCGCCGCGTGCGAATCGGCGCTTTCCGCCGCGCTCGGACGCACCATCGCGTTGCATGCACAAGTCGATCGCGCGCTAGTCGCGGGACTGGAGTTATCGGGCGCGCACGGCGTCGTGCGCAATAGCTGGCGGGACCAGCTGGAACAGATTCACACGGGGCTGCTTCGCGATGATGGATACACGCGCTGACATGAACGACGAGCGGCCCGCAAGCGAATGGCTCTCCGGCAAGCGCGACGCGCTCGAACGGCTCGCGCTGAAAGCGCGCGCGACGAGCATCGGCCGCGTCTTGCACATCGCCGACGGCATCGCGTTCGTATCAGGCCTGCCCGACGTCGCGCTCGACGAACGGGTCGAAGTCGAAGGCGGCGTGCGCGGCTTCGTTCATTCGCTCGATGCGGCCGTTGCGAGCATCGTGCTGCTGGACAGCGGCGAGTCGGTGCGGGCGGGAATGCGCGTGGACCGCACGGGCGCCGTGCTCGATGTGCCCGTCGGCGATGCGCTGCTCGGGCGCGTCGTCGATCCGCTCGGACGGCCGCTCGACGGCGGCGACGCGTTGAAGGCCGACGGGCGTTTGCCTGTCGAGCGACCGGCGCCCGCGATCATCGAGCGCGATTTCGTTCACGAGCCGCTGGAAACGGGCGTGCTGATCGTCGATGCGCTGTTCGCGATCGGGCGCGGACAGCGCGAGCTGATCATCGGCGACCGCGCGACGGGCAAGACATCGCTTGCCGTCGATGCGATCGTCAACCAGAAGCACAGCGACGTGATCTGCGTGTACGTCGCGGTCGGTCAGCGCGCGACGGCGGTGCAGAGAGTGATCGATGCCGTGCGTCAGCATGGGGCGCCCGAGCGTTGCATCTTCGTCGTCGCGTCGGCGGCTTCGTCGCCGGGCTTGCAGTGGATCGCGCCATTCGCCGGGTTTTCGATCGCCGAGTCCTTTCGCGACCGTGGACAGCACGCGCTTATCGTCATCGACGATCTGACGAAGCATGCCGCGACGCATCGCGAGCTGGCCTTGCTCACGCGCGAGCCGCCCGGGCGCGAGGCCTATCCCGGCGACGTGTTCTATTTGCACGCACGCCTGCTGGAACGCGCGGCCAAACTGTCTCCCGCGCTGGGAGGCGGCTCGCTGACGGCATTGCCGATCGCCGAGACCGACGCGGGGAATCTGTCGGCCTATATCCCCACGAACCTGATCTCGATCACCGATGGGCAGATCGTGCTCGATGCGGGACTTTTTGCAGCGAATCAGCGGCCGGCCGTGGATGTGGGGCTGAGCGTCAGCCGCGTCGGCGGCAAGGCGCAGCATGCCGCGCTGCGCGATGTCGCGGGCCGTTTGCGGCTCGAGTATGCGCAGTTTCTGGAGCTGGAGATGTTCAGCCGTTTCGGCGGACTCGCCGATGCGCGCGTCAATGCGCAAGTCGAGCGGGGCAAGCGGATACGCGCGCTCATCACGCAACCGCGCTTTGCCGCATTGCGTCCCGCCGATCAGGTCGCGTTGCTCGCCGCGCTCGCCGATGGCGCATTCGATCGCGCGCCGCTGCATGTGCCGGGCCGGGTCAGGCAGCGGCTCATCGCAGCGGATGAAGCGCAGGGTCAAGCCTCTGATGCCGGCGCTGCGGCCTGGCTGTCGGGCCCGCTCGACGACGCGTTGCGCAAGCGTCTGACCGATCCGATCCGCGAGCTGGTCGAGCGTGCCACGCACGATGCCGCTGGCGAGCATGAAGCGCAGGGACCTTCCGATGAGCAGCAGACTCGGTGAGATCGAAAGCCGCACGGCGACCGCGCGGCAACTCGAATCCGTCATCAGCGCGATGCGCGGCATCGCCGCTGCGCGCGAACGCGAAGCCCAGGGGCGGCTCGCGGGCATCCGCTCGGCGGCGGCGACGGTCGGCGAGGCGATCGGGATGGTGCTGGCTGCCGCGCCGTCCGCCTTGCCATCCGCCGCGCCGTCCCTTCACGCAGCCGACCGGGCGTCCGAAAGGGGGCTCACGCGAATCGTGATCGTCGTGTGCACCGAGCAGGGCTTCGTCGGCGGCTTCAACGAGCATCTGGTCGAGCGCGTCGAGCATCTGCAAGCGGACGCCGCCGCCGAAATTTTCGTGGTCGGCACCCGGGGCGCGATGCTCGCGCATGAGCGCGGACTGAAGTGGGCGTGGTCGGTGCCGATGGCCGCGCACGCCGACGACGTGATGCGCGTGGCCGGCGCGATCACGGATGCCGTGTATGCGCGCTTCAGCGATCGCGACACATCGGAAGTGTGGCTGGTCCATGCGATACCCGGTCCGGGCCTCGAGGATCGCATCGTGACGCGGCGTCTCGTGCCGTTCGATTTCGCGCGGTTCAGAATGTCCTCGCGGATGCAGCCGCCCTTGCTCAACTTGTCGCTTGACCGGCTGCTGGAAGGGCTGACCGAGCGTTATGTTTACGTCGAGCTGTGCGAAGGGCTGATGCAGTCGTTCGCGGCCGAAAACGCGGCACGCGTCGCGGCCATGCTCGCGGCGAGCCAGCACGTCAAGGACAAGCTGGAGGTGCTCACGCGCGACTACCGCATCGTGCGACAGGACGAGATCACGTCCGAAATCGTCGAGCTTGCGTCGACTTCTGCTTTCGCGCAGGCAGACTCAGATGGGCAGGTGCAACCGTGAATCATGCATGGATCAGGGCGGTTTTTCTTTCGATGCTGTGCGCGGCGGTTCTCGACGGCTGTGCGAGCGCATCGCGCGATGCTGCGTTTCGAAACAGGGAAGTCGAGCTTTTCCGCGCGCGACAGGATGCATCCGTGAGTTGCAGCTCGACCGTCGATTGCGAGCGCGCGTGGGCGCGTACTCGATCGTTCATCAAGACTCATTCGGCGAGCCGGATCATTCGTGCCGACGATACCGTCGTCGAAACGGCCGATCCGCATTCGTTCGGCTTCGTGTACCTCGCGGCGACGAAAAGCCCGATCGACGACGGCAACACGCTGATACAGCTCAGGGCGATGTGCCGTGGCATGTACGACAGCGACGGCAACGCCGCGCTGATGTATTCGACGTGCGCGAAGTCGATTGTCGAGGTGGAAGGGGCGTTTCGCGCGTGGATGGGACCTGCGCGATGATGCGGGCTGTTGCGTTCGTGGCTGTTGCGGTCATTATGGCGCGCACTGTCACACGACAAATGCATTTGCAGCCGCATCGCTCCCGCGATGCCTATGGCCTGTCGACGCCGGAAAAGTGACCGATGGTCTGCGCGAGGAGCGCAGCCGACCCGACGGGCAGTTTCAGATTCACGGCGAGCGCCGTCCGGTTCATCCATCCTCGTGCAGCCGCCGCGAGTCCCGCCGATGCACAAAAAAGATAGACGTTCTGCAGAATCGCGCCGGCGCTCGCATACGCGAACGCTTCGCGCTGCGTTTGCGGAATGTCCTGCATGCGCGTGAGATCGGCGACATACACGAGGTTGACGGGCGCATGGCCGTGGAAGTCCTGATATCCCGTCATGCTTCGCAGATCCGCCGACGCGACGAGTTCGAGTGCGTGCTTGACGGGGTCGTAGCGATACGCACCGTTTGCGAGCAGTACATAGATGTCGATCTCATAGCCGCCCAGCGCCGAGGGCGCGGTACGTCCGCCGTCGACATCGCGATTGATGCCGTCGGCGGCCCACAGCAGATCGCTGAGCGTGGCGTGGTCGATCGGCGTATCGGCGAAGCTGCGCGAGGTCTGACGAGCCGCCAGTGCATCGAGCAACGGCATGCCGCCGCTGCGATGCGCGACGGGCAAGCCGATGTGGGGTGCCGGCGTCCCTTCGACGGGCCGCGGCGCGGGCGTGTTCAGCAGCGCTGCACCGATCCGGAAGATAGGTTTGATCATGGCGTGGCCATCCGCATCGAGAAACAGGTCGACCTTCATGAACGTGACAAGGTCGAATCGATCGTCCCACGCGGCGGGGCGATGGCGTTGATACAGGTCAAGCGATGCGCAGTCGCGCCGTGCGTTGTTTGCATTGACGTGCATCAAGCGCAGCGGGTAGCTGCGGGCTAAGCTGGTTTGGTCGCCTGGCGCGCAGATGGGCGGCAAGTTTTCCAGTGCGGCATGTCATTCGCGAGTGGGGTGGGCGTCATGCATATTTCGTTTCCTTCCTGTGACCCTGAATATTGCGCACGTGATCTGGTGCTGGCGTTTCCCGCGCTCGTCGACCATCAGCCAGTTCAGTGCGCGATCACGGCCGAAGCACTCGAAGATCATTTCGGCGCGCGCTCGCTGCGAGAAGACGATCTGATCAGCGCGTTCACGGCGCATCGCCTGGAAATCGAGCGCGCTACTCAGCGTATGTTGAACGAAGTGGGCGGCAAGCCTGTGCTGCTGCATAGCGGGTATTTCCGCTTCTGCGACTGAATCTGCAACTGAGCCTGAAGGGGCTAGTACAACATCCCGTAAATTGCTTGATTAATTATCCGGCTGTAAATAGGGCTGCAAGAGCGTGACGACGACATTGGCCATCTCCTCGAGCGAGCCGGTTCCGGGCAGCGGTTCCCAACGACCACTATGGCTGCGGAAGGCAGCGCCATAACGATTGCGGCCGAACTCTGTGAGGCGCGCCACAACAGTGGGCTCCTCATCGTCCAGACGTTTGATCAGCAGGTGACGTCCGTAGGCTTGCGTAACAATTTGGTCATGGCCGAGCAAGGTGCGTAGTTGACGCTGAAGTTCGGCCGC